>NZ_LHVO01000038.1 GCF_001269925.1 Pseudomonas sp. MIACH
TTGACCATATAACACCCAAGCAATTTGACTACTCGAAAGAGCATCAGATTGCGGTGTGTGAAGACGCAATGAACCGAAAGTTCGATGCTCACAAAACACCGACAGCTGTCACATACCCAATTTGCTGAAGCGAGGCCAACTGGCCGCGACTCAGTACCCGAATTTCTTGACGACCATAGAGCATTGGAACCACCTGATCCCATCCCGAACTCAGCAGTGAAACGATGCATCGCCGATGGTAGTGTGGGGTTTCCCCATGTGAGAGTAGGTCATCGTCAAGATTAAATTCCGAAGCCCCATTTGCGAAAGCAGATGGGGTTTTGTTTTGCACGGTCGAAAAGTGCGAAGAGGCGCCTCGGCGTGGCCTTCAGTGCTAAAGTCCATGCCCTCGATTTTTGCTTTTCCCAAGGAAGCCGTTATGCCGGATGCGACGTCCCTCAGCGCTGGATTCATGGTGGTTCACGGCAACCGCTTGGACGAACTGCGCAGCCTAGTGGTGAGTTGGATGCGCCGTTATCCCCTGGCGCCCTTGGAAAACGAAATCGCCCTGGTACAAAGCAACGGCATTGCCCAGTGGCTCAAACTGGCCTTGGCTGAAGACCCGGAAGACGACGATATGGGTGGCTGCGGAATCGCCGCCGCCATCGATGTACAGCTCCCCGGCAGCTTCATGTGGCAGCTCTATCGCATGGTGCTGGGACGTGACGAAATCCCTCCCAAATCCCTGCTCGATAAAGCCCCGCTCACTTGGCGCCTGATGCGCCTGCTCCCGGAGCTCATCGATCAGCCGCACTTCGAACCGTTGCAGCGCTTCTTGACCCATGACTCTGACCTACGCAAACGCTACCAGCTGGCGGAACGACTGGCGGACCTGTTCGACCAATATCAGGTCTATCGCGCTGATTGGCTGGAAGACTGGGCCGCAGGCCGCCATCAATTGCGTAACGGTCGAGGCGAATCCAAGCCACTCAACCCTGCCAACTGCTGGCAAGCCGAGTTATGGCGTGCGCTGTTGTTGGACGTAGGTGAAGAGGGCATGGCTGAAAGCCGCGCCGGCGTGCATCAGCGCTTCATCGAACGTATCAATGCGCTTGAGGAAGCACCGAAGGGGCTGCCTTCTCGGGTGATTGTCTTCGGGATCTCTTCCTTGCCCGCGCAAGCGCTCGAGGCGTTGGCCGGCCTCGCCCGTTTCAGTCAAGTCCTGCTGTGCGTGCACAACCCGTGTCGCCACCATTGGTCCGACATCGTCGCCGACAAAGACCTGCTGCGTAACGAATACAAACGCCAAGCACGCAAAGCCGGCATGCCCGTTACCATCGACCCACAAACCCTGCACCAACACGCCCATCCGCTGTTGGCCGCCTGGGGAAAACAAGGTCGCGACTACATCAGCCTGCTGGACAGTTACGACGATCCCAACAGCTACCGCGCCGCTTTTCGCGATGGCCGAATCGACCTGTTCAGCGACAGCGAACCCACCACACTGCTCAACCAGCTTCAGGACGATATCCTCGAACTGCGCCCACTCAATGAGACGCGCGAGCTATGGCCTGCTGTCGATTTAGAGCGTGATACCTCCATCCGCTTCCACATTGCCCACAGCGCCCAACGCGAAGTCGAGATTCTCCACGACCAACTGCTCCAACGCTTCAGCGCCGACCCCACGCTTCGCCCAAGGGACATCATCGTCATGGTCCCCGACGTCGACAGCTATGCGCCGCATATCCGCGCGGTATTCGGTCAACTGGACAGAGTTGATCCCCGCTTCATCCCCTTCACCCTGACCGATCAAGGCCAGCGTGGCCGCGATCCCCTGCTGATCGCCGTCGAACACTTGCTCAAACTCCCCGACAGCCGCTTTCCCGTCAGCGAGATTCTCGACCTGTTGGACGTCCCGGCCCTGCGCGAACGCTTCGCCATCAAGGAGCGCGATCTGCCCACGCTGCACCGCTGGATCGAAGGCGCCGGCATCCGTTGGGGGCTAAACGCCGAGCAACGCGCGGGTCTCGGTCTGCCGAGTGAGCTGGAACAAAACAGCTGGCGATTTGGCCTTCGCCGCATGCTTCTAGGCTATGCCGTCGGCACCGGTGCAGCCTGCGAAGGCATTGAGCCTTACGACGAAATCGGCGGGCTTGATGCGGCCTTGATCGGCCCCCTGGTCGCTTTGCTTGATGCGCTCAGCGATGCCCATCAAGCGCTGTCACAACCCGCAGCACCCCACGAATGGGGCGAGCGTCTGCAACGCCTGATGCAACTATTCTTCCTACCCAGCAGCGAGCACGACGACTACCTGTTGGGTCAGCTTGAGCAACTCAGGGAAACCTGGTTGGAAACCTGCGAGTCCGTCGGCCTACAGGATGAGTTACCGCTTACCGTAGTCCGCGAAGCCTGGCTGGCCGGCCTGGACCAAGGCCGCCTGTCCCAGCGCTTCCTCGCCGGAGCTGTCAATTTCTGCACCCTGATGCCCATGCGCGCCATCCCCTTCAAACTCGTCTGCCTGCTCGGCATGAACGACGGCGACTACCCACGCGCCCAGCCACCGCTGGATTTCGACCTGATGGGCAGCGACTACCGTCCCGGCGACCGTTCGCGCCGCGAAGACGACCGCTACCTGCTACTCGAAGCCCTGCTGTCCGCCCGTGACCAGCTCTATATCAGTTGGGTCGGCCGTAGCATCCGCGATAACAGCGAGCGCCCGGCCTCTGTACTCATCGGCCAACTGCGGGACCATATCGCCAGTGGCTGGCACAACGCACAAGAAACACCGCTACTGGACGCGATGACCCAGGAACACCCGCTCCAACCCTTCAGCGCCCGCTACTTCCACGAAGGTGATCCGCTGTTCAGCTACGCCCGCGAATGGCAGTTACTCCACGCCGCCCCGGATGCCGTTACACAGGAAGACCAACTGGCGCAGCACCAACAGGAGGAGCCCCTGAGCCTCGGCCAGTTACAGGATTTCCTACGCAACCCGGTCAAACACTTCTTCAGCCAGCGTCTGAAAGTGTTCTTCGAAGCCGCCGAAGTACCCCTGGCCGATGAAGAACCCTTCGTGCTTGACGCGCTGCAGCGCTATAGCCTGAGCGATAGCCTGTTGAACGCTGCGCTGTCCCAACCCGAGCACCTCGACCAGGCCCTCAACGCCCAGGCCCTGCGGTTGCAAGGCAGTGGCCTGTTGCCGATGGTCGGCTTCGGCGAGTGCCTGCGCAACGAACTCATTGAGCCCCTGCCCGACTTGTTGCAACGCTACCAGCACTTGCTGGCTCTCTGGCCAACGCCGCACACCGCTGCAGAACCGATCAGTTTCGAGCATCAAGGTATAGCGCTGGAAGGCTGGATCAGCGGCCTGCATCGACGCAGTGATGGCGGATTGCTGAGTGTCACCACCATCCCCAATAGCATCGGCTCGATCAAAACACGCAAATGGCATCGCCTGATCCGTCCTTGGGTCAATCATGTGGTGGCCTGCGCCTGCGGCCTGTCGTTGAGCACGGGGTTGGTGGCCAGCGACGATACGTTGCTGCTGGCCCCGCTGGATCAGCCCATCGCCCGGGAAATCCTCGGCAACCTGCTGTTGGCCTGGCACAGCGGCATGAGAGAACCGCTCCCGGTAGCCGTCAAGACCGCCTTCGCCTGGCTCAGCCAGACCGATCCGGTCAAAGCCCACGCCGCCGCGAGCAAAGCCTATGAAGGCGACGGCCTGACCACCGACGGCGAGCGCCGCGAAACCCCGGCGCTCACCCGACAGTTCCCCGATTACGCCGCCCTGGTCGCCAGCGAAGAATTCGAAGGCTGGTGCGAAACCTTGTATCGACCGCTCATCAACGCCCCATGGCGATCACTCACAGGCGAGGAGGCCGGCGCATGAGCAGCAAACCCTTGGCCCTGGCCTTCCCGTTGCATGGCAGCCAGCTGATTGAAGCCAGCGCCGGTACCGGCAAAACCTTCACCATCTCCGCCTTGTACCTGCGTCTGGTCCTTGGCCACGGTGGCGATGAGTCCGGTTTCGGCCGTGAACTGCTGCCGCCGCAAATCCTCGTGGTGACCTTTACCGATGCCGCCACCAAAGAGCTGCGCGAACGCATCCGCATTCGCCTTGCCGAAGCCGCACGTTTCTTCCGCGAAGAGATTGAGCAGCCCGACGCGTTGATCGCCGACCTGCGTGCGCAATACCTCCCCGAGCAATGGCCCGCCTGCGCCAACCGCCTGGACATCGCAGCCCAGTGGATGGATGAGGCGGCGGTTTCCACGATTCACAGTTGGTGCCAGCGCATGCTGCGCGAACACGCGTTCGACAGCGGCAGCCTGTTCACCCAGACCCTGGAAACCGACCACAGCGACCTGCTCGGCGAAGTGCTGCGCGATTACTGGCGGCTGTTCTGCTACCCGATGCACGACGATGCGCTCAACTGGGTACGCAACAACTGGGGCGGTCCGGCGTCGTTGATGCCACGCGTGCGCGCACTGTTCGGCAGCGAACGGCCGACGGATGAAACCCGCGAACCCGCCGAGCTGATCAACGCTTGCCTGCAAGAACGCCGTGAAGCGTTGATAAACATCAAGGCTCCCTGGCAACAATGGGCCGCCGAGTTGCGCGAAATCTGCCTGCAAGCCGTGGCCGCCAAAGCCGTCGACGGCCGCAAGATGCAAGTGCGTTACTTCGAGCCCTGGTTCGAAAAGATCAGCGCCTGGGCCGCTGACGAAACCCTGGAACAGTTGGATATTGGCACCGGCTTCACCCGCCTAACTCCCGACGGCATGGCCGAAGCCTGGAAGGGCGACCCGCCGCAACACCCCGGCATCGACGCCATGGCCGGCCTCAAGGCCGCCCTCGACGCGCTGCCAACCCCTGACGCGGCGGTGTTGCAACACGCTGCCGGTTGGGTGGGCAACCGCTTCGAAGAAGAAAAACGCCGGCGTGCCGAAATGGGCTTCGACGACATGCTGATCCGCCTCAACGCCGCCCTGCAAGCCGATGGCGGCGAGCGCCTGGCCAGTGTGATCCGCGAGCAGTTCCCGGTGGCCCTGATCGACGAGTTCCAGGACACCGACCCGGTGCAATACAGCATCTTCGACAGCATCTACCGTATCGAAGAGAACCACCTCGACAGCGGCCTGTTCCTGATTGGCGACCCCAAGCAAGCGATCTACGCCTTCCGCGGCGCCGATATCTACACCTACCTGCGCGCGCGCAAATCCACTCTCGGCCGTCACCACACCCTGGGCACCAACTTCCGTTCCAGCCATGCGATGGTCGAGGCGGTGAACCATGTGTTCCAGCGGGCGGAAACGGGCCGGGGCGCGTTCCTGTTCCGGGAGTCGAATGGCGACAATCCGGTGCCGTTCCACCCGGTGTTGTCCCAAGGCCGCAAGGAAAAGCTGCAGGTCGACGGCCAAACGTTGCCGGCGATGAACCTTTGGCACCTGCCCACCGACCAGCCGGTTTCCAACGCGGTGTACCGCCAACAACTGGCCGGCGCCTGTGCCACGCAGATTGTCGAGTTGCTCAACGGCGGGCAGCAAGGTACGGCTGGTTTCCTGCAACCGGACGACAGCTTCAAAGGCGTACTGCCGTCGGACATCGCCATCCTCGTGCGCGACGGCAAGGAAGCCCAAGCCGTGCGCGCCGAATTGGCTGCCCGTGGCGTGCGTAGCGTGTACCTATCGGACAAGGACTCCGTCTTCGCCGCCCAGGAAGCCCACGACCTGCTTGCCTGGCTCAAGGCCTGCGCCGAGCCGGACGTCGAGCGGCCGCTACGGGCTGCCCTGGCTTGCGTCACCTTGAACCTGTCACTGCCGGAACTGGAGCGTCTGAACCAGGACGAACTGGCGTGGGAAAGCCGCGTGATGCAGTTCCGTGGCTACCGCGCGATCTGGCGCACCCAAGGCGTACTGCCGATGCTGCGTCGCCTGCTGCACGATTTCAAACTGCCGCAAACCCTGATCGCCCGCAGCGACGGCGAACGTGTGCTGACCAACCTGTTGCACCTCAGCGAGTTGTTGCAACAAGCCGCGTCGGAACTGGACGGTGAACAGGCGTTGATCCGCCACCTGGCCGAACACCTCGCGTTATCCGGCCAAGCCGGTGAAGAGCAAATCCTGCGCCTGGAAAGTGATGAGCAACTGGTCAAGGTGGTGACCATTCACAAATCCAAGGGCCTGGAGTACGACCTGGTCTTCCTGCCTTTCATCTGCTCGGCCAAGCCGGTCGACGGCAGTCGCCTACCGCTGCATTACCACGATGAACAGGGCAAATCCCACGTCAGCCTGCGTCCGACCGCCGAGTTGATCGCCCAGGCCGACGATGAGCGCCTGGCCGAAGACCTGCGTTTGTTCTACGTGGCCCTGACCCGCGCCAAACACGCCTGCTGGCTGGGCGTTGCCGACCTCAAGCGCGGCAACAGCAACAGCTCGGTATTGCACCTGTCGGCGTTGGGTTACTTGCTCGGCGCCGGAGCATCGTTGCGTGAGTCCGCCGGCCTCGCGCGCTGGCTGCTGGATCTGCAGGACGGCTGTGCGGCCATCCACTACACCCCTGTGCCCGACGCCCAAGACACCCTGTTCCACCCGCCGCGCAACACCGCCACCTTGCTCGCGCCCTTGTTACCTAAGCGCAAGGCCGCCGAGAACTGGTGGATCGCGTCCTACAGTGCCTTGCGCATTGGCGACAGCATGAGCGTCGCCCACCTCGAAGCGCCCGAAAGCCCACAGGCGCAAAAGCTGTTCGATGACGAACGCCTCGACCCCGACGCACCGCGTGAAGTGGCAGCGTCCGGCGCAGACATTCACCGTTTCCCACGCGGTCCGAACCCCGGCACCTTCCTTCACGGTCTGCTGGAGTGGGCCGGCGAAGAAGGCTTCAACGTGGCCTCGCAAGCGATCGAACAAGCCGTAGGCGCGCGCTGCAATCGCCGCAACTGGGAAGGCTGGATCGTCACCCTCAGTGACTGGCTGGGCCATCTGCTGCAAACGCCGCTGCCGGTGGATAACGACCAGGTCGCCCTGAGCAACCTGCAGCATTACCAGATCGAAATGGAGTTCTGGTTCGCCAGCCATAAAGTCGACGTGCTCGCCCTCGACAAGCTGGTGTGCCAGCACACCCACAACGGTGTGTCCCGCGTCGCCGCCGAAGCGGTGCTGCTCAACGGCATGTTCAAGGGGTTTATCGACCTGACTTTCGAACACGATGGCCGTTATTACGTGGCCGACTACAAATCCAACTGGCTCGGTCCCGACGATTCGGCCTACACCAAGGACGCCATGGAACAGTCGATCCTTGAGCATCGGTACGACCTGCAATACGTGCTTTACCTGCTGGCCCTGCATCGCCAACTCAAGGCACGCCTGCCGGACTACGACTACGACCGTCATGTCGGCGGCGCGCTGTACCTGTTCCTGCGCGGCACCCAGGCGGTCAGCCGAGGGGCGTTTTTCACCCGGCCGCCACGGGAGCTGATCGAAAGCCTGGACCTGCTGTTCCAGGGCAAGCCCATCCCGCCCAAGGTTGAGCCCGCCTGGGAACAAGGAGTGTTGTTATGAGCCTGTCGCCGTTACCGCTTGAGGCATTAGCGCCCTTGAGCCGCGCCGCCGACCTGGTGCATCTGCTGGAGCGTTGGGTTGAGCGGGGTTGGCTGCGGGCGTTGGACAAGGCCTTCGTGGGCTTCCTGCACGAACTCGATCCACACGCCGACCCCTTGGTGTTAGTGGCGGCGGCGCTGACCAGCCATCAACTGGGCCACGGCCATGTGTGCCTGGACCTGTTCGAAACCCTCAACGCGCCGGATTTTGCCCTGTCCTTGCCGCCCGAAGGCGACCTGCAAACCGGCGCCATGCTGCTGCCGTCGCAATTGCTCGACGGCCTCGACGGCGCCCACTGGTGTCACGCGCTGGCCGCCAGCCCATTGGTGGCCCTGGCGGTGGACGGCAGCGAATCGGCGCACAGTCGTCCCTTGGTACTGTCGGGCAAACGCCTGTACCTGCGCCGCTACTGGACCTACGAACGGCGCATCGACAGCGCCCTGCGCCAGCGTCTTGCCACCCAGGAAAGCGTCGCCGCCGATTTGCCCCAGCGCTTGAATGGCTTGTTTGACCAACCGCCGCCCGATGGCGTGATCGACTGGCAGAAACTCGCCTGCGCCCTGGCCACCCGCGGAGCATTCAGCATCGTCACCGGCGGCCCCGGCACCGGCAAGACCACCACCGTGGTGCGCCTGCTCGCGCTGCTGCAGGCGCCCGCCGTAGAGTCCGGCAGCCCGTTGCGCATCCGGCTGGCCGCGCCGACCGGTAAAGCCGCCGCGCGTTTGACCGAATCCATCAGCCAGCAAGTGCTGTCGCTGAACGTACCGCAAAGCGTGAAGGAAAAGATCCCGACCCAGGTCACCACGGTTCACCGCTTGCTGGGCAGTCGCCCGGGCACTCGGCACTTTCGCCATCACCTTGGCAATCCGTTGCCCCTGGATGTGCTGGTGGTCGACGAAGCCTCGATGATCGACCTGGAAATGATGGCTAACCTGCTCGACGCGTTACCGCCCCATGCCCGCCTGGTGTTGCTGGGCGACAAGGACCAACTCGCCTCGGTAGAGGCCGGCGCCGTACTCGGTGATTTGTGCCGCGACGCCGAGGCCGGCTGGTACAGCCCCGACACCCGCCAATGGCTGCAAACCGTCAGCGGCGAAGACCTCAGCGCCAGTGGCCTGCATGAAGACCTCGATGGCAGCCATCCCCTGGCGCAGCAAGTGGTGATGCTGCGCTACTCGCGCCGTTTCGGCGAAGGCAGCGGCATTGGCCAACTGGCGCGCTGGGTCAACCAGCAAAACGCCGAAGAGGCCCGCAAGCTGCTGGCCGCGCGCAGCCACAGCGACCTGTTCTGCGTCAGCCTCAAAGGCGAACACGACCACGCCCTGGAGCGCCTGGTGCTGGACGGGCAGGGCGGTGGCGCCGAGGGTTATCGCTATTACCTCAACCTGCTGCACAGCGCGCGGCCCGCCGTCGACACTCCGCGCGATGACCTCGCCTGGACCCACTGGGCACAACAACTGCTGCAAGCCTTCGATGCGTTCCAACTGCTCTGCGCCGTGCGCAAGGGCCCTTGGGGGGTGGAGGGGCTGAACCTGCGCATCACGGCCGCCTTGCGCAAAGTGCGCCTGATTGAAGGCGATGAGCAATGGTACGAAGGCCGCCCGGTGTTGATGACCCGCAACGATTACGGCCTGGGCTTGATGAACGGCGACATCGGCATTGCCCTCAAACTGCCTGAAAGCGACGGCGGCCCCCAGGTGCTGCGCGTGGCTTTCCCGCGTAACGATGGCCAGGGTGGCGTGCGATTTGTACTGCCCAGCCGTCTCAATGATGTGGAAACCGTGTACGCCATGACCGTGCACAAATCCCAGGGTTCGGAGTTCACCCACACAGCGCTGATCCTGCCGGACGCGCTGAATCCGGTGCTCACCAAAGAGTTGATCTACACCGGCATCACGCGCGCCAAACGCTGGTTCAGCCTGATCGAACCCCGTGGCGGCGTGTTTGAAGAGGCCGTGAGACGCAAGGTCAAACGCTTGAGTGGGTTGATGTTGGAGCTGGGTCAGGAGTCAGAACTATCTGACGCTGTGCTATCGTTGCGGCATCACCCCGACAACCCCTGAGAGAATCGCTGCATGAACGTGGCCGAGCGTGGTTTGAGCTGGAGACGCCTGCTGCTGGTGGCGGTTCTATGCCTGCTGGCGCCCCGCGTTTTTGCCGAGGCTCCGGGCCCGGCTGATCAGCGCGCCCAGGCGGTCACGCAAGTGGTACTCGGTATCCTCAGCTATGCCCGCTGGCCAGTCGAGCCTGAGCAACTGCGCCTGTGCATCGTCGGACCGACCCAATACACCGACGACCTGATCAAAGGCACCACCCAGGCCACCGGTCGTCCGGTCGTGGTCCGGCGCCTGCTGGTCGAGCACCCCGATGTCGTCAACGCCTGCGATGCTGTGTACATCGGCAAACTCAGCAATGACGAACGCAGCCGCCTGTTTGCCTCGTTAGTCGGCCACCCGGTGCTCAGCATCAGCGAAGGCGGCGACCAGTGCACCGTGGGCAGTCTGTTCTGCCTGCGGGTGGGCGATGAGCAAGTGTCGTTTGAGGTCAACCTCGATTCGGTGGCGCGCAGCGGCGTGCGCATTCATCCCAGCGTGTTGCAACTGTCCCGTCGTCGGGCGTCTGCGCCATGAAAGTGCGACCGACCTTGCGTTCGGTCATCGGCCGGGGGCACCTGATCCTCGCGCTGATGGCGGTGACCCTGGCCAGTGTGTCCCTGACCCTGCTCGGCGTCTTGGCGCTACGGGTGTATGCCGAACATAACCTGCACCTGATCGCCCGCTCCATCAACTACACCGTGGAAGCGGCGGTGGTGTTCAATGACAGCGCCGCAGCCACCGAAGCCCTCAGCCTTATCGCTTCAACCGAGGAAGTGGCCGAGGCCGAAGTATTCGATGTCAATGGCAAGCTGTTGGCGTATTGGACGCGCCCGGAAACCGGGATGCTGTCGCGGGTCGAACTGGAACTGGCGCACGCTTTGCTCGAACAACCCATCATCCAGCCGATCCTCCATCAGGGGCGAACCATCGGCAGCATTCATCTGACCGGCCACGGCGGCAGCGTGCTGCGCTTTCTGCTGAGCGGCCTGGCGGGAATCCTGATCTGCACCGCCCTCAGCGCCTGGGTCGCCCTGCACTTGGCGCGGCGTCTGTTGCGCGGCATTACGGAGCCGCTGCAAAGCCTCGCCGCCGTGGCCCACGCCGCCCGCAGCGAGCGCGACTTCGACCGTCGCGTGCCACCGGCACGCATCGCCGAACTCGACAGCCTGGGCAGCGACTTCAACGCCTTGCTCGGCGAGATGGAAGCCTGGCAAAGCCACCTGCAAAGCGAAAACGAGACCCTTGCACACAAGGCCAACCATGACAGCCTCACCGGCCTGCCCAATCGCGCGTTCTTCGAAGGCCGCCTGATTCGCGCCCTGCGCGGCGCCGCGAAGGCCAAGGAGCAGGTGGCCGTGCTGTACCTCGACAGCGACCGTTTCAAAGAGATCAATGACAGCTTCGGCCATGCCGCAGGTGATGCCGTGCTGGTGGCCGTCGCCGAGCGCGTACGTGCGCAATTGCGTGAAGATGACCTGGTGGCGCGCCTGGGCGGTGATGAGTTCGCCATCCTGCTGGCACCGCTGCACAAGGTGGAAGACGCCCAGCGCATCGCCGACAAAATCATCGCCAGCATGGACATGCCGATTGCCGTGCCTGGCGACACCCAGGTATTGACCTCCCTCAGTATTGGTATCGCCATCTACCCCGAGCATGGCGTCACCCCCGGCACCTTGCTCAATGCCGCCGATGCGGCGATGTACCAGGCCAAGCGTTTGTCCTCGGGTGGCCAGCAAACGGCGGAGCCGGAGAGCCCCGTCGTCAACGTTCAACACAGGAGCTGATCCCTTGTTTTCGACCACGCGCTTTACGTTTATCACCCTGCTGGTGGCACTGCTCACCCTTGGCGGCTGCCAGACAGCGCCCCCCAAGGGCCTGACCCCGGCGCAAGTCGCCGTACTCCAGCAACAAGGATTCGAACTTACCGATGACGGCTGGGCGTTCGGCCTGTCCGGCAAAGTGCTGTTTGGCAGCGACGTCGAAACCCTCAACCCACCCAGCACCGAGATCGTCCAACGCATCGGCAAGGCCTTGCTGGGCGTAGGCATCGAACGTGTCCGCATCGACGGCCACACCGATGCCTCGGGCAAAGAGGCCTACAACCAGCAACTGTCCCTGCGCCGCGCGAAAAGCGTGGCGACGGTGCTGCAAAGCGTGGGCATCAAAGAACAAAACATCCAACTGCGCGGACTGGGCAGCAGTAAACCGGTGGCCGCCAACGACACGGCAGCAGGGCGTACCGAGAATCGTCGGGTGTCGATTGTGGTGATCGCGGACTGAATGGCTGCATCCCTCTCAACTTGAAATGCACTTAACTGTGGGAGGGGGCAAGTCGAATCGTCGCACCGCCCCTTCCACATTTGAACGATGTTCGCTTAACTGCCCGGCGTCATCGTCGGCGTCAAGTCATCCACCACGGCCTTGCCCATCTCACAGAGACACCGCGCAGCCCACCCCTTTAATCCGCAAACCGAATCTCCCGTGTCTCCCCCATCAACAACCCCTGGTTCTGCTCCGTCACTTCCCTGATGTAATCCCACAGCAGAGTAATCCGCTTCAACTTCCTCAGATCCTCACGGCAATACATCCAAAACTGGCGAGTGATTGAAATCTGTTCCCCCAGCACCGGCAGCAACCGTGGATCCTGCGCCGCCAGAAAGCACGGCAAGATCGCCATCGACCGCCCTTGCTGCGCCGCCACGTACTGCGCAATCACGCTGGTGCTGCGCAGGCTGGCGCTGGCGCCGGGCACTACATTCGCCAGGTACAGCAACTCCGAGCTGAAGGCCAGATCATCCACATAGCTGATAAACGGATGCTCGGCCAAGTCGGCCGGGCGTTGGATGGGCGGGTGTTGGTCGAGGTATTCCTGGGTCGCGTACAGCTGCAGTTTGTAGTCGCACAGTTTGCAGCACACGTAGGGCCCGTGTTCCGGGCGTTCCAGGGCGATGACGATGTCGGCTTCGCGCTTGGACAGGCTGATGAAGTGGGGCAGGGGCAGGATGTCGACCGAGATGGCCGGGTAGGTGTCGACGAAGTGGCTCAACTGCGGGGTGACAAAGAAGCTGCCGAAGCCTTCGGTGCAACCCATGCGCACATGGCCGGACAGCGCCACGCCGGAGCCGGACACCTGCTCGCAGGCCATGTGCAGGGTGCTTTCGATGGACTCGGCATACCCCAGCAAACGCTGGCCTTCGGGGGTGAGGACGAAGCCGTTGGTCCGGGATTTTTCGAACAGCAGGGTACCGAGCGACACTTCCAATGAGCTGATGCGCCGCGACACGGTGGTGTAGTCCACTGCCAAGCGCTTGGCGGCGACGCTGGCCTTGCGGGTGCGGGCCACTTCGAGGAAAAACTTCAGGTCATCCCAGTTCAGGGAGCCCAGCGATGTGATGTTTTTTTGCATATTGGACCGGCTTTTATGTGCGTTCTTATTAGAGATTTGCACATCTATACTCCAAAAACAGTCCGAACGCCTCATTCTTCAAGGCGATTCACGCGCCTTGTCTCTAGATAAATATAAGAGTTGGAGACCACATGAACGCATCTGCCGATATTTCCGTGCAACAGGTCAAGTTGCTCATCAATGGTGAGTGGGTCGAGTCCAAGACCACCCATTGGCAAGACGTCGTCAACCCGGCTACCCAGCAAGTGCTGGCCAAAGTCCCGTTCGCCACGGCCGATGAAGTCAATGCTGCCATCGACGCCGCCCATCAAGCCTTCCAGACCTGGAAGTTGACGCCGATCGGCGCGCGCATGCGCATCATGCTCAAGCTGCAAGCCTTGATCCGCGAACATTCAAAGCGCATCGCCGTGGTCCTCAGCGCCGAGCAGGGCAAGACCATTGCCGATGCCGAGGGCGATATTTTCCGTGGCCTGGAAGTGGTGGAGCACGCCTGTTCCATCGGCACCCTGCAAATGGGCGAGTTCGCCGAGAACGTCGCCGGTGGCGTTGATACCTACACCCTGCGCCAGCCCATCGGCGTGTGTGCCGGCATTACCCCGTTCAACTTCCCGGCGATGATTCCGCTGTGGATGTTCCCGATGGCCATCGCCTGCGGTAACACCTTCGTCCTCAAGCCGTCCGAACAAGACCCGCTGTCGACCCTGCTGCTGGTGGAACTGGCGCTGGAAGCGGGCGTACCGGCGGGTGTGCTCAACGTGGTGCACGGCGGCAAGGATGTGGTGGATGCGCTGTGCACCCATAAAGACATCAAGGCCGTGTCCTTCGTCGGCTCGACCGCTGTCGGTACTCACGTCTACGACTTGGCGGGCAAGCACGGCAAGCGCGTGCAATCGATGATGGGCGCCAAGAACCACGCCGTGGTGCTGCCGGATGCCAACCGCGAACACACCCTCAATGCCCTGGTCGGTGCCGGTTTCGGCGCGGCGGGCCAGCGCTGCATGGCCACCTCGGTGGTGGTGCTGGTGGGCGCGGCCAAGCAATGGCTGCCGGATCTGAAAGCGCTGGCGCAAAAGCTCAAGGTCAACGCCGGCAGCGAAGCGGGCACGGATGTCGGCCCGGTGATCTCCAAGCGCGCCAAGGCCCGCATCCTGGAACTGATCGAAAGCGGCGTGAAAGAAGGCGCCAAGCTGGAACTGGACGGCCGCGACATCCAGGTGCCGGGCTTCGAGCACGGCAACTTCGTCGGTCCGACCCTGTTCTCGGGCGTGACAACCGATATGCAGATCTACACCCAGGAAATCTTCGGCCCGGTGCTGGTGGTGTTGGAAGTCGACACCCTCGACCAGGCCATTGCGCTGGTCAACGCCAACCCCTTCGGCAACGGCACCGGCCTGTTCACCCAGAGCGGTGCGGCGGCGCGTAAATTCCAGAGCGAAATCGATGTGGGCCAGGTCGGCATCAACATCCCGATCCCGGTGCCGGTGCCGTTCTTCAGCTTCACCGGTTCCCGCGGCTCCAAGCTCGGCGACCTCGGCCCGTACGGCAAGCAAGTGGTGCAGTTCTACACCCAGACCAAAACCGTCACCAGCCGCTGGTTCGACGACGACACGGTCAACGATGGCGTCAACACCACCATCAACCTGCGCTGATTCGGGAGACGACCATGAAGATTGCATTTATCGGCTTGGGCAACATGGGCGCGCCCATGGCCCGCAACCTGATCAAGGCCGGCCATGCGCTGAACCTGTTCGACCTGAACCAGACGGTACTCAAGGAACTCGCCGAACTGGGCGGCAGCATCAGCGACTCGCCGCGTGATGCTGCCCAAGGCGCCGAGCTGGTGATTACCATGCTGCCGGCCGCCGCCCATGTGCGCAGTGTCTGGCTGAATGAAGACGGTGTGTTGGCCGGGATCGGCAACGGCGTGCCCGCAGTGGACTGCAGCACCATCGACCCGCAAACCGCGCGCGACGTCGCCGCTGCTGCCGCCAAGCAAGGCGTGGTGATGGCCGATGCACCGGTCTCCGGCGGCACGGGCGGCGCCCAGGCGGGCACCCTGACCTTCATGGTCGGCGCCACCCCGGAACTGTTCGCCATCCTGCAACCGGTGCTGGCGCAGATGGGCCGCAACATCGTGCATTGCGGCGATGTGGGCACCGGCCAAATCGCCAAGATCTGCAACAACCTGCTGTTGGGCATCAGCATGGTCGGCGTCAGCGAAGCCATGGCCTTGGGGGATGCGCTGGGCATCGACACCCAGGTGCTGGCCGGCATCATCAACAGCTCCACTGGGCGCTGCTGGAGTTCCGACACCTACAACCCCTGGCCGGGCGTGATCGAAACCGCGCCGTCGTCCCGTGGTTATACCGGCGGTTTCGGTGCGGACTTGATGCTCAAGGACCTGGGCCTGGCCACCGAAGCCGCTCGCCAGGCCAAGCAACCGGTGATTCTTGGCGCCGTGGCCCAGCAGTTATACCAATCGATGAGTCAGCGCGGCGAAGGGGGCAAGGACTTCTCGGCGATTATCAACAGCTACCGCAAACCCAAATAACCTTGTAAGGGGACCTCCTGTGGCGAGCGGGCTTGCCCCGCGTTGGGCTGCTGCGC
>NZ_LHVO01000039.1 GCF_001269925.1 Pseudomonas sp. MIACH
TTATTGGGGCTGCTGCGCAGCCCAACGCGGGGCAAGCCCGCTCGCCACAGTTACAGTGTTCCTCCTTAACTGACTGGCATTAGGGCAAGCCCCCTTCCACACTTTGATCTCTGTTCACATTGGATCAGTGGGGTTCGAGGATCAGGCGCCAGGCAACGCCAGCTGCGGATTGACGAAGTCAAACGCTGCCAACTGAAACCCTTGCTCATCTGCCTGCAACGCCCAGCCCTGCTTGTCCCAATCCCCCAGCACAATGCGCTTGGCCGCCTGGTCGCCAATCTGCAACTTATGGATCGCCGGCCGGTGCGTATGGCCGTGGACCAGGGTGCGCACGCCGAACTGCTGCATCACCCGTGGTACTTCCTCGGGCGTGACATCGACAATGTCGTTGGCCTTCATGCGCGTTTGCGCGCGGCTTTCACTGCGCAGCTTGCTCGCCAGGCGGTGGCGGGTGCGCAATGGCAAATGCCGCAGGATAAACAGCACAACCGGGTTGCGCAGGATGCGCCGCAGCTTCATATAGCCAAGGTCGCGGGTGCAGAGGCTGTCGCCGTGCATCAACAGCACGGGTTCGCCTGCAAGCTGCACGACACTCGGATCCTTGAGCAAGGTGGCGCCTGCTGCTTTGCAGAACGCCTTGCCAATCAGGAAGTCGCGGTTGCCATGCATGATAAAAATCGGGGTGCCGCTGTCGCTCAGCTCGCGCAGAGCCGCGCAGATCGAACGCTGGAAGGGCGTCATCCCATCGTCGCCAATCCAGGCTTCAAAGAAGTCCCCCAGAATGTACAACGCCTGGGCGCCACGGGCGCGGCCGTGGAGCAGATCCAGAAACGCCCGGGTAATGTCCGGGCGCTCCTCTTCCAGATGCAAATCTGAAATCAGCAATATCACCCAACGATCTCGGCTTTCTCGACGATCACGTCTTCTGCTGGAACGTCCTGGTGACCGGCTTTGGAAGTGGTCGACACGCCTTTGATCTTGTCGACAACGTCCTGGCCTTCGGTGACTTTACCGAACACGGCGTAGCCCCAGCCCTGTACGTTCTTGCCGCTGTGGTTCAGGAAGGCGTTGTCGGCGACGTTGATGAAGAACTGCGCGGAGGCCGAATGCGGCTCCATGGTACGGGCCATGGCGACGGTGTACTTGTCGTTGGAAAGGCCGTTGTCCGCTTCGTTCTGGATGCTTGGGCGCTTGTCTTTCTTTTCTTTCATGCCAGGCTCGAAACCGCCGCCCTGGATCATGAAGTTACCGATGACACGGTGGAATACGGTGTTTTCGTAGTGGCCGGCGTTAACGTATTCGATGAAGTTGGCGACGGTGATCGGCGCTTTCTCGGCGTTCAGCTCGATGACGATTTCACCGTGGTTGGTGGTCAGTTTAACTTGGGTCATGTTCACTACTCTTTTCAGGGAATTCGTGGGTTTGGACGCCTGGGGCGCCTTACCGGGTTGGCGCAGTCGCGGCCAAGGCGCGCAGTTTAGCGTGCCCGGCAGGAATTTCGAGGTGGTTTTTTACCGCGTGCGCCATTAAAGCAGTAATTAAAGCAGCAGTTTTTGGTCGCGGCCTGTCAGTGTCTTGACTGCTTCGGCTATTATGAGCCCTTTGTTTTATCTGGCCCCACCTGGCCACGAACCTGTCTGTTCAAGGATCCTATGAGCAAGCCCACTGTCGACCCTACCTCGAATTCCAAGGCCGGACCTGCCGTCCCGGTCAATTTCCTGCGCCCGATCATCCAGGCGGACCTGGATTCGGGCAAGCACACGCAGATCGTCACCCGGTTCCCGCCAGAGCCCAACGGCTACCTGCACATCGGTCACGCCAAGTCGATCTGTGTGAACTTCGGCCTGGCCCAGGAGTTCGGTGGCGTCACGCACCTGCGTTTCGACGACACCAACCCGGCCAAGGAAGACCAGGAATACATCGACGCCATCGAAAGCGACATCAAGTGGCTGGGCTTCGAATGGTCCGGTGAAGTGCGCTATGCCTCCAAATACTTCGACCAGTTGTTCGACTGGGCCGTCGAGTTGATCAAGGCCGGCAAGGCCTACGTCGACGACCTGACCCCCGAGCAGGCCAAGGAATACCGTGGCACCCTGACCGAGCCGGGCAAGAACAGCCCGTTCCGCGACCGTTCGGTGGAAGAGAACCTCGACTGGTTCGCCCGCATGCGCGCCGGTGAGTTCCCGGATGGCGCCCGCGTGCTGCGCGCCAAGATCGACATGGCCTCGCCGAACATGAACCTGCGCGACCCGATCATGTACCGCATCCGTCACGCCCATCACCACCAGACCGGCGACAAGTGGTGCATCTACCCGAACTACGACTTCACCCACGGTCAGTCGGACGCCATCGAAGGCATCACCCACTCCATCTGCACCCTGGAGTTCGAGAGCCATCGCCCGCTGTACGAATGGTTCCTGGACAGCCTGCCGGTCCCGGCGCACCCGCGTCAGTACGAATTCAGCCGCCTGAACCTGAACTACACCATCACCAGCAAGCGCAAGCTCAAGCAACTGGTCGATGAAAAGCACGTGCATGGCTGGGACGACCCGCGCATGTCGACCCTGTCGGGCTTCCGCCGTCGCGGCTACACCCCGGCGTCGATCCGCAACTTCTGCGACATGGTCGGCACCAACCGTTCCGACGGCGTGGTCGACTTTGGCATGCTCGAGTTCAGCATCCGCCAGGACCTCGACGCGAACGCGCCGCGCGCCATGTGCGTGCTGCGTCCGTTGAAAGTCGTGATCACCAACTACCCGCAAGACAAGGTCGACCACCTCGAACTGCCGCGTCACCCGCAGAACGAAGCACTGGGCGTGCGCAAGCTGCCGTTTTCGCGTGAAATCTACATCGACCGCGATGACTTCATGGAAGAACCGCCAAAAGGCTACAAGCGCCTGGAGCCCAACGGCGAAGTGCGCCTGCGCGGCAGCTACGTGATCCGTGCCGACGAAGCGATCAAGGACGCCGATGGCAACATCGTCGAACTGCGTTGCTCCTACGACCCGGAAACCCTGGGCAAGAACCCTGAAGGCCGCAAGGTCAAGGGCGTGATCCACTGGGTGCCGGCCGCTGCCAGCATCGAGTGCGAAGTGCGCCTGTACGATCGTCTGTTCCGTTCGCCGAATCCTGAAAAGGCTGAAGACAGCGCCAGTTTCCTCGACAACATCAACCCTGACTCCCTGCAAGTGCTCACCGGTTGTCGTGCCGAACCCTCTTTGGGCGACGCACAGCCGGAAGACCGTTTCCAGTTTGAGCGCGAAGGCTACTTCTGCGCGGATATCAAGGACTCGAAACCCGGTCAGCCGGTATTCAACCGTACCGTGACCTTGCGTGATTCGTGGGGCCAGTGATTCTGTTTTAAGGGAACTGTCGTGCTAACGATCTACAACACACTCAGCAAGACCAAAGAAGTCTTCAAGCCGCTGGATGGCAACAAGGTGCGCATGTACGTGTGCGGCATGACCGTGTACGACTACTGCCACATCGGCCACGGCCGCAGCATGGTTGCCTTCGACCTGGTGACCCGCTGGTTGCGTTTCAGCGGCTATGACTTGACCTATGTGCGCAACATCACCGACATCGACGACAAGATCATCAACCGCGCCAACGAGAACGGCGAGTCGTTCGACGCGCTGACCGAGCGCATGATCGCCGCCATGCACGAGGACGAGGCCCGCCTCAACATCCTCAAGCCGGACATGGAACCGCGCGCCACGGACCACATCCCTGGCATGCACGCGATGATCCAGACCCTGATCGACAAGGGTTATGCCTACGCCCCAGGCAACGGCGATGTGTACTACCGCGTCGCCAAGTTCATGGGCTACGGCAAGCTGTCGCGCAAGAAAATCGAAGACCTGCGCATCGGCGCGCGCATTGAAGTCGACGAAGCCAAGCAGGATCCGCTCGACTTCGTGCTGTGGAAAGGCACCAAGCCCGGCGAGCCGAGCTGGGAGTCGCCCTGGGGCGCCGGGCGTCCGGGCTGGCACATCGAATGCTCGGTGATGTCCACCTGCTGCCTGGGCGAGACTTTCGACATTCATGGCGGCGGCAGCGACCTCGAGTTCCCGCACCACGAAAACGAAATCGCCCAGAGCGAAGCCGCCACCGGCAAGACCTACGCCAATGCCTGGATGCACTGCGGCATGATCCGCATCAATGGCGAGAAGATGTCCAAGTCCTTGAACAACTTCTTCACCATCCGCGACGTGCTGGAAAAGTACCACCCGGAAGTGGTGCGTTACCTGTTGGTGTCCAGCCACTACCGCAGCGCCATCAACTACTCGGAAGACAACCTCAAGGACGCCAAGGGCGCCCTGGAGCGTTTCTACCATGCGTTGAAAGGCCTGCCATCCGTGGCGCCGGCCGGCGGCGAAGCGTTCGTGGCACGGTTCACCGAGGTCATGAACGACGACTTCGGCACCCCCGAAGCCTGCGCCGTGCTGTTCGAAATGGTGCGCGAGATCAACCGCCTGCGCGAGAGCGATTTCGATGCAGCGGCAGGTCTGGCTGCTCGCCTGAAAGAACTGGCCAGTGTGTTGGGCGTGCTGCAGATGGAAGCCGACGACTTCCTGCAGGCCGGCGCCGAAGGGCGTGTGGATGCGGCTGAGGTGGATGCGTTGATCCAGGCGCGTCTGGCGGCGCGTGCCAACAAGGACTGGGCGGAGTCTGACCGTATCCGTGACCAACTGACCGCGATGGGTGTGGTGTTGGAAGACGGGAAGGGCGGGACTACTTGGCGGTTGGCTGATCAGGCTTGATTGGCAAACGCTGAATGAAAAACGCCCCGACTGGTTCGGGGCGTTTTTTTGCCTCGATTACGGTGTGTCAGCCAACATACCTGCCAACAGTGCCGCCGCCTTCGAAGCCTCGCTAAAGCTCGACATCTCCCACAGGGGATTGGCGATATCCATGAGATCTACAGCCAGGCCGCTTTCTCCCTGCCAACAGCGATCAAATGTGGGAGGGGGCTTGCTCCCGATAGCCATGGGTATCTACACAACTTTTCAGACTCTGACAAATATCCCTGTGGCGAGCGGGCTTGTCGAATCGTCGCACCGCCCGCGTTGGGCTGCGAAGCAGCCCCAAAACCAGCCTCTACAGAGAGTCTGATACACCGCGTTCTTCTTTCCTGGGGCTGCTACGCAACCCAACGCGGGACAAGCCCGCTCGCCACAACAGCCCTATCTGCCGGGCGTTCAGCGTTGAGCCAAAGGTGTGTAGATATCCATGCCCCGATCGCGGTGGTTCAGCCAACATACCTGCCAACAGTGCCACCGCCTTCGAAGCCTCGCTAAAGCTCGACATCTCCCACAAGGGATTGGCGATATCCATGAGATCTAAAGCCAGGCTGCTTTCTCCCTGCCAACAACGATCAAGTGTGGGAGGGGGCTTGCTCCCGATGGCGGTGGGTCAGCCAACATACCTGCCAACAGTGCGGCCGCCTTCGAAGCCTCGCTAAAGCTCGACATCTCTCACATTTTTAACCGTGTTCGCCTCAGCGGCGGCTGCTGACCTCGGCCGGCACATCATCACCGGCCATGCGCTTGCGAAACAGCGCCGTACGGGCCAGTAGCAGTGTGGTCACCGGCACGGTGATCGCCAACAAAATTGGAATCAACCATCCATGCAGCACCGGCCCGGACTTGAGCACCGAAAAATAGATAATCGACGCCAACGCCACACACCACGCGCCCAGCGTCGAAGCCAGCGCCGGCGGGTGCATGCGCTGGAAGAAGTCTTTCATGCGCAGCAAGCCAATCGCGCCGATCAGTGCGAACACGCTGCTCAACACCAGCAGGACCGCGACGACGATTTCCATCCATAACGGCATCATTCAATCACCTCCCCACGCAGCAGGAATTTCGCCAGGGCAAACGAGCCCACGAAGCCGAACAGCGCAATCAGCAGCGCCGCTTCAAAGTAGGTGTCACTGGCATAACGAATGCCGAGCACCAGCATCATCAGCATCGCCAGGATGTACAGGTAGTCCAGCGCCAATACCCGGTCCTGGGCCGACGGGCCTTTGAACAGGCGCACCAGGGTCAGCACCATGGCCAGGGAGAACAGGAACAGGCTGAACAGGATCGCATTGGAGAGCAGGGCGCTCATTCGAAGATCTCCATCAGGGGCCGCTCGTAGGTGGTCTTGAAGTGTTCGATAAACGACGCTTCATCCTCCAGGTCGAACACGTGCAGCAGCAGGATGCTGCGGTCCAGCGCCAGTTCCGACCAGATGGTGCCGGGGACCACGGTGGTGATCATCGACAGGGCGGCGAGGCCGTTGGCATCGCGCAGGTCCAGGGGGATTTTGACGAAGTGCGAACGCGGTGGGCGTGAACCGCACATCAGCACGCCCCAGGCGACTTGCAGGTTGGAGACGATCACGTCGCGGCCGACCACGAAGAACAGGCGGATGATCACACCGGGGCGGCGGATGCGGATCGGCAGCGGGCGCAGCGGCGCCATCAGCAGCGGTGCAAGCAGGCCCAGCAGCGCGCCCAGCAGCAGGTTGCCTGGGCTGACGGACAGGTTCAGCACCAGCCACAACAACCACAAGGCCAGGGACAACCACGGCGCAGGGAGCAGGCGTTTCATGGTTGCACCTCCAGCGCGGCGGTCTTGGCTTCGGGGCTTGGAACCGGGCGGGTCGCCATCACCGCCATGACGTAGTTTTCCGGATTGTTCAGGCTCTGGGCAGTGGCCTGGGTGTAGCGCATCAGCGGTTCGGCCTTGAAGGTCAGTAGGATGCTCAGGCCCAGCAGAAAGAAGATCGGCACACACTCATAGCGGCGCAGCAAAGGCGACGGGCGTTCTTCCGGGGTCCAGAAGCGCTGGATACCCAAGCGGGCGAAGGCAATCAGCGAGGCCAGGCCGGACAGGATCAGCAACGCCATCAGGCCCCATGCTGCAGGGCGGATCGGGCCTTCCAGGCCAGTGCCCAGGCCCAAGGGATTAACCAGCGCACTCAACAAACTGAGCTTGCCGATAAACCCGGACAGCGGCGGCATGCCAATAATCAGCAGGGCGCAGGCGACAAAGCTCAAACCGAGGAAGGCCATGGTCCAGGGAATCACCTGGCCGACCACGGCTTTCTGCTCGTCATCGAGGTTGACGCCAGGGCGCGGATGCAGGGACTCCATGGCCTTGGGCAGTGCGTCGATCTCTTCATCCAGCGGCAGGTCGTTGGCCGAGCGCGAACGCTCGATCAATTCCGCCAGCAGGAACAGCGCACTCAGTGCCAGCGTGGAGCTGACCAGATAGAACAGCGCCCCGGCGGTCAGGCTTGGCTGGGCGAAACCAACGGCCGACAGCAGGATCCCGGCCGAGACCAGGATGCTCAAGCTGGCCATGCGCTCCAGCCGCTGCGCCGCGACCATCGCCAGCGCCGCGCAGATGATCGTGGCCATGCCGCCGTACACCAGCCAGTCGCCGCCAAACAACGCCGACGCGCCGGCCTGGCCGGAGAACAGCAGGGTCCACAGGCGCAGCACGGTGTACACGCCGACCTTGGTCATGATCGCGAACATCGCCGCCACCGGCGCACTGGCCGAGGAATAGGCGGGTGCCAGCCAGAAGTTCAGCGGCCACATGCCGGCCTTGGCCAGGAATGCGGTGGCGAGGATCGCCGCACCGGCATGCAACAAGCCGCGATCGGCTTCCGGCACGAGCGGGATTTTCAGGGCCAGATCCGCGAAATTCAGCGTACCGGTAACGCCGTAGATCATCGCCGCGCCAATCAGGAACAACGACGACGCCAGCAGGTTGATCGCAATGTAATGCAGGCCCGACGACACCCGCGCCCGCCCCGAGCCGTGCAGCATCAAGCCGTAGGACGCCGCCAGCAGCACCTCGAAGAACACGAACAGGTTGAACAGGTCAGCGGTGAGGAACGCGCCGTACAGGCCCATCATCTGGATCTGGAACAGCGCATGGAAGCTGGTGCCGGCGCGGTCCCAACGGGCCATGGCGAACAGCAGCGCGCTCACGCCGATGATCCCGGTGAGCACCAGCATCAGCGCCGAGAGTTGATCGACCACCAGCACGATGCCGAACGGCACCTGCCAGTTGCCCGGCAGGTACACGCCAATCGAGCCTGGGCCGCCTTTTTGCGTCCAGTACAACAGCAGGATTGCGATGCCCAGGCCAATAACGCTGGAGAACAGATTGATCTTGGCCTTCAGCGGACGGCGTTTTTCACCCAGCATCAGCATCAGCGCGGCGGTGAGCAGCGGCAGCAGGATGGGGGCGACGATCAGTTGGTTGACCCAATTCATTCCTTGGGCTCCCGGCCGTCCACATGGTCAGTGCCGGTCAGGCCCCGTGACGCCAGCAGCACCACCAGGAACAACGCAGTCATGGCGAAGCTGATCACGATGGCCGTGAGCACCAGGGCCTGGGGCAGGGGGTCGGTGTAGTTGAGCAGGTCCTGCGGCACGCCGTCCTTGATGATCGGCTCCTTACCGATAAACAGGCTGCCCATGCTGAAAATGAACAGGTTGACCCCGTAGGACAACAGGCACAGGCCCATCACCACCTGGAACGTCCGTGGCCGCAGGATCAACCAGACGCCGGAGGCCGCCAGGACCCCAATGGCAATTGCGATGACTTCTTCCATCAGGCGGCTCCTTCGGTGGCGGCGACTACTTTGGCCTGGTTGCTCGGTTTATGCGCACGCACCGACTGGTGGCCGAGGGCGGTGAGCATCAGCAGCGTCGAGCCGACGACCATGGCGTACACGCCGACGTCGAAGAACAAGGCGCTGGCGATATGAATATCGCCCAGCAGCGGCAGGCTGAGATGCCAGGTATGGGTGGTGAGGAACGGGTAGCCGACAAACAACGCGCCGATCCCGGTCAGCGTCGCCGAGAGCAGGCCGAAGCCCATCCAGCGCATCGGCCGCAGGCTCATCTGCGCCTCGACCCACTGGGTGCCGGCGACCATGTATTGCAGGATAAACGCCACCGACATCACCAGGCCGGCGACAAACCCGCCGCCCGGTTGGTTGTGGCCGCGCATGAACAGGTAGAACGACACCACCAGCGCAATCGGCAGCAGCAGGCGCACCAGCACTGCCGGCACCATCATGAAGCCCAGGGCGGTGTCGCTGGCCTGGCGCGGGTTGACCAGGTCGGTGGCCACGTCCGGTGCCAACTGGCGCTGTTGCGCGGGCAGTTGCATGCTTTCCTTGGACGGGCGGAAGCGCCGCAGCAGGGCGTACACGGTCAGCGCCACGGCGCCGAGCACGGTGATTTCGCCGAGGGTGTCGAAGCCCCGGAAATCCACCAGCATCACGTTCACCACATTGCTGCCACCGCCCTCGGGCAGGGCGCGGCTCAAGTAGAACGAGGAAATATCGTTGGGCGTCTGGCGCGTCAGCATCGCGTAGGACAGCAGCGCCATGCCGCCGCCCACCACGGTGGACAGCAGGAAGTCGCGCAGACGACGGATGCGCGCCTTGCGCAGCGAACTGGGGAGTGGCGAAACTTCTTCGATCCGCCGTGGCAGCCAGCGCAGGCCGAGCAGGATCAGCACCGTCGTGACGACTTCTACGACCAACTGGGTCAGCGCCAGGTCCGGTGCCGAGAACCACACGAAGGTGATGCAGGTCATCAGTCCGCACACGCTGACCATGGTCAGGGCCGCGAGCCGGTGATACTTGGCTTGCCAGGCGGCGCCCAGGGCACAGGCAATCGCCAGCAGCCACAGGGTGACGAACACGATGGAGCCCGGGATCTTCGGCCGGTCGCCCCAGGTAAGGCCGCTGTTGAGCATCGGGATCATGGCGCCGATCACCGCGACGATCACCAACAGGAACAATTGGGTTTGCAGGCGCTTGGTGCTGATGCGTTTCTCGATCTTGCGCACGCCGCGCATCATCACCACCAGGCTGCGCTCGAAGCCGCGCTTGCCGTTGAAGTAGCTGATGACCGGCGGGTACTTGAAGCGGCCGCGCTTGAGCTGCTTGCGTAGCAGCAGGTAGAGCACGACGCCGCAGGACATGGCCACCAGGCTCATGATCATCGGCGCATTCCAGCCGTGCCAGATCGCCAGGCTGTACTCCGGCAGCACGCCGCCAACCACCGGCAGTGCAGCGGCCGCGAGGATCGAACCGACCACCTGGGCCGGGAAGATCCCCACCAGCAGGCAGGTAAACACCAGCAGCTCAACTGGCGCACGCATCCAGCGTGGTGGCTCGTGGGGGGTGTGGGGCAGGTTGGTGGCAGGGGGGCCGAAGAACACATCCACAGTGAAGCGCAGGGCGTAGGCGACGCTGAAGGTCCCGGCAATGGTCGCGATCATCGGCAGGGCGATTTCTACCCATTGGGTCGACGAGATAAACACGGTCTCGGCGAAGAACATCTCCTTGGACAGGAAACCATTCAGCAACGGCACCCCCGCCATGGACGCACTGGCGACCATCGCCAGCGTCGCGGTAAACGGGATCAGCTTGACCAGGCCGCTGAGCTTGCGGATATCCCGCGTGCCGCTTTCGTGGTCGATGATGCCCGCCGCCATGAACAGCGAGGCCTTGAAGGTGGCGTGGTTGAGGATATGGAACACCGCTGCGACAGCGGCCAGCGGGCTGTTGAGGCCCAGCAGCAAGGTGATCAGCCCGAGATGGCTGATGGTGGAATAGGCTAAAAGGCCCTTGAGATCATTCTGGAACATGGCGCAGTAAGCGCCGAGGAGGAGGGTGAGGGCGCCGGCACCGCCGACGATCCAGAACCATTCTTCGCTGCCGGACAGCGACGGCCACAGGCGGGCCAGCAGGAACACGCCGGCTTTCACCATCGTCGCCGAGTGCAGATAGGCTGACACCGGGGTCGGTGCGGCCATGGCATGGGGCAGCCAGAAGTGGAACGGGAACTGCGCGCTTTTGCTCAGCGCGCCGATCAGCACCAGGGCGAGCATCACCGGGTACAGCGAATGCGCGCGAATCTGGTCGCCCGCCGCCAGCACACGGTCCAGGTCATAGCTGCCGACGATATGCCCCAGCAGCATCACCCCGGCCAGCAGGCACAGGCCGCCCGCGCCGGTGACCATCAACGCCATATAGGCACCGCGTCGCGCATCGGCGCGGTGGTGCCAGTAGCCAATCAACAGGAACGAGAACAGGCTGGTCAGTTCCCAGAAGAACACGATCTGGATCAGATTGCCGGAGATCACCAGCCCGAGCATGGCGCCCATAAAGGCCAGGAAAAACGCGAAGAAACGCGGCACCGGATCGTCCGGTGACATGTAGTAGCGCGCATACAGCGACACCAGCGTGCCGATGCCGAGCACCAGCATCGAGAACAGCCAGGCGAACCCATCCATGCGCAGCACGAAGTTCAGCCCGAGGCTGGGCAACCACATGAATTCTTCGCGGATCACGCCACCGTGGGCGATCTGGGGGTAGAGCAGGGCGACTTGAACGGTTCCGACCAGGGCCACAAGGCCAGCCAGCAGGGATTCGGTGTTACGTGCATTGTGCGGCAGCAAGGCCGCCAGACAGCTGCCAATGAACGGCAGAAGCAGTAGAACTATCAGGGACATAGGCTTCTAATCTGCGGGAGTTTGGGATGCATCATACGTGCCGCTTTCACGATCACCAAACGGCAAGATGTGGCAGGATCCTACAAAGTAGGTCGAAAACTCCCATTTGGCCTTGTTTCCGACCCTAGCCCTGTTGCTCCTGTTCCCTCGCATCCTGCAGGTCGATGGCTTTTTGCCCTTTTGTCTTCATTTCACTCACAATCACCGCCACCACAATCAACGCCGCGCCCAGCATGGCAATCGGCGGGAACCGTTCCCCGGCGATCCGCCCAACAACGCCTGCCCACACCGGCTCACCGGCATAGATCAACGTGGCTCGCGTGGGCGAAACGCTTTGCTGCGCCCAGTTCATCGCGACCTGGATCACCGCACTGGTCAAGCCCAGGCCCACTGCGCTGAACAGCAGCAACCACGAAAACCCCGGCAGCGCCTCGCCCATCGGCACCACCATCAGGAACGACAGCAGCGACGCCGTCGCCAGTTGCACCACCGTCACCCGGCGTACGTCCACCTGCCCGGCAAATGCACTGATCAAAATGATCTCGGCCGCAATTGCTATCGCGCCGATCAATGTGGCGATTTCACCAGGGCTGAAATTCAACGAGGCACCGGCAGGACCGGTCAACAACATCAACCCGGCAAACGCCAGCATGATGCCGATGCTCGGCATCAACCCCGGACGACGACCCAGCACCAGCCACTGCAACAGCGGCACAAACGGCACATACAGCGCGGTAATGAACGCCGACTGGCTGCTCAAGATCGTCTGCAGGCCAATGGTCTGCAAGCCGTAGCCGAACATGATCGCCACGCCGATGAACACGCCCGCCTTCAATTCGAACAACGTCAGGTCGCGCAGCGTACGCAAGGAAAAGAACCCGACCACAATCGCCGCCGCCGCAAAGCGCAGGCCCACGAAAAACATCGGCCCGCTGACAGTCATGGCATGCTGAACCAGCAAAAACGTGCCGCCCCAAATCATGGTGATAAACACCAGAATGCATTCGGCTTTGCTGAAACGGTTGAAACGCGAGGGGGAGTTCGGCGTGGTCATGGCGGCTCGGTCTTGCAAGGGAAAGGCACGGACCGCACAATGCGCCGCACGCTGGGCAGTATACTGCGCACACCCACCCATTGAGCAATATAGTGCACAAAGAAAATCCACAACGGGCCTCGGTCCTGCAGCACGTCAGCCAGAACGTTCGTCGCCTGCGCCACGCCGCCGACCTGAGCCAGACCGCGCTCTCGGAAAAGTCCGGGGTCAGCCGGCGCATGCTGGTGGCCATCGAGGCGGGGGAGAAGAACGTCAGCCTGTCCACCCTCGACCGTGTGGCCGAAGCACTCGACGTCGCGTTCAGCGACCTGATCCAGGCGCCGGATGTGCGCGATCACAGTCGCATCAACGAACTGGCCTGGGCCGGTGATATTCCCGGTAGTAAAGCGATATTGCTTGCCAAGGCCACGGCGCGGCGTGAAGTCGAACTTTGGGAGATGCGCCTGGAGTCAGGTGATCGATATAGCCCAGAACCCGATCCGGAAGGCTGGAACGTGCAGATTTTTGTATTCGACGGCTGTTTGACCCTGCGGCTGGGCGACGCGAAGAAATATATTTCGGCGGGTGAGTTCTTTATGTTTGGCAGCGATCAAACCCATGGCTATTGCAATGATGGCTCGGTGGCTGTTCGATTTGTTCGCACTGTGGTGATTTGAAGCAACACCGAAAGCTCTGTCGCTATCGTCAGAATAGTCATCGCGACTTACCAAGTATGACGCATTATTTTTCTGTGCTCTCCAAAGGGGATCAATAGAAAAAGGAAATGCCCGTGCCTGTCAATCCACAAAGTATAACTGGCTGGCCTTTGCTATTAGATATTAATGCGCCATCAGTTAATTTGCGCGTCAGCCCGGTAAAACCCAGTAATGAAATCCCGCGACAGTGGAGCAGTTGGGAGGCTGAGCATGTTATCGGAGCAGAAGAGAAGAAACGCTCCTCTCCTATTGCCTATGAGCATTCGCCACATCGAAAAAGACGCGAGGATAAACTTTTTAGCCTTCCTCACGTTGATAGAACTATCCTGAATCGGGGGCCATTGTTTTCAAAAAAATCAGCTGCTAAATACAACATGCCTCAAGTAGGGCTAGTCTCCGAGGCTGGCATGGAGACACGCATAGCTCGCTATGCGAACAATCCAGTACTGCCTAATTTTATATACAGTTTTTTAACGGAGCCGAGTGACCCGAAATTCCTTGCTTTTCGCCAGCACCCTGAGCAGTTTCCTGCGACGCCGTTCACTGCGCAGGGGGGGATCGTGCTGATGCCGAATACTCGATACATAGAAAAATATCCCGAGGTTTTTCCAGAGCCAATGGACTTGAGTACTCGTACTCGGCATACCGGTGGCTATGCGCTGGTGGGGTATTGGATACCTCCTGATCTCTTTGAAAATCGCCAAGCGTTTCAAGAAGTCTTCAAATATCGCGTGAATACAGCTGTAGGTGTAGGTGCGCGGGAAAGTGTAGGTGAATACGAAAAACGTACAGGTCGCAGGTTTTTAGTCAACCCTGTTGATGTGCAAAAGGAGCATGTTGAGCTACTTAAGATGTTTAAGGAAATGAGCATGCGCTCCATTGAGAAGGTTTATGGTTATCAACCTGGAAAAGATACCGCGCAGATCTATTTACATAGCCCGATCTACGGAGACTCAACCGCCGGCCTGCATATTCATGTGCGCGTGAATCAGCGGCTTCCGGGCGGTGAGGCCGATGCTGGCAGTATCACATTGGATAAAATGATTGACGTGCTTGAGGGCAAGAAGTTTGGAAGCGGCAATATTAAGAGTGAGGTGTTCGGGTTGATGCCTAAAACTCACTCGGGGCTGTTGGTATCCTTCAACTCGGCCTCGAACAAAAAACAGTTTGAAGGCATTTCTGTTATGTATGTTCCCAATCCATGGAAACAGCCTTAGGGCGGCGGTGTCGAGCACGGGTTGACTCAATAAGTAAGTGTTGCGCTGCTTTTTGGGTTTGTCCTTCGCCAATCTTGAGTGGGCGAAGCGATATTTGAAATCTTTCAATTTTATACAGAGGTCATGGATATGTTGGTTTCTCCTGTTTCACCGGCTTTGGTTTCGTATGCCTTGAATCCCGTGCCTTCAAACACATCAACAATAAACGTAGGCATAGAGCACTCTCGCGGATCGGTGCCGAAGGAACCCGTTAACCTGTCGCGTGGAGTACCTGTAGAACGCAGCAGTAATGGGGTTTTATTTACACGTGACGCCCAATTCATTGAGCATAATAACGAGTTGTATCGCGTCAAAAATCCTTACTATACGAACTACGTGGCCGCCGAGGAGGTTGCCATGGGTAACCTATTCTCGATGACTGGGCTGGGTGCGCCGAAGATGATGTTGTGCAATGGTTGTGAGGGTTTTTTTGATTTTAATAAAACAACTAGGG
>NZ_LHVO01000004.1 GCF_001269925.1 Pseudomonas sp. MIACH
GCGGCCCAACGCGGGGCAAGCCCGCTCGCCACACGTTTAAAGAGGACTTATCCCGATGCCCGCCACTGCCGCCCGTCTTGTCTACCGTCAACCACAACCCGTTGATGTGCAGCGATTGTTCGCGATCTTCGGTGACCCGCAGACCAACCTCTTCAATCCCTCGGGCCCCATGCCCAGTCTGTCCGCTGCCCAACGCCTGCTCGACCAGTGGATCGCACAGTGGGTCACCCACGGCTATGGCTGGTGGGCGATTGCCCATGAGCAAGCCCCGGACTCCATCATCGGCTTCGGCGGTATTGCGCCGCTCAACTACCTCACGCAACCGCGCATCAACCTGGGTTACCGCTTTGCCGTGGAGGCCTGGGGGCAGGGCTACGCCACTGAATTGGCACGCGATGCCCTGGCGCTGGCGTTTGACACCCTCGGTTTACCGGAAGTCTTCGGCCTGGTGCGGCCCGATCACGCGGCGTCGATCCGTGTGCTGGAGAAGGTCGGCATGCAGCCGTTCGGTGTGCTCGACGATGTGCCTGGTAAAGCCCCGAGCCTTGTCATGCGTGTTTGTCGTCCTACAACCTAGCCGCACCTGACAGTTTTCACAGCCATGTGATAGCCCACAAAAGCCGCAATCTTTCAGATTGACAGCGGGTAGGTAGCCCGATATAAAAGCCACAGTTGTACGACGACATATGACGTTACATATGTCCTACCTAACAAAAATAAAAAGTGATGCCATGAACTTGATCGAGCCCATCCACGCCCAGCGTGTTGGCCAGGCGGTAGGCAACTATCGCTGGACCATCTGCGCGATGTTGTTTTTCGCGACCACCGTCAACTACCTCGACCGTCAGGTGCTCAGCCTGCTCGCGCCGCAGTTGTCGACGCAATTTGGCTGGAGCAACACCGATTACGCCAATATCGCGGCGGTGTTCCAGTTTGTGTATGCGATCTCCATGCTGTTCGCCGGTCGGTTCGTCGACAAGATCGGCACCAAGGCGGCCTATGTGATCGCGATTGCGATCTGGTCCACCGGCGCCATCATGCATGCGTTCTCGGTACCGATGGGCGAGGGCATCGCAGCAATCAGCGGTGCGATCGGCCTGGCGGTGATCCCGGTGTCCATCGCCGGCTTCATGTTGTCCCGTGCGGTGCTGGCGATTGGCGAGGCGGGTAACTTCCCGATTGCAATCAAGGCCACCGCCGAATATTTCCCCAAGAAAGAACGCTCGCTGGCCACCGGGATCTTCAACTCCGGCGCCAACGTCGGTGCGATCCTGGCGCCGATCTGTGTGCCGCTGATCGCCGGGATGTGGGGCTGGGAAGCGGCCTTTATGGTCATCGGCATGCTGGGCTTCGTGTGGGTGGCGGTGTGGGCGGCGGTGTATGAAAAGCCGGAGCAGCAAAAACGCTTGTCGGCCGAAGAGCTGGCCTATATCCGCAGCGACCAGAGCGTGCAGCCGTTGACTGCGGCCCCTGCGGGTGCGGCGGCGAAGAAAGTCTCGTGGTTCAAATTGCTCACCTACCGCCAGACCTGGGCGTTTGCCTTCGGCAAGTTCATGACCGACGGCGTGTGGTGGTTCTTCCTGTTCTGGCTGCCCACCTACCTGTCGGCGCAATACGGCATGAAAGGCGCCGATATCGTCATGCCGCTGGCCGTGCTGTACAGCATGACCATGGTCGGCAGCATCGGCGGCGGCTGGTTCCCCAGCTACTTCATGGCCCGTGGCGACGCACCTTACGACGGCCGCATGAAAGCCATGCTGGTGATCGCGCTGTTCCCGTTGGTGGTGTTGCTGGCGCAGCCGTTGGGCTACATCAGCTTCTGGGTGCCGGTATTGCTGATCGGCGTGGGGGCTTCGGCGCACCAGGCGTGGTCGTGCAACATCTTCACCACCGTGTCCGACATGTTCCCGCAGAAAACCGTGGCCTCGGTGGTCGGCATTGGCGGCATGGCCGGCGGTATCGGCGGTGTGGTGATGACCAAGATCGGCGGCTGGGTGTTCGACTACTACAAGTCCATCAATGACATCCACACCGGCTACATGATCATGTTCGCGATCTGTGCGCTGGCGTACCTGGTGGCCTGGAGCGTGATGAAGACGCTGGTACCGCGCCATAAGGAAATCACTGACCTGTAACCCAGACCCACTACCTCTGTGGCGAGCGGGCTTGTCCCGCGTTGGGCTGCGCAGCAGCCCCAATCAGGATAACTGTGTTCTGTCAGGTAAACCGCAGC
>NZ_LHVO01000040.1 GCF_001269925.1 Pseudomonas sp. MIACH
CGACGCAGCACTTCATTGAACAGCCAGCGAAAGAGCTCGCTGTCCCGAAAACGGCCGTGTCTATTTTTGGAAAAGGTCGAGTGATTGGGGACTTCATCTTCAAGGCTTAACCGGCAGAACCAGCGATACGCCAGGTTCAAATGGGTCTCTTCGCACAGCCGCCGCTCGGAGCGAATACCGTAGCAATAGCCCACGATCAGCATGCGGATCATCAACTCTGGGTCAATCGAAGGACGCCCAATTGGGCTGTAAAAATCGGCGAGGTGATGGCGCAGGTCGCTCAGATCGAGACACTGATCAATGCTGCGCAGAAGGTGATTGGAGGGGATGTGATCTTCAAGGTTGAACGAGTAAAACAGCCGCTCCTGCCCACTCGATAACTGTCCCATCATGCTGCGTGCTTCCCTGCTGGCCGATGCGGAGATTTTGCCGCAGGCCAGACAGGGGAGCTACTTTTTCAACAGAATCGGCCGATTTCTGCCTGTCGCGACCGGTTGAAACCGATATCGCCGCGACGATTCAGCCACAAAATTTTCAGCCTTTACGCAATGCGCCTCCTCTTTTGCTGTCTGTAACCCTGACTCCGCAAAAGGAAAGGCTTCATGTCGATACCCCCTCTGCTCTGCCTGCTTGCATTGCCGTTGTTCGCAGGCTGCCAGTTTTTGCCCCATACCAACTACTTTACCGCGCCCGAAAACGAGCCCAACCCTGCCTGGGTACGTATCGTCGACTACACGCAGCACGCCGAAATTTACCAATACGAAAACGGCAAACGTTCGGGCGGCGCCGTTCGCACCGGCCCCCTGCCGTTCACCCACACACAGGACGTGGGCATGCCAAAGGCAGGGCAAGACCTTACATGGGACTATTACGAAACGCAGATCCGACCCGGTATCGAAACGCAAGTGGATCTATTCTGGGAGGGGACACGCACTCGATCCTGCTATGTCTCGACTAAGTTCACGCCCCAAGCCGGACGCTATTACCAGTTCAGGCTGACATCCGGCTCATCAGGCAACTGTAGGTTATACGCATCACTGATCGAGCGCGACAAGGAAGGAAGCGGTTGGCATCTCACGCCAAACCCGCAGGTGACCTATAACGGCGATGGACCGACGGCCAAAACCCATTACGAGAACAGCCGCTTTGAGAACCCCAATTATCGTCCACCCGCGGATCTCTATCCGGGGATAGACGTTTACTAAACAGGTAAACGACTACAAGGAATCGTTGATTGGCTAGCGCAAAATACTTCCGAATGATCGGTGAGCGAGCCTCAGAGGATCTGTTTGCATGGTCGGCATTTGTCGTGCAAACAGAATTCCTATGGCAAGACACGGCGTCAGTCCAGGACGCTGTCGCTTGGCAGCGTGTTTGGTTCGAGCTGGAAATACTCAACGGGCTTGCATTGGCGCAATGGGAGGATGAGGGAAAGCCTGATAACTGGTCGTGCCGCTGGAACGCCGACTATCGACAAGAAGCGGCGGTCCTGGCGAATGAGTTGTTGGAGCTGCTGTGCGATGCAGTCTGTTCAAAACATGCCGAATAGAAACTCGGCTGCTCAATGAACCTTTGAATCGCCCCGGATTCTCTAGACACCTTGCAAGCTCATTGCGTAACGCTTTTCAAACTCTACCGGTGACAGCTGATTGTTGAAACCATGGCGGCGTTTTACGTTGTAGAACATCTCGATGTAATCGAACACATCACTACGAGCATCTTCCCGCGTGATGTAGATTTTTCGCTTGATCCGTTCCCGTTTTAGAAGCTGGAAAAAGCTCTCGGCCACGGCGTTGTCATGACAGTTGCCTCGGCGACTCATGCTGGCAACCAAATTGT
>NZ_LHVO01000041.1 GCF_001269925.1 Pseudomonas sp. MIACH
AAGAGCATCAGATTGCGGTGTGTGAAGACGCAATGAACCGAAAGTTCGATGCTCACAAAACACCGACAGCTGTCACATACCCAATTTGCTGAAGCGAGGCCAACTGGCCGCGACTCAGTACCCGAATTTCTTGACGACCATAGAGCATTGGAACCACCTGATCCCATCCCGAACTCAGCAGTGAAACGATGCATCGCCGATGGTAGTGTGGGGTTTCCCCATGTGAGAGTAGGTCATCGTCAAGATTAAATTCCGAAGCCCCATTTGCGAAAGCAGATGGGGTTTTGTTTTGCGCGGTCGAAAAGTGTCTTGCGTGATTTGCCCGAACATCACATCCAGTGCTGTGGGCTTGCACGCGAAAAAACTGGCAATAAAGCGCACTCTCTCACTCCCTCATTCCGCAACCATGCCCCCGCCGACAAATTTGCACAGTTATTTCTGAACCACACCACTAGAATAGGCACCTAACCTTTTTTAGAGTCAGAGCCCTATCTATGCCGGATCCGGTTGATGCCCTCGAGGCATCGGATTTACCACTGGACGACCTGGTGGCATGCCATGAGTGCGATTTGCTGATGCGTAAACCCGTACTCGCTCTCGGTGAAAAAGCCCAATGCCCGCGATGCGGTTACGAGCTGTACGCTCACCGCCACAACGTCGTTGAGCGCAGCCTTGCCTTGGTGCTTGCGGCACTGCTCCTTTACATTCCCGCGAACTTTTTGCCCATCATGCAGCTCAATCTACTCGGGCAGACTTCGGAGGACACCGTATGGAGCGGCGTTGTCGGGCTATTCGACACCGGCATGCAAGGTGTCGCTGCCGTCGTGTTCTTGTGCAGCATGGGGATTCCCCTGCTCAAGCTGCTCTGCCAACTGGCGGTGCTGCTCAGTATTCGCTGGAAGATAGGCCGCAGTTACGGACTGCTGTTGTACCGCATCTACCATCACATGAAAGACTGGGGGATGTTGGAGGTCTATTTGATGGGCGTATTGGTGGCGATCGTAAAGCTCGCCGACATGGCCTCGATCACGATCGGCCTGGGTCTGGTCTGCTTTATCAGCCTATTAATGGTTCAGGTTCTGCTTGAGGTGGTGATGTCGCCGCACCAGATCTGGCAAGCACTGTCAGGAGAAGATGATCATGCGGGCGATTGACGCAGGCATTCTGATTTGTACCGAATGTCACGAGTTGAACAAGCAGGAAGCTGATACCGATGAGCAAACCTGCACTCGATGCGGTGCGCTGATCCACGCCCGTCGCCCAAACAGCCTTGTACGTACCTGGGCATTGCTGATCACCGCAGCAATTTTGTATATCCCCGCTAATCTGTTGCCGATCATGACCGTTAATTCTCTCGGCCAGGGCGAGCCCAGCACTATCATGGCCGGTGTGATCCAACTGGTTCAGCACGGTATGTTCCCGATTGCGGCGGTAGTGTTCATCGCCAGCATCCTGGTACCGACGTTCAAGCTGGTGGGCATTGGCCTGCTACTGTTCTCGGTACAGCGTCACCAACCGCTTTCCGCGCAGCAACGCATTATCATGTACCGCTTTATCGAATTCATTGGCCGCTGGTCCATGCTGGATATCTTCGTGATCGCCATCCTGGTGGCGGTTGTAAATTTTGGACGGCTTGCCAGTGTTGAGGCCAACCTCGGCGCGGCGGCGTTCGCCAGCGTGGTGATTTTGACGATGCTTGCCGCTGTAACTTTTGATCCCCGACTGATTTGGGATAACACGGAGTCGGACGACGACCATGAGTGATTTGCCTAAAGCTAAAACCCGCCCGGCCTCCAATTGGTCGGCCATCTGGGTTCTTCCCCTGATTGCCCTGCTCATCGGTGGTTGGTTGGGGTGGCGTGCGTATTCCCAGCAGGGCATTGAGATCCAAGTGCGCTTTGAAAGCGGCGAAGGCATCCAGGCCAACAAAACCGAAGTAGTCTACAAAGGTATGTCCGTGGGCAAGGTCAAGACCCTGGCCCTTGACGACGAGGGTAATAATCGAGGGGTGATCGCCACCATCGAGATGAACAAGGATGTTGATCAATACCTCAAGACCAACACCCGTTTCTGGCTGGTCAAGCCCAGCGTCAGCCTTGCCGGTATTACCGGCCTGGAAACCTTGGTCTCCGGTAACTACATCGCCGCGAGCCCTGGTGATGGTGAACCTACCCGTAAATTCAAGGCGCTCTCCGAAGAGCCTCCGTTATCTGACGCCAAGCCCGGTCTGCACCTGACCATCAAGGCCGACCGCCTCGGTTCGCTCAACCGTGGCAGCCCGGTCTTCTACAAGCAGATACAAGTCGGCCAGGTCAAAAGCTACTTGCTCTCAGAGGACCAGAGCACCGTCGAGATCAAGGTCTACATCGAGCCGACCTACGCCAGCCTGGTGCGCAAACACACGCGCTTCTGGAACGCCAGCGGCATCAGCATCGACGCCAACCTCTCCGGTGTGAAAGTGCGCAGCGAATCTCTTTCCAGCATCGTCGCCGGTGGCATTGCCTTCGCCACCCCAGAGAACCGCAAGGACAGTCCGCCCACTGATCCGAGCCTGCCGTTCCGCCTGTACGAAGATTTCGACGCCGCCGCAGCCGGTATCAAGGCCAAGGTCAAACTCACGGACTTCGAAGGCCTGCAGGCCGGGCGAACGCCGGTGATGTACAAAGGCATCCAGGTCGGTAGCCTGAAGACCTTGAAGATCGACCCGGACCTGTCCAGCGCCAACGCAGAGTTGACCCTCGATCCATTGGCCGAAGATTATCTGGTGCAGGACACCCAATTCTGGGTGGTCAAACCCTCCATCTCGCTGGCCGGTATTACCGGCCTGGAAGCCTTGGTCAAAGGTAACTACATCGCCATCCGTCCTGGCGACAAAGGCAGCGCCCCACAACGCGAATTCGTTGCGCGCGCCAAGGCTCCGCCATTGGATCTGCGCTCCCCGGGCCTGCACATGGTGTTGTTTACTGACAACCTCGGCTCCCTGGATGTCGGCAGTCCTATCCTTTACAAGCAGGTCAAGGTGGGTTCGGTGCAGAGCTACCAGTTCTCGCGCAAGAACAAGCAGTTGGTGATCGGCGTTCATATCGAGAAGGAATACGAAAACCTGGTCAACGGCTCGACGCGATTCTGGAATGCCAGCGGCGTCACCCTGACCGGCGGCCTCACCGGTGGTATCCAGGTGAAGAGTGAATCCCTGGCCAGCCTGATGGCCGGCGGTATTGCCTTCGAAACGCCGCAGCCGAACGTACCGCTGAAAAAACGCATTCCACGTTTCCGCTTGTTTGCCGACCGTGAGGCGGCCAATCAACACGGCACCCTGGTGACCATCAAGGTCGATCGCGCGGATGGCATGCGTCCAGGCACACCGGTACGTTTCAAAGGACTTGATGTCGGTAAGATCGAGAGCGTCGACCTCAGTGCCGATATGCAATCGGTGCTGCTCAGCGCGCGTATTACCCAAGTAGCGGACCGCATCGCGCGTGCCGGCAGCCAGTTCTGGGTGGTCAAGCCTGAGTTGGGCTTGATGAAAACCTCCAACCTGGAAACCCTGGTCACCGGGCAATACATCGAAGTGCAACCGGCAGCGAAAAACGCCGGGCCACAAAAAAGTTTTGTCGCGCTGGACCAGCCCCCTGAAGCTGTCCGCCAAGAGGCCGGCCTGAGCCTGACACTCAGCGCCGCCCGCCGTGGCTCGTTGAAAGAAGGCGTGCCGGTGACCTACCGCGAAGTCACCGTGGGCAAAGTAACCGGCTATGAACTGGGCCAGACTGCCGACCGCGTGCTGGTCCACATTCTGATCGAGCCCAAATACGCGCCGTTGGTACGCAGTGGCAGCCGCTTCTGGAACACCAGCGGCTTCGGCCTCGACTTCGGCCTGTTCAAAGGCGCGACGGTGCGTACCGAGTCCCTGGAGACGCTGGTTGCCGGTGGTATCGCCTTCGCTACGCCGGACGGCGAGCGTATGGGGAACGCGGCTCGGCCGCAGCAAACCTTCCCGCTGTTCGACAAATTCGAAGACGAATGGCTGACGTGGGCGCCTAAAATTCCACTCGGCAAATAAAGCTACAAAAAAGGCCGCGATCCAATGGATCGCGGCCTTTTTACATTTCAGTGCAAAACGTCAGACCTCATCCAGCTCCGGTTCATCCGCCTGCACATTCACCGTTGCCTTCACCACATCGTGGCGACGGATGTACTTCCAGTCCGCCTCATCGATATAGATCCCGTTCGGCCCGCTGCCGCCTTCCAGGTCGATCGCCACCTGCGCGGAAACCTGAGGCTTCACACTGGCCAGGATCGGCACGAAGCCCAGCTGCAAACTGGTTTCCAGCAGCGCCGCCTGGTTCTTCTCATCGATGTCGGCCGCTTCGTCGAGGTAGTACGGCAAGCGCACGCGCCCGGCCTGGTCGCGGTCCATCAAGTGCAGCAACAAATACATGTTGGTCAGCGCCTTGATGGTCATGGTGGTGCCGTTGGACGCCGCACCGTCGATATCGGTGTGGATCACCGGCTGGCCATGCACCTTGGTGATCTCGAAAGCCAGCTCGAACAGGTCCTTGAGACCCAACTGGTTATGGTTGGCGGCCACCAGGCGGGCCAGGTATTCCTTGGCCTCTTCGTTCTTATTGTCCTGCTCGGCACTTTGGCTGAGGTCGAACACCGACAGGGTTTCGCCTTCTTCGTACTGGCCAGCACTGTGGATGATCTGGTCGATATGCTTGAGGGCTTCCTTGTTCGGCGCGAGCACGATGCGGAAACTCTGCAGGTTGGACACCTGACGCTTGTTGATCTCGCGGTTGAACAGCGCCAACTGGTGTTCGAGGCTGTCGTAGTCGCTGCGGATATTGCGCAGGGTCCGCGCGATATCGGTGACCGCCGCACGGCGTGCCTTGCCCAGTGTCAGCGCCTCATCAGTGCGGTGCGCATAGGCGTTGATCAACAATTGCAGGCGACGTTCGACGTCATCCTCGCTGTCGAATTTGGCCACGCCCTTGAGGCGTACCTGCGCGTACAACGCCTCGATCTGCCCATCGGCACGCAGCAAACCCTGCCAGCTGTCCTGATAGTCATTGAGCAGCGGCAGCAGGTTGTCCATGGAGTCATCGACCGGGTCCATGAACGGCGTGCCGAACGGCAGGTCCGCCGGCAACAGTTGGCGACGGCGCAATGCGTCATCCAGCGTGCGTTGCTTGGCTTCCATATCGCCGATCTGCCGGCCTACCAGTTGCAGCTTGGCGGACAGTTGCTGGACGCGTTCGGTAAAGGCGTCACTGGAACGCTTCAACTCATCCTGGGCTGCTTCCATCTGCGCCAGGTTTTCCAGTTTTTCGCCTTCCTCGGCACTCAGGGCTTGCGCGCGGCGGAAGTCTTCAAGAGCTTTTTGCGCATCCAGCACTTGCTGGTACAGCGCTTCGGTCTGGGTCTTGCTCGCAGCGCGGTCGGAGGCCACGGCTTGCTGGGTTTTCAGCTGCTTGAGTTCTTTTTCCAGGCGCTCTTTCTGGTCGCGCAACGCCGCGCGATCCGCCAGGGCCTGCAGCGCCGGTGGTTCGATGTGCGAGATGTCGATGGACAGCCCCGGCACTTCAAAACGCTCGCCCTTGAAGCCATCCAGGATCTGCTCCAGGGATTTGACCCACTGGCCGTCCTCGTCCAGCGTGATGCCGTGTTCACCCAATGGCAGGCTGAACAACGAGCTGTTGAACAGGCGCATCAGACGCTCGACATCCTGCTGCGAAAACTCTTCGCGCAGCTTGGCGTAGCTGTTGTTATCCGCGTGATCAAGCTGCTGCCTGACCGACTTCAAGCGTTTTTCCAGGTCGCGCAAACGCTCGTCCAAATCCTCGGCGCTGAACTGCCGTGACTGCGCCAGGGCGCCCGCCAGTTCATCGTGAGCATCCTTGGCCGCCAGCAGTTGCTGCTCCAGCACCTTGACGTCATCCACCAGGGCAAAGCGATGCTTGAGCACCGACAGCTCGCCCAGCCAACGCTGGATACCACTGATTTCCCGCTCCAGGCGCATCAGCTCCTGGGTGCCGCCACGCTGATCGTTCTGCAGCGCATCCTGCTCGTTGCGGTAGTGCTCGGCCTGGATGGTCAGCTCTTCCTTGCGCGCACTGGCGTAGTCCGACCAGGTGCCCAGCAGCGAATCCAACAGCGGCGACAGGCGATGCAGCTTGCCGCGCAGGGCATCGCGCTGCCGAACGCCATTGGCCAAGGCTTCCACCAGCGGGCCGGCAGCGACCAGGGAGTTGTAGTCCTGCTCCATGCGGCGTACATCGCGGAAGGCTTCTTCGCACGCGGCGATGTAATCCACGCTACCCGAACGCAGGCTGTGTTCGAACGCATCGAGGAACAGCTGCTTGAGCTTGGCGGCGGTGATTTCGCGCATGTGCAGCAGGTTGATAAACAGCGCGCGGAAGGTCTTCAGGCTCTGCTCGCTGGTGGAGCGCAGCGGGATCAACGTCAGGTCCAGCGGAATCGAAGTGTGGCCACCCACCAGTAAGCGCCGCAGTTCATCCGGCTTGAGTTCGTAGGCCTTGAGGCCCTCGCGCTCAAGGTTGGTGAACAGCTCTTTCTGGCGCAGGCAGGTGTCGTTTTTCTGGTAGTGGGCCAGGTCCAGCTTGCCGGCATAGGCAAAGAACTGGTGACCAAAACCGCCGCCCGGACCGCGCCCGACCACGCCGATTACGTGCGGGCCGTGGGGCAGGGAGACTTCCACCAGGATGTAGCTGGTGTCGGTGGCGAAGTAGAAGCGCCGCGATTGCTCCAGGGTGTACTTGCCGAAACTCATGTCCGACATGCGCGCCAGGATCGGGAACTGCAAGGCGTTGATCGACGCGGATTTACCCAGGTTGTTCGCGCCATACACCGACAGCGGCTCTTCCAGCGGGAACAAGCCCAAGCTGTAACCGGCGGTGTTCAATAGGGCGAAGCGGCGGATGCCGTAGCGTTCCTTACTCATGCGTCGGTCTCCTGTTCTTCGGCAATGGCGCGCGCCAGGGCGTCTTCTTCGCTTTCTTCAGCGAAGTCACTCAAGTCCAGCGGGTCATCGGTCTTCAGCAGTTTCTCGTCGCTGTCTTCGTCGATGATCACTGGCGCTGGCAACGGCAACACGCTGTGCACGCTGGCGGCGAGGTCACGGTCCTGCTGCACCGACAGGCACACGTCGAGGAAGCGGTGCATCGGCGGCAGGAAGCGGTAAATACCGTTGTCCTCGCTGGCAAACCCCAGTTGGGTCATGCGGCGCATGATTTTTTCTTCGAGTTCTTCCTGGGTCTGCACTTCGGCCTGGATAAACAGGTCGCGGTATTTTTCCAGCAGGGAGGGCAGTTCATCGCGGCCCAGGCTGCCACCGTCGAGCACGGCGATCGGGTCGCGGCCCTGGTCGGCCAGGTGCTCGACGATGATGAACGTGAACAACGCCAGGCGCTGGGCAGTCTTGTTCACCTGCGCACTGGCAATCGCGGAGTCCGGCACGAAGTAGTAGAAACCGCGTGTGTCACAGACCAACTCAAAGCCCAGGGCCTTGAACAACGTGCGGTACTGGTCCTGGAAGTTCGACAGCTGCGCATACAGCTCTGGGTCGCGGCGGCTGACGTGGTAACCCTTGAACAGCTCGCGAAAGATCGGCGCCAGCTGGGACAGTTCGGATAGATCAAGATGCATAAGGTGTACTCGCAGGATGCTCGGCGGCGTCGGTGCCGGCCGGGAGCAGGGCGAATGAGCGCAGGCTGACCTGGTGCTCGTGTGTGTGATAGTCGCGGCGTTCCAGGCGCTCGCGCTTGAAGCGTTTTTCCCGCGAGAGTCGCGAGAACCAGTACAGCAATTCGTCGGTGGCACCGTCCGGTTCCTGCTCCAGCAGCCAGGTCATCAGGTCCGGCATCGGCAGCGCGTCTTCGCAGCGTTCGAGCATCTCCTTGACCGTACGCGGCGCGCGCTGGGCTTCGCCCTTGTGGGACTTGTGTGCCTTGGGGAAGCGTGCCGGTTTCGGCTCGAAATTCGCCAGGGCGTACACATAGGCCTCGACCTGGCTGGCACTGCCGAGGAAGGTGCTTTGCGGTCGGGTGAACATCGGCATCGCCGCCTGTGGCACCGCGTCCAGGCCTTTACGGCGGATGGCCGACAGCGCGAGCGCCGCGCCACGGGTCACGGCGTTGTGCCGGCGTGCTTCTTCGCGCAGCGGCAACAGCAGCTCGCGGGCATGGCGCAAGGTCAGTTGGGCACTGGTCTGCATTTCGAGGATGCGTGCGTGGGTGCGCAGCAGCATGTCGTCGTCCACCAGGTGGCCGAGGCGCTGTTGCTCGGTGAGCATGCGCAACAGCACGTTTTCCACCTTGCGCACGCCTTGTTCGAAGGCGCCGTCGGCGTTCACCAGTTGAATCATTGGTTCGACGTATTCGTCCCAGGTCGCCAGGACTTCGGCGTAGCGCTGGCGCAGCGGGATCTGCCGGTCGCTGGTCTTGGCGCGATCGGCCACGGCAGCCAGGGCTTGTTCGTCGTTGGCGAGTTTTTTCAGCACATCGCGTACGCGCATATCGAGCAGGCGCAGTTGCCGGGCCAGGTCGTGGCCATCACGGATGTCGAAGGCGTCCTGGATATAACCGGCCAAGCGCTCCAGATGGCGCAGGTAGGCTTCGATTTCCAGGCACAGGCCAAGCCGGTGCTCCTTGCGAAGATAAGCCAGGAAGTCGTGGATCTGCGCATTGAGCTCGAAACGGTTCGGGCTCTTGGCGACAGGCACCAGGATGTCCAGGCGAATCCACACGTCCAGCAGGCTGGTGATGTCCTGGGGCGTGCTGTCCAGTTGTTGGGCGGCCAGTTGTGCGCGCAACTCGCTCAGGCTCAGGGTGCCTTGGTCGAAGTGTTCGCACAGTGGCTCAAGTAAGGCCCAGTGTTCGGCGAGGGCGCGCAGGACGCGCTTGGGTTCGATCATGGGAATGGCCGGCTGGTTGGCAATTAAAAGTCGCGATTGTACTGCATCAGACGTGGGATTTATCCACAGCCGGTCAGTGCACAGTGGGCGATTGTTACCGAACAGCGGTAGAATCCCCGCTCTTTACTTATCCACAAGTGGCCGAGCTGTGCTTATCGAGTCCCGACGTCGCGCTTACTTGACCGCCATGCAGGTGGTCAACTGGCTGCCCCGCACCGAACTGCCGTTTGCCGCGCCATCGCGGCCCGAGCTGTTAGAGGCGCTTGAGCCCTATGAGGCGTTCGAGACCTCGGGCGAGGAGGCCGCTGCCCCGGTGGTGGTGGTCAAGCCCGTGCCGCAAGCGCGGCCGGCGGTCGAGCGGGCCAAGATCGAAGTGCCACGCCCGTCGCCCATGGCTAAGCCGGTTGTGGCCGAAGAGGCTGCCCCGGTGGTCAAGGCCCCGGTAGTGCCGCCACCGCGTTTCGCCCTGCAACTGCTGCGGGCCGGGCGTTGCCTGCTATTGGTGGAGTTACCCACCGGCGAGCGCTTCCAGACCCGCGATCCTGCCTACATGCTGCTCAAGGACATGCTGCGCGCCGCTGGCCTGCCCGACAGCCCGCAAATCGTCGGCGACCCGGTACGTTGGCCACTGCTGGTGCGCGGCACCATGGACCAGGGCCCGGAAGCGGCGCGGGATTTTGTGCAAGGCTTCGTCTCGGCACGCCTGGAAGACGAACCTTGTGTGTGCCTGTGGTTGATCGGCCTGCCCGCCGTACGGTTTGCTGGGGAAGCGAATGCCGAGTCCTGGTACCGCGAACTGCAGGTCGAAGGCCTGGGTTCTGTATGGGCCCTGCCGGGCCTGGAATTATTAATGGAAGAGCCACAGCGTAAGGCTGATGTCTGGCAAGCCATGCGCCGGCTGATGGCGCGCTGGAAAACAACCGATGAGTGAGGCTTTATCCTTCCGCCCGATGACCGAGGCCGACCTCGACGCCGTGCTGAAAATCGAATACGCGGCGTTCAGCCACCCCTGGACCCGCGGGATCTTTCTCGACGGGCTGGGCAAGTACCAGATCTGGCTGATGTTTGAGGGCGAGCAGCAGGTGGGCCACGGCGTGGTGCAGATCATCCTCGACGAAGCGCACTTGCTCAATATCACCGTCAAGCCGGAAAACCAGGGCCGTGGCCTGGGCCTGGCGCTGCTCGAACACCTGATGTCGCGCGCCTACGCGGCCAAGGCTCGGGAGTGCTTCCTGGAGGTGCGCGACAGCAATACCGGCGCGTTCCGCCTCTACGAGCGCTATGGCTTCAACGAGATCGGCCGTCGCAGGGACTACTACCCGGCTGTCGGTGGTCGCGAAGATGCAGTCGTCATGGCCTGCACCCTGGTCGACTGAACACGCGAACCAATGTGGGAGGGAGAAGTCGAATCGTCGCACCGCCCCTCCCATATTTGGACTTGTGCAGTGTCAGCGGTTTCCGTCTACCGGGTCGAGATCAGCCAGTTCCGCTTCATCCAGGCCATTGCCGCCGCCAATGTCATCTTCATCCACAATGCTCAGGTCAAAATCCGCCGGGTTGTCTTCGCCCGCCTCCCGAGCATCCCGCGCACCATCTTCATGGATCAGCGTTTCCGGGCTCATATCATCATCGGTCGACTCATGATCAGCCGTTGAAGCCCCGGTCATGCCGGCTTCGCGCACCCGTTCGTCGGGCATCAGATGCTCACGCTCGCGACGCGGGATCTCATCGCCGATCTCCGCCGTCGGCGTCTCTTCGTCAAAATCCAGCTCCCGCACCTGACCCATGCGGTCTTCGTTATCATCAATCGGTTCCGGCTCGGTAGCGCCGTAGGGACGTCGTGATTCAGTCATGGCCAATCCTCATACTGTGGGGCTTATAGTGTGTGGACAGGCATGGCCCCCCAAGATTCAAGTAATTGCCCGCCGGCTATCTTTATCATCGGCGTGACCCGGACGGGCGGTCGTCTGTCAAAGCTGCGCATCATTCCTGAGGCTTTCCCTGATGAACGAACTACAAGACCTGCTTGATAACAACGAACGCTGGGCGGATGCGATCAAACAGGAAGATCCCGAATTCTTCGCCAAGCTTGCCCGCCAGCAGACCCCTGAATACCTGTGGATCGGTTGTTCCGACGCCCGCGTACCGGCCAACGAGATCGTCGGCATGCTGCCCGGTGACCTGTTCGTACACCGTAACGTGGCGAATGTGGTGCTGCACACCGACCTCAATTGCCTGTCGGTGATCCAGTACGCGGTCGATGTGCTCAAGGTCAAACATATCCTCGTCACCGGCCACTATGGCTGTGGCGGTGTGCGCGCCTCGATGCAGGACCGCCAGTTCGGCCTGATCGACGGCTGGCTGCGCACCATTCGCGACCTCTACTACGAAAACCGTGACGTGCTGGCGCAACTGCCGACCGAGGAAGAGCGTGTCGACCGTATGTGCGAGCTGAACGTGATCCAGCAAGTGGCCAACGTCGGCCACACCAGCATTGTGCAAAACGCCTGGCACCGAGGGCAGAGCCTGTCGATCCACGGCTGCATCTATGGCATCAAGGATGGACGCTGGAAAAGCTTGAACACCACCATCAGTGGCTTTGAGCAGTTGCCGCCGCAATATCGCCTGCGCCCGTTGGGCGAAGTCTAAGGTCGTTTGCGCTCGCGCCACTGCGCCATGAACTGCTGTCCCTCGGCATTCAGGGGTTCGTCGCGTCCGGTGATCCAGCCCCGGCAGTTCAGTTCGCCGCATTGGCACTCGAACTGCCGGAACAACGCATCCTCGGTGCTGGCGTAATCCATGGTCAACGGGGTGCCGGCCCGGATGGGCTGTACGGTCCAGAGTTCCAGGTACGTCGTGTCAAAAAACACGTTCGGATTACACGAGTGCCTCAGCAGGCCGCAGAACCAGCAGTCGTACAAATGGATGCGCGGCGACAGCTGCAACGTGTGCGGGCGCCGTTCGCTCACGGCGTAACCGGACACCTTGGCGATACGCACGCGGCCTTCCAGCGCGACGCGTGCCTTGATCCCGCTCGCGGTACTGCCAGTGCCCTGCATGACCTGGAAATGCCGATACGACGGATAGCCCTGCTCAACGAGCAGCGTCTTGAAGGGGTACAGGCAGTCATTCGTAGCCGTTTTAGCCTTATCCATGGCCTGAGTTTTCATAACTCTCCTTGGTGAGGCTGCATCGACCTGCGGGTGGAGTCTGACTACCAGTCTTGCAGCGGATGGGCGCGGCTCAAGACTCGCTGAAGTTGCAGCCTATTTCTACTGTGAAATCTGACAGTAGAAATAGGCTGTCCATTGTGTGCCTTTAAAGTGCCGGAGCGGCCATCGTGGGCGCTGGCGCTGGATTTCTCAGCTGTTTGAGCTGGGTCTTGATGACGGGCGTGGCGCATTTGGCATTCGCCTGTTCCGGGCTCAGGTTGCGCACCGAGGTGTAGAACAGCTCGCAGGTCTGTTCCTTGCGCGTGACCTGCCAGGTATTCATGCAGGCCTTGAGCAGCACATTCGCATCGCTCGCCGGTTTCTGGCCCATGCCGGCCTGCCAGCAGGCGGCGCTCAAGTCCTGGCCCATCACTTTCAGGCCGGCGTCATCGGCCTTCTGCTCATTGCCGTCATAGGTGGCCGGGTCTGCCGCGTACCAGATGTAGCTGGGGTGGTTGGAGCCAAGCACCGAAACGGTTTTGCCCGCAGCCGGGCTGATCTGCGCCAGGCCCAGTACGCCCACGGATTGCCCGTATTGCTGTTTGATCCAGTTGCGCACCGGCGCGCCGAACGCAACCATTGGCAGCGAACCGTTGGGGCGCAGGCTCAGTTCACTGACCATGCGGGTCTGGTAGTCGGTAAAGTAGCTGTAGACGTTCTCCAAGTCCTTGCCCGCATTGGAAGGTGCAGCGATGGGCGCGATATCGATGATGGTCTGGTAGGCCGGGGTTTCGGTGGCCGGCACGCCGTTATCGGTGAGCAGTGTGGCCCAGCGGTCGGTGGTGGCCGATTCGAGGTAATCCTGGGCCTGGGTCAACGAGTAATCCGGCGGAAAATGCAGCAACTCGATGCTCTTGCGGTTTTCCAGGGCCATGCCGAGCGGCAGGAACAGGTACCAGTTGTAGGCCCATTTGCCGTCGCTGTTGAGTTTGCTGGCGCCTTGGTAGGCCAGGTCGGCGGTGTTGAGCAACGTGGTCAAGGGCTGGCCGTAGTGCTCGGGCACGCCGCTGAAGGTGGCTGAGACCTGTCCGTCGTGGGACTTCACGCTGACCTTGGCTCGGCTGTAGCCGTCGCGCTGCAGGCTTTGGTTCAGGTAATGCTCGGCGGTCTGCTCCAGCGTCCATGGCCGAAAGCAGATCACGTTGCAGTTATTGGGGTAAGCGAACAACTGGGTAACCCGTTGCGTGCTGCCCAGTGGGACTTCGATGTCGGCGTGGACGACCGCACTGGCCATCAGTGCGGCCAGGGTGAAGGACAGCCTGGTCGGTTTGAACATACTCGATTCCTTGTCAGCAAAAGCCCGTCTGTGCGGGATCAAATCCCATCTCCTCACAGTAGCGGCTGACCAGGAAAACCGTGGACTAAATCGCCAGGCATGTCGTTATTGGATAAGCGTCCTACACGTTGAATTGCAAGGCGTTGCTCAAGTCCCCCATGGGTTTCTGGCCTCGGGCAATCATCGCGTCATCGCGTTGCTTGAGCCCGTCCAGGGTCTCGAGTTGGAAGACCCGCGTAATCAAACGCAGGATCGACGCGGTGTCGTACACCGTATGGTCCACGGTGCCTTTGCGCGCGAAGGGCGAGACCACCAGCGCCGGAACTCGCGTGCCTGGGCCCCAGCGGTCGCCTTTTGGCGGGGCGACGTGGTCCCACCAGCCGCCGTTTTCATCGACGGTCACCACGACCACCATGTTTTTCCACTGCGGGCTTTCCTGCAGTACCTTCAAGGCGCGGGCGATATGGCGGTCGCCCGAGGCCACGTCGGCGTAACCGGCGTGCATGTTCAGGTTGCCCTGGGGCTTGTAGAAACTCACGGCTGGCAGCTTGCCGGCCTGGGCATCGGCGAAGAACTTGTTGGTGCTCGCCTCATCGCCCAAACCGCCATCGCGCAGGCGCTTGTCACGCTCCGCACGGTTCTCGGGGCCCTGCTGCTTGAAATAGTTGAACGGCTGGTGGTGGTACTGGAAGTTAGGGATCTTCGGAATGCCGCCCGAATCCTTGAATTGATCCAGCGTCGCCTGCCACGCCCCGGCGTACCACGCCCAGTCGACGTTCTTTTTCGACAGCTTGTCGCCGATATGTTCGTGGGTTTGCGGCACCAGCACGTTAGGCAGGTCGGCCTTTGCGTAATCCGGGTTTTCCGGGTCACGAATCCAGGTCGGCCAGTAAGGCGGCGCCAGGGTGTTCACACCGTAGCCGTCCGGGGTCAGCGCGCTGGGGCCGAACTGCGGCGGGCCGGTCATGGCACTGGCCGGGGATTTATCCAGGGGCTTGAGACGCGGGTCGGTCGGGTCATCGCTTTGCAGCGTGGCGATCTGCGCCTTGGCCACCGACTGCGCCGCATTCGGGTAAAACGGCGCGGTGGCGCTGATCAGGTATTGATGGTTGAGGAACGAGCCACCGAACGCACCCTGGAAGAAGTTATCGCAGAGCACAAACTCCTTGGCCACATCCCACAGGCGCAGGGAATAGCGGCTCTGGGCGTAATGCCCCATCACCAGGCCACCGGAGTCGGCCCAGGCGACGAAACCGTCGTTCTTGCCGCCGTTGATCTGCATCTGGTTCTGGTAGAACACGTGCCACAAGTCGCGGGTGACCAGGCTCAAAGGCAGGTCTTCCGAGTTCGGGCCCTTGAGAGCGAACGGCGCGTTGGGCAGGTTCTCCTGGAATTGCACTTCGCTGGGGTAAGTCACCCCGTCCACGCTTTGCGGGCCCACTTGCAGCACACCGCCCCAGGCCGGGGGCAGGGTGGTCAATAGGCTGCCGTCGCGGTCGCGTTGTTGCGTGTCGGCGGCAGAAAGCGCCGACAGCGGTTTCTCAACGCCTGGAAAGTCCGCAAACAGGTTGTTGAAGCTGCGGTTCTCGGCATAGATCACCACCACCGTTTTCACCTGGTCGTGCAACGCCTTGTCCAGCTCCTGCGGCGTGAGCGGCCGCGCCACTGGCTTGCCGGGCGCCTCACTGCTATTGCCGCAGGCACTCAACGTCGCGCCAACCCCCAACACCGCCGCGCCCCCCAGGAAGCGCCGACGGCCGGTGTCTACCGGCGGTTGGGCTATGGAATCGGGGGAAGGGCGGTCTTCGTGATCATCACTCATTGCGGGGAGTCCTTGCTGGCGAGATGTTGCAAGATATTTCGCAGGACGGTAGCAATGCAATGTGACGGAACGAAGACATCGGTGTGATGAGTAAGGCATGTTTACGCGCGGTCAGCGCTGCTAGACTTGCCCGATAATGGACATCACTGAGGTGAACCGTGAAGCCTTCAACCGCCCTTGATCTAAAACGTGCAGCCGTCAGAGAAGTGGTGGGCCGATTTCGCATCTCAAACCCAAGGGTATTTGGGTCTGTATTGCTGGGTACCGACCAAGAAGGCAGCGACCTTGATTTGCTGGTCGATGCGCCGCCGGGAACCACTTTGTTTGATCTTGGCGGGCTGCAAGTCGAGCTTGAGGACCTGCTGGGGGTCAATGTGGATCTACTGACGCCAGCCGATTTGCCGTTGAAGTTCCGCGCAAAAGTGTTGGCTGAGGCACGGCCTGTATGACAGCAAATCGCCTTGGGGATTACCTGGATCACATAAGGCAGGCCACTGCTGATGCGATCAGTTTTGTAGAGGGCCTTAGCAAAGAAGAGTTTCTGGAAGACAGGCGTACTCAACAAGCGGTGGTCATGAGTCTGATCATCATTGGTGAGGCGTCGACGAAAATCATGGATCTGCATCCGCACTTCGCTGAGGCTCATTCACACATTCCTTGGCGCAGCATGCGGGGAATGCGTAACCGCATTGCTCACGGTTACTTCGATATCAACCTCGATGTGGTTTGGGACACCATCCAGAGCGCGCTGCCTGATCTATTGGCGCGTCTTCCTGTAACCGCAGTGTGACTGCACCTGTTGCAACAACAGGTGCAGTCATCAGTTATTCAAGGCATGACGGGCGGTAAATACTTCAACGTCGTCCCCAACGCCCACAGCAGGAACAACACCAGCGGCGTGTGCACCAGCAGCTGCACAAACGAAAACCCGATCAAATCCCGCGCCTTCAACCCCAACACGCCCAGCAACGGCAGCATATAGAACGGGTTGATCAGGTTCGGCAGCGCCTCGGCCGCGTTGTAGATCTGCACCGCCCAGCCCAGGTGGTATTGCAGGTCATTGGCCACTTGCATCACATAAGGCGCTTCGATAATCCACTTGCCGCCGCCCGACGGGATAAAGAAGCCCAGCACCGCCGAGTACACACCCATCAGCAGTGCATACGTGTCGTGGGAGGCGATGGACGTAAAGAAGGTCGAGATATGGTGCGCCAGGGTCTGGCCGTCGCCGCCCTTGACCACGGTCATCAGTGCCGCAATCGAGCCGTAAAGCGGGAACTGGATCAGCACGCCGGTGGTGGTCGGCACTGCACGGGCCACCGCATCGAGGAAGCTGCGCGGGCGCCAGTGCAGCAGGGCGCCGACCATGATGAACAGGAAGTTGTAGGTGTTCAGTCCCGAAATCGCGCTGATCGCCGGCTTGGTCGAGAACTCATGGAACAACCAGCCCGCCGCCAGCAATGCCAGCAGAATGGTCAGCAACGGGCTGTGTTCCAGCCATTCGCCGGGGCGGCTCGGTGCTTGCAGCTTGGGCAGGTTGAAGGCCGGGTCGACGCCACAGGCCTTGGCGTCACGGGCGCTGTTGGGGCCGGGCGCGGTGGCGTAGGCGATGATCAGAGACACCACGATCAGCGCCAGCAACAGCACGCCGGATTGCCACAGGAAGATGGTGTCGGTAAACGGGATCACCCCGGTGATCGACAGGATCGACGGCGGCAAGCTGGCTGGGTTGGCCTGCAATTGTGCGGCTGATGACGACAACCCCAGCGCCCACACCGCGCCCAGTCCCAGGTAGGCCGCCGCACCCGCAGCACGGTAGTCCATGCGCAAATCCGTACGACGGGCCAGCGCACGCACCAGCAAGCCGCCGAACACCAGGGACAAGCCCCAGTTGAGCAATGACGCCAACATGGAGATCAATGCGACCCACGCCACGGCGGAGCGGCCGTTCTTCGGGATACGCGCCAGGCGGTCGATCAGCTTGACCGCCGGCGGCGAGCTGGCGACCACATAACCACCGATCACCACAAAGGCCATCTGCATGGTGAACGGGATCAGGCTCCAGAAACCGTCGCCAAATGCCTTGGCGGATTCGGTCGGCGCGGCGCCCATGCCCAGGGTCGCCACGGCGACGATGATCACGGCGAGGGCGGCGAACACCCAGGAGTCGGGGAACCAACGCTCGGCAAAGTTCGAGCAGCGCAGGGCAAATCGGGCATAGCGGCTTTCTTCGATAGCATCGGCCACGAGTCTTTCCTCTTGTATTTATTATGGTGTCGGCAATTTTCCGGCATGTTCCGCTACGGCCATTGATATGGGAATGCAGTTATCTTCATCGATCCATGAGGAAAACAAATATATCTGCCGCGATTGCCATCAACCGGCTCAGCTCATAACCTGCATGCCATTTTGTTTGTCTGCCGAGCCTCAACATGACTGCCACCTCTGTTCCACAGGCGCAGCGTTTTTCCCGTTCCGACTATAAAACCCTGGGTCTGGCCGCCTTGGGCGGAGCCTTGGAAATCTACGACTTCATTATCTTCGTGTTCTTCGCGCTGACCCTCAGCCAACTGTTCTTCCCGCCGGAAATGCCCGAGTGGCTGCGCCTGCTGCAAAGCTTCGGCATCTTCGTCACCGGTTACCTCGCGCGCCCGCTGGGCGGCATCCTCATGGCGCACTTCGCCGATCACCTGGGGCGCAAGCGCGTGTTCAGCCTGAGCATCCTGATGATGGCCTTACCCTGCCTGCTGATCGGGATCATGCCCACCTACGCACAGATCGGTTATTTCGCACCGCTGATCCTGCTGGCGCTGCGCGTGCTGCAAGGTGCGGCGGTGGGCGGTGAAGTGCCCAGCGCCTGGACCTTCGTCGCCGAACACGCGCCACGCAATCACCGTGGCTACGCCTTGGGCTTCCTGCAAGCGGGCCTGACCTTCGGCTACCTGCTCGGTGCCCTCACCGCCACGCTGCTGGCGCAAGTCTTCACCCCGGCCGAAATCCTCGACTACGCCTGGCGCTTGCCCTTCCTGCTCGGCGGTGTGTTCGGCGTGATCGGTGTGTGGCTGCGGCGCTGGCTCAGCGAGACCCCGGTATTCCTCGAAATGCAGGCCCGACGCCAGGCCGCCGCCGAGATGCCGCTGCGCACCGTACTGCGTGACCATCGCGCCGTGCTGCTGCCGGCGATGATCCTCACCTGCGTGCTCACCTCCGCCGTGGTGGTGCTGGTGGTCATCACCCCGACCATGATGCAGAAAACCTTCGGCATGAGCCCCAGCCACACCTTTGCCTTGAGCGCCCTGGGCATCGTCTTCCTGAATATCGGCTGCGTCCTCGCCGGCCTGCTGGTGGACCGCATCGGCGCCTGGCGCGCGGTGCTGGTCTATAGCCTGCTGCTGCCGGTGGGTATTTTCCTGCTGTACGCCAGCCTGATCAGCGGCGGCATCTGGCTCGGCGCGGCGTATGCGGTGGCGGGCTTGAGTTGCGGGGTGGTGGGCGCGGTGCCGTCGGTGATGGTCGGCCTGTTTCCGGCGCAGGTGCGGGTGTCGGGCATTTCCTTCACCTACAACATCGCCTATGCACTGTGGGCAAGTACCACGCCGCTGATGCTGATCGCGCTGATGCCGACCAGCCCCTGGATTTGCGTGGGCTATTGCGTGGTAATGGGCGCGGTGGGGGTGGCGAGTGTGGCGCTGTTTGGTAAGCGCCACACCTTGGCCGCCTGAAGATCAGGTCAAGAAGTGCCACAGCACCAGCGTACCGACCAACCCGACCACCGAAACAATCGTCTGCAACACCGACCACACCCAAATCGTCTGCTTCAGCTGCAAGCCAAAGTACTCGCGCACCATCCAGAACCCCGCATCATTGACGTGGCAGAAGAACACCGAGCCGGCGCCGATCGCCAGCGCCACCAGTGAGCTTTGCGTCGCCGCCAACCCGGCCATCATGGGCGCGAGGATGCCGGCGGTCGTGGTGGTGGCGACCGTGGCCGAGCCCGTGGCTTGGCGCAGCGCCACGGCGATCAACCAGGCCAGCAGCAGGTACGGCATGTGCGCGCCTTCGGCGACTTTGCTGATGGTCTGGCTGACGCCAGCGTCGAGCAGGGTTTGCTTGAGGCCGCCGCCGGCGCCGATGGTCAGCAGCAACACGGCGATGGGCGCGAGGGCCTTGCGCAGGGTGTTGCCGACTTCGGCGCGTGGCATGCCGGCGGCCCAGCCCAGGCAGATCACGGCGGCGATCACCGCCAGGCCCAGGGCGATCAGCGGTTCGCCGAGGAATCTCAGGGTCAGGCCCACGCTGCTTTCCGCTGGCAGCGCGACTTTGGCCAAGGTGCTGCCGAGCATCAGAATCACCGGCAACAGAATGATCAGCAATGACACGCCAAAGCTCGGCTGGCGCGGGGCCTTGGGCGGGGCGCTGAACAGCGCGCCGATGTCGGCCGGCTCATCCACATGCAGGCGCTTGGACAGCCAGTTGCCATAGAGCGGCCCGGCGAGTATCACCGCCGGCACCGCCAGGCAAAAGCCCAGCAACATGGTCAGGCCCAGGTCGGCGTGCAACGCGCCCACCGCAATCAGCGGCCCTGGGTGCGGTGGCATCAAGGCGTGCAAGGTGGTCATGCCCGCCAGCGCCGGGATGGCGATTTTCAACAGCGGCTGGTTCGAACGTTTGGCCATCACAAAGATGATCGGCACCATCATCACCAGGCCCACTTCGAAGAACAGCGGCAGGCCGATCACCATCGCCACCAGCGCCATCACCCATGGCAACGACTTGCCCTTGCCCAGCCCGAGCAGGGTGGTGGCGATGCGGTCGGCCGCGCCGGATTCCGCCATCAGCGCACCCAGCATCGAGCCCAGGGCAATGATGATCCCGGCTTCACCGAGGATCGCCCCGGCGCCCTTGCTGAAGGCCTTGGCCACCTCTTCCGCTGGCAGCCCGGCGCCGACCCCGGCGATAAAGGTGCCGATCAGGATCGACAGGAATGGCGGCAACTTGGTCGCGCTGATCAGCACAATGATGCTGGCGATGGCCAGCAGTACGCAGAGCATGAGGCGGGTGTCGTGAACCATCCACGCGGCAGTCGATAACGCCAAGGCGGGACTCCTTATCGAACAGGTTGGGGAAATTGTTTCTTTTTGTTTCCTAGCCCAAAAGCATACCTGATAACGCCCGCCGCAGAGCCATTGCTGTCGGATTTGTAATCTTTGCTCCACCGCTCTGATAAGTCGCGAACGCTACATTCTCCCGGCTTTTACTTTATGGGCGTGGAACTCTCGTTATGGCAATTTCCGTTAGAACGCTGCTGGGGGTGACGCTGTTGTGGAGCGCCGCCAGCGTTGCCCAGGTGCAAACCCTTACCCTCGACGCTGCCCTGCAAACTGCCTTCGCCCACAATCCCGACCTGGCGGCGGCGCAATGGGAAATCGAGATCGCCGAGGGCGGTCGGCAGCAGGCCGGGCTGATCCCCAATCCGGTGGCGTCCTGGGATGCCGAAGACACACGTCGCGATACGCGCACCACCACCCTCAAGCTAAGCCAGACCCTGGAACTGGGTGGCAAGCGTGGAGCCCGCATTGACGTGGCGACGCGGGCCCAGGACGCCGCGGCACTGACCCTGGAACAGCGCCGCAACACGTTGCGCGCCGAGGTGATCGACGGCTACTACGGTGCCCTGCGCGCCCAGGAACGTCTCGACCTGGCCCAGCGCTCCCTGGCCTTGGCCGAGCGCGGGCTGGTGGTCGCCAACGGTCGTGTCACTGCCGGCAAATCCTCACCAGTGGAAGCCACGCGGGCCCAGGTGCAGCTCTCGGAGATCCGCCTCGAATTCAACCGCGCGCAAATGGGCCTCACCGACGCCTATCGCCGCCTGGCCGCCAGTACCGGCAGCGCGGCGACCGACTTCCAGGCCGTCGCCACGCCAAGCCACTCCACACCGCCGTTGCCGTCCGCCACGCAACTGTTGGCGCGCCTTGAACAGACCGTCGAACTGCGCCTGGCCGAACTGCAGATCGCGCAGAACGAAGCCAGCGTGGGCCTGGAAAAAGCCCAGCGTATTCCCGACCTGGATGTGTCGATTGGCAGTCAGTACGACGCCAGTGTGCGCGAGCGGGTGAACCTGGTCGGCGTATCGATGCCGATTCCGTTGTTCAACCGCAACCAGGGCAACGTACTTGCCGCCACGCGCCGTGCCGATCAGGCCCGCGACCAGCGCAACGCTGCCGAATTGCGCCTGCGTACCGAAACGCGCCAGGCCCTGGACCTGTGGCAAACCGCGAATACCGAAGTGCGCGCATTCAACCAGCAGATCCTGCCCGCCGCCCAAAGCGCGGTGGACAGCGCCACTCGCGGCTTCGAGATGGGCAAGTTCAACTTCCTCGACGTGCTCGACGCCCAGCGCACCCTGATCGCGGCGCGCACCCAATACCTCGCAGCCACCGCCCAGGCCACCGACGCCTGGCTGCGCATCGAACGGATTTACGGCGACCTCGCCCGATTTTGATTTTTTCTGGAGTGCCTTATGAACAAACGACACGGCGTGGCGCTTGCCGTCGCCTTGGGCCTGATGCTGTCCGGCGTGGCCAACGCCGAGGAAGAAGAAGGCACGCTCGAGCTGACTGAACAACAAATCCAGGCCGCCGGCATCGAACTCGCCGAGGCTCAACCCCGGTCGATCAGTACATTGCTGACGCTGCCGGGGGAGGTGCGTTTCGACGAAGACCGCACCTCGCATATCGTCCCGCGCGCGGCCGGTGTGGTGGAGTCGGTGAAGGTCAATCTTGGCCAGGCCGTGAAGAAGGGCGAACTGCTCGCCGTGATCGCCAGCCAGCAGATTTCTGACCAGCGCAGTGAGCTGGCGGCCAGCGAGCGTCGGGTTGAACTGGCGCGTATCACCTTCCAGCGTGAACGCCAGTTGTGGCAGGACAAGATCTCCGCCGAACAGGATTACCTGCTGGCGCGCCAAACCCTGCAAGAAGCCGAAATCGCGCTGAACAATGCCCGCCAAAAGATGACAGCTATCAGTGGCAACACCGTGCTGGTCGGCGGCAATCGTTACGAACTGCGAGCGCCGTTTGCCGGCGTGGTGGTGGAAAAACACCTCGGTGTCGGCGAGGTAGTGAGCGAGACCAGCAATGCTTTCACGCTTTCTGACCTGTCACAGGTGTGGGTCACCTTCGGCGTATTCCCCAAGGATTTGAACAAGGTCCGCCTCGGCAAACCGGTGAAAGTCAGCTCCACGGAAATGGGCACCGACGTGCAGGGCACCGTGGCCTATGTTGGCAATTTGCTCGGCGAGCAAACGCGCACCGCCACCGTACGCGTGACCGTGCCCAACCCTGACGACGCCTGGCGCCCTGGGCTGTTTGTCACCGTGCAACTGGCCACCGACACCTACCAGGCCAAGGTCACCGTGCCGCACACGGCGATCCAGACCGTCGAGGAAAAACCGTCGGTATTCGTACGCACCCCAGACGGTTTTATCACCCGCCATCTCGAACTGGGCGCCAGTGAAAACGGCTACGTCGAAGTGCGCCAAGGCCTGGAGGCCGGTGCCCAGGTGGCCACCACCGGCAGCTTCATCCTCAAGTCCGAGTTGGGCAAGGGCTCGGCCGAGCACGCCCATTGATCCTGCGAGTGATTTCTCATGTTTGAGCGCCTTATCCAATTCGCCATTGAGCAGCGCATCATCGTGCTGCTGGCGGTGCTGTTGATGGCCGGTGTCGGCATTGCCAGCTATCAGAAACTGCCCATCGACGCGGTGCCCGACATCACCAATGTGCAGGTGCAGATCAACTCGGCGGCGGCCGGTTTTTCGCCGCTGGAAACCGAGCAGCGCATCACCTTTCCCATCGAAACCGCGATGGCCGGCTTGCCCGGCCTGCAGCAGACCCGCTCACTGTCGCGCTCCGGCTTGTCCCAGGTGACGGTGATCTTCAAGGACGGCACCGACCTGTTCTTCGCCCGCCAGTTGGTCAACGAGCGCCTGCAGGTGGCCCGCGAGCAATTGCCGACGGGGATCGAAACCGCGATGGGGCCGATTTCCACCGGCCTCGGGGAAATTTTCCTGTGGACCGTGGAGGCCGAAGAGGGCGCACGCAAGGACGACGGAACGCCCTACACGCCGACCGACCTGCGGGTGATCCAGGACTGGATCATCAAGCCGCAACTGCGCAACGTGCCCGGTGTGGCCGAGATCAACACCATCGGCGGCTTCGCCAAGGAATACCAGATCGCCCCCGACCCCAAACGCTTGGCGGCCTACAACCTGACCTTGAACGATCTGGTCACGGCGCTGGAGCGCAACAACGCCAACGTCGGCGCCGGGTACATCGAGCGCAGCGGCGAGCAATTATTGATCCGCGCGCCGGGCCAGGTGGCGTCCATCGACGACATCGCCAATATCGTCATCACCACGTCCGACGGCACGCCGATCCGCGTGCGCAATGTCGCCCAGGTCGAGATCGGCCGAGAGTTGCGGACCGGCGCCGCCACGGAAAACGGCCGCGAAGTGGTGCTGGGTACGGTGTTTATGTTGATCGGAGAAAACAGCCGCACCGTGTCCCAGGCGGTGGCTTCCCGGCTTGAGCAAATCAACCGCTCGCTGCCCGAAGGCGTGGTGGCGGTTACCGTCTACGACCGCACCAACCTCGTCGAAAAAGCCATTGCCACCGTGAAGAAAAACCTCTTCGAAGGTGCGCTGCTGGTGGTCGCGGTGTTGTTCCTGTTCCTCGGCAATATCCGCGCGGCGCTGATCACCGCGATGGTGATTCCCCTGGCGATGTTGTTCACCTTTACCGGCATGTTCACCAACAAAGTCAGCGCCAACCTGATGAGCCTCGGCGCGCTGGACTTTGGCATTATCGTCGACGGCGCGGTGGTGATCGTCGAGAACGCTATCCGCCGCCTGGCCCATGCGCAGCAGCGCTATGGTCGCTTGCTGACCCGCAGCGAGCGCCTGCACGAGGTGTTCGCGGCGGCCAAGGAAGCGCGGCGTGCACTGATCTTCGGGCAGTTGATCATCATGGTCGTGTACCTGCCGATCTTCGCCCTCACCGGTGTAGCCGGGAAGATGTTCCACCCCATGGCCTTTACCGTGGTGATCGCGCTGCTGGGGGCGATGATTCTGTCGGTGACCTTCGTGCCGGCGGCGATTGCGCTGTTCGTCACCGGCAAGGTCAAGGAAGAAGAAAACCTGGTGATGCGCACCGCGCGCCGAGCCTACGCGCCGGTGCTGGATTGGGTGATGACCCGCCGGCCGCTGGTGTTCGGTCTGGCCGTGCTGACCATTGTCGCCTCGGGCGTGGTGGCCAGCCGCATGGGCAGTGAGTTTATCCCCAGCCTCAGCGAGGGCGACTTCGCCCAACAGGCCCTGCGCGTGCCCGGCACCAGCCTGACGCAATCGGTGCAGATGCAGCAGCAACTGGAAAAAACCTTGATGGCCCAGGTGCCGGAAATCGAGCGGGTATTTGCACGTACCGGCACGGCGGAAATCGCCTCCGACCCGATGCCGCCGAATATTTCCGACAGCTACGTGATGCTCAAACCGAAGGCGCAATGGCCGGATCCGAACAAATCCCGCGACACCCTGATCGCCGATATCCAGCGCGCCAGTGCGATTGTGCCGGGCAGTGCGTACGAGTTGTCGCAACCGATCCAGCTGCGTTTCAACGAGCTGATTTCCGGGGTGCGCAGTGATGTGGCGGTGAAGGTATTTGGTGACGACATGGCGGTGCTCAACACCACCGCCGCAGAAATTGCCGAGACCCTGCAAGGCCTCGATGGCGCTTCGGAAGTCAAGGTCGAACAGACGTCCGGCCTGCCGGTGCTGACCATCAATATCGACCGTGACAAGGCCGCGCGCTTTGGCCTGAATGTCGGCGATGTGCAGGACACCATTGCCGTCGCCGTCGGTGGGCGCCAGGCCGGTACGCTGTATGAAGGTGACCGCCGTTTCGACATGGTCGTGCGCTTGTCCGACGCGCTGCGTACTGACATCGACGGCTTGTCGCGGCTGTTGATTCCGGTGCCGGCGCTGGCCGGGAATGCGGCGGGGCAGTTGGGGTTTATTGCCTTGTCCCAGGTCGCCAGCCTGGACCTGGTGCTCGGTCCGAACCAGATCAGCCGCGAGAACGGCAAGCGCCTGGTGATCGTCAGTGCCAACGTGCGCGGGCGGGATATTGGTTCGTTCGTGGAAGAGGCCGAGGCTGCGCTCACGGCGCAAGTGAAAGTGCCAGCGGGTTACTGGACCACGTGGGGCGGCCAGTTCGAACAACTGAAGGAAGCCTCCGAGCGTTTGCAAATCGTGGTGCCGGTGGCCTTGCTGCTGGTGTTCGGGTTGTTGTTCATGATGTTCAACAACCTCAAGGACGGGCTGCTGGTGTTTACCGGGATTCCGTTCGCGTTGACGGGTGGGATCATGGCGCTGTGGCTGCGCGATATTCCGCTGTCGATCTCCGCAGGCGTAGGCTTTATCGCCTTGTCCGGCGTGGCGGTGCTCAACGGCCTGGTGATGATTGCGTTCATCCGCAACCTGCGCGAGGAAGGGCGTTCACTGTCGGTAGCCATCCACGAAGGCGCGCTGACCCGTTTGCGCCCGGTATTGATGACCGCACTGGTGGCCTCCCTCGGTTTTATCCCCATGGCCCTGGCCACCGGCACCGGCGCCGAAGTGCAGCGTCCGTTGGCGACGGTGGTGATCGGCGGGATCATTTCTTCTACGTTGCTGACCTTGCTGGTGCTGCCGGCGCTGTACCAGTGGGCCCATCGCAAGGAAGAGGAAATACCAGGCTGAACCGTGTAAACCGGCCTGGCTGGCTGCTGACGTCGGCGTGCCCCTGATGCAGGTGCATGATCGACTGCACAATGGCCAGCCCCAGCCCGGTGCCACCTTCGGCGCGGGTACGGCTGCTGTCGGCGCGGTAGAAACGTTCGAACAGGTGCGGCAGGTGGTGCGCTTCGATGCCACGCCCGGGGTTGCCCACCGACAACGCCACGCTCTGGTCGTAGGTCTCCACCAGCAGCAGCACGCTGGAGCCTTCGGGCGTGTGGCGGATGGCATTGGACAGCAAATTGGAAATGGCCCGCTGGATCATCAGGCGATCACCCGTCACCCAGGCGTCGCCGCGCAGGTTGAGGTTCACGTGTTTGTCTTCGGCGCTCAGCGCAAACAGTTCCATCACCCGTTGTGCTTCCGCGCCCAGCGACACCGCGTCAAACCCGGCCCGTGCCGCCGGATGGCTGACCTGGGCCAGGAACAACATGTCGGAAACGATGCGTGACAGGCGCTCCATTTCCTCGGTGCAGGATTCCAGCCCTGCCTTGTATTCCTCCGAGGGCCGTTCGCGGGACAGGGTCACCTGGGCCTTGCCCATCAGGTTGGTCAACGGCGCGCGCAGTTCGTGGGCGAGGTCGTCGGAGAACTGCGACAACTGCTGCACCCCGGCGTCCAGGCGATTCAGCATGACGTTGATGCCTTGCGCCAACTCGCCCAGCTCCTTGGGCAGGTTGTCGATGGATAAGCGGTGGGTCAGGTCCTGGGTCGTCACTTGGGCCGCGACATGGCTGAACTGCTTCAACGGCGCCAACCCGCGTTGTACCAGCCACCAGGCGCCCATGCCGATCAGGATCAACAGCATCGGCAGGGCGATGAGGGTGGCGCGCAGGTAGGCACTGAGCAGCGCCTGGTCATCCTGGCGATCCAGCGACAGCAACACGCGCACGCGCTCGCCGCTGGCCAGGCGCATCAGGCTGGAGGCGCTGAGTACCTGGTTGCCGTCCTGGTCTTCCCAGTTGAGGTAACCGAGGGTTTCCCGGGGGGAAAAGTCGGTCAGTAACGGTTCCTGGGGTTTGGCGCCGACACTGAGCAGCACGGCGTTATCGGGCGCGGTGCCGACGATGGTCAGGTAGAAGTTGTCATGGCCCATCACCAGGTCCAGCAACGAGTGCGGGCGGGCTTTGATTCCGTGTGTGTCCAGGCCCAGCGCCAGGCTGTGCTGGATCTGTTCCATCTTGCTTTCCAGGCCTTTGCGCGCGAGTTTTTCCAGCTCATGGGTCAAGGCCAGGTAGGCCAGGGTCGCCAACAGCACGACCAGCCCGGCGCCCATCAGGCTGACCGTCAGCCCCAGGCGCATCGACAGGCTGCTGGTCCTCATTGGCGCGCCTCCAGCACATAACCCACGCCGCGAATGGTGTGGATCAGCTTGACCTCGCTCTGGTCATCGACCTTGCCGCGCAGGCGGCTGATGGAGACTTCCACCACGTTGGTGTCGCAGTCGAAATTCATGTCCCACACCAGCGAGATGATCTGCGTGCGGGTCATCACCTCGCCGGCCTGGCGCATCAACACGTGCAGCAGGGCGAACTCCTTGGTGGTCAAGTCGATACGTCGGTTGCCGCGATAGGCGCGATGACGACGCGGGTCCAACTCCAGGTCCGAGACGCGCAGCACGTCCGGCAGCGGGATATGTTCGCTGCGCCGCAGCAAGGTGCGCACGCGGGCCAGTAGCTCGGGGAATTCGAATGGCTTGACCAGGTAATCATCGGCGCCCATGTCCAGGCCCTTGATCTTGTCGGCCAGGCGGCCGCGTGCGGTCAGCATCATCACGCGCTGGTTGCCGTCCCGGCGCAGTTGTTCCAGTACTTCCCAGCCGTCGGTGTTGGGCAGGTTCACGTCGAGGATCACCAGTTCGTAGGTGTGCTGCCGGGCCAGGTGCAGGCCATCGATACCGCTGGCGGCGCAATCGACGACGTAGCCACTTTCGGTCAGGCCTTGCTGCAAGTAATCGGCGGTTTTCTGCTCGTCCTCAACCACAAGGATACGCATGGGGATTTACCTTCAAGAAAAACGAAAGGAGAGGGCCTCATAGAGGCTTGGGTAGGCTGTAGGAAAACTCTGAATCCTGAAGTAGCTTTAGGGTCAAGCCGCGTCAGGCCGGTGCGACGATTCGTCACTGACCGTGCACACAAAAAAAACGCCCCGGCTGGGGCGTAAAAATTCATCTCTGTTCCAAAGGAGCTACACAACAGCTGCAGAGATGAGATGTGTTCGATGTGCAGTATAAAAAAGACAACTTAACGAGAAGGTGAGGCCGATATTACAGTTCTGACAGACTTCAACCTGTGAAGAGATGTACGGTATCGGCAAGTAAATGTCAGTACGTGTTAAAGAATCGCCAAGGGGTATTCGATAATGACGCGAACTTCGTCAAGGTCGGACTCAAACGCACTTGAGCGCACGGTAGCCTGGCGCAGTCGCAGCGATAAATCCTTCAAGTTGCCACTTTGCACCACGTACTTGGCTTCGATATCCCGTTCCCAGCGGCGCTGGTCGGTGAGCGGATCGCCGGCGGCATCGCGGCGCATATACACCGCGTTGGCATTGCTGTAGTCGGCGCCGGTGCCCTTGCCGTAGCGAGTCATGAATGACAGGCCGGGAATGCCGAACGGCTGCATGTCGAGGTCGTAGCGCAGCATCCATGAGCGCTCCTTGGGCGAGTTGAAGTCGTTGTACTGGATCGAGTTGTTGAGAAAGATCGAGTCCGACTGACGCAGGTAATCGAAGTCGTCATCGCCGTTGTTGCGCTGGTGCGACACCGCCAGGCTGTGGGCGCCGACCTTCACGCCGAGCCGGGCGCTCCAGATGTTGTTATCGAATTCACCCAGCAGTTTTTTGCCTTCGTCCACAGCCTTGTAGTAGTTGACGTCGCCGAACAGCGAGACGTCTTCGTTCAGCGGGTAACTGGCGGCGCTGCCGACGTAGTACTGGTTCCAGGCGTCCTTGAGACGGCTGCTGTACAGGCTCAGGCTGAGGTGTTTGTTCACGGTGTAGTCGCCGCCGAAGTAGCCGATCCAAGGTGAATCGACCGGGCCGGCGTAAAACGTTGCGAACCCTTTGTTCATGCCGCTTTCGTTGGGTTGGCTCATGCCGCTCAAACGCCCGCCCTGCAAGGTCAGGCCCTCCAGGCTGGTGTTCTGCAGGGTCACGCCACGGAAGCTTTCCGGCAACACTCGCGAATCGCCGTAGGCCACCACAGGCGTCACTGGGAACACGTCGCCGGCCTTGATTACCGTGTCCAATACGCGCAGTTTCGCCGCGCCGCCGACCTTGCTGTAGTTGTCTTCGGGATGATTGTTGCTGTCCACCGGCAGCACGCCGAACGAGCCCTTGCCGCCGCTGCGGCCGGTGCCCGAGTCGAGCTTCACGCCGACCATGGCGAAGGCGTCCAGGCCAAACCCCACGGTGCCCTGGGTAAAGCCGGATTCGAATTTGCCGATCAGCCCCTGGACCCAGGCTTCGGAATAGCCATTACCGGTAGGGCTGGATTGGCCCTTGCGGTCATCGCGATTGAAGTAAAAATTGCGTGCCAGCACGTTCAGGCTGCTGCCTTCGATAAACCCTTCAGGTTTGTCTTCCGTGGCCACGGCTGCCAGGGGCAATGTGGCGATCAGAGAAAGGGGAAGGGTGTAATAACGGATATGCATATTTCGCTCCTCGGTATTGGCAGTTATCAGCTTCTTATGGAAGTGAGCGTTCTTATTGATCTGGCCCGGGCTGATAGTTGCAAACCGTGGATAACGATTGGGTGGCGTGAACATTACAATTTTGGAAACTTACGGCCACCTAACAAATAAGTAATGTTCTGGTGAACATCGCGTCAGGGTTCGTTCGTTAGTCTCGGCACTGAACTTTCAGTCGAGGAATAGTTGATGAACTTTTATAAAACCGCTCTGGGTGTATTAACGGCCGTCCTGTCTTTCGGTGCATTGGCCGAAGGCGGCGGTGATCGCACCTTTGCCCTGATGATGGAGCGCAATGAAAAGGCCATGGCCGATTACGCCGTGAGAAACGGCAAGCCGGTGCCCCAAGTGCAGGCGTATCGCTATGGGATGAAGCTGGACATTGCCAAGGTGGTCAACGTGACGCCGCCGATCCGCGCGTGCAATACCGTGCCTTCGCGCATGACCTATGAAGACTCCAGCGGCAAGCTCACTACCTTGGAGTACCAAGTCATGGGCGTGTGTCGAAATAACGGCGGTTAAATGTGCTGGTGCTCAACGCGTAGGGCGATTCGTTAACCAACTGTCGAGCTGATCCATAGGACTCATGCTTGAGGTATCGTAGGTTTTTCGTTTGAAGAGCCTATCCTCCATGAATCCAGCCCACTGTCGCCCCGTCCCGCTGCCAAAGGCCTACCGTTTGCTCAATCACGGTCCAACTGTGCTGGTCAGCGCAGCCCACAACGGCCAACGCAATATCATGGCCGCCGCCTGGGCCATGCCACTGGATTTCGAACCGCCCAAAGTCGCGGTGGTGCTGGACAAGTCCACCTGGACGCGCCAATTGCTGGAAGGTGCCGGCACCTTCGTGCTGCAGGTGCCCTGTGCGGCCCAGGCCGACCTGGTGCAGACGGTCGGCAATACCACCGGCACCGAGCGTGACAAGTTCGCTGCGTATGGCCTGCAAACCTTCAACGGTGAACACACAGACGCGCCCTTGCTGGAAGACTGCGTAGCCTGGCTGGAATGCCGCCTGCTGCCCGAGCCCCACAACCAGCAGACTTATGACCTGTTCCTCGGCGAAGTCGTCGCGGCCTATGCCGACGAGCGCGTGTTCAGCGAAGGCCACTGGCACTTCGAAGGGCATGATGAGTTACGGACTTTGCACCATGTGGCGGGAGGGCATTTCCTCACCATCGGCGAGCCCATTGATGGGCGCTTGCTATAAGCGTACTCAACGCCCGAGCATCTTCACCCAACGCGACGGCGGCATGCCGTAGGTGCTGCGAAACTGCCGGGTCATATGGCTCTGGTCGGTGAAGCCGGCGATCAGCGCCGCGTCCACCAGCGACTGTCCCTGCGCCAACAGGCTGCGCACCAGGTCCAGACGGCGCATCGTCAGGTAGCGGTAGGGGCTGGTGCCGAACAGCAGACGAAAATCCCGCGACAAGGCCCAGCGGTCACGGCCGGCGTGCTCAGCGATTTCGTCCAGGGTGATGCTGCGGCCCAGGGCGCTGTGGATAAATTCACGGGCGCGCTCGGCGGCGACGTAATCGAAAGCCTTGCGGCTGACGATGGCGCCCGCGGCGTTGCTCAGCGCGTGGGCCAGGTCGAACATCGCGTCCTGCTCCTGCAACGGGTCAATCGGATGATCGAGGTTCTGCAGCAGTACTTCGCTGGCGCGGAACAGCCTTGGGTCAGTGGATAAGCCACCGGGGATAAACGGCAACGGCTTGCCGCCGATAATCTGCTGGATCAGCGCCGGCTCCACGTAAATCATCCGGTACTTGAAACCTTCGTCACTGCCGGCGTGGCCGTCGTGGGTCTCATCGGGATGAAGCACCATGGTCGTGCCGGGCAGGCTGTGGATCATGTCGCCGCGATAGTGAAAACTCTGCACGCCAGACAAGGTACGCCCGATGGCGTAGGTGTCATGGCGATGCGGGTCGAAGGCAAAGCCTGCAAAGTACGCCTCGATACGGTCCAGGCCGCTGGCATGCGGGGCACGGTGCAGCCAGTCGAAGTTGCGGGTCGGTTTGCCCATGGCGGCTTGTCACAAGAAGAGAGGGAAATACGTTAACCCAGTCTGCATCCCTTGTCTGCCGGGGTCTTGTACGATTGTGCAGGCGGTGGGCGAGGTCTATGCTCCTGGCTCGTGCCCCGCGCTGATGGAGTTTCCTAATGGAATTTATCAACCCCGCCTACGTGGCTCCCCTGATCTCGCTGGCCCTGCTGTGGACGGTGGCAGTGGTGACGCCTGGGCCTAACTTCTTCAACACGGCACAGTTGGCTGCCAGTTGTTCGCGCCGCCATGGCGTGGTGGCTTCGGCGGGCGTGTCCACTGGCACGATCATGTGGGGGCTGGCGGGTGGCCTGGGCATCAAATCGCTGTTTACCGCCGCCCCCATGTTGTACCTGGCGTTCAAGATCATCGGCGGCTGCTACCTGATTTACCTGGGGCTGAAACTGTTCAAGCGCTCGGCACCGGCGATGGGCCAGAGCCTGTTGCCGGACGAAGCGCGCCGCTCGTTGTTTTCCGCCTGGCGCCTGGGGTTGCTGGGCAACCTGTCCAACCCCAAGGCCGCGTTGTTCGTCGCCACCATCTTCGCCTCCACCATGCCGCCGTCGCCGTCGCCGATGCTGCTGACCCTGGCGGTGATCACCATGGCCACCCTGTCGTTCAGCTGGTATTCCTGCGTGGCCCTGGTGTTTTCCAGTGCGCACATGGCCAACCTCTACAGCCGCTCGCGCAAATGGCTCGACCGTTTTGCCGGCGGTTGCTACGTGTTGTTCGGCGCACACCTGGTAGCGAATCGCTGACCGCCCGTGGTAAGAAGCCTTACTTTCAACAGTGAGGCCGAGTCATGAGCAAGGTGCGGATAGGGATTATTTTTGGTGGTCGTTCGGCTGAGCACGAAGTCTCGTTGCAGTCGGCGCGCAATATTGTCGATGCACTCGACCGCACACGCTTCGAGCCAGTCCTGATCGGCATCGACAAGGCCGGCCACTGGCACCTCAATGACACCTCGAACTTCCTGATCAACCAGGAAAACCCGGCACTCATCGCCCTTAACCAATCCAATCGCGAACTGGCGGTGGTGCCCGGCAAGGCCAGCCAGCAGGTGGTGGAAACCTCCGGCAACGGCCTGCTGGCACACATCGATGTGATCTTCCCCATCGTCCACGGCACCCTCGGCGAAGACGGCTGCCTGCAAGGCCTGCTGCGCATGGCTGACCTGCCTTTCGTCGGCTCCGACGTGCTCGGCTCGGCAGTGTGCATGGACAAGGACATCAGCAAACGCCTGCTGCGTGATGCCGGTATTGCCGTGACCCCGTTCATCACCCTGACCCGCAACAACGCCGCGCGTACTTCCTTTGAAACAGCGGTGAATAAACTCGGCCTGCCGATGTTCGTCAAACCGGCCAACCAGGGTTCTTCGGTGGGTGTGAGCAAGGTTAGCAACGAGGCTGAGTACCACGCCGCGGTTGAACTGGCCCTGGGGTTTGATCAAAAGGTACTGGTGGAATCCGCCGTGCGCGGCCGCGAAATAGAATGCGCCGTGCTGGGTAACGAAAACCCGGTCGCCAGCGGCTGCGGCGAGATCGTGGTGAGCAGCGGTTTCTACTCCTACGACAGCAAATACATCGACGGCCAGGCGGCTCAAGTGGTGGTGCCGGCTGATATCAGCCATGAAGCCAGTGAGCGGATTCGCCGCTTGGCCCTTGAGGCGTTTGAGGTGTTGGGCTGCGCAGGGTTGGCGCGGGTCGATGTGTTCTTGACCGACGACGGCGAAGTGCTGATCAACGAAATCAACTCACTGCCCGGCTTCACTCGCATCAGCATGTACCCAAAGCTGTGGCAGGCAGCGGGCATGAGCTACAGCGAGCTGGTGAGCCGGTTGATTGAGCTGGCGTTGGAGCGGCATGCGGGGCGGAAGGGGTTGAAGATCAGCCGTTGATCCTCAGGGAGTGGCCAGTAACGCCATCAGGCGTTACTGAGGACTTCCCGAAAAACGTCTGGTCTTATGGCCGCAATATGCAGCAGTGAGCGTGCTGCGCCGGAGGGGGAACGACGCCCCTGTTCCCACTCTTGAAGGGTTCTTACCGAAACCCCCAAAAGCTCGGCAAATTTGGGTTGCGACAGTCCTGTCTTGCTTCTTGCTTCGGCAGCTTGAGTGATTTCGATCTGTTGCACGGCGCCATAGCGTCCTGCTTTAACATCCTGAATAGCGCTCAGTAATTCTTCGCCGATATTGCGTTTGGCGTCACGTTCCTGCAGTTGTTTATCAGTGAGAGGCATGGTTCATCTCCTTCGCAATTTTGTACAGGATGTGCGCTGGAATATTCTCCGTAGCGCCCTTGCCGTAAATCAGTAGGACTACTACTTCTCCGCAAGCCAACTGAGTGGTATAGATGATTCGCACAGCCCCTCTTTTGCCCTGGCCCTCCAAGCACCAGCGTACTTTTCGGCAACCGCCCGAGCCAGGAATAACATTTCCGGCATCGGGATGGCTGGCAAGAAACGCCACGAAAATACCCTTTTCATCTTCGCTCCAATAGTCAGGCCATAGTTTGCTGAACAATGGAGATTCTATGATCGTTAACACGAGAAATTCTACGTCTTTGACGTAGCCCCTGGCAAGAAAGTGCGGGCCAGAAAATCGCAGGTGAAAAGGCGCCGCTCAAGAAGGGGTTTATCGCAAAAAATGACATGGCATTTTGCGATCTGAAGACATGTAGAGGATTTGAGAAAGAGTGTTGTAGGCCTTCTCCTATTAGTCTGTGCGAGCAATCCACGAATAAATCAACGTCTTCGCTTCCTCCGGCTGATGCGTCCTTCTGCGGTAGCTGGCAAACGTCGGCGACGTGCAGTAGGTGCACACCTCGCTCACTTCGATCTGCTCACGCTTGACACCCGCCGCTTGCAGCAGCAACAACCCATACCCGCTCAAGTCAAGCCACGCACTGCCTGCTTGTCGTGCATGGGGCGGAGTAATTTCGGGGGACCGCAGCGGTGCCGGTTGCACGAAGCTCCACGGTGCCTGGGCGTGTTGCCACAGGTGCCCTTGGTCACTCTGGAAGTCGGCGATAAACCCTTCGCTCACTTCATAACAGCACGGCTTGATCGATGGGCCGATAGCCACTTGCAGTTGGTCGGCTGCAATCCCCTCGGCGGCAAAGTGCTGCATGACGTTGGCGATAATCCCGCGTTGCAGCCCCTTCCAGCCGCCATGGACTGCGGCTACCCGTTCGCCGGTTTTCGACGCGAACAGAATGGGCAGGCAATCTGCGGTGATCACCGCAATCGGGTGAGCGCGATGCGTCGACACTGCATCGGCCTCGATCGTATTGGTCACCTGTCCCGCCTGCCATTCAATCACCGAGGCGCTGTGCACTTGCTTGCAGATGAACGGCTCATCCGGGCGCAGCGGGTCATTGATCGAACAGAAACCGTGGTCGATGCCAGGAATGGCAGCGAGATTTTCAGCCTGATGCAAGGGATCACCTCCGTTCAATAAAGTCAGTCGCCGAGCGCTTCGCCTTCACGCCGAGGGTCGGCGCCGCCGCTCAGCGACACCTTACCCTGGGCGTCCCGTTTGAGAACAATCGCCTGGACGCCGCTGGTCATGTCGATCTCGCTCAGCTCATGGCCCTTGTCCTGCAGCGCCTGTTTCAGACCCGGGCTGAACAAGCCGGCTTCCAACTCGGTAGCCCCATTGCGGCTGCCGAAGTTGGGCAGGTTGATGGCGGCTTGCGGGTCGAGGTTCCAATCGAGCATCGCCACCAAAGATTTGCTCACGTACTCGATGATTTGCGAGCCGCCCGGCGAACCGACCGTGGCCAGCAACTCACCGCTCTCGCGGTCGAACACCAGGGTCGGCGCCATGGCCGAGCGCGGGCGTTTGCCGGGTTGCACGCGGTTGGCGACCGGCTGGCCGTTTTCTTCGGGGATGAATGAGAAGTCGGTCATCTGGTTATTGAGCAAAAAGCCCTGGACCATCACATGGGCGCCAAACGCGGCTTCTACCGTGGTGGTCATCGACACGGCGCCGCCCAAGTCATCTACGGCCACGACTTGTGACGTGGAGATTCGCAGCGGCGAACGGTCCGGTGCGTACGCGACTTGAATACCGGCCGGTCGGCCTGGCTTAGCGATGCCCAGGCTGCGCTCGCCGATCAGCGTGGCACGCTGTGCCAGGTAGTTCGGGGCCACGAGGCCGGCCACCGGCACCGGTGTGAAGTCCGCATCGGCCACGTACAGCGCGCGGTCGGCAAAAGCCAGGCGACCGGCTTCGGCGAGCAGGTGCACGGCCTCGGGCGTGGGCTCAAGCCCGGCAGGCGAGGCGCTTTTTATCGGTGTCATCGGCGCGATGGCCAGGTGCGGGTCGCGGGCTTCCAAGGCCTGCAATGTGCCGAGAATCTGCGCGACCGCAATCCCGCCTGAGGACGGCGGCGGCATGCCGCAGACTTTCCAGCGTTTGTAATCGGTGCACAGCGGCGTGCGCTCCTTGGCGGCGTAGTCCTTGAGGTCGGCTTGAGTCAGGCTGCCGGCATTGCGGTTGCCCTGTACCTTGCGCGCAATCTCATCGGCAATCGGCCCGTGGTACAGGGCGTCCGGCCCTTCCTTGGCAATGCGTTTGAATACAGCGGCCAGCGCCGGGTTTTTCAGCCGTGTACCGGTGGCTTTGGGCGTGCCATCGGCATTCAGAAAGTAGGCCGCCATCTCCGGCGATTGCGCGATAAAGCGGTCAGCGGCGATCAGGCTGTGCAAGCGCGGTGAAATCGCGAAGCCCTGCTCCGACAAGCGAATCGCGGGCTCAAACAGCTTGGCCCATTGCAGGCGGCCGGTGTTTTTATGAGCCATTTCCAAGGCCCGCAGCACCCCTGGCGTGCCCACCGAGCGCCCGCCGATCTGCGCGTCGGTAAAGGCCATCGGCGTGCCGTTGGGGTTCAGGAACAATCGCTCGGTCGCCCCCGCTGGCGCCGTTTCGCGGCCGTCATAGGCGTGCACGTTTTTCCCATCCCAGAGCATGATGAACGCGCCGCCGCCAATGCCGGAGGATTGCGGTTCCACCAGGGTCAACACCGCCTGCATCGCAATCGCGGCGTCAATCGCCGACCCGCCTTGGCGCAACATCTCGCGCCCGGCTTCGGCCGCCAGCGGGTTGGCGGCGGCGGCCATATGGCGCTCGGCATGGCGGGTGCTGAGGTCGGTGCGATAGCCCGAGCCCAGCTCCGGTGCCGGTGGTTGTTGGGTGGCCGGGGTATGGCAGGCAGCCAGGGTCAGGGCTGCCGCCACGAGCGACAGTTGGCGACGGGAAATCGAAAACACGTGCTGAACTCCGTTCATTTTGCGAATGATCTGTTGTCCTTGGGGCACTGCGGTTTACAGGTAAATCGTGCCTTGCATGTACAGCACTGCCTTGCCGGAAATAATCACGCGGTCGCCCTGCAGTTCGCAGTGCAACTGGCCCTTGCGCTGGCCCCCTTGCTCAGCCGACAAGTGCGATTTGCCCAGGCGCTCGGCCCAGAACGGTGCCAGCGAGGTGTGTGCCGAGCCGGTGACCGGGTCTTCATCGACCCCCACATTCGGCCCGAACCAGCGTGAAATAAAATCAAACCGGGTGCTCTTGGCGGTGACTGCAATCCCGCGTTTGGGCAGGCCCTTGAGCCGCGCAAAGTCAGGCGTCAGCGCGGCGACCTGGGCTTCGTCATCCACCAGCACGATGTAGTCATCGGTGCTGAACACGTCGGCGCTCTCGATCCCCAGGGCACTCAACATTCCGGCGGGCGGTTCGCAGCGCTGTGGTTGCCGGGCGGGGAAATCCATCGCCAGTTCATCGCCATTGCGCGTCACCCGTAGCTCGCCGCTGCGGGTGGCAAAGCGCAGCACCTGCGGTGCGTCCGCCAGCGCGTGAATCAGCACCCAGGCCGTCGCCAGCGTGGCATGGCCGCACAGGTCGACTTCGACTTGCGGGGTAAACCAGCGCAACTCGTAGAACCCATCGCGGGGCACGAAGTAGGCGGTTTCGGAGAGGTTGTTTTCGGCAGCGATATGCTGCAGTTGCTCGTCGGGCAGCCACTCGGTGAGCGGGCACACCGCGGCAGGGTTGCCACCGAAGGCATGTTGGCTGAAGGCGTCGACTTGGTAGATGTCCAGTTTCACCGTGAAGCACTCCGTGCGTGGGGGAGGCTGGACACTAACAGTGGCAAGGGAGGGCGTCAAAAGCGGCCTACCCCAGGATAGGCCGTGTGACTCAGGCAATCAGAAGTCCCAACGCGTGGTCAGCATGAAGTGACGCGGTGCGCCGTAGATGGCGGAGTTGTAGAAACCCACGTTGGTGTAATAGGGCTTATCGAACACGTTATTGAGGTTCAGCGTGGTCGACAGGTTTTTCGTGAATTGGTAGCGCGTCATCAAGTCCACCACCCAGTAGGCCTCCTGGGAGAATTTCTCGGTCGTGTTCCTGGGGCTGTTGTAGATGTCCTGCCACACCGTGTTCTGCCAGCGCAGGCCACCGCCGACGCTGACTTTGTCCAGCTCGCCCTTGAGCTTGTAGATCGTGAACATGCTCACCTGATCCTCGGGCTCGAAGGTGGAGACTTTTTTGCCAGCATCGTCGCGCACCACTTTGTGGGTGTAGCCACCCTGCAACTGCCAGCCGGGGGCGATTTCGCCGGACAGTTCCAGTTCGTAGCCCTTGGTCGTCGCGTCGGTGCCCTTGAAGGCAAAGTTGGGCGGCGTCGGGGTCTGGTTGTTGTACGCATCGTCGGGCAGGGAGCGGTTGCTTTCCTTGACCTCGAAGTACGCCAGACTGGCGTTCAGGCGCCCGTCGAGGAACTCACCCTTGAGGCCCACTTCATAGTTCTCGCCTTCGTCCGGGTCAATCAGCTTGCGGTTACGGTCGAGGTTGTAGCTTTCCTGGGGCATGAAGACATCGGTGTAGCTGACATACGCCGACAAGTTGTCCGTGAGGTCATAGATGGCCCCGGCATAGGGAATGAAGCGTCCGGTTTCACGGTAGGTGTCGGTGCTGCCGGTCAGGGTGTAGTCGACCACGCGCCCGCCGAGCAACAGTTTCAGGTCGTCGGTGAGGTTCCAGCGGGTGGTGACGTACATGCCGGTCTGGCGAATGGTGTCGTCGGTGACTTGGGAGGCTACGCCCCAGTCGGGCTTGGCCAGGTTGCCGTGCCAGTTGAAGTAGTCGACCAGGTTGGCCGTGGGGAAGGTTTCGTCCCAATAACCCTTGCCCTTCCAGTGGGCGGTGCTGATGGACCCACCGACCACCAGGTCATGTTCACGGCCGAGAACGTTGAACGGGCCGCTGATATACAGGTCGGCCGAGTCGCTGGTGGTTTCGCCCTTGTAGCGCTGGGCGTTGATATTGGCAGTGCCGTCCGCCGCCGGCTGGTAGAACTGGATCGCACCCATCTGGGCGTCGTAGCCGTTGAGCTTGTGGTCCAGTTGCAGTTTGGTCACCCAGCCGTTGCCGAGGTCGTGCTCCAGGTTGGCGAACACCGTGCGGGTGTATTGCTGCCAACTGCTCCAGTCAGTGGCATTGCTGAAGGAGCGCTTGGCATCGTTCAATTCGCCGGCATAGTTGAACAGCGGGAAGCTGCCGGACCAGGTGGAGCCTTTGGGTTTGCTGTCCTGATAATCGGCGCCCACGGTGAGCAAGGTGTCGGGTGACAGGTCGAACTCGAGAATGCCGTAGAACACTGAGCTTTTGTTCGAGTAGCGATCGACCCACGATTTGTTGTCCTGATAGGCCGCCACGGCACGCCCACGCACATTGCCGGTTTCGGTCAGCGGGCCGCTGACGTCCACTTCCGTGCGGTAGTGATCCCAGGTGCCCGCCGCCGTAGTGATATGTCCGAGAAATTCCGACGTAGGTTTCTTGCGCACCAAGTTGATGGTGCCGCCCAGGGAACCGGCGCCGCTGAGCAGGCCGGAGGCGCCCTTGAGCACTTCGACCCGGTCGTAGATCGCCATGTCGCTCAGGGTGTTGCCCGCCGAATAGGCCACGTTGCGCACGGCCGAGGGGATACCGTCGTACTGGAAATTGTTGATCGAAAAACCACGCGAGTAGTAATTGCTGCGGTCGGTGTCGTAGGCCGACACGGTAATGCCAGGGGTATGGCGCATCACGTCGTCGACACTGTCGAGGGCGAAGTCATCCATGTGCTGGCGCGTGACGACGCTGATGGACTGCGGCGTTTCGCGCGGGGTCAGCACCAGGCGCGTGGCCGTGGCGATGGTGCCCGGGGTGTAGGAGCCGGTGCCTTCGGTGACGGTGCCCAACTGGTTGCTGATGACGGTGGTGGTGCCCAGTTGCAAGGCCGCGCCGGGTTGTTCGGTGCGGGTCAGCATGACTGCATCAGGGCCATTGCGCTCGAAGCTCAGGGGCGTGCCTTTGAGCAACCGGGCCAGCGCCTCCAGGGCGGTCATGCGGCCGCTGACGCCAGGCGATTCGACGCCTTGGGCCAGGTCAGCCGCATAGGCAATTTGCAGCCCGCTCTGCACACTCAATTGATCCAGGGCATTGACCAGCGACTGACGCGCAATGGCAAAGCTGCGGGTATCGGCGGCTTCACGAGTGGCCGGCTTGTCCGCCGGTTCCACGGCAACCGCAGTGCTGCACGCCAGGCAGATGGCGAGCGCAAGAATGCTACGGGCATGGGTCGGATTGAGTGCTGGAAAGTGCATGTGAGCCCCGTTAGAAATAGGAATGATTTGCAAAGGCAAAATTCTTGACGGGTTGAAGCTTCGAAAGCCGTAAAACTTTTTTCGACGGTGTCAGGGGCTCTGTGTCAGCGAATCACCAGGATGCCGCCAGGCAGGCGCTGGACCCGTGTGGAAGTAACTTTACTCAATGCCTGCACAATCGCCTGGGGGTTATCCAGTTGGTAATTGCCGCTGACCCGCTCACCGGCGGCGGTATCGTTCAAGAGCAGGATCGGTGCGGGGTAATAGCGGCGGATCTCTGCCAATACCTGCGCCAGCGGCGCGTTCTGGAACGACAGCCGTCCGTTGATCCAGGCCATCTGTCGTTCACCGCCGTCCAAGGACAGCGGTTGCAGATGCCCACCCAGCAGCTGTTGCCAGTTGCCCGCCTGCAACAGGCTCTGTTCACCCTTGCGGTTGGCGAATCGCACCTGACCTTGGCGCACGGCGACGGTGACGCCCGCGTCGCGCTGGCTGACGCTGAATTGTGTGCCGACCACGGTGACGCTGGCCTCGGCGGTTTCGATGCTAAGAGGGCGCTCTGAGTCATGGGCGGCTTCGACGTAGAGCTCGCCGCGCAGCAGCTTGATGCGGCGATGGGCGCCGTCGAAGGCGATGCTGATTGCGCTGTGGCTGCCCAGCACGATGTGCGAGCCGTCCTCCAGGTCAAAGCGTTCCAGCTGTGCGACGTCGGTCATGTGGTCAGCCTGCAGGCGTATCGGCACATCAGCCATCCAGCCGATGCCCAGCGTGATCAGCACGGCAGCGGCGGCGGCCATAAAGCGTGTCTTGCGGTGCGTGACGGCTTGCGGGGCAGGGGGCAATTCCAGGTCGCCGGCGAGGTTTTTCAAGGCTTGCTCGAAGGCGCGGCTTTCCCACATCGCGGCCAGTTCCGCATACGCCGTGGCGTGCCGGGGATCCGCATCGCGCCACTGCTCAAAGCGCTGGCGGGTGATGGGGTTGCGCACCGTCTCATCGCGCTGGGCGAACCAGTCGGTCGCCTGCTTACGTATGGCATCGGGGGTGTCGGCACGATCAATCATGGTAGGTCGTTTGCTTGACGCAGGCAGTGAGGGCGTGGCGCAGATCTTTTTCCACCGTGCTCAACGACACCTGCAGGCGTTGGGCGATCTCGCTTTGGGACAGGTCATGCAGTCGATGCAGTACCAGGATTTGTTGCTGGCGTTTGGGCAAGGTAGCGAGCACCTGTTGAAACTGCAGCAGTTGCTGTTGGTCCTGGGCCTGGCTCTCCGGTCCGGGGGCCGTGGTGGGCACCTCGACAACCAGGCTTTCGGCCAGATGGCACTCATAGCGCCTTTTACTGCGCACACTGCGCAGATGATCAAAGGCCAGGTACTGCGCGGTTTGATAAAGAAACGGCTTCAGGTGTTCGATAGGGCGGGTGTACAGCGCTTTCGCCACCTTCAGGTAGGTTTCCTGGGCCAGGTCCTCCGCCTGGCTCGAACAGCCGACGACGCGCGACAGCATACGGATTAACGCACTGCGCTGCCCGATAAAAACGGCGCTGAGTTTTTCCTGATCCCCTGGCGTCCCTGTCTCCATGGCCCCGATACCCTGATGCGGCATTGCGCGAATAGCAGGCATACTAATGAGAAATGCTCTCATTTGATAGGGTGGCGGGGGATTTGTTTGGAGAGCAGTCCTGCCGGGCATGTCATGGGCTCGACCGGCGCATCAGCCCAGTCGCAACACCATCGCCCCGCCGGCAATGATGCACGCCGCTACGATACGGCGACGGGTCAGTTGCTCTTTGAGCACCAGCGCCGAGATCACCACGCCAAACAGAATCGACGTTTCCCGGAGCGCTGAAACCGTGGCGATCGGTGCCGCCGTCATTGCCCAAAGCGCCAGGCCGTAGGACACGACGGTGCCGAAGCCGCCGATCACGCCAGGGCGCCAGTGGCGCGCCAGATAGCGGTAAAACTCGCGCCGTCTGGCGGCAAATGCCCATGCGGCAAGCGCAATGCCGGTGAGCAGGAATATCCACAACGTATACGCCGCCGGGGCGTCGGATTTGCGTACGCCCACGCCATCGATCAGGGTGTAGCCGGCGATGACAGCGGCGTTGACCAGCGCAAGGAACGTTCCTTTTCGCTGACCGGCACCAGGGGTTGCAGCCATGCTCAGAATGCCAATGCAGATGACGGCAATGCCGAGCCAGGCAAATGAGGACAGGGATTCGGACAACAGCCCCACGCTCGCCGTCGCCACCAGCAACGGCGCGGTGCCCCGCATGATCGGGTAGGTCTGGCTCATGTCGGCAATGCGGTAAGTCGAGGCGACCAGCACGAAATACACCACCTGCAAAATCACCGACGCGCCGATGAAGGGCCAACTTTCCTTGGCCGGCAGTTCCAGAAACGGAATGACCGTCGATGCGATCAGCGATGCCATGAGCGCGATCATGCACGTGGTCAGCAGCTTGTCGTCACCACCCTTGACCACGGCATTCCAAGTGGCATGCAGCGCAGCGCCCAGCATGATGATTGCGAACACATCAAGGCTCATGAAGGGATGTCCTATGGGGCTCGGTTCTGTATCAAGGGAGTGGGGGCTGCGAGTATGCCCCAGGTACTTTTTTCGAGGCATAAAAAAACGGCCTACCTTTCGGTAAGCCGTTTTTAGTACTTGGTGGCTACACAGGGACTTGAACCCCGGACCCCAGCATTATGAATGCTATGCTCTAACCAACTGAGCTATGTAGCCAAGTGGCGCGCATTATTCGCGTAGAACGGGAATGCGTCAAGCATTTATTTTGAATTTTTATCTACGCTTTCAATTGTTTAACGGAAACGAGTGGGTTGGGCGACGAGTGGTGGCTGATTCACTTCTCCTGTGAAGTGATGCCCATGGCTTCAAGCAATCCCTCAACCACCGGGCGAACCTGCCCGTTGATCCTGCTGGCGCTGGATTGATCGCCCGTGGTGTTTCGAGCGGATGTGTGGTTTTGCGGGTGGGGTTATTGGCGATCTTGCTGCCATCCACGAAGAAGGACTGATACCGGTTGGGCGGATATCCCTGTCGCCCAACACTTGGCTCGTCAGCCAGATTTACGGTTGAAATGGGTTATGAGTGGCGCGCTTGAGTTGTTCGCGTGCTCGCGACAGCCTTGAGCGAACGGTGCCGATGGGGATGTCCAATACGTCGGCGGTGTCCTGGTAGCTACCGTCGGTTTCCAGCGAGGCGTACATGGTCTTGCGCATTTCCGTCGGCAGGTGGTCGATGGCGCTCAGGGTGTTCTCCAGGCGGCGGTTGATCTCAAACTCCCAATCCAGGTTGTTGTTTTCTTCCTGGCCATGCCACAACGACTCATCAAATTCACAATGCACGGGTTTGGCATACATGCGCCTGAAGTGATTGCGGATCAGGTTCTGTGCAATGCCACACATCCAGGTGCTGGGCGAGGCGTTACCGCAGAAGCGCTCGCGGTTGCGCCAGGCTTCCAGGTACGTCACTTGCAGAAGATCATCCGCATCTTCCGGGTTGAGTACGCGTTTTTGGATGAAGCGCTTGAGTTTTTTATGCTGGTCGTCTGTCAGGTGAAGCATGAATTGAGGCGAGCTGCCAACGAGGTTAGCTAAGGCTTCAATAGGGATATTCATGTTTTTTTTCCTTAGGGTAGACGCAGTCGAGCGGGTGTCGACAGGTCCCTTTAGCACTCCCTGTGCCA
>NZ_LHVO01000042.1 GCF_001269925.1 Pseudomonas sp. MIACH
GTTGGGGTTACGGTCGCGGGTGGAGGCGGCGGTTTGGGCGATGGAGCATTTGCGGCAGGCGGGGTGAGTTTGTTTGTGTACATATCCGTTGCTGCGGTAACGGCTGATATTGGTTCCGCCCTTACGGCGGGTCACTTTGGAAAAGAGCCCCCAAGTAACCAAAGGGCTCTTGCCCCACCACTCGGCACCTCGCTTGGGCTCGGTGTGCCCTCACTCAGGCTTGAATCCGTGGGCCGCCGTCATGGGCCATCCTTGGCCCAGGACGGCTAACCCGGCGTCCTGCCGGGTTACCCACGGATTCAAGCCTGCGTTCGGCCAGCGTGTTTGACGGGGCGCCTAAGATCAAGATCAAAAGCCAGAGCAAAAGCCAGAGCAAAAGCCAGAGCAAAAGCCAGAGCAAAAGCAGGCTGAGGCCTACCTGCTGGATGGAGATCCAAATGTGGGAGGGGGCTTGCCCCCGATGAGGGAGTGTCAGTTGATGGATTTGGTACTGACCCACTGCAATCGGGGGCAAGCCCCCTCCCACATTTACCGAGTACACCAGACCCAACACCGGTCGGCTCTAAGGCCGCCGCGGCTTGGCTTTTGATCTGGAGTGAGGGCATACCGAGCCTCGTAAGCAGCCGCTACGCAAATAACGGATATGTACTCAGTAAAGCGACCACAACCACCCCCCACCCCAGCATCAAAAATCTCCACAACACTGGCCCACGCCGCAAGTCCATAAACCCATCCACAATCACCCATCCCTTGACCACCGCCAGCAACAACACCCCCCACCACAACCCGGAGGCCCCCGTCAGTACAGTGCCAACGCTCAGCACCACCAACATCAGCCAACACAGGATCAGCGTCTGGGAATCCGTCATACCCACCTCAGCGAATCACATAGACCAACGGAAACAGCACCACCCACACCAGATCCACCATGTGCCAATACAGCACCCCCGACTCCAGCCCGTCGACTGACAGCCCGCCGCACCAGCAGGCCAGCGCCAGCCACCCCAGAATCACCATCCCCAGCAGCACATGCAGGAAATGAAACCCCGTGAGTATCCAGTACAAGGTAAAAAACGTGCTGTGCTCCAGGCCCAGTCCGGCAGCGCCCAGGTGGGCATACTCGGTGAGCTTGATCCCCACATACACCAGCGCCACCAACAACGCCCCCCACAACAAGCAAGCGCCCCGGCGCGAATGCCCCAAACGCACCTGCTGTACAGCCAACGCTGCCAACAAGCCTGCGGTCAGCAGGCTCAAGGTCATCGCCAACCCGGTCGAGGTATGCAGCTGTGCGCGCCCTTCGGCAAACAGCTCGGGCTTGAGCACCTGGGTCACGGCAAATGCCAGGATCAGGATCGCAAACACCGACAGCTCGGCGAGGATGAAGAACCACATCGCCAGGTCGCCTGGCAGGCGGCGCGGTTCAGGCAAAGTGCACATCCACCACGTCCATCAGCGCGGCGACGGTCTGCGGGTCGTCGCTCAAGGGTTCGGCCAGGCACGCCAGGCAGGCTTCGCGCGGGCTCATGCCGGCGCCGATCAAGCGTGCGGTGAAGATCAGCAGCCGCGTCGAAGCCACCTCCTCCAGGTCATGCTGATCAAGCCGACGCAGCGCCTGGCCGAGGCGCACGACCTGGGCGGACAGCGCCACATCCACACCGGCCTCGCGGGCGACGATGCGTTCCTCGTCGGCCACCGGCGGGTAACCAAAACGCATCGCCACGAAGCGCTGGCGGGTGCTGGGTTTCATGCCCTTGAGCAGGTTCTGGTAGCCGGGGTTGTACGACACCACCAGCATGAACGAGGCCGGCGCCTTGAGCACTTCGCCGGTGCGTTCCAGGAACAGTTCGCGGCGTTCATCGGCAATCGGGTGCAGCACCACGGCGGTGTCCTGGCGTGCTTCGACAACTTCGTCGAGGTAGCAGATCCCGCCTTCGCGCACGGCGCGGGTCAGTGGGCCGTCCTGCCACCAGGTGCCGTCGGTGCCGATCAGGTGGCGGCCGAGCAGGTCGGCGGCGCTGAGGTCGTCGTGGCAGGCGACGGTGTACAGCGGCAGGTTCAGGCGATGCGCCATGTGCTGCACGAAGCGCGTCTTGCCACAGCCCGTGGGGCCTTTGATCAGCACCGGCAGGTGGTGGCGCCAGGCGTGTTCGAACAGCTGCTGTTCGTTGTCCTGCGGTTGGTAGAAGGGCTCGGTCATTACGCGTACTCGCAACGGGTTCGGCCCCCACGCTAAGGGCCCCTGCGACAACCTGGCAAGCACGTACAACGGCAAACTTGATCGCCGTCAAGCGAGCATCGCGCCACTGCAACATAGTCTTGCCTGGCACTAAGAACCTGCGCTCTACCCCGCCTTCGCCGGGCATCGCAAAGGTCTTGCCTGAGGAGATACGGAATGCTGACTCGCAACAGAAAACCCTGGGTCCTGAGTCTTGCCAGCCTGAGCTGCGCCCTGGCCCTCGCATTGCCCATCAACGCCCATGGCGACGCGCCGGCCGGGATGGTGAAAAGCCCCGGCGCGCCGGACATCAGCCAGGCTGAGTTCGACGCCTCCAAACAGATTTACTTCGAACGCTGCGCCGGCTGCCACGGTGTGTTGCGCAAAGGCGCCACCGGCAAGCCGCTGACACCGGACATCACCCAGGCCCGTGGCCAGGCTTATCTGGAAGCGCTGATCACCTACGGCTCCCCGGCCGGCATGCCCAACTGGGGCACGTCCAATGCGCTGACCAAGGCGCAGATCAGCAGCATGGCCACCTTCATCCAGCACACCGCGCCCACCCCGCCGGAATGGGGCATGGCCGAAACCCTCAAAACCTGGAAAGTGCTGGTCAAGCCCGAAGACCGGCCAAAAAAACAACTGAACACGCTCAACCTGCAAAACCTGTTCTCGGTCACCCTGCGCGACGACGGCAAGATCGCCCTGGTGGACGGCGACACCAAGCAGATCATCAAGCTGATCGACACCGGTTACGCCGTGCATATCTCGCGTATCTCCGCTTCCGGCCGCTATCTGCTGGTGATCGGCCGCGATGCCAAGATCGACATGATCGACCTGTGGCCCCTGGAGCCGACCAAAGTCGCCGAGATCAAGGTGGGCATCGAGGCCCGCTCGGTGGAGACTTCGAAGTTCAAGGGCTATGAAGACAAATACGCGATTGCCGGTTCCTACTGGCCGCCGCAGTTCACCATCATGGATGGCGAAACCCTGGAGCCCAAGCAGATCGTGTCCACTCGGGGCATGACCGTCGATAAGCAGGAATACCACCCGGAACCCCGCGTGGCGGCAATCATCGCCTCCCACGAGTGGCCGGAGTTCATCGTCAATATCAAGGAAACCGGCAAGGTGATGCTGGTCAATTACCAGGACATCAAGAACCTCACCATCACCACCATCGACGCCGCGCCGTTCCTGCATGACGGCGGCTGGGACAGCACCCACCGCTACTTCATGACTGCCGCGAACAACTCCAACAAGGTCGCGGTGATCGACTCCAAGGAGCGCAAGCTCACCGCGTTGGTAGAGGTCGGCAAGACCCCGCACCCTGGCCGTGGCGCCAACTTCAATCACCCAAAATACGGGCCGGTATGGGCCACCAGCCACTTGGGCGACGGCGGTATTTCGGTGATCGGCACCGACCCGATCAAGCACCCGCAATACGCCTGGAAACAGGTGGAATCCCTCAAGGGCCAGGGCGGTGGTTCGCTGTTTATCAAGACCCACCCCAACTCCCATCACCTGTATGTCGACACCACCCTCAACCCCGACGCCAAGCTCAGCCAGTCGGTGGCGGTGTTCGACATCAACCAGCTGGACAAGGGCTACACCGTGCTGCCGATTGCCGAGTATTCGGGCATCAAGCAAGGCGCGCTGCGGGTGGTGCAACCGGAATACAACAAGGCCGGTGACGAGGTGTGGTTCTCGGTGTGGAACGGCCAGACCGAAGAGTCGGCGCTGGTGGTGATCGACGACAAGACCTTGAAGCTCAAGCAAGTGATCCGCGACAAGCGCCTGATCACGCCGACTGGAAAATTCAACGTCTACAACACCCAACACGACATTTATTGAGCCCCATCAACACGAGGTCACCGAATGAAAAATATTCTCCTCGCACTGCTGGCTTCCGCCGCTGCGCTCAGCCTGCAACCGGTGTTGGCACAAGACGGTCCTGGGTTGTTCAACAGCAAACCCTGTGTGGGCTGCCACATGATTGACGGCAAACTGGTGGGACCGGCCTTGAAGGACGTCGCGGCCAAGAATGCCGGTGTGAAGGACGCCGCCACCACCCTGGCCAGCCATATCAAGAGCGGTACCCAGGGCAACTGGGGACCGGTCCCGATGCCGCCGAACCAGATCACCGATGATGAAGCCAAGGTGTTGGCCGATTGGGTCCTGACCTTGAAATAAGCACAAGGAGCACGCCATGCAAGCATCGATGATCGGTACGGCCATGGCGCTGCTCCTGCTGATTCCCGCGCGGGCAGCAGCCACCCCGGACGCTGCCCGCCTTGAACACCTGTTGACCCAGGATTGCGGGGCCTGTCATGGCCTGCACCTCACCGGCGGCCTGGGCCCGGCCCTCACACCGCAAGCCCTCGCCGACCACAGCCGCGACAGCTTGATCGCCACTGTGACCTACGGCCGCCATGCCCGCGCCATGCCTGGTTGGGGCCCGCTGCTCAGTGCCGGCGATATTGCCTGGCTGGTCGACCGCCTTTTGCAAGGAAGCCCCCCACCATGATGCGACCCACCTTGTTATCCCTGTGCCTGTTGCTGGGCGCCTGCGCCCAACCTGCGTTGCGCGGCAGCGGCGACCTGGGCCTGGTGATCGAACGCGCCAGTGGCAGCGTGCAGATTATCGAGAGCACCGGCATGACCGAACTGGCCCGTATCGAGGGGCTGGGCGACCTGTCCCACGCCTCGGCGGTGTTTTCCCGCGACCAGCGCTACGCGTATGTGTTTGCCCGCGATGGCGGGCTGACCAAGATCGACCTGCTGCGCCAACGCATCGAGCGGCGCATCGTCCAGGGTGGCAACAGCATCGGCGGCGCCATCAGCCAGGATGGGCGCTTGATCGCCGTGTCCAATTACGTGCCGGGCGGGGTCAAGGTGTTCGATGCAGAAGACCTGACCCTCATCGCCGACATCCCCGCGACCGCAATGGCCGATGGCAAGCGCTCGCGGGTGGTCGGCCTGGTGGATGCGCCCGGCCAGCGCTTCGTGTTCAGCCTGTTCGACACCGGCGAGATCTGGAGCGCCGACTTCAGCCACGGCAACCCGCCGCGCATCACCCGCTTCAAGGACGTCGGCGAGCAACCCTATGACGCGCTGATCACCGCCGACGGCCGCTACTACATGGCCGGGCTGTTCGGTGAAGACGGCATGGCCCAGCTCGACCTGTGGCACCCGGAGCGCGGCGTGGTGCGCGTGCTCAAGGACTATGGGCGCGGCCAGGCCAAGCTGCCGGTGTACAAGATGCCGCACCTGGAGGGCTGGGCCGTCGCCGATGACCAGGCGTTCGTGCCGGCGGTGGGACGTCACCAGGTGCTGGTGATGGACGCACGCACCTGGCAGCAGACGGCGGCGATCCCGGTGGCCGGGCAGCCGATTTTCGTCACTGCACGCCCCGACGGGCGCCAGCTGTGGGTCAACTTCGCCTACCCGGACAACGACCGGGTGCAGGTGCTCGACACCGAAACCCATCAGGTGGTCGCCGACCTGCGTCCCGGCCCCGGCGTGTTGCACATGGAGTTCACGGGGCGCGGCGAGCAACTGTGGCTGTCGGTGCGTGACGACGAACAGTTGCAAGTGTGGGACCCGTACCGCCTGACCCTGCTGAAAACCTTACCGGCCAAGAGTCCCAGCGGGATTTTCTTCAGCCTGCGCGCGCAAAAAATGGGGTATTGAAATGGACCTTGATTCGCTCAGCCAGCAATTGATCGAACGCTTCCAGCACGGCATGCCGCTGTGCGCCGAGCCCTACCGCGAAATGGCCCAGGTACTGGGCTGCAGCGCGGCCGAGGTGATGGCCTGCCTGCAACGCCTGGAACTGGCCGGCGCGTTGTCGCGCATCGGCCCGGTGTTCGAACACACCCGCGCCGGCGCCAGCACCCTGGCCGCCCTGGCAGTGCCGATCGAGCGCCTGGAACAAGTAGCCGCGCGCGTCAGCCAGTACCCGGAGGTCAATCACAACTATGCCCGCGAGCATCATTACAACCTGTGGTTCGTGCTCACCGGGCCCCATCGCCAACACCTGCAGCAAATCCTCGACGAGCTGGAGAAAGACACCGGCCTCACTCCCCTGGACCTGCCGATGCTCACCGCCTATCGCATCGACCTTGGATTTTCCCTCGGAGAGCAGCCGTGATCGCGCCACTGAACCACGAGCAGATGCTCGATCTGCGCCAGTGCCTGGAGCGCGGTTTGCCCATCGTCGCGCGGCCCTACGACGAGCTCGCCGAGCAGATCGGCGCCCACCACGATCAGGTGCTGCAACAGATGCAGCAATGGCATGGCCAGGGCCTGTTCCGTCGCGTCGGCCTGGTGCTCAACCACCGCGCATTGGGCTTTGTGGCCAACGCCATGCTGGTGCTGGATGTGCCGGATGCGCTGGTCGATGAAGTCGGTGCGCGCCTGGGCCGCGCGCCCGGCGTGAACCTGTGTTACCAGCGCCCGCGACGCCTGCCGCAGTGGCGCTACAACCTGTTCTGCATGGTCCACGGCCGCGAGCGCGCGGTGGTCGAGGCGCAGATCCAGGCGTTGCTGGAGCAGCATCTGCTCAGCGACCTGCCCCACCAACTGCTGTTCAGCACCCGCGCCTTCAAACAATGCGGTGGGCGTTTTGCACCGCCGCCATCGCAGGTATGGGCCCATGGATGAACTGGATCGGCAATTGCTCAACCGCCTGCAACACGGCCTACCGCTGGTGCGCCAGCCCTGGCAACAGGTGGCCGAGGAACTGCACAGCCATCCGAGTGAACTGCTCGACCGCTTGTATGCCCTGCTCAAAGACGGCGTGCTCACGCGCTTCGGCCCGATGTTCGACATCGAGCGTCTCGGCGGCGCCTTCACCCTGGCCGCGCTGGCTGTACCCGAAGCGCAGTTTGACGCCGTCGCCGAACAGCTCAACGCCCTGCCCCAGGTGGCCCACAACTACCGCCGCGAACACCGCTGGAACATGTGGTTCGTGCTGGCCTGCGCCACCGAGCAGGAGTTGGCCGCCACCCTATCGCGCATCGAGGCCCTGACCGGGTTGGCGGTGCTCAATCTGCCGAAGGAGCACACCTACCATGTCGGTCTGTATTTCCCGGTCTGACAACACCCTGGCCCTGCACCTGGTCGCCCTCACCCAAAGCGGCCTGCCGCTGGTGGAGGACCCTTGGGCCTGGCTCGCCGAGCAGTTGGGCATCAGCGTCGAATCGACCCTCGACCTGCTCAAGCGCCTGCAAGCCGAAGGCGCGATCCGGCGTATCGCCGCCGTGCCCAACCACTACCGCCTGGGCTATCGGCATAACGGCATGACCGTATGGGACGTGGCCGATGTGCACATGCCGCGCCTGGGAGAACTGATCGGCGCCCAGCCGTTTGTCAGCCATTGCTACCGTCGCCCCCGGCGCCCGGACTGGCCCTACAACCTGTTCGCCATGGTGCATGGCCGCAGCCGCGAAGAAATCGACAGCTACCGTGAGCACCTGCGTTTCCTGCTGGGGGATGCCTGCCACGCCGACGAGATGCTGGTGAGCAGCCGCATCCTGAAAAAGACCGGCCTGCGCCTGACGCCGGCGCACTCAAAGGATTAGCCCATGCTGCGAATCAGTCAGTACCTGCGCACCCTCGCCGGTCAATGCCCGCCGCCGCGCACCTCGCCTCCCGGCAGTGAGCGGCCGCCGGTGGTGATCTGGAACCTGCTGCGGCGCTGCAATCTCACCTGCAAGCACTGCTACGCCACCAGCGCCGACAGCGTGTTTCGCGATGAACTCGACACCCCGGCAGCGCTGCGGGTGATCGACGATTTGCACGACGCTGGGGTTCGCGTGTTGATCCTGTCCGGGGGCGAGCCGCTGCTGCGCGAAGACCTCTTCGAGCTCAGCACCTATGCCCGCGATAAAGGTTTTTTCGTCGCACTGTCGACTAACGGCACGCTGATCGATGAGCACAACATCCAGCAGATCGCCGACGCGCGCTTCGACTACGTAGGCATCAGCATCGACGGCCTGGAAGCGACCCACGATGCCTTTCGCCAACTGCACGGCAGTTTCCAGCGATCCATGCACGCCATTCGCCTGTGCCGCGAGGCCGGGATTCGCGTGGGCCTGCGCACCACCCTGACCCAGGACAACCATGGGCAGCTACCGCAACTGCTGACGCTGATGCGCACCTATGATGTACAGAAGTTCTACCTGTCACACCTCAACTACAGCGGGCGCGGCAAACGCAGCCGCCAGCTGGACGCGCACCGGCAGATGAGCCGCGAGGCCATGGCGCTGATTTTCCAGCAGGCCTGGAGCGATATTCAACACGGCGTGGACAGTGATTTCGTCAGCGGCAACAACGACGCCGACGCCGTGCTGTTGCTGCAATGGGTGCACCAGCACCTGCCCGAACATTACCCGCAGCTTGAGCACCTGCTGCATGCCTGGGGCGGCAATGCCTCGGGCAGCGGCATCGCCAATATCGACAACACCGGCGAGGTGCACCCGGACACCTATTGGTGGCAGCAGTCGGTGGGCAATGTGCGCAACAGCACCTTCCGCCAGCTCTGGCTGGAGCAGCCCGACCCGTTGCTGCTGCGCCTGCGCGAACACCCGCGCAGCCTCGGCGGGCGGTGTGCCGAGTGCCGCTGGCTGCCGATCTGCAATGGCAATACGCGCACCCGCGCCTGGGCCGATGGCGACCTCTGGGGCCCTGACCCCGGTTGCTACTTCAGCGACGCCGAGATTGCCTGCCAGCCGCCCACCCTGATCCCTTGCTCGACCACCCGGTGACACAACCGGGGGCCGCCTACCTGATGAAGAACCAAGGACGTCTCATGCACACTTCAACTGCCCACTACTCCACTGGCCTGCCGGCCAGTTTGCACAGTCCCTTGCACCCCGGCGAAGTCGCGTTGGTGGGCGCCGGCCCCGGTGACCCGCGCCTGCTGACCCTGCGCGCCTGGAGCCTGTTGATGCAGGCCGACGCGGTGGTGTTCGACCGACTGATCAGCGCCGAATTGCTCGCGCTGATCCCACTGACCTGCGCCCGCCATTACGTGGGCAAGGCCAGCGGTTGTCACAGCCTGCCCCAGGATCAACTCAACGAACTGCTCGCCGAGCTGGCCGACGAGGGCCAACGGGTGGTGCGCCTCAAGGGCGGCGACCCGTTTATCTTCGGGCGCGGCGCCGAGGAACTGGAGTACCTGCTCGCGCGCGGCATCCCGTGCCAGGTGGTGCCCGGCATCACCGCCGCCTCCGGGTGCAGCGCCTATGCCGGCATCCCGCTGACCCACCGCGACCTGGTCAATTCGTGCCGTTTCGTCACCGGCCACCTGCAGCGCGACGGCGCCTTGAAACTGCCATGGGCCAGCCTGGCCGAGCCGAGCCAGACGCTGGTGTTCTACATGGGCCTGTCGAACCTGGCGCTGATCGCCGAACATCTGGTGGCGGCCGGTTTGCCGGGGGATACACCGGCCGCCCTGATCAGCAATGGCGCGCGCGCCGACCAGCACGTCGCCCGTGGCACCCTGCGCCAGTTGCCCACCCTGGCCGCCGACTGTGCACCGGGCGTGCCCACCCTCACAGTGATCGGCCACGTCGTCAGCCTGTTTGCCGGCGCCGCCCTGCACTTCCCGGCCAGCCTGGCACCGGCCCGTGAAGCGGTGGCGATATGAAACGCCTGCTGCTGGTGCCGCTGCTCTGGGCGACGGCCGCGCACGGCACGCCAGCGCAGGATTACCGCCAGTATTGCGAAAGCTGCCATGGGCTTAATCGCATCGGTGCCACCGGCCCGGCGCTGCTCCCGGAAAGCCTGGGGCGGATCAAGCCGGAAGAAGTGTGCAAGGTCATCGAACACGGCCGGCCCGCCAGCCAGATGGCCGCGTTCGCGCCGCAACTGAGCGCCGCGCAGATGGATGGGCTGGCGCAGTTTCTGCAACAGCCGCCTGACTCACCGGCGACGTGGAACGAGCATGACATCCGCACCAGCCACAGCGTGCTGGCGGACCTGCGCCAATTGCCGAGCACGCCACAGCATCACGCCGACCCGCTCAACCTGTTTGTGGTGGTGGAGTCCGGCGACCATCACATGGATATTCTCGACGGCGACACCTTTGCCGTGCTGGACCGTTTCCCCACCCACTTCGCGGTGCATGGCGGGCCGAAATTCTCCCCGGACGGACGCTTTGTGTACTTCGCCTCGCGGGACGGCTGGATCAGCCAATACGACCTGCACAACCTCAAGTTGATCGCCGAGATCCGCGTGGGCCTCAACACCCGCAACCTGGCGGTGAGCAAGGATGGGCGCTGGGTGCTGGCGGGCAATTACCTGCCGGGCAACCTGGTGCTGCTGGATGCGCGCGACCTGTCGCTGGTCAAGACCCTGGACACCGGCTCACGGGTCAGTGCGGTGTACACCGCGCCACCGCGCAACAGCTTTATCGTCGCACTCAAGGATGTGAACGAGGTCTGGGAATTGTCCTATGCCGCTGCCCGCCCCAGCTTCGAACCCCGGCGTATCCAGGCCCAGGACGTGCTCGATGACTTCTCGTTCTCACCCGATTACCGGCAACTGATCGCCACCTCACGCAAGGCCGGCGGCGGCCAGGTGATCGACCTGGACAGCGGCCGCGTGGTCACCGACATCCCGCTCTCCGGCATGCCGCACCTGGGTTCGGGGACGTATTGGCAACGCAACGGGCAATGGGTGTTTGCCACGCCGAATATCAGCAAGGGGCAAATCTCGGTGATCGACCTCAAGACCTGGAGCCTGATCAAACAGATCCCCACCCTTGGACCGGGCTTTTTCATGCGCAGCCATGTGAACTCGCGCTATGTGTGGAGCGACGTGTTTTTTGGGCCAGACAATGATGCGATCCACTTGATCGACAAGCAGACATTGGAGATCGCCCACACCCTGCGGCCGATGCCAGGCAAGACGGCGGCCCACGTGGAATTCACCCGGGATGGGCGGTATGTGGTGCTGAGCATCTGGGCCACGGAGGGGGCGTTGATTGTGTATGACAGCCGGACGCTTGAGGAGGTGAAGCGTATCCCTATGAATAAACCGTCGGGCAAGTACAACGTGGGCAATAAGGTGGAGTTTGCGGAAGGGACGTCGCATTGAACACTGGCGACAGGCTGGAAGCAGCCAGGTCGTAGAGCGCATGGGCACCGCTGATCCCCTGTGGGAGATGTCGAGCTTTAGCGAGGCTTTGATGACGGCGGCACAGTTGATAGAGGGGCTGGCTGACCCACCGCTATCGGGAGCAAGCCCCCTCCCACATTTGAATGTTGTTGACAGGTAGAAAACGTCCGGCCGTAGGTCTGATGGGCACCGCTGATTCCCTGTGGGAGATGTCGAGCTTTAGCGAGGCTTCGATGGCGGCGGCACAGTTGATAGAGGTGCTGGCTGACCCAACGCTATCGGGAGCAAGCCCCCTCCCACATTTGAATGTTGTTGACAGGTAGAAAACGTCCGGCCGTAGGTCTGATGGGCACCGCTGATTCCCTGTGGGAGATGTCGAGCTTTAGCGAGGCTTCGATGGCGGCGGCACAGTTGATAGAGGTGCTGGCTGACCCAACGCTATCGGGAGCAAGCCCCCTCCCACATTTGAATGTTGTTGACAGGTAGAAAACGTCCGGCCGTAGGTCTGATGGGCACCGCTAATCCCCTGTGGGAGATGTCGAGCTTCAGCGAGGCTTCGATGGCGGCGGCATGCTTAGTAGAGGTGTTGGCTGACCCACCGCCATCGGGAGCAAGCCCCCTCCCACATTTGAGCTCGGTTGGCAGGTGGGAAGTTGCCCGGCTGTAGACCTCGTGGGCACCGCTGATCCCCTGTGGGAGATGTCGAGCTTCAGCGAGGCTTCGATGGCGGCGGCAGGTTGGTAGAGGTGTTGGCTGACACACTGCTATCGGGGTGCGTGCTCGGTCAGACGGTGCGGGAGAATTGGCCTTTGTGGGCGCCGCCCAGGTAGGCGTCGAAGGCCATGGCCACGCTGCGCACCATCAGTTGGCCCTTGGGCAGCAGTTGCAGTGCGTCGTCCCGGACCAGCAACAGCCCGTCCGCCACTTGCTCGTCCAACTGCGTCAACGCTTCGGCAAAATAGTCGTTGAAACGAATGCCGTGGGCCGCTTCGACCTGGGCGACATCGACGCGGCCGTCGCACATCAGGCCGTTGATCACCTCGCGGCGCAGTACGTCATCGGGGTTGAGCCGGTAACCGCGTTGCACCGGCAACATGCCCGCATCGATGCGCGCGTAGTACTGGGACAGCTCCTTGACGCTCTGGCTGTAGCTGTCGCCGACCTTGCCGATGGCCGATACGCCCAGGCCAATCAGGTCGCAATCGGCATGGGTGGAGTAGCCCTGGAAGTTACGTTGCAGGCTGCCATTGACGCGCGCCAGTGCCAGCTCATCGTCGGGCAGGGCGAAATGGTCCATGCCGATGTAGACATACCCGGCCTCGGTGAGGCGGCGGATGGTCAGTTCCAGCAGTTCCAGCTTGCGTGCCGGCGGTGGCATGTCTTCGGGACGGATCATGCGCTGGGCGCGGATCTGGCTCGGCAAGTGTGCGTAGCTGTAGGCGGCCACGCGGTCGGGCCGCAGGGCGATCAGCTTGCTCAAGGTCACGTCGAAGCTGGCCACGGTTTGCAGGGGCAGGCCGTAGATCAGGTCAACACTCACCGACTTGAAGCGTGCCTCGCGGGCCGCTGCCACCAGTTGCAGGATCTGCGTTTCGCTTTGCTGGCGATTGACGGCGGCCTGGACGTCGGGGTCGAAGTCCTGCACGCCGAAGCTCAGGCGATTGAAGCCCAGCCGGCGCAGGGTGTTGACGCGTTCGACGCTGATGGTGCGCGGGTCGACCTCGATGGAGAACTCATGGGCGTCGCTGTCATCCAGGCTGAAGTTGTCCGCCAGGCAGGCCATCAGTTCGGCCAGTTGCGCGTCGTCCAGATACGTCGGTGTGCCGCCGCCAAGGTGCAATTGGGTCAGGCGTCGCGAGCGCTCGAACAGCGCGCCCTGCATCTGGATCTCGCGCTTGAGGTACGCCACATACTCGACGGCGCGGTGGGTCTTGCGGGTGATGATCTTGTGGCAGCCGCAGTAGTAGCAAAGGCTCTGGCAGAACGGAACGTGGATGTACACCGACAACGCCTTGGGCGCGGCGAGCTGGTGACTGGCGCGCACGGCCTGGTGATAGTCGTCCAGGGCAAACGCGCTGTTGAACTGCGGCGCGGTCGGGTACGAGGTGTAGCGCGGCCCCGGGCGGTCGTATTTGTGCACCAGGGCACGGTCGAATTCAAACGCCGTCATGGTCGATCACCTCGTCGTTGGCGCTGACGGGGGTGGCGAGCACCGCCCGTTCGAACAATGCGCAGATGGCATCCACCTGGGGCAGGCCCGCAGGCAGCAGCCAGATAAACGTAGGCGACAACTCGACCAGACCGTCGCGGTGCAACGCCTCCAGCAGCGGCCAGAGGTTGGCGAAATAACGCCTGAACACCAGGCCGTAACGGCGCTCCACGGCCTGGATATTCAGTTCCAGGTCACAGGCCAGGCGTTCGGCGACATGCAGGCGCACCGGGTCGGCCGCCTCGCGAAACCAGCCTCGGCACGTGGCCGGTTGACCACTGGCCAGCTGCTCACGGTAGTGCGGCAGAACCGCCGTGTTCTGCGCGCACAATGTATCGATCTGGCTGATGGCGCCCAGGCCAAAGCCGATGTGATCGCAGTAGCCGTGCAGGGTAAAGCCTTCGCAGTTACAGCTGAGGCGACCGCGCTCCTGGGCCTGTTTGAGGTCATCGTCGGCGCGGGCGAACTGGCCCAGGCCGATGTAGTGATACCCGGCGGCGGTGAGGTGTTCAAAGCCGCTGCGGCGCATGACGATCTTATCCGCCGCGCTGCAAAACGCCTGGGGTTGCCGGCCCTGGTAGCGCACCGGTGGCTGGGCGTAATCGAACAGTTGCAGGCGATCCGGCTCCAGGGCAATCAGGCTGGCCAGTTTCAACTCGAAACTGGCCGGCGTCTGCCAGGCATGGCCGTAGCCGAGGTCGATGTTCACCGAGCGAAAGCCGAAGGTGCGCGCCGCATCCACCAGCGATTCGATAGGCGCCGGGTCCTGGTACCGCGCCTGGCACAGCGGTCCCTCGCGACTGACGTCGGGCACGCCGATGCTGGCATGGTTGAAGCCCTGGTCGCGCAGCAGGCCCATGGTGGCCCAGTCGGTGTGCCAGGGGTCGAGGTCGATACGGTAGTCGCCGCGGTCGTGGTCGAGGAAGTTGAAGCGGCTGTGCAGGTGTTCCAGCAACGTACACACCTGCTCGATGGTCGGCGTGGTGCCGCGCAGGTGAAAGTGCTCGACCGGCTGGCGCGGGCCGAGATGGCAGCCGATCAACTGGATTTCCTCGGTGAGGCTGCGCAGGTAGTCGGCGCCGCCGTCGACCGCCGGCCACTGCAGGTTCAACGCCAGGGGCCGCTGGCGCTGGCGACTGTCGCGCAGGGCACGCAACAGGTCGAGGGAACCGACACCGCCATGGAAGCGGCGCGTGTCCGCATCGCACGCCAGGTCCAGCACGCCCTGGCCCTGACGAAAGCGGGTGGGATGAAGATGGGTGCGCATGGCGGACTCCGGAGCGGGCGGCGGTGGTGCATTGTCCGGTGCGACTGGTCGGCGCACCTTGATATGCATCAAGGTCGTTACCAGCTGAGGTAAAACATGCCCTTGGCCAGCAACACAATGGCGACCATGTGCGCGAACAGGCTCAGGTGAATGAAGCGGCTATAGCGCGCGCTGACCTTGCCCCAGCGCATCCGCGCCATGGTCACCAGAAAGTGCAGCAACACGCTGGCGGCCAGGATCAACTTGAGGCCCAGCAACGTGCCGAACGAGGACGCCAACGGTGCCGCCAACGCCGGCAGGTAACGCAGCCAGACCATGCCGAGCCCGGCGCCGAACAGCACCAGCAACACCCACGGCATCACTACCCGGGCGCGCCGGCCGACGCCCTGCTCCACCAGCACCATCACCCGAATCGGCAAATGCTGGTGCAGGTGCCCCAGGATCAGCACCTCGAAAAACACCGTGCCGATAAAGATCAGCGCGGCGAACAGGTGGGCCAATAGCAACAGGAGGTAGAGCATGGAGGCCTCGCAGAGGGACCGGCCAGTGAGGACCCTCAGTGTGCGGACTTGCGCAGGCCGTGGCCTTGATGCCGATCAAGCGCGGTTCACGGCAGCGGCAACCAGCGGTTGAATTCGCCCAGGTGCGTCAGCGGGCTCCAGGCAAACTCCCACGCTGGAGCGGGCAGCACCTGTTGTTCGGCAGCCGCGAACCGAGCGTCCTTCCAATCGAACACCTTCGACCCGCGCCACGCCAGGACGATGCCCAGCGCAGGGCTCTGATCGGTACTGATCCAGCGCGCGGCGGCGGCGGCCATGAAGGCCTCGATGGGCTCGTCGCCAATCTGCGCGCGATACGCCGAGCCCAGCAGCCAACGACAGACGCTCAAGTGATACGTCCAGTCCTGGGCCGGGCGGTTGCGATAGGCCCAGGTCATAAAGCTGCGAAACAGGTTCAGGCCTTCGGGCGGGTCGAGCTTGAGCAGCATTGGGCAGACGTCGAACAGGGTGTGCCAATACGGCAACAGGCGCGCATCCAGGTGCACAAAGCAGCGGGCATTGCTGGGGTAGTCCGGGCGTGCCGGTTCCGCGCGCGGGCGACGGGACGCCTGGCTGACCAGGCGGCTGGCGCCTGCAGGCAAGTGATGGTTCATAAAGCGCACTCACAGTCGTGACGATAGAACGCCCCCTGGTCACAGGGGGCCCAAGGCACACGTCAGAATGCGGGGGATGCGCGGGGGTTGGCCGAGGGCCAGGAATAACGCGGCGGTGCCTTGTTGCGCCGTTCATGGGCCGGGCGCGGGGTTTGCCCCAGGCCTAACAGCCAGGCCAGGCCGATCAGGAACACCAGCGCAACGGTCAAGGCGTTGCACACCGGGCAGGCAAAGTAGTTCGAGATGTTGCTGGAAGACGGCGCGCCCAGCCCTTTGTCGGAAAGTGGCGCCTGTTTGCCATCCACCGCGCAGAACGCGCCACCGATCCCGTTGAGCTGCTGGCCCATCATCTGGCCATGGCCCAAACCGCACACGAACAGGTTCATCAGCACGCAGAAGTACAGGGTCCAGACGATCAGGGAACGGTCGGGGTGGCTCAATTTCATGGCGGCGACTCTACCATCAGAGCCGCAAAAGGATGAAGCGCGGCGTGCCCCTGTGGCAGAACGTCGCAGATTACGCGGGCTGGCCAGGGTTGGTAGACTTGGCGCCCTCCTTCTTTACTCCTTTTCAAAGCCTGCCGAGTTGATTTCGCGCAATGCGGGCGTTTCACAGGATGCACAGTTGATGAGTACGTTATTCACCCGCCGCAAGGTCCTGACCGGCATGGGCCTGTTGGGTCTGGGCCTGCTGGCCGGTTGTGACAACAGCCCGAAATTGAACTTCAAGTACGGCAAGGACTTGAGCGACAAGATCATGGGCCGCACCTTCAAGCTCAAGAACACCGAGGGCGACACTGTCACCCTCAGTTCCTACCGCGGCCTGATGCCGGTGGTGTTCTTCGGTTTCACCCAGTGCCCGGCCGTGTGCCCGACCACCCTCGCCCGCGCCGCCCAGGCCAAGAAGCTGATGGGCCGTGACAGCGAGATCATGCAGGTGATCTTTATCACCCTGGACCCGGAACGCGACACGCCGGAGATTCTCGACAAGTACGTCAAGGCCTTCGACCCCAGCTTTGAAGCGCTGTACGGCACCCCGGAAGAAATCGCCGTGGCCGCCAAGGAGTTCGGGATCTTTTATGAAAAGATCCCCGCCGGCGACACCTACACCCTGTCCCACACGGCCACCAGTTTTGTCTTCGACACCCGTGGCAACCTGCGCCTGGGTTTGCAGGCATCCCTTACCGCTAAAGAGTGCGCAGAAGACCTGCTCACCGTCATGGAGGTCTGCTAATGACTGCCGTTCAACACCTCAAGCGCTTCACCCTCAGCCTCGCCCTGCTGGGTTTCGCCGCCCACGCCAGCGCCCAGGTGCAAGTGACCGACGCCTGGGTGCGCGCCTCGGTGCCGGGCCAACCGTCCAGCGGCGCGTTCATGACCGTGACCGCCGACAGCGACAGCAAGCTGCTCAGCGTGGCCTCGCCGGTGGCCAAGGACGTGCAGATCCATGAAATGAGCATGAAGGACGACGTGATGCGCATGGGTCCGGTGGACTCGGTGGCCCTGCCGGCGGGCAAGGCGGTCAAGCTCGACCCGGACGGTTATCACGTGATGCTGATGGGCCTGACCGGTCAGATCAAGGAAGGCGACCAGGTGCCGCTGACGTTGACCGTGGAGAACGCCAAGGGCGAGAAGCAGACCGTTGAGGTTCAGGCCAAGGCGCGTGGGCTGGATGGCATGGACCATAGCAAGATGCATTGATGCAGCGGATTGGGGGGTTGTGCCTGTTTCTGTGGCTGTTTCTGTTTTTGTGGCGAGCGGGCTTGTCCCGCGTTGGGCTGCGAAGCAGCCCCAATAAGATCATGAAGTTCCTTCAAACAGACCTCGTCGGCAGGTTTCAGGGCTGCTTCGCAGCCCAACGCGGGACAAGCCCGCTCGCCACAAAGATCACTCCTCAATCCACGATAAACAGCTTCGCCCCGACACTCGTCGAGGAACGATGCGCCTCCATGTCATTGCCCACCTGGTAACTCATCCCGGCCGTCAGCGTGAACTGGCGGCCGTCCTCCAGCTCCGTGTGCAGCTCGCCTTCCAGGCACAGCAGAACATGCCCGCGCGTGCACCAGTGATCGGCCAGGTAGCCGGGGCTGTAATCCACTCTGCGCACGCGGGTGGTGCCGAAGTGGCAGGTGCGCCATGAGGCACTGCCGGTAACGCCGGGGTGAAGCTCGGGTTCGACGGTGGACCAGTCGGTGATGCCAAACGGGACAGCGGTGAGTTCCATGGCGTGCTCGGTCGTCAGTTAACGTGGCCTGAGGCTATCCACCCGACAACGTGCGCGATAGACACAGATCCCGTGGTTTTGTGGGATACAGGCGCGCGTGCTTGTTATCCTGCCCACCCTGCTCCCAAGGACGCGCACTGATGCAGATCGACCCCGCCTACATCCTGTTTGAGACCGAGCACTGGCTGCTCAACCATCACCTGGCTTCGAAGCTGCCGGGTTACCTGATGCTGGGCGCCAAGGCGCCGATTGACTCCCTCGCCGATATGCCGGAGGCAGCGTTGGCCGAACTGGGTGGACTGCTGGCAAAAACCCAGCGGGTCATGGACGCGCAACTCAAGCCCAAGTGGTTGTATATCAGCCGCTATGGGCATATGCCGGGGTTCCCGCTGCACTTTCATTTCATCCCGGTGTATGACTGGGTGGAGGAAGCATTCTGGCGGGATGAGCGCTATCGGCGGTTGCAGGGTTTGGGTTCGCAGGACCTGGCAAAAACGCTCACCGATGGCGCGGAACTGACGCTGTTTGTGTGGCGGGAGTTTGGTGAGAGCCTGATGCCTCCACCGATCCACGGGCCGTCCGTTACACAAGTGATCGCAACCTTGCGAACCCACTTTTTCCACTGAACAAGCCCACCCGTAGGAGCTGGCTTGCCAGCGAAAATCGTCAACGATGACGCGGCCATTCTGAATAAGCGCATTGCCCTCGGGCTTTTCGCCGGCAAGCCGGCTCCTACAGTCGGTGCGTCAGCGCGGCAGCGGTTTTTTCATCGGAATACACGCCAACTGCAACCCCGACGGCGAGTGGTAAATCTGTGGCGAGCGGGCTTGTCGAATCGTCGCACCGACCGCGTTGGGGGGCGAAGCGCCTCTGATGAAGAGGAAGGGGGTGTATCAGGCACTCCACTGCACCTGGTTTTGGGGCTGCTGCGCAGCCCAACGCGGGGCAAGCCCGCTCGCCACAGGTGACTGGTTGCCCGTTCTGTCCCTTAACTGACCGGCATTGGGTGCAAGCCCCCTCCTACATTTTGTTCTGTGTTCAGCGCAGAGTCCCAGCGAGGCCGTTATGATGTGGCCTTTCGCTCAACGCCCCAGGAAACGCCCATGCCCGCCCTCACCTTACGCAACGCCCTCCCCGCCGACGCTGCCCGTTGCTACGCGATTGAAATCACCGCCTACGAGGGCGACGAAGCCGCGACCCTGGAAAAGATCGCCACGCGCATTGCGCTATACCCGCAAGGCTTTTTGATCCTTGAGGCCGATGGCGAGGTGGTGGGTTTTATCAACGGCGGCTGCGCCCATGAAGTGGTGATGTCGGACGAGGCGTTCAAGGAACTGGTGGGGCATTCGGCCGAGGCGCCGAATGTGGTGATCATGTCGGTGGTGGTCGACCCGGCGCATCAGGGCAAGGGGTATTCCAAGGTGCTGATGACCGAGTTCGTGCAGCGCATGCGCGCGATGGGCAAGCGCACGATTCACCTGATGTGCAAGGAACAGCATGTGCCGTTGTACACCCGCATGGGCTACACCTATGTGCGCCCTTCACCCTCGGAGCATGGCGGGATGGCGTGGCATGAAATGCTGATGACGCTTTAACCAACGGAGGGTTTTGCGATGACCGCAGCGCTTATAGAAATCAGCGACCAACCCAACCCCGACGCCGAGCGCATTCTCGGCAACGGCCTCGCGGCGTTCAACGAAGGTATCGCCGGCTACAACGACCGCCTGCCACTGACGGTATTGATCAAAGACCCCGACACCCGGCAGATCGTCGGTGGCATCACCGGCAAAACCACACTGGGCATGGCCTTTCTCGACCTGTTCCACCTGCCCGAGAACCTGCGCGGCACAGGCCTGGGCAGCCGGTTGCTGCAAGCCTTTGAGGATGAAGCCCGACGCCGGGGTTGCCTGAATGCCGTGCTGTACACCCTCAGTTTCCAGGCCCCGGGTTTTTACGAGAAGTACGGCTGGGTGCGGTTCGGGGAAATACCCTGTGCGCCGCAGGGCAGCAGCCGCGTGTTTCTGTCTAAGCGGCTGTAAACGAGACAAGGCTTTTTGTAGGAGCGAGCTTGCTCGCGAAAAACTCACGGGCGCCGCGTTCATTCAGGAAGCACGCGTTATCGTTGACGTTTTTCGCGAGCAAGCTCGCTCCTACAGGAGGCGATGTAAGCTTAACTGACGGGCATTAGGGCTTGCCCCCTCTCCAAAAAGCCCGCCGTCACCAGCTCCCCGAAGCCCCGCCGCCGCCGCTGGAACCACCGCCGCCGGAAGAGCTGCTGGAGTCTGAGCTTGAGCTTGAATCTGAGCTCGAGCTTGAACCTGAGTCCGAACTCGACCCCGACCCGCCGCTGGTCTTGATGAAGATAAACAGCGCCGCAAACGACGCGATAGGGAATGCAAACAGCCAGCTGTTGCGCCCAAGCTCCATCAACATTCCCGCCGCCACATACACCGCCACCGCCGCCAGCAACCGCGCGATAAATCCCACGCGACTTTGCTGCCACGCCATCCTCATGACCGCGAACAGGACCAGGTACAACCCCAGCACCAGCAACGCGCCCAGGGGATACGCCAGCCAATAGATAAAGTCGACGTCGGCGTACCGATGATTCACCACGACCAACCCCAGGATGTAAACCAGCAGCCCGATAACGCAATAAAACACCGCGCGCGCCAGCCACAATGCACCGAATATCGCGCCGCCGATCAGCATGACCAGCGGTATCACCAGCAGGAACATCAACCCGTCGCGGCCGCCACCAAAAACCGCCAGCAGCACAGTAACCGCCACTGCGGCGATCAAGGCACGGCGCCAGTGCAGCTTGCCGGCGGCAAGCAGTACGCCGCCGATGGCGCCCGCGATAAATGCCAGCAACAGCGCGATGATCTGGGGGTTAAGGTCTGGCTTGGCGACTTGGGGCAAGTCACCACCGTCCACCAGCACCACCAGATCATTCACACCCTGGGCCACACCACCGGCATAGTCGCCCTGGCGAAACGCCGGGGTGATGTGCTCTTCGATAATCCGATGGGCCAGCAGGTCGGTCACCGTGCCCTCCAGGCCATAGCCCACCTCGATGCGCACCTTGCGGTCGTCCTTGGCCACCACCAGCAGGATGCCGTCGTTGACGTCCTTGCGCCCCAGCTTCCAGGCGCGGAACAGTTGGTTGGCGTAGTCCTCGATGCTGGCGCCACGGGTGGTGGGCACCAGCAACACTGCCACCTGGGCGCCTTTGCGTTGCTCAAGGGCGGCGAGTTGGTCTTTCAGACGGGTGGTGGTGTCGGCATCGAGGGTGTTGGTGAGGTCGATGACCCGCTGGTCAAGGGCCACGCCGATGGGCGAGGTGTCCGCCTGGGCCACGATAAACAGGCCGGTAGACATCAACACCAGCAGACTCAAGACGGATTGCCGCAACCACCGCATCATGTTTTGTTACCTGAAGTTTCTTCCTGAAGGTGTCGACTTTACCTTATCCAAGCTATAACGCGTGATCACGCGCGATGCTAAACTGCGCGCATTTATAGCAAAACGCCATAACCGAGAAGCCCATGGACCTACGTCACCGCAACAACGTTAACGTCCTGGGCGACGGCACCGCGACCCTGGTGTTTTCCCATGGCTTTGGCTGCAACCAGGCGATGTGGAACGACCTGGCGCCGCAGTTTCTGAAACGCTTTCGCGTGGTGCTGTATGACCTGGTGGGCGCCGGTCTTTCCGACCTCGGCGCCTTCGACAAGGCCAAGTACAGTGCGCTGGACGGCTATGCCCGCGACTTGAACGAGATCATCGATGCCTTTGCCGAGGGCCCGGTGATTCTGGTCGGGCACTCGGTCAGTGCGATGATCGGCACCCTCGCCGACCGCCTGGTCCCCGGCCGTGTCGCAGCCCATGTGATGATCGGCCCGTCGCCGCGCTATATCGACGCCGACGGCTACGTGGGCGGCTTCAAACGCGCCGACATCGACGACCTGCTCGACACCCTCGACAGCAACTACCTCGGCTGGTCCAGCGCCATGGCCCCGGTGATCATGGGCGCGCCCGAGCAACCGGCATTGAGCGAAACCCTCAGCGACAGTTTCTGCCGCACCGAGCCGGACATCGCCAAGCAGTTCGCGCGGGTAACCTTTCTGTCGGACAACCGCCAGGACGTGATCGGCCTGACGACCCCGGTGCTGATCCTGCAATCGAGTGACGACCTGATCGCCCCCGTAGCCGTGGGTGAATACCTGCACAGCGTGCTGCCCAACAGCACCTATTGCCTGGTGGACAACGTCGGCCATTGCCCGCACATGAGCGCACCGCAGGCCTGTGCGGCAGCCATGCAGGATTTCCTCGCGCCCTGGGCGATTGCCTGTGCCGGCTGAATTGTTCGACAACGCCGCCTGCGCCCTGGCCGTCGCCAGCGAAGACGGCACGATCCTGCAGGCCAACGCGCGCTTCAGCGAGTGGTTGGGGTTCAGTGTCGCCGAGCTGTGTGGCCGGCGCTTCCAGGACTTGTTGACCATCGGCGGGCGAATTTTCCACCAGACCCACCTGGCGCCGATGCTGCGCATGCACGGCAGCGTCACCGAAGTGAAACTGGACATGCTGCACCGCGACGGGCAAAAGCTGACCGTCCTGCTCAACGGCAACAAACGTGAGCACGCCGATGCCGTGGTGTACGACCTGGCGCTGTTCGGCACCACCGACCGCGACAAGTACGAACGCGAGCTGCTCAACGCGCGCAACCTGGCCGAAGCGCTGTTGCAGGAAAAAACCGCCACCGAAGTTGCGCTGCAACAAGCCCAGGCCGATCTGAACGAGGCCTATGCCATCGCTCAGCGGCGCGCCCTATTTGCCGAGCAGATGGTCGCGATTGTCAGTCATGACCTGAAAAATCCGCTCACGGCGATCCGCATGGCGTCGGACTTTCTCAGCCGTGGCGAGCGCACGGCCAAGGAGCGCCAACTGCTCGGGCATATCGGCCAGTCGTCCGAGCGCGCGCAACGCATGATCGCCGATCTGTTGGACTTCACCCAGGCGCGGGTCGGCCATGGCATCACCATCAAGGCGGCACCACTGGACCTGCACGGGGTGATTCATCGCGCGGTGGATGAGCTGCGTGTCGCATTCCCCGCTGCAACCTTGGAGCATCACGCCGAAGGCCATGGCGACGCGAACCTTGATGCCGACCGTGTGCAGCAAATCATCGGCAACCTGGTCGCCAACAGCGTGGCGTATGGCGACCTGCAACGGCCAATCACCATTACCTCGCGCCTGGGGGATGGCGCTTGCGCAGTGTCGGTGCACAACCACGGCACGGCGATCCCCGAAGCGCTGCTGGACGGGCTGTTCGAGCCCATGACCCGTGGCACCGACCAGGGCAGCGACGTGCGCAGTGTGGGCCTGGGCCTGTATATCGTGCGGGAGTTGGCCAAGGTGCATGGCGGCGATGTGGCGGTGAGTTCCTGCGCCACCAACGGCACCTGCTTTACGGTGACATTTCAGGGCAGGTAGGCGCTGCCCTGCATCACCGGCTCCACACTGCCGGTCAAGACCACACCGCCCTGCCCGTCCCAACACACCGTGACCGTACCGCCGTCGCACTGCACCTGCACCGTGGCATCCAGCAAACCGCGGCGGATGCCATTGACCACCGCGCCGCAGCAACACGAACCGGACCCCAACGGCACGCCGCCGCCACGTTCCCAGATGCGCAGGCGGATATGCCCACGGTCGAGCACCTGCACAAAATGCACATTGGTCTTGGCCGGGAATAACGGGTGAATTTCCAGGGCCGGACCGACAGCGGCCACATCGATGGCGGCAATGTCCTCCACGAAAAACGTGCAATGGGGGTTGCCCATGCTGCACGCCGCCGGATTGCCCGCCAGCGGTAACGTACACGTATCCATGGCCTCGGCCAGCGGCACCGCCGCCCAGTCCAGCGACGGCTCGCCCATGTTGACCGACACTTGGCGATCCGCTACCCGCACGCAGGTCAGCAGGCCCCGGTCGGTGCGCAGCACAACCGAATCGCTGCGAGTTTCATGCATCAAGCGGTCGGCCACCCCGCGCGTGGCGCTGCCGCAGGTTGCGAGCGGCGTACCGTTGGGGTTCCAGAATTTGACGCGCGCGGCGGCGTCTTCGCAGTCGAGCACCACGGCCAATTGATTGAAGCCGATGCCGGTGTGGCGATTGCCCAGTTGGCGCGCGACCTCGGGGGTGACAGGGTCGTCCAGGCCACGGCGGTCGATGATGATGAAGTCGTCGCCGTGGGCGTGCATTTTTGTGAACGGCAAGGTCATGGGAAAGCGTCCTGTCGTGTCTTTAGTATCCGGGCCGTTTCAGGTTTCGCACTAAAAGGCACCTCCATTTCTTGCTCTTCAAACACCATTCCGAATCGACCCGACAGGGCCTTGCGCCCGCTCAATGTCAATGCCAGCGCCCGGCTGTCAAGGTCTTGAGTCACCCACTTGCGGCTGATGAACACCTGCAGGAAAGCCGCTCCGAGTGCTCCTGCAAGATGCGGGCGGCGCATACTCCAGTCCAGGCATGGGCAGGCGAAGCGACGTCGCTGGGCACTGACTTTTTCTATCTCGATACCGAGATCGGCCATCGCTTTCTCGCCACTCACCGTGAGTGTGTACAGGCCGTCCTCGGCGGCTGGCACGATCAACCAGCCTGACGCCATGAAATGGTCGTGCAGGCGTACAGCCAATGCACCTGCCATGTGGTCATAACAGGTGCGCGCGAACTGCAATCGGGTTGGGGTCGTTGAAACATACCGTGTCGCTACCTGTTGGCTGATCACCATAAGCGCCTCGATGGCCTGGGCGACGTGTGTGTCCGCGAGGCTGTAGTAGCGATGCCTGCCCTGCGTGTGCAGCCTGACCAACCCGTCGTCCCTCAGTCTTGCCAGATGCGCGCTCGCCGTGGATGCACTCACATCGGCGATGACAGCCATTTCGGTACTGGTGCGGGCGTGGCCGTCCATCAGCGAACACAACATTTTTGTCCTTGCAGGTTCGGCAATAGCGCTGGCCACTCTGGAAATGGCGGTGTCATTGCTTTGAACTTCCATATTTCGTTCCTGGACGAATCGTCGCCATGAAAGGTGATGGATAGTAGCCGTTCTTTGTGAACAGGACTCACGCAATGACACCGCTTGATGCAGCTACCCATGCTGACCCCTATGATTATTACTCAGGTCTCAGGCAGCAAAACGGCTTGCTATTCGATGCAGATCTTCGTGTATGGATTGCAAGTAGCGCCAACGCTGTCGAGGCCGTTCTGGGGCATCCCGACTGCAGAGTACGGCCAATGAACGAAGCGGTTCCGCCTACCATTGCACAAAGCAGTGCCGGGATGATTTTCGGCCGTTTGATGCGCATGAACGACGGTCCGCAGCACCTATGCCCCAGGCAGGCTATCGAACCCGCCTTGAATTCCATAGGTACGAAAAACATCGCAGATGTCGTGTCGCACGTGGCAGAAGCCCTCGATAACAGCGGGAAAAACCTGGATGAGTTGATGTTCACGTTGCCGGTTTGTGTCATTGCAACCTTGGTAGGTATCCCATCCAGCCAGCAGCACGAGGTTGCGAAGCTGACACGGGATTTCGTCGCGTGCCTGTCGCCATTAAGCAACGACATTCAACTCGGTGCAGCCAATGAGGCGGCCACTCGGCTAAGCCAATTATTCAGCGTTTTACTGGGCAATGCTGATGAAGGAAACCACTTCCTCAGCCATATCCTGCGCGGATGCGAAGCCATCGGCTGGAGCGATCAAAAGGCGTTGATCGCCAACCTGATCGGCCTGTTATCACAGACGTGCGAAGCCACCGCCGGCCTGATCGGCAACACCCTCGTAGCGCTTCATCGGCAGCCTGAACTGGTTGAAGACATACGCGCGACGCCGCTGCGCGTTGCAGACTTGGTGGCAGAGGTGGCACGCTACGACTCGCCTGTGCAAAACACCCGCCGATTCATCGTAAAGCGATGCACGATTGGGGATAACGTCCTTGAGGCGGGCGATACCGTTTTAGTTTTACTGGCTTCTGCCAATAGAGATCCGTTTGCTAACCCAAACCCCGATAGCTTCTTGCTCAAACGCACTCGGCGAAGAACGTTCAGCTTTGGCGCGGGAAGGCATAAATGCCCAGGCCAGCAACTTGCATTAGCTATCGCGGCTGAAGCGATTATGACCTGGCTGCGTCGACAGCCCGCCTCGTCGATTCGCTCCCTCCGGTGGCGTTATCTGGCCTCTCTTAACGGTCGTATCCCTCAGTTCCATCGTGATCGAGAAACCTATGAATGAAGCAACAGCCTCGTGAGCTTTTCCACCTCGAAGACCACGGGTGCAAGCCCGCCAAATAGCAGTAACCCCGCCTCAATCTAAAAACAGAACGGAACTCCACACATGCTTATCGTCTTCAGCGGCCTGCCCGGCACCGGCAAAACCACGATTGCCCGCGAGTTGGCGCGCCAGACCGGTGCGGTTTACCTGCGCATCGATGTGATCGAACAGGCGATTCGCGACGCGGGCGTATTGGCGGGTGATGTCGGTGCCAGCGGTTACGGCGTGGCGAATGCGCTGGCGCTGAGTAACTTGCAGTTGGGTCATAGGGTAGTGGCCGATTGCGTGAACCCGGTACAGGAAAGCCGGGCAGCCTGGACAGCCACGGCCGCGACAGCAGGCGTGGCGCTGTTCAATATTCAGGTGGTGTGTACAGACGCGCAGGAACACCGGCGCCGGGTGGAAACCCGTACGGGCGACATTCCTGGGTTGGCCCCGCCGACTTGGCAATCGGTATCGACGCATGAATATGAGCGTTGGAAAAAAACGCCGTTGACAATCGACACCACACTTTCAGGGGCGGCCGAGTCAGTCGCAATGATTCTGGCACACCTGAACCTTGCGTCCGACACGCCGAAATGAACACCTGGCCCTGGGGTTTACCCTAGACGCACCTTATAAACTTATGAGGCCGCTTGGCGTTTGGATACAAGACACCAAACGTGACGCCTCGACGCTGTCGCACCGATGAAGTCGCACCGGCCCGGAAAAATTCATGGCATCCAGCAGGTGATAGATCCTCTCGGGTGCAGGATGAAAAATATCCAGGTTTTGCAATAAGCAGCCTTTATCTTCAAGCATCGTCGCAGGGTGTGCCGGCTGTCTCCATTTAATCAAACTGGGCGCGGCTCCCTCCAAAGGCAGTTTGCCGTCTGCTGAAATTGTAATATCCCAACGCAACTCCCCTCGACTCATCGGCTGCGCCTGGCCGACGAGCGTTGCCAGCATCGGGTCAAGCGTTTTCAAGGTGTCGGTCTTCGCGACCCAATGAGCCAGCCGAGCAGAAGCATTGTGCGCCAGCCTGTCCAGGTCAAACCACCGCGGCCGATCCACAGGCGGGGCCGCAGGATTAACCGCGATCACTTCCAGGTAGCAATCCGGGCCCAGTCGCAGCAATTTGTTGTGGGTTCCCATAAGCGGATGACAACCACCTGGTTGAAGTGGCACACCCAGTCGCTGACTCACGAACTCGTCACCCGCTTCCAACGTGGGCGCGACAATAACCAGATGATCCAGCGAGGTCTGCATAAGGTCTCATCCAGAGGTAAAGGCACAGGGGAAACTGATTCGGCTTAACGAAACAATCAACCGCTTCTGCAATGGGGGCCTCAGAGCACACTCCCCATCGCCTTCATCAACACCAAGTCCCGCCCATAAATATCCGGCGCATACACCAGGTCACCCTGGCCATCGACCTGCACCGTCCAGTAGCCCAACAGCACCGGCACCGGGGTGGCGAGTCTGAATTCATGGGTCACGCCGGTGGCGAGCAGTTCATCGGTGCGCGCGCGTTCGGCCGGGCTGACCAGCAGGTCGCGCAGCAGTAACGGTTGTTCGACCCTCACGCAACCCGAACTGAAGGCCCGTGGGCCTTTGGTGAACAGCGGTTGGCTGGGGGTGTCGTGCAGGTATACAGAGTAGGGGTTGGGAAAGCGCATCACGATCTTGCCCAGCGGGTTGCGCGGGCCGGCCTCCTGGCGCAGCAGGATGTTGCCGGGGCGCGCCCAGTCGATATTTTCCGGCGCCAGCGGGTGGCCTTCGGCGTCGAGCACCTGCAGGTTTTGCTGGCGCAGGTACTCGGGGTTGAGGCGGATGGCCGGGAGTTTGTCCTCGCGCATGATGGTGGGCGGGATGGTCCACGTGGGGTTGAGGGTCAGCCGGGTGATGCGAGATTTGAGCAGCGGCGTCTGGCGTTCGGCGCGGCCCACTTGCAGGCGCGTTTGCCACACCGGGATGCCGCTCTGGTACACGCTCAGTTGCGCGGCGGCCACATTGACCAGCACGCCTTCGGGCTCCAAGTCCTGGGCCAGCCAACGGAAACGCTCGAGGTTGATGCGCAGTTGTTCGCGGCGCATGGCCGGGCTGATATTGAGTTCGGCCACGGTGCCGGCGCCGATCACACCGTCCGACTGCAAGGAGTGGCTGAGCTGGAAGGCCTTCACCGCCGTGACCAGTTCCGGACCGTATTGTTTGCCAGCGCCCTTGGGTTCTGCAGACAGGTAGCCACCGCTGTGGAGCCGACGGGCCAGTTCCGGGACGCGCGGGTCGTCCATGCCGGGACGCAATAACGGGCCGCTGCCGACCGGATCCCAATGCGGCAAGGGTTGCAGGCGGACGCTGGCATAGGCGTTGCGCAGGCTGCGATAAAGATCGGCGCTGGGTCGCGCCTGGTCGAAGGCTTGGGCCATGTCGCGCAGGCCGAGGGCAGCGAATGCGAGCACTTCGGTGTTGGGATCACGGGTCGGCGGCTGTGAATGCCACAACGGTTCGAAGCGCGATTGCTGCAGACGCCCGTAATGCAGATCCTGCAGGGCTTGCAGGTAGTGCTGGCTGATGTCGATGTCGCTGCACAGCACATTGGCCGTGGCATCCGTCGCAGGCAGACTATAGTGGGTGGGGTCCAGGCCGTCGTCGGCAAGCAGCTGCAATTGGGTGTGCAGTGCCTCGCGACGCCCATCGGCGGACCACAGCGGCCCATTACCCTGCTGCTGGTAGAACGCTTGCAGACGCAATTGCGCGGCGGCGTCTATCTGCGCCGCAAGGCCGGGACAGACACTGGACAGTTGCGCCAGCGCCTGTTGCACGGGGGCCAGTTCGACCGGCGCCGGCGTGGTGACCGGCAACGGCTCCACCGGCAGCACGTCGGCTACGGCGACCAATGGTGCAACGAGCAGGCAAATGCTCAAGTAACATGCGTGTTTTTTGAACAATAGCTTTGCTCCAATCCACAGTGGGGGGATGTACTGTAGATGCTGACTTTTATGTGCCGCCTCGGTTTGGTCACCGTGGGCCTGGCTTTACTGAGCACTATTACGCTCGCCGCCAATGGCAACCCTCCTTCCTTGTATAGCAGCCTGGCGCGCTCGGCTCCAGAACTCAATCCCACGGTACTCAAAAGCGCCCTGAACGCCGTGCAATGCGCTGTCAACAATGGCGAGGAACGCTCCGAGCGCCTGGCCGTGATTGACTATTCCCAGCCTTCAACCGCCCGTCGGCTGTGGATCTTCGATTTACGCAAGAAAACCCTGGTGCTGCGCGACCTGGTGGCCCACGGCGCCAAATCCGGGGAAAACTTCGCCACCCAATTCTCAAACCTGGAAGGCAGCCATCAATCCAGCCTGGGCCTGTTCCGCACCCAGGAGAGCTACCTCGGCACCCATGGCTACTCGCTGCGCATGGACGGCCTGGAGCCGGGGTTCAACGATCAGGCCCGCGACCGCGCCATCGTGATTCACGCCGCCGACTACGTCAGCCCGCTGTGGAGCAAGCGCGAAGGCCGCATCGGCCGCAGCCAGGGTTGCCCGGCCGTGCGTCCGCAGGTGGCGCGCCAGGTAGTGGACAAGCTCAAGGATGGGCAGTTCATGTTTTCGTGGTACCCCGACCAGCGCTGGTTGAAGTCCTCGACGTACCTCAATTGCAAACCCCAACAGGTGGCGAGTAGTCGTACAATCCGTGGCGGTTAGCCTGTCCCCACAGATAAAAGAGAGCTTCGCATGCTTCTACATCAATCGACCTGGATCGAGATCGGGCAGTTCCTGGAACGCAGCCGTACGGTGGTGATCCCCATCGGCTCCAACGAACAACACGGCCCCACCGGCCTGCTGGGCACCGACTGGATGTGCCCGGAAATCATCGCCCATGAGGCGCAAAAGCACGCCGACATTCTCATCGGTCCGACCTTCAATATCGGCATGGCCCAGCATCACCTGGGCTTTCCCGGCACCATTTCCCTGCGCCCTTCCACCTTTATCGCTGCGATTGGCGACTGGGTGCGCTCGCTGGCCGGGCATGGTTTCGACAAGATCCTGTTTCTGAACGGTCACGGCGGCAATATCGCCACGATTGAAGCGGCGTTTTCCGAGCTGTACGCCGAGGCGAGCTTTGGCCGCCGCCCTGCAGGGTTTGCGCTGAAGCTGGTGAACTGGTGGGACCTGGAAGGCGTCACTGACCTGGCGCACCGCCAATTCCCGGTGGGCCATGGCAGCCATGCGACGCCTTCGGAGATTGCGGTGACGCAGTGGGCGTACCCGCACGCGATCAAGTCGGCCGACTACTCCCCGCAAATCGCCAACACCGGGCCGATCCGTGAGGCCCTGGACTTCCGCGCACGCTTCCCCGACGGCCGCATGGGCTCTGACCCGGCGCTGGCGACGGTGGAGAAAGGTGGGGAGTTGGTGGCATTGGCAGCTCAAGGGCTGGTCAAAACCGTTAACAGCTTCAGCAACGAAGCCAGACCTTAGGCTTTATGCAGACATAAATGTGGGAGGGCGCAAGCCCCTCCCACATTGGTTATCTGCAGTCCTGCGCAACCTGTTCAAGCCGCGACGGCGTGATGGTCGACGCCAGCGGCTTGCGCTCATACAAAAACACTTTGCCGCCGTCCCCGGCTTTGTAGACTTCCAGCACGTCATCGGCGGCAATCTTGCTGGTCAACACCAGCCTGGCGTGGCGCGAGTTCTGTGTCACGGTGGAGGTGATCCCGTGTTTTTCCAGCTTGGGGAGCACGCATTGCACATAGACTTCCGGGCTCTTGCTGGTTTGCAGGATCAAGGTCGGGTCGTTGGGGGCGGAAACACAACCGGCCAGCATCAGGGCCGCGGCCGGTACAAAAAAAGAGCGCATGAAAAAATCCTGAGTATAAAAATAAAGGTTCACATCAACCCGCACGCACCAGCGCCTTGAGCGAGGCATCGAACTGCTTCAGGGCGTCGAGCTGCACATCCCGCTGCTGCTCGATCCGCGCGGCAATCTCCGGTGCGGCCTTGTCGTGCACCCACACCGATGGCAGCTGCTTGCGCACGGAGCCTTCGGCCTTGGCGATGTATTGCAGATCGGCGTCATAGAACCGCGCAATAAAACGCGCCTCGACCTGATCGTTACGCTGGGTCAGCAGTTGGTTATGGGTATCGAGCATCACCACCACATCCGGGTGAGCCTGCACCAGGGCATCCAGGTTGTCGTAGACCGTCACCGACAGAAAGGTTCCCTGCAGCGAGCTCATCAACCAATCAATCGCCAGTTCCGGGTCGGAACTGTTGACGAACGCCTCGCGGATACGCCCGTCAAGGGCATTCTTGGCGCCGTTCATGGCCATGTCGTGGTAGCGTTCAAGGTAGCTGAGGTTGTCGCGGGTGTTATCGCTTAACAACACGCCCACCGATTGCGCATGCTGCAGGGAGTTTACGCTACCGACGATAGGTAGCAAATGGCCTGCACGCAGTTCATCGGCGATGGCTGCATTGTTCACCACCACCGTGGCGAGCATCAGAATCATTAAACCAAGCTGAATAATCGTCCTCATCGCGCATTTCCTTGAACAGCGTCTCGATGGGGCAATTTTGCGCTTTCCCTGCAAAAACAGAACTTGCGTTGCGTGATGGTGACTATTATCTGAAGCGATAGTGCTCACATAAAATCTATAAGGATCCCGCCATGAAGCCCCACCAAAAAACCTTCGATCGCATCCGCGAAGCCGTCTTGCCGGAGTTTCGTGAGCGGGTCGCCGACTACCTGGTCGACTATGAACAGGTGCTGCTGGATGAGGCGTCAGAGGCCGACCAGGTGCACGCCAGTGCCCAGCAATTGCGCGGTTACCTGCGTGGCTTGAACACCACCCGGGTGCTGGGCATGGCCGATTGGGAAGACCTGGACCGGCGCGTGGCGCAAATGACTGCAAACGCTACAGCGCAGGACGTGGCTGGTTGACCCATTCCTGCACCGACGGCCGCTGCCATTGGCGTTGTGCGTAGGCCACCAGCTCGGCGGGCACGCTGTCACCGTTAAGAATCAGACGATTGAGCATCACCGCCAAGTCCACGTCAGCAATGCACCACTCACCGAACAAGTACGGCGGATTACCCGCCAGCAGCGCCTGCGACGCATTGATCAACTTGGCAGCAGCCGCTTCAGCCACGGCGGTCAGTGGGGGCATCTTCTGCCCGTAAAACACCACCATCGTCGAGCGTTCCTGACGGATCGGCAGCAAATCGCTGCGCAGCCACGCCTGTACCTGTCGCGCCCTCGCCCGCTGTTTTGGGTCGGCAGGATACACGCTGATCTCGGGGTAGGCCTGGTCCAGGTATTCGGTAATCGCGGAGGATTCCGACAGGGCAAAATCGCCTTCTACCAGGGTCGGCACGCGCTGGGTCAGGGACAGGTGGGCGAAGTCGGCCGTCTGGTTCTGCGCGGCGTCGAGGTCCAGGGTGACCTGGTCGAAGGCCAGGCCTTTTTCCCGCAGGGTAACGAACACCGACATCGCGTACGGGCTGGTGTAGAGCGAATCAACGTAGAGGCGCAACGGGGGCTGGTTCATAACGGGCTCCTTGGGTGAAGCCCTACGCTACGAGATGCACGCCAAGAAAGACAATGCGCGGTTTTTATGGGGGCATTCCTGGGCGGAATACCGGGTTAACCGGCAAACCCGCCATGGTCCAGAAACGCGCGTTCTTCAGCCGTGGTGACCCTGGCCAGCACCGCATTACGATGGGGGAAACGCCCGAAACGCTCGATGATCTGCGCGTGTTCCTTGGCCCAGCGGTAAGTGTTGGCATCCAGCTGCTGGTTGAGGGTCAAGGAGCGTTGCTGGTCTTTTGGGTCTTCCGAGTGCTCGAACGGCAAATAACAGAACGCCCGCAATGCCGGCTCAACCTGCTGGTCGAGCCCGGCGTCCACCATGCGCTGGGCATACAGGCGCGCGAGCGGGTCGGTGGCGAACATGTGCGCGGTGCCGCGAAAGGCGTTGCGTGGGTATTGGTCGAGCAGGATCAGCAAGGCCAAGGCGCCTTCGGCTGAATCCAGCCAGCCTTCCAACTCACGCCGGGCGGCTTGCAGGTGGGTAGCGTGGAAGGTCTCGCGGAAGTTTGCGTCGAAGGCATCGTCCTTGGCGAACCAGCGTTTGGGACCGGCGTGCTGCCAGAAGTCGATGACGGCTTGGGGGGTGCTCATGCTGAGGGCCTACGAAAACGATTTCACTGACGGTATCAGAATCCACGATCTGGGCGAATCAATGTGGAAGCAAGCCCCCTCCCACATTGATTTGCGTCGGGCTTTAGAGCGTCGCGGCAAGCGGCTGCTTATTGTTATAAGATAACGCCAATTTTCCACCCTGCCCTGTGATTCCGCCCATGACCGATGCCGTTCCCCTGCGCCAACGCCTGCTCTCCATCGACGCCCTGCGTGGGCTGGTGATCCTGTTCATGCTGCTCGACCACGTGCGAGAGACCTTCCTGTTGCATCGGCAAGTCAGCGATCCCATGAGCATCGACAGCACCGAACCCGCACTGTTTATCAGCCGCACCCTCGCCCACCTGTGTGCGCCGGTGTTTGTGCTGCTCACCGGCTTGTCCGCATTTTTATACGGCCAGAAATACCAGGGCCGCCGCGATGTGTCGGCGTTCCTGTTCAAGCGCGGGTTGTTCCTGGTGGTGCTGGAGCTCACCCTGGTCAACTTCGCCTGGACCTTCCAGATACCGCCCAGCGTGATCTATCTACAGGTGATCTGGGCGATTGGCATCAGCATGCTCGCCCTCGCCGCCCTGGTGTGGTTGCCGCGCCCGCTGTTGATCGTGCTGGCGCTGGTGATCATCGGCGGGCACAACCTGCTGGATGGGCTGCATTTCGATCCAGGCTCGGCGCTGCATATTCCGTGGACGATCCTGCATGAACGCAGTTGGATTGACGTGTCTGACACCCTGCGCCTGCGCACGACTTACCCGGTGCTGCCGTGGATCGGCGTGATTGCCCTCGGTTACGGCCTGGGCCCGTGGTTTGCCAATGCCACGCTGCCTGCCGTGCGCCAGCGCTATTTGCTGGTCGGCGGTGTGAGTGCGTTGGTGGGGTTTGTGCTGTTGCGTGCGCTCAATGGCTACGGCGAGAAGCCCTGGCAGACGTATGACAGCGGCATGCAGACGCTGATGAGTTTTTTCAACGTCACCAAGTACCCGCCTTCGCTGTTGTTCCTGGCATTGACGCTGGGAATTGGGTTGTTGCTGTTGCTGGCGTTTGAACGCGCGGGGCATCGACGCTGGATCGGCGTGTTGGCGGTGTTTGGTTCGGTGCCGATGTTCTTTTATCTGCTGCACCTGTATGTGCTGAAAGTGCTGTATGTCGCCTGTGTGGCGCTGTTTGGCCTTAACCATGGCAACTACTTTGGCTTCGACAGCATGGGCGCGGTGTGGCTGATGGCCCTGGTATTACCCCTGGCGCTCTACCCGCCGGTGCGCTGGTTCGCCGCGCTCAAAGCGCGGCGGCGCGACCTGGCCTGGCTTAAATACCTCTGACCTGACATGGATTAAATGTGGGAGGGCTTACCCCCTCCCACCCTTAGTACGGTGTTAAGCCAACTCAGCCCGTAGCTGGCGAGCTGCGGTGACCATATGGATCAACGCCGCTTCCGTTTCCGGCCACCCCCGCGTCTTCAACCCGCAATCCGGGTTTACCCACAAGCGCTCGGCAGGAATCCGCCGGGCGGCCTTGCGCAGCAGGTTGGCCATTTCCGAGGCATCCGGCACGCGTGGTGAGTGGATGTCGTAGACGCCTGGGCCAATGTCATTGGGGTACGCGAAAGCTTCGAACGCATCCAGCAGCTCCATGTCCGAGCGTGACGTCTCGATGGTGATCACGTCGGCATCCATGGCCGCGATGGACTCGATCACATCGTTGAACTCGCTGTAGCACATGTGCGTGTGGATCTGGGTTTCATCCCGCACGCCCGAGGCGCACAGGCGGAACACTTCGGTGGCCCAGTCCAGGTACCCCTGCCAGTGCGCCTGGCGCAACGGCAAGCCTTCGCGGAACGCGGCTTCGTCGATCTGCACGATCTGGATGCCGGCGGCTTCCAGGTCAACCACTTCGTCGCGAATCGCCAAGGCCAGTTGGCGGGCCTGCACTTCGCGGCTCACGTCTTCGCGCGGGAACGACCACATCAGCATGGTCACAGGGCCGGTCAGCATGCCCTTCATCACCTTGCGGGTCAGGCCTTGGGCATAGCGGATCCACTCCACCGTCATCGCCTTCGGGCGGCTCAGGTCGCCGAAGATCACCGCCGGCTTCACGCAACGCGAACCGTAGCTCTGCACCCAGCCAAAACGGGTGAACACGTAGCCGTCCAACTGCTCGGCGAAGTACTCGACCATGTCGTTACGCTCGGCTTCACCGTGCACCAGCACGTCCAGGCCGAGGTTTTCCTGCACCTCGACGGCGTGACGAATCTCGCTGTGCATGGCTTCGACGTATTCGGCCTGGCTCAACTTGCCCTGCTTGTAGGACTGACGCGCCAGGCGGATCGACGCGGTCTGCGGGAACGAGCCGATGGTGGTGGTCGGGAACAATGGCAGGTTCAGGCCGGCACGCTGGCGCTCGATACGCTGGGTAAACGGCGACTGGCGCTGGCTGTCCTGGCGGGTAATCGCCGCCACACGCGCCTGTACCGCAGGCTTGTGGATACGCGGCGAGGCAGCGCGGGCAGCCTGCACGGCGCGGCTTTCGGCCAGGGCGGCGAGGACGTTGGGCGCTTCAGGCTGGTTGACGGCTTGCGCCAGCACCGCCACTTCGGCGCACTTCTGCACAGCGAACGCCAGCCAGCTTTTCAGCTCGGCATCCAACTGGTCTTCACGGCCCAGGTCCACCGGGCTGTGCAGCAGCGAGCAGGATGGCGCCACCCACAGGCGATCACCGAGTTTTTCATGGGCGTGCTGCAAGGTGGCCAGGGCGTTTTCCAGGTCGCAACGCCAGACGTTACGGCCGTTGACCACGCCCAGGGACAGCACTTTATAAGCGGGCAGGCGGTCGAGGATGGTCGGATACTGCTCCGGCGCACGCACCAGGTCGATGTGCAGGCCATCCACCGGCAGGTTCGCGGCCAGGCCGAGGTTCTCTTCCAGGCCACCGAAGTAGGTCGCCACCAGTTTTTTCAGCGGGTCACGCTGGATCAGGTTGTAGGCACGCTCGAACGCGTTCTTCCATTCCTGCGGCAGGTCGAGGACCAGGATCGGCTCGTCGATCTGCACCCATTCCACGCCGAGGTCGGCCAGGCGCTGGAAGATCTGGCCGTACAACGGCAGCAGGCGCTCAAGCAGGTCGAGCTTGTCGAAGTCACCGCCCTTGGCCTTGCCCAGCCACAGGTAGGTCAGCGGGCCGATCACCACCGGCTTGACGGTGTGACCCAAGTCGCGGGCTTCCTTAACTTCGTCGAACAGTTGGTCCCAACCGAGGTGGAACTGCTGGTCGGCACTGAATTCAGGCACCAGGTAGTGGTAGTTGGTATCGAACCACTTGGTCATTTCCTGGGCATGGGCACCGCCGCAGCAGCTGTCGCTGACGCCCCGGGCCATGGCGAACAACGTGTGCAGGGTGGCGTTGCCGTCGGCCGGGCGGAAACGCTCGGGAATCACGCCGAACATCAGCGAGTGGGTCAGCACCTGGTCGTACCAGGCAAAATCGCCGGCCGGCAGCAACTCGATACCGGCCTGTTTCTGCAGATCCCAGTGGGTCTTGCGCAATTCACGGCCGACGGCCCGCAGGCCGGCTTCGTCAAGTTCGCCCTTCCAGAACGCTTCCTGCGCTTTTTTCAGTTCACGATCGCGTCCAATGCGCGGAAATCCGAGGGAATGAGCGACTGCCATGACTTACAACTCCAGAGTAGGTATTCAATGGCAGCCATTGTCGACACACGAGCATAGTGAGACAAACTCATTTTATTCCAGACGATCACAAAATTTTCTCATGTTGATAGCCCTGATCAGGTCAACCCACCGCTGGTCGCGGCCTATCTATTACGCATACCATGGCCCGAAATAACCCTTCAAATGAGCACTCATGATCAAAGCCAGCCTGCGTAGTCACCTGACCCTGTGGTTTGCCGGGTTATCGCTGCTCATCTTGATGGGCGTGGGTTTTTACGTGGGGCACATCGCCACTGAGCAGATGAAACAGGCCAGTGGCAACACGCTGTTGAGCACTGCGCGCTCGACGGCGGCACTGTTGGCTGTGCAATTGCGCGAACGGCAGTTGGAAGTGTCCTTGCTCAGCAAGGCCCCGCTGTTTCGCCGTGGTGACCTGGATGCGCCGGATATCCTGGCCTTGATGGAACTGCGCACGCAATCGCGCGCCGAGTACGCGTGGATGGGGGTTGCCGACGCCGAGGGGCGTGTGCGCCAGGCGGTCAACGGGCTGCTGGTCAACCAATCGGTGCAGCAACGCCCCTGGTTCCAGGCCGGCCTGCGCGGCGAGTACACCGGCGATCCCCACGAGGCGGTGTTGCTGGCCAAACTGCTGCCCGGCGCGGCGAATGGCGAGCCGCTGCGCTTTATCGACTTTGCCGCACCGATTCACAATGCCCGTGGCGAGACGATCGGCGTGCTGGGCGCTCATGCCCACTGGCGCTGGGTGACACAGATCGTCGATTCCGCCGTAACGCAAAAAGACGCCATACCCAACGTTGAAGCGCTGATTGTCGACTTCGATGGCAAGGTGCTCTACCCCGAAGTCCTCGCCGGTGAGCAAATGCCTAAGGACAAACTGGTGACGCCAACCGGTTGGTTCACAGGCAACGGCTACGTCACCGCCTCGGTCGCCGTGCCCAGCCCGTCCAACGCGCGGGTGAGCTGGTACATCATGGTGCGCCAGCCGCTGGACGTGGCCCTGCAACCGGCGCGCAGCCTGCTGGACAAATTGCTGGTGCTCGGGCTGCTGGCCGCGATCAGCTTTGTCGTGGCCGCGTATTACCTTGCCTCATCACTCAGCCGTCCCATCGAGCGCCTGGCCAGGTCCGCCAAACAGGTGCAGGACCATCAGCCCGGCGCGGTCTTTCCCCAGGAACACCCGGTGCTGGAGATCGCCCAACTGGGGCAATCGCTCACCGGCATGATGCACTCGCTGCTCGCCAAGGAACGCGAACTGCAAGAAGCCAACGCGTCCCTGGAAGCTACCGTGGCGCAACGCACCGCCGACCTCACCCAGGCCAACGCCGACCTGCTCAAGCTGGCCACCCACGACGCCCTCACCGGCGTGTTCAACCGGCGCCGCTTCGACGAGAAACTCGCCGAAAACAGCCTGTTGTTCCAGCGTACCGGCCGCACCTTTGCCCTGCTGCTGATCGATGCCGACTACTTCAAGCGCGTCAACGACACCTACGGCCACGCCGTTGGCGATGATGTGCTGTGCCAACTCGCGGCACTGATAGAAAACACCACGCGCGCCACCGACTTCGTCGCGCGTTATGGCGGGGAAGAATTCGCCGTGCTGCTGCCGGAAGTCGAAGAGCCGGACAGCCCCGACGTGGTCGCCGAAAAAATCCGCGCGGCCGTGGCGGCCGCGAAGTTCCCGACCGTGGGCCAGGTCACGGTGAGTATCGGCGTGGGCGTGGCAGAGCCTTCTGACCGCGACTCCCTGGCATTGCTCAAGCGCGCGGACATGCGCTTGTATGAGGCCAAGGGCGCGGGCAGGAACCGGGTGGCGTGAGCAAGCCCCCCTGTAGGAGCGAGCTTGCTCGCGAAGAACCCAAGGACACCGCTGGCATTCTGAACAGGCGCGTTATCGTTGACGTTTTTCGCGAGCAAGCTCGCTCCTACAGAGGTGAGGGGCTCAGCGGTGCTACATCAACGGAATCGAATAACTCACAAACACCCGATTCTGGTCCTGGTCCCGCGCTACTTCACTGCGTGACACGCCGTTACGCCAGCCGAACCCGACGTTCTTGAATGTGCCGCTCTGCACCACGTAATCCAACGAGATGTCGCGCTCCCACTCGCTGGCGTCGTTGCCGCTGGTGGTAAGGATGTGCTCGCCCTTGAGGTACATCACCGAGGCCTTCAGGCCGGGTACACCCAGCGACGCGAAGTCGTAGGCGTACTGGGCGAAGGCGGTGCGTTCGCCGGCCTGGATGAAGGTCTGCACGGTGCGGTCGGTGTAGAGGTACAGGCTGGCACCGCCCTCGCCTTTGTTCACCAGGCCGCCCTGGTTGAGTTGGGCGAAGTTGCTGTCGTCCGAGACTTGCTGGTAGCCGGCGGTGATCGCGTGCGGGCCCAGGGAGTAGATGAACGCGGCGCTCCAGGTGTTGTTGTCGATTTCACCGTTACCGTTCTTGGTATAGCCGCCCAGCTTGTAGCCTTCGGCACGGCCGGCGGCGCTGCTGTTTTTACCGTCGGAGCTGGTCTTGAAGTAGCGCAGGTCGGTTTTCAATGAGCCGTATTCGCCCAACGGCAATACGTGGATCAACCCGGCGAAGTGTTGTTGGTAATAGTCTTCGAGGTTGGCGTAGTAGTACTGGACCATCAGGTCCTTGGTCAGTTGGTAGTCCGCACCGGCGTAGGTAAATTTATTGCTTTCCTGGGTACCGCCCGCCGCTGCCAGGCCACTGCGGTCGCTGGAGCCGCGACCGGTGGTGTGCTCAAGCTGGCCGCCGACCAGGGTCAGGTTGTCGATGTCCTTGCTGGTGACTTGCCCGCCTTCGAACGACTGCGGCAACAGGCGGCCGTCGTTGCTCACCAGGATCGGCAGGTTCGGGCGCAGGTAGCCGTAGCGCGCTTCGGTCTTGGCAAACCGCGCCTTGGCGGTGGCGCCGCCACGGGCCCAGTTGTCCGTGGCCTTGCCGTCTTCGGTGGGGATCATCGAGCTGCCGACATGGCGCGCGGCGCTGCTGTCGAGGGTCACGCCGAGAATGCCGATGGCGTCCAGGCCAAAGCCGACGGTGCCGTCGGTAAAGCCCGACTGGTAGTTGAGGATAAAGGCCTGGCCCCACTCTTCGGTCTTCGACGGTGCCGCCGTGCCGTCGCGGTTGTCGTTATTGAAGTAAAAGTTACGCATGCTCAAGTTGGCTTTGCTGTCGCTCAAAAAGTCAGCAGACGCCAAGGGGCTCAGGGCAATGCCCAGGCCGCCGGTCAATACACTTAATACATTCAACGTGGCTTTCATCAGGACGAACTCCGGCGCGGAATCCAAGTTCCGGGCGCAAAAAATGGGCAGCAGGATGCCGTCGGCCAAACGTGACGTTGGCCGCGGCGTTAACGGTTATTCAGTTGCCTAGTTGCTAAGTTACTCAGTTGCTTAGTTAGCTGGTTGAGTGAAGTGAAACCTCCGTAAACCTCAGTCAATCAATCCATGAGCGTCATAAAACGGATACGGCCCCGGGTAATCCCCGAACACGCCGTTGTGGCTGATCAAGCCGTGTTGCGCATCCCAGCGATGCAACAAATACCCCGCCGGTTCCAGGTTGAAATGCGCGGGCGCGGCGTCTTGCAGGTCCAGCACAATCTGATGGGAGGTGCCGGGGCACACACAACTCAAGCTGCCGCCAAAGCGTCGCTGCATCGGCCGGTGCAGGTGCCCGCACAGCAGGCGTTCCACTTGCGGATGGCGAGACACAACTGCTTCCAGCGCCGCAGCGTTGATAAAGGGTTCGCGGTCCATATGGCCGATGCCGCTGATAAACGGCGGATGGTGCAGGATCAGCAACGTCGGCGCGTCCGGGCGTCGTGCCAGTTGCGCGTCCAACCAGTGCAGTTGGCTGTCCAGTAGCTGGCCGCCGTGCCCACCCGGAATAGTCGAGTCCAGGCCGATCAAGCGCAGCGGATGCTCGTCCACCACCCAGTCCAACGGCCCCTCTGCCGACGACGGCAAATAGGCGTGATCACGGAATGCTTCGAGCAACGGCCCGCGCGTGTCGTGGTTGCCGGGCACCAGGTAGCACGGCATGTGCAGGCGCGCGAGTTCGGGGTGCAGCACGGCGTATTCATCGGCGCGACCGAAGTCCACCAGGTCACCGCTGACCACCACGATATCGGGCCGAGGCTTACTGGCGTTCAAATGGTCGACGGCACAGCGCAGCGCGCCCAAGGTATCGACCACCCCATACGTCAGGCGCTGGCCGGCTTTAAGGTGCAGGTCGCTGATTTGCGCAACAAGAAACGGACGGTTCACAAGCAAATTCTCAAGCATTCAGGGTGAACAACATGTGCGGTGCGATTGCCAGGGCAATGGGCGCGCCGACGGCGTACAGGTGGTTGTCGCTGCTGTCCACCAGCAGCGGTTGCGGGCCGCCCACGTCCACCAGCAGGCGGCTTTGGGCGCCCTGGAAAAACTGCGCCAATAGATGGCCGTGCAAGTGCCCTTCGCTCTCCATCACCCGCAGGTGTTCGGGGCGGCAGTACACCGTGTTGGGCACGTCGGCGGCCTGCCACGGCAACTCGCCGCCGCAGACTTTCAGGCCATGGGCTGTTCGCGAGCTGACGGCAAAGGCATTCAGGTTGCCGACAAAACCGGCGACGAACGCATTGGCCGGTTTCTGGTAGATCTCCCGTGGGCTGGCCAGTTGCGCGACGCGGCCGTGCTCCATCACCAGGATACGATCGCCCAGGGCCATGGCTTCGCCCTGATCGTGGGTGACAAATACCGAGGTGATACCGAGGCTGCGCAGCAGCTCATTCAGCTCGCTGCGCAAGCGCTCACGCAATTGCGCATCCAGGGCGGCCAGCGGTTCGTCCAGCAACAGCACTTTAGGGCGCGGCGCCAAGGCGCGGGCCAAGGCCACGCGTTGACGCTGACCACCGGACAATTCATGGATGCTGCGCTTGCCATGCTGTTGCAAGCCGACCAGCTCCAGCAGTTCCTCGCAGCGCTTGTTCCGCGCAAGCGGCGCCATGCCGCGAATCTTCAAGCCGTAGACGATATTGCCGGCCACGTCGAGGTTGGGAAACAGCGCGTAGTTCTGGAACACCATGCCCACGTCGCGGCGCTCGATGGGCAGGCGGGTGACGTCGTCGGTGCCGAAAAAAACCTGGCCCACATCCGGGCGTTCCAGGCCGGCAATCAGGCGCAAGGTGGTGGTCTTGCCGCAGCCGGACGGGCCGAGGATCGCCAGGGTTTCACCGCCTTCTACGGTCAGGTTCAAGTCATGCACAGCCACGGTGCCGTCGGCGAACGCCTTGCGACAGCCTTGCAGGCGAATAGTGATAGCGGTCATCGACGCTCTCCACGGGACAAACGAGCGCTGATGGCCTGCAACGCAATCAGCAGCGGCACGATCATCAGCAAAAAGATAAGGGTGTAGGCGCTGGCGATTTCCAGGCGCGCCGAGGCGTAGCTGTCGGCCAGGCCCACGGGCAATGTCTTGGTCATCGGTGTGTGGAGCATCCAGGTCAGGTTGAATTCGCCCAACGACAAGGTCACCACCATCAGCACGCCAGCCAGAATCCCCGCCCGGCAGTTGGGCACCACCACGCTGAAAAAGCGCTTGATCGGCCCGGCGCCCAGACTGGCCGCCGCCTCTTCCAGCACCGGCAGTTGCTGGCGTTGCATCACCGCCATCACCGGACGTACCAGGAACGGCAAGGTGAACAACACATGGCCGACCAGGATGAACAACCAGCTGCTGCGAAACGTGCCGAACTGGCCGTAGGTGAGCAGCAACGCCAGCGCACTGGCCAGCCCCGGCATCGCCACCGGCAGCACCATCAGTTCTTCGAAGGCACGGCTGAAGCGGTTGTTCATGCACACCAGCGCATAGGCCGCCGGCACGCCGATCACGCAGACACACACCGCGCACGCCAGCGCCAATTGCAACGACAGCCATACGGTGGGCGAATAGGCCTGCCAGACCTGGATCAACCAGTCGAAGGTCAGGCCGCTGGACACGCCGACGAAGAAATTGCGCGTCAACCCGGCCAGCAATGACATCAGCACCGGCACCAACATGAACGCGCACACCAGCAAGGTGAACAGCAGTTGCATCACAAACAGCGATGAGCGTTTCACAAGACAGTCCCCGCATTTTTCACCAGGCGTCGCGTGAGCAATAACACCGCCCAGGTCACCGCGCCGAGCACCACCGACAACGCGGCGGCGACGGCAAAGTTGGCGTAGTTGGTGAATACATTGTAGATCGCCACTGGCGTCACATTCAGGCGCGTGCCCAAGGTGAACGCGGTGCCGAAGGCGCCCATGGACGTGGCGAAGCAGATCGCGCCGCAGGACGCCAACGCCGGCGCCAGGCCCGGCACGATCACGTCGCAGACCACCCGCCAGTGCCCTGCTCCCAGCGAATGCGCGGCTTCTTCCAGGCTGCGGTCGAGGCTTTCGCACGCAGCCATCACCGTGAGGATCACCCGCGGAATCGAGAAGTACAGGTAACCGACAAACAGCCCGGCCAGCGAGTAGGCAAAAATCCAGCGCTCACCGGCCAATTGCAGGCCCAGGGACGCCAGCAGCCCCTGGCGCCCAGCCAACAGGATCACCAGGAAGCCCACCACCACCCCGGGAAACGCCAGGGGAAACGTGAGCAACGCCACCAACGCCGAGCGCCCGAAAAACTGCTGGCGCGCAAGAAACACGCCGCTGATGCCACCGATCAACAACGCGGTGAACGTCACCACGATGGCCAGCACGCAGGTCTGCGCCAGGCTGCCCAGGTACTGCGCGCTGCTGAGCACCTGCCAATAGCCGCTGCCGTGGCTGTCGCGGCTGTCGGCGCCGAGCACCATCAAGTGCGCCAGCGGCAGCAGCCAGAACGCGAACAGCACCGCAAAGGCCGGGGCCAGCGCCCAGGCCGCCTGTTTTGCCGATGCAGCCACTTACTTGACCTCGTTCAGGTAACGGGCGGCGAAGGCTTCCTGCACAGCGGCCATTTTCTGATAGTCCACCACACCGGCGCGGGCGTAATCGCTGTCGGGCAGGAACTGCGCGGCGACGTCGGCCGGCATGGTCACCGGGCGTACGGGGCGCAAGTACGCCTTGGCCCAGAGTGCCTGGCCTTGGTCCGACAGCACGAAGTCCAGCACCTTCTCGCCATTGGCGCGGTGCGGCGCGTTGGCCACCAGGCTCATCACATAAGGCACGCTGATGCTGCCTTCCTTGGGGATCACGAAGGCGACGTTAGCGTTGTCTTTGTAGCGGGCGCGGTAGGCGTTGAAGTCGTAGTCCACCAGGATCGGCAACTCGCCGGACAGCACCCGCGCATAAGCGGTCTGCTTGGGCACGATGGGCGCGTTTTTCGCCAGTTTCTGGAAGTAGTCGATGGCCGGGGCGAAGTTGTCCAGGTCGCCGCCCATTGCGCGGTTGATCGCCACGGCAGAGACGTAACCGACGAAGGCGCTGGACGGGTCCAGGTAGCCGACCATGCCTTTGTATTGCGGCTTGAGCAGGTCGGCCCAGCTTTGCGGCACCGGCAGGCCACCCAATGCATCGACGTTGACCATGATGCCCAAGGTGCCGGAATGGATCGCAAACCACTGGCCGGCGGGGTCTTTCAACCCGGCGGGAATCTGTTCCCAGCCCTTGGGTTTGTAGCCATCGACCACGCCGGCCTTTTGCGCCTGCAAGCCGAAGGTCACGCCGTAATACACCACGTCCGCGACCGGCGCGGCCTTTTCGGCCACCAGTTGCGCCAGGGACTGGCCGGAGTTCTTGTTGTCCAGCGGCACCTGCACACCGGTGCTGGCAGCGATGGCCTTGAGCTGGGTGCCCCAGTCGGCCCAATCCGGCGGGCAGTTGTAGCAAATCGCGGTGTCGGCGGCCTGGGCCAGGCTGGCCATACCGCACAGCAGCACGGCTGCCAGGGTTTTACTGAATGCGCGCATCAAGGGACTCCTCAAACGGTTGGGTACTTTCGCCCGGCCGGATATGGCAAGGCAGGCAATGGGAAACCGGGTCATTCCCGGCGATCTGCGCCAGCAGTTGGTCAATCACCGTGCTGGCCAGCAGCGCGATGGGCTGCACCACGCTGCACAGGGTCGGGTGCATCTGGGTGCCGAGGGCGATGCCGTCAAAGCCCATCACCGACAACTGCCCGGGTACATTCCAGGCATTGCGGCGCAGCTCGGCGATCAAGCTGATGGCCAGGAAATCGTTGGAGCACACCAGCGCGCTGGGGGCGTCGGGGCCGTTGAGGTACGGCTCGATGGCGGCGAATTCGGCCTGGGTATGCGCGGGCATTTCGATCACCGCGCGGCTGTTGAGGCCGTATTCCTTCATCGCGTCGCAGTAACCGGCATAGCGCAGGCGTGCGCGGTCGGACTGCAAGGCGGGGCCGGCGACCATGCTGATGCGTCGATGACCGGCCTCCAGCAGGTAGCGCGTGGCCAAGGCCATGCCCGCGCGGTTGTCCACCGACACGGCGCTGTAGTTGGGGTTGCTCGGTTGGTGATAGGCCAGCACGAACGGGGTTTGTTCGGTATTCAGGCTGCTGAGCACGCTGTTGCTTTCGGCATCGGTGACCGTCAGCACCAGGCCATCGACGCGCTGGCGCAGCAGTTCTTCCACTACGATGTACTCGCGCTCGCTGCTGTAGTCGGTGGTCGCCAGCACCAGGCTGTAGCCACGCAAGCGTGCGGCACGCTCCATGGCCTGGAACTGCTCGGCGAACACCGGGTTGAGCAGGTTGGGCACTACCACGCCGATCAACTGGGTGGTTTGCAGGCGCAGTTGGCGGCCGAGCAGGTTGGGCCGAAACCCCAACTCACGGGCGGCGGCGAACACCTGCTCACGGGTCGCCGGGCGCACCTGGTCGGGGGAGGCAAAAGTGCGGGCGGCGGTAGCGCGGGATACTCCGGCCAGTCGCGCGACGTCTTTCAGGTCAGTCATGTTTACTCGCTTGAGATCGATCTCATTGGCGAGGACAGTAACGGCGGAATGTGGCAGGAAGGTGGTGGGAAGATGACGGTTTGATGGCAATGCAACAAAGTCACATAGGCCAAAATGTGGGACGGTGCATATCCTTAGATAGTCATACTCCGGGGCTATGCTTGAAAAACCGGCGTGCGAAATCCGCCGGCTAACCTTTCGATTCGATCCAAGTGCGGGCACAATGCGTGTCCTTTTTTGGCAGGCACCGCCGCAGGCTCTCAAAAATGATCAAAACGCCGTACTACCTCATCGATAAACAGAAGCTTCTGGTCAACATGCAGAAGATTGCTTACGTGCGCGAGCAGTCCGGCGCCAAGGCCCTGCTGGCGCTCAAGTGCTTTGCCACCTGGTCGGTGTTCGACCTGATGCAGGAATACATGGACGGCACCACCTCGTCGTCGCTGTATGAGTTGAAGCTCGGTCGCCAGAAGTTCGAAGGTGAGGCGCACGCCTACAGCGTGGCCTGGGCTGATGATGAAATCGAAGAGATGCTCGATAACTGCGACAAGATCATCTTCAACTCCATCAGCCAGCTGCAGCGTTTTGCCGAACGCAGCGAAGGCAAGACCCGCGGCCTGCGCGTCAACCCGCAGGTGAGCAGCTCCGACTACCTGCTGGCCGACCCGGCGCGTCCGTTCAGCCGCCTGGGCGAATGGGACCCGGTGAAGATCGAAGGCGTGATCGAACAGATCTCCGGCTTCATGTTCCACAACAACTGCGAGAACGGCGACTTCAACCTGTTCGACCAGATGCTGAACACCATCGAAGAACGCTTCGGCGCGCTGCTGCATAAGGTCAACTGGGTCAGCCTCGGCGGCGGCATCCACTTCACCGGTGAAGGCTATGCCATCGACGCCTTTTGCCAGCGCCTCAAGGCGTTCTCGCAGAAGTACGACGTGCAGGTCTACCTGGAACCCGGCGAAGCGGCGATCACCAACAGTGCCTCCCTGGAAGTCACCGTGCTCGACACCCTCTACAACGGCAAAAACCTCGCCGTCGTGGACAGCTCCATCGAAGCCCACCTGCTGGACCTGCTGATCTATCGCCTCAACGCCAAGCTGGCGCCAAGCGAGGGTGAACACACCTACATGGTCTGCGGCAAATCCTGCCTGGCCGGGGACATCTTCGGCGAGTATCAATTTGATCGTCCGCTGGCCATCGGCGATCGGCTGTCGTTCATCGACACCGCGGGCTACACCATGGTCAAGAAAAATTGGTTCAACGGCCTGAAAATGCCGTCCATCGTAGTGAAACAACTCGACGGTACAGTCGAAGTGGTTCGTGAATTTGGTTACGACGACTACCTGTCCAGCCTTTCGTAAGCTGGCGGATATAGGAGAAATAAAGCAATTGAAAAAGAACGTTCTTATCATTGGTGCAGGAGGTGTCGCCAAGGTGGTGGCCCACAAGTGCGCGCAGCACAACGACGAACTCGGTCGTATTGCTATCGCGTCGCGCAACATCTCCAAATGCCAGGCCATCATCGACAGCGTCAAGGCCAAGGGTAGCCTCAAGGTTCCCGCCGACATCCAGGCCTTCGCGCTGAACGCCCTGGACGTGGAAGCGACCAAGGCCCTGATCCGCGAGACCGAATCGCAGATCGTCATCAACGTGGGTTCCGCGTTCCTCAACATGTCGGTACTGCGTGCCTGCATCGACACGGGCGTTGCGTACCTCGACACCGCCATCCACGAAGAGCCGGGCAAGGTCTGCGAGACCCCGCCGTGGTACGGCAACTACGAATGGAACCACCTGGAAGAGTGCAAACAGAAGAACATCACCGCCATCCTTGGCGTGGGCTTCGACCCGGGTGTGGTCAACGCGTATGCCGCGCTGGCGCAGCAACAGCATTTCGACCGCATTGATTCGATCGACATCCTCGACGTCAATGCCGGCTCCCATGGCAAATACTTCGCCACCAATTTCGATCCGGAAATCAACTTCCGCGAATTCACCGGGCAGGTGTGGAGCTGGCAGAACAGCCAGTGGACCAGCAACACCATGTTCGAAGTCAAACGCACCGACGACCTGCCGGTCGTGGGTTCGCAGAACCTCTACCTCACCGGCCACGATGAAGTGCACTCGCTGTCGAAAAACCTCGACGTGCCCAACGTGCGTTTCTGGATGAGCTTCGGCGAACACTACATCAACGTGTTCACCGTGCTGAAAAACCTCGGCCTGCTCTCCGAGAAGCCGGTCACCACCGCCGAAGGCCTGGAAGTGGTGCCGTTGAAAGTGGTCAAGGCCGTGCTGCCCGACCCGTCTTCGCTCGCCCCGGGCTACACCGGCAAGACCTGCATCGGCGACCTGGTCAAAGGCACCAAGGATGGCCAGCCGCGTGAGATGTTCATCTACAACGTGGCGGATCACGAAGAAGCCTACGTTGAAACCGACAGCCAGGGCATCTCCTACACCGCAGGCGTTCCACCGGTAGCCGCCGCGCTGCTGGTCGCCCGTGGCGAGTGGGATGTGAAACACATGGCCAACGTCGAGGAACTGCCGGCGGAGCCGTTCCTCAAGGCGCTGGACGTGATGGGCCTGCCGACTCGGATCAAGGACGAGCACGGTGATCGAGCCTGGGATGCAATTGCCTGATAGGCGATAGCTGACCGAACAAAAAAATGCGCCCTCAGGGGCGCATTTTTTGTTTGGGCGGATACCTATTTCCAAGACACTGAAAATTCAATGTGGGAGGGGGCTACACCCCGATAAGCATGGGTATCTACACAACTTTTCAAACCCTGAAAAATCCCCCTGTGGCGAGCGGGCTTGTCCCGCGTTGGGCTGCGCAGCAGCCCCAAAACCAGGCACAGAGGAGTGCCTGATACACCGCATTCGTCTTCATCAGGGGCGCTTCGCCCCCCAACGCGGGCGGTGCGACGATTCGACAAGCCCGCTCGCCACAACTGCCCTATCTGCCGGGCGTTCAGCGTTGAACCAACGTTGTGTAGACACCTATGCCCCGATGAGGGCCCCTTGCTGCCCTGCATACACCCAGGTCCGGAACAGCTTCGGGAAATGCCGTATGACTTGCCGAATCAGCCCACTATCAGCTGAATCCTACTGCCCGCAACGCTAAGAGCTGTCCATTCTCCCCGCTTACCGCGCACGCAAAACCCGCTAGGCTTAGCCACGAAACGGCTGACCTGCAGGTTTGCTGCCCATTCACCCAGTGGGAAAGGCATGCTCATGCACCTCGACAATAACCGCACCGCCCGTGCCATCGGACTGGTGTACAGCGCCTGCTGTTACGTGGTGTTCCTCATCACGTGCTTATATTTGATCGGCTTCGTCGGCAGCGTGGCGGTGCCCAAGAACATCAACGATGGCCCCCTCCTCGCGTGGCCAATCGCCGTGCTGATCAACTGCGCACTGATCCTGCTGTTCGGCGTCCAGCACACGGTCATGGCGCGTAAAGGCTTCAAACAGTGGCTGGCGGCATTCATGCCTGCGCCAGTTGAACGCTCCACGTATGTAATGCTCAGCAGCCTGGTGCTCGGGTTGATCTTCTGGCTATGGCAACCCATCACGCTTACGGTGTGGGAGGTCGAAGAGACCTGGGCCAAGGCCCTGTTGATCGGCTTGTTCTGGATGGGCTGGGGCATTGCGCTACTGTCGACCTTTCTGATCAATCACTTCGAGCTGTTCGGACTCAAGCAAGCCATCGACCGTTGGCGCAAAACCACACCACAGGCGCCAGTATTCAGGACTCCGCTGTTTTACAGGATCGTGCGCCACCCGCTGTACCTGGGCTTCCTGATCGCCTTTTGGGCAACGCCGTACATGACGGCCGGGCACCTGTTGTTTGCGACAGGGATGACGGTTTACCTCTTCATTGGCGCCAGCTTTGAAGAAAAGGATCTGGTGGCGTTGTTCGGTGAGCGGTATCGGCGGTACCAGCAGGAGGTGGGCATGATTTTGCCAGGGTCGAAGACGCGCAAAAAAGGACGCTGAATAGCCGTTTGTGGCGAGGGAGGCCCCACTACCTCTTCGACTTAGCGCTGTCGCGCAGCAAACTGGGACCTCTGTGGCGAGCGGGTTTGTCCCGCGTTGGGGTGCGAAGCGCCCCTGATGAAGACGAATGCGGTGTATCAGGCACTCCTCTGCGCCTGGTTTTGGGGCTGCTGCGCAGCCCAACGCGGGACAAGCCCGCTCGCCACAGGATGTAGCGTCTGGCCATGAGGTCCCTAGGACTTATCCCACGACTGTTTCAGGTTGTCGCTCGGAACGTCGCTGATTAACCTCTCCGCCGTCGCTGCCAATTCAGCGACCGGATTTGACCGTCCGGCCTTGTTAACGAACTGCTACGCCCTGCACCTATCCCAGGCGTTTTTTTTGTGCCTGAGGTATCGTGTCGCGGCAGTTGTGCGCGGGATACTTTCGGGTATGCCGGGTTCGTTGACAACCGGTCGGTCAACCCGCGTACAGCTGCCACCCTCTTCGTTTGACCGCGAACGCTGGCGGCTCCACTTGTCGACGGAGCTTCACCATGATTAAAGACACCCCCAATCCCCCAGAAAAACTCTTCACCGTGCGCCCCGACCTGGGCACGGAAACCCTGCTGGTCAACGCGTCCCAGGACCTATCCTCCATCACCGACATCGCCACTCACCTGGCCTTTGAAGTCGACGGTACGCAACGCAATGTAGCGTTGGGCATCTGCCGAATGCTGGAAGGTGTGCAATTGTTGGTGGACAAAGCATTGGATGACGCCCATCCAGCGGCATGACACTCAGATGATCGTTCCCACGCGCGTGGGAACGATCTCAAAACACCGACCACCCAATCCGCTCACTCAACAACTCCAACGCCTTGATCCCCGCCAGCGAGTTCCCCGCCGCGTTCAACTCCGGCGACCACACGCACACGGTAAATTGCCCCGGCACCACCGCGACAATCCCGCCGCCTACCCCGCTCTTGCCCGGCAAGCCCACGCGGTAGGCAAAGTTGCCCGCCTCGTCATACAGCCCGCTGGTGGCCATGATCGAGTTAACTTGCTTGGTCTGCCGCGCGGTGAGGATCTGTTCGCCGCTGTGGGCACTCGTGCCCTCGTTGGCGAGGAAGCTGAACGCCTTGGCCAAGTCCAGGCAGCTCATCTGCAGGGCGCAGTAGTTGAAGTAGCTGTGCAACACCGCGTCCACATCGTTGTGGAAGTTGCCGAAGGATTTCATCAGGTAGGCCATGGCCGCATTGCGCGCGCCGTGCTGGGCTTCGGAGTCGGCGACGACGCTGTTGACCAGGATTTGCGGGTTGCCCGACAGGCGCCGCACGAAGTCGCGCATCGACAGGATCGGCACGGCAAAGCGTGATTGGTTGATGTCGCAGATCACCAGCGCGCCGGCATTGATGAAGGGGTTACGCGGGCGGCCGCGTTCGAATTCCAGTTGCACCAACGAGTTGAACGGCTGCCCCGAAGGCTCGTGGCCCAGGCGTTCCCAGATGGTTTCGCCGCCGTGGTCGATGGCCTGCACCAGGCTGAACACCTTGGAAATGCTTTGCACCGAGAACAGCGTATCGGCGTCACCGGCGCGGTAGGCCGAGCCGTCATTGCCGTACACCGCAATACCCAGTTGGTTGGCCGGTACATCGGCCAGCGCGGGAATGTAGTCGGCAACTTTGCCGAGGCCGATCAGGGGGCGCACTTCGTCGAGGATCGACTCCAGCAGCGCCTGCATGTCTTGTCCTGTCATCTGTCTTTGAATCAGTGGAAAGCGGGGTGCGGAGGATACTTCAATGGGCGCGGAAGCCCCACACAATCTCCACCACCCGCTCGGCCACCACCAGATAAACCAGGATCAGCAACAGTTGCAATGCCAGGTGATAACGCAGCTTGGCCAGCCGACGAATGCCATCGCTGACGTTCAACAGCATCAGCACTGTCGACAGAAGGATCAGCCCCCACCCTGCCACGCTGGAGGCAAACACCCCGATAAACAGGTCCTGCTGCCCCACGAGGGTATTGGTGCCCGCCGCAAACAACAGCGCACACACCAGCAGGTTTTTGACGTTGTCGAAAATTTGCGTGCTCAGGTCGTTTTCCAGCAGGGCCACATACCGCTTCCATAACGTGCGCATGAGTCATTACCGGGTGGGGATCGCTCGTCAATCAAAGTAGTTCAATTGCCCTTGCACCGCGCGGCGACGGCAAAAAAAGGTCAAACCGACGGCACAGTGTGCGTGGACTAACGCCGTAAACGCTGCAAATAACGACCCAGCATATCGTCGGTAAATGGCACCGGACGAAGGCTGCTGTCTCTGAGAAATGCCTGGGTATTGCTGCGATCCCAGGCATAGTTGTGCTGATACAGTTCCAGAATGGTTTCGCCTTGGCACATGTCATCCTTGAACATTCCCAGCAAGGGATACAGCAAAGCGTCCCCATCGTTTTCCCACAGCGCCACCCAGCGCTTGAACGGTATGACTTCCAGCTTGCGCGCATAAATATGCGCCACCCGCGCACAGAACTGCTTCAGGTCGGGGTCGGTATGCAACGGTTGGCACAGGTTGAACTTTTTGCCCAAGGCGTCGGGCTGACGGGCGATGTGGGCAACAGCGCCAGCCATGTAGTCGACGGTGGTCAAGCCTTCGCGCATTTTACGCAGGTCCGGCATAGCGCCGTATTGGAGGCAGGTTTGAATGAACCGGCCCCACCATTGGTAATGGGCACACAGGCCGGTGCGACTGTGACAGGTGGCGTAGCCCAGGCGAAAGGTCATCAGTGGCAAGCCTTGCGCGCAGGCCAGGTCAGCGAGTTTTTCCATCACCCATTTGCTTTGCACGTAACCCAGGTCACGGCGGATCGCCGGCAAGTTTTCGTCGATATCATCAGCCTCATACACGCGGCGCTTTTGAGTAAAACGATGCCCCCAGCTGTAGATGGAGATGGTCGACATCAGCATCAATGCCTTGGTTTTGCCTGCACTGCAAAAGCTGAGAACGCGCCTTAGCCCCTCGACGTTATCGGTACGCAGGTAGGAGTAAGGCATGATGAAGTTAACCGCGCTGGCCGAATGCACCACCACGTCAACCGTTGCACACAGCCACTCATAAACGGTGGGGTCCAGCCCCAGTTTGGCCTGGGGCAAGTCACAGCGGTAGACCGTAACCCGCGCCCAGTCGCGCGCGGCAATCGGCACTTCGTATCGCTCGCTGATCTGCTGCAACCGCGCCAGCCCATCCGCCGGCTGTTCACAGCGCAGTGGGCAATGAATCGCAGCAGTACTGGTGGCCAGCAACCGCTCCAGCAAATGAATGCCGACAAACCCGGTGGCGCCGGTCAGCAGCATATGCGCGGGATCGGTAAGTTGGGCGGCGTCGAAGTCCCTGCGAAACTGTGTGCCAGGATCAAGGAACACATCGCGCTCGAATGCATTGCTCGTCTCACCTGTGTCGCTATCGGGCTCAGCCGTGCGGCGGCGCAACTCAGCGGCCAGGTCCTTGAAATGGATGTGCTCGTAGATGTCACGCACCGATACCCTCAGTCCTACCCGCTGGGAAAGCATTTTGGCGAGCAATGCAACGCGCAGCGAATGCCCACCCACCGCCATAAAGCTGTCATGCGCAGTGAAATTGCCGTGCCCCAGCAACTCGAACCAGGACTGCGCCAGGTCTTGTTCGGCACCTGGGGCAAAGCGCTCAAGCACCAGTGTGTCGGGCGGCTGGTGGTGCAGCAAATGCTGCAAGGCCGGTTTGTCGGTCTTGCCGTTGGCATTGCTGGGCAGCGCGTCCAGACACTGATAGTGCTCGGGCAACATATACTCGGGCAGATCCGCCTCCAGGCTACGGCGCAGGCTGGCAATCAGCTGTTGTGGATGAGTGTGCGGGTCGCGCCGCACCACAAACGCCACCAGCCGTTTGTCGGCTTGGGTGCCGCAGTCGTCCACCACCACGGCGGCGTTGTTGACCTGCGGCTCCTTAAGCAGGCGTGCCTCGATTTCACCCACCTCCACCCGGTAGCCGCGAATCTTCACCTGTCCGTCCATGCGGCCGAGGAACTCGAGACTGCCATCGTCCAACAATCGCCCCTGATCGCCGCTGCGGTACACCCGACAGCCGAGGGCCTCGCACTGGATAAAACGCTGTGCGGTGAGTTCGGGAGCATTCAGGTAACCCCGGGCCAGGCACGGTCCACCAATACACAACTCCCCCACCTCTCCCGCAGAAACAGGAAGCAGATACTCATTAAGGACGTAGATCGCGCAGCCGCCAATGGGCCAGCCAATGGACGCCGGTCGCCGCAAGCGTTTGTCAGGCACCACGCGGGACGTGACAAAAATGGTGGTTTCGGTAGGGCCATAGCAGTCCAGCAAGCAGTAGGACAAATGGTCCACCGCCACCGGATGCAGTTTCTCGCCACAGGTATAGAGATACTTGAGCTGCAGGCCAGCGGGTTGCCTGGCGTTGACCACGTCATAGATTTTCAGGGTGGGAACAAACCCATGGGTAATCCCATGCGTTGCACAGAAGTCCAGGAACGCGTCGCCGTCGAGCAGCGCCTGCTGGTCCAACACATACAGGCACGCGCCCGCCACCAGGTTGGACCAGACCTCCGCCTGGCACAGGTCGAAGCCCACGGCCGCCATCAAGGTCGAGCGGCTGGAGGCATCCAGTTGCAAGTGTTGATTGTGCTGCAACATCAACTCGATGACCGAGTGATGCTCGATGATCACCCCTTTAGAATCGCCGGTGGTGCCCGAGGTGAAGATCACATACATCGCGTCATCCCCCCGCACCTCGACGGCCTCGAACGTGGCGGCAGGAGGGGCCGCGAGCAAGCCATTGAGGGTCCGCACGTCACACGTCAATAGGGGCGCGGTGTCCTGATCATGGGTCGACAGCACCAGGCGCGCCTGGCACTGGCGGGCAATATAGTCCTTGCGATTGTGCGGAAGATTGCGGTCCAGGGGCACGAAGGCAGCGCCCGTCTTGACCACCGCCAGCAAGGCAATGAGCAATCGCGCGCTACGCTCGGTCTGTACGAGCACCAGATCGCCACGCCCCAGCCCCACGGATTGCATGTACGCCGCCACGTGAGTGCTGTATTCATCGAGTTGAGTGTAAGTGAGGTACTGAGTCCCCTCCACCACAGCCAGCCGCGAGGGGTTGACAGCGACCTGTCGCTCAAACGCACTCAAGACAGTGGGTGTAACCACTTTCAGGACTCCTTAATGTTCCTCCATGGCAACAAACTGTCTGCCCCATCGACCCTGTATTCTTTCCCAGGCCACACGAACCGGCACCTGTGGAAACTGACAGTTTTTTATATCAAGAGTGAATAAACTCAATGCCACGAGCGTTGTTCTATTGCTAGAAATGCGCCACATCCGACACCCGCTCATCCAGCACATCCCGCGCCAGTGCCCAGGCCTGGTCCTTGGACTCCACCACCAGCAACGGGTAGCCCCAGGCCTTGCTGAACATCACCGCGAACGGCTTGAGTGCCAGGCGTTTAGCGGCGCTGGGCTCAACTTGGATCATGCCTTTGACGAACATGCGCAGCGCCTGTTTGTTTTTCTTCATCCAGATCGACGCCTGCTTACGCTCTTCGTGGGAGTGCTCATGGTTGTTTTCATCCACGGATTTTTCGTGCAGCAACATAAAGGCCTGCTCCCTCGCCAATAGCCCTTCAAAGGCCAGGAAAGCATCCTCCGGCCCACCCTCGCTGGGCGCATCGAAGACGATTTTCACCACAGGGAACGTTGTACTGTCGAGTCGCATGGCAAAGCTCCTTAATGAGAGTGGATCTCAATATAAAGCTCGAACCCCTGGACGGCATTGCACAGAATAGCCAGACTGTTTCGCAATCCGGCCAACTTGCGACCCGCGCCATGAAGCACCATCGTCTTGATCTGCTCGACCCGTTGATGGCCAAGGACGCCGACCTGTTCCCCCGCGCCGTGGTGGCCGTGGGCGCCACCAGCACGTCGGACACCTGGGAACATGCCCAGCACGCGCACCGCAAGGGCCAGTTGATGTACACCCTGCGCGGGGTCATCCACTGTGAAATCGAAGCGGGGATCTGGATCGTGCCGCCCCAGTGCGCATTATGGATTCCCGGCGGTACGCCCCATGCTGCGCGCGGGTCTGGCGAGGCCGAGGTGTATTGCCTGCTGATCGACCCCGACGCCGCCCACGCCCTGCCGCCGCAATGCTGCACCCTGGCCGTGTCCGGGTTGCTGCATGAATTGATCAGCAAGGCCGTCAGCTTCCCGCAATTCTATGACGTGGCCGGCGCCCAAGGCCGCTTGATCAACACCTTGCTGGATGAACTGGCCGCCGCCCCGGTCGAAGCCCTGCACCTGCCCATGCCCCAGGACGCCCGCTTGCGCCGCCTGGCCAACAGCCTGCTGGCCGACCCGACCGACAAAGCCACCCTCGGTCAATGGGCCGTGCGCATCGGCATGAGCGAGCGCAGCATGACCCGCCTGTTACTGGAGGAACTGGGCCTGAGCTTCGGCCGCTGGCGCCGGCAGTTGCATGTGATCCTGTCCCTGCAACGGCTGGCCAAGGGTGAAAGTGTGCAACGGGTGGCTCTGGACCTGGGTTATGAAAACGCCAGCGGCTTCATCACCATGTTCCGCAAGGCGGTGGGCCAGCCGCCGGCGCGTTACCTGGCGGACCGTGCGGGGGTGCTCAGCCCAACCATCCAAACCATTGCGCTGAAAGACGCCCACTGACTACCAGTTTTCGCCCAAGCCCAGCAGGCCCAATATCTGCCGCCGCAGGTCCACCAGGTAAGGATCATCCCGGTGCCGTGGATAGGGCCTATCGATGCTCAACTGTGCCTGGATCTTCGCCGGGCGGTCGCTGAACACAATCACCCGGTTAGCCAGCAGCAAGGCTTCTTCCACATCGTGGGTCACCAGCAGCGCCGTGTAGCCCTGGCGCTGCCACAGGTCGATCAGCTCTTTTTGCATGGTGATGCGGGTCAGGGAGTCGAGTTTGCCCAGGGGTTCGTCGAGGATCAGCAAACGCGGCTGGTTGACCAGTGCACGGGCCAACGCCACACGCTGGGCCATGCCGCCGGACAATTGCCGTGGATAGGCACGGGCGAACTGGCCGAGGCCGACCTTGTCCAGGGCCTCATCGACTTTGGCCGAATGGGTCTTGAGCAGGCCTTGGGCTTCCAGGCCGAGGGCGACGTTGTCCCACACGCGGCGCCATGGGTACAGGGTCGGGTCCTGGAACACCACCACACGGCTCGGGTCCGGCCCGGTGATGGGTTCGCCATCGGCCAACAGCCGTCCGGCGTCCGCCGGTTCCAGCCCCGCCACCAGGCGCAGCAAGGTGGACTTGCCGCACCCCGAAGGCCCGAGTAAAGCAACAAACTCTCCCGGCGCCACGTCCAGGGACACCCGCTCCAACACGGGCAAATGCTGGCCGTCCAGAGCAAAACCATGGCTGAGGTTTTCTATGCGCAGCGCCAATCCTTCCGAAGCCGATACCGCGTGTGCCAGGGCTACCATTTCATCGCTCCTTTCTGCCAGGCCAGCAACCGATCACGCACCAGGAACAACCCGGTGATCAACCCCGAACAGGCCAGCGCCATGATCAGCAGTGCGGCGTACATGTTCGCGTAGGCCGCCCAGCCCTGGGCCCATTGCAGGTACCAGCCGATGCCGGATTTGACCCCCATCATTTCCGCCACCACCAAGGTGGAAAACGACGCGCCCAGGCCCATGAACAGGCCGACGAAGACGTGGGGCAGCGCGGCGGGAATCGCCACTTTGAAAATCAGAAACCCCTGCCTGGCGCCGAGGGTGCGCGCCACGTCGTAATAGGCTTTATCGACGCTGGCCACGCCGGACCAAGTGAGCACCGTGACCGGAAACCAGGTGGCCAGGGCGATCAAAAACACGCTAGCACTCCAACTGCTGGGAAACAGGAAAAAACACAGCGGCAACAACGCCGTCGACGGCACCGGGCCGAGGATGCGCAGCACCGGGTGCAGCCAGTAGCCGATACGCGTGGACCAGCCAATGGCGACGCCGGCGACAAACCCGGTAGCGGCGCCCAGCGCCACCCCTGAGCCCAGCAGCAGTGCCGAATGCAGCAGGCTGTCGGCCAGGCGCGCGTAGTCTTCGATATACACCGCGAGCAAGGCTTGGGGTGGTGCGAAGAACGGCACCGGCAACAGCGCAAGCTTGGCGGTGAGTAATTCCCAGATGCCCAGCAGCACCGGCAAGGCGATCAGCCAGGGTGCGGCCGTGCGCAAGCGCAGCGCGAGTTTCGACAACCTTCGGCCCAGCAGGCTCAGCACAATGAACAACGCTGCCGCGCCAACGCACAGGTTGGCCAAGCCTTGGGTCATCGGCCAATTGCGCACCGCGTTGGGCCAGTAGCTGATCAGCAGCGCAACGGCCACCCAGGCCGCCACCACCGCCGCGCCTTGCCACGCGACCTTGAGTGCCACAGGCGGGTTGAGGATGGTTGCGTCAGTTGAAGACATCGGCGGTGATCTCCTTGGCAAACGCGATCGGGTCGGTGCCTTTGCTGATCACTTCCACGGTTTTCAGGTCGGTGACGTAGGTGGTGATCTCCTGGGTCAGCGCCGCGCCGACCGCGTGGTGGCCGTGGGTGTGGTCGTGGAGGATCGCCTGGACTTCTTCGGTGGAGGTGTTCAGTGCGTAGGCCTGGAAGCCTTTGGCGACTTCCTCCGGGTGCTGCACGGAATAGTCATGGGCTTCGAGGATCGCCTGGGTCAGCGCCGCGACCACACGCTTGTCCTCGCGGACCAATTTGCCGGTGACGCCGACCACGCAGCAACTGAGATTGGCGTATTCCTCCACCAGATTGGTGGACAGCTCCCGCGCCACGCCGGACTTGATCAGGCGGTACATGAACGGATCACTGCCGCTCACCGCCTGCACTTCACCACGCTCCAGCGCCGTGCCGAGCAGATCGGCCGGGTACAGGCGCCACTCCACATCGCGCACCGGGTCGACGCCGTGTTTTTTCAGCAGGATCGAAAAGAAATTGCGGTCCGGGCTGGCCATGTCGGTGACGCCTATGGCCTTGCCCTTGAGGTCTTCCAGCTTGCTCACGCCGCCGTTGGCGGCACTGAGCAACCGCAGGCAACCGCCATGGGTGCCGGCGGTGAGCTTCACGTCAAAGCCCTGCTCCAAGGCCTTGAGCCAGCGCAGCGCCATACCCACGCCTGCGTCGGCCTTGCCGGTGGCGATGGCTTCCAGCAAGACCTCGGTGGAGTTGCCGAAGTTGACCAGTTCCACGTCCAGGTTGTGCTTGGTGAAGAAGCCCTGCCCATGGGCGATCACCACCGGCGCCAGGCACACCGCGTTGAGGTTGACTGCCAGTTTGAGTTTGCGCGGTACGTCGAGGCGGATGAACTCACCGGTGCCGGCAGGCTCCTGGGCGGTAGTGTGGCCGGCGTGTGCGTCGGCGGAAAAACCCAGGCGCGGCAGCGACAGGCTGGCCAGGGTGAGGCCGGCCAGACCCAGGAGGCGGCGACGGGTCAGGTGATCAAAAGCAGCCATGCGAAGTATCCCTATTTAATGGATCAGCCCACTCCAAAGAAAGGCCGAAAGCGTCAAAAAATCCATTTTTATTATATTAATGACTGACTTTTATGAAAGAACCATATAATTCTATGGTTATGCCTGACGGGCAGGAAGCGGATGAAAGCGCCCTAAGCTCAGATCGAAAGAGTATTTATCGAATGGTTTTTAGATCATTAAGCTTGGGCATATTTCGTTGAAAATCGAGCCCACCATGTCCCTTCGTCGTCCCCTCGCCGCTGTATTAGGATTGCTGGCTTTTTCCGTCGCTGTCAGTGCGCAAGCCCAGGAAACCGTGCGCATCGGTTACCAGAAATCCTCCACGCTGATCACCCTGCTCAAGACCCAGGGCACCCTGGAGAAAGCCCTCAAGGCTGACAACATCGATGTGAGCTGGCATGAGTTCCCCAGCGGCCTGCCGCTGCTGGAGGCGCTGAACGTCGGCAACGTCGACATCAGCGCCGACGTGGCTGACACCGTGCCGATCTTCGCCCAGGCTGCCCAGGCCAAACTCACCTACTTCGCCCAGGAAGCGCCCTCGCCTTCGGCCCAGGCCATCGTGGTGCGCAAGGACTCGCCGATCCAACAATTGGCAGACTTGAAGGGCAAGAAGATCGCGGTAACCAAGGCCGCCGGCACCCACTACCTGTTGATTGCCGCGTTGGCCAAGGCCGGCCTGGCGTTCTCGGATATCGAGCCGGCTTACCTGTCGCCGGCCGATGGCCGTGCGGCGTTCGAGAACAATAAGGTGGACGCCTGGGTCACCTGGGAACCCTTCCTTACCAGCGTGCAGCGGCAACTGCCGACGCGCACCCTGGCGGATGGTGCTGGGCTGGCGAGCTACAAGCGCTATTACCTGACCGGCACGCCGTACGCCAAGGCGCACCCGGAAGTGTTGAAGGTGGTGTATGGGGAATTGGAAAAGACCGGCAAGTGGGTGAAAGCCCATCCGCAAGAAGCAGCGAAAGTGCTCGGCCCGCTGTGGGGCAACCTGGATGTGGCCACGGTGGAAGCGGCGAACGCGCACCGCAGTTATCAGGTGCAGCAAGTGACGGTGGATCAGTTGGGTGAGCAGCAGAAGATTGCCGATGCGTTCTTCAAGGCGGGGTTATTGCCCAAGGCGGTGGATGCCAAGGATGTGCAGACCTGGCGGCCTTGAAGGCGGGTGTGATCTAAAGGTGGGAGGGGCGGTGCGACGATTCGACTTGTCCCCGACGGCCATGGGTATCTACACAACTTTCAGACTCTGACAAATATCCCTGTGGCGAGCGGGCTTGTCCCGCGTTGGGCTGCGAAGCAGCCCCCGTAAAGAAGAATGCGGTGTATCAGACACTCTGTAGTGGCTGGTTTTAGGGCCGCTACGCAGCCCAACGCGGGACAAGCCCGCTCGCCACAACAGCCCTATCTGCCGGACGTTCAGTGTTGAGTCAACGTTATGTAGATCCCTATGCTCATCGGCGGCAAGCCCCTCCCACATCTGGTTTGCATATGCGGTTAGAGGAGTGTGCGGGCTAAAGCCTTTTTCCACTCTGCGTAGCGCCCCGCCATCGCCGGATCCTCCTGCGGCTCAAAGCGCTCGCGCTGGCGCTCCAACTGCCCCAGCGCCGTATCACTCGCCCATACGCCCAACGCCCGACCCGCCAGGTGCGCTGCGCCCAATGCCGAGACTTCCGGCGACAGGCTGCGCACCACCGGGCGTTGCAGCAGGTTGGCGAGGAACTGCATCAGCCAGCGGTTGCGCGTGACGCCGCCATCCACCCACAGTTCCTTGAGCGGGCTGCCGATGTCTTGCTGCATGGCCTCGAACACATCGCGAATCTGATAGCCGATGGATTCCAGCGAGGCGCGCAGGATGTGCGCGCCGGACGTGGCTTCGCTCAACCCGCAGATCAGCCCACGGGCGTCGGCCTTCCAGTGCGGTGCGCCGAGGCCGGACAACGCCGGGACAAAATACACGCCGCCGTTATCCGGCAATTGCGCGGCCTGTTCGGTCAGCGCATCCAGGGATTCTCCCGCCACCAGCTTCGATGCCCACTGCACGGCAGCGCCGGTATGGACGATATTGCCTTCCATGCCGAAGGTGGGTTGGCTGCCGTCATGCCAGGCCAGAGTGGTCGACAGGCCGTGGGTGGAGGCAATCGGGCCGCTCATGGGCGTCATCAAGGAAGAGCCGGTGCCGAGCGTGGCCTTGACCAACCCCGGCGCGAAACCGCCCTGCCCGTACAGCGCCGCATGGGAATCGCCGATCATCGACATCACCGGGATACCGGCGGGCAAGCCGCCCACGGCGACCGTTTCGGCGAAGAACCCGGCGCTCGGCTGGATCGGCGCCAAGGCCGCAGCAGGAATGCCGAACAGCGCCAACAGCTCAGGATCCCAGGCACAGCTGTGCAGGTTGAACAGTTGGGTGCGTGCGGCGTTGGAATAGTCGGTGGCGAACACCTGGCCGCCGCTGAGTTGCCACAACAGCCAGCTGTCCACCGTGCCCAGGCAGATCTCCCCGGCAGCGGCGCGGGCGTGGCCATCCTCAAGGTGATCGAGAATCCAGCGAAATTTGCCCGCCGAGAACATCGGGTCCAACGCCAGACCGGTCTTTTCCAGGATCAGCGCTTCATGGCCCTGCTCATGCAGTTGCGTGCACAACGCCGTAGAGCGTCGGCACTGCCAACTGATGCACGGCGACAATGGTTCACCGGTATGCCTATCCCAAGCCACCACCGATTCACGCTGGTTGCTGATTGCGAGCGCAGTGATCGGACGATCCACCTGGGCCAGGCATTCTTCAATCGCAGCCAACGTGTTTTGCCAGATCAGCAGCGGGTCCTGCTCGGAAAACCCGGCCTGGGGATGGCTGATGCTCAAGGGCCGCGAACCGCGCGCAATCACCTGGCCAAGTTCGTTGACCAGCACCGCCTTGGCGTTGCTGGTGCCTTCATCTATCGCCAGGATCAGCGGGGCGTTGTTATTCATTGAGTTCACCGCAACCGAGTGGCAGCCGCCACGATCCCAGCCGCGTCGATGTTATGCAAGGCGCGGGTCGGTTCGCGGGCACCGGCGGCGGCGTACTCGCCATCGCCGATACCCAGGCGGATCAGGGCAATGCCCAACCCGGCTTCGGCCAGCACTTCGGCGACCAGACTGCCGACGCCGCCATTGATGTTGTGTTCTTCCACGCTGATGACCGCGCGGGTACCGCTCAAGGCGCTGAGCAATACATCACGCTGCAAGGGCCGGATCGACGACAGGTTGATCACCTGCGCCTGGATGCCCTGCTCCGCCAGCAATGCCGCAGCATCCACCGCTTCATGCACCACCGAGCCCAGGGCCACGATGCTCACATCGGCGCCCTGGCGCAGGATGTCTACCTGACCGGGCACAAACTGATAGTCGGCGCCGTGCACGTCGGGCAAGGCCTTGCCGTCGAGGCGGATATACACCGGGCCGTGGTAGCGCAGCGCGTAATCGACAATCTGACGGCACTCGACGGCATCGGCCGGGGCGAAGATCTGCACATTGCCAAACCCGCGCATCACCGCAATATCGTCGAGGCTGTGGTGGGTGCTGGCGAGCGGGCCATAACTGGTGCCGGCATTCAGGCCGAACATCTTCACGTTGGCCTGGTTGTAGCAGACGTCCACCTTGATCTGCTCATTGGCCCGCGAGATCAGGAACGGCGCCGCGTTGCAGGTGGCGGCGATCTTGCCACCCAGGGCCAGGCCCGCCGCGACGCTGACCAAGGATTGCTCGGCAATGCCGACGTTGATCAGCCGCTCGGGAAAGCGCTGGGCAAACGGGCCGATCTTGGCCGTGGAGGTGGAGTCGCTGACCACCGGCACTACGTCCAGCCCGGCATCCACGGCAGCGATAAACGCTTGCACCATGACGCTCGCCAAATGTTCACTCGCCATGGTTCAACTCCTCCAGTGCTGCGTTGATTTCATCACCCTTGGGCACGCGGTGGTGCCATTCGGGGCGGGCTTCGATAAACGACACGCCCTTGCCTTTGATGGTGTGGGCGATCAGCACCTGGGGCGCGCCGGTCTTGGTCTGCATGCTTTCCAGGGCTTCGATCAATTGGCCAACATCGTTACCGTCGCACTCGCTGACGCGGAAGCCGAAGGCCGCCCATTTCACGTCCAGCGGGTCCAGCGGCATGATCTCGGCGGTCAAACCGGCAAGCTGCAGTTTGTTTTTGTCGACGATCACAAACAGGTTATCCAGGCCGTACTTGGCCGCCGCCATCGCCGCTTCCCAGTTGGAGCCTTCGGCCAGTTCGCCGTCGCCGGTCAGCACGTAGATGCGTTTTTTGCTGCCGGACATCTTCGCCGCCAAGGCCAGCCCGACCGCCACCGGCAAACCGTGGCCGAGGGCGCCGGTGTTCAGTTCGATGCCCGGGGTTTTCTGGCGTACCGGGTGGCCGGGCAGGTGCGAGTTGAAGTGCTGGTAGGTGGGCAGCCACTCGGTGGGGATGTAGCCCGCCTGCGCCAGGCAACAGTACAAACCGCCCACGCCGTGGCCCTTGCTCTGGATATAAATATCGCGCTCGGGGTCTTCGGTGCGTTCCGGGCCGGTGTTGAGGATGCGGAAATACAGGGTGGCGAGGATGTCGGTTTCGGAAAGATCCGCCCCGGTGTGGCCGCCGGCCGGTGAGTCGGCATTCAGGCGGATCACATGGCGACGGATCAGGCGGGCCTGTTCCTTGATCTGGTGGGCGTCGTACTGGAAGGCATTCATGCAGCGGCTCCTTTGAGGCTGACCACGCGGGGTGAAAGTGTCCAAGGCTGTCTTTGAATATTTATTCAGCAGTGACAATATATTTCTATTTAGACGCCGATCCTCCAGCAGGTCAAGTGAGCGGACCGCCGAAAAATCAAATAAAACCCGGAAATACCCCTCGGACAAACGGCCAAAATCCCACGCCGGCTCATCTAGCCCGTGGCTTTGCGCCGTGCAAAAACACCGGATCAGAGGCATGCAAGAAAAATTAAGCGCTTGACTTTGACACGGTGTCACTGGAATCTGAATTAACAGTCAGGCACGCATAAATATTCAAGGCGCCTGAAAGCACTCCAAAAAAAATAAATCAGGAGAACACTGTGGACGCCAAAGCTATTGTCCAGCACCCGGCCGAACTCAAGCCGCCACCCCGCCCACGTATTGTGAAACTGCTGCCCAGTAACATCGGCGGCCCGTTGATCGGGCTGGTGTTGCTGGTGCTGGTCTTCTCCTTCAGTTCCGAATTCTTCTTCTCCTTGCGCAATGGCCTGAACATCCTCGATCAGGTCACGGTGCTGGGCATCCTGGCGATCGGCATGACGGCGGTGATCGTGATCGGCGGCATCGACCTGTCGGTCGGCTCGGTGCTGGCCTTCTCGATGATGATGCTCGGCTGGCTGTATCAGGATCAGGCGGTGCCGTTGGGCTTTGCGATTCCGATCTCGATTGCCAGCGGTATGCTCGCCGGGCTGGTGTCCGGCGCGTTGATCACCTACGCCAAGCTGCCACCCTTTATTGCCACGCTGACCATGATGTCGGTGGCCCGTGGCCTGGCGAATATCCTTACCGAAGGCCGGCAGATCGTCGGCTACCCGGACTGGTTCACCAGCCTGGCGACGGTGCGCCACTTTGGTTTCCTCTCGGCCACCGTGGGCCTGTTCCTGGTGATGCTGGTGGTGGCCTGGGTGTTCCTGCGTTTTCGTGCCGGTGGCCGCAATCTCTACGCCATGGGCGGCAGCCCGGAAGTGGCGCGGCTGTCGGGCATCAAGGTGCGTGCGATTACCTTGTGGGTGTACGCCATCAGCGGTGCGCTGGCCGGCATCGCCGCCGTGACCCTGGCCGCGCGCCTGGACTCCTCGCAACCAAGCGCCGGGCTGAGCCTGGAGCTGGACGCCATCGCCGCCGTGGTGATTGGCGGCGCCAGCCTCAGTGGCGGCGTCGGCAGCATCGGCGGCACCCTGGTGGGCGTGCTGATCATTGGCGTGTTGCGCAATGGCCTCAACCTGCTGGGGGTTTCGCCCTTTATTCAACAAGTGGTGATCGGCGTGGTCATCGCCCTCGCCGTCACCATCGACACCCTGCGACGCCGCTCCAGCACTGCCCGTTAAACCTGTTCGACAGTTGACACCCTCCAACAATAAAACCAGGAGTCACCGACATGTTCAGCCCCAAGAAATTGCTGTTGGCCACCGCTCTCGCCGCCGCCACCCTCACCGCTGCCGGCACCACCTGGGCCAAGGATTTGACCATCGGCCTGGCCGTGGCCAACCTGCAGGCCGACTTCTTCAACCAGATCAAGCAATCGGTAGAAGCCGAAGGCAAAGCCAAGGGGGTCAAGGTGATCACCGTGGACGCCCAGGGCAACTCGTCCACCCAGGTCAGCCAGATTGAAGACCTGATCACCCGCCAGATCGATGTGCTGATCTACATCCCGGCCGGTGCCACCGCCGCCGGTGTGCCGGTGAAAGCCGCCAAGGCTGCGGGCATCCCGGTGATCGCCGTGGACCGCAACGCCCCCGACGCACCGGGCGACACCTTTATCGCCAGCGACAGCGTGGCCGGCGCCAAGACCCTGGCCGAGTACGTGGGCAAGATCACCGACGGCAAGGGCCGCATCGCGATCCTGCAAGGCCAGATCGGCACCACTCCCGAGAATGATCGCGCCAAAGGCTTTGAAGAGGGCCTGAAAGCCTTCCCGGATCTCAAGGTCGTCGCCCAGCAACCGGCCGAATGGGCCCAGGACAAAGGCTTCGCGGTGGCCCAGGACCTGCTCCAGCGCGACCCGAACATCACCGTGTTCTTCGGCCGTGCGGATGCCATGGCCTTGGGCGCTGCCCAGGCGGTGAAAGTCGGCAACCTCGATCACAAGGTGGTCGTGGTCGGTTTCGACGGTGACGTGGCCGGGCTCAAGGCCGTGCAAAGCGGTGTGCTGAACGCGACCATGACCCAGCAGACGCAAAAAATGGGGCGCCTGGCCGTGGCCTCGGCCATCGACCTCAAAGCCGGCAAGACCTTGCCCAAGGAGCAGTTGTTGCCCACCGTGCTGACCACTAAAGAAAACGTCGCGCCGTTCCTGCAACAGCACCCGTAAGCCTCGGAGGTCGTCATGCAAGCAGCCGCTGTGGACACCGCTCAATCTGACGCGGTGCTGTGCCTGCGCAATATCAGCAAGGCCTACGGGCCGGTGCAGGTGTTGTCGCAGGTCAACGTGGACATTCGCCCCGGTGAAGTACTGGCCCTGCTCGGCGAAAACGGCGCGGGCAAGTCGACCTTGTCGTCGATCATCGCCGGGCTGGTGCAACCGGAAGCCGGGGGCAGCATGACCTGGCTCGGCGCGCCGTACGCGCCGGCTTCACCGGGGGCCGCGCTGGGGGCCGGGATCGGCCTGATCCACCAGGAAATCCGCCTGCTGCCGCAATTGTCGATCGCCGAGAACATCTTCGTCGGCCGCCTGCCCATGCGCCGTGGACGGGTGGACCGCGAGTACATGGAGGCCCAGGCGCAGATCCAGTTGGAGCGCCTGGGGCTCAAGGTGCCAGCCTCGCGCAAGGTCGAAGGCCTGAGCGTGGCGGCCCAGCAACTGGTGGAAATCGCCAAGGCGCTGACGCTGAAGGCCAGCCTGTTGATCCTCGATGAACCCACCGCCGCATTGGGTGGCGAGGAAACCGAGCTGCTGTTCAAGCAGGTGGAACGGCTGAAGGCCGAGGGTGTGTCGTTCATCTATATCAGCCACCGCCTGGAAGAAATCGCACGCATCGCCGACCGCGTGCTGGTGCTGCGCGACGGTCGCCAGATCGCCCTGCACGCCACGGCCCAAGTGCCGGTGCGTGAGTTGGTGGAGCAGATGGTCGGGCGCAGCCTGGAGCGGATCTTCCCCGCGTTGCAGGCGCCGCAGGAGCAGGTGATGTTGCAGGTCAAGGATTTGAGCTGCCGTGAGTTTGCCCTGCATGGCATCGACTTCAACGTGCGCGCCGGCGAGGTATTCGGCATTGCCGGCGTGGTCGGCGCCGGGCGAACCGAACTGGTGCGCACCATTGCCGGAGCGGCCCAGGATATTCGGGGCCATATGGTGCTGGATGGCGAGGTCCGCCAGTTGCGCTCGCCCTTCGAGGCGATCCAGGCCGGCGTGGTGCTGGTGCCCGAAGACCGCAAGCAGCAAGGCGTGGTGGTGGAGCACCGTATCGAAGACAACCTGATTTATGGCAACACTGATTTGCTGGATAAACGCGGTTGGGTGTTCCCTGCCCCACTGCGCGAATTTGCACGCACGGCGGTGGCGCGACTGGGGGTGAAAGGTGCGCCGCAGTCGCGGATTTCCAGCCTGTCCGGCGGTAACCAGCAGAAGGTGATCATCGCCAAGTGGCTGGCGCGAAACCCCAAGGTGTTCATCCTCGATGAACCGACACGCGGCATCGACGTGGGCGCCCGGGCGGCGATTTATGAAGTGATCGCGGACTTGGCGGCCAAGGGCATGGCGGTGATTGTGGTCAGTTCCGACCTGGATGAAGTGCTGGGGTTGTCCCATCGGGTGATGGTGATGAGTCGAGGACGGCAGATGGGGATTCTGGAGCGCGGCGAGGCCACCCCGGTTGCGGTCATGGAAATGGCCACCGCCTAGGAACCCGGTCCTCACAAACAATGGCGATCAAATGTGGGAGGGGGCTTGCCCCCGATGAGCATGGGTATCTACACAACGTTGGCTCAACGCTGAACGCCCGGCAGATAGAGCAACTGTGGCGAGCGGGCTTGTCCCGCGTTGGGCTGCGTAGCAGCCCCAGTAAGGAAGAACGCGGTGTATCAGACACTCTGTGGAGGCTGGTTTTGGGGCTGCTTCGCAGCCCA
>NZ_LHVO01000043.1 GCF_001269925.1 Pseudomonas sp. MIACH
ACGTGCGCGTGTCGGCATATAACGACACGCGCAAGTGCCGGTCACCCAATACATCCAAGTCAATATCACCTGGGAAATCATCGAGATAAGGCGCATCCAGCAGATCGAGGTTAAGTGTTACCAATACGCGTTGGCGGGCTGACCATTGGGCAAAATGGTCCGGGTAGTTGCCTACGGCGTCCATCACCTGCATGGCCACCGGCAACTGATCGTTGTCGCCGGCCCTGAGAATGGACAGGTAGTCGACGGTGATAAAGAACGAGCTTCCCACCTCACTCGGCTGTACCACGTACTTGACGATTTCCGAGCCCCAGGCCAGGGAGCAGGTGTCAAACGGTGCCATGTGCTCATAGGGCTGGATTTCGATCAGGATGTTCTCCCTGGCCCGTTCGTCGTCTACGCCATCCACTTCAATATCGGCGGGCAGGTTGAAGGTGAATCCTTGATGGCCTTCCTTGTCCGGGTCGGGGTCACGATCCCCGGGGCGGGTCAACTTGATCAGCAGGTTCAAGGGGGTGGTCGGCTGTTCGTTGCTGCTGGGGCGCTTTACCGTGCAGTACACCAGGCTGCCCCGTTGCGGACGGATCTGCGCGGCAGGCATGGCAATGGGGAAGTAGTCCAGGTCTTTGTGCTTGTCTTCGACGATCATGAACGCCGAGGCTTGCGTAGTGCTGTTCCAGAACAGCCGGATAAAGGTGCCAGGTATCGCGCCGTCGGGGCGTTTTAACCACACTTCCAGGTCATGCTCCACATGCCGAACCCCAAGGCCGCCGTCGAAT
>NZ_LHVO01000044.1 GCF_001269925.1 Pseudomonas sp. MIACH
CCAACCCAACCCAACCCAACCCCCCCCCAAAAAAATACCCCACCAAAACCATCAACAATTCTTGATCGCCATCAAGCAGTTTCCACCCTCCACCTCCCTATCATCCCCTGGCCAAGCAATGAGGAAGCGACCATGTCAGAGACCTTCACCAAGGGCATGGCCAGGAATATCTACTTCGGAGGAAGCGTGTTCTTCTTCCTGATTTTCCTGGCCCTGACCTACCACACCGAACAAACCTTTCCCGCCCGCAGCAACGTCGACCAACTCACCGAATCCGTCGTGCGCGGCAAAGGCGTCTGGGAGCGCAACAACTGCGTCGGCTGCCACACCTTGCTGGGCGAGGGCGCTTATTTCGCGCCGGAGCTGGGCAATGTGTTCAAGCGCCGGGGCGGCGAAGAAGGGTTCAAGCCGTTCCTGCATGCCTGGATGAAGATGCAGCCCCTGGGTGTACCGGGGCGGCGGGCCATGCCGCAATTCAATCTAAGCGACCAGGAGGTGGATGATATGGCCGAGTTCCTCAAATGGAGCTCGAAGATCAATACCAATAACTGGCCACCGAACAAGGAGGGCTGAGCCATGCGCAGTGCCAATCCATACTTGAAATTCCAATCCCAGGCCGTGGCCAAACCCTACTTTGTGTTCGCCCTGATCCTGTTTCTCGGTCAGGTGCTGTTCGGTTTGATCATGGGCCTGCAATACGTCATCGGCGACTTTCTGTTCCCGTTGATCCCCTTCAACGTGGCACGGATGGTCCACACCAACCTGCTGATCGTGTGGCTGCTGTTCGGCTTTATGGGCGCGGCCTACTACCTGATACCCGAGGAGGCCGAGCGCGAGCTGCACAGCCCGAAACTGGCGATCATTCTGTTCTGGGTGTTCGCCGCCGCCGGGGTGTTGACCATCCTCGGCTACCTGCTGGTGCCGTATGCGGCGCTGGCCAGGTTGACCCACAACGAGCTGCTGCCGACCATGGGGCGCGAGTTCCTGGAGCAACCGACCATCACCAAAATGGGCATTGTCGTGGTGTGCCTGGGCTTTCTGTACAACATCGGCATGACCCTGCTCAAGGGCCGCAAGACCACCGTCAGCATGGTGATGATGACCGGGCTGATCGGCCTCGCGGTGTTCTTCCTGTTCTCCTTCTACAACCCCGGCAACCTGGCGCGGGACAAGTTCTACTGGTGGTGGGTGGTGCATCTTTGGGTCGAAGGCGTGTGGGAACTGATCATGGGGTCGATGCTGGCTTTCGTGCTGATCAAGGTCACCGGCGTCGACCGCGAAGTGGTGGAGAAATGGCTGTACGTGATCATCGCCATGGCCTTGATCACCGGGATCATCGGCACCGGTCACCACTTCTTCTGGATCGGTGCGCCTGAGGTGTGGCTGTGGGTCGGTTCGATCTTCTCGGCCCTGGAGCCGCTGCCGTTCCTGGCGATGGTGATGTTCGCCTTCACCATGGTGAAGCAACGTCGGCGCCAGCACCCCAACCGCGCGGCGACGTTGTGGGCCAAGGGCACCACGGTCACGGCGTTCTTCGGCGCGGGCGTGTGGGGTTTCCTGCACACCCTGGCACCGGTCAACTTCTACACCCACGGCACCCAACTCACCGCCGCCCACGGGCACCTGGCGTTCTTCGGTGCCTACGCCATGATCGTGATGACACTGATCAGCTACGCCATGCCACGCCTGCGCGGTATCGGTGAAGCGCCGGACGCGCGTTCGCAGACCCTCGAGATCTGGGGCTTCTGGATGATGGTGCTGTCGATGGTGATGATCACGCTGTTCCTCACCGCCGCCGGGGCCGTGCAAGTCTGGCTGCAACGCTGGCAGGTGGACGGGGTGGCCTTGCCGTTCATGGCCACGGTGGAGCATTTGCAGGGACTGTTCTGGGCGCGGTTGGTCAGTGGGGTGGGCTTTCTGATGGGGTTGCTCTGCTACCTGCTCAGCTTCCGGCAACGTGCTCGGATGGCTGGAGCACCGGTGCCGATCGTCTACTGAAGGTAACGCGGTCCAAATGTGGGAGGAGCGGTGCGACGATTCGACTTGCCCCCGATGGCGGCCTCTGGGCCGACCGCTTTTTGGGGGGTGGGTGAGTACATATCCGTTGCTGCGGTAACGGCTGCTTAGGGTTCCGCTCTTACAGCGGGTCACTTTTGGAAAAGAGCCCCAAAAGTAACCAAAAAGGCTCTTGCCCCAACACTCGGCACCTCGCCTAGGCTCGGTGTGCCCTCACTCCGGCTTTGGGGCGTGGGCCGCCGCGATGGGCCATCCCTGGCCCAGCGCGGCTAACCCGGCGTCCTGCCGGGTTACCCACGCTCCAAAGCCTGCGTTCGGCCAGCGTGTTTGACGGGGCGCCTGAGATCAAAAGCCAAAGCGCGGCGGCCTTAGAGCCGACCGGAGTTGGGTCTGGTGTACTCGGTAAATGTGGGAGGGGGCTTGCCCTAATGCCAGTCAGTTAAGAGATAGAACGGGCAAACAGTAACCTGTGGCGAGCGGGCTTGTCGAATCGTCGCACCGCCCGCGTTGGGCTGCGCAGCAGCCCCAATAAGAGCGCTGCAGTGTGCCAGGCAGGTCCGGGGCGGTGTTTTGGGGCTGCTTCGCAGCCCAACGCGGGGCAAGCCCGCTCGCCACAGTTACAGTGTTCCTCCTTAACTGACCGGCATTAGGGCTTGCCCCCGATGAGCGGGTGTCAGTCACTTATTTTTTAACTGACCCGGCGCTATCGGGGGCAAGCCTGCGTTCGGGTACACCGAGCCTAGGCGAGGTGCCGAGTGTTGGGGCAGGAGCCTTTTTGGTTACTTTTGGGGCTCTTTTCCAAAAGTGACCCGCCATAAGGGCGGAACCCTAAGCCGCCGTTACCGCAGCAACGGATATGTACTCGATAAAACCTAACCACATGGTCGGCCCGAAGGCCGCCACGGGAGCAAGTCGAATCGTCGCACCGCCCCTCCCACATTTGGACTGCAGTGTGCCTGTCAAACATCAAACAGTTGGAGCCCCTCCCATGGCCTTTACCCTTGAATTGGAAGAATGGATCGGCAGTGCCTGGCACCGCTTTATCACCCGCCGCGCCAGTGTCGATTTCCCGGCGGCGCGGGTCGAGCTGGTCGACCGCCAGCGCAGCCTGGCCGTGTTGTTCCGCGCCTTGGGCGGTGCCAGCGGGATCGCCCTCGAAGCCGCCAGCGAACGCGACCTGCTGCTGCGCCGCAACCTGTTGATGCGCATCGCCGGCACTTGCAAGCAGGCGCCACTGGCCTCCTGCGATGGCAATCGTCTGCGCCTGCCGTCGAGCCTGGCGGTGTACCCCACCGTCGCGTTGAACCTGGAGTTGTACCGCTGGCTGGCGCTGTTGGCCGCCCATGCAGGCCCCATGACCCATTGGGCCCGCGACAACCAACGCTGGACCTGGCTGCTGCTGCAACGCTACCCGGCGCTGTTGCCCAGTTACCAGCGTCTGGTGGACGCGCATCTGAGCCTGCGCCCGGACCCGGCCAGCCTCAAAGCCGGTGAAGCCGCCCTGGAAAAAGCCTTGCGCAAAGCCCTGCGCGAGCCCGGCAGCGTGCGCCATTTACCCCGCAGCGGACGCGCCGCCTGGCCGTTGCCCTTATGGCTTTACCCGCCGTTGCACCTGGACACGCCCCAGGCCCTCGACCTTGAAGACGACGCCGACGACCTCGCCACCCCGGCTGGCGAGCAGCAGGGCGCGCCCAAACGCGCCAGCCGTGTGGATGATCACAGCCGTGATGGCGGCCTGCTGGTGGTACGCCTGGAAAACCTGTTCAGTTGGACCGAGCACGTCGACCTTGATCGCTGGGCCGACGACAGTGAGGACCCGGACGCCGCTCGCGTCGCCGAAGACCTCGACCAGTTGAGCCTGTCGCGCCAGCGCGTGCGCAAGAGCGGCGGCTTGAAGCTGCACCTCGACCTGCCGCCCGCCGACGTCGACGACATCCCCCTCGGCGAGGGCATCAAGCTGCCCGAGTGGGATTACCGTCAACAATGCCTGCAACCCGGTTTCGTCAATCTGCAACTGATGCAGCCACGTGCCGATGCACCGCAGCCGTTACCGGCCCGATTAGTCGGCCCGGCCCAGCGCCTGCGCCGTCAATTCCAGCAACTGCGCACCGACCGCCAATGGCTGCGCCAGCAACCCCAGGGCGCGGAGCTGGACCTGCAAGCCTGGGTGGATTTCCAAGTGCAACGCCAACACGGCGCCTGCACCGAGCGCGGCTTATACCAGGAGCAACGTCACACCCGACGCGACCTGGCATGCCTGCTGCTGGCGGACCTGTCGATGTCTACCGACGCGCATCTGAACGACGAGCAAAAGGTCATCGACGTGATCCGCGACAGCCTGTTGCTGTTCGGCGAAAGCCTGGCCGGGCTGGGAGATGCGTTTGCGCTGTATGGTTTCTCGTCCCTGCGCCGCCATCAGGTGCGCCTGCACCCGCTCAAGACGTTCGAGCAAGCCTATGACGACCGCACGCGTGGCTGTATCCAGGCGCTCAAGCCGGGTTACTACACGCGCATGGGCGCCGCGATTCGCCAGGCCACCCACCTGCTGGGGGCGTGCAAACAGCGGCGCAAGTTGTTGTTGCTACTGACCGATGGCAAGCCCAATGACCTGGATCTGTATGAGGGCCGCTACGGGGTCGAAGACACCCGCCAGGCAGTGGTCGAGGCGCGGCGCCAGGGCCTGATTCCGTTCTGCATCACCATCGACAAACAGGCCGGGGATTACTTGCCCTACATGTTCGGTGCCCATGGCTACACCCTGATCCGCCAGCCGGAGCAGTTGCCGCTGCGGTTGCCCCAGCTGTACCGGCAACTGACCGAGGGTCAGTAGAAGTCGCGCGGCAACCAGAAGAACATGGCGATGCAAAACAGCGTCAGGCTCAGGCAGAACCACTGGAAGCGCCGCAAGCGAAGGGCCTGTACGCCGGCGTCCGAGGCGGGCAGGGCCATGCCGCAATCCGTGCACTGCTGGTGCTTGTCGGCATTGCGCTGCTGGCAGTACAGGCAGGTTTTCACTCGAATTGCTCCAGGCGCAGCCGGTCCAGAATGGCGATCTGGCGTCCGTCCTGGGTGATGATTTTTTCATCGATCAGACGCCGGATAATCCGCGAAAAGGTCTCCGGCTGGATCGACAGGTGCCCGGCGATCAACTGCTTGGCCATGGGCAGTTCGAATGTGGCGTCGGTGCTGTGCAGGCGCATCAGTTGGGTCAGCAGGTAGCGCACCACGCGGTGGGTGGCGTTTTTCAGCGACAGGGTTTCGATCTCGTTGACCCGCTGGTGCAAGCGCACGCACAACGTGCCGAGCAGGGCGAAGGTCAGGCGGCTGTTGCTGTGCAGCAGGCGCATGTAGGTGGCGTTGGACAAACGGTACAACTGGGTGGGGCACACCGCTTCGGCGCAGGCCACGTAGTTGGGGGTGTCCATCAGCATCATGGCTTCGGCGAAGGTCTGGCGTTCGCCGATCACTTCGAAGACCTTCTCCTGGCCGTCGGGGGTCAGGCGGTAGATCTTCACCGCACCGGCAATCACGAAGTAAAACGCATCGGCCGGTTCGCCCTGGCGGAACAGCGGCTCGCCCTTGTCGATACTCAGCAACTGGCTGTTGCCCATCAGCTCGTTGAGCTCTTCGTCGTTCAGCGGTTCGAACAGGTGATGGCTGCGCAGGATCTGGTGGTGCACGCGATGCAGCACCATGCCCGGTTCCTTGAACAGCAGTGGGGCGTTCACACCAGCACCAGCGAAAGCCCGCTGGCGGCGGCCAGCATGGAGCCGAGGATCACAAACCAGGCGAGGGGGACATAGGCGTTTTTCATCATGGCTCCAAAGCACGCTAAAAGTGTTTTGTAGGAGCGAGCTTGCTCGCGAAAAACCCACAGACACCGCGTTTAATCAGGATGCCCGCGTCATCGTTAACGTTCTTCGCGAGCAAGCTCGCTCCTACAGTGAGCGCAAGCGTAAGCGTTGCAGTGGGTTTGCGACTTGATCTACGACAAGGGCAACGCACGCCCGTCGGCGCAAGATTGCCGCAGTCCTGAAGGGAGACCGTGTTATGCAAGTGCTCGACCGGCGCAAGGCAATGTCGATTACCCCGTTGTTTCGCCTGGCCTTCCGGCCATTCTTCCTCGGCGCCTGTGTATTGGCGGCGCTGGCAATCCCCTTGTGGCTGCTGGCCCTGGGCGGGCACCTCGGCATCTGGCAACCCGCCGGCGGCTGGCTGGCCTGGCATCGGCATGAGCTGCTGTTCGGCTTTGGCCTGGCGATCATCGCCGGTTTCCTGCTCACGGCGGTGCAGACCTGGACCGGCCGCCCAGGCATCAGCGGCAATGCCCTGGCGCTGCTTGCCGGCGTGTGGCTGGCCGCGCGCCTGGGCTGGTTGTTCAACCTGCACTGGCCGCTGCTGGCGGTGCTGGAACTGACCTTCCCCCTGGCCGTGGCCGGCGTGATGGGCTGGACCCTGTGGCAGGTACGCCAGAAGCGTAATTACCCGATCGTGCTGGTGCTGGCGCTGTTGACCGTGGCCGATGCGCTGTCGCTGTATGGCCTGTTGCGCAATGACCCAGGCCTGCAACGCCAGGCGGTGCTGACCGGCCTGTGGCTGGTGGCGGCGATGATGGGCTTGATCGGCGGACGGGTGATTCCGTTTTTCACCCAGCGCGGTCTGGGGCGGGTCGAGGCGGTCAAGCCCTGGCCATGGCTGGATCGGGCGTTGCTCGGCGCGTCGCTGCTGGTCGCCGTACTGTATGCCGCCGGGCCTGCGCTGGCCGCCAACCCAGGGATCGGCCTGCTGTTCGCCGCCCTTGGACTGGGGCACTTATGGCGCCTGGTGCGCTGGCATGATCGCGGCCTGTGGCGAGTGCCGTTGCTCTGGTCGTTGCACCTGGCGTACGCCTGGCTTGCCGTGGCTTGCCTGGGTATGGCGCTGTGGCACTTCGGCGCGCCGCTCAATCCCAGCCTGGCCGTGCATGCATTGACCATCGGCGCCATGGCCGGGCTGATCCTGGCGATGATCGCCCGCGTCAGCCTGGGCCACACCGGCCGCCCGTTGCAGCCGCCCGCGGGGATGACCCTGGCCTTTGGGCTGCTGAACCTGGCGTGTGTGTGCCGGGTGGTGCTGGTACTGCTGTTGCCGATGGCCGCGTTGTGGCTGGCGGGAGTGTGCTGGACCGTCGGGCTCGGCCTGTACCTGTGGCGGTATGGCCCGATGCTGTGGCAGGCACGGGTCGATGGGCATCCAGGTTAGGGGGACGTCATGCTCTATTCCACCTTGTTGATCGTGCATCTGCTGGCGGCGATTGCCTTTATCGGCACGCTGTTTTTCGAAGTGGTGATCTGGCACAGCGCCCGTGAGGAACTGGCCTGGTCGGCGCAGTTCACGTCCGACCACGCCATTGCACGGCGTTCGCGCCAGGTACTGCACGGCGTGGTGGTGTTGCTGTACGGCGCGGGCATCGGCCTGGCCTGGCACTATCGCGGGCTGTTGGTGGTGCCCTGGGCCAGCCATTTCGCCGCGCTGCTGAGCCTGAAAATCCTGCTGGCCCTGAGCATCATCGGCCATTACCTGTGGCTGGCGTACCTGCTGAGTCACCAGCGCTTGAGCCCGAGGCGTGCGACGTGGATTCGTCGCAGCATCCTGGGGCATATGGTCGTGATCGTGATTCTGGCCAAGTTGATGTTGCGCTGATCAGGCAGCCGGATTGAGCTCCCTGGTAAACAACACGTCGTTCTTCAGGCGGATGTGGTTGTGCGGGTGTTGCTGCGGTAATGGAGTGAGATCCAGGGCAGGCTGATAGGTATCTGATGTATAGAGATCAAATGTGGGAGGGGCGGTGCGACGATTCGACTTGCTCCCGATGGCGGCCTGTGGGCCGACCAGGATTTGGGATCAGACCGAGTACATATCCGTTGCTGCGGTAACGGCTACCTATGGTTCCGCCCTTACGGCGGGTCACTTTTGGAAAAGAGCCCCAAAAGTAACCAAAAAGGCTCTTGCCCCAACACTCGGCACCTCGCCTAGGCTCGGTGTGCCCGAACGCAGGCTTGAATCCGTGGGCCGCCGTCATGGGCCATCCCTGGCCCAGGACGGCTAACCCGGCGTCCTGCCGGGTTACCCACGGATTCAAGCCTGCGTTCGGCCAGCGTGTTTGACGGGGCGCCTAGGATCAAGATCAAAAGCCAGAGCCAGAGCCAGAGCCAGAGCAACAGCAACGCGATCCGTTCTGTAGAGCCCCACACCTCAAGCAATCACATGCGGCGTCATGCCACGGGCGAATGTTGATCGTGGTCAAGGGATAACGGCGCGGTAGTTCCCACACTGTGGCGAACTTTCTGGAGGACCGTGTCATGCCCTTGTCTCTTGCGCAATTGCGCCGTAACTACACCCTTTATGGTTTGCGTGATGACTTGGCGCAGGACGATCCCCTGGTGCTGTTCGGTCAGTGGCTGGATCAGGCGCGCAAAACCGAGGTGCCTCCGGCGGAGGCCAATAGCATGGCGCTGGCCACCGTGGACAGCCAGGGCCATGCGCATTGCCGCATCTTGCTGCTCAAGGGTTTCAGCGCCGAGGGCTTTTTCTTTTTCGGGCATTACCAGAGTGCCAAGGGCGAGGAATTGGCGAGCAATCCCCATGCGGCCATGACTTTTTTCTGGCCGGGGCTGGAGCGTCAGGTACGTATCGAAGGCCCGGTGGTGCGGGCGGATGCGCAGCTGTCGGATGACTATTTCGATGCGCGTCCGGCTGCCAGTCAATTGGGCGCCTGGGCCTCGCCGCAAAGCCAGCCGCTTAGCCATCGCAGCGAGCTGGAAAGCCGCTTGCGTGAGGTCACCGAGCGTTTCGCCGGGCAGCAACCGCCACGCCCCGAGCATTGGGGCGGCTATCGCCTGCAGCCGCAGCGCATCGAGTTCTGGCAGGGCCGGCCCGACCGCCTGCATGACCGCCTCGACTACCGCCTGCACGCGGGCATTTGGCAGCGCACGCGTCTGGCCCCCTGAACGAGATACCTCCTTGGAGGAATAGGCCCTGCGCCCGTTGCGGCGCAGGCTGATGGCAACTTTCTTGACGCCTGGAGCCTTGATCATGGCCCATTTGAAACAACGCAATTTCGTGCCCCTGAACATCGCCGTGCTGACCATCAGCGACACCCGTAGCCTCGACACCGACACCTCCGGCCAGACCCTGGTGGACCGCCTCGAAAGTGCCGGGCATGTGCTCATCGACCGTGGCCTGGTGATCGATGACATCTACCAGATTCGTGCGCAGGTTTCGCTTTGGATCGCCGATCCCGAGGTGCAAGTGGTGCTGATGACCGGCGGCACTGGTTTCACTGCTCGCGACAACACGCCCCAGGCGGTGTTGCCGTTGCTGGACAAACATGTCGAAGGCTTCGGTGAGCTGTTTCGCCAGGTGTCCCTGGCCGAGATCGGCTCCTCCACCTTGCAGTCCCGTGCGTTGGCCGGCCTCAGCAACGGCGTGCTGGTGTGCTGCATGCCGGGCTCGCCGGGGGCGTGTCGCACCGGCTGGGATCAGATCCTGGCGGGGCAGTTGGACAGCCGCACCGGCCCGTGCAATTTCGTGCCGCACCTCAAGCCCCAGCCCGAGCAAATCCTGCAAGCCTGCGAGTCGCGTTCATGAGTGTCTCGGTGTGTGACAGCGGCCACCTGATGCCGGTGGACGAAGCCATCGCCACACTGCTGGCCCAGGCGCCGCCACCGCCGGCCACCCAGGTGATCGGTCTGGAGCAGGCGTTGGGGCGGGTGGTCGCCGAAGAACTGTTCTCACCCCTGGATTTGCCCGGCTTCGACAACAGCGCCATGGACGGCTACGCCCTGCGCGCCCAGGACGTACCGGCCGAAGGCGGCTACCTGATGCTTGCCGGGCGCGTTGCGGCGGGGCAGCACAGCACGACGAACGTGCAGGCCGGGCAGGCCGTGCGCATTTTTACCGGCGCGCCGGTGCCGCCCGGCGCCGACACGGTGGTGCCCCAGGAGCGCTGCCGCCTGTACGGCCAGCGCATCTGGTGCCCGCCGGTACGTCTCGGCGAGCACGTGCGCAAGCAGGGTGAAGAGCTGCAGCGCGGGCAGACCCTGATCGCCGTCGGCAAGCGCCTGCGTGCCCAGGACATCGGCTTGCTGGCTTCGGCGGGCATCCCTCGGTTGAAAGTCTATCGGCCGCTGCGGGTGTGCCTGCTCAGCAGCGGCAACGAACTGCGCGAACCCGGCGAAGCGCTGGTGCCGGGGCAGATCTACAACAGCAACCGTTATGCCCTGGCCGCGTTGTTGCGCGGTTGGGGGGTGGACGTGCACGACTACGGGGTGATGGCCGACGAGTTGGCCGCAAGCCGTGATGCGCTGGCCCTGGCCTCGTCCGAATGCGACCTGTTGCTGACCTCGGCGGGTGTGTCGGTGGGGGAGGAGGACCATCTCAAGCAGGCCATCGAAGCGCTTGGCCGCGTGGATTTCTGGCGCCTGGCGATCCAGCCCGGCAAGCCCCTGGCGTTTGGCGAAGTGGCGGGCAAACCGTGGCTGGGCCTGCCCGGTAACCCGTCGGCGGCGCTGATCACCGCGTTGGTGGTGGTGCGTCCGTTCCTGCTGCGCGCCCAAGGTGTGGAGCGCGTGCTGCCGGTGCCGATCCAGGTGCCGGCCGCGTTTGAATGGCTCAAGCCCAATAAGCGCCGCCAGTACCTGCGTGCACGCCTGAGCCCCGGCGAGGACGGGCAATTGCGCGCCGTGCTGCACCCCCAGCAAAGCTCGGCGATGCTGACCGCCGCCTGTTGGGCCGATGGCCTGGTGATCGTCGAGCGTGAGCAGCAGGTGCTCAAGGATGAACCGGTGCCGTTTGTGTCTTTTGCCGAATTTTTGTGAGGAACCCCCATGCAACTGGTCTGCCCGGCAGGCAACCTGCCTGCGCTTAAAGCCGCGGTGCGCCAAGGCGCCGATGCGGTGTATGTCGGTTTTCGCGATGACACCAATGCCCGGCATTTCGCCGGGTTGAACATGGACGACAAACAGTTCGACGGTGCCGTCGCCTTTATTCGCCAGCACCAGCGCAAGCTGTACGTGGCGGTCAACACCTACCCGCAACCGAAGATCTGGGCACGCTGGCAACGCGCCGTCGACCGCGCGGCGGACCACGGCGTCGACGCCCTGATCGCCGCCGACCCCGGCGTGCTCGACTACGCCAGCCGCCAACATCCGCACATGGCGTTGCACCTGTCGGTACAGGGCTCGGCCACCCACGCGGCGGCGCTGAAGTTCTATGCCGAACGCTACGGCATTCGCCGCGCGGTATTGCCCCGTGTGTTGTCCCTGGCCCAGGTCAAGCAGGTAGCTGCGAGCAGCCCGGTGCCCATTGAAGTGTTCGGGTTTGGCAGCCTGTGCATCATGGCCGAGGGGCGTTGCCACCTGTCTTCCTACATCACCGGCGAGTCGCCCAACCTCTGCGGCGTGTGCTCGCCGGCCAAGGCGGTGCGCTGGAGCGAAGACGCCGAGGGCTTGAGCGCGCGCCTGAGCGACGTGCTGATCGACCGCTACACGCCCGACGAACCCGCCGGTTACCCGACCTTGTGCAAGGGCCGCTTCCTGGTCGGCGGCAAGCGTTTCCATGCCCTCGAAGAACCCACCAGCCTCGACACCCTCGACCTGGTGCCGGAGCTCAGCGCCATCGGCGTCGAAGCGGTCAAGATCGAAGGCCGCCAACGCAGCCCGGCGTATGTGGAACAAGTCACCCGCGTCTGGCGCGCCGCGCTCGACGCCCACCGCAACGCACCGGCCAGCTTTGTGGTCAAGGACCAATGGCGCCAGGTGCTGGCCGGGTTATCCGAAGGCAGCCAGACCACTCTCGGCGCCTACCATCGTGCATGGCAGTGAGGAGACACAGATGAAACTCAGCCTGGGACCGGTGCTGTTTTATTGGGATAAGGAACACCTGGGGCGCTTCTACTCGGACATGGCCGGCTTGCCCCTCGACGTGATTTACCTGGGCGAAACCGTGTGCGCCAAACGCCGCGCGTTCTCCCTGGATCATTGGTTGGGTCTGGGCCGGGAGCTGCAAACCTACAGCTCGGCGCAGATCGTGTTGTCGAGCCTGACCTTGATCGAAGCCGCCTCCGAACTCTCGAGCCTGCGCCGCCTGTGTGACAACGGCGAGTTGCTGGTGGAGGCCAATGACATGGGCGCGGTGCAGATGCTGATCGAGCGCAAACTGCCCTTTGTCGGCGGCCCGGCGCTCAACCTCTACAACGGTCACGCCCTGGTGCAATTGCTCGACGCGGGCATGCAACGCTGGGTGCCGCCGGTGGAATGCTCCCAGGGCCTGATCGCCGACGTGCTGGAACAGGTGCGCGAATTGGGCCGGCCATTGCCCGAAGTGGAGATCTTCGCCTACGGCCATTTGCCCCTGGCCTACTCGGCGCGTTGCTTCACCGCCCGCGCAGAGAACCGCCCCAAGGACGACTGTCAGTTCTGCTGCATCAACTACCCCGACGGCATGGCGCTGACCAGTCAGGAAGGGCAGGCGTTGTTCACTTTGAACGGCATCCAGACCATGTCGGCCGACGTTACCAACCTGCTGGCCGACTACGCCGGCCTGGTGTCCTGTGGTGCGAATCTGTTGCGCCTGAGCCCACGGGCTGAAGGCATGGTCGAGGTGGTACGCGCCTTCGACCACGTGCGCCAGGGCGCCACCCCGCCGCTGTATGTCGATGGCTGCAACGGCTACTGGCACGGCCAGGCGGGCATGTTGCGGGTTGAGGAGGTGGGGCTGTGTTGAGTCGTAAACAATGGCTGCTCAAGGGCGCCGATCAGCTCTTCCCCTTGATCCGCCGCGTGCCGTTTGGCGTGCAGCGCCTGGTCTTGCAGCAAGCCCTCAACCGCTGCCTGGCCGAACCCCTGCGCGATGGCGGGTTTGACCTGCTGCGCGGGCGTTGGATGTGTTTGCGGATTCCTGACCTGGGGTTGTGCTGGTACCTGACCTTGGCGCGGGACGGGTTGCGGATTGCGCAAAAGGCCGAGGCGCAGGTGAGCATCAGTGGTAATTGGCGGGAGTTTCTGTTGCTCGCCAGCCGGCAGGAAGATCCGGATACGTTGTTCTTTCGACGCCGGTTGGTGATCGAGGGGGATACGGAATTGGGGCTGGGGTTGAAGAATCTGATCGACAGTTTGGACCCGGATGTGTTGCCGCCCTGGTTGTGGCGGAATCTGGAGCGGGCGGGGCGGGCGTCAGCGGTCCACAGCGGGCACTGATCAGCCGGCCTGATAGCCCATCAACTGTTCTTCGCAGAGGATTCGAATGGTGCGCCGCTGCACCTCGATCAACCCGCCTTCCACCAGCCGGTGCAGGATCCTTGAAAAGGTCTCCGGCTGGATCCCCAGCTTCGACGCCACCAGGCGCTTGGGCACTTGCAGCACCACCTCGCCACTCAGCGCATCGCGCTCCTGGAACAGGAAGTTGATCACCCGGCGGCTGGCGTTGGCCAGGGTCAGGGTGTCGATGTCCTTGAGGCGTTGGTGCAGGTGGATGCTCATGCTGGCGAGGATTGCCAGGCAAACTTTCGGCTGGTCCTCCAGGGCCCGGCGGTAGTGCTGGCCTTCGATGCTGACCAGCACACTGTCCTTGAGCGCGGTGGCGCTCACTGGATAGGCCTTGGCCTGGGTGAACAGCAGGGCTTCGGCAAAGGTCTGGCCGGGCTGGATGATTTCCACCAGGTGTTCCTGGCCTTCGCCCGTGACCCGGTGCAGCTTGATCTGGCCGCTGACCAGCAGGAAAAAACGCTCGGCCGCGTCGCCCTGGTGCATCAACGGCGCATGGCCTGGCAGGCGCTTGAGGTTGGCCAGGGTGCAGACGTCCTGGAAGGTTTTTTCCGGGAGCTGGCTGAACAGGTGATGGCGACGCAGGGTGAGGACGATATGGGGATGGGTGAGCATGTTTGGGCCTCCGCAATGGGGTAGCGTAGGGGGCTTGGCGCGGGGTTGATATGCCTCTGTGGGGGTACCTCTTGCGGGGTTTGTGTGAAAAATGTGGGAGGGGGCGTGCCCCCGATGGCGGCCTTTGGGCCGACCATTTTTTTGGATTGGACTGAGTGCGTATCCGTTGCTGCGGTAACGGCTGCTTAGGGTTCCGCTCTTACAGCGGGTCACTTTTGGAAGAGCGCCAAAAGTAACCAAAAACGCTTCGCCCCAACACTCGGCACCTCGCTTAGGCTCGGTGTGCCCGAACGAAGGCTTTGGAGCGTGGGCCGCCGCGATGGGCCATCCTTGGCCCAGCGCGGCTAACCCGGCGTCCTGCCGGGTTACCCACGCTCCAAAGCCTGCGTTCG
>NZ_LHVO01000045.1 GCF_001269925.1 Pseudomonas sp. MIACH
GCGATCACCAGCACCTGAAGCTGGCGTGTCTATCAATTTCACCACCTGGGCATTATCAAGCAACGTTGCCGCTGTTGATGGGGCGAACTATACGGCGGGCGTTTTAATCTGTAAACCCCTGATTCGAAAAATATAAATCAATTTTCTCGTTAAAAATCAGAAGCCTGAAACGAAAAAACCCGCTTTCGCGGGTTTGATCTGAATTTGGTGCCCAGGAGAAGACTCGAACTTCCACGACCTTGCGATCACCAGCACCTGAAGCTGGCGTGTCTACCAATTTCACCACCTGGGCAGCATCAACAACGTTGCCGTCGTCGATGGCGCGCACTATACGGAGCGGATTTTTAGCTGTAAACCCCTGCTATGAAAAAAACCTGGAAAAATTCTCCAGTGGTCGTGCAAGGTGCGTGGCGGGGGGCCATAAAGGGCTTTTAAACACTTGTTGATGCCTGAAATTTCCCGTTTCAATACGCGTATGCCAAACTAACCCGCATATAGACAAGGTGAAAAATCTCTAATGGCCGATTGGCAGTCCCTCGATCCCGAGGCCGCTCGTGAAGCGGAAAAATATGAAAACCCTATTCCTAGCCGCGAACTGATCCTGGCGCACCTCGCCGATCGGGGTTCGCCTGCTAGCCGTGAGCAACTGGTTGAAGAGTTCGGTCTGACCACCGAAGACCAGCTCGAAGCCCTGCGCCGCCGTTTGCGTGCCATGGAGCGCGATGCTCAACTGATCTACACCCGCCGTGGCACCTACGCGCCTGTGGATAAGCTCGACCTGATCCTCGGCCGCATTGCCGGTCATCGTGATGGCTTCGGCTTCCTGATCCCGGATGACGGCAGTGATGACCTGTTCATGAGCCCGGCGCAAATGCGTCTGGTGTTCGATGGCGACCGTGCCTTGGCGCGTGTGTCCGGCCTGGACCGTCGCGGTCGCCGTGAGGGCGTGATCGTCGAAGTGGTGTCCCGTGCCCACGAGTCCATCGTCGGCCGTTACTTCGAAGAAGGCGGTATCGGCTTTGTTGTGCCGGATAACCCGAAGGTCCAGCAGGAAGTGCTGATTACCCCGGGCCGCAATGGCGCCGCCAAGGTCGGCCAGTTCGTCGAGGTGAAAATCACCCACTGGCCCACTGCGCGCTTCCAGCCCCAGGGCGACATCGTTGAAGTGGTCGGCAATTACATGGCGCCGGGCATGGAAATCGACGTCGCGCTGCGCACCTACGATATTCCTCACGTCTGGCCTGAGGCTGTGCTCAAAGAAGCCGCCAAGCTCAAGCCGGAAGTCGAAGACAAGGACAAAGAAAAACGCATCGACCTGCGCCATCTGCCGTTCGTCACCATTGACGGTGAAGATGCCCGCGACTTCGATGATGCGGTCTATTGCGAAGCCAAGCCCGGCAAGCTGCGCCTGTTTTCCGGCGGCTGGAAGTTGTTCGTCGCGATTGCCGACGTCTCCAGCTATGTGAAGATCGGTTCGGCCCTGGATAACGAAGCCCAGGTACGCGGCAATTCCGTGTATTTCCCTGAGCGCGTGATCCCGATGCTGCCTGAGCAGCTGTCCAACGGCCTGTGCTCCCTGAACCCGAAAGTCGACCGTTTGGCCATGGTGTGCGAGATGACCATCTCGAAAACCGGCGAGATGACCGACTACCAGTTCTACGAGGCGGTAATCCACTCCCAGGCGCGCCTGACCTACAACAAGGTCAGCACCATCCTGGAACAGCCGAAAACCAGTGAAGCCAAGGCGTTGCGTGGTGAGTACGGGCACGTAGTCCCGCACCTCAAGCAGCTCTACGCGCTTTACAAGGTGTTGCTTGGGGCCCGTCATGTGCGTGGCGCGATCGATTTTGAGACCCAGGAAACCCGGATTGTCTTCGGTTCCGAGCGCAAGATCGCCGCGATCACCCCGACCACCCGTAACGATGCACACAAGCTGATCGAGGAATGCATGCTGGCGGCCAACGTGGCCACTGCCGAGTTCCTGAAAAAGCACGAAATTCCTGCGCTCTACCGTGTGCACGATGGCCCGCCGCCGGAGCGCCTGGAAAAACTGCGCGCGTTCCTCGGCGAACTCGGCCTGTCCCTGCATAAAGGCAAGGATGGCCCGACGCCGAAGGACTACCAGGCACTGTTGGCCAGCATCAAGGACCGTCCGGATTATCATGTGATCCAGACCGTGATGCTGCGTTCCCTGAGCCAGGCGGTGTACAGCGCCGATAACCAGGGCCACTTCGGCCTGAATTATGAAGCGTACACCCACTTCACCTCGCCGATTCGTCGTTATCCGGACTTGCTCACGCACCGCGCAATCCGCAGCGTGATCCACTCCAAGCAGAACACCCCGCACGTCAAGCGCGCCGGTGCCATGACTATTCCGAAAGCACGGATCTATCCGTACGACGAAGCGGCCCTGGAACAACTGGGCGAGCAGTGCTCCATGAGCGAACGCCGCGCCGACGAAGCCACCCGCGACGTGGTGAACTGGCTCAAGTGCGAGTTCATGAAGGACCGTGTGGGCGAGTCGTTCCCAGGCGTGATCACCGCCGTGACCGGTTTTGGCCTGTTCGTCGAGCTGACCGACATCTACGTCGAAGGCCTGGTGCACGTCACCGCCTTGCCGGGTGATTACTACCACTTCGACCCTGTGCACCACCGCCTCGCGGGTGAACGTACCGGTCGCAGCTTCCGTTTGGGTGATACCGTCGAAGTGCAGGTCATGCGCGTCGACCTCGACGAGCGCAAGATCGACTTCGGCATGCCCGACAAGCCCGTTGAGCCGGCTGGTCGTAAAAAACGTGGCAGCGAAACCGCGACGCCGGCTGCCAAAGGTAAAGCGGCACCTGCGAAAGCGGCGGTCGCCGAGCCCGCGCCAGCCAAGGCAGGTCGTCGTTCATCTGCCAAGGACAAGGCCCCCGAAGCCTATCGCCCAAGCGATGCTGCGGCGAAAAACGCCGAACTGCGCAAGAGCCGTGAGTTGAAGCAGCAGTTGCTCAACGAAGCCAAAAGCGGTGGTAAAGCGGCGTCTGGGGGAAAGTCCCTGGGGGCGGAAAAGCCGTCGAGCAAGCCAAGTAAACACCGTAAAGGCCCGCCAAAAGCGGGTTCGGCCCCCGCGAAAAGCGGCGGGTCGCGCAAACCTAAGGCCAAGTCATGAGTCTGGAAAAAATCTACGGCGTACACGCCGTAGAAGCACTGCTGCGTCACCACCCTAAACGCGTCAAGCAAGTGTGGCTGGCCGAAGGCCGCAGCGAGCCGCGCGTACAGGCGTTGGTCGAGTTGGCTACGCAAAACAAGGTCGCCATCGGCCAGGCCGAGCGTCGTGAGATGGACGTGTGGGTTGAAGGCGTCCACCAGGGCGTGGTTGCGGACGTCAGTCCGAGCCAGGTCTGGGGTGAAGCGATGCTCGACGAGCTGCTCGACCGTACCGAAGGTGCACCGCTGCTGCTGGTGTTGGACGGCGTGACCGACCCGCACAACCTTGGCGCATGCCTGCGTTCGGCCGATGCTGCCGGTGCGCTGGCGGTGATTGTGCCTAAAGACAAGTCGGCTACCTTGACGCCGGTTGTGCGTAAAGTCGCCTGTGGCGCGGCGGAAGTGATTCCGCTGGTGGCCGTGACCAACCTGGCGCGCACCCTGGAGAAACTCCAACAGCGCGGCCTGTGGGTCGTGGGCACCGCGGGAGAGGCCGAGGTCAGTATTTATGACCAGGACCTCACCGGTCCGACCATCCTGATCATGGGTGCTGAAGGCAAGGGCATGCGTCGCCTGACCCGCGAGCATTGCGATTACCTGGTGCACCTGCCGATGGCCGGTAGTGTCAGCAGCCTGAACGTGTCGGTCGCGACCGGCGTGTGCCTGTTTGAAGCCCAGCGCCAGCGTGGTGCCAAGGTCAAGGCGAAGAAGTAATTCTAAGCCTGGTATAGAACCCACATGTGGGGGGGGCTTGCCCCCGATAGCGGTGTTTCAGCGACAGACGCTGTGACTGACCCACTGCTATCGGGAGCAAGCGCTCTCCCACATTTGCTTTTGTGGTGCTTGGGAGATTGTTCAAATAATCACCAATCACCTTGCGCCCGTTCTTCCCCTTCTCTACAATTGCGCCCCTTGCCTTCCTGGCAGGCACCGATGTGCCTCCCTGCGGCAGGATCCATAAGTGTCATTCACTCCTTGTCTGACCGTTTTTGAGCGGCAGGCTACAACCCGTAAGGAGCATTCATGCGTCATTACGAAATCATCTTTTTGGTCCACCCGGATCAAAGCGAGCAAGTCGGCGGCATGGTTGAGCGTTACACCAAGCTGATCGAAGAAGACGGCGGCAAAATCCACCGTCTGGAAGATTGGGGTCGTCGTCAACTGGCCTACGCAATCAACAATGTTCACAAGGCTCACTACGTGATGCTGAACGTTGAATGCACTGGCAAGGCCCTGGCCGAGCTGGAAGACAACTTCCGCTACAACGATGCAGTGATCCGTAACCTGGTCATCCGTCGCGAAGAAGCCGTTACCGGCCAATCCGAGATGCTCAAGGCTGAAGAAAACCGCAGTGAGCGCCGTGAGCGTCGCGACCGTCCTGAGCACGAAGGCGCTGATAGCGCTGATAGTGATGACAGCGACAGCAGCGATAACGCTGACGAGTAATCCACGGACCTTATTAAGGAGCCTATCAAATGGCACGTTTCTTCCGTCGTCGTAAGTTTTGCCGCTTCACCGCTGAAGAAGTGAAGGAGATCGATTACAAAGATCTCAACACTCTGAAAGCCTACGTATCCGAGACCGGCAAAATCGTTCCAAGCCGTATCACCGGTACCAAAGCACGTTATCAGCGTCAGCTGGCCACCGCTATCAAGCGCGCCCGCTTCCTGGCCCTGCTGGCCTACACCGACAGCCACGGCCGCTGAGACCGGGCAGTCGACAAGTAGTAAGGGATTGAATGCATGCGCGCCTTAGCTGAGTTCATCATGCGCGGTCGCGTGCAGGCCACTCTGGTAGTGGCTGGATGTGCGGCATTGCCGTTGCTTTATTGGTTGGGTGCTGCCGCGGGTTGCCTTGTGCTGCTGCGGCGCGGTTTGCGGGATGCCTTTGGCGTCCTGGCCCTGGGAGTTGTGGCTGCCTTGATCTGGTGGCTGCAAGTGGGCGAACCCAAAGTGCTTTTGGTGCTGCTGGGGTCGTCGAGCCTTGCGTTGGTTTTGCGCGCAAGTGAGTCCTGGGTCCGCACGCTGCTGGTCAGCGTGGCATTGGGGTTGGTGTTTTCAGTGTTGATTGACGCGGCTTTCCGCCCGCAAATCGAGGCGCTGGCGCAGGAGATCGTCAAGATCCTGCCGCTGGCCCTCGGGGAACTCTACCAGCAGCTTTCGGTAGATGAGCGAGCGCGTCTTGCGACACTGATTGCACCGGCCCTGATCGGCCTTATGGCGGTAATGATGCAGATCGTCAGTGTGCTGAGCCTGATGCTTGGGCGTTACTGGCAGGCGTTGTTGTACAACCCGGGTGGTTTTGGTCGCGAATTTCGCAGTATCAGAATCCCCGTGGGCCCGGCGATGTTGCTGCTGGCACTCATGGCTGTCGGACCGTACTTCGGTTCACAGGCGGCCTTGTTGGTGCTGTTTTGCAGCGTACCGCTGGTGTTTGCCGGATTGGCCCTGATTCACGGGCTGGTGGCGCAGAAGCGCCTGGCCAAGTTTTGGCTGGTGGGGTTGTACGTCACGATGTTGCTGTTCATGCAGCTGATCTATCCGTTACTCGTGGTTTTGGCCATTGTCGACGGCCTGATTGATTTTCGCGGTCGTCTGGCGCCGAAAGACGCCGATAACGCGAACGGTGAAGGTTAAAAGTTAGAGGATTTTCACATGCAACTGATCCTTCTGGAAAAAGTCGCCAACCTGGGCAACCTGGGCGACAAAGTGAACGTTAAGGCCGGCTACGGTCGTAACTACCTGCTGCCATACGGCAAAGCCACCGCTGCAACCGCTGCCAACCTGGCTGCGTTTGAAGAGCGTCGTGCTGAGCTGGAAAAAGCAGCAGCAGACAAGAAAGCTTCGGCCGAAACTCGCGCTGCCCAACTGGCTGAGCTGGAAGTGACTATCACTGCCACCGCCGGTGACGAAGGCAAGCTGTTCGGTTCGATCGGCACCCACGACATCGCTGATGCACTGACCGCCTCCGGCGTTGAAGTGCAGAAGAGCGAAGTTCGTCTGCCGAACGGCACCATCCGCAACGTAGGCGAATTCGACGTAGCCGTGCACCTGCACGCCGAAGTTGAAGCCACCGTACGCGTTGTCGTGGTAGCAGCTTAAGCAGCACCTAACTGGCTGGCACCTCGCGTGCCAGGCGGTTAACATCGGGCACGATCCTGTTTACAGGTCGTGCCTTTTGTTTTTCTACAACCCCCAAATTCCAAGTGGCCATGAACGATATTTCAGCTCCTGAGCAATACGATCTGCAAACCGCTGCCCTGAAGGTGCCGCCGCATTCCATCGAGGCCGAACAGGCCGTGCTCGGTGGCTTGATGCTGGACAACAACGCCTGGGAACGCGTGCTGGATCAAGTCTCGGACGGTGACTTCTATCGCCATGACCACCGCCTGATCTTCCGCGCCATCGCCAAGCTGGCCGACCAGAACTCGCCAATCGACGTGGTGACCCTGGCCGAACAGCTGGACAAGGAAGGCCAGACCTCCCAGGTGGGCGGCCTGGGTTACCTCGGCGAGCTGGCAAAAAACACGCCGTCCGTCGCCAACATCAAGGCCTATGCCCAGATCGTTCGCGAGCGGGCGACCTTGCGCCAGTTGATCGGCATCAGCACCGAAATCGCCGACAGTGCCTTCAACCCCGAAGGCCGCACCGCTGCCGAGATCCTCGACGAAGCCGAGCGCCAGATCTTCCAGATTGCCGAAGCACGCCCGAAAACCGGCGGCCCGGTCAGCGTCAACGACCTGTTGACCAAGGCCATCGACCGCATCGATACCTTGTTCAACACCGATAACGCCATCACCGGTATTTCCACCGGCTATACCGACCTTGACGAGAAGACCAGCGGCCTGCAGCCGTCCGACCTGATCATCGTCGCCGGCCGTCCATCCATGGGTAAAACCACCTTTGCGATGAACCTGGTGGAAAACGCCGTGCTGCGCAGCGACAAGACCGTACTGGTGTACTCCCTCGAGATGCCAGGCGAATCGTTGATCATGCGTATGCTGTCGTCCCTCGGCCGAATCGACCAGACCAAGGTACGGGCCGGTCGCCTCGAAGACGACGATTGGCCGCGCCTGACCTCGGCGGTCAACCTGCTCAACGATCGCAAGCTGTTCATCGATGACACTGCCGGTATCAGCCCCTCCGAGATGCGTGCACGTACCCGTCGCCTGGTACGTGAGCACGGTGATATCGCCCTGATCATGATCGACTACCTGCAGTTGATGCAGATCCCGGGCTCCAGTGGCGATAACCGGACCAACGAGATTTCCGAGATCTCCCGGTCCCTCAAGGCCCTGGCCAAGGAATTCAACTGCCCGGTAGTCGCGCTGTCCCAGCTCAACCGTTCCCTGGAACAACGCCCCAACAAACGCCCGGTGAACTCCGACTTGCGGGAATCCGGAGCGATCGAGCAGGATGCTGACGTGATCATGTTCGTGTACCGCGACGAGGTGTATCACCCCGAGACCGAGCACAAAGGCATTGCCGAAATCATTATCGGCAAGCAGCGGAACGGGCCGATCGGCTTTATCCGCCTGGCGTTCATCGGCAAATACACGCGCTTCGAGAACCTGGCGCCGGGCAGCTACAACTTCGACGACGACGAATAACCCTTCTGCTCAATTCCGACCATTACCGTCGGAATTGGTCAAAATTTGTGCTATATTCCGCGCCCGCGATTTTTCATCTCAACACCGGTCACCGTCATGCAAACAGCCAAGCCGTTATTTGACTATCCCAAGTACTGGGCCGAATGTTTCGGTCCTGCGCCATTCCTGCCCATGAGCAGGGAGGAGATGGATCAGCTTGGCTGGGATTCCTGCGACATCATCATCGTCACCGGTGATGCGTACGTGGACCACCCATCGTTCGGCATGGCCATCATCGGCCGGCTGTTGGAGTCCCAGGGCTTCCGCGTCGGGATCATTGCCCAGCCGAACTGGCAGTCCAAAGACGACTTCATGAAGCTCGGCGAGCCGAACCTGTTCTTCGGCGTCGCGGCCGGCAACATGGACTCGATGATCAACCGCTACACCGCCGACAAGAAAATCCGCTCCGACGACGCCTACACCCCAGGCGGCATGGCCGGCAAACGCCCGGACCGCGCCAGCCTGGTGTACAGCCAGCGTTGCAAGGAAGCCTACAAGAACGTGCCGATCGTGCTCGGTGGCATCGAAGCCTCCCTGCGCCGCATCGCCCACTACGACTACTGGCAGGACCGCGTGCGTAACTCGATCCTGATCGACGCCACCGCCGATATCCTGCTGTACGGCAACGCCGAGCGGGCCATCGTCGAAGTCGCCCAGCGCCTGTCGTGGGGCCACAAGATCGAAGACATCACCGATGTGCGCGGCACCGCGTTCATCCGTCGCGACACCCCTGCCGGCTGGTACGAAGTGGACTCCACGCGTATCGACCGTCCGGGCAAGGTCGACAAGATCATCAACCCGTACGTCAACACCCAGGACACCCAGGCCTGCGCCATCGAGCAGGAAAAGGGGCCGGTTGATGATCCGGAAGAAGCCAAGGTCGTGCAGATTTTGGCCAGCCCGCGCATGACCCGCGACAAGACCGTGATCCGCCTGCCCTCGGTGGAAAAAGTCCGTGGCGATGCCGTGCTCTATGCCCACGCCAACCGCGTGTTGCACCTGGAAACCAACCCAGGCAACGCCCGCGCCCTGGTGCAGAAGCATGGCGAAGTGGACGTATGGTTCAACCCGCCGCCCATTCCGATGACCACCGAAGAAATGGACTACGTGTTCGGCATGCCTTACGCCCGTGTTCCGCACCCGGCGTACGGCAAGGAAAAAATCCCGGCCTACGACATGATCCGCTTCTCGGTGAACATCATGCGTGGCTGCTTCGGCGGCTGCACCTTCTGCTCGATCACCGAGCACGAAGGCCGGATCATCCAGAACCGTTCTGAAGAGTCGATCATTCGCGAAATCGAAGAGATCCGCGACAAGGTTCCAGGCTTCACCGGCGTGATCTCCGACCTCGGCGGCCCGACCGCGAACATGTACCGCATTGCCTGCAAGAGCCCGGAAATCGAATCCGCGTGCCGCAAGCCGTCGTGCGTGTTCCCCGGCATCTGCCCGAACCTGAACACCGACCACTCGTCGTTAATCCAGCTGTACCGCAGCGCCCGTGCATTGCCTGGTGTGAAGAAGATCCTGATCGCTTCCGGCCTGCGCTACGACCTCGCGGTCGAGTCACCGGAATACGTCAAAGAGCTGGTCACCCACCACGTCGGTGGTTACCTCAAGATCGCCCCGGAACATACCGAGGAAGGTCCGCTCAACCAGATGATGAAGCCGGGCATTGGCAGCTATGACAAGTTCAAGCGCATGTTCGAGAAGTACACCAAGGAAGCGGGCAAGGAGCAGTACCTGATCCCGTACTTCATCGCGGCCCACCCGGGCACCACCGATGAAGATATGATGAACCTGGCCCTGTGGCTCAAGGGCAACGGCTTCCGCGCCGACCAGGTGCAGGCGTTCTACCCGTCACCGATGGCCACTGCCACCGCGATGTACCACTCGGGCAAGAACCCGCTGCGCAAGGTCACCTACAAGAGCGACGCGGTGACCATCGTCAAGAGCGAGGAGCAGCGCCGTCTGCACAAGGCGTTCCTGCGCTATCACGACCCGAAAGGCTGGCCGATGCTGCGTGAAGCGCTGACCCGCATGGGCCGTGCCGACCTGATCGGGCCGGGCAAGGACCAACTGATCCCGCTGCACCAGCCGACCACCGACAGCTACCAGAGCGCCCGTCGCAAGAACTCGACGCCGGCCGGTAGCCACAAGGTCGCCAAGGAAACCACCACCAAGATCCTTACCCAGCACACCGGCCTGCCGCCCCGTGGCAGCGACGGCAGCAACCCGTGGGACAAGCGTGAGCAAGCCAAGGCTGCGGCCATGGTGCGCAACAAGCAGGCCGCCAAGGAACGCACCGACGCAGCCAAGGGCAAAGGCAAGAAGCCTGCGCGTAAGCCGGTCGTACCGCGTTGATCGCAGCCTGAAATGCAAAACGCCAGCCTCGTGCTGGCGTTTTGCTTTCTAGCGGGTGGGAAACCTGTTTGTTAAGGTGGCGCCCATTGAATCGCCTTCACGAGCAAGCCCGCTCCCACATTCGACCGCATTCTCATGCTGGAGCTCGGTCAACTGTGGGAGCGGGCTTGCTCGCGAAAGTGCCAGTTCAGACACCACCTATTTCAAGGAAGATCACCCCATGAGCAACCCCCTGCTCAACATCGGCATGGACTCCAACCGCTCCCAGTTCATGGCGCGCCAGCGCATCGAAAGCCAGATCAACCTGCCACGGCTGTTCGCGGCTATCGACGCCGACCCCAGCATCGTCGGCGCGGGGGTGGTGTATATCGACGCCGACTTCAACGTCATTACCCTGCGCGAATTCAAGCCCATCTGCAGCATCAAGCCCAAGCGCATCATTTTGCGTGAAGCGCAGAAGTACATTGCGCCAACACAGTTTGCTCAACATGTCGTGAGCAATCCTCGAGAATCGCGACTGATTGGCGAAGCCGTGAATACCGGAATCTCCTGCTTGGGGGCGGTCATCAGTTGGGCTGCGATCGCCAGTGGAACAATTCTGGTGCCTTTCAGCGCTGGCGCCAGTTCCGTCATCGTTGTAGTGGGGTATGCGGCTGCCGGCGCAAGTACGCTTCAGTGTTTCAACGGCATTGCCCGAACAGCGCTGGAAGTCGCCAAACCTGAGGTCAAGGATTCGCTCGACAGTGAAGGCTGGTACCAGAATGCGTCCATCGTGCTGGACGCCGTATCACTGGCAGGCGTGGGCGCTTCGGCCCTGACGACGGTCAAGCTGGTCAGGGCCGCCAAAGCATCGACGGGCAAGAGCCTGCGTGATGTGCTTCGCGGTTTGAATCGCCAGGAAAGAGCCAAGCTGACGAAAGAGCTGCTGAGCATCAACCATCCCAGCTTGACCGCGAAGATGATCAAATTGAGGCAGGCGTCGGGCGAACTCACCAAGCGTTTCACCCCTACGCAGCTCAAGCACAGCACTACTACCCAGATCAAAGACGTCCTGGGCGCAAGCGTTGGGTTTGGCGGGAGTGCCTACTCCGGAAACGTCAACACCATCGCGATTGGACTGTACGAGGAGGTAAGCGAATGAGCGAATTGATGACGCTACGCGACTTTTTCAGACAATACTTTCTGACGTTTATGGGCGGCGTATTTGCTGCGTGTTTTTCTTTAGCGTTGGCTGTGGCGCTGGCGTTCATCACCTATTTTCGTGATGCGCCGATGGCTCAAGTGGGGCTCAAGATCATGTCTGCCGGGGCGCTGCTCATTCTGTTGACGGTTCATAGCAACTTTATGATTTTGCGGGGCCGACCCTCCTGGGTGTGGGTAATGGTCGGTATCTATGTCGCCTGTCTACTGTTTGTAGTTCCGATGGTTCAATTCCAGCCTCACAAAGTCCTTTATGGGTTGGCGCTGTTATTCCCATTGCTCGGATTATTGACACTTAACAGCAAGGTTCAACGAGAGATGCGCACGAAACTCGTGGGAATCCGTCGCATTCGGCAGGCGGTCAAATCAACCGTCAGATCGAGTAGTCGCATGTGAAGGAGCCGCCTTCGATAAACGGTTTCCTCGCGCGCTATTTCCCGGTCTTCATGGGGACGATTTTCATGGCGATCTTCTCCGGCTCGGCGGCGGTATCCATGGCCGGTGTGACGTACCTGCGCGGGGTTGATCCAGCGCTCAAGTCCAGCTATTCGGGGGCTGCGATCCTGGTGCTGGTGGCGGTGCTGGTTTTTGGCAGCGTGATGATCGCTCGCGGGTATCGCTGGGCCACCCGGCTCGTGGCGGGCTACCTGGTGTGTTGCCTGTTGTTCGTGTTGCCGATGATTCAATACGGTATCAACACCCTGGTCTATGGCTCGGCGGTGCTGTTTCCGTTGCTGGGCCTGCTGTTGCTCAACAGCAGGCGCCACCGCGAAATGCGCCAACGGCTGCTGGAAGTCCGCCGCCTGCGCCAAGCCGTCATCGCACAGCGAAGAGCCCGTTGACTGAGTAGATTCGTCACCTGTGTCTTCGCACCTTGGGACAAACGTGAGTACGCCGGGGCTGGAGTGTGGTCCCGGCGCGTATTTTCAGGTTTTGATGTTCTGGCGAATGTTCCAGCCGTACTTGACGGCGCCGCCGTCCTTGCCACCATCGGCTTTCTGCGGCTGGTAACTGACTTCGACCGTGGCGAAGTTCAGGCCGATGACTTCAGTCAATGTGTCGTCTGTCGTTACCGCATCGGTCTGGTACGAGATGACCATGACCTCCTTCATCGTGATCACCAGATACTCCACGGCACTGCTGCCGCCAGCCTTGCGCACCACCAGCCTGGCCTCGGGGTAATGCTTGCCAGTAGAGCAGGCCATCATCAGGTTGGGTGAAGATTTGTCCATGACCTTGGAGATGGACAGGTTTTCAATATTGACCTTGCCGGCACCGCCGCCGCTGCCGGTATGCATGGAGCCTGTCTGGGACATGCCCCAGCCCCATTTGCTGATCTCGATTTCATCGCGATGCACCTGATCCTTGGACTCACCCTTGATGTCCCCCAGCTTCAAAAACATATCGGTTGCCATGGTCGCTCCCTGTTTGGTTGCTCGCCGGTAGTGGCGCGGGGCGTACTTTTTCCTATTCGGGATATGGCCTACAAGGTGCTACATCGTGATCAGGAAGTGTCTGTCTGGTTAAAGCGAAGCTTCTGACATTTTTTGGGGATAACCAGTCTTTAACCTCTGTGCTCTTGTGAAAAACCGGAGTAAAGGGATGACTTCCAGCGTGTTGAAAGACGGGTTTCCCAGTGCGCACCTCACGACGCGGCAGTGGGTTGAAAGCAGTATTGATCTGCGAAAGGTGTTTGCGGCGATTGATGCCGATCCCGCCATCGTTGGCGCGGGGGTCGTGTATCTCGATGCTCAGCTGCGGGCGGTTGTGTTGCGTGAGTTTCAGCCGATTTGCAGTGTGGCGCCGAAGAAGGTGATTTTGCGTGAGGCGCCAAGCTATGTCGGGCGGGTGGAGTTTGCACGGCGGCTGGCGAATGAACCGCGTGAGTCGCAGGTGGCGTTTGAGGCGGTGAATGCGGGGTTTGCGTGTACTTCGGCGGTGATTAGTTGGTTCGTAATAGTGGGGGGATTAGCGTTGAGTCCGTTTACTTTTGGGGGAAGTGGGGTTGCGGCTGCGATTAGTGTTGTTGGAGCGTCAGCCAGTACCTTCCAATGCGCCATCGGCTTGCGACGAACACGAAATGAATTTGTAAACCCCGCACTGAATGACAAATTAGACAGCAATGAATGGTACCAAGCCGTAATGGGGGGGCTGGACGCGGCCTCATTGTTGGGCGCCGGCAACACTGCAATGTCTACGATCCGATTCGTCAATACGCTTAAAAAGGCAACGGGGAAAAATACGCACCAAGTACTTAAAGGCTTGAATCGGCAGGAGCGCGCTAAGCTTACAAACGAGTTACTCAGTATTAACCATCCGCAAATGACTCGAAAAATGATCAAATTAAAGCAAGTGGCTGGAGAGATGCCCAAGCGCCACACCTCTACAGAAGTAAGGCGTGGGACCATCTTGCAGATGCTGGACGCCCTTGGTGCATTATCGAGCGTTGCTGGCAGTGTACGGTCCGGGAACATCCGGATCATCGCGGTTGGGTTGTATGAGGACGTCCCAGGATGAGTTTTTTTACAAAGCAGTATCTCATTCCAGTACGCCCTTTTCTTTTGCGTTACTTTCCCGTCTTTATAGGTGCGCTTTTTATGAGTATTTTGGGCGGGACCGCCGTTGTGGCGCTCCTTGAACACTACTATCCACGTACCGCTCCCTGGGCGTTATCGGCACCTGCTGCTGAAAGTGCCTGTGTAGTGTTGGCCCTCTTTATTACCCTCTGCAATGCCATGATCGCCTACGGGCGACCAAAATGGGTCTGGGGCATGTATGGCATTTTCATCGCCTGCCTATTGATCGCTTTACCGGCTTTTCGATTTTCACCGCACCCATTTATTTACGCAGAAAGCATCGTGTGGCCGCTGCTCGGCCTAGTACTGCTTAGTAGCAAACGCCATCGAGAACTGCGTGCCAAAACCGTAGAACTTCGCCATATGCGCGAGAAGGTAGGGGTGGCCATTGAAAAGCGGCGTAAACACGAGCGCGCAATCATAAGAATAAAGAAATCGAGGTAATTCCCCACCTTGCCGCCCACCCATTCGCTACTCCGTTACCCACTCCCGCCACAAATATGTGCAACCCTCGCACCATTACCGCAGCCACAGCGCCGTTTTGGTGCTGTATTGCACCGGGTCTTACGATAAAGCGCAATGACCGCCGCTCTGGCATAAGTCTTGCGCGCGTTGTGTTCATGCCCTGGCTCGCAGGAGGCCGCCGTGTCGATTCATGTCGCGTTGCACCACGTTACGCATTACCGCTATGACCGCGCTGTCGAACTTGGCCCGCAGATTGTGCGTTTGCGCCCGGCGGCCCATAGCCGCACGCGGATTTTGTCCTACGCACTCAAAGTGCTGCCCGAGCAGCATTTCATCAATTGGCAGCAAGACCCCCAGGGCAATTATCTGGCGCGGTTGGTGTTCCCGGAAAAAACTGACGAGTTGCGCATCGAAGTCGACCTGGTCGCCGAGATGGCGGTGTTCAACCCGTTCGACTTTTTCCTTGAGCCCTACGCCGAAAAAATCCCCTTCAGCTACGCCGCCGATGAGCAGCGCGAGCTGGCGCCATACCTGGAAACCCTGCCGCTGACGCCGAAGTTTGCCGCCTACCTGGCCGGTATCGACCGTACGCCGCTGCCGGCCGTGGACTTCCTGGTGGGCCTCAACCAGCGCCTGGCCGCCGACATCGGCTACCTGATCCGCATGGAGCCGGGCGTGCAAACCCCGGAATTCACCCTGGAAAACGCTTCCGGCTCCTGCCGTGATTCGGCCTGGTTGCTGGTGCAATTGCTGCGCAACCTCGGGTTGGCGGCGCGGTTTGTGTCCGGTTATCTGATCCAACTGACCGCCGACGTCAAAGCCCTCGACGGTCCTTCCGGCACCGAAGTCGACTTCACCGACCTGCATGCCTGGTGCGAAGTGTATTTGCCTGGCGCCGGCTGGATCGGCCTGGATGCCACTTCCGGGCTGTTCGCCGGTGAAGGGCACATCCCCTTGGCCTGTAGTCCTGATCCATCGTCCGCCGCGCCGATCAGTGGGCTGGTGGAACCGTGCGAGTGCGAATTTACCCACGAAATGTCGGTGGAGCGCATCTGGGAAGCGCCACGGGTCACCAAGCCCTACACCGAAGAGCAATGGCTGGCGATCCAGGCCCTGGGCCGGCAGATCGATGGCGACCTGCTCAAGGATGATGTGCGCCTGACCATGGGCGGCGAGCCGACCTTCGTCTCCATCGACGACCCTGACGGCGCCGAGTGGAACACCGCAGCCCTCGGGCCGGATAAGCGTCGCTTGTCCGCCGAACTGTTCCAGCGCATGCGCAAACACTACGCGCCCAAGGGCCTGGTGCACTTCGGCCAGGGCAAGTGGTACCCCGGCGAGCAATTGCCGCGTTGGTCGCTTAACTGCTACTGGCGCCGTGACGGCGTGCCTATCTGGCACAACAGCGCGCTGATCGCCGATGAACAACAGGACTACGGCGCCGATGGCGTACTGGCCGGGCGCTTCCTGGCGAGTGTCGCCGAGCGCCTGAAGTTGCCGGCGCGCTTTGTATTTCCGGCCTTCGAAGACAACTTCTACTACCTGTGGCGCGAAGGCGCGTTGCCGCAAAACGTCACCGCCCAGGACCCGCGCCTGAGCGACGACCTGGAGCGCGAGCGTTTGCGCAAAGTGTTCAGCCAGGGCCTGGATAAAGTCATCGGCCAGGTGCTGCCGCTGGCACGCACCGCCGCCAATGACCGCTGGCAGAGCGGGCGCTGGTACCTGCGCGATAACCATTGCCGCCTGGTGCCGGGGGATTCGCCGCTGGGCTATCGCCTGCCGTTGGCCTCGCAGCCGTGGGTGACGGCGGCGGAGTATCCGTTTGTGCACCCGACCGACCCTAACCAGGATCAGCCGGAACTGCCGACCAGCACGCAACTGCAAAGCCATGGCGACCCCGCGCCGAGCGACGAGCGAGTGCCCGAGGTCGACGAGTCCGCTGACTGGCTGACCCGCACCGCCCTGTGTGCCGAAGCGCGGGAAGGGCGCCTGTACCTGTTTATGCCGCCCCTGGAGCGCGTCGAGGATTACCTGGAGTTGGTGGCCGCCATCGAAGCGACCGCCGAGGAACTGCACTGCCCGGTGTTGCTGGAAGGCTACGAACCACCGTTCGATATGCGCCTGAGCAACTTCCGCGTCACGCCGGATCCGGGTGTGATCGAGGTCAATGTGCAGCCGTCCGCGACCTGGGACGAGTTGGTGGAACGCACCGAATTCCTCTACGAGGAGGCGCGGCAAACCCGGCTGACCACCGAGAAGTTCATGATCGACGGCCGCCACACCGGCACCGGCGGGGGTAACCACTTTGTGCTGGGGGGCGCGACGCCCAAGGATTCGCCATTCCTGCGCCGGCCCGACCTGCTGCGCAGCCTGATCAGCTATTGGCATAACCACCCGTCGCTGTCGTACCTGTTTTCCGGCCTGTTTATCGGCCCGACCTCCCAGGCCCCGCGGGTGGACGAAGCCCGCAACGACGCGCTGTATGAGCTGGAAATCGCCTTTGCCCAAATGCCGCAGCCGGGTGAAGAATGCCCGCCGTGGTTAGTGGATCGCCTGCTGCGCAACCTGTTGATCGACGTGACGGGCAACACCCATCGCGCCGAATTCTGTATCGACAAACTCTATTCGCCGGATGGCGCCACCGGCCGCTTGGGCCTGCTGGAGTTGCGTGCCTTTGAAATGCCGCCCCACGCACGCATGAGCCTGACCCAGCAATTGCTGCTGCGGGCCTTGGTCGCGCGCTTCTGGCGTGAACCCTATGCGCCGCCGAAACTGGCGCGCTGGGGCACCGAGTTGCATGACCGCTTCCTGTTGCCGCACTTTATCGAGCAGGATTTTGCAGACGTGATCGTCGAGTTGAACGCCGCCGGTTACCCATTGCGGGCCGAATGGTTCGCCGCGCACCTGGAGTTCCGCTTCCCCAAGGTGGGCGATTACGCCGTCAGCGGGATCGAACTGGAACTGCGCCAGGCCCTGGAGCCTTGGCATGTACTGGGCGAAGAGGGCGCGGTTGGCGGCACGGTGCGTTATGTGGATTCGTCCCTGGAGCGCTTGCAGGTGAAGTTGAGCGGGCTGCCGCCGCAACGCTACCTGCTGACCTGCAATGGCATCCCGGTGCCGCTGCAACCGACCGGGCGCATCGGTGAGTTCGTCGCCGGCGTGCGTTACCGCGCCTGGCAACCGGCCAACTGCCTGCAACCGACCATCCCGGTCCATGCGCCGCTGGTGTTCGACCTGCTGGACACCTGGATGCAGCGCTCGCTGGGCGGCTGTCAGTACCATGTTGCGCATCCGGGCGGGCGTAACTACGACAGCTTGCCGGTAAACGCCAATGAGGCTGAGAGTCGGCGCATGGCGCGGTTTTTCCGTCTCGGCCACACGCCTGGGAAGCTCACCGTGCCCAGTGTTGTGATCAATGATGAATTCCCGATGACCTTGGATCTGCGGCGTCACCCCAATAAGAATGACTAAATGCAATCCCATGTGGGAGGGAGAAAGCTCCCTTCCACATGGGATTGCAGTGAATTTGAATTAAACTGAGCCCCTTTGCCTCTGCCGAGCGTTCCATGCCCGACTTGCTCGACCAATACCCGCTGACCGCAGGTACTTATCACGAACTGCTGGACGACAGTGGCGCAGTGCGCGCCCATTGGCAGCGCTTGCTTGATCACCTGCAACGCAGCACACCCACGCAGTTGGCCCAGCGCCAGGCGCTGCTGACCCGGCAGATCCAGGAAAACGGCGTGACCTATAACGTCTACGCCGACCCCAAGGGCGCCGATCGCCCGTGGGAACTGGACCTGCTGCCCCATGTGCTGGCGGCCGATGAATGGCAGCAGCTGTCAGCCGGTATCGCCCAGCGTGCGCGCTTGCTCAACGCCGTACTGGCGGACCTCTACGGGCCGCAACGTTTGATCAAGGAAGGCCTGCTACCGGCCGAGCTGGTGTTCGGGCATAACAATTTCCTCTGGCCGTGCCAGGGCATCCAACCGCCTGACGGTGCGTTTCTGCACCTGTATGCCGTTGACCTGGCGCGTACCCCGGATGGTCGCTGGTGGGTCACTGCCGACCGTACCCAGGCGCCTTCGGGCGCCGGTTATGCGCTGGAAAACCGCACCATCGTGTCCCGCGCCTTCCCGGACCTGTACCGGGATTTGCAGGTGCAGCACCTCACCGGTTTCTTCCGCACGCTCCAGGAAACCCTGGCCCGCCAGGCGCCGAGCGACGACCAGCCACCGCTGATCGTGCTGCTCACCCCTGGGCGTTTCAACGAGAGCTATTTCGAACACCTGTACCTCGCACGCCAGCTCGGCTACCCGCTGGTGGAAGGCGGCGACCTCACGGTGCGCGACAGCACGGTGTTCCTGAAAACCCTCAGTGGCCTGCGCCGGGTGCACGCGATCATGCGTCGCCTCGACGACGATTTCTGTGATCCGCTGGAATTGCGCACCGACTCCGCTCTCGGCGTGCCCGGACTGCTCGACGCGGTGCGCCAGGGCAATGTGCTGGTGGCCAATGCCTTGGGCAGCGGCGTGCTGGAGTCGCCGGGTCTGCTCGGCTTTCTGCCGAAGATCAATGAGTTTTTATTTGGTGAAAAACTCATCCTGCCGTCCATCGCCACCTGGTGGTGCGGTGAGGCGCCGGTGCTGGCCGAGGCCCTGGAGAAACTGCCGGAACTGCTGATCAAGCCGGCGTTTCCATCACAAACGTTTACCCCGGTGTTTGGCCGTGACTTGAGCGCTGAACAACGCCAGGCCCTGGCCGAACGCATGCGTGCGCGGCCCTACGCCTATGTCGCCCAGGAACTGGCGCAACTGTCCCAGGCGCCGGTGTGGCACACCGTGGAGGATCACTTGCAACACCGCGCCATCGGCATGCGGGTATATGCCGTGGCCAGCGCTGACGGCTACCGTGTACTGCCCGGCGGCCTGACCCGCGTGGCGGCGGATGCCGATGCCGAAGTGGTGTCGATGCAACGCGGCGGCGCCAGCAAGGACACCTGGGTGCTGGGCGAACGCGCCACCGGTGGCGAGCATTGGCGCGCCCAACGCGCAATTGGTGCACATGACCTGGTGCGCCGCGACCCTTATCTACCGTCCCGCGTAGTGGAAAACCTGTTCTGGTTCGGCCGTTACTGCGAACGCTGCGACAACAGCGCACGCTGGCTGCGCATCGTGCTGGCGCGCTATGTCGACGGTGACGACCCCCTGGCGTTGCAGGCGGCGGTCGAGCTGGGTGAAAACCTGCGCCTGCTGCCGGAGGAGGACGAGTTGCCCGAGCGTTTGCAAGCGGCCTTGCTCGGCGATGATTGGCCGTCGAGCCTGCGCGCCAACCTGCAACGCTTGCAGTGGGCAGCGTCCCAGGTGCGCGGCAAATTATCCCGTGAGAACTGGCAGGCCTTGGTAGAACTGCAACGCGAAGCCTTGGAACTGGAAAGCGAAAGCCCGGATTTTGGTGAGTTGCTGGATTTCCTCAACCGCCTGGTGATGTCCCTGGCGGCGCTGTCCGGGTTTGCCCTGGACGACATGACCCGCGACGAAGGCTGGCGTTTTCTGATGATGGGCCGGCGCATCGAGCGTCTGCAATTTCTCAGCAGCAGCCTGGCGGCATTCCTGCGCGGCGTGGCGGTGTTCGACCAAGCGGGGCTGGAGTGGTTGTTGGAACTGGGCAACAGTAGTATCACCTATCGCTCGCGCTACCTGGCGGTGCCGCAGCTGATCCCGGTCCTGGATTTGTTATTGCTGGACGAGCAGAACCCCCACGCCGTGGTGTTCCAACTGAAACTGGTGAGCCGCACGCTGCGCCGTCTTAACGATGATTTTGGCGTCCCACGGGAGACCGGGCTGGCGCCGTTGGTGGAGCGCCTGGCGCGTTTCGACCTGGGTTGCCTGGAGAACCCGTTGTTTGGCGAGTCCAGTGTGCGTGCCGCGCTGGAAGGCCTGGCCGACCTGCTGCAAGCGGTCGCCGATGAGAGCGGGCAAGTGTCGGATCGTTTGGCCTTGCGCCACTTTGCCCATGTGGATGATGTCAGCCAGCAAACGGTGTCGGTGTGATGAGTGCGCGCTACCAGATTTTCCACGATACCCATTACCACTACGACAGCCCGGTGTCCCTGGCCCAGCAGCTTGCACATTTATGGCCGAGGCCGTGCGACTGGCAGCGTTGCAGCGCCCAGCAACTGGATATCAGCCCGCAGCCGTCGTCACGCCGGGATGAGCTGGACGTGTTCGGCAACCCGATCACCCGCCTGGCATTCGAACGGCCCCACGATGAACTGTTGGTCAACGCCGGATTGACCGTGGAAGTGCTGGCGCGGCCCGTGCTGGATTTCCAGCGCTCGCCCGCCTGGGACCAGACCCGCGACAGCCTGACCTACAGCAGCCAGCCGCTGTCGCCCGAGTTGATCGAAGCCTGTCGCTATCGCTTCGAATCGCCCTACGTGCACCTGAAGAAAACCTTCGTCGAGTTTTCCGAAAGCTGTTTCCCCCCTGGTGCACCGTTGCTATTGGGTGTGCAGGCCTTGATGGAAAAGATCTTCAGCGAATTCACCTTCGACGCCGAAGCCACCCAGGTCGCCACGCCGCTGGTGGAAGTGCTGGAGCGCCGTCGCGGCGTGTGCCAGGACTTCGCCCACCTGATGCTCGCCTGCCTGCGCTCGCGCGGCCTGGCGGCGCGTTACATCAGCGGCTACCTGCTCACCCAGCCACCGCCCGGCCAGCCACGGCTGATCGGCGCCGATGCCTCCCACGCCTGGGTCTCGGTGTATTGCCCGGTATCGGGCTGGGTGGATTTCGATCCGACAAACAATGTGCAGCCGGCGCTGGAGCACATCACCTTGGCCTGGGGCCGGGATTTCTCCGATGTATCGCCGTTGCGGGGGGTGATTCTGGGGGGAGGGAGCCATGACCCGGAGGTGCGGGTGACGGTGATGCCGCTGATGTAGGAGCGAGCGTGCTCGCGAAGAACCTGAGGGCGCCGCGTTGATCTTGGCTTCCCGCGTTATCGTTGACGTTCTTCGCGAGCAAGCTCGCTCCTACAGTAAATAATTATTCAGCCGGGTCTTTCGGGGTTTCAGTCTCGTCTGCTGCCACTTCACCTTCCGCGTTCAGTGCGCCCGCTTCTTCATCGACAGCGGCTTTCTTGCGTTGTAGTTTTTCCTCTTTCTTCTGTTCCTTGGCCAAGTCTCTCTGACGTTTGGCGAAGGAGTAATTAGGTTTGGCCATGGGCGATCCTCTAGGGTCGAAGGTGAGGGTGGCGGCGCGCAGCTGCCTTGGGACGACATGGTAGCAGCTTCAAGGGGCGCTTGGCCTTCACTTACCGCAGGCGTACGCGGCCAGAAGGCCATTGAACAGTTGGTTGAGGTGCATGGTTCGGACTCCAGTGGGTGATGGGCCGATCATAGGCAGGTGCTGATACTTTGGCTGGTAGATTGTGTCGATAAGTCTGATAGCCTAAAGTTGTATACAATCTGTTGATTCAGATCATAAGAATTTCAGCCTGCTTGAGGCACCCTTGCCGCAATATGCGTTGTTTAAACCCTGCCTTGGAGATTCACATGTTTGCCAAACTCGTTGCTGTTTCCCTGCTGACTCTGGCCAGCGGCCAGTTGCTTGCTGCAGAGTGCACGGTCACCGTCGACTCCACCGACCAGATGTCCTTCAACACCAAGGAAATCACGATCGACAAGAGCTGCAAGACGTTTACCGTTGAGTTGACTCACTCCGGCAGCTTGCCGAAAAACGTCATGGGGCATAACTGGGTGCTGACCAGCGCCGCCAACATGCAACCGGTTGCCACTGATGGCATGGCCGCTGGCCTCGACAAGAACTACCTGAAAGAGGGTGACGATCGCATCATCGCCCACACCAAGATCATCGGTGCCGGCGAGAAAGATTCGGTGACCTTCGATGTCTCGAAACTGACTGCCGGTACGGATTACGCGTTCTTCTGCTCGTTCCCAGGCCACATCTCGATGATGAAAGGCACTGTGGTCCTGAAGTAAGACCGCGTTATCGTTCATCGGGGGCTTGCCCCCGATGACTGCCTGCCAATCAACACACCACTATCTGGCCCACCTCACGGCGCAAACGGCATCACCCGCTTGTGCTCGGTCTTGCGGTACGTCTCGCAAATAATCCGGAACGCTTCTTCACGCACCGGCTCACCGTGCAGGAACGCATCGATCTCGGCATACGTCACGCCATGTGACGCTTCATCCGGCTTGCCTGGCGACAGGTCTTCAAGGTCGGCCGTCGGCACCTTCTCCACCAACGACTCCGGCGCCCCAAAGTGCCGTGCAATCGCGCGTACCTGGTTCTTTACCAGCCCGCTCAACGGTGCCAGGTCGCAGGCGCCATCGCCGAACTTGGTGAAAAAGCCCATCACCGCTTCCGCCGCATGGTCGGTCCCGATCACCAGGCCGCTGGCCGCGCCGGCGATGGTGTACTGCGCCACCATGCGCATGCGCGCCTTGGTGTTGCCGAGCACGAAGTCGCGGGACACCGCCGCCTTGCCTTCAAATGCCGCCACTTCATTGGCCAGGGCTTTCACCGCCGGCCCGATGTTCACGGTGTGGCGCTCGTCCGGTTCAATAAAGTCCACCGACGCCTGGGCATCGATTTCATCGAACTGGGTTTCGTAGGGCAGGCGCACGGCGATAAACCGGTAAGCCTCGTCACCGGTGCTGGAGCGCAGTTCCTGCATCGCACGTTGGGCCAGGAGGCCGGCGGTCAGGGAGTCGACGCCGCCGCTGATGCCCAGCACCAACGTCTTGAGCCCGGAATTGCGCAGGCAGTCCTGGATAAACGCCACGCGCCGGGCAACCTCGGCCTCGAGGGCGGCCTGGTCCTTGAATGGCGCTTGGACCTTGAGCTGTTCAGCAATCTCACGCTGTACGGCTTGCATGATTCACTCCTTGCTAGAGATGGCAGGTACTTTGAAAACGTGACGCAAATAGGCGACAAAATTCGGGTCGGTGCAGTGGGTCTTGCCCGCTTCATCGGAGATCTTCGCGACGGGCTGGCCATTGCAGGCGGTCATTTTAAGCACGATGCTCATCGGTTCCACCCCTGGAATATCGCAGGTCAGGTTGGTGCCGATGCCGAAGCTCACATTAATGCGACCACGCAGCGCCCGGAATATTTCCAGGGCCTTGGGCAACGACAGGCTGTCGGAGAACACCAAGGTCTTGCTCATCGGCTCGATACCCAGCTTGTGGTAATGGGCGATGGCTTTTTCGGCCCACTGCACCGGGTCGCCGGAGTCGTGGCGCAGGCCGTCGAACAGCTTGGCGAAGTACAAGTCGAAGTCGCCGAGGAAGGCGTCGGTGGTGATGCAGTCGGTCAGGGCAATACCCAGCAGGCCACGGTACTCACGCACCCAACAGTCGAGGGCGGCGATCTGGCTGTCGATCAGGCGCGGGCCGAGTTGTTGGTGAGCCATGATCCATTCATGGGCCATGGTGCCCAGCGGCTTCATATCGAACTCGCGCGCCAGGTGCACGTTGCTGGTGCCGACGAAACGCCCAGGGAAGTCATGCTTGAGCACGCTGACCACTTCTTCCTGCACGCGGTACGAGAAGCGCCGGCGCGTGCCGAAGTCGGCCACTTGCAGCTCGGACAGCTCTTCGCTGCTGGCGTTGGCCGTCAGCCAGTCGAACTTGCGGTACAGCTGCTCGCGGGCCTGTTCGAGGATCACGGTCTGGTAGCGGTAGCGGTTACGCACTTCGCTGACGATCGCCAGCATCGGCACTTCAAACAGGATCACATGCAGCCACGGCCCGCGCAGGCGGATAAACAACTCGCCGTTCTCGATGCCGGTCTGCACATAGCGCAGGTTGAAACGAAACAAGCCGAGGAAGCGCAAAAAATCCGGCTTCATAAAGCTGATGCGCTCCAGGAACCCCAGTTGGTCCGGGCTCAGGCTCAGCTCGGCAAGGCGCTCGATCTGGTAGCGGATCTCGGCCAGGTACGGGCGCAGGTCCTCGCTGTTACGGCAACGAAACTCCCATTCAACTTCCACATTGGGGTAGTTGTGCAGCACCGCCTGCATCATGGTCAGCTTGTAGAAGTCGGTGTCGAGCAAGTTCTGCACGATGCGATCGGCAAACACACTCTCGCTCATAACGGGAATCTCCAGACGGGTCGGCGATGGGCGCCGACCTTTACGCACAATTAGGGAAGGGGGCTAGTGGCGCATAGACCTGTGGGGTTTTGCCAGTGATTTTTTCAGTGAGACCACTGGCCCCCCCGATGGCGGTACTCCAGGCACTAACCCACTTGCTCCATCATCCACTTCACAAACTCCCGCACCTTGGGCACCTCCGCCGAATGCTCGGGATACGCCAGGTAATACGCATCCTGGCTCGGCATCGCATGCTGCCAGGGGATCACCAGCTTGCCGTCGGCCAGTTCCTCCTCCACCAGGAAGCGCGGCAGCAGCGCCACACCACACCCCACCTGCGCGGCACGAATGCACATATAAAAGGTGTCAAAACGCGGCCCGTGGTAGCTGTGTTCGGTGTGAAAACCCTGGTCGGCAAACCAGTCATGCCAACCCTGGGGCCGCGAGGCGTTTTGCAGCAGCACCAGGTCGCTCAGTTGCGTGGGATCGGTGAACGGCTGCGCCGGCAGGCTTTCCGGGGCGCACACCGGCACCAGCTCTTCGCTGAACAGTTTCAGGCTTTCGGTGCCGGGGCGCGAGCCCTGGCCGAAATAGAAGGCCATGTCGGCCTTGCCTTGCAGCAGTTCGTCCGGCTCCTGTTCGTTGCACAGGTCCAAGTGGATCTGCGGGTGGCGCAAGCGCCAGCCCTTGAGGCGCGGCACCAGCCAGCGCGCGCCAAACGTGTAGGGCGTGGACACGCGCAACACTTCGGTCTCGCCGCCGTAGGAGCGCAGGTAGTGGGTGGACATCTCCACCTGCGTGAGGATCTTGCGCACTTCCACCAGGTACAGGTCGCCCGCCGGGGTCATCTGCAAGCGGCGGCGCACACGGCGAAACAGCAGGTGCTGGAGCAGTTCTTCGAGCTGCGCCACCTGTTTGCTCACCGCGCTTTGCGTGAGGTTCAGCTCCTCGGCGGCGCGGGTGAAGCTCAGGTGGCGGGTGGCGGCCTCGAAACACTGCAGGGCGGTGATCGAGGGCAAATGTCTTCTGTTCAGCACGGCACGCCTCTTTTTATTCTTTGCATGAATAAACGGAATGATATCTCGCCTAATCGTCGTTTGTTGGCAAGTCTTCGGCCAGCTACAAATAACGTCCGGATCGCCGTGTGGGCCGCGGCGCGAATTTTCTGTTTGCAGATTGAAGGAGTGACCCATGGTTGCCGCATTGCTTGATCGTCTCGGGGTAAACCCGGCGCTGTACCAGGCGGGTAAACAACCCGTGCATTCGCCGATCGATGGCAGCGTTATCGGCAGTGTGCACTGGGAAGGTGCCGCCGAGGTGGAGCAACAGGTCAGTCGCGCCGAGCATGCATTCGATGCCTGGCGCAACGTGCCGGCACCGCGTCGCGGCGAGCTGGTGCGCCAGTTCGGCGATGTGCTGCGTGAATACAAGGCCGACCTGGGCGAGCTGGTGTCCTGGGAAGCCGGCAAGATCACCCAGGAAGGCCTGGGTGAGGTGCAGGAAATGATCGACATCTGCGACTTCGCCGTCGGCCTGTCTCGCCAGTTATACGGCTTGACCATCGCCTCCGAGCGTCCGGGCCACCATATGCGTGAAACCTGGCACCCGCTGGGCGTAGTCGGTGTGATCAGCGCCTTCAACTTCCCGGTCGCGGTGTGGGCGTGGAACACCACCCTGGCGTTGGTGTGCGGCAACGCGGTGATCTGGAAACCCTCGGAAAAGACCCCGCTCACCGCCCTGGCGTGCCAGGCACTGTTCGAGCGTGTGCTGAAAAACTTCAAGGATGCCCCGCAATACCTCAGCCAAGTGGTCATCGGCGGCCGCGACGCCGGCGCTGCGCTGGTGGATGACCCTCGCGTGGCGCTGATCAGCGCCACCGGCAGCACCCGCATGGGCCGCGAAGTGGCGCCGAAAGTTGCCGCGCGGTTTGCCCGCAGCATCCTCGAACTGGGCGGCAACAACGCGATGATCCTCGGCCCGAGCGCCGACCTGGACATGGCCGTACGCGCCATCCTGTTCAGTGCGGTCGGCACCGCCGGCCAGCGCTGCACCACCTTGCGTCGTCTGATTGCCCACGAGTCGGTCAAGGACGAAATCGTCACCCGCCTCAAGGCCGCCTATTCCAAAGTGCGCATCGGCCACCCGCTGGAAGGCAACCTGATCGGCCCGCTGATCGACAAGCACGGCTTCGACAACATGCAGGACGCTCTGGAGCAGGCCTTGAGCGAAGGCGGCAAGGTGTTCGGCGGCAAGCGCCAGCTGGAAGACACATTCCCCAACGCCTACTACGTGTCGCCGGCGATTGTGGAAATGCCTGAGCAGAGCGATGTGGTGTGCACCGAAACTTTCGCACCGATTCTGTACGTGGTCGGCTACAAGGATTTTGCCGAAGCCCTGCGCCTGAACAACGCCGTGCCCCAAGGCCTGTCGTCGTGCATCTTCACCACTGACGTGCGTGAAGCCGAGCAGTTCATGTCGGCGGTGGGCAGTGACTGCGGGATCGCCAACGTCAACATCGGCCCGAGCGGCGCGGAGATTGGCGGCGCGTTTGGCGGAGAGAAAGAGACCGGTGGCGGTCGTGAGTCAGGTTCGGATGCATGGCGCGGGTACATGCGCCGCCAGACCAACACCGTGAACTATTCGCTGGAGTTGCCGCTGGCCCAGGGCATCACCTTCGACTGATTCTGTAGGAGCGAGCTTGCTCGCGAAGATCGTCAACGATCACGCGGGCATCCTGAATGCCCGCGCCGCTCTCGCGTTTTTCGCGAGCAAGCTCGCTCCTACAGTGATGGTGTTGAACAAGAAAAACGCTTGTTGGGTCTCACCGGAGTCTGGCAATGGCACTTCGCGAAACATGTTTGTGGGAACACCTCACCCCTGGCCGGCCGGATCGTGCCGCGCTCAAGGGCGAGGTCAAGGTGGATGTGTGCGTGATCGGCGCCGGCATCACCGGTTTGTCGGCCGCCATTCACTTGTTGGAACAGGGTAAAAGCGTCGCCGTGCTGGAGGCTCATCGCACCGGCCATGGTGGTTCGGGGCGCAACGTCGGGCTGGTGAATGCCGGCCTTTGGATTCCCCCGGACGAGATCGAAGCCGGATTCGGCGAAGCGGTGGGCAGCCAGCTCAACCGCATGCTCGGCGCAGCACCGTCGCTGGTGTTCAGCCTGATCGACAAATACACCATCGATTGCCAATTGCGCCGCGAGGGCACCTTGCACATGGCGCATAACGCCCGTGGCGAAGCGGATTTGCGCAGTCGTGAGGAACAGTGGAAGCGCCGTGGCGCGCCGGTGGAATTGCTCACCGGCCAGGCCTGCGAGCAGGCCACCGGCACGAAGAAAATCGCCGCCGCCTTGCTGGACCGGCGTGCCGGCACCTTGAACCCGATGGCCTACACCAGCGGTCTGGCGAATGCCGCCGTGGGACTTGGCGGGCGGTTGTTCGACCATTCGCCGGTCACCCAACTGGAGCGCCAAGGCGCAAGCTGGTCGGTGCAGACCGCCAACGGTTCGGTGCAGGCGGCACAAGTGGTCATCGCCTCCAACGCCTACACCGAAGGTGAATGGACCGAGCTGCGGCGCAATTTTTTCCCCGGCTACTACTACCAGGTCGCCTCCGCGCCGCTGACCGACGCTGCCGCCGAGCAGATTCTGCCCGGCGGCCAAGGCTCATGGGATACGCGCCAGGTATTGAGCAGCATCCGCCGCGATGCCGACGGCCGCCTGTTGCTCGGCAGCCTGGGCAACGGCAACCAGAAACCGGCGTGGTTCCTCAAGGCCTGGGCTGATCGGGTGCAGCAACATTACTTCCCGTACCTCAAATCGGTGCAATGGGAGTTCACCTGGACCGGCTGCATCGCCTTTACCCCCGATCACCTGATGCGCCTGTTCGAACCGGCTCCGGGCCTGGTAGCGGTAACGGGTTATAACGGGCGCGGCGTGACCACCGGCAGCGTGGTCGGCAAGGCGTTTGCCGACTACTTGTGTCACCAGAATCCCCAGGCCTTGCCGATTCCGTTTACCCCCATGCAACCGCTGGCCGCAGTTGGGCTGCGCAGTTGCCTGTACGAAGCCGGATTTTCGCTGTATCACGCCGGCCAATGCCTGAGGATCGTGATCTGATCAGCGAAATACCGCTCAGAAGCCTGCATTTTCTTAGCAGGCTACTAATCTGTATTGGTGCAGGTCGTAGCAGTCGCGCACTGTAAATGTGCAGTTCCGTTACGCAGTCTGTTACAGCTGTAGGAACTGTCGTTTATTGCTTTGGTTGCAGGTGCGACCCGTCAGGGTTGTACTTTTTCGGTCCATGGGTTGCACCTATTGATGCTAGAGGGTTGCACGTCCTGGCGAGCGGAGCCGAAACGCCTGCAATAACAATGACACCGTGTCTTTTTGAAGAATAAAAAACTAATGGCACGCGCCTTGCTCTGGGCTTTCAGTGAAAAGTTTGAACGCAAGTTGTCGTGCCAAAAATCAAAAATATCGGAGCACCACTCATGTCCCAGACGTTTTACAAGAAAGGTTTTCTGGCCCTCGCCGTTGCAGCGGCGCTGGGTGTTTCTACGTTTGTTCAAGCTGATGTGAAGATTGGCGTTGCGGGGCCGATGACTGGCGCCAATGCCTCGTTCGGTGAGCAGTACATGAAGGGTGCACAGGCGGCAGCCGAAGTGATCAACAAGGCCGGCGGCATCAACGGCGAGAAGGTTGTGCTGGTGGCAGGCGACGATGCCTGTGAGCCGAAACAGGCCGTGGCCGTGGCCAACCGCCTGGCGGACCAGGACAAAGTGATCGGCGTGGTCGGGCACTTCTGCTCGTCTAACACCATCCCGGCCTCCGAGGTTTACGACGAAGCGGGCATCATTGCGATCACCCCAGGCTCGACCAACCCACAAGTGACCGAGCGCGGCCTGGGCGCCATGTTCCGCATGTGCGGGCGTGACGACCAGCAGGGTATCGTCGCCGGCGACTACATCGTCGACGTGCTCAAGGGCAAGAAAGTCGCGGTCATCAACGACAAGGACACCTACGGCAAAGGCCTGGCCGACGCCACTGCTGCCCAGTTGACCAAGCGCGGCGTCAAGCCGGTGCTTGAAGAAGGCCTGACGCGTGGCGAGAAAGACTTCAGCGCCCTCGTCACCAAAATCCGCTCCCTGGGCGCCGACGTCGTGTACTTCGGCGGCCTGCACCCGGAAGCCGGTCCTTTGGTTCGCCAGATTCGTGAAGCGGGCCTCAAAGACGTCAAGTTCATGTCCGATGACGGCGTAGTGACCGATGAACTGGTGGCCACCGCTGGCGGCGCGCAATACGTCGATGGCGTCTACATGACCTTTGGTGCCGACCCGCGCCTGCTGCCTGACAGCAAGGCCGTGGTGGAAGAGTTCCGCAAGGCCGGCTACGAGCCAGAAGGCTACACCCTGTACGCCTACGCCTCACTGCAGGCCCTGGCCGCCGGTTTCAACGGCGCCAAGTCCAACAAGGGCGAAGACGCGGCCAAATGGCTGAAAGCGCACCCGGTCAAAACCGTGATGGGCGAGAAGACCTGGGACGCGAAGGGCGACCTGAAAGTCTCCGACTACGTGGTTTACCAGTGGGATAAAGACGGCAAATACCACCAGTTGGAAAAGCAGAAGTAATCCATGTGGGAGGGGGCTTGCCCCCGATAGCGGTGTGTCAGTCAACAGTTGTTCAGCTGACCCACCGCATCGGGGGCAAGCCCCCTCCCACATTGGGCCCCGTGTTGTTATCGAGATCTGTCTTTTCCTCCAGAAGCGCCGCACACCCACCGGTGTGCAGGTGCTCACCGCGTGAGATTGCGTTATGGATGGTATTTTCCTGCAGCAACTGGTCAACGGCCTGACCCTCGGGTCGGTCTATGGCCTGATCGCCATCGGCTACACAATGGTCTATGGCATCATTGGCATGATCAACTTCGCCCACGGCGAGGTTTATATGATTTCCGCTTACCTCGCGGCGATCAGTCTGGCACTGCTGGCTTACTTCGGCATCGAATCCTTCCCGCTGCTCATTCTCGGCACCCTGATCTTCACCGTGGTCGTCACTGGCGTGTACGGTTGGGTCATTGAACGGGTCGCCTACAAACCGCTGCGCAACTCCACCCGACTGGCTCCGCTGATCAGCGCCATCGGCATCTCCCTGATCCTGCAGAACTACGCGCAGATCGCCCAGGGCGCCAAGCAACAAGGTATTCCAACCCTGCTGGCCGGGGCCTGGCGTGTCGATATCGGCACAGGCTTCGTGCAGCTTACGTACACCAAAGTGTTCATCCTGGTCGCGGCATTCGCCGGCATGGCCTTGCTGACCTACATCATCAAGTACACCAAGCTCGGCCGCATGTGCCGCGCCACCCAGCAAGACCGCAAGATGGCCTCGATCCTGGGGATCAACACCGACCGCGTGATCTCCTACGTGTTTGTCATCGGTGCCGCCATGGCGGCCCTGGCCGGCGTGCTGATCACCCTCAACTACGGCACGTTCGACTTCTACGCCGGCTTCATCATCGGCATCAAGGCGTTTACCGCAGCGGTACTCGGCGGCATCGGTTCCCTGCCTGGGGCGATGCTGGGCGGGATCATCCTCGGTATCTCCGAGTCATTGTTCTCGGGGTTGATCAACTCTGACTACAAAGACGTGTTCAGTTTCTCCCTGCTGGTGGTGATTCTGATTTTCCGTCCCCAGGGCCTGCTTGGTCGCCCACTCGTGGCGAAGGTGTAAACATGTCTGCTGCCAAACCCATCGATATCAAGAAAAGTGTGGTCGATACGGTCCTCGCCGGCCTTATTTCGCTGATCGTGTTCGGTCCGATCGTCGGCGTGGTCCTCGACGGCTACAGCTTCAACCTGGAACCTGCGCGCGTGGCCACCCTGGTCGCCATCGTGATGGCCGGGCGCTTTGCCCTCAGCCTGTTCCTGCAAACCCCCAAGGGCCTGAAGATTCTGCAAGGCTTCGAAAGCAGCGGTTCCGGCGTGCATGTGCTGCCGCCGGACTACAAGTCGCGGCTGCGTTGGATCATTCCGGCGCTTATCGTGATCGCCATCGTGTTCCCGATCTTCGCCAACAAGTACCTGCTGACCGTGGTGATCCTCGGGCTGATCTACGTGTTGCTGGGCCTGGGCCTGAACATCGTGGTCGGCCTGGCGGGGCTGCTCGACTTGGGGTACGTGGCGTTCTACGCCATCGGTGCCTACGGCCTGGCGCTGGGTTATCAATACCTCGGCCTGGGCTTCTGGAGCGTGCTGCCGCTGGCGGCCATCGCGGCGGCGCTGGCGGGATGCATACTCGGCTTCCCGGTGTTGCGAATGCACGGTGACTACCTCGCCATCGTGACCCTGGGCTTCGGTGAAATCATTCGCCTGGTACTCAACAACTGGCTGTCGTTCACCGGCGGCCCCAACGGTATGCCGGTGCCTTCGCCGACCTTCCTGGGCCTGGAGTTCGGGCGCAAGGCAAAGGAGGGCGGGATTCCGTTCCACGAGTTCTTCGGCATCGATTACAACCCCAACATCAAGTTCATGTTCATCTACATCGTGCTGTTCCTGGTGGTGCTGGCCGTGCTGTACATCAAGCACCGCCTGACCCGCATGCCAGTCGGCCGCGCCTGGGAAGCCTTGCGCGAAGATGAGATCGCCTGCCGCTCCATGGGCCTGAACCATGTGCTGGTCAAGCTCTCGGCCTTCACCATCGGCGCGTCCACGGCCGGTTTGGCCGGGGTGTTCTTTGCCAGTTACCAGGGCTTCGTCAACCCGTCGTCGTTCACCTTCTTCGAGTCGGCGCTGATCCTGGCCATCGTGGTGTTGGGCGGCATGGGCTCGACGGTCGGCGTGGTGATCGCGGCGTTCGTCTTGACCGTCGCGCCTGAACTGTTGCGCAGCTTCAGCGAATACCGCGTGCTGCTGTTTGGCGTGTTGATGGTGGTGATGATGATCTGGCGACCGCGCGGCCTGATTCGGATCAGCCGTACCGGTGTGACGCCACGCAAGGGGGTAGCGCCATGAGCAAGGAAGTCGTCCTTTCCGTGGAACACCTGATGATGCACTTCGGTGGCATCAAGGCCTTGAGCGATGTGAGCCTCAAGGTCGAACGCAACTCGATCTTCGCCCTGATCGGCCCCAACGGCGCGGGCAAGACCACCGTGTTCAACTGCCTCACCGGCTTCTACAAAGCCAGCGGCGGCAAGATCGAACTGAACATTCGCGGCAAGCAGACCAACGTGATCCAACTGCTCGGCGAGCGTTTCAAAGCGGTCGACTTCGTGTCGCCGAAAAGCTTCTTCAGTCGCGTCTACTACAAGATGTTCGGCGGCACCCACCTGGTTAACCGCGCCGGCCTGGCGCGGACTTTCCAGAACATTCGCCTGTTCAAGGAAATGTCGGTGCTGGAAAACCTGCTGGTGGCCCAGCACATGTGGGTCAACCGCAACATGCTGGCGGGCATCCTCAACACCAAGGGCTACCGCAAGGCCGAAAGCGATGCCCTCGACCACGCGTTCTACTGGCTCGAAGTGGTGGACCTGGTGGACTGCGCCAACCGCCTGGCCGGTGAGCTTTCCTACGGCCAACAGCGCCGCCTGGAAATCGCCCGCGCCATGTGCACCCGGCCGCAGATCATCTGCCTGGACGAGCCCGCAGCGGGCCTCAACCCCCAGGAAACCGAAGCCCTCAGCGCGATGATTCGCCTGTTGCGCGACGAACACGACCTGACGGTGGTGCTGATCGAACACGACATGGGCATGGTGATGAGTATTTCCGACCACATTGTGGTGCTGGACCACGGCAACGTGATCGCCGAAGGCGGGCCGGAAGCGATCCGCAACGACCCGAAAGTGATTGCCGCCTACCTGGGCGCAGACGAAGAGGAGCTGGTATGAGTGCACCTATCCTCGAAATGAAGGACCTGGACGTGTTCTACGGCCCGATCCAGGCCCTGAAAAAAGTCTCGCTGCACATCAACGAAGGCGAAACCGTGAGCCTGATCGGCTCCAACGGCGCGGGTAAATCCACGCTGCTGATGTCGATCTTCGGCCAGCCACGGGCTGAGTCGGGACAGATCATCTACAACGGCGTCGACATTACCCACAAGTCGTCCCACTACATCGCCTCCAACGGCATTGCGCAGTCGCCGGAAGGGCGGCGGGTGTTCCCCGACATGACTGTCGAGGAAAACCTGCTGATGGGCACTATCCCGATTGGTGACAAGTTCGCCCAGGAAGATATGCAACGCATGTTCGAGCTGTTCCCACGGCTCAAGGAACGACGTAACCAGCGCGCCATGACCATGTCCGGTGGCGAACAGCAAATGCTCGCCATCGCCCGCGCGCTGATGAGCCGGCCCAAACTGTTGCTGTTGGACGAGCCGAGCCTGGGCCTGGCGCCGATTGTGGTGAAGCAGATCTTTTCCACCCTGCGCGAGCTGGCCTCCACCGGGATGACTATCTTCCTGGTCGAGCAGAACGCCAACCACGCGCTGCGCTTGTCTGACCGGGCGTATGTGATGGTCAACGGCGAGATTCGCCTGACGGGTACCGGCAAGGAGTTGCTGGTGAACGAGGAAGTGCGCAACGCCTACCTCGGGGGCCACTGATCTAAATAACGACGCAGTACTCCTGTGGGAGGGGCAAACCCCCTCCCACATTTGTTTTGTGGCGCCTGCAAGGGGCGATCCCAAATTGTGGAAAACAAATCCAGCCACCCTCCAAAGCGCGACATATAGCCGCCGCAAATCCCTGTTTTGTCACAGTTTTGACTTGTCCCCATCCACTGTGGAACCGGCTGTGGGTAACGTGGGAGTAGCTGGCTGAACGCCTTTAAAACCGTGGCTTGCAGCGGCGTGGTTGTTTTTTGATCAGCGGCTTTTTCGCGACCGATCAGGAGGTTTGTCAACCTGTTTAAAGACACAGGTATATGAACGAATTATGTCCTTCCAGCCTGTGGATAAGTCTGTGATTAAACTCTGGAAAGACGGCCGCAGAGGCCGGAATGACTGGCCTGGAGCCATCGTTCGTTTTCCCCCGCTGCTCCTAGGCCTACATACGCCTGTGTCCAGGTCAAGCAAAAAACTTTCTAAAACTGCCTGAAAGCCTTGTACACAGCGGCCTGAAGCGTTTTGCACTTGCCCCCAAAGACTGTGGGCGCAGCTGTGGATAACCTGCGCGCATATGCCTGCAAGCCACGGTTTATAAGGCTTTGCTCGATATGGTTAAAAAGTGATCAGGTGTGCGCGACGTTATGTGCATAGCGGTTGCCGCAACCGCGGCGTACGGGCATTCTGCTGGCTGATTTTTTTCCCGATGCCCGCAAGGAGAACACCATGTCCAACACGCTGTTTATTACTGGCGCCACCTCAGGTTTCGGCGAAGCCTGCGCCCGTCGGTTTGCCGAAGCCGGCTGGAAACTGGTGCTCACCGGTCGTCGTGCCGAGCGTCTGAACGCGCTGGTCGAAGAGCTTTCCAAACAGACCGAAGTGCACGGCCTGGTGGTGGACGTACGGGATCGCAAAGGCATGGAAGACGCGATCGCCAACCTGCCGCCATCGTTTGCCACCCTGCGCGGGCTGATCAACAACGCCGGCCTGGCCGTGGGCACCGACCCGGCGCCCAAGTGCGACCTCGACGATTGGGAAACCATGGTCGACACCAACATCAAAGGCCTGCTGACCACCACCAGCCTGCTGCTGCCGCGCCTGATCGCTCACGGCCGTGGCGCCGGGATCATCAACCTGGGCTCCATCGCCGGCAGCTACCCGTACCCGGGCAGCCACGTGTATGGCGGTTCCAAGGCATTCGTGAAGCAGTTCTCCCTGAACCTGCGCTGCGACCTGCAAGGCACCGGTGTGCGTGTGACCAACATTGAGCCGGGCCTGTGCGAAAGCGAGTTTTCCCTGGTGCGCTTCGGCGGTGACCAGGCGCGCTACGACGCCACCTACGCCGGCGCCGAGCCGATCCAGCCGCAGGACATCGCCGACACCATCTTCTGGGTGCTGAACACCCCGGCACACGTCAACATCAACCGCCTGGAACTGATGCCGGTGAGCCAGACCTGGGCTGGGTTTGCGATTGAGCGTGGGGCCAAGTAAGGCTCTAGAGCGCGTCGTTGCCATCGGGGCTTGTCGAATCGTCGCACCGCCCCGATGGCGTCAAATCGGCCAAAACACGACATAAGGTATACTCCCCCGGCTTGAAAGCCCCTCCGTATCGTGCGGATTTAGGGTTTTGACGGGAGGAAATGTGAGTAACCGAGGTGAGCAGTCACTGCTCAAACAATCGACGATCCTGATGCTCGCTGTAGCGATCGCCGGGATTGTCACGGGTGTGGTATCTGGCGCCCAATCCATTCTGTTCGACGGCTTTTTCTCGCTGATCGCCACCGCCATCAAGGTGTTGATGCTGATCACGGCCAAGCTGATCGCCAAGAAGAGCAACGAGCGCTTCCAGTTCGGCTATTGGCATCTGGAACCCATGGTGCTGTTGATCGAAGGCAGCTTCCTGCTCCTGATCGCCATCTATGCATTCCTTAACGGTGTGTTCGGCATTATCAATGGCGGGCGCGAGATCGAGTTGGGCCTGGTGATCATCTACGCGGCGGTGTTTACCGTCGTCGAGTTCGCCTACTTCTTCTATGTGCGCTATCGCAACCGCACGCTGAAATCCTCTCTGATCCAGTTCGACAACATCAGTTGGCTGGTGGACGCGATGCTCTCTGTGGGCTTGCTGGTCAGCTTCCTCGCCGCGCTGTTGCTTAAATCCCAGGGCTATGGCGAGTGGGCGGTGTATGTCGACCCATTGATCCTGATCCTGCTGGCGCTGAGCATGCTGGCGCCGGCGTTCAAGATCCTGCGTCCGGCGTTGCGCGAGGTGCTGGGGATTGCGCCGGATCACTTGGACGACACAGTCCGCGAGGTGATGGACGCGGCGCAGGCCAAGCATGGGTTCGACGACTACGTGTCCTACGTGCAAAAGCACGGTCGGGCGCGGTTCATCGAAATTCACGTGGTGCTGCCGGCGGATTACCCGGTGGATAACGTCGCGACCCTCGATGGGCTGCGTGAAGAGATATCCACAGGGCTGGGCAAACCGGATGCGGCGCGCTGGTTGACGATCAGCTTTACCGGGGATCGCAAGTGGATTGCGTGATGGGTCGTTAGACCGCGGTGAAGCCATCGGGAGCAAGTCGAATCGTCGCACCGCCTCTCCCACATTGGCTCGTGTTCACACCTTCAAATTTGTGAATACGGTCAAATGTGGGAGGGGGCTTGCTCCCGATGAAGCCCTGCAGGTCACCCAAGATGCTGGATCAGCCCCTGGTAGCAGGTTGCCAAATGATACGGTGTGGTCGATGGCATATCCCGCCGGCTCACCGCACCGTTGGCATCCAGGCATTCATGCCAGCCTTTCTCATGCAGGAAGTGCTGTTGCAGCGCGAGCAATTGGCGCTGCAGCACCGCCTCACTGCCAGGCCGCAAGGTCAGTGCCCGCAGGTATTCCGCCTGGGCCCAGATACGCTGGGTGCCGTCGCGTACGCTGCCGTCGAGTGCCAACATGCCGCTGACCGCCCCGGTCGCGTTATCCACACCCTTGAGTTCTGCGTAGGCAAATGCCCGCGTCAGTGAGACATGCAGTGGTGTGCCGCGCAGCACATCCGACGATTCAAGCAAAAAGAACCATTCGAACTGGTGTCCCGGCTCAAACCAGTTATCCACAGCATCCAACGGTTTTTCCATCATCACGCCGTGCTGACGGTCGATAAAGTGCTTCTGCATCGCGGTGGCCAAGTCCAGCAGGGCGTCTTGGGTGATGGCATCTTCGCGCACGGCCAGCGTGGCGAGGAAGCCTTCGGCCAGGTGCATCAGCGGGTTTTGCAGGGGGCCGGATTTGAGCGATGACCAGTTGCGCTCCAATACCGCTTCGTAGAGGCCGTCGCCGCTGGCAAAGCGTGTGGCGACCACTTCCAGGGCCGCATCGAGCACCGACTCCACCAGCGGCTCACGCACCTTGGCCCAGTAATGGGCGCAGGCGAAAATGATGAAAGCATGGGTGTAGAGGTCTTTGCGCTTGTCCAGCGGCTGGCCGGCGGGGTCGATGCTGTAGAACCAGCCGCCGTGCTCACCATCGTGGAAGTGCCGTTGCAGGGAGCGGAACAGCACCGCCGCGCGCTCTTCTGCGAAGGCCGCCCCTGGCTCGCCGATCAGGCTGGCGAACAGGTACAACTGCCGGGCGCAGGCCATGGCGCGGTAGCGTTGCGGGGGCAGTGGGCGGTGATCGGCGTCCAGTGCCTCATAGGGCAGCGCCAATTCGGCATTCCAGCCCGGGCCCTGCCAGAGCGGCACGATCAGGGTGTGGAAGTGCGTGAGCACGGCATTCAATGAAGGCTGGGGGGCGGAGCTTGGAGCGATGGGCATCGGCTGGCGTCGTCACGGCAGGGGTGTAGGCGCGCATGGTAGCAGAGGGGCAGCGTTAAGTTGTGAGCTGCAAGCTGCAAGTAAGAGCGGTTCGGCTTTTACTTGCAGCTTGTAGCGTGCGACGTTTAGCTGGCGAGCAGCCACACCCCAGTCGCCGCCGAAGCCGCCCCGGCAATGCGCACCAACGGCGCCGCCGCAGCCGGCAGCCAGCGCACCAGCGCATACCCGGCAGCGTGCAGTGCCGCGGTGGCGCCGACAAACCCTGCGGCATACGCCCAAGGGCTCGACATGTCCGGCAGTTCCAAGCCATGGGCCACGCCATGGAACAGCGCAAACAAGGCCGTCGCACCCACGGCCATGAACAATGGCGGACGCACCGCCAGTGCTACCGCCAGGCCCAGGGCCAGGACCGAGGCGGCAATCCCGCTTTCCAGCGCGGGCAATTGCAGCCCTTCAAAACCCAGCATCCCGCCGATCAGCATGGTGCCGACAAAGGTGCACGGCAGGGCCCAGCGCGCGGCGCCTTTTTGTTGTGCGGCCCACAGACCGACCGCAACCATGGCCAGCAAGTGGTCGAGGCCGCCCAGCGGGTGGCTGATACCGGCCACCAGGCCGTTGTCGCCGTGGCCAGGGTGAGCGAAAGCCAGGGCAGGCGCGAGCAGCAGGGCGGCGGCTGCGAAGAGTTTATTGAGGCTCATAAACAGGTTCCTTATGGGTTGATCAGGCGGCGGTCAGCAGGCCTTGACGTTCGATAAAGGCGACGATTTCTTCCAGGCCGACCCCGGTTTTCTGGTTGCTGAACACAAAGGGTTTGCCATTGCGCATGCGCTGGGTGTCGCTGTTCATCAGCTCCAGTGAGGCGCCCACCAGCGGCGCCAGGTCGATCTTGTTGATCACCAGCAGGTCGGATTTGCAAATACCAGGCCCGCCTTTGCGCGGCAGCTTGTCGCCAGCGGACACATCGATCACGTAGATGGTCAGGTCCGACAGCTCCGGGCTGAAGGTGGCCGAGAGGTTGTCGCCGCCGGACTCCACCAGGATCAGGTCCAGGCCGGGAAAGCGGCGGTTGAGTTGGTCCACCGCCTCCAGGTTGATCGAGGCGTCCTCGCGAATCGCCGTGTGCGGGCAGCCGCCGGTTTCCACGCCGATGATGCGCTCCGGCGCCAGGGCCTGGTTGCGCACCAGGAAGTCGGCGTCTTCGCGGGTGTAGATGTCGTTGGTGACCACCGCCAGGTTGTAGCGATCGCGCAACGCGAGGCACAGGGCCAGGGTCAGGGCAGTCTTGCCGGAGCCTACCGGGCCGCCGATACCGACACGCAGGGGTTGTGTGTTCATCTGCTTCTCCAAAAATTAAAGCCCTAGGAACGGAACAGTCGGCTGTACTGGCGCTCGTGGGCCATGCACGCCAGGGACAGGCCAAAGGCGGCGCTGCCGAAATGGTGGGGGTCGATGCGGGCCGCGTCTTGCTGGGCCTGTTGCAGCAATGGGAGCAGCTCGCTGGTCAGGCGTTGCGCGGCTTGCTGGCCCAGGGGCAAGGTTTTCATCAGCACGGCCAATTGGTTTTCCAGCCAGCTCCAGAGCCAGGCGGCGAGTGCGTCGTCGGGGTTGATGGCCCAGGCGCGTGCGGCCAGGGCCCAACCCAGGGCCAGGTGCGGTTCGCGGCGCTCTTCAAGAAAGGTGCGGGCGTCGCTGTCCAGCTCCGGCAGGCCATTGAGCAACTGTTGCAGGGAATAGCCCATCTGCCGGCTCTCCTGATACAGCTCTCGGGTTTCGCGGCTGGCTTGATGCGCTTCGCACAGCTGCGCCAATGCTGACCAGTCCTGCTCTGCGGCGGCGCGGCAGTGGGCGAGCAACAACGGGGCTTCGAAGCGCGCAAGGTTGAGCAGCAATTGGTCGCTGATCCAACGGCGAGCGCTGGCGGCATCCTTCACGCGGCCATTCTCAACGGCCATTTCCAGGCCCTGGGAATAGCTGTAGCCGCCAATCGGCAATTGCGGACTGGCCAGACGCAGCAGCGCCCAGGCTGGGTTCATGGACGTACGCCGAACTGATGCAGCTTGGGCGGGTAGTTGAAGTCTTCATCGCCGTGGCGCGAATGATGGTGGCCACCGCCATAAGCGCCGTGTTCCGGCTGGAAGGGTGCTTCGAGGGTTTCGGTATGCGCGCCCAACTGTTCAAGCATGGCCTTGAGCACGTAGTCATCCAGCAGGCGCAGCCAGCCATCCCCGACCTGCAGCGCCACGTGGCGGTTGCCGAGGTGATAGGCCGCGCGGGTCAGTTCAAAGGCACTGCTGCAGGTGACGTGCAGCAGTTGTTCAGGACGAGCGCAGACACGTACGACACGTCCGTCTTCGGCTTGTAGGAATTCGCCGTCGTGCAACGGCGGCTGGCCGCGCTCCAGAAACAGGCCGACGTCTTCACCGTCGGCACTGAAACAGCGCAGGCGGCTCTTGCTGCGTGCTTCGAAATTCAGCAGCAATTCAGCGGCCCAGAGGGCTTGAGGGGCGATTCGGCGGTGGATCACCAGCATCAGGAAGCTTCCAGCTATGAGCGATGAAACAGCTAGAGCAAGGGGCTTGCCAATCACGGGTTGATGTAGGAATTCTCTGTCGGTGCTTGTGGGAATGCTACCGAATAGGGCGTTACTGAAGTGCGAGGGTGTTTTATGTTGGTGCGATGTTGAGTTTAAGGCACTAAACAGGTGCATTTTTCCTGGGCGGGTATTGTTTAAAGCTTGAGGTTTCCATCATCCGCTTTGTGAGATGTATTTTCGGATTTTTCCTACCGGGTCTCAAGATTTGGAGTTCATCTGCTTACGTGCCGGACCGTTAGGATTTGCCCTGTGCTAAATGTCCACGGCGAGTTCCGTTATGTTCAAATCAATTGTGTGTTTATTCATTTTCAGTCTTTACCTGCTCACGTCCTCCTCATCGGCCAATATTCAACAGCGCATGGTGGCCCCTATCCAGATCGCGACGCCCCTGCAATCACTGCAAGAGTTGCAAGAGCGGCCAGCCATCGAAAACGTGATTGACCGCGCCCATGAATTGCTGGGCACCTCGTATAAGTGGGGTGGAAGTAGCGTGGAGCAGGGCTTCGACTGCAGCAGTTTGCTGGTTTACCTGTTCAAGACCGAAGCCAATATTCGTATCCCACGCACCACGGCGGCCATGCACCGTTCAAACGCTATGACAATCAAACGCGATGCCCTGAAACCTGGGGATGCGGTGTTCTTCAAGGGTAATGGGCGCAGCCAGGTCAGTCATGTCGGCCTCTATATAGGCGAGGGCAAATTCATTCATTCGCCGCGCACGGGTAAGAAGGTGCGAATCGATTCACTGAGCAATCGCTACTGGAACAAAAACTACAGCACCGCCAAGCGCTTTCACTCCGCTGGCTGACCGGCCTACTCCGTACTGCCCAGCCCTTGCCAATGCTTGAGGCCGATAAAGATAAAGCGCAGTTGCTGGGTGATTTTCGCCTGGGGCGAGAGGTGGTCAGGCAAGGCCTGGGCCGGTGGGTCGATGATGTCGGGGAGGGTGGCGAACACGCTTTTGACGATCAGGTCGGCCATCACGTGCAGGCCTTCGGCGTCCAGGTGCTGCAACTTGGGCATCAGGGTCAGGTCGGCAGCGAGGTCGCGCGTGATGTCTTCGCGCAGGGCACTGATGGCTTGGCGTACAGCCAGGCAACCGCCGTATTGCTCGCGCGCCAGGAACAGGAATTGCGAACGGTTGGCCGAGACCACATCGAGAAAGATCCGCACCGAGGCGTCGATAATGCCGCCCATCATGAATTCGTTGTGGCGCACCAGGCGAATAGTGGCGCGAAAGGTCTGGCCCACCTCACTCACCAATACGAGGCCCAACTCGTCCATATCGGCAAAGTGGCGATAGAAGCCCGTCGGTACAATGCCGGCGGTCTTGGCCACTTCACGCAGGCTCAAACTGCCAAATCCACGGCCACACTCCATCAGATGGCGGGCAGCGTCCATCAGGGCGAGGCGGGTCTGTTGCTTCTGTTCGGCGCGGGGCAGCATGGGCGGGAGGGCTTTGTCGGCGAGTACAGCGATGCACTCTAGCAAAACAGCTTCGTCGGCGTCGAACTTGGCGCGGGGGAGGGGCTACCTGAAACAAAACGCCAGAAAGTCAAAAGCCCGATCGGGTGATCGGGCTTTTTTCTGGGCTACCACGGATTAGCTCTGTGCTTGATGTTGTTCTTGCAGGCGGTCAGCACCACCTTCGGCAACACCTTCAGCGTAGACGCGGTCGTTGGCTTGTTCTGCGCCACCTTCAACCAGACCTTTCTGTTCCAGGCGATCACGGCCACCTTCGGCAACACCTTCGGTGTAGGCGCGTTTGTTGGCGTGTTCCGAACCGTTTTCAGCAACAGCGCCTTTGGCGTAGTCACGGTTCTCGTCTTCTTGCGAACCGCTGCGGGCCAGGGTCTGGTTGAAGTGAACGGCGTCGGCTTTGACTTGTGGGGTGACCTGTTCGGCGGCTGGCAGGGCGAAGGCGCTGGAAGCCAGGATGGACAACAGGACGGTAGCGAGTACTTGGCGTTTCATGATGGGTTGCTCCTTGGGAGGGCGATAAAGTGGGTACAGGACTAATGCTACTCTCGATATGTCGATATAAAAGTTCATAAACACAATGGTAATAATCAACGGAATTGATTGTTCGTGAGAGAGGCTCTAGATCGAGCCTCTCAAGCACGCGCTTTTGCACCTGGGTGGGTATTTTCGACACGAACCTGGGTAACAATGGTGCGTCGCGAATGATCGAATCTGTCGAAACGGTCAGGAAAGCAGGTTTTTACCGGTAAATCGGAGATTGGGTTAAACCCATGGGTGGTTTGCCAGTCGTAGTTTTATAAGCTGTCCTACAGGTGTTGGTTCAGCCGGTCGTATTCAGGAGTTCTGTGCAATGACGCGCACTCGTAAAATCGTCACTTGGAGCTGCGCCAGCTTCGTTGTGTTAATCGCTGTGGTGGTACTGGTCCTGGTGTTCTTTGACTGGAACCGCATCAAGCCCCCGCTCAATGCCAAAGTCTCCGAAGAGCTGCATCGTCCGTTTGCCATCAATGGCAACCTGGCGGTGGTGTGGGCACGTGAGCCCGATGAAGGCGGCTGGCGCGCCTGGGTGCCGTGGCCCCATGTGATTGCCGAGGACCTGACCCTGGGCAACCCCGAGTGGTCGAAAAAACCGCAGATGGTCACGCTGAAAAAAGTCGAGCTGCGCATTTCGCCGCTGGCCTTGCTGGTGCAGCGCGTGGTGATCCCGCGTATCGACCTCACCGAGCCGAGTGCCGAGTTGCAGCGCCTGGCCGATGGCCGCGCCAACTGGACGTTCAAGTTCGACCCCAAGGACCCCAACGCCGAACCGTCCAACTGGGTGGTGGACATTGGCGCCATTGGCTTCGACAAGGGCCACGTGACGCTCGACGACCAGACGCTCAAGACTCAGTTGGACGTGATCATCGACCCCCTCGGCAAGCCGATTCCGTTCGGCGAAATCGTCGGCGACGCCGATGCCAAAAAGGCCTTGGAAAAAGGCTCCGCCCCCCAGGATTATGCGTTCGCCCTCAAGGTCAAAGGCCAGTATCACGGCCAGAAACTCGACGGCAGCGGCAAGATCGGTGGCCTGCTGGCCCTGCAGGACGCGGCAAAGCCGTTTCCGCTGCAAGCCCAGGTCAAGATTGCCGATACCAGCATCGCCCTGGCCGGCACCCTGACCGACCCGTTGAACCTCGGCGCCCTGGACCTGCGCCTGAAACTGTCCGGCAGCAGCCTGGGTAACCTCTACCCGCTGACCGGCGTCACCTTGCCGGATTCACCGGCCTACTCCACTGACGGCCACTTGATCGCCAAGTTGCACGAGGCCAGCGGCGCGTCATTCAGCTACGAAAACTTCAACGGCAAGATCGGCAACAGCGATATTCACGGCAATCTCGCCTATGTCGCCAGCCAGCCACGTCCCAAGCTCAGCGGTGCGTTGGTCTCCAACCAGCTGCTGATGACCGACCTCGCGCCGCTGATCGGTGCCGACTCCAACGCCAAGCAAAAAGCGCGTGGCGGGATGAGCAAACAACCGGCGACCAAAGTGCTGCCGGTGGAAGAGTTCCGCACCGAGCGCTGGCGCGACATGGATGCCGATGTGGAATTCACCGGCAAACGCATCGTGCACAGTGCCGAGTTGCCGTTCACCGACCTCTACACCCACCTGGTGCTCAACGACGGCGAACTGAGCCTGGAACCGCTGCGATTCGGCGTGGCCGGCGGCAAGCTCGATGCGCAGATCCGTTTGAACGGCCGCACCACGCCGATGGAAGGCCGCGCCAAGCTCACTGCGCGCAACTTCAAGCTCAAGCAGTTGTTCCCGACCTTCGAGCCGATGAAAACCAGCTTCGGTGAACTCAACGGCGATGCCGATATTTCCGGGCGCGGTAACTCCGTCGCGGCGCTGTTGGGCAGCTCCAACGGTGACCTGAAGATGCTCATCAACGACGGCGCCATCAGCCGTGGCCTGATGGAAATTGCCGGGCTCAACGTCGGCAACTATGTGGTGGGCCGCCTGTTCGGCGACAAGGAAGTGAAGATCAACTGCGCGGCGGCGGATTTCGGCATCAAGACCGGCCTGGCAACCACGCGGTTGTTCGTGTTCGATACCGAAAACGCGATTATCTACATCGATGGCACCGCCAACATGGCCACCGAGCAGTTGGATCTGACGGTCACCCCTGAGTCCAAAGGCTTTCGCTTGTTTTCCCTGCGTTCGCCGTTGTACGTCAACGGGCCGTTTATCAAACCCAATGCGGGTGTGAAAGCCATCCCCCTGGCCCTGCGTGGCGCGGGCATGGTGGCACTCGGAGTGATCGCCGGCCCGGCAGCAGGTCTGTTGGCGCTGGTGGCACCGAGCGCCGATGCGCCGAACCAGTGTGCGCCGTTGTTGCAGCAGATGAAGGAAGGAAAGGCGCCGAAGACGGTTAAAGGCTGATCGTCGAAATTGTCAGAAAGGGCGACCCTCGGGTCGCCTTTTTTATCACGGCGCCGTAAGTATGATCCTAGTCTTGTGTAGCTCATTTCTGAAGCGCTAAAACCGCCCCTGATTCCCCTTACGCCTCCTGGGTTGCCTTCCTATAGTCGGCCGCCACAGTCACTTGGAGGTGTAATCCATGCAGGGAGCCTACGCATTTATCAATGAGCGACCGCAGCCTTATCCACTGCTCAAGCTCAGCCTTTCTCTTACCCCCCATACACAAACAAAGTTCGACATCGTCAACCAGCACATCCGCAATGTCGTGGTACTGCCAGGGCAGTTGGTGATCATTCCTGATGCGCGCACGGCGTCTTGCACCGCTGAAGAAGCGCAACTGATGCGCTCAGCGCAGAACATAAAACAGGCTTTGCTGGCGCATTCCGCAACCGATCAGTTTTTGATCAAAAACTACGATCTACTACAGATCATCATGACCAATGCTTCGATCGGTGTCGGGAGTGCCAGCAGTGCCTGGAGTAAGCATCTTGCGGCAGTCGAGAGGACACTCCACGAAATCGATGCTTTGCATAAGCAGTACTTGAGCAAGGGTACAACGGCCGCGAGGGATGAGTTTCTGGCAAAACGCAGGGTGTTGTTTGCAAAGCTGGAGGGGCAGCTCTCGGGTATGGCTCGTTTGGGTACGGGCTTGAAAAATGAAGGGTCGATCAAAAAAATGTTGGGCATTTCTACTAAAAGCTATTGGCATCACGGTGAAATTCGTAAGTACGAAGAGACAGTCAAGCGCATCGCCAAAGCATCACAGATGTTGAAAAAGGGTACTTATATCGGTATCGCACTGGATGTTGGAGCGACGGCCTTGGAAATAACGGAGGCATGTTCCACCGGGCGCGAGCAGGAATGTACTCGGGCGAAGTTTGTGGAGGGAGGGAAGCTGGTGTTAGGAGTTGGTGGCGCCGCTTACGGGGGGTACGCTGGAGTGGGACTTGGGGTTGCCGTATGTGCAGCAGTTTTTGCCATACCTACCGCCGGAGCGAGTGCGCTAGGCTGCGCCATAGTGGGCGGGGCCATTGGTGGCCTCGCCGTGGGTGCTTTAGGAAGCCACACGGGTGAGCAAATAGGAACCCGCCTTTATGAAGTTTCAGTGGGGGAATGATGCCAGAGTCCATCGGTATGTGGTCGGGTGTGTTGATGTTGCTGAGCGTTCCCTTAAATTTATATGTCATCTATACAAGGCTTGAAGAGGCTGAAGACTATCTCAAGTTCAGTTCATTCATAGTGACGTTCAAATACAGGTTTGGATTCGGACCGTTTGGTGGGAAGTTGAAACGTCTCTTCGCTATTGCCCCTGTCATCCTTATGCCGAGGCTTTTTCAATGGAGATACCTCGTACTCGTTGAGGATGTGAAACGTATTCCAAGAAGTCTCAAGCTTTGGATTGTAGTTCCCTACCTGCTCACTATGTCTTCCTTCGCTGGAATGGCCCTGTCTTGGTTTCTGACTGGATAACGGTCATGGCAGAAAAAGTGGGGAGAGCCGGTTAACCAACTCTCCCCACCTTTTTGCGCCGCTATTTACAGGCTTTCGAGGATGTCGGCCATATCGTCCGCATGCTCTTCTTCCTGAGCCAGGATCTCTTCAAACAGACGGCGCGTGGTTGGATCCTTATCACCGATGTACTGGATGATTTCACGGTAGCTGTCTACCGCGATCCGCTCGGCCACCAGGTCTTCGTAGACCATTTCCTTCAAGCTGTTACCCGCCACGTATTGGGCGTGGGAGTTCTTCGACAGCAGGTCCGGGTTGAATTCCGGCTCGCCGCCCAATTGCACGATACGCTCGGCGAGTTTGTCGGCGTGCTCGGCTTCCTGGGTGGCGTGTTCGAGGAATTCCTGCGCGGCGACGGCCGCTTTAACGCCGCTGGCCATGAAGTAGTGACGCTTGTAGCGCAGCACACACACCAGTTCAGTGGCCAGTGAGCCGTTGAGCAAGCGGATGATTTCTTCGCGGTCGGCGTCATAGCCCTCGGTCACGGCACCGTTTTCGACGTTCTGGCGGGCGCGGCTGCGCAGGGTCGCAACGTCGGTCAAATTTGCTTCAGTCATCTCAATCTCCTGGGGCTAATCCGGTTTACGCCACGCTCTGTCGGCGTGATCGCTCCAAGTTGTGAGTCGCGGGTGCAGCAAAAAGTTTTATTGGATTTGCCTGGCGTGTCATCAGCGCGTCGCCGGAATTGCGCTAGCCTGCCATCATCCTTTCTTGATCAAGGACGTTCGCTTCATGTCGCAGTTGTTAGCCACGCGTTATCCCCTGGTGCTGGTGCCCGGCATGCTGGGGTTCGTGCGCCTGGGCGTATTCCCCTACTGGTACGGCATTGTTCCGGCATTGCGGGCGGGCGGGGCGCAGGTGTTTCCCATTCAGGTGGCGCCGCTGGATTCCAGCGAGGTACGTGGCGAGCAGCTACTGGCGCAGATCGAGCGGATTCGCCTTGAAACCGGTGCCGACAAGGTCAACCTGATCGGCCATAGCCAAGGCGCGCTGACCGCCCGTTATGCGGCGGCCAAGCGCCCGGAATGGGTGGCATCGGTGACGTCGGTGGCCGGGCCTAACCACGGCTCGGAACTGGCGGACCATATCCACGCGCATTATCCGGCCGACAGCGTGAAGGGGCGGCTTATGAGTGCGCTGTTTCATCTGGTTGCCGGAGTGATGAGCCTGTTGGAAACCGGCTATCGCGGCCCGCGCTTCAAGGCGGATCTGCAGGCATCCCACCATTCCCTGACCAGCGCAGGCGTGGCGCTGTTCAACCGCAAGTATCCCCAAGGGCTGCCGCACACCTGGGGCGGGCACGGGGCGGAGGTGGTCAATGGGGTGCGCTACTACTCATGGTCCGGCACCTTGCAACCAGGCAAGACCGACCGTGGGCGCAACCTGCTGGACGGGACAAATCGAAGTTGCCGATTGTTCGCCCGCAGCTTCGTGCGCGAGAAGGGCCAGTGCGATGGCATGGTCGGGCGCTACAGTTCACACCTGGGGGTGGTGATTGGCGATGACTACGCCCTCGACCATTTCGATATCGTCAACCAGTCCATGGGCCTGGTGGGCAAGGGCGCCGAGCCGATCCGCTTGTTCGTCGAGCATGCCCAGCGCCTGAAGGCGGCCGGGGTTTAAGCCTGGCGGCGCACCGGTGTGGTCCAGCGCTCGGACAAAATCACCCCGCCCAAGGTCAGCAAGCCCCCCACAAGGTGATACAACGCCAACTCTTCCTTCAACACCACGGCGGCAATCAACGCGGTGATCAACGGCAGCAGGTTGAAAAACAGCGTGGTGCGGCTTGGTCCCAGGGTCTTTACCGAATGCATCCACGCCAGTGGCGCCAGCATCGAAGCCAGCAAGCACGCATAGAGCACCAGCGGAATATTCGTCCAGCCCAGGCCGGCTTTCGTCGAAAACACAAACAGCGGAAACAGCACCACCACTGCCACCAGCACCTGCAAATACAGGAGCACCAGCGGCGGCAGGCGCAGTTGCCATTTTTTCAACAGGGTGCTGTAGACCGCGTAGGCCAGGGTCGCGACCAGCATCATCGCGTCGCCCAGGTTCACGCCGTGCTGCAGCAGCGTGCCGAGGCTGCCGGCCGACACCACCACCACAACCCCGGCGAACGACAGCACCGCACCTGTCAGCGCGCCAAAGGTCAGGCGCTGGCCCAGGCTGATGATGGCCGCCGTCAGGGCCATCAACGGCATCAACGACAGGATGATGCCCATGTTGGTGGCGCTGGTCAGCGAAGCGGCGTAGTACGCCAGGCTCTGGTACACCGCCATGCCCAGCACCCCAAGGATGCAGATCTTGCCCAGGTTCGGGCGGATCAGCGGCCAATGCGCGATAACCGGCTTGAGCATGAACGGGGTAAACAGCAGCGCGGCCAGTAACCAGCGGTAAAAGCCGATTTCAGCCGGGAAAATCGAACCCACGGCCAGTTTGTTGACCACGGTATTGCCGGCCCAGATAAAGATGGCCAGCAGGGGATACGCGTATTGCATCGAAAGAAACCACCTGTGTTGATGAGGCAGGATTATCCCTTGTCTGGATCGAAGCCTATACTGCGATCCAGACAAACGACCTCTGTATCCAGACAATATGGCCAGGCACACCGTACGCCTCGCGGATTTTGGCCACCTGCCAAGCCCCGTGTACTTCCGTTACTCCGACTTTGCCCCCGACACTGAGTGCACCCCGCATCAGCATGTCTGGGGCTCGCTGGACTACTCCGCCAGTGGCGTGATGCGCATGGAAGTGGCCGGCAACCGCTTTATGTCGCCACCGCAGTACGCGGTGTGGATCCCACCCGATACCGAACACAGTTCCTACAACGCCCAGGCGATTGTCTACCGCTCGGTGGGCCTTTCGCCATCACTCTGCGAGCAATTGCCCAAGCAGCCTTGCACCCTGGCGATCAGCGAAATCCTCAAGGCCATCCTCAGCGACTTCGCCCAGCGTGATGTCAACATCCCGCGCACCGACGCCGATATTCGCCTGGCCCAGGTGCTGGTCGATCAGCTCAAGCAGGCGCCGATCCACGATTGTTTCCTGCCCTACGCCCGCCACCCGGGGCTGCTCGGCGTGCTGGAAGGCATGCAGGCCGACCCCGGTGACAACCGCCCCCTGGCGCACTGGGCCGAGCAGGTGCATGTGAGCGAGCGCACCCTGGCGCGGCAGTTTGTGCGCGAGCTGGGCATGAGCTTCGGCGAATGGCGCCAGCGCTTGCGCTACCTCGCCGCCATCGAAGCCCTCGACAGCGAGCGCAGTGTGCAAAATGTGGCGTTTGACCTCGGCTACAGCAGCGCCTCGGCGTTTATCGCGATGTTCCAACGCCAGGCCGGCTGCACCCCGGAGCAATACCGGCGGACGAATATTCGTGGCCGATGAAGATGTAACAAGGTTTGGCTACACTGCGGTGTAGGCCGCGCCCCTCGGCGTGGTAACAGGGAGAAAACTCCATGAAGATGCTGCGTATTCCGTTGTTGATGATGGGCCTGCTGCTGTGTTCCCAGGGCTTCGCCGCCACCGCCCAGCAAAACAAGATGACCACTTGCAATGCCGAAGCCACCACCAAGACGCTCAAGGGCGACGAGCGCAAGGCCTTCATGAAGACCTGCCTGTCGGCCCCGGCGGCCAATGATGCGAAGACGCTCACGCCGCAGCAGCAGAAGATGAAGGACTGCAATGCCGACGCCAAAACCAAGGCGCTGACCGGCGATGCGCGCAAGACCTTTATGAGCACTTGTCTGAAGAAATAATAGCCCCGGGCCATAGAAGGCTGCGACACTCGTACACAGCCCCCCTGTAGGAGCGAGCTTGCTCGCGAAGAACGCAATTACCCCGCGTTTATTCAGAATAAACGCGTTATCGTTGGCGACCTTCGCGAGCAAGCTCGCTCCTACACATCCTTTAACGCCGTTCGTTTTGAGGCTGTATGCCAACGTTTTCTCAGCGTCATGTGTTGTTGCTCGCCAGCTACATCATCATTTTCGGCGGACTGTTGCTGGTATTGCCGCTGAAATTGCTGCCCAGCCTGCTGGCTGGCCTGTTGGTCTTTGAACTGGTCAACATGCTCACCCCCCAACTGCAACGGTTGATCGAAGGCCGGCGTGCGCGCTGGCTGGCGGTGGCCTTGCTCGGCACCCTGATCGTCAGCGTGCTCGCCCTGATCTTCGCCGGCGCCATCAGTTTCCTGCTTCACGAAGCGGAAAACCCCGGGGCTTCCCTGGATAAATTCATGGGTGTGGTCGACCGCGCGCGCGGCCAGTTGCCGCCGTTCCTCGATGCCTACCTGCCCGCCAGCGCGGCCGAATTTCGCGTGGCCATCGGCGATTGGCTCAGCAAGCACCTGAGCGAACTGCAACTGGTCGGCAAAGACGCCGCCCACATGTTCGTCACCCTGCTGATCGGCATGGTGCTCGGTGCGATCATCGCCCTGCAGCGCGTGCCCGACCTGACCAAGCGCAAACCCCTGGCAGCCGCGCTGTTCGACCGCCTGCACCTGCTGGTCCAGGCCTTTCGCAATATCGTCTTCGCGCAGATCAAGATCGCCGCGCTCAATACGGCCTTCACCGCGATCTTCCTGGCCGTGGTGCTGCCGTTGTGCGGTATTCACCTGCCGCTGACCAAGACCCTGATCGTGCTGACCTTCCTGCTCGGCCTGCTGCCGGTGATCGGCAACCTGATGTCCAACACCTTGATCACCATCGTCGCGCTGTCGCTGTCGATCTGGGTGGCGGTGGCGGCGCTGGGGTATTTGATCGTGATCCACAAGGTCGAGTACTTCCTCAACGCGCGCATTGTCGGCGGGCAGATCAGTGCCAAGTCGTGGGAATTGCTTCTGGCGATGCTGGTGTTTGAAGCCGCGTTTGGTTTGCCGGGGGTGGTGGCGGGACCGATTTACTACGCGTATTTGAAGAGTGAGCTCAAGCTCGGCGGAATGGTTTAAGCCGTGTTTTGCCTGGGCGGGCCCTATCGGGGGCAAGCCCCCTCCCACATTTACGGTGTTTACACAGCTTGACTTGTGAACACGGTCAGTGTGGGAGGGGGCTTGCCCCCGATGAAGTCACCACGGTATTTCAGGTGACACTCAGCAGCCGTAGCGCTTGCTGGCCTCAATCGCCAAACCGCTGCCAATGCTGCCAAAGATATTGCCTTCCACATGCCGGGCATTCGGCAGCATGGCCGAGATGCTGTGGCGCAGTGCTGGAATACCGCTGGAACCACCGGTAAAGAACACCGTGTCCACCTGGGCCACCGCCACCGAAGCATCGGTGAGCAACTGCGTCACGCTGTTGCGCACGCGCTCCAGCAAGCCGTCGATGGCCGATTCGAACAAGGTACGGCTCAGGTCCACACTCAGCCCAGGCTCGACTCGGTCCAGCAGCACATGGCGGTTGTCGTCGTGGGTCAGTTGGATCTTGGTCTCTTCCACTTCCATGGCCAGCCAGTGCCCGGCGCGCTGTTCGATCAGCTTGAACAGGCGGTCGATGCCGCCGGTGTCCTCGATGTCGTAGCGCATGCTGCCCAGGGCCAGCTGGGATTTCTGTGAGTACACCGAGTTGATGGTGTGCCAGGTCGCCAGGTTCATGTGGTGGCTGGTGGGCATGTACGCACCGCTTTTCATGCGGCTGCCGTAGCCGAACAGCGGCATCATGCCGGCCAGGGACAGTTGCTTGTCGAAGTCGGTACCGCCGATGTGCACGCCGCCGGTGGCGAGGATGTCGTCCTGGCGGTTGTCGTTGTGGCGGCGGTCCGGAGACAGGCGCACCAGCGAGAAGTCTGACGTACCGCCGCCGATGTCGACGATAAGTACCAGCTCTTCTTTCTCGATGGTGGACTCGTAGTCGAAGGCGGCGGCAATCGGTTCGTACTGGAACGAGATGTCCTTGAAACCGATCTTGCGCGCCACGTCGACCAGGGTGTTTTCGGCTTCCTGGTCGGCCATCGGGTCGTCATCGACGAAGAACACCGGGCGGCCCAGCACCACTTCTTCGAACTCGCGGCCGGCGGTGGCTTCGGCGCGGCTCTTGAGTTGGCCGATAAACAGCGCCAGCAGGTCGGTGAACGGCATCGCCGTGCCCAATACGCTGGTGTCGTGCTTGATCAACTTGGAACCCAGCAGGCTCTTGAGCGAGCGCATCAGCCGGCCTTCGTAGTTTTCCAGGTATTCGTGCAGGGCCAGGCGACCGTAGACCGGGCGGCGCTCCTCGAAGTTGAAGAATACCACCGACGGCAGGGTGATCTTGTCGTCCTCCAGCGCGATAAGCGTTTCCATGCCGGGGCGTATCCAGCCGACGGTGGAGTTGGACGTGCCGAAGTCGATACCGCAGGCACGGGCTGGGGATGGGTTTTTCATGTCTATCGGGTTCCGGTTGAAAAACGGCCGCGCAGTGTATGCCAGTCGAGGGCGGATGCGTAGGCCGACCATCCGTTAAATCGTGCTTGAAAGTTCAGCATTTGCCCCCACATCTGGTGCATACGGCTAGCGCCGATAACACTTTGACGCACCCCCGGCCACGACACTCTACAGGTGCAAGGTAACGCACGTTGTGCCCTGGTCTGTGCGATCTCGATTAAGGATGGTGAACCGCCGATGGATTTCAAAGACTACTACAAGATTCTGGGTGTCGAGCCGACCGCCGATGACAAGGAAATCAAGGCCGCCTATCGCAAGCTCGCGCGCAAATATCACCCGGACGTGAGCAAGGAAAAAGACGCCGAAGCCAAGTTCAAGGACGCGTCCGAAGCCTATGAAGCGCTTAAAAGCGCCGACAAGCGCGCCGAATACGACGAACTGCGCAAATACGGCCAGCATGGCCAGCCATTCCAGGGCCCGCCAGGCTGGCAGAGCCGTGGTGGTTTTGGCGGTGGCCAGGGCACCGAAGACTTCTCCGACTTCTTCAGCTCGATCTTTGGCGGTCGCGGCGATGCGTTCGGTGGCGGCCAGCGTCGTCCAACCGGGCGTAAAGGCCAGGACGTCGAGATGCAGTTGTCAGTGTTCCTCGAAGAGACGCTGTCCACCGAGTCCAAGCAGATCAGCTTCCAGGTGCCGCAATACGACGCCTCGGGCCGGCATGTCAGCAACACCACCAAGAGCCTGAACGTGAAGATCCCGGCCGGCGTGGCCGACGGTGAGCGTATCCGCCTCAAAGGCCAGGGCGCACCGGGCGTTGGCGGTGGGGCCAACGGCGATCTGTACCTGATCATCAAGTTTGCGCCGCACCCCAAGTTCGAAGTGGACGGCGAAAACCTGATCATCAACCTGCCGCTGGCACCATGGGAATTGGCGCTGGGCGCGGAAGTGGCAGTGCCGACCCTGACCGGCAAGATCAACCTCAAGGTGCCTGCCGGCAGCCAGAACGGCCAGCGCATGCGTGCCAAGGGCCATGGCTTGCTGAACAAGGCCGGGCAGCGTGGCTTCCTGTACGTGCAGCTCAAGGCGGTGATGCCACCGGCAGGCGATGACGACGTGAAAGCGTTGTGGCAGGAGCTGGCAAAAAAAGCCGCGTTCAATCCGCGCGAGCAGTTCTAAGGGGATTTGTGGTGAGGGCACAAGCTCCCTCACCACAGGTTTCAAGTCAGAACAGGAAATACCGCTGCGCCATCGGCAACACATCCGCCGGCTCACACCACAACAGCACGCCATCGGCCTTGACTTGGTAGGTCTGTGGATCCACCTCGATGTCCGGCAGGTAATCGTTGTGGATCAGGTCGGTTTTCTGCACGTCGCGACAGCCCTTCACCACCCCAATCTGCTTCTTCAAACCCAGCGCTTGCGGCAAGCCCGCGTCCAGCGCCGCCTGGCTGATAAACGTCAGGCTGGTGGCATGTAATGAGCTGCCAAAACTGGCGAACATCGGGCGGTAGTGCACCGGCTGCGGGGTGGGGATCGACGCATTGGCATCGCCCATCAGGCTGGACGCAATCGCGCCGCCCTTGAGGATCAGGGTCGGCTTGATGCCGAAAAACGCCGGACGCCACAGCACCAGATCAGCCCACTTGCCCACTTCGATGGAACCGACGATATGGCTGATGCCATGGGTGATCGCCGGGTTGATGGTGTACTTGGCGATGTAGCGCTTGGCGCGGAAGTTGTCGTTGCCGGGGCCGTCACCGGGCAGGGCGCCGCGCTGTTTCTTCATCTTGTCGGCGGTCTGCCAGGTGCGTGTGATCACTTCGCCGACGCGGCCCATGGCCTGGCTGTCGGAACTGATCATCGAGAACGCGCCGAGGTCGTGCAGGATGTCTTCGGCGGCGATGGTCTCGCGGCGGATGCGGCTTTCGGCGAAGGCCACGTCTTCGGCAATGCTCGGGTCCAGGTGATGGCAGACCATCAACATGTCCAGGTGTTCGTCGATGGTGTTGCGCGTGAACGGTCGCGTCGGGTTGGTGGAGCTGGGCAGCACGTTGGGAAAGCCGCAGGCCTTGATGATGTCCGGCGCGTGGCCGCCACCGGCACCTTCGGTGTGGTAGGTGTGGATGGTGCGGCCCTTGAGCGCGGCGAGGGTGGTTTCGACAAAGCCGGATTCGTTGAGGGTGTCGCTGTGGATCGCCACCTGCACGTCGTACTGATCGGCGACGCTCAGGCAGTTGTCGATGCTGGCGGGCGTGGTGCCCCAGTCTTCGTGCAGCTTCAAGCCGATGGCGCCGGCCTTGACCTGCTCAATCAACGGCTCGGGCAAGCTGGCGTTGCCCTTGCCGGTAAAACCGATGTTCATCGGGAACGAGTCGCTGGCTTGCAGCATGCGCGCCAGGTGCCAAGGTCCGGAGGTGCAGGTGGTGGCGTTGGTGCCGGTGGCAGGCCCCGTGCCGCCGCCGATCATGGTGGTGACGCCGCTGGTCAGCGCCTCTTCGATCTGCTGCGGGCAGATGAAATGCACGTGGGAGTCGATGCCGCCAGCGGTGAGGATCATGCCTTCACCGGCGATCACTTCGGTGCTGGCGCCGATGGCCATGGTCACGCCGGGCTGGATGTCCGGGTTGCCGGCCTTGCCGATCGCGTGAATGCGGCCGTTCTTCAAACCGACGTCGGCCTTGACGATGCCCCAGTGATCGATGATCAGCGCGTTGGTGATCAGGGTGTCGACGACTTCATGGGCGAGCAATTGGCTCTGGCCCTGGCCGTCGCGGATGACTTTGCCGCCGCCGAATTTCACTTCTTCGCCGTAGACGGTGAAGTCTTTTTCGACTTCGACGAACAGCTCGGTGTCGGCCAGGCGGACCTTGTCACCGACGGTGGGGCCGTACATGTCGGCGTAGGCTTGGCGGCTGATTTTCATGTGTGTGCCCTGAAATATTTGTGTTGAATGTGAAATCGCTATCGGGAGCAAGCCCCCTCCCACCTTTGGAATGCGTTCCCCTGTGGGAGGGGGCTTGCCGCCGATGAGGCCCTAAAGGTCGCCCATGATCCGTCCGGCAAACCCAAACACCCGCCGCCCGCCGCTCAAATCAACCAGCTCGACCTCACGGCTCTGCCCCGGCTCGAACCGCACCGCCGTGCCCGCCGGAATATTCAGGCGCATGCCACGGCTCAATGGACGGTCAAACGTCAGCGCGTCATTGGTCTCGAAAAAATGGTAGTGCGAACCCACCTGGATCGGCCGGTCGCCGCTGTTGGCCACGCTGAGGGTGACGGTGCGTCGGCCGACGTTGAGTTCGATCTCGCCAGGCTGGATCTGATATTCGCCAGGAATCATGCAGGTTGCCCCAGGGTCTTGAAGTAGATGGCGGTCGGGCTGTAGCGCCCGTCCGGGCTTTGGCAGTAATCGGGCAGTTCACCGATCTTGGTGTAGCGCAGCGACTGGTAGAACGCTTCGGCAGGCGAGCCGGCTTCGGTGTCCAGGTACAGCAGGCCGCGCTTGTGCTGGCGTGCGGCGAGTTCCAGGGCGTTCATCAATTGCTGGCCAAGGCCATGGCGCCGAGCCTCGCTGTGCACCAGCAGCTTTTGCACTTCGGCGCGGTTCAGGCCGTTGGCTTTCTGGCACAGCGCCAACTGCACACTGGCGATCACCTGTTCATCGCGCACCACCACCCACAGCAACAGGCTGGCGTCTTCAATGCTCGCCTGGACGCCGTCAAGATAGGCGCGGGCCTGAGTCGCATCAAAGTCGGACATAAAGCCAACCGACGCACCGTGCCTGACCGCATCCAGCAACAGCTCGATCAGGCCCCGACGGTAGTGGGCAAAACTTTCAGCATTGACTCGACGCAGTTGCGCGGTGTTCATCGAACTCACTCCTTGGGCGGTTGCGCGCCCGGATTCAATGTCAGTTGCATAAAGGTCAGGTCCAGCCAGCGGCCGAACTTGATGCCCACTTGAGGCATTTGCCCAGTGGTGACGAAACCCAGGCGCTCGTGCAGGCGGATCGAAGCCAGGTTGCCGCTTTCGATGGCCGCCACCATCACGTGCTTGCCGCCACTGCGGGCCCGTTCGATCAGGGTTTGCATCAGGCGTGGGCCGAGGCCTTTGCCGCGCTGGTCGTTGCGTACGTACACCGAGTGTTCGACGCTGTAGCGAAAGCCTTCGAACGGGCGCCAATCGCCGAACGAGGCGTAGCCGGTGACTTCGTCGTTCTCCACCGCCACCAGGATCGGATACCCCTGGACCTGGCGCGCGCTGAACCAGGCCTGGCGGTTGCCCAGGTCGACTGGTTGTTCGTTCCAGATCGCCGTGGTGTTGAGTACCGCGTCGTTGTAGATGTCGCGGATCGCCGGCAGGTCTTGCTCGGTTGCATCACGAATCATGGCCGTGCCTCACGCGATGGGTTGGTGGACGGTCACCAGTTTGGTGCCATCGGGGAAGGTGGCTTCCACCTGGATATCCGGGATCATTTCCGGGATGCCTTCCATCACTTGTTCACGGCTGAGCAAGGTGGTGCCGTAGTGCATCAGGTCGGCCACGGTGCGGCCATCGCGCGCGCCTTCCATCAGCGCGGCGGAGATGTAGGCGATGGTCTCCGGGTAGTTGAGCTTCACACCGCGCGCCAGGCGCCGTTCGGCCACCAAGCCGGCGGTGAAGATCAGCAGTTTGTCTTTTTCCCGTGGGGTCAGGTCCATGGTTCAAGGTCCTTCAAGCATCATTCATAAAAACACCGCAGATCCCCTGTGGGAGGGGGCTTGCTCCCGATAGGGCAGTGTCAGGCAATACATCTGTCACTGACCCACCGCTATCGGGAGCAAGCCCCCTCCCACCTGTTGATCTTCATGTGCTCCAGATTCGTGGTGCGACCGCCTCTCGCCCAAACATGGCGGGGCGTAACAATTTCCATAAATCAATCAACCATCCCCGCGCGAGCAGCGCTTCGCTGGCCAGGCAGCGGGCGACCAGCAAGCCGGGCAGTTGGGTCAGGTCGCCGCGCACGGCGTGGGGCAGGGCGCGGCAGTGTTCGAGTAATTCGGGCTCGATATCGCCGGTCACCAGCAGGGTGGCGAATACCGGTTGGCCGTCCAGGCCGATGGGCGAGTCGAGCAGACCGTCGGCGCCCACAATGCGCTGGCGCTCGTGCCAGAGCAACTGGCCGTCGCGGCGGATATCCAGGTGCGATTGAAAGTGGCCCAGGTCGAATCGCTCGCCACTGGCCGGGCGCCCGAGGGCGATCACGTCCCAGTAGAACAACCGGGCATCGCCGTGCAGGTCGATGCGCGTGCTGAGTTCGGCCTGGGCGGCGCTGAACACGATGGTTTCCTGGGGCAGCCATTCCAGGGTCGCGCCGGCCTCCACGGTTAAATCCAGCGTCTGAAACGCCGGACCGCTGGCGCGATACCACTTGGCGGCACCGGGGCTGGTCAACTGGGCCCAGGCGCCCTCGGCGACATGGGCGCGGATGTCCAGGCGATCACCGCCGGCAATTCCGCCAGGTGGGTGCACGATGATGTGCTGGCACACCTCGGGGCCTTCGGCGTACAGGTGCTTTTGCACCCGCAGCGGGCCGAGGTGGCGGCGCATCACCGGGCGCGTTGTGTCGCCGAAACGCGCGTAGCCGAGTTCCAGCTCGGCGTGCCAGCTGGGGGTGAACAGGGCAGGGGAAACGGGCAGGTTCATGGTTTCTTGTGCTTATCGTTAGGACGCTACAGGTTAGATGGTAACCAAACCGCGCACACCCTCGCTTTGCATATTTTCACCACGGCCCTGCTGGACGATTTCCCCGCGCGACATCACCAGGTACTGGTCCGCCAGTTCGGCGGCAAAGTCGTAGAACTGCTCCACCAACAGGATTGCCATATCGCCGCGCGCCGCGAGCTTCTTGATCACGGCGCCGATCTCCTTGATCACCGAGGGCTGGATGCCTTCGGTGGGCTCATCGAGGATCAACAGGCGCGGGCGGCTGGCCAGGGCGCGGCCGATGGCCAACTGTTGCTGCTGGCCGCCGGACAAATCGCCGCCGCGCCGGTGCTTCATTTGCAGCAAAACCGGGAACAGTTCATAGATAAACGCCGGCACTTCCTTGGCTTCGGAACCGGGAAAACGCGACAGGCCCATCAGCAGGTTTTCTTCCACCGTCAGCCGCCCGAAAATCTCCCGACCCTGGGGCACGTAGGCGATGCCGGCGTGCACCCGCTGGTGTGGCTTGAAGCCGGTGATGGGCTTGCCTTCCCAGTTCACCACGCCTTCTTTGGCCGGCAGCAGGCCCATCAGGCATTTGAGCAGGGTGGTCTTGCCCACGCCGTTACGGCCGAGCAGACAGGTGACTTCGCCGATCTTCACGTCAAAGGACAGCCCGCGCAGGATGTGGCTACCGCCGTAGTACTGGTGCAGCTTGTCGACTTGCAGCATGTTCAAATTCTCCTCATGACCTTTTGGTGCCAGGCTTGCCACAAAAACCAGTCAGCGGCCTAAATACACCTCGATCACCCGCTCATTTTCCTGCACCTGTTCCAGCGACCCTTCGGCCAGCACGCTGCCTTGATGCAACACGGTCACGTGGTCGGCAATCGAGCCGACAAAACCCATGTCGTGTTCCACCACCATCAGCGAATGCTTGCCCGCCAGGCGCTTGAACAGTTCGGCGGTGAATTCGGTTTCGGCGTCGGTCATGCCCGCCACCGGTTCGTCCAGCAGCAACAGTTGCGGGTCTTGCATCAGCAGCATGCCGATTTCCAGGAACTGCTTCTGGCCGTGGGAGAGCAAGCCGGCGGGCCGATGCACGGAGGCGGTGAGGCGGATGGTATCGAGCACTTCATCGATACGATCCTTTTGCTCCCCGCTCAGGCGCGCACGCAGGCTGGCCCACACCGACTTGTCGGTCTTCTGCGCCAACTCCAGGTTTTCGAACACGCTCAGGGCTTCGAACACCGTGGGTTTCTGGAACTTGCGGCCGATGCCGGCCTGGGCGATCTGCACTTCGCTCATGCTGGTCAAATCGAGGGTTTCGCCAAACCAGGCCTTGCCGTGGCTGGGCCGGGTCTTGCCGGTGATCACGTCCATCAGGGTGGTCTTGCCCGCGCCGTTGGGGCCGATGATGCAACGCAATTCGCCGACGCCGATGTACAGGTTCAAGTCGTTGAGCGCCTTGAAACCGTCGAAGCTGACGCTGATGTCTTCGAGGGTCAGGATGGTGCCGTGGCGGGTGTTCAGGCCGGTGCCTGCGGCCTGGCCGATGCCGATCGCATCGCGGCCGCTGCCCGCATCAAAAATAGGTTCGAGCATGACGTTCCTCATTTCTTCAGCAGACCGATTACGCCCTTGGGCAAATACAGGGTGACGATGATGAACAGCGCCCCGAGGAAGAACAGCCAGTACTCCGGGAAGGCCACGGTGAACCAGCTCTTCATGCCATTGACCACGCCGGCGCCGAGCAACGGCCCGATCAGCGTGCCACGCCCGCCCAGGGCTACCCACACGGCGGCTTCGATGGAGTTGGTCGGCGACATTTCACTTGGGTTGATGATGCCCACTTGCGGCACGTACAACGCTCCTGCCAAGCCACACAACACCGCGCTCAACACCCACACGAACAGCTTGAAGCCACGCGGGTCGTAGCCGCAGAACATCAGGCGGTTCTCGGCATCGCGCAGGGCGGTCAGCACCCGGCCGAACTTGCTCTGGGCCAGGCGCCAGCCGATGTACAGACTCGCCACCAGCAACACCACCGTGGCCACGAACAGCACGGCCCGTGTGCCTGGTTCGGTAATGCCGAAACCGAGGATGCTGCGGAAGTTGGTGAAGCCGTTATTGCCGCCGAACCCGGTCTCGTTGCGAAAGAACAACAGCATCCCGGCAAAGGTCAGCGCCTGGGTCATGATCGAGAAATACACGCCCTTGATCCGCGAGCGGAACGCAAAAAAACCGAACACCAGCGCCAGCACGCCCGGCGCCAATACCACCAGGCACAGGGCCCAGAGGAAGTGCTCGGTGCCGACCCAATACCAGGGCAATTCGGTCCACGACAAAAAGGTCATGAACGCCGGCAGCTCGTCGCCGGACGCCTGGCGCATCAGGTACATGCCCATCGCATAACCGCCTAGGGCAAAGAACAGGCCGTGGCCCAGGGACAACATCCCGGCATACCCCCACACCAGGTCCAAGGCCAGGGCGACGATGGCGTAGCAGAGGATCTTGCCCACCAGTGTCAGGGTGTAGGCCGATACATGCAGCGGGTTTTCCGGTGACAGCAGCGAACACAACGGCAGGGCCAGCAGCAGGAGCAGCACCACCGCGCCGACTGCAATCGTCACCTTGGGGCCGGCCTTTTGTGCGGCCGTAAGCATCAGTGGCTGGTTCATCAGTCGATCACCCGTCCTTTCAGTGCGAAGAGTCCCTGCGGGCGTTTCTGGATAAACAGAATGATCAGCGCGAGGATCAGGATCTTGCCGAGCACGGCACCGATCTGTGGTTCCAGGATCTTGTTGGCGATACCCAAGCCAAACGCCGCCATGACGCTACCGGCCAACTGGCCGACACCGCCGAGCACCACCACCAGGAACGAGTCGATGATATAGCTCTGGCCCAGGTCCGGACCGACGTTGCCGATCTGGCTCAGCGCCACCCCGCCAAGCCCGGCGATGCCGGAGCCCAGGCCAAAGGCGAGCATGTCCACACGCCCGGTGGGCACGCCGCAGCAGGCGGCCATGTTGCGGTTCTGGGTGACGGCGCGCACGTTGAGGCCCAGGCGGGTCTTGTTCAGCAGCAGCCACGTCAGCACCACCACAAACAGTGCGAAGGCGATGATCACGATGCGGTTGTACGGCAGCACCAGGTTGGGCAGCACTTGAATGCCACCCGACAGCCACTGCGGGTTGGCCACCTCGACGTTCTGCGCACCAAACACCAGGCGCACCAGTTGGATCAGCATCAGGCTGATGCCCCAGGTGGCGAGCAGGGTTTCCAATGGCCGTCCGTACAGGTGACGAATCACCGTGCGTTCCAGGGCCATGCCGATGGCGGCGGTGACGAAGAACGCCACCGGCAGCGCGATCAGCGGGTAGAACTCGATGGCCGCCGGCACGTAGCGCTGCATCAGTAGTTGCACCACGTAGGTGGAGTAGGCGCCGAGCATCAGCATCTCGCCGTGGGCCATGTTGATCACACCGAGCAGGCCGAAGGTGATCGCCAGGCCCAGGGCCGCCAGCAGCAGGATCGAGCCCAGGGACATGCCGCTGAAGGCCTGGCCGAGGATCTCGCCCAGCATCAGTTTGCGTTTGACCTGGGCCAGGCTGGTCTCGGCGGCGGTGTGCACGGCGGCGTCGGTTTCCACACCGGGCGCCAGCAGCGCTTCGAGGCGGGTGCGGGCCAGCGGGTCGCCGGTACTGCCAAGCAGGCGTACCGCAGCCAGGCGCACGGCCGGGTCGGTGTCTACCAGTTGCAGGTTGGCCAGCGCCAGGCTGAGGGCGGTGTGCACGTCCTCGTTGGTCTCGGCGGCGACCTGCTGGTCGAGGAATTTGAGTTGCGCAGGTTGCGCGCTTTTTTGCAGGGTGCGTGCCGCAGCCAGGCGCACCTTGGGGTCGGCGGCGAGCAGTTGCTGGCTGGCTTGCACGTTATCGATCAGGCCGCGCAGGCGGTTGTTCAGGCGCACGGTCTTGGTCTCGCCGTTGAGCGTGAGCTGACCTTGTTGCAGGGCGTCCACCAACTCGATGCGCGCCGGGTCGGGCTGGGCGGCCCAGTCCTGGAGCAGCTTGGCTTGTTGCGTCGGGTTGGCAGCCAGGAAGTCTTCGGCGTCACCGGCATGTGCCGCCAAAGGCAGCAACAGCAGCAATGCCAGGAAATAGCGATTGAGGGCAGCGGGCATAAACAAATGTCCTAGTCATGCGCGGACAGTGTGGGAGGGGGCTTGCCCCCGATAGCAGTGGGTCAGTGACAAGTGCATTGCCTGACACGCCGCTATCGGGGGCAAGCCCCCTCCCACAGTTGACCTGTGGTCGGGCTTTAGTTGCTCTTCACCGCGTAGTCCGGCTTCTTGTCATTGCCCGGAATGTACGGGCTCCACGGCTGCGCCCGGATCGGCTCCTGGGTCTGCCACACCACCGAGAACTGCCCATCGGATTGGATCTCGCCGATCATCACCGGCTTGTGCAGGTGGTGGTTGGTCTTGTCCATGGTCAGGGTGAAGCCCGACGGCGCGGCGAAGGTCTGGCCGGCCAGCGCTTCACGAACTTTGTCGACGTCGGTGGACTTGGCTTTCTCCGCCGCCTGCGCCCACATGTGGATGCCCACGTAGGTGGCTTCCATCGGGTCGTTGGTCACGGCTTTGTCCGCGCCCGGCAGGTTGTGTTTCTTGGCATAGGCTTTCCAATCGGCGACGAACTTGGTGTTCACCGGGTTCTCCACCGACTGGAAGTAGTTCCAGGCCGCCAGGTTGCCCACCAGTGGCTTGGTGTCGATGCCGCGCAGTTCTTCTTCGCCCACGGAGAAGGCCACGACCGGTACGTCGGTAGCCTTCAAACCCTGGTTGGCCAGCTCCTTGTAGAACGGCACGTTGGAGTCGCCGTTCACGGTGGAAATCACCGCTGTCTTGCCGCCCGCGGAGAACTTCTTGATGTTGGCAACGATGGTCTGGTAATCGGCGTGGCCGAATGGGGTGTAGACCTCTTCGATATCTTTATCCGCTACGCCTTTGGAGTGCAGGAACGAGCGCAGGATCTTGTTGGTGGTGCGCGGGTACACGTAGTCGGTGCCGAGCAGGAAGAAACGCTTGGCGCTGCCGCCTTCTTCGCTCATGAGGTATTCCACTGCCGGGATCGCCTGCTGGTTCGGCGCCGCACCGGTGTAGAACACGTTCGGCGACATCTCTTCACCCTCGTATTGCACCGGGTAGAACAGCAGGCCGTTGAGTTCTTCGAACACCGGCAATACCGATTTGCGCGACACCGAGGTCCAGCAGCCAAACACCACGGCGACCTTGTCCTGGGTCAGCAACTGCCGGCCCTTTTCCGCGAACAGCGGCCAGTTCGATGCGGGGTCGACGACCACCGGTTCAAGCATCTTGCCGTTCACCCCACCCTTGGCATTGATTTCGTCGATGGTCATCAGCGCCATGTCCTTGAGGGACGTTTCGGAGATGGCCATGGTCCCGGACAGCGAGTGCAGGATGCCGACCTTGATGGTCTCTGCGGCCTGCACGGTCCAGGTCAGGCCCATGGCGACAATGGAGGCTGACAGGGTGAAAGCCTTGATCAAGCTGCGACGCTTCATGGTGCGATCTCCAGAACTCAACATTTTTATGGGCGTAGGTACGGCGGTTACTGGAGCGTTTGCAAAGGCTGTGCCTAGTGCCTGCACCGCGCTGTTGCGCGGGCAATCGACTGGACCGGCAAGTCGCGCTGCACCAAGTGAGGGCCTGGTTTGTGTGTTGGTGCGCGGCGCGCGCCCGAACGGGGCAGTGCGTGTGACCCGCTGGATAACTATTTAGCGCCCTCGCGTTCGCGCCAACGGTGAACATCGTCGCGACCCTGGCCAGCGTCTGGTCAGGGCAAATTTGAGGGGATGTCATGGAACGACCTAAACGCGGTTGGCTCGGCGGTGGCTTGAAGTCGGATGCGGTACTGCCGCCAGTGGGACCGGCCTTTGTCACCATGGATGATGCGGCTCGTTATGCCCATCAACAGATCGGCAGCCGGCGCGATATGGAGTATGGCGGGGTGATCCTGGAGAGCCTGGCGGACGGCTACTTCTATGCCACCGAGCCGATAGCGGGCGAGCGCAACAGCTTCGATCACTGGAAGGTGCTGAAAGTCGACAGCAATGGCCAGTACCTGCACCCACCAGGCTATCGGTGCGTGGCCGACTACCACTCTCACCCCGATATGTTCGATGAGTTTAAAGTCAATAACCCGGAGTTTTCCGAGCGTCAGGTCAGAGGGCTGAATGGCTTTTTTTCGGATATTGACCTGACCATCAATATTCTGGAGCGAGGTTTTTTTTCGGCCTCTTATCTGTCTGGCCCCGATGGCGGGTTGCTCAAGCATGTCACCACCGGTTCGGCTGAGGAGCAGCGTTTTGGTGTGTGGCTCGAGAAAAAGCTGCACTTCGGTCATGCGGATGGCCCGGCCGATAACAGCCCGGAGAGCTTCTTCAAGAAGGCCGCCAGCGTCAGCCAGTTGTCCATCGTGGTTCCCAGTGCGTTGTGGGGCGGCTCGACAGGAACAGTGCCCAGGCAATGGCGGCCGTTTACAGCCTTTGTCTCGCGTACCTACGAGCTGCCGGCCTGCGGGCCCGTGTACGCCGGGCTTGATGCCCTGCTGGCCGTGTTGCAGCAAGGCGATCCACAGCGCGCCTTCATCCTCAAGGACGCCAACAAAGAAGACTATGTGCTGGTCGAGCCCCCGGCCGGTGGGCCGGTTCCGGTGTCCATCCAGCAACTGTTCCCGCGCACGCCGGATGGTAGCCGCGTGTCACACGAGCGCTTCCATTGGGTCGCTGTGTATCTGGGGCGGCCCCCGGTGCCCCTGCGTCTCGCGCCCAAGGAAGCGTGGCTGTACCGTAACTTTTTTAGCCCGCAGGAGTTGGCGACCCAGCTTTACCATGGATTCCAGTCCAGGGATTTGCTGGGGCCGGAGCGTCGGCTGTTTTTCTATCGCAACCTCAATGATGGGGCGTTGTTGCAATACAGGTGTGCGTTCTCGACTGCCGAGGCTGAACTGTTTCGCGTCGAGCCGGACGGTCAGGTGGTGGATAACCAGATTGATTCGGCGCTGCTCGCGGGTACGCTGCGCCCTCGGGACTTCGTCCTGCGCGTGGCGGCAGGCGGGGCTCTGTCGGTGATCCGGGCCGGCAAGATCTGGGACAAGCTCGGTCCGGTCAACCCACAGTGGCGAGCCATCTCGCGGGTTCCCAAGCCCGTATTGAGTCCGCCCTTTGTCACGGCCGATGATGCTGCGCGCTGGGCTCACAACCGGATCGGCGATCGACGCGACAAGGAGTATGGCGGTGCGGTGCTGCAACAAGGCGCGCGTTATTTCGCCACGGAACCGGTGTCCGGTGAGTCGATTCAGTTTGATTTTCGCTCCATCATGGCCACCGATGAGCAGGACCACTTCATTGCACCGGCCGCCTTCAACTGCTACGCCTTTTACCACTCGCACCCGGCGGACTCTGAAGGTGAGCAGGGGTTGCTCACTCAGTTCACTCCCGATCAAGTGGCGATATTTATCAGTTTTTTCTCGTCGGCCGACCAGGCGTTTGTCATTGACAACCGCACGTTTGCCCCGGCCCATTACCTGTCGGGCCCGCAGGGCTCGTTGCTTAAGTACGTGAGCAGTGGTTCAACGACGGAACAGACGCTGCTCAAGCAACTGACCGGTGAGATGCAGATCCCGCCGATCACGGAGTTTGAAGGGACTATCTGGAATTTTGCCGATGCGGGCGACCTGCGGGTGGTGTTGCCCAACCGTGTCTGGGGCGGCGTTCGCGGTCGTGTCGCCAGAGGGTGGCGGGTCGGCGATCCGGTCGTCCCCAACGGTACCGTGCAGGAGCAGCCGTTCTTTACGCCGCAGGCCAACACGGGGCATGTCGCCGCGGTGATCGCCCTGAACCATATCAATGGCATGCCGGCGGGCGCTTACCAGGGGTTTGTACTCAAGCATCAGAACGCCCCGAGCTATATCGCTACCCTACCGGTTGCAGCAGGCACAACCCTGGCCAGTCTGTTCCCAGCCCGTGCCAACGGTCAGGCAAAACTGCCCTCAAATTATCGCCTGGTTGGCATTTACCGTAACGTGTTCGCCGCCGAGCTGAGTCCGTTACCGGCCAATGAAACCTGGCTGTACAAGCGGTTTGCCCCACCTGCGGTTTGGGTGGAGGCCATGGCCCAGGCCCTCGCTACCTCCAGGTTGCAGATCGCCGAGTTGGGGCTCAAGTTGTATCTGCAAACCCCTGACCGGGCGCTGCTGCAGTGGCAGGTGCCGAGTGCGGACGCTGCCAACGAACTGTTTACCGTGGCCGGCCAGACGGTGACCGACAAAGGCAACCAGGCGGCACTGCTCGACGGCACGTTGTCGTCCCTGGAGTTCGTGCACCGGGTGATCCGTGCGGGCGAGTTGGACGTCATTCAGCAGGGCGATTTATGGAACGTACTGGGGCCGATGCATGACGGCGAGCGTCTGCCGCTGGGTTCGGGTACCACGTTGCTGAGTGCGGCATTCCTGACGGCGGATGATGCCGCGCGCCATGCCCACGAGAAGATCGGCTTTCGCCGAGGGACGGCCTTTGGTGGGTACATTCTCAAAAGGCCAGACGGGCGATTTGTGTTCACCGAACCTGTGACCATTCATGGCGGCGGCTTTTCCTCAGACCTGCTGCTCCCGAGACCGGGCGGTGGTTTGCTGGTGCCACCGGTGGGCCATGAGATTCATGCGCGCTACGCTTCCCATGGGGCGGTGTCCTTGAGTGACCTGGCCCGCCAGCGGCGCCTTGACTGGACCCTTGCGGACCTTGAGGTCAATGCCACGATGTTCTCGGATGTGGAGATCCGGGCGGTGATTGAATCCCGCCTGCCGGCCTACCTGAGCGGTTCGCCGAACAACCTGATCGGCTACACCCCCAGCGGCTCAGCCAATGAGTTGCTGGTGCTGAGCAACACCACCCGCGAGCCCGGCCAGCATGGTTATTTCGAGCGCCTGGAAACCGGCAAGCTCAAGCCGGTTGACATCGTTAGCCGCCTGGCGGATGCGGGCAATCTGCAAGTGCTGGTCAGGAGCCTGTTGTGGGGGCCGCGCGGCAGGGTCTACAGCGACTGGACGCCCAACTTCGAGTATGCCCAGGTCGATCTGCAAACCCCGGCGTTTGGGGCGATCTTCAGTAGCCAGGACGCAGCGGCACTCAATGCTCACGTGCGCTGGTACGGCAGGAACCTGGATGCGCAGGCAGCGACGGCCTACATTCTCAAGCACCCTGAACACGAAGAATATGTGGTCAGCGAGCTGTTGCCGATCAAGCCGCCCGGGCGTTGGCTGAGCGACTCCTCCAGGGGCGCCGGGTATCTGGCCGGTGGCGATTTCGCCAAGGGGTTTGTACTCAAGGGCCTGCTGTATTCACAGCAATGGCTACCCGTGGGGCTGCCGACTTCCGAGGCCTGGCTGACCCAGTTCTTTGTCACCCCCGAGTTGTTGTTGCGTGCCGAAGAAGATGCCCGGTATTTGCCGCGATCTTCTTCGGGCCCCGACGTGTTGCCGGTGTATGTGTCGACCCTCGATGGCGCCTTGTTGCGTTATCAACCCCAGGCCTCTTCATTGCTCACGTCGGTCAACAATGGAGACGATGTGACGATCCAGGGCATGAACCTGCGTAGCGGCACCCTGGATATCCGCCGGTATGTCACGCTGATCGCCAAGGCCGGTGACCTGCGGGTGTTGTACAGCAGCCAGTGCTGGGATCGACGAGGGCCGGTAAGCAAAAACAACTCGACGTGGCACCCCTACGAGCATTTTATCCGGCGTTGCCTGGGGCCGGTTTTCCAGGAGCAGGATGACGCGGTGCGCCATGTCTGCTCACGCCTGGATAATCACGATAATGGGTTGCTGGGAGGCGTGGTGCTCAAACGCCCGGACGGCCTGTTCGTGGCCACCGAACCGCTGAAGGTGCCGCGCGAAGACTTCGATCCCAAGTGGATTTTTCCCGATGAGGTAATCCCCACAGGAGGTTTTCCAGCCGGTCATACGATTGTCGCGCGTTACCGCACCAGCCCCGTGCGTGAGTTGCCGTTTGCCCTGGAGGTCACGCAAAAGAACGTCTACCGCAATATGCTTTCCACCCGAGTGATCAGTGCATCGCTGCAGTCGCCAGACACGCACCTGACCCGTGAGTATCTGTTAGGCACTGACGGCTGTGTGCTGAGTTATACCCGTAGCCACACAGCCCTCGAGGGGGCGCTGAAAAAAGCCCTGCTGCCATTGCACCCGCAACGTGCAGACTTGTTGGACAACCTTATCGAGCGCCAGATGCGCGAGGGCACGCTGACCCCGGTCGAATTCGTCACCCGGGTGGGCGAGGCCGGTGTATTGCGGGTGGTAACGGGAAGCAAGGTGTGGGGGCCGCCACGCCGGATCACCACGCCCTTTACTGCCAACGCCGATGTGCCTGAGCCGTTATGGATCAGGAACTCCCTGTCCGACCCACCGTTCAGCCCGCTCTTCACCCAGGAAGAGGACGCGGTACGCTATGCCCACGAGCACTGCCGGCACGGCGAGAACGTGCAGTTCGGCTACGTCTTCAAGTCGCACAAGTTGGGGCTTTATATGGTCAGCCTGCCGCTGGTGCGTGAGAGCTATCGCGACTATGGCCAGGTGTTCCCCCAGGGCCTGCTGCCCCAGGGGTATGCCCTGGAAGGTCTCTACCTCTGCGCTACCAGTGAGTTGCTGACGCCGGTGGAGGACCCGTTGCACCAGGCATTCTTCCTGCCCACGGATTTTGATACGGGTCTGCGCTTTTGCCTTCACGCGCTCAAGGACAAGAAACTCAGGTTTTACCTGTCGTGCCCGGACGGCGGGCTGCTCAGGTATCAGTACCTCAGCACCGATGAGCAACTGGACACTCTCGGCACCTTGCAGACATTGCGCCAGCAGTTGCTGCAGGGTGAAACCCGTATGCTCGACTATGTGCGCAGCCTGGTTGCCAAGGGCAATCTGGACGTGTTGATCGAGGGCCGGGTCTGGTCTGGAACGACGCGGGTTTCCGCCGATTGGCAACCAGGCAGGGGACAGGGTTTCTATGAACTCTGGCAGGCCTGCAGTCCGCTGTTTTCCCATCCCGACGATGCGGCCCGAGGTTTGCAGCGCGCTCTTGCGCCGTATCGGGGCCAGGAGTATCTGGCTGCGGTGCTGAGCAATAGCACGCGCATCTCGTTTGTCGCCACGTTGCCGCAGGTAGCCGGTTTCGGTCTGGCGCAGCAACTGGCTCTTTTCTATACCGGGCACCATGGGCCAATACAGCCGCTGGTGCCGCCGGTTGGCCGCCCGGTGCCAGCACCGGTATTCCCGACGGGTTATCAAGTGGTCGCCGCCCAGCTTGTCTACAGTGCCATGCCAAGCACTCAAAGCAACGATCCCAATGAGCAGCGGCTGATAAACAACTTTGTCGGCCCGGCACTCCTCAGCTTGTTCATGCGTGCGTTACGTGCGTATGGGCGGCGAGGGGTAAGTGTTTACGTGTCGGTTCGCGAAGGGGCGCTACTCAAATACATTCCGAGTTATTCGCCGATGGAAGACGAAGTCATGGTGCGGGGTGTGGGGTCTCAGCCCAGTGATTTCCTGAAAAACCTGACCGGTAGCGGACAGCTTGTTGTACTGGATCGGGATGATTTCTGGAGGTACGAGGGGCGCCTGCTGGAAGCTCAGGTAGACCCACGCAGCTCAACCGAAGAAACCCAGATCGATGAAGCACTGGGGATGCGCGACCGGGATGAGTTGTAAGCCAGGGCCTTAGCGCCTGCGCATCAGGCCAATAAAAAACAACCCGCCAATTCAAGGTGGTGCTCGCCGCTGGGTGCGGCGAGCTGAGGTCTGCAGGAAGTGTTACGTGTTAACGCTTCCTGCGGCAGGGACGAATCATATCGGGCCGGAAGTGGATTCACGTTGCCCGAACCACCGCGACAGCACCAGGCGATCCAATGCCCAGACCACGATCAACGAAGCGCCCACCAGCGGGAAAATAATCGCCAGCGCAAGCATGATCACCATTGCGGTTTTCCACTTCGGCAGGTCATGGCGCAGTGGCGGAACGCCCAGGCCGCCCTGGGGCCGGCGCTTCCACCAGATCACCACGCCACTCACGGCGCTGAGCAGAATCATCAGGCAGATCAGCAGCACGATCAGCTGGTTCACCCAGCCGAACATCTTACCCTCGTGCAGCATTACGCCGGTCTCGGTGGCCCGCGCCACGATGTTGTAGTGCTCCCAGCGCACATCGGCGAGGACCTTGCCGGTGTATTGGTCCACATGCAGGGTCGCGTCGTTGCGCGGGTCGTTGGCGAACACCGCAACGGTGAACACGCCCTCGGCAGTGGTCGGGAAGGTGATGCTGTAGCCGGGCTCGACTTTACGTGCAGTGGCCAAGTCCATTACTTGCTGCAAGCGCACCGTGGGCGCGGCGGGAGCGGCGTGCATGGCGCCATGGTTCATGTGTTCGGCATGGGCGCCGGACATCGGCATCGGCGTGTTTTCCATGGCCCAGGGCACGGTCTGTTGCGTCGCGGTGTTGAGCACCCGCGCCTGCTGATCGGATTGCGGCACGTTGTTCCACATCGCCGCCGGGAAGGTGTTCCAGAGATCGGCGTATTGCTTGCCCCAGAAGCCGGTCCAGGTCATGCCACTGAGCAGCATTACCAGCAAAAACGCCGCGCCCCAGAAGCCGGCGACGGCATGCAGATCACGCCAGAACACGCGGCCACGGGTTGTGAAGCGCGGCCACCACACGCCGGCCGACGTTTTGCCGCGCGGCCACCACAGGTACAGGCCGGACACCACCAGCATCACGCCCCAACCGGCGGCGAGTTCAATCAGGCGATCGCCGACGGTGCCGATCATCAGTTCGCCGTGCAGGGCGCGGGCGATGGCTTGCAGGTTGTTTTTTGCGTCCTGCTCACCGAGTACGGTGCCGCGATAGGGGTCGACGAACACCGTCACTTCGCGCCCGCCGTCGTGCATCACGAACTGCGCGCTGCTGGTGGCGTCGGCGGGTGGCAGGTACTTGCTGATCTTGCCCTGGGGAAAGGCCGCCTGGGCGCGTTGCAACTGCTCGTCGGCGCTCAGTGCGTGTTCGGCGCTTTGCACCTTGAGCAGGTCGCCGTACATCAGCGGGTCGAGCTGGGGCTTGAACAGGTAGATGATGCCGGTCAGGGCCAGCAGCACCATGAAGGGGGCGACGAAGAGGCCGGCGTAGAAGTGCCAGCGCCAGGCCAGGTTGTAGAAGGAGATTTTTTGAGTGGTCATCAGGGATGCTCCGCAAAGCTTGAATTTTTGTCGTTGGTCAGGCCGCCATCGGGGGCAAGCCCCCTCCCACATGTGGAGTGCATTCCAACTCTGGGAGGGGGCTTGCCCCCCGATGCTTTTAGAAGCTCATGTCCACCTTGGTCCACAGGGTGCGACCTGGTTCCTTGATGGCCTGCGGGTCGTTGGCCGGGTAGCCGAACCCGGCGTTGCCGGCCAGGTTCAAGTGCTCGGCGTAGGCCTTGCCGAACAGGTTGTCGACGCCCGTGCTGACCTTGAAGTTTTTGTTGATGCGGTACGCACCATTCAGCGAGAACACGCCAAAGCCGCCGCTCTTGTCGTAGTCCTTGCCGACCACGTTGCCCTTGTTTTGGTCGATGCGGTTTTGCGCCGCCACCACCCGCCACAGGGCGCCGACGCTCCAGTCGTCTTCGCTGTAGGTCAGGCCGAAACGTGCATCCAGCGGCGGCATTTGCGGCAGGGCCTTGCCGTCGCTGCTGTTCTTGCCCCAGGCGTAGGCGAGGGTGGCGTCGGCCTTCCAGTGTTGCGTCAGCGTGTAGGCCGCGCCCAGTTCGCCGCCCATGATACGCGCGTCCACATTGCGTGCCTGGGAGGTGGTGCCCATCATCCCCGCCCGATAGTCGAACAGGATGAAATCACGCACCTGGCCGACGTAGCCCGACGCCCAGGCCTCCAGGTCGTCAGCCTTGTATTGCGCGCCGACGTCGAGCTGGGTGGTTTTCTCCGGCTTCACGCCGTCGAAGGCGTTGACCGAACCGACTGCGCCGGTGTTGGGCGAGAACAGCTCCCAGTAATCCGGGAAGCGTTCCGAGTGACCCAGGCCCGCGTAGAGGGTGGTAGGACTGTCGGCCAGGTCATGCTCGTAGCGCATAAAGCCCGAGGGCAGGGTATCGGCGCGGGTGTCGTCGGCGGTCGGGTTGGCGCGTGCACTCATCCCCGAGCCGGTGGTTTGCCGAAAGTCCTTGGCCGAGGCGCGGTCCAGGCGCGCGCCGGTGATCAGGCGGTCACGGTCGGCGGCGTACCAGGTGAGCTCGCCGAACACGCCGTAGTTGTGAAAATTGGCGTCCTTGACCTTGGGCAAATCCTTGTAGGTGTCGATGCCCATGCTGCTGCGTTGGCGATGCTCGTTGGTCTGCGCATCCAGGCCGCTGATCAGTTGCACATCGGCCCAACGCCAGGTGGCCTTGATGCGCGCGCCGAGGGTGCGGCGGTCGACGTTGGAGGCCATGGGCCCGGCCATCATCCCGGTGCCCGAGGGCGTGCGCAGGTTGTAGTTGTCCATCACATGGTCGGCGTAGTTGTAGTAGACCTGCGCCTCGACCTTATCCAGCACTTCGCCGATATTCGATTTCTCGAAGCGCAGGCCCAGGCTTTCGCGCAGAAACTGCGAACCGTCCATGCCGCGCCCGGCGTAACGCGCTTCGCCGTCGCCACGGCCGGCGGTGAGCTCCAGCAGGGTGTCGGCATCCGGGGTGAAGCCGACGGCGACGTCGCCATTCCATTTGTCGTAGCGCGAGGCGACGGTGTCGTTGTTGCCGTCCTTGTAGTCATCGGCATGGGCCTGGTTGCCGATCACCCGCACATAGCCCAGCGGCCCGCCAGCGGCGGCATCGATGACCTTGTCGAAGCGCCCGTTGGAGCCGGCCAATACACTGGCATTGAGCCGCGTGCCGAGTTCACCGAAGTGCTCCGGTTCGCGTTCGAACAGGACGGTGCCGGCCGACGCGCCCGGGCCCCAGAGTACGGTTTGCGGGCCTTTGATCACGGTGAGCTTGTCGTAGGTTTCCGGCGAAATGTACGAGGTCGGTGCATCCATCCTGCCGGGGCAGGCGCCGAGCATCATGCTGCCGTTGGTGAGGATGTTCAGGCGCGAGCCGAACATGCCGCGCAGCACCGGGTCGCCATTGGTGCCGCCGTTGCGTACCAGGGCGAAGCCGGGGATGGTCTTGAGGTAGTCGCCGCCGTCGCTGGCGGGCACCGGTTGGCGCGGGTCTTTGGGGTTGGTGACCACGGTCAGCGGCGAGCTGGGGGCGATCGCCGTGATCACGGTGGGGGTCAGCTCGTGCTCGGCGTGTTCATCGGCCAGCGCGTGGGGGGCGAGCAGGGCGCCCCATAGGGCCGCGAGCACAGGGGTGCATCCCAAACGGGAGTCAGCAGTAAACCTGGACATGACAAATTCCATCAATCAATCGTAAACAACACGGCCAGCAGCCTGCGGCTGTCTGTCTAAAGTCGGCCGGGGTGAAGTAACGGTGTCAGGTGCGCTTACGAGGCGATGGGCGGGGCGCGGCTGCGCGCGCCGGGGAAGATGCTCTGCCGGGCATGGCCCAGGCGCGGGGCGGGGGTGAGCGCGTTGGCCGGCGGCGGAGTGCCGATGGCCACGAATGACACGTTGCCAGGCAGGGCCGGGCAACTGAACAGCAGGTCGCAATAACCGCACTTGGCCCAGAGCGCGTGATGTTCGTCAGGGGATTTTTTTGGCTGAGGTTCGCCATGGCAACCGGGCATGTCCATGGACATTTCCATCGACATACCGGCGTGATGATCCATCGGCATCGCTTGGGAAATCAGCGGACCGATAAAGATCATCAGCATGGCGAACAGGCTGATCCAACTGCCGCGCATCACGCGGTGGTGTGGAGACAACCTGGCGCGGGGGGCGCCCATCGAACGTCAGCCTATTGGGCGGGCTTATGTGCGTGGCCGGCCATCGGCGGCACTTTTTGCACCGACACTTCCACCACGACCTTGCCGGCTTTTTCGAAGGTCAGGGTCAGTGGGAATTGCTTGCCATCGGCCAGCACGCTGCGGTCCTTGAGGCCCAGCAACATTACGTGATACGCCATGGGTGCGAAGGTCAGGTCACCCTTGGCCGGTACGGCGACACTGGGCACTTGCTGCATCTTCATCAAGTCGCCCTGCATCACATGCTCATGCAGCTCAGCCTTGTCCGCCACCGGCGTGTCGACACTGAGCAAGCGATCCGGGCTTTCGCCGGTGTTATGAATCACGAAATACGCCGCGACGGTCGGCGCATTCGGCGGCAACTCCTGGGACCAGGGATTGCTGACCAGCAGGTCGCCGGCCTTGTAGTCTTCGGCATTGGCAGCACTGAGCACCGGCAGCAGCAAGGCGGCCAGAAGCAGGGATGATTTGAGCATGGCAGTTCTCCAGAACGGTTCTAAACGCAGTTGATGTGCGAAGAAGATCAGGCCGTTGGAGAGGCGCGGGGGTTAAGGCTCGGCCATTGCTGGCGCGGGGTTGGGGTTTGCAATGGGGTGTGTGGTTGACGCTGTAGCGTCTCGAATCGCGTGAGATACAACTGCGGCACATGCCCCGGCAACGCCACCAACGGCGCCGAGCCAGAGCAACACCAGCAATGCTGCATGGTGGAATGATCGTCCTGCTGCGGCGCCGGAATCTCCAGCTTGCCCAGGGCAATGGTCTTCAGGCTGGCGCCATTGGACGAACAGAAACTGCCCCACAGCAATTGCTGCACAGGGTCCTTGGACTGCTGCATCGCACTGGCCATCGGCATGGCAAAGGCGTTGAACAGCACTGCAAGGCAGGCGATCCAGGCAATTGCAAAGCGTTGACGGGCCATGGCGGACAATCCGTAGGGTTAAACGATCAGGCGGGTATTTAGCCTGATCGGAGGGGATAAGTAAAAAGCGGTGGTGTGGTTTGGTGTCGCAGTGCTGGGTTTGAGGATAGACGGGGAATCGAGGGGATGCCGATCTTCAAGTCAACGGCCCTCCCACATTTGAACTGAGTTGTTCAGGGAGATTGGATTGCCTGCAAGACCGCCGCCACTGTGGCGAACTCCCGGTCCACCGCCGCCAATACCGGCCGCTTCAACACCAACACCGGCACCCCCCGTTCCCGCGCCACTTCCAGCTTCGGTTCGGTGGCGGTACTGCCACTGTTCTTGCTGATCAGCACATCGATCCCGCGCCGTTCAAACAACGCGCTTTCATCTTCAAGCAGAAACGGACCGCGTGCGCCAATCACTTCACAGCGATCATTGCCGGGATACACATCCAGCGCGCGCAACGTCCAGAACTGCTCGGGCGGGATTTCATCAAGGTGCTGCAACGGCTCGCGACCCAAGGTGAACAATGGGCGCTTGAAGGGTTTCAACGCCGCAACTAACTCGGCCCAATCACTGACCTCACGCCAATCGTCACCGGCCTGCGGCTGCCACGCCGGTCGGCGCAACGCCCAGCAGGGGACACCGCACAACTGCGCCGCCAGCGCCGCGTTCTGGCTGATCTGCGCCGCATACGGATGGGTCGCATCGAGGATCAGGCGGATCTGTTCATCGCGAACAAACTGCGCCAACCCTTCGGCCCCGCCATAACCGCCGACACGTACCTGGCAGGTGAGATCGGTAGGCACGCGTCCCACACCCGCCAGGCTGTAGATATGCGCCGGCCCTAAGGTGCGCGCGATAGCCAGCGCTTCGGTCACACCACCCAGCAACAGGATGCGTTTCATCGCGGCTTGACCACTTCCAACAGGGTGATGGGAAGTGCCTGCCGCCAGGTATCGAATTCACCCAGCGGCTGGGCCTGAGCGACGTGGATGCGGGTCAGTTCGCCGCCATGTTGAGCGCGCCAGTTCATCAAGGTCATTTCACTTTGCAGGGTGACGGCATTGGCCACCAAGCGACCGCCGGGGCGCAGGTGTTGCCAGCAGGTGTCGAGCACGCCGTCGCGGGTGACGCCGCCGCCGATGAAGATGGCGTCGGGTGCGGTAAGGCCGTGCAACGCTTGCGGGGCTTTGCCACGAATCAACTGCAAACCGGGCACGCCGAGGGCGTCGCGATTGTGTTCAATAAGGTCCTGGCGGCCTTCGTCTGCTTCAATCGCCAATGCTCGGCAGCTCGGATGGGCGCGCATCCATTCGATACCGATGGAGCCGCTGCCCGCGCCCACGTCCCACAGCAGCTCGCCGGGCATCGGGGCGAGGCGGGCGAGGGTCATGGCGCGTACATCGCGCTTGGTCAGTTGGCCGTCGTGCTGGAAGGCGGAATCGGGCAAGCCAGCGAGGCGCGACAGACGTGGTGTGTCGCTGGAGGCCAGGCAGTCGATGGCGACCAGGTTCAAATCGGCGACACAGGCGTGCTGCCAATCCTCAGCCAAACCGTCGATGCGCCGCTCATCCGCGCCGCCCAGGTGTTCAAATACTGTCAATCGGCTGGGCCCAAACCCGGATTCAGCCAACAACGAAGCAATCAACGCGGGACTGCCGCCGTCATTACTCAGTACCAATAAACGCACCCCTGTGGCCAGATGCGCATTGATCGCCGCCACCGGCCGAGCCACGACGGACAGCGTCACCACCTCCTGCAACGGCCAGCCCAACCGCGCCGCCGCCAATGACACCGACGACGGCGCCGGCAAAATCAGCAGTTCTTCAGCCGCCACCTGCCGTGCCAGGCTGGCGCCCACGCCATAGAACATCGGATCGCCACTGGCCAGCACGCACACAGGCTCGCCACGCCGCGCCAGTACCGGTTCCAGGGAGAACGGGCTCGGCCACAACTGGCGCTCACCGCGAATACACACCGGCAACAGGTCCAACTGGCGCTGACCACCTATAATCCGCGAAGCGCGCAACAGGGCATGCCGAGCATTCCTGCCCAGCCCCTTGAAGCCGTCTTCACCGATGCCTACAACCGTCAGCCAGGGCGACATATCAATTCCTTGAGCGACATCCGACGGGCAGGCTTTTCATGCCGCCGGACAAAGCAGGCATAATACCGCGCCTTTACCCGTCAACCGGTAGCCCCGTGAACCCAACGCCCGCTGTGAATACCTTGCGCCCCTCGGCTTGTCCGGGGTTGCTGCGTATCGTCCAGGCGTTGGATGGCGGTATTTGCCGGATCAAATTGGCCGGTGGCTCGATCAGCGCCGCCCAGGCCCATGCCGTGGCGGATGCAGCCCAGGCCTACGCGGGCGGGGTGATCGAGGCGACCAATCGTGCCAACCTGCAAATACGTGGGATCGGTGCCGAGCAAGACGCCTTGATTGCCATGCTGCTGGCTGCCGACCTGGGCCCGAGTAACGCTGCTGGCGACGACGTCCGCAACCTGATGCTCAGCCCCAGCGCCGGTATCGATCCGCAGATGCTGTTCGACACCCGGCCGCTGGCCGAGCAGATACTCGCCACTTTGCAAAATCATCCGCGTTTCCATGAGCTGTCGGCCAAGTTCGCCGTGCAACTGGATGGCGGCGAAGCCCTGGCGATGCTCGAACATCATCATGATCTGTGGCTGTCGGCGTTCGTACGCAATGGCGAGACGCTCCTCGCGTTCGGCTTGGCAGGGTGTCCAGGGCTGGATGCGCCGTTGGCCGCCGTACAGCTGGAGCAGGGCCATGCGTTGGTGGTGGCGGTGCTGGAGGCGTTTCTTGACCTCGCCACCCCAGAACAAACCCGCATGCGCCATCTGGCTGTGGATAAGTTGCTGAGCCGCCTCAGCCTGTCGTTGCTGCCGGTCGACGGCTTCAAACGCCCGCCCAGCGGCGCGTTGCTGCACCTCGGAACGTATCCGCAAGCGCAGAACAATCAATTCTATGTCGCCGCCATCGCACCCTTGGGGCGCCTGGATTCGACGATGCTCAAGGGCGTCGCGCAACTCGCCGACGAACATGGCGACGGCACAGTGCGCTTCACCCCTTGGCAAGGTGTGCTGCTGCCCAACGTCGAAAAACCCCACGCCGTGACCCAACACCTGGAGCAATTGGGCTTTCTCTGCTCAGTCGACCAACCCCTGGCGCACATGATCGCCTGTACCGGCTCCAGCGGCTGCGGCAAGGCCCTCGCCGACACCAAGGCCGACGCCGTGCAATTGGCCGCGCTGCATCCCGGCCATGACGTGCACCTGTCCGGCTGCTCGCGCTCCTGCGCCGCCGCGCACGTTGCGCCGGTCACCTTGCTGGCGGTGAGCCCCGGCCACTACGACCTCTATTTTCGCGAGGCAGCCCAACCCGGTTTCGGCCGGCTGCACGCGCGCACTCTTTCCATTGAAGCGGCAGGCGCCTTGCTGCGCGCTCGCCCACGGAGCAACACCGATGATTGATTACATCCGCGACGGTCAGGAGATCTATCGCAACTCCTTCGCCATTATTCGCGCGGAAGCCAACTTGGAGCGCATCCCGGCCGACCTGGAGAAACTCGCGGTGCGGGTGATTCATGCGTGCGGCATGGTCGAGGCCATCGATGGCCTGCAGTTCTCCGACGGCGCGGGTAAGGCCGGGCGCGATGCGCTGGCCGCTGGCGCGCCGATTCTGTGTGATGCGCGGATGGTCTCCGAAGGCGTGACCCGTGCGCGCTTGCCGGCCAACAACCCAGTGATCTGCACCCTGCGCGATGACAGCGTGCCGGAGCTGGCACGGGAGCTGGGCAACACCCGTTCCGCCGCCGCCCTGGAGCTGTGGCGTCCGCACCTGGCAGGCAGCGTGGTGGTGATCGGCAATGCGCCGACGGCCCTGTTCTACCTGCTCGAGATGCTGGATGCCGGCGCGCCGAAACCGGCGTTGATCCTCGGCTTCCCGGTCGGGTTTGTCGGCGCTGCCGAATCCAAGGCCATGCTGGCGGCGGATAGCCGTGGCGTACCGTTTGTGATCATGCAGGGCCGTCTGGGCGGCAGTGCCATGGCCGCCGCGGCGGTGAATGCGCTCGCCACGGAGGTCGAATAATGCCCGCACGCGGACGTTTGATCGGCCTGGGCGTCGGCCCCGGCGACCCGGAGTTGATTACCGTCAAGGCCCTGCGCCTGCTGCGCGAATCGCCAGTGGTGGCGTATTTCGTGGCCAAGGGCAAGAAGGGCAACGCCTTCGGCATCATCGAAGACCACTTGGTGCCTCAGCAAACCTTGATGCCACTGGTGTACCCGGTGACCACCGAAGCGCTGCCGGCGCCGCTGTCCTACGAACAGGTGATCAGCGACTTCTACGACACCGCCAGTGTCGATGTGGCCGCGCACCTGGACGCCGGTCGCGATGTGGCAGTGATCTGCGAGGGTGATCCGTTCTTCTACGGCTCCTATATGTATTTGCATGATCGTTTGGCCGAGCGCTATGAAGCCCAGGTCATCCCCGGCGTGTGCTCGATGCTCGGCGGCGCCTCGGTACTCGGCGCGCCGTTGGTGTATCGCAACCAGAGCCTGTCGGTGCTGTCGGGGGTGCTGCCCCATGAAGACCTCAAGCGCCGCCTGGCAGATGCTGACGCAGCGGTGATCATGAAGCTGGGGCGCAACTTCCCCAAGGTGCGCCAGGTCCTCGAAGAACTTGGCCTGGCCGAGCGCGCGCTGTATGTGGAGCGCGCGACCATGGCCAACCAGAAAATCGTGCCGCTGGACCAGGTGGAGCCGATGTCTTCGCCGTACTTCTCGCTGATCATCGTGCCGGGTGAAAGGTGGCAAGGTTGATGAACCCGGCGATTGTCATTCTGGGCCAGGGCAGCCTGGCCACCGCGCGCAGGATCCAGCAGGTTTACCCTGGCGCACTGATCCACGGACTGGTCGGGCGAGTTGAAGGTGCCGACCAGACTTACCGCGAATTTGGCGCGACCCTGCGTCAGCTGTACCAGCAGGGCTCGCCGCTGATCGCCCTGTGTGCGGCTGGCATCGTGATCCGCACCCTGGCGCCGCTGCTGCTGGAGAAGGGCGAGGAGCCGGCCGTACTGGCTGTGGCGGAAGATGGCAGCGCCGTGGTGCCGTTGCTCGGTGGCCTTGGTGGTGTGAACGTCATGGCGCGGGACATCGCTGCTGCACTGGGCGTTGCTGCGGCGATCACCACCAGTGGCGAGCTGCGTTTCGGTACCTGCCTGCTCAACCCGCCTGCGGGTTATGAACTGGCGGATCTGGAGCTGGGCAAGCGCTTTGTCTCGGACCTGCTGGCCGGCGAAAGCGTGCGTATCGAAGGTGCGGCGCCGTGGTTGGATCAGGCGAATTTGCCTCAGGACCAGCAGGCGCATTTAGCCATCCATGTGGGGAATGCCGAGCGCGCGCCGGCCGCCAACGAGTTGCTGATCTATCCGAAGAATGTGTGCGTGACCTGCCAGCCGGGTGCGCAGTTGGCGGAGCGTGTCCGCACGGCGTTGCACGAGGCGGGTATCGCCGTGCAATCCCTGGCCTGCCTGTTGGCCAGTGATCGGCAGATGGCCGAAGCGTCGCTGCATGAAGCCGCGTTGCAGTTGGGTGTGCCGCTGCGTTTTGCCGACGTGACGCCAGGCGCAGACATCGCCATCAGCGTTGCCGAGCAGCCTCTGGACCTGGCCCAGGTCGGCCGCCGCCGTGGTCGCCTCGCCGTGATCGGTCTGGGCCCTGGCGCCGCCGAGCTGATGGTGCCGGCGGTCAAGGCCGAACTCGCGCGTTGCACCGATGTGTTGGGCTATGAAACCTACGTGCGCATGGCCGGGCCGTTCCGCGACGATCAGGTGCAGCACTGCACCGATAACCGCGAAGAGATGCAACGCGCCCGCCACGCGTTTGAGCTGGCCGCGCAGGGGCGCTCGGTGGTGGTGGTGTCGTCCGGCGACCCCGGCGTCTTCGCCATGGCTGCGGCGGTGATCGAGGCGTTGCACGAGTCCAGTGACCCGGCGTGGCACCAGGTTGACCTGCAAATCCTGCCGGGCGTTTCGGCCTCCCTGGCCACCGCCGCCCAGGCCGGTGCGCCGCTGGGCCATGACTTCTGCGTGATGTCCCTGTCGGACAACCTCAAGCCTTGGTCGATTATCGAAAAGCGCCTGGACCTTGCGTCTCAGGCCGATCTGGCCCTGGCGTTCTACAACCCGATCTCGCGTTCGCGGCCGTGGCAGCTGGGGCGCGCCCTGGAAATCGTCGCGCAGCACCGCACGCCTGAAACCCCGGTGGTGCTCGGCCGCGATATTGGTCGTCCGGGCCAGACTCTGCGCGTCACCACCCTGGGGCAACTCACGCCAGACCAAGTCGACATGCGCACCATGGTGTTGATCGGCTCATCCACCACCTGCACATTCCCCCGCGCCGGTGGCGGTGAATGGGTCTATACGCCGCGCTGGTACGGCGAAAAGCCCACGTCCTGAAAACGCCTGGGCGGCCGCACGAAAGCTCCGAATGACAACGGGTGATGATCTGTTGTCGCTCGGGGCTTTTTCTTTTTTGAATCACGAAAGCCGGAAGGCCTGGAGGCGCGCCCCGTCATTGCTGGGCAGCGTTTTTTGGCGGGGGCCGGCAAGCGATGTTTGTGGCCTGGAAGAGCCGCCGGTGACTGGACTAGTGTGGACACAAGCCCCGCGTTGGGGTGTTTGTGGAGAACCGAACATGGAGCGACATCACAGAAGGATCAACAACACAAAACGGCGCAAGTTGATTGCCGCCTACACATTACCCAGGGCGCCAGGCGTGCAGCCCTCATTGCCGCTCGACACGGAGGACGACAGCAACGCGGCGGTGGTCAACAACAGTGTGATTTCGTTTGCCGAGGGCTTGTCCGGGCTGAACCGGGAGTACATCCGCAAAAGTTATCTGCTGGCCAGCAGTTACGTCAGCGATGTATTGAAAATCCACCGAGGTACCGAGGCCTGGTACGACGAATTTATCAAGGTGATGATCAGCCTGGGCTGGCTGCCGGTGCGCAGCAGTTTCGAGCGGGTCTCTCATTCGGGCAAGGGCCTGACGGTGCAACTGGCCGCACTGAATATCATCAGCGCGATGTTGGCGACAATATCGGTTTCGGCGCCGTTGATCGCGGCGCTGCCGAAGCTGGCGGCCGATGCACTGGAAGCGCTGAAGCAGCAGCCGAGCTCTTTCGAACTGTTCAAGCGCAACAGCACGGTGCATCAGGGCGGTGATTTCGGCCTGGCGTCCTGCGCCGAAACGGACGGCGAATTGATGATGGTGCTGGTGACCTACAGCACCCAGGGCGTGAGCAAACAGGTGGGGCTACCGTTCCTGGAATGGGACAGTTCCTCGTTCGAGGCCTTCAGTGGGCAAACCTGCCTGGTGCTGAATACCTCGGTGGTCAACGAAAAAACCATCCAACTGATGCGCGAGAGCGCGGGCGACAAGGTGCAGTTGGCGATTGCCAAGTACCGTATCTAAGGCACCAGGTAACCGCGCACGCCGGTAAAGATGATCTGCGCGGCGAGGGCGCATACGAACAACCCCATTAACCGACTGACAATTTGTAAGCCTTGGTCACCGAGAATCCGTTCGATACGGTTGGACAGGTACAGCACCACGCCCACCGTGAGGCTGGCCAGGGCGATGCTGAGGATGGCGGTGAGCTTGTCGTCCCAGTGCGGTTGGCTGACGCCCATGACCAACAGCGCACCAATGGTGCCGGGGCCGACTGTAAGGGGGATGGTCAGCGGCACGATGGTCACGTCCTGCTGCACGTTGTCGGTCTGCACCGCCGACTTGCCTTGGGCCATGCCCAGGGCGGAGATAAACAGCACACTGCCGGCACCGATGCGGAAGGCATCCACGGTGATACCGAACACGCTGAAGATCACCCGGCCGAACAGGTAGAGCAACACGCTCGACACCAGGGTTGCCAGCGCCACTTTCCAGGCCAGGCGCCGCCGCTCTTTGCTGGAATAGCCACGGGTCAGGCTGATAAAGCAGGACAGCACGAAGAACGGGCTGTAGAGCACCAGCATCTTCAGGTAAACGCTGAATAACACGTGGAGCATGGGGGGGGCTCGCGGGCGGGGAAAGTGTGGAGAGTCTAACAGGCGATACAGAGCAAATGTGGGAGGGGGTTGCCCCCTCCCACATGGGGAAAACATTTCAGATCAAGAGGACGCGTGCTCAGGCCGTTGTTGACGCTGCGCCACCCAGTACTCCACCAGCTCACGCAACTGCGACAACTCCACCGGTTTGGCCATATGCCCGTCCATGCCGGCCTGGCGTGCACGTTCTTTGTGTTCCGAGAGGATATGCGCGGTGAGCGCCACCACCGGCGTGCGAATGCGCTGGTGGCTGACTTCCCACGCGCGCAGTTGCTGGGTGGCCGAGAAACCATCGAGGATCGGCATCTCGCAGTCCATCAACACCAGGTCGTAACGCTGGGCCTTCATCGCCTCCAGCGCTTCTTCACCGTTGCTGGCCGTGTCCGGGTTGAGGTTGAGCTTGCCGAGCATGCCGCGAATCACTTTGGTGGAGATGCTGTTGTCTTCGGCTACCAGGATCTTGAAATCGCTGGGCACGATTACCGCCGCCGGGGCGCTGAGGGACGCGCGGGGCTGCACGCCGCCTTTGCTGCGCTGGGTCAACTCATCCGCCAAGGTGGTCTTGAGGGTGTAACCGGCGACCGGCTTGGCGAGGATGCGCTTGATCCCGCAGTTGCGCGCGATGACCTTGCTCGGCGCATTGCTGATGCCGGTGAGCATGATCAGCAGGATGTCGTGGTTCAGGCTCGGGTCTTCCTTGATCTTCGCGGCCAGTTGCATACCGGTCATGCCGGGCATGTTCTGGTCCAGCAGCACCACATCGAAGTAATCGCGCAGGTGCGCCTTGGTGCGCAGCAGCGCCAGGGCCTCTTTGCCCGATGGTACCGCGCTGACATTCAGGCCCCAGGCCGTGCACTGCTGCACCAGCACTTTGCGACATGTGTCGTTGTCGTCCACCACCAGCACGCGCGCGCCTTTGAGCGGGCCATCGAGGTCGGAGGTGGGGTGTTCCAGGCGTTCCGGGTCCAGCGGCAGGGTCAGCCACAGCGTGCTGCCCTGATGGCTGCCGCTCTTGATGCCGAATTCGCCGTTCATCAACAGGATCAATTGGCGCGCGATCACCAGGCCCAGGTGGCCGCTCAAACGGGTCGCCGAGAGGAAATTCTTGCTGTGCAGTTCGCTGTGCAGCAAGGCTTCGCGTTCGGCGGCTTCCATTGGCAGGCCGCTGTCCTGCACGGCAATGCGCAGGCGCGGTTTGGTGCTGCGGTCGTCCAGGGCGACGACGATCAGCACTTCGCCTTCGTCGGTTTTGTGCAGGGCGTTTTCCAGCAGGCTCAGCATCGTCTGGCGCAGGCGTGTCGGGTCACCGCTGATGACGCGCGGCACCTGGGGCTGGATAAAGCTGATCAACTCGACATTCTGCTGTTCGGCTTTGGCGCGGAAGATGCTCAGGCAGTCCTCGATCAGCGCATTGAGGTCGAACTGCACGTCATCCAGTTCGATCTGCCCGGATTCGAGCTTCGAGATGTCGAGAATCTCGTTGATCAGCGTCAGCAGTTCGTTCCCGGCGCTGTGGATGGTTTGCACGTAGTCGCGCTGCTTCACCGACAGCGGCGTGCCCAGCAGCAGTTCGGTCATGCCCAGCACGCCGTTCATGGGGGTGCGGATTTCGTGGCTGATCTTCGCCAGGAATTCGGCCTTGGCAGCGATCTCGGCATTGCTCGCGGCCAGGTCGCGGCTGAGGCTGAAGCGGGCTTCGACAATGGCGCGCTGGCGCTCGCCGAGGGCTAGGCTCATCAACAGGCCGCTCAGGCAGATAAAGGCCAGCAGGGTCACGATCAGACCCTGGGGCGACACCATCGTCAGCCCCAGCAATGCCGGGAGGATGATCAGCGTACCGATGTTGAACACCACCATGCCTGCCACGAACAAGCGCGCCGGGCGGTAGCCTTTCTGCCAGTGACACGCCGAGACAAACAGCATGCTCAGGCCGGCCAGGGCCACCAGCGCGTAGGTGATGATGTTCAGTGGCAGGGTGTTGACGAACAACAGCAGCAGGCCGCACAGCACGATAAACAGGATGTCGGCCATCAACAGCTTGTTCAGCGGGTGTGGACCGAGGGGCATGAAGAAGCGATAGGCAAACATCAGTCCGCACGGCGCGGTCAGCAGCAGGGCCAGGTAGGCCCCAGGGGTCTGGACCGCGTGCCAGTTCGGCAGCCAAGGGCCCACCAGGTTGAGCAGCAGCGCCAGGCTGAGCATCAGCAGCAGTTCGCAGGCCGCCAGCCACAGGCTGCTGCGCGAGCGATGGTAGGCGAAGCGCGTCAGGTTATGCAGGATCAGCATCAGCAGGCAGCCGAACAGCAGGCCGTAGATCAGTGACTGGGTCTGGTCCGCAGCGGCCAGTACGGCCGGTTCCAGGGTGATATAGGGGCGCAGTTCGTGTTCCGAGACCAGGCGCAGGTAGACGTCGAGGGGCTTTGGGCTCTGTGGCATCGGCAGCATGAAGTCGCTGCTGGGCAATGGGCGTTCCGCCTGGGGCTGGCGGGTGCCAGTGCTTTGCTGCTCGACCAGGGAGTCGCCGTCCAGCACATAGAGGTTCAGGTGCGACAGGTCCGGGGCGAATATCCGCAGCACTTGCTCGTGCTTGCCGGGCTGCAGCTTGAAACGTACCCACAACGCGCCGTCCGGTGCCGCCGCGGTAATGCGGTCCAGTTCGATGGGGCTGAATTGATTGGTGTAGCGCGAGGAGCGGATGTCGCTCAGCTGCAGGTCAGCCTGTTCATCAAGCAATACTGCCCAGCCACTGCCTTGCGCGGCGGCCTGGGCCGGAAACAAGCAGAGCAGTGTCAGCAGACTGACAGTAAAACCTATGGCGATCCTGAGCCAGCGCACGGCGAAATCCCTTCGTAGGTTGATGCACGGTTAACTATGCGCGGGGAGGCCTGTATACGGCAAGGGCCAGAGGCCCTTGCCTAACCGAACGGATAGCTAGTGTTACTGGCTTTCGCCACGTTCACGGGCAATGGCGCGGTAGCCGATGTCCGTGCGGTAGAAGCAGCCTTTCCAGTCGATTTTTGCCGCTAGCTTGTAGGCTTGTTGCTGCGCAGCGTCGACGCTGGCGCCCATCGCGGTGGCGCACAGGACACGACCGCCGGCGGTGACAACCTTGCCGTCCTTGAGCGCGGTGCCCGCATGGAACACCTTGCCTTCCAGCGTAGCCGCCGCGTCCAGGCCTTCAATCACATCGCCCTTGGCGTAGTCGGCCGGGTAACCTCCGGCGGCCAGCACGATGCCGACGCTTGGACGTGGATCCCACTGCGCTTCAACCTTGTCCAGGGCCTGGGCCAATGCGGCTTCCACCAGCAGCACCAGGCTCGATTGCAGGCGCAGCATCACCGGTTGGGTTTCCGGGTCGCCGAAGCGGCAGTTGAACTCGATGACTTTCGGGTTGCCGGCTTTGTCGATCATCAGACCGGCGTAGAGGAAGCCGGTGTACACGTTGCCTTCGTCGGCCATGCCACGCACGGTTGGCCAGATCACCAGGTCCATCACGCGCTGGTGCACGTCGGCGGTAACCACCGGGGCCGGGGAGTAGGCACCCATGCCGCCGGTGTTCGGGCCGCTGTCGCCGTCGCCGACGCGTTTGTGGTCCTGGCTGGTGGCCATCGGCAGCACGTTCTTGCCGTCGACCATCACGATAAAGCTGGCTTCTTCGCCATCGAGGAATTCCTCGATGACAACGCGCGAACCTGCATCACCAAAGGCGTTACCGGCGAGCATGTCACGCACGGCGTCTTCGGCTTCCTGCAGGGTCATGGCGACGATCACGCCTTTACCGGCGGCCAGGCCGTCGGCCTTGATCACGATTGGCGCACCTTTTTCACGCAGGTAAGCCAGGGCCGGCTCGATCTCGGTGAAGTTCTGGTAGTCGGCAGTCGGGATCTTGTGGCGCGCGAGGAAATCCTTGGTGAAGGCTTTCGAGCCTTCCAGTTGGGCCGCGCCGGCGGTGGGGCCGAAGCAATCCAGGCCACGGCTGCGGAACAGGTCCACGACACCGGCAACCAGTGGGACTTCCGGACCGACGATGGTCAGGGAGACGTTTTTCTCGGCGAAGTCGGCCAGTTGCTCAAGGGCCAGTACGTCGATAGCGACGTTTTCGCACTTGGCTTCGATGGCGGTACCGGCGTTGCCGGGGGCGACGAAGACTTTCTGGACGCGTGGGTCCTGGGCAACTTTCCAGGCCAGGGCGTGCTCACGGCCACCGCTGCCAATGATCAAAACATTCATTTCAAAAACCTCTGTGAAACGCTGTGCTTTCTGTAGGAACTAGGCGTCCCCTCGCTCCTACAGTAGGAAAGCAGTGGTGTTTAGTGACGGAAGTGGCGCATGCCGGTGAAGACCATGGCAATGCCGGCTTCATCAGCAGCGGCGATCACCTCGGCATCACGCATCGAGCCACCCGGTTGGATCACGGCCGTCACGCCCGCTTTCGCGGCGTTGTCCAGGCCATCACGGAACGGGAAGAATGCATCGGACGCCATCACCGAACCGGCCACCTGCAGACCGGCGTGCTCAGCCTTGATCGCAGCGATACGCGCCGAGTTCACGCGGCTCATCTGGCCAGCGCCGACACCGATGGTCTGGCGGTTCTTGGCGTAGACGATAGCGTTGGATTTAACGTACTTGGCCACTTTCCAGGCGAAGATCAGGTCGTTGATCTCTTGCTCGGTCGGGGCGCGCTTGGTCACGACTTTCAGGTCTGCGCTGCCGATCATGCCGATGTCGCGGCTCTGTACCAGCAAGCCGCCATTGACGCGCTTGTAGTCCCAGGCAGCGGCACGTTCAGCCGACCACTCGCCGCAGGCCAGCAGGCGTACGTTGGCTTTGGCGGCCACGATGGCGCGGGCTTCTTCGCTCACGGAAGGGGCGATGATCACTTCGACGAACTGACGCTCGACGATGGCCTTGGCGGTTTCGGCGTCGAGCTCACGGTTGAACGCGATGATGCCGCCGAAGGCCGATTCGGTGTCGGTGGCGTAGGCCAGTTCGTACGCCTGGCGGATACCGCCTTCAGCGTCCGGGCTCACGGCCACGCCGCACGGGTTGGCGTGCTTGACGATCACGCAGGCCGGCTTGACGAAGCTCTTCACGCATTCCAGCGCGGCGTCGGTGTCGGCCACGTTGTTGTAGGACAGCTCTTTGCCTTGCAGTTGGGTCGCGGTGGCGATGCCCACTTCGGCAGGCTTGGCTTCCACGTAGAACGCCGCGCTCTGGTGCGGGTTCTCGCCGTAGCGCATTTCCTGGGCCTTGATGAACTGGCTGTTGAAGGTGCGCGGGAACTGGCTGCGGCCTTCTGTGCTCAGGGTTTCGGCGGCCTGGTTCACGGTGCCCATGTAGTTGGCGATCATGCCGTCGTAGGCGGCGGTGTGTTCGAACGCCTTGAGCATCAGGTCAAAACGCTGGGCGTAGGTCAGGCCACCGGCTTTCAGGCTTTCCAGCACCTGGGCGTAGTCGCTGGCGTTGACCACGATGGCCACGTCTTTATGGTTCTTGGCCGCCGAGCGAACCATGGTCGGGCCGCCGATATCGATGTTTTCGATAGCGGTCGGCAGGTCGCAGCCTGGCTTGTTGATGGTGGCTTCGAACGGGTAGAGGTTAACGGCCACCAGGTCGATCGGCTTGATGCCGTGCTCGGTCATGATGGCGTCGTCGATGCCGCGGCGGCCGAGGATGCCGCCGTGGATTTTCGGGTGCAGGGTCTTGACGCGACCGTCCATCATTTCTGCGAAACCGGTGTAGTCCGCCACTTCCACTGCGGCCACGCCGTTGTCCTGCAGCAGTTTGAAGGTCCCGCCGGTGGAGAGGATTTCCACGCCCAGGGCTTCCAGCTCCCGGGCAAATTCGAGGATCCCGGTCTTGTCGGAGACACTGATCAAGGCGCGGCGGATCGGCAGGCGGGTAGTCTGGTCGGTCATTTCAATTTCCATCAAAAGCAAAGGAGTCAGCAAAAAAGGCGACCGGTTTTACGCGGGCGCCTTTCTGGTTTGATTGAATGCTTACAGCAAATCGTATTGCTTGAGCTTTTTGCGCAAGGTGCCACGGTTGAGGCCCAGCAGCTCACTGGCTTTGGTCTGGTTGCCCTTGACGTAGTTCATCACGCTTTCGAGCAGGGGCGCCTCGACTTCGGAGAGCACCAGGTTGTACACGTCCGTGACGGAAGCGCCCTCAAGGTGGGCGAAATAATTATGCAGCGCCTTCTCGACACTCCCGCGAAGGGTCTGGCCTTCTTCGCTCGGCGTGTTGAGGTGCTGTTTTAAATTGACGTTGTCGCTCACGGGTGTTGTTCCACTCACTAAAGTCTCGGTCATCATCGTCATGCGGCCACCCATTCTCCGTCCCCTGCTCTCAGGCTCTTGTCTCGTTCGGCAAAAAACTCACGAACGGCGGTGACCTGTGCTTGCGTTTCATCCAAACGATTGAAGCCGGCGCGAAACTCCCTGGCGCCCGGCAGGGTTGCGAGATACCAACCCACATGCTTGCGAGCAATACGCACGCCCATCACGTCCCCATAGAAGGTGTGAAGTGCAGCCAGATGCTCTAGCAGAATACGTTCCACCTCGACCAGCTCCGGCGCCGGCAGGACTTCACCCGTACGCAGAAAATGCTCGATCTCACGAAAAATCCACGGCCGTCCCTGTGCGGCACGGCCAATCAACACACCATCGGCACCGGTGGCGTGCAGCACGCGCCGGGCTTTTTCGGCTGAGTCGATGTCGCCATTGGCAAAGACCGGCATCGACACCGCCTGCTTGATCGCGGCGATGGTGTCGTACTCGGCTTCACCGGTATAAAGGTCGGCGCGGGTGCGGCCATGCACCGCCAGCGCTGTAATGCCTGCCTGTTCGGCGATTTTCGCCACTGTCAGGCCGTTCTTGTTGTCCCGGTCCCAGCCGGTCCGAATCTTCAGGGTCACCGGCACATCCACTGCGGCGACAACGGCCTGCAGGATCTCGGCAACCAATTGCTCATCTTTCAACAATGCGGAACCGGCGGCCTTGTTGCAGACCTTCTTGGCCGGGCAGCCCATGTTGATATCGATGATCTGTGCGCCCAACTCCACGTTGGCTCGGGCCGCATCCGCCAGCATTTGCGCATCGCCACCGGCGATCTGTACCGAGCGGGGCTCGGGATCACCTTCGTGGATCATGCGCATCCGCGATTTGCGGGTGTTCCACAAGCTCATGTCGCTGGTGACCATTTCCGAGACTACAAGACCCGCGCCCAAACGTTTACACAGCTGACGAAAGGGCTGGTCGGTGACGCCCGCCATTGGGGCGAGAATCAAGCCGTTCTGCAATGTATATGGGCCGATGCGTACCGCCGACATAGGACTTCCCTGTTGTGGGGCCGGATCATTAGAGTTCGAAAAAGGGTTGGCATGATACCCGCTCTCGATGACTGGATAAAGGCTGAATTGGATAAAATCTGAACAGTTATTTCTTTATCGCCGCCGGTTTGGATGCCCGGCGCCCAGTCAATAATCCACCGTCAAGCTTCGGTGCGTGAGCCGATTCACTCGGGCGAGTGGAAGCTCAAGCTGTAATTCACGGCTTTATTGCCCGGATCGAGGATGTCCAGAGAGATATGGATCGGGGTCTGTGATGGCATTTCGATCGCCCCGGCCAGCTCGCCTCCCAGATATTCGGCCGGCTTGAAGCGACGACTGGCAATAAGGCCGCCATTGAGGTCGGCAAAACGCAGCTCCAGCAGCGGAAAGGGCTGGGAGAACGTCGCGCGGTTATAGATGATCGCGTCCACCACCAGCGCCCCGGCGAACTCCGGATGGCTGCGCACCACCAGATTGCTGCTCTTGATATGGGCGATATCGACCCGCGACGGCACCGTGCAGCCCAGGGTTGGGCACAGTTGCTGGAACCACGGGCGGTATGCGTCCTGGCGGGCCAGATCGTCGAATTGATAGGCAATGTACTGGATTGCCAGGCCGGCTGCGGCGATCAGTACCAGCAGCATCCAGATCAGGCGGCGACCCAGGCCCTGCGGACGTTTTTGCGCGTAAAGGTGCAGCGGGTCGTCTTCCAGGTCCAGGAGCAGGTCGTCGTGGGCGGTGGCTTCGGGGCGCTGGCGCTTGCGACGCAGTGCTGGGCGCTCTTCGGGTTCCGGTGCGTCCGCGGTTACGGCTACGGGGGTGAAGGGCGGGTCGCGATCATCATCGTCCGCAGTGGGGTGCTGCGGCGATTCAGCGTCCAGATCGTCGGTGTGCAGCGACATGGATGGTTCGGTGCGCTGCCGGGTCGCAGGGGGCGAGGTCGGTTGGTCTGCTTCAGGCGTGTATTCAACGGCCTGGACGCGTTCTTCAGGCGGCTCGCTGAACAGGCTGGCGGCCCATTTTTCTTCTTCGGCCTTGAGGGTTTCACGGCTGGCGCTGAGGGTGTCTTCCTTCTGCCGACGGTCCGTCCCCAGCTGGCGACGTTCGCTGCCCACGGGCTGGGTGTGCTGAATCTCGCGGCGTTCCAGTTTGGCCAGTTCTTCGTCGAGGTCCAGGGCGTCCAGGTCCAACTCTTCGGCGGTCCACTGCTTCTGGCTGATTGCCCTCGGGGCCTGGGGCATCAACTCAGTGGCGTGCTCAGCGACCACGCTTTGCGGCGCAGGCGCCTGGGCGCGCTGCTCCAGCAACTGGCGCGCAGCGTTGAAGACTTGCAGGCACGAGCCGCAGCGAACCACGCCGCGAGCCACGCTCAATTGAGCGTGGTTGACGCGAAAGCGTGTCTGGCAATGCGGGCACTGGGTGACGAAACTGTCGGTCATGCGGCCATCCGATTCAGGCAAGCGCTCATTCTAGCGCCGACGCCCGCTGATGCGTACCCAGCCATCACGGTTAGCGATCGGATCCAGCTCGAAATCCTTGGCGTAGGCGGCGGCGACATCTTCGCCTTGCTCGGCGAGGATGCCCGACAGCGCCAGGCGCCCACCTGGCTTGACCAGGCTCGACAGTTGCGGCGCCAGGGAAACCAGCGGGCCGGCGAGGATATTGGCGACCAGCACATCAGCCTGCACCTGGGGCAAATCCTGCGGCAGGTAGAGCGGGAATTTGCCTTCAGGAATGTTGTTGCGCCCGGCGTTGTCGCGGGATGCTTCCAGGGCCTGGACGTCGATGTCGGTGCCCACGGCTTCCTTGGCGCCCAGCAACAGGGCGGCAATCGCCAGGATCCCCGAGCCACAGCCGAAATCCAGCACGTGGCTGTCGGTCAGGTCCTGGCCGTCCAGCCATTCCAGGCACAGTGCGGTGGTGGGGTGGGTGCCGGTGCCGAACGCCAGGCCCGGGTCGAGCAGCAGGTTAACGGCGTCCGGCTCTGGGGCGGCATGCCAGCTCGGCACGATCCACAGGCGCTGGCCGAAACGCATCGGCTGGAAGTTGTCCATCCAGCTGCGTTCCCAGTCCTGGTCTTCAATGATTTCGCTGTGATGCTCAGGCAGTGGGCTGCCGGTGAGCAATTCCATATGGGCCAGAACGGCGGCAGCATCGGTGCCGTCTTCGAACAGGGCCAGCAGATGGGTGTGGGACCACAGCGGAGTGGTATTCAGCTCGGGTTCGAAGATCGGCTGGTCTTCGGCGTCCATGAAGGTGACCGAGACGGCGCCCACTTCGAGGAACGCGTCTTCGTAGGTTTCGGCTTGTTCTGGGCTGATGGCGAGACGGACTTGCAGCCAAGGCATGGCGGGCACCTTTGAAAAAGTGAGTGTGCAGCGGGGTGGGGCTGCGAAAGCGCGCAAGTTTACGCGAGCGAACAGCAGAAGACGACATTACTGAGTGAATGCGGACCAAATGTGGGAGGGGGCTTGCTCCCGATTGCAGTGTGCCAGCCTCAGTATCTGTAACTGATCCACCGCTATCGGGAGCAAGCCCCCTCCCACATTTGGACTGTGTGCATCCTGGAAAACAGGTGTGCAGAAACAACAAAGCCGCCCGAAGGCGGCTTTGTTGGGTGGAGCGCTTACTGGTTAGCCAGCTTGTGTTCCAGGTAGTGAATGTTCACACCACCCTCGCAGAAGCCTTCATCACGAACCAGGTCCCGGTGCAGCGGGATGTTGGTCTTGATGCCGTCGACCACGATTTCGTCCAGGGCATTGCGCATACGGGCCATGGCCTCGTCGCGGGTCGCGCCCCAGGTGATCAGCTTGCCGATCAGCGAGTCGTAGTTGGACGGAACCTTGTAGCCGCTGTACAGGTGCGAATCCACACGTACACCGTTGCCGCCGGGCGCGTGGAAATGCTTGACCAGGCCAGGGCTTGGGATAAAGGTCTTCGGGTCTTCGGCGTTGATCCGGCACTCCAGGGAGTGGCCGTGGATCTTCACGTCATCCTGGGTGAAGGACAGCACGTTGCCAGCGGCGATGCTGAGCATCTCCTTGACGATGTCGATACCGGTGACCATCTCCGAAACCGGGTGCTCTACCTGCACACGAGTGTTCATCTCGATGAAGTAGAAGCGGCCGTTCTCGTAGAGGAACTCAAAGGTACCGGCGCCACGGTAGTTGATGTCGATGCACGCCTTGACGCAGCGAGCCAGGACTTCCTGACGCGCTTTTTCATCCAGGCCCGGTGCCGGTGCTTCTTCCAACACTTTCTGGTGACGACGTTGCAGCGAGCAATCGCGGTCGCCCAGGTGGATGGCGTGACCCTGGCCGTCGGACAAAACCTGCACTTCCACGTGACGTGGGTTGGTCAGGTACTTCTCCAGGTAGACCATCGGGTTGCCAAACCAGGCAGCCGCTTCGGAGCGAGTCTGCTTGGCCGCTTCGATCAGCTCTTCTTCCTTGTGCACCACGCGCATACCGCGACCACCACCGCCACCGGCGGCCTTGATGATCACCGGGTAACCGACTTCGCGACCAATGCGCAGAGCGGTTTCCTCGTCTTCAGGCAGTGGGCCGTCGGAGCCAGGAACGGTTGGCACGCCGGCTGCGATCATGGCGTCCTTGGCCGAGACCTTGTCGCCCATCAGGCGAATGGTTTCGGCTTTCGGGCCGATGAAGGCAAACCCGGATTTTTCCACCTGTTCGGCGAAATCGGCGTTTTCCGCGAGGAAGCCGTAGCCCGGGTGGATGCCATCAGCGCCGGTCACTTCTGCCGCAGCGATGATGTTCGAGACTTTCAGGTACGAGTTCGTGGCCAGTGGCGGGCCGATGCAGATGCTTTCGTCCGCCAGTTTCACGTGCATCAATTCGGTATCGGCCGTCGAGTAAACAGCGACGGTCTTGATGCCCTCTTCCTTACAGGCGCGCAGGATACGCAGCGCGATCTCGCCGCGGTTGGCGATCAGGACTTTTTGCAGTTTCTTCGCAGGTTTCAACATCGAAGGCGCTCCGCGGTTCAAACGATGGTGAACAGCGGCTGGTCGTACTCAACCGGCTGACCGTTTTCTACCAGGATGGATTCGATGACGCCGGCTTTTTCGGCCGTGATGTGGTTCATCATCTTCATCGCTTCAACGATGCAGATGGTGTCGCCCACTTTCACGGTCTTGCCCACTTCAACGAAGGCTGGCGAGGTAGGTGCCGGGGTGCGGTAGAAAGTACCGACCATTGGCGACTTGACCACGAAACCGTTCAGCGCTGGGGCAGCCGGTGCAGCAGGTGCAGCGGCAGCAGCAGGAGCGGCGGCCGGAGCAGCAGCTGGAGCCGGTGCTTGCATCTGTGGTGCGTAGAACTGTTGGGCCGGGGTCTTACTGTGGCGGCTGATCCGTACGGACTCTTCGCCTTCCTTGATTTCCAGCTCGTCGATACCGGATTCTTCCAGCAGTTCGATCAGTTTCTTAACTTTACGGATATCCATGAATCATCAACTCCCAAGGGTCGGTCAGGGGCGCTTGGCCGGTTGTTCAAGCTGTTCCAGGGCGGCCTCCAGGGCCAGTCGGTAACCGCTGGCGCCAAGGCCGCAGATCACTCCTACCGCAACGTCGGAGAAGTAAGAGTGATGGCGGAAAGGTTCACGTTTGTGCACGTTCGATAAATGCACTTCGATGAATGGGATGCTCACCGCCAGCAGCGCGTCACGTAATGCAACGCTTGTGTGCGTAAAAGCGGCGGGATTGATCAGGATAAAGTCCACACCTTCGCCGCGCGCGGCATGGATGCGATCAATCAATTCGTACTCGGCATTGCTTTGCAGGTAGAGCAGATGGTGGCCGGCTTCACGCGCCCGTCGCTCCAGATCCAGGTTGATCTGATCGAGGGTCACTGCCCCGTAGACGCCCGGTTCACGGGTGCCGAGCAGGTTCAGGTTGGGTCCGTGAAGAACCAGTAAGGTCGCCATCGGCTGTTCCTTGTTATTGATGTGGGCAAGGCAGAACCCGGCGACTATGCCGCAAAGCCTTTGTGACTGTCCAGTTCTATGCAGTAGGCAGCACGATTAGCGAGGATTGCGCAAAATTTATGACTGCGGCCTGGGATCCGGTCATTGGTAATACGCCCTTGGATCCCATGAAGATCTTCATGGGGCAGGTCAGACGCGGAACGCCTGCACCGCCGTATTGAGCTGCCCACCCAGCACCAGCAGATGCTCGCCCTGGCTGCGGCCCTGGCCGATGCGCAGCAGGTTGTCTTCACCCAACTGATGAATCCGCTCGCTGTTATCGCGAATCTCACTCACGGCGCCACTTTGCTGCGCCGTCACATCGGCAATACGCACGGCGGTGTCGGAAATGGTCTGGATCGCGCCGACGATTTCATCCAGCGCGCCATCCGCCGCCTGGGCTTGCTGGGCGGTGGCCTCGGCGTGTTCGACCTGGGCGCGCATGCCCTGCACCGATTGGTGCGCAGCGGTTTGCAGGCCGGTGATCAAACCCTGGATTTCGGCGGTGGCGCCAGCAGTGCGTTGGGCCAGGGTGCGGACTTCATCGGCGACCACGGCAAAACCGCGCCCGGCTTCACCGGCGCGGGCGGCCTCGATAGCGGCGTTGAGCGCCAGCAGGTTGGTCTGGTCGGCAATCGAGCGAATCACGGTCAACACGCCGCCAATGGTGGCGGACTCTTCGGCGAGCTTCTCGATCATCTGCGCATTTTGCTGCACTTCACCCACCAGCGCATGCAGGCCGGTCAGGCTCAGGCCGATCACGCGCTGGCCTTGCTCTACTGCCTGGCCCGCGCTGCGGCTGGCACCGGCAGCCTGGCTGGCATCACCGGCCACTTGCTGGATGGTGGCTTCCAGTTCGCCCAGGGAATCACGAATCTGCGCGGTATCCCCGGCCTGGCGTTCGGCGCCGTCGTGCAGGCCGCTGCTCAGTTCGGCCAGCGCGCGGCTGCTGCCGGCGACTTCTTCGGCATTGCCGCGAATGGTGCCCACCAGGTCCACCAGGTAGGCGCGCAGACGGTTCAGTGAGGCTTCGATATCGCGCAGTTCACGGTTGGTCTTGCCCAGGGCAATGGGCTGGCTGAAGTCGCCTTCACCCCAGGTCGACAAGGCCGGTGCCAGGTTGGTCAGCACCCGCGCCAAGCGCCGTTGCAGGGTGTCGATCAGCAGGGCGATGAGCAAAATCAGGCCGATCATCACCCCTTGCATCAGCCGCACTTCGCCCTGGATCTTGCCGTGTTGCGCCCGCACCACTGGCTCCAGGCCGGCGATGGCCTGTTGAACGGCGGCGATTTTCAAGTGGGTGGCGGCGGCCAGGTCGGCACGCTGCTGGATTTGCGTGCGGGTGCGCTTGAGTTCGGCGGGGTAGCGGGCCAGCAGGCCGTTGAGTTCGCGCTTGAGGTCGACGCCGGTGTCCTGGGCTTCGGTTTTTGCCGAATTTTCCAGGCCCATCAAGGCTGAAAAGTCATCGGTGTTCGATTCTGCGCTGGCTTTTACCCCGAGCAATGGCAGTTGCTCCAACACATCGGCCTGGCTGCGCATATTGCCGACTTCGCGCTCCACATCGTCTGCCAGTTCCGCGCGACCGCTGCTCACCAGTTTGTCGCGGGCCAGGGACAGCTTGCCCAAGTGCTGTGAAGCTGCCAGCAGCGGCGGCAGGTAGCGCTCGGCTTCGGGGGTGTTGACGCCCATGGCGTACTGGCTCAACTGCTCCAGGTTGGCGCCCAGCTCCCGTTCGGCTTGCAGCAACAAGGCTTGCGGGTCGCCGGCCAACTTACCGGCCGCCAACAGGTCGGTCTTGCTGAAGGTATCCAGGTCCGCGAGGCTGGGGCGCAGGTTCTGTGCGAGGTCGGCGGGCAGTTCATCCAGGTGCTGCAACAGGCTTTCCAGGCTCTGGCTGGCGCTGCTCAAGCGCAACGCATCGCCGCTGCCCAGGTAGTCGTAAATATTGCGCGCGGCCTGGTTCTGGAAAGTCTGTGATAGACCGAGGTAGCGTTCCATCAGCAAATAAGGCCGTTCCAGCGCCCGTTGCGACCACCACAGCGTCGCCCCAAGCGCCAGGCACACGGCCACCAGCAGGAGGGTATTGAGATTGGTCAGCAGCTTCAGGCGCATGCGTGGTATCAACCGACAGCTAAAGGTAAGTGCCTGAAGTTATTGCGTTTTCGTTACAGGGTTATGACGGAATCACTGGATTCCGGTGAAAAGATGGCACTTTGCTTTGACGTGCGCGCCGCTTGCACGCGGTTACGCCCGGCATGCTTGGCGCGGTACAGCGCCTCGTCGGCTTGGGCGGCCATCATCAGGCTGTCGGAGCCGTCACACAGCTCCACTACCCCGGCGCTGAAGGTGCACCATAAATCCTGCGGCTGTGCCGGGTAGTGAATCTCGGCAAAGCGCCCACGAATTTCATCCAGCACCTTGCAGGCCGATTCCAGGTCGGTGTCGGGCATCACAATGGCGAACTCTTCACCGCCATAGCGGCCGATGTAGTCGGTCTTGCGCAGGCGCTGCTTGAGAAACAGCGCCAGGCTCTTGATCACGCGGTCGCCCATGGGGTGGCCGTGGCTGTCATTGACCCGCTTGAAATGGTCGATGTCGAGCATGGCAAAGCTCAGCGGCTTGTTCTCGCGGCGCGCGCGGAAGCTGCAGTCTTCGAGCAATTGCAGGATATGGGTGTGGTTGTACAGCCCGGTCAGGCTGTCACGCACCATCCGCGCCTTGAGGTTGCGCGCACGGGCGGCACGGTTGCGCACGGTGGTGATCAGATGGCGCGGCTTGATCGGCTTGGTGAGGAAGTCGTCGCCGCCTTCGCTCATGGCGTCCAGCTGTTTGTCCAGGTCGTCTTCGGCCGACAGGTAGATGATTGGCACGCTGACATAACGGTCGTTGTGGCGAATCACCTTGGCCAGTTCGGTGCCGGTGCAGGCCGGCATATACATGTCGAGGATGATCAGGTCGGGCTGGAAGTCTGCCAGCTCGGCCATGGCCTGGATCGGCTCGATCAAGGTGCGGGTGACGATGCCTGCACTGTTGAGCAACCGCTCGGTGTGCAGCGCCTGGGCCCGTGAGTCATCAATGATCAGCACTTTGTACGGTTCGTACTGGGCGACGCAGGTCAGTACTTCGATCTTTTCCAGCAGGCTGGAGGCTTCCAGCGTGCCGGTGAGGAATTCCTGGCCGCCGGCGCGCACGGCGGCCAGACGGGTAGGGGTGTCGGTTTCGTGCAGGCTGAAAAACAACAGCGGCAGCTTATGCTCCAGGCCTTCCTGGGCTTCGGCGGCGAGCTTGAGGCCCAGGCCGGTGCCACAGAAATCCACGTCCATCACAATGGCTGAGGGCAGGCGCTCGGCCATCGACGCGCGAAACGCCGCCACGCTGTCCAGGGACTGGGCGCTCATGCCGAAGAATTCCAGCTGCTTGGCCAGGCGCTCGGCGCGGTCGTGATCAGCCAGCATCACGTAGATCGGCTTGCGCATTGGCGGCAGGAAGGTTTGTTCCAGCTGGTCGCCCTGGCGCAGGCCGGTGCGCGACAGGCGCTGCATCAAGCGGTTGAGTTCGGTGATCAATTGGCTGCTCAGGCGGCCGCGGTTTTCGTCCACCGCCTTGAGCGACTCGCCGATATGCCGCGCCAACTGGCCGTGTTCGGGCTGTTCGAAGCGCTCGGCAAAGCGCTGCAGGCGCAGGTTGGCTTCGCTGAGTTCGGAGAGGTCGGCGCCTGACCATTCGCTGCGTTGCAGGCGCTGCCAGATCTCAAGAATTTGACGTGCCTGATGAATTACCCGCTGGGCAAAATGCTGCTTGAGACGCTCACGGCTGGGGTCTTCTGGCTCGGTCATATCCTGACTACTAGTTAGGGTGCATGCTGAGGTCGAACTGATGGCTCTATGCTAGCACCTCTTTTCAATGGGATGAGTGTCATATGTCAATTAACTGCGTGTCCCTGATATTCAGTTGGTGACCTGATGGTCGCGCAGCTTAAAAGGCGTGCATCCTTTATAGTCGAAAGCTTCCCGTATGCACGTTTGGTGAAAAGCCCCGCATGGGCGGGCACGATGGGGTAGGGTTGTGGTCGGAGTGTTTGAACGCACGCCCTCAATTCAAGTGCATGAACTCAAGTGATTGAAAGGATATCGCCATGCTGGACTGGAAAAACCGTGCGGGCAGTGCCAAAGGCCCCGCCCCTGAGCCCAAGTCGGCCAACCGCAGCTATTTTCGTACCCTGCTGATGAGCCGGGCCGTGCTCAGCGTGCTTGGCCTGTATCTGTTGGTCACCGGCGCCCTGGGCTGGTACTGGAGCGAAGAGCCGGCGCTGTTCCCGGTCCAGCAGAACGCGCAGCTTGCCGCCGAAAAAGAAGGCAAGCAGATGGTGGTGGGCTACACCACCGTCGAAACCCTCAAGACCGTGGTTGGCACCTTGCTGAACAAGCCCGGTGGCTACATTTCCAACGACCGTTTCCCGCCGGGCCTGTGGATGGACAACATGCCCAGCTGGGAATACGGCGTGCTGGTGCAGGTGCGCGACCTGACCCGTGCCCTGCGTAAAGACTTCGCCCGCTCCCAGTCGCAGTCGGCTGAAGATGCTGATTTGGCCAAGGCCGAGCCGCGTTTCAACTTCGACAACAAGAGCTGGGTGCTGCCGTCCAGTGAGTCGGAGTACCAGGAAGGCATCAATTCCCTGAGCCGCTATGAAGCGCGTTTGTCCGACCCGAATCAGCGTGGCGCCTTGTTCTATGCCCGCGCCGACAACCTGAACAACTGGCTGGGCGATGTTGCCACCCGCCTGGGTTCGCTGTCGCAACGCCTGTCGGCCAGCGTGGGCCGGGTCAAATTGAACACCGCACTGAAAACCGAAGCCCTGGCGCCGGGTGAAGTGCCGCAGGTCGACGAAGAAGTGGTGGAAACCCCATGGATGCAGATCGACAACGTGTTCTACGAAGCCCGTGGCCAGGCCTGGGCGCTGTCCCACCTGCTGCGCGCCATCGAAGTCGACTTTGCCGACGTCCTCGCCAAGAAAAACGCCACCGTCAGCGTGCGCCAGATCATTCGTGAGCTGGAGGCTTCGCAAGAGCCGGTATGGAGCCCGATGATCCTCAACGGCAGCGGCTTCGGCGTATTGGCGAACCATTCGCTGGTCATGGCCAACTACATTTCCCGGGCCAACGCGGCGGTGATCGATTTGCGTCAACTGCTCAACCAGGGTTGATGATGGACGCGACTCAAAAGGAGGCGGCGCACCGCGCAGCCTCCGATGCCGAGCTGATCTGCTGGGTCGACGAGCACGACAACCTGCTCGGCCACCTCGTCCGGTCCGACCTGCGCCAACGCGGCCTGATCGGCCGTTGCACGTTTATCTTCCTGTTCAATTCCCAAGGTGAGCTGTGCGTGCATCGGCGCACCTTGAGCAAAGCCCTGTATCCGGGTTTCTGGGATACGGCGGCGGGCGGGATGGTCGCGGCGGGTGAGTCCTACGCGGTGTCGGCGGCCCGCGAGCTGGAAGAAGAGCTGGGTGTCGGCGGGGTTGAACTGATTGAGCATGACCATTTCTATTTCGAAGATGGCGACAGCCGACTCTGGTGCAAATCCTATTCCGCGACCTGGGACGGGCCCCTGCGCCTGCAGCCTGAAGAGGTCATGGAAGCGCGCTTTTTGCCCGTCGAAGCGGTTTTGCAGGAAGCGCAGCAAAAGCCCTACTGCCCGGACGCCCAAGAGGGCTTGCGACGCTATCTATCCTCGCGTCGCTAAAGTTGCATAAATTGGCGCCATTTGGCCCTTAGCAAGTAAGCTTTTTGCCGTTACACTGCGCGACTTTTCACCCGAACCGCCATTGCTTCACCCTGGGATCACTGTAGGAGCGAGCTTGCTTGCGAAAAACTCAAGAGCGCCGCGTGCATTCAGAATGCCCGCGTCATCGTTGACGATTTTCGCGAGCAATCTCGCTCCTACAGGTGGGGATCAGCCTTGGCGGGTCGGTAGCGCTGCCCCTGCCTGAGTGGGGCTTCGCGGTCGGTCATTCTGATCGATCAGTCTTTGTCCTCCCAAGAGGATTGCCGGTGGCCAAAAAAGCCGCATCCTTCGCCGCCCTTGGTGGCCTGGTATTTTCCACCGACGCAGGTCGACACTGCCCGGACTGTCGTCAGCCCGTGGATTCGTGTACCTGCAAACAGACCCTGATCCCTGAAGGCGACGGTATTGCCCGCGTGCGCCGCGAGAGCAAGGGCCGTGGCGGCAAGACGGTGACCACCATCACCGGCGTGCCGTTGGCCGAAGAGCCCCTCAAGGCACTGGCGACCACGCTGAAAAAGCGCTGTGGCACCGGTGGCGCGTTGAAAGACGGGGTCATCGAAATCCAGGGCGATCACGTCGAACTGCTGTTGGCCGAGCTGATCAAGCTCGGTTACAAGGCCAAGAAGTCCGGCGGCTGAAAGCCTCTTCCCAACCTGTGTCTAAACTCTGTCCTGCGAGTGGGGTCTACCTTGCTTACAGGCAAATCGTCATTTTCATTCTTTAGACTGCGCCAGCCTCGAACGCGAGGCGGCGCCTTCGCCTTCATTTATAGGGGACTTCGATGTCCGTACGACGCACACGCAAAGACGATGGCAGCCAATGGACAGTTGCGGACAGCCGCAGTGTTTACGGGATTCGCCATTGGGGGGCCGGGTATTTCGCGATCAATGATGCCGGTCGCGTTGAAGTCCGTCCTAACGGCCCGAACAGCACGCCCGTCGACCTCTACGAGCAAGTGGACGAGCTGCGCAAGAGCGGCCTGTCCTTGCCGTTGCTGGTGCGCTTTCCCGACATCCTGCAAGACCGTGTACGCCAGTTGACCGGCGCTTTCGATGCCAACATAGAGCGCCTGGAATACCAGAGCAAGTACACCGCGCTGTACCCGATCAAGGTGAACCAGCAGGAAGCGGTGATCGAGAACATCATCGCCACCCAGAATGTTTCCATCGGCCTCGAAGCCGGCTCCAAGCCTGAGCTGCTGGCTGTGCTGGCCCTGGCGCCGAAGGGCGGCACCATCGTTTGCAACGGTTACAAGGACCGCGAGTTCATCCGCCTGGCGCTGATGGGCCAGAAGCTCGGCCACAACGTATTTATCGTGATCGAGAAAGAATCCGAGGTTGAACTGGTGATCGAAGAGGCCGCCAGCCTCAAGGTCAAGCCACAGGTGGGCCTGCGCGTGCGCCTGTCGTCCCTTGCGTCAAGCAAGTGGGCGGACACCGGTGGCGAGAAGTCCAAGTTCGGCTTGTCGGCAGCGCAATTGTTGTCGGTGGTCGAGCGCTTTCGCGCGGCGGGCCTGGACCAGGGCATTCGCCTGCTGCACTTCCACATGGGCTCGCAGATCGCCAACCTGGCCGACTACCAGCATGGGTTCAAGGAAGCCATTCGTTACTACGGCGAACTGCGCAACCTCGGCCTGCCGGTAGACCACATCGACGTCGGCGGCGGCCTGGGCGTGGACTACGACGGTACTCACTCGCGTAACGCCAGCTCGATCAACTACGACATGGACGACTACGCCGGTGTGGTCGTGGGCATGCTCAAGGAATTCTGCGACGCCCAGAGCCTGCCGCACCCGCATATCTTCTCCGAAAGCGGCCGCTCCCTGACCGCCCACCACGCCATGCTGGTGGTGCAGGTCACTGACGTCGAAAAACACAACGACGAAATCCCGCTGATCGAGAACAAGGAAAGCCTGCCGGAAACCGTGCAATGGCTGGTCGACCTGCTCGGGCCGACCGACATCGAAATGGTCACCGAAACCTACTGGCGCGCCACCCACTACATGAGCGACGTGGCCACCCAGTACGCCGACGGCAAGCTGACCCTGGCCGAGAAAGCCCTGGCCGAGCAGTGCTACTTCGCCGTGTGCCGCCGCCTGCACAACTCGCTCAAAGCCCGCCAGCGCTCGCACCGCCAGGTCCTGGACGAACTCAACGACAAGCTGGCCGACAAGTACATCTGCAACTTCTCGGTGTTCCAGAGCCTGCCGGACACCTGGGCCATCGGCCAGGTCCTGCCGATTTTGCCGCTGCACCGTCTCGACGAAGAGCCGCTGCGCCGTGCTGTGCTGCAAGACCTGACCTGCGACTCCGACGGCAAGATCAAGCAGTACGTCGACGAGCAGAGCATCGAGACCAGCCTGCCGGTGCACGCCTTGAATGAAGGCGAAGACTACCTGCTGGGCATCTTCCTGGTGGGCGCCTACCAGGAAATCCTTGGCGACATGCACAACCTGTTCGGTGACACCGACTCGGTGAACATCTACCAGCGTGAAGACGGTTCGGTGTACAGCGCCGGCATCGAGACCCACGACACCATCGAAGACATGCTGCGCTATGTGCACTTGTCGCCGGAGGAGTTGATGACTCACTACCGTGACAAGTGCGCCAGCGCGAAGATCAGTGCCAGTGAGCGTACGCAGTTTCTGGATGCGTTGCGGTTGGGGCTGACACGGTCTTCTTACCTGTCTTCCTGACACTGGGTTGAATGACGCGCGCTGCTTCTCGCGGATCAGTGCACGAGCAGGCACAGATTGAACGGGCATTGACCCGGGTTGAATTCAAGGACAACCCGTTCAATCTTGTCAGCATTGCCGCTGGTACGCGCCACTGTGACACTTCTGCTGTTGATGGGCAGTTCAACCCGTGCATTTGGAGCGAGGGGGTGAAATTCGGTCCCTTGGATCACCGTCAGGTTGGACTGGCTGCTGTTTGTGATCTGCAATGTGCCCGCGACCGTGGTCGGCCCTTGCCCATTGGTGCATCCGGCGATGGTTGCCAGTGTGCAAGCGGCGGCGACCCACAGCGTTTTTTTGATGTTCATATCCGACTCTCCTTGAAGGTATGGAATGGGTTTTACCCACGGCCATTCAACGCCTGGAGTGTCGGTTTGTAACCTGTCAGAACTAACAGGTAGGTTCAGTGGGCGCGGGGCCGAACCATTCACTCCGCTGCTTGAGCCGCCAGGCGATGATCCCCAAGGTCAGGCTGCGCAGTGCCATGAACAGCAGAAAGGTTATCCACAGTCCGTGATTGCCCTGGCCCTGCAATGCCCAGGCGACGGGCAGTGTCAGCAGCAACGTCAGCAGCATCCCATTGCGCATCTCCCGCGCGCGCGTAGCGCCGATAAACAGCCCATCCAGTAGATAACTCCACACCGCAATCAACGGCAGTACCGCCAGGTACGGCAAGTAGATGTCGGCGGTTTCGCGCACGCTGGAGATATCGGTCTGCATGGCGATAAACAGGTGGCCGGCGAGGGTGAACAGCAGGGCAAAGCCGACGCTGGCGATCAGTGACCAGCCGCCCGCGACTACCAGTGAGCGCCGCAACGCTTGGCGATCACGGGCACCGAGGGCATGGCCGCACAGGGCTTCGACTGCGTGGGCCAACCCGTCCAGCGCGTGGGCCGTCAGCAGCAGGCCGTTGAGCAGCAGCGCGTTGGCCGCCACAGTGGCATCGCCCAGGCGTGCGCCTTGCACCGTGATCATGAAAAACACCGACTGCAACGCCAGGCTGCGGATAAAAATGTCGCGGTTCACCGCCAGCAACGGGCGCCAGCTTTGCCACAGTTTCAACGCGGCCCAGGCGATATGCCCGGGGTAGGCGCGCAGGGCTTTTTGCGTGAGGGCAAGGCCAAGCAGGGCGCCGGTCCATTCGGCGATCACCGATGCGCGGGCCGAGCCGACTACGCCCCAGTCCAGGCCCAATACGAACCACAGGTTGAGGGCAATATTCACCAGGTTGGTGGTCAGCAGAATCGCCAGCGGCGCACGGGCGTTTTGCGTGCCGAGGAACCAGCCCACCAGCGCATAGCTGGCCAGGGCGGCGGGCAGGCCGAACAGGCGGGTGTGGAAGAACTCGCGGGTCAATTGGTTGAGTTCGGGGGACGGTTGCATCCATTCCAGGGCCAGATGGCTCAGCGGAATGCCGACGGTGCCCAGCAGCATCGCCAGCCCCAGCGCCAGCAACAGGCCTTGCAGCAGGATTTGCCGCAGTGCCGCACCATCATTGCGGCCCGCAGCCTGGGCAGCGAACCCCGTGGAGCCCATGCGCAAAAAGCCCATGGCCCAGGCGAGGAAGGTATACAAGCTGGCGCCGACGGCCACGGCGCCCAGTTGGTGGGCGTGGGGCAGGTGGCCGATGACCATGCTGTCGACCAGTGCAACCAACGGCACGGAGATGTTCGAAAGAATCATCGGCGCAGCCAGAGCCCATACACGGCGATGGGTCGGGCGATCGCGCCAGTCGGTCAGTAAGGTGGACATGCAGGCTCCTTGGGGGAGCGGCATTGTAACCGGCCATTGGCAACGCAACAGGGTCAATGTGGAATGGAGCCCTATGCCTGTGGGATTTGGCTGGGACTTGAGACCGTTGAGAACCAACTCACCCTCCGTCGGTCAATGTGACCAGCGCCACATCGGCTTGGCCGGCGCTGATATATAGTTCACCCCTCGGTTCCCTCTGACTACGAGTGCCCCATGCTTAACAAAGGATTGTTCCTGGCTTGCGCGCTGGCCCTGCTGAGCGCCTGCGATTCCTCCGATAAACCGGCAGCACCGCCTGCGCCCACCGTGGCGGCAGCGCCGAAGCCGGTCAAGGCGGCAGTGGATGTGGCGGCGTTGAAGCAACGTTACGCCGGGCGTGAGTTGAGTGTGGTGGACGTCTCCGAGGTGCAGTTGGACGGGGCCAGCACCTTGTCGGTGAGTTTTTCCATCCCCCTGGATCCGGAGCAGAAATTCGCCGACAAGCTGCACCTGGTAGACAGCAAGTCCGGCAAGGTCGACGGTGCCTGGGAGCTGTCCGATAACCTCATGGAACTGCGCCTGCGCCACCTGGAGCCGCAGCGCAAACTGGTGCTGACGGTGGATGCCGGGGTGAAGGCGGTCAACGACAACACGCTCGCCGCCGAGTACAGCGCCCGCCTGGAAACCCGCGACCTGCAAGCCACTGTCGGCTTCGCCAGCCGTGGCACGCTGTTGCCGACGCGCCTGGCCGAAGGCCTGCCGGTGATCGCGCTGAACGTCGACAAGATCGATGTTGAATTCTTCCGCATCAAGCCCGAATCCCTGCCGTCGTTTCTGGCGCAGTGGGGGCGCAACACCAGCCTGCAAAGTTATGAATCCCGCGAACTGCTGCCGCTGGCTGACCTGGTCTACGGCGGTCGTTTCGACCTCAACCCGGCGCGCAATACCCGCGAAACGCTGTTGCTGCCGATCGCCGGTCTCAAGCAATTGCAGCAGCCGGGCGTGTACCTGGCGGTGATGCGCGCCTCGGGCACCTACAACTATTCGCAACCGGCCACGCTGTTTACCTTGAGCGATATCGGCCTGTCGGTGCACCGCTACGCCAATCGCCTGGATGTGTTTACCCAGGCGCTGGAAGGTGGCAAGGCATTGGATGGCGTCGACCTTGAAGTGCTCGATGCCGACGGCCGTGTGCTGGGCCAGGGCAAGACCGAGAAGGGTGGTCACGCTGAGTTGCCGTTGCCGAAAAAGGCCCAGGTGCTGCTGGCCAAGCAGGGCGAGCAGACCAGTATGCTGCGCCTGGACAGCGCCGCCCTTGACCTGGCGGAGTTCGACATTGGCGGCCAACCTTCGCACCCCCTGCAGTTCTTTGTGTTCGGCCCGCGCGACCTGTATCGCCCCGGCGAAACCGTGCTGCTCAACGCCCTGCTGCGCGACAAGGACGGCAACGCCGTCAAGCCGCAACCGGTGAGCGTCGAAGTGCGTCGCCCGGATGAGCAGGTGAGCCGCAAGTTCGTCTGGGATGCCGACGCCTCCGGCCTCTACCAATATCAACTGCAACTGGCCGGCGAAGCGCCGACCGGGCGCTGGCAGTTGGTGTTCGACCTGGGTGATGGCAAGCCGCAGCTGTATGAATTCCTCGTCGAAGACTTCCTGCCCGAGCGCCTGGCGCTGGAACTCAAGGGCAGCGACACAGCATTGAGCCCGGCGGATAACCCGGTGATTAAGGTCAATGGTCGCTACCTCTATGGTGCGCCGGCGTCGGGCAACCGCGTCAGCGGGCAAGTCTATGTGCGACCGTTGCGCGAAGCGGTCAAGTCGCTGCCGGGCTATCAATTCGGCTCCGTCACCGAAGAGGAACTGAGCCAGGACTTCGAGCTGGACGAAAGCGTGCTCGACGCCAAGGGCCAGGAAGAACTGACCCTGGAAAGCAAATGGGCCGAGGCCAAATCCCCCCTGCAGCTGATCGTGCAAGCCAGCCTGCAAGAGTCGGGCGGGCGGCCGATCACCCGGCGCCTGGTGCAGCCGATCTGGCCGGCCGAGCAACTGCCGGGCCTGCGCGGGCTGTTTGACGGCAAGGAAACCAATGGCGATGGCCCGGCGGAATTCGAAGTGCTGCTGGCCAACCAGGACGGACAGAAACTCGCGGCGCAGAACCTTAAGGTGCGTCTGGTGCGCGAGCGCCGTGACTACTACTGGAATTACTCGGACAGCGATGGCTGGAGCTATCACTACAACGAGAAATTCCTCAACCTCGACGAACAGACCCTGAACATCAAGGCCGGCGATACCGCCAAGGTCAGCTTCCAGGTGGAGTGGGGCCCGTACCGTGTCGAGGTCGAAGACCCGCAGACCGGTCTGGTCAGCAGCCTGCGTTTCTGGGCCGGCTACCAGGCCCAGGACAACACCGAGGGCGGTGCCGTGCGCCCCGATCAGGTCAAGCTGGCACTGGATAAACCCGCGTATGGCGACGGCGACACCGCCAACGTCACGGTCACGCCGCCGGCTGCCGGCAAAGGCTACCTGCTGGTGGAATCCGCCGAAGGGCCGCTGTGGTGGCAGGAAATCGACGTACCGGCCGAGGGCAAAAGTTTTGCCGTGAAGCTCGACCCGAAATGGTCGCGCCATGACCTGTACGTCAGCGCCCTGGTGATTCGCCCAGGCGAGCGCAAAGCCAATATCACCCCGAAACGCGCGGTGGGCCTGCTGCATTTGCCGCTGGATCGCACCCAGCGCAAGCTTGGCGTGACCCTCACCGCGCCGGAAAAAATGCGCCCCAAACAAGCGCTGACGGTGAAGATCGCCGCCAAAAACGCCGATGGCAGCGTGCCGAAACAGGTGCACGTGCTGGTGGCGGCGGTGGACGTGGGCATCCTCAATATCACCGAGTATCCGACACCGGATCCGTACTCCAGCCTGTTCGGCCGCAAGGCCTATGGCGTGGACCAGTTCGATATCTACGGCCAATTGATCGAAGCCGGGCAGGGCCGCCTGGCCAGCCTGGCCTTTGGGGGTGACGCCGCGCTGGCCAAGGGCGGCAAGCGCCCGGACACCAGCGTGACCATCGTCGCCCTGCAAAGCGCGCCGGTGACCTTGAATGAGCAGGGCGAGGGTGAGGTCAGCGTCAACATCCCCGACTTCAACGGCGAACTGCGCCTGATGGCCCAGGCCTGGAGCGATGACCGCTACGGCATGGCCGAAGGCAAGACGGTGATCGCCGCACCGCTGATCGCCGAGCTGTCGGCGCCGCGCTTCCTTGCTGGCGGTGACCAGACCACGCTGGCGCTCGACCTGTCCAACCTGTCGGGCAAGGCGCAGAAACTCGATGTGCAACTGAGTGCCGAAGGGCAGTTGGAGCTGGTCAACAGCGGCGCGCAAACCGTCGAACTCAAGCAAGGCCAGCGCACCACCCTGCGTATCCCGGTGAAAGCCTGGGGTGGTTTGGGGCAGGGCAAAGTGAAGGTCACGGTCAATGGCCTGGACCTGCCCGGTGAGAATCTGCCGCCGTTCAGTCGCGAATGGACCCTGGGCGTGCGCCCGGCGTACCCGGCGTTGCTCAAGCATTACCGCGCGGTACTCAAGAGCGAGCCGTGGAGCCTGCCAGTCGGCGCCCTGGATCAATTCGATGCCTCTGGGCGTGAGGCGTTGCTGAGCCTGTCGAGCCGGCCGCCGCTGAACCTGGGCGCGCAGATCTCGGCGCTCAAGGCCTACCCTTATGGGTGCCTGGAGCAGACCGCCAGTGGTTTGTACCCGTCGCTGTATGCCGACAATGCCTTGCTCAAGCGCTTGAGCATCAAGGGCGAGCCGGATGCCGAGCGCAAACGCAAGATCGAGCTGGGTATCGAGCGCCTGCTGGGCATGCAGCGCTACAACGGCAGCTTCGGTTTGTGGGGCGCCGATGGCGAAGAGGAATATTGGCTGACGGCCTACGTCACCGACTTCCTGCTGCGCGCCCGTGACCAGGGCTTCGCGGTACCGCCCGAAGCGCTGAAAAAAGCCAGCGAGCGCCTGCTGCGCTATGTGCAGGAACGCAACCTGATCGAAGTCGACTACAGCGATAACGCCGACCACACCCGCTTTGCCGTGCAGGCCTACGCCGGCATGGTGCTGGCGCGCAGCCAACAGGCGCCGTTGGGCGCATTGCGCAGTGTCTTCGAGCGACGTAGCGACGCGCGCTCCGGGTTGCCGTTAGTGCAACTGGCTATCGCCTTGCAGAAAATGGGCGACCAGCCGCGCGCCGATCAAGCCTTGCTGGCCGGCCTGGCGGCGCAACGCAACGCCAAGGAATGGCTGGCCGACTACGGCAGCCCGCTGCGCGATCAGGCGATGATCCTGGCGTTGCTGGAAGAGAACGACTTGGCCAAGGGCAAGCGTGAGGAGCGTTTGTTTAGCCTGTCCGATCAGTTGGCGGCCAGCCCGTATCTGTCGACCCAAGAGCGCAATTCGCTGTTCCTGGCCGGGCGCCTGGGATTCGCCCAGCCTGAGTCTGCCTGGAAGGTCCTGCTCAATGGCAGCGGTGGAGAGCATGAGCTGAACAATCAGCAGTCGACGCTGGACCTGGAAGGCAAGCTGCTTTCTGGCGATCTGAACCTGACCAATCAGGGCGGTGTGCCGGTCTACCAGCAACTGACAATCTCGGGTTATCCACAGGTGCCACCGGCACCGGGCGGCGACAACCTGAGCATCCGCCGTGAATACCTGGGCATGAATGGCCAGCCGCTGAACCTGCGCAACCTCAATAGTGGCGACCTGGTGCTGGTGCACCTGGCGGTGAGCGCCAAGCAGCGCGTGCCGGATGCCTTGGTGGTCGACCTGTTGCCTGCGGGCCTGGAGCTGGAAAACCAGAACCTGGCACAAAGCGCGGCCAGCCTGGAAAACGCCAGCAGCCAGGTGAAGGAATGGCGTGAGTCGATGCAGAACGCGGCGCTCAAGCATCAGGAGTTTCGCGATGATCGTTACGTGGCGGCCATCAACCTCGACGGCGACGGCACCACGCACTTGCTGTACCTGGCACGGGCAGTGACGCCGGGCACTTATCGCGTGCCGCCGCCGCAGGTGGAGTCGATGTACCGGCCGAACTGGCAGGCGGTGGGAGAGACGCCGGCAGACCTGGTGATCAAAGGACGCTGAAATTTCACGGTTGATCACTGTAGGAGCGGGCTTGCCGGCGAAGAACGCAAGGGCACCGCGTTTATTCAGGATGTCAGCGTTATCGTTGACGTCCTTCGCGAGCAAGCTCGCTCCTACAGTGGCTGGGTGTTTTGGGTTTAGTGGACGACCCAACTGAGCAGCCACAGCCCAAGCATCAGCCAGATCACCCCGATGATGATCGAGGCGCGCATGAACGCGCGGACGGCCGAATACAGGAACAGCAGTCCGATGATCAGGGTGATGATGCTGATGATCGAGGTGTCCATGCCCAATGCTCGGGACATGCCACCGACAAAGTCGCCGCCAGCGTTGGAGAGCATGTTGAACAGCCCGCTGAAGAACTCGACGATGTAGTGGATGATCAGACCGAGTGTGTGACCCAACCATCCGAAAAAGTCTACTTGCATAGGTGTGTCTCGATGAAAGAGTGGACGAAAGTGCCAGCATTGAGCCTTTGGTCGTTTATCAACCCGGCGAGTTCCCGTGAAGCATAGAGGTTTCGCCGCTTGAATTTGCGTTTAGTTATCCGCTGGACCCTGGCGAGCCTGGTCTTGATGGTTGCCTTGCTGTGGCTGGCCGATCGTATCTGGCCGTTGCCGTTACCCAAGGACGACCTGGCGCGGGTGGTGCTGGCCGAGGATGGCACGCCGTTGTGGCGGTTTGCCGATGCCAACGGCGTGTGGCGTTATCCGGTGCAGACCAGCGAAGTGTCGCCCTATTACCTGGATGCACTGCTCACCTACGAAGACCGCTGGTTCTACCAGCACCCCGGCGTGAACCCGTTGGCGCTGGCACGGGCGACGTGGCAGAACCTGACGGGCGCGCGGGTGGTATCGGGTGGTAGCACCCTGTCCATGCAGGTGGCGCGTCTGCTCGACCCGCACTCGCGGACCTTCCACGGCAAGTTGCGCCAACTGTGGCGTACGGCGCAGTTGGAGTGGCACCTGTCCAAGGAACAGATTCTCAACCTGTACCTCAACCGCGCGCCATTTGGCGGCACGTTGCAGGGCGTGGCGGCCGCCAGTTGGGCGTACCTGGGCAAGTCCCCGGCGCAGCTGACCCACGCCGAAGCCGCGTTGCTCGCGGTATTGCCCCAGGCGCCGAGCCGCCTGCGCCCGGACCGCCACCCCCAGCGCGCCCAGCAAGCCCGCGACAAAGTGCTGCGGCGCCTCGCCGAGTTCCAGGTGTGGCCACAATCGGCCGTCGATGAGGCGTTGGAAGAACCCTTGCTACTTGCCCCGCGCCTGGAGCCCAGCCTGGCGCCATTGCTTGCGCGCCGCCTGAACCGCCCCGACAGCCCGCCGCTGATCCGCACGACCGTGGATGCCACCCTGCAACGCCGTCTCGAAGACCTGTTGCTGGGCTGGCGTGCGCGGTTACCGGAACACACCTCTGCCGCGATCCTGGTGGTGGAAGAAGAAAGCATGGCCGTGCGCGCTTATCTGGGGTCAGTGGACATCAACGACGCCAAGCGCTTTGGCCATGTCGACATGATCAGCGCGTTGCGTTCGCCGGGCTCCACCTTGAAACCCTTCCTGTATGGCATGGCCCTGGACGAGGGCCTGATTCACTCCGAATCGCTGCTGCAGGACGTGCCCCGGCGTTATGGCGATTACCGGCCGGGCAACTTTTCCATGGGGTTTACCGGCGCAGTGCCGGCGAGCACGGCGCTGTCCAGTTCGCTGAACCTGCCGGCGGTGCAGCTGTTGGAAGCCTACGGGCCCAAGCGCTTTGCCGCGCAGATGCGCATCGGCGGCGTGCCTTTGGCCCTGCCGGCGTTGGCCGAACCCAACCTGGCGCTGATCCTCGGTGGCGCGGGCAGCCGCCTGGAAGATCTGGTCAGCGGCTACAGTGCCTTCGCCCGTGACGGCAGGAGCGCAACGATTCGATTACAACCAGACGACACCCTGAGAGAGCGGCCATTGCTGTCGCCAGGGGCCGCCTGGATTGTGCGGCGCATCCTCAGTGGTCAGGCCCGCCCTGACCGCGACCCGCGTGCCGAACTGGTGCAGCGTCCGGTGCTGGCCTGGAAAACCGGGACCAGCTACGGCTTTCGCGATGCCTGGGCGATTGGCGTGGGGCCGCGCTACTTGATCGGTGTGTGGATCGGCCGCCCGGACGGCACGCCGGTGCCGGGGCAGTTCGGTTTGGCCTCGGCGGCGCCGTTGATGTTGCAGGTACACGATGTGCTGGCCAACCGCGACAGCCAGCGCGGCATCAGCGCGCCCGTCAAACCGGTGCCGGCCAATGTCGGCGTGGCCGCCATCTGCTGGCCGCTGGGCCAGCCCATGAACCGCAGCGATCCGAATTGCCGCCGCCAGCGCTTTGCCTGGACCCTCGACAACACCACGCCGCCGACCTTGCAGGCGCTGGATCAACCGCTGAGCGTCGGCTTGATGGAAAGTGTCTGGGTCAATGCCAAGGGCTTGAGGGTGGATGCTCATTGCCCGGGCGCCGTGCCCAGGAACATCGCCCTGTGGCCCGCACCGCTGGAGCCATGGCTACCGAGGGTCGAGCGCCGTGAAGCGCGGATTCCCGTCGCCGACCTCGATTGCCCACCACCGGCGCTGGCGGCGTCGTCGCCGTTGTCGATTGTCGGCGTGCGCGAAGGCGACCAACTGCGCCTGCCCGCCGCCAGCCAGCAAACCCTGCGCCTGAAACTCTCCGCCCTGGGCGGCAGCGGCCGGCGCTGGTGGTTCCTCAACGGCGCCCCGTTGGGTGATAGCGCCAACCAGGACTTTATCAACGCCAGCTTCGAGCGGTTGGGCCGCTATCAGCTCAGTGTGTTGGATGAGGCCGGTCAAACCGCCAGGCTTGAATTCAGCGTGGTGGATTAGGGCCCCCGATGGCGTCGCTGAGCACACCACCGCTATTCACTTGCCTTCACTCTCCATCCCCCTGAAGCTATACCCATTCAGGAGCCCCCTATGAACCTCGAACACCTCACCGAACGCCTGCACCGCATCCGCGATACCAACGACTGGAAGCCATTCCACAGCCCGAAGAACCTGGCCATGGCCGCCAGCGTGGAAATGGCCGAACTGGTGGAAATCTTCCAATGGCTCAGCGAAGACCAGTCCCGCCAGTTGCCCGCCGACAAACTCGCCCACGCCGGCCAGGAAGTGGGCGATATCGTGCTGTACCTGCTGTTGCTGTGCAGCGAGCTGGGCCTGGACATGAACGAGGTGGTGCGCGCCAAGCTGGCCGACAGCGAACGGCGGTTTGCCCATGAGTGACCGGCATTTCGACCAGTTGGCCACGCGCTTTGCCGAGAAAATCTATGGCGGTGCAAAAGGTGCCATTCGCCTGGCGGTGCTCCAGGCCGACCTGGCTGAAGCCCTGCCCGACCGCCCGTTGCGCGTGCTGGATATCGGCGCGGGCCTGGGGCATATGTCGCTGTGGCTGGCCGAGCGCGGCCATCAGGTGACCCTGGCCGAACCCGCCGAGCCGATGCTCGAAGGCGCGCGCCAGCGCTTCGCCGAGGCCGGGCAGAGCGCCACCTTTATCCATGCGCCGTGGCAAGACCTGCTCGGCCAGCTCACCGAGCCCTACGATCTGGTGCTGTGCCATGCGGTGCTGGAATGGCTGGCCGAACCCCATGCGATCCTGCCGGTGCTGCACCAACTGACGCTGCCCGGTGGCTGGTTGTCGCTGGCGTTCTACAACCGCGATGCACTGATTTATCGCAACCTGCTCAAAGGCCACTTCCGCAAAATGCGCAAGAATGACATGGCTGGCGAAAAGCAGAGCCTGACCCCGCAACAGCCCCTCGACCCGCGCGAGTTGGCGGCGCAACTCGAAGGGCTTTGGCAGGTCGAAAGCCAAAGTGGCGTGCGGGTATTCCACGACTATATGCCGGTGGAATTCCAGGCCCGCGCGAACTTACCGGACCTTATTGAGATGGAACTCGCTCACCGTCGTCACCCAAGCTTTGCCGGACTTGGGCGTTATTTGCACTGGATCTGCCGTCCGGTATAAGCGGCCCAGTCTGCGGAGGTCGAAATGCGTCGTCTCTGTTTGATCCTGTTATCCCTCGGGCTGGGCGCCTGCTCCAGCCCTAACCCTTATGTGGCGGCGTCTGCGCCCATGCCGCCAGCGCCCGCGCAGGCAGCCAAGACCTTTGATGCCAGCGCCTACCCGGCGCCGGTGCGCGACTATGGCGCCTACCGCAATTGGGCCTGGCGCAACGGCCAGTTGCCGGCGGGCACGGCCTGGGCGGATTCGGCGCAAGTCGCCGAAGCGGTCAGCGGCGCCCTCGATCAGCGCGGCCTGCGCCCTTTGCATGACAATCGCCCGGCGGACCTGCTGGTGAGCGCCGATGTGCGCCTGGAGAAGCGTCTCAAGCAAGTCCGGGACGACTACGGCTACGGATACGGCGGCTATAACCGCTACGGTCCGGGCTACGGCATGTACAACTCGGTGCCGATCGTGCGCACCTATGAAGTGCAAGTGGTGGTGGTGCGCGTCAACCTGTTCGATGCCCGCAGCGGCCAGCCGGTGTGGAGTGCCAGCGCCGAAACCGGTAGCCAGGGCAGCCTCAGCGAGCGTGCGGATGCCTTGCGCCAGGCCGTGCAAAAGGCGATGACCGCGTATCCTCCCATTTAACATCTATTCTCATCTAAAGCCCGGGTCGCTCTTTGGAGATCAACCATGTTCCGTCGTATCGCTACGCTAGCTTTTGTTGTGCTGCTGGGCGGTTGCCAGACCAGCCAGGTCAACCACGATTTTGATGCCAGCCGAGACTTCGGCGCCTACCGTAACTGGGCCTGGAAAGACCCGGCCCTGCAATACCGCCCCGACGATCCGCGGATCAAGAGCGACCTCACCGAACAACGCATCCGCCAGGCCGTGGGCGAACAACTCGACCAACGTGGCCTGCGCCCGGCGGCTGCGGGTACCAAGGCAGACCTGAATGTGCAGGCCTACTTGATCGTCGAAGACCGCCAGCAACAAGTCACCACCAACTATGGCGGCGCCTGGGGCGGCCCGTGGAACGGCTACTGGGGCGCGCCGATGTACAACGAAACACGCAACATCACCTACAAAGTGGCGACCATCCAAATCGACCTGCTCGACGGCAAGGACGGCAAGCTGGTGTGGCGCGGCAGTGATGAACAGATGATGAGCAGCACACCGAACCCGCAGGATCGCAATAACGCCATCCGCACGACGGTGACCCGCATCCTCTCCAGCTATCCCCCGCACTGACCTTCTCGCGGGGCGGGCTGCCGATGGCGAGGGAGCGTGCTCGCCATCAGCTTGATTTGTGGCGACTTGCCAGCGTACGTATAAAGCCTTGTCTACACTCCACAGCATCTACGGAGAGTAAGCGCTAAGGAGTGCTCGATGTCTCCCCGACTTCGTTGCAGGCAGCGTGGTGCGATTGGCTTGATGGCGGCCCTGACGCTCGGTCTGGCGTTGGTTTTCCTGTTGCTGGTGGTCGACAGCGGGCGGCTCTATCTTGAAAAGCGCAAGCTGCAAGGCATTGCCGACATGGCCGCGCTGGAAGCCGTCCAGCGCAATGGTGATTGCCTGGCGGCGAGCAACAACACCGCCACCGCCTATGCTGGCGCCAGTGCTGTGCGCAATGGCTACATTATCCCGCCTGCCAATGCACTGGACGTTCGCTGTGGTTCGTTGACCACGGCGGCTACGAATCTACGGGTGTTTTCCGCAGATGCCACCCAGCGCGATGCGATTCAGGTGATCGCCTCGCGCCCGGTGTTGACCAGTGTCGCCGGTGGCGTGTGGTCGCTGTTCAATGGCGGTGCCTACAGCCTGAACACGCTGTTGACGGCCAAGGCCGTTGCCGCGCCAAAAATTTTACCGCCCCAGGCGCAATTGACCATCAAGTCCACGCTGGTGACGGTCAAATCCAACGATTCAGCGGCGCTGAATCTGCTGTTCGGCAAACTGTTGGGCGGTAGCCTTTCGCTGGATGTTGCCGGCTGGCGGGGCCTGGTCGACAACAATCTCAACCTGCTCAGCTATTTGAACCAGTTGGCCGTGAACGTGGGTGTCCAGACGGGCAATTACGACGAGTTGCTGGCCAAGAACCTCAAGCTCACTCAACTGATCGATGCGGCTGTCACGGTGTTGCAAGCCGGCTCCGGCACCGCCACGGTGGCTGCCTCGGGGCTTGCGCAGATCAGGGCGTTGGTGGGCGACCTCGACGTGACGTTGGGCAACGTGCTGCAGTTGCAGACGGGGGCGGTGGCCGCCGGGCTCAACACCACATTGAATGTGTTCCAACTGGCGCAAGCCTTTGTGCAACTGGCCAACAAGAAGAATGGGGTGGTCGCTGAAGTGCCGGTGACTATCCCGGGGGTGATCAACGCCAGCGTCAAGCTCAAGGTGATCGAACCGCCACAACTGTCGGCGATAGGCGACCCCACGTACGCCAAGAACAAGACCGATGCGAGCACGCGGATTTATGTGCGCACGGCTCAGCTACGTCTCGGGATCACGCTGGGAGTGCCTCTTCTTGACACTCCGGCGGTGAATGGGGTTTTGAACGGATTGGTCGGTCCACTTTCTGACGTTTTGAATAATCTGTTGAGCTTGAACCTGGGCGGTACCGTTAGCTCGCTCTTGTGTGCAGTGGGCGGTTATTGCGAACGAACTGACTTGAAGATTCTTTCGTCAACATCCAATCCTCCCGCCGCTCAAGTGGACGTGATTCTTGAATTGGGCAACGCCGAAAGTTATGTCACAGGGTTCACCTGCGCGAGCGACGCGACCAAGACACTGACCACCCAAACGAACGCTTCGGTAGTGACTGTCAAGATCGGCCAAAGCCCTACGCTGATCAATTCGCTGACTTCAAGCCCACCGCTGGATCCGATCCCTCCATTACCAGTGATAGATATTGGTGCGATTACCTGCTTCAAACCCCTGCTCGGTCTGGGGCCAACCACGTGCGACGCTAGCACGCGCAAGCCGTTTTACGGCGGTGGTATCGGGCTGAGCATCAAGAGTGATGTCGGCGCCACGAGCTCGTCCCTCGGTTCGTACACCTACAGCCAACCGCCAGAAATAAAGCAGCCGGCGCTTTACCACCCATTCTCCACTGCCAATTTGGTGGGTTCCCTGAAGTCGACATTGCTAGGTGTTCAGTTCCAGGTTTACAAACCCACAGGCTTCAACCTGCTCGGCGTGTTATTAGAAAACACTGGCACGGTGCTCAACGGATTGAATACCACCCTGGGCAACGTCATCGGTACGGTGCTCAGCCCGATTGTCGATCCGCTGGTCAATGGCGTGCTGTCCACGCTGGGCATCAACCTGAACCAGGTTGAAGTCGGTGCCAACCTCAGTTGCAAGCCCCACGGGCAGGCGGCGCTGGTGATTTAAGCGTCCACGATGGGCAGCTCCACACAAAACCTGGCCCCCTCTTCGCCATTGACGACACTCAAGCGTCCGCCCATGTTTTCCACAATCCCGTAGCTCACCGATAACCCCAGCCCTGTGCCCACGCCAATCGGCTTGGTGGTGAAAAACGGTTCGAAAATGCGCTCCAGCAGACGCGGGTCAATACCGCCGCCGTTGTCCTCCACCCAGATGCGCACGTGGCGGCTGTCCTGCTCGCAATGCAGCGCGATCCAAGGGCGCAGTGCCGGATTTTTTTCGCGCTGGCTCAACAGCGCGTCGCGGGCGTTGACCATCAGGTTGATCAGCACTTGTTCCAGTTGATCGACATAGCCTTTGACCTGCACCTCGACGTCTGCCGCGGTGATACGCAAGTCCAGCCCTTTGCCGCGCAGGCCTTCGCTGAGCAGCGCCAGCGTGCCCTCCACGGCCTGTGCCGGGTCGAACGGCTGTTGCTCCAGTTCCGAACGCCGGCCGAACACCCGCATATGGTCCACCACCCGCGCCGCGCGTTGCACCTGGGCGTCGATGCGCTGGAGTTTTTCGGTGAGGTAGTCGACGTCGGCGTTGCCGTTGCTCAGGCGCTTGAGCACATTGACGATGGCCATGCGCATCACGTTCAGCGGTTGGTTGATCTCATGGGCCAGGCCCGTGGCCATTTCGCCGAGGGTGGCCATCTTGGCGCTTTGGGTCAGTTGTTGCTGGGAACGGCGCACTTCGGTGTTGTCGCGGCCCACCGCTTGCACCTCGACCAGCGCGCCGTGCTCATCAAACACGCCGCGGTCCGACCACACCCACCACGCGTGCTCACGCCCAGGCAGCTCCAGGCTGATTTCGGCAGTGCTGACCGGGAACTCCGGGGTCAACTGGTGGATGCGTTGCACAAAGGCCTGGCGCTGTTCTTCCGACAACCAATGCCCCAGGTTCATCCCTGGCAGTTGCGTAGGCAGGCACTCCAGATAGTTGGCCAGCGGCGTGTTGCCGAAGGTCAGTGTGAGGTCCGGGCGATACCGGCAGATCATTGCCGGCGAGTCTTCCACCAGGATGCGGTAGCGCTCTTCGCTTTGCTTGATGTGCTCGGCGGCCAGGGTCGCTTCGGTGACGTCCAGCCACAGCCCGACGGCCTCGACCGGTAAACCGAGGTCATCGCGTAGCAGCTTGGCCTCGTCGAGCAACCAATGGTAATGCCCCTGTTTGTCGCACACTCGGTAGCGGCTGCGCACATTGCCTTCGCGCAGCAGTTGGCGCGTGCGTTCGAAGTAGCGGTCGCGGTCTTCGGGGTGAATCCATTCGACCAGGGCGGCCGGGGTGCACTCGGCGAGGGTGCGGCCGAGCAGGGGCAGCAGGCTGTCACTGAAAAACAGCGGCTGCAGCGTACCTTCGACATACCGCTGCACGTAGATGATGGCCGGTGAGCTGGCGATCAGGTTATCCAATCTTGCGTGGGCGGCGGCAGCCTGTTGCTCCTGGTTCTTGATGTCGCTGATGTCGAGCATGAAGCCAATCAGCCGGCGACTGCTTCCGGCGCCCAAAGCCTGGCCCTGCACGCGATACCAGGTGGGGCTGTGTGCCGGATCCACAGGATGCAGGCGCACGCTGGCAGACACCGGCTTGTCCAGCGTTTGCAAGTCTTGCAGGCGGCTGGCTAGCTCCTGCCGGTCAGCGGGGTGGATCAGCATCAGCCAGTCCGTCAGGGCCATGCGCGGGTTGCTGTGGCTGGGGCTCAGGTGCTGCAACAACTGCGGTGCCAGCTGTATCTCTTCACTGTCTGCGAGTAGCTCCCACCAGCCGGTACCCAATAAGCCTTGCAGCGCTTCCAGCCGGTCCAACTGCTGCTGATGACGCTGCTCGCGAAGGCGACTGAGTAACGGCGCGGCAAGGGCGGCGGTCAGTTGCAGCCAGGCACGCTCACTGGCCTGTTGTTCTGCACGATAAAAACCGCAGAGCAGCCAGGCGGCAACGCCATGACCGTCACGGTAGGGCACCAGGAAACCGTCGGCATTGCCGAAAATTCCGTGCAAGCGTGGATGTTCGCTGTGGCCTTGATTCAAGGTCACGCTCAAGGGCGTCTTGCCGTCCAGGCTATCCAGTGTGGTTCCCAGGGCTTGTCCGTCGTGCCACAGCGCCGCAGCATCGTGGGCGCGGTAGTGACTATGGATCAGCCAGCCCTGGTCCTGGTCGTCGAGCAGGGCAATGGCGACGCAGGGGATCTGCCAGCGCTGCGCGATACTTTGCAGGTTGTCCTCAAGTACCTCGGGCAAGCGCGCCAGGCTGCACACCCGTAGGCGCTCGCTGACCTGCTCGTTCAGGTACTGATTCTGTTCACTGGTTTGCGCCTGGTGACGGTGGGTAATCAAGTCGCCGATGTCCAACAGCTGCAACAGCCACCCATCACCTTGAGGCTGAATCCAGCCTCGGGTTTGCAAGGGCTGCCCGGCGTAGCCTTTGAAATCCAGGTCGAGGTTCTGCCCCTGCCAGTCGCCGGGGTGGCCCTCGATCACGACGGCGCTGCGCTCCTCCAGATAGTCCGACAGCGGCACCGGATGTTGCGGCGCGGGCGTCTTTGCGAGGCGATGACATAGCGCGCCGTGGGTATCCACCACGCGGCCGAGGTTATCCAGGTAGATATGCAGGCCGACGTGCACGGGAGGCTGGGCCGACAAGGCCGGGAGACCAGGAGGGCGGCCCAGGAGTCGATCGAAAAACTTTTCCCCAGAGTTCAAAACTGCAGGCTCGCTTGGGCTGAGAGTGTCGCAGGCAAGTTGGGCACCGCGCCGAAGCCGGGCAGGACCAGAAACGGCAAGACGTTCTTAAGGTTGTCGGACGGGTAGTTGATTTGCACGGTCAGCATTCCGTTCGAATAAGTCGCCGTGACATAAGCCGGCACGAACTTGAAGGCGGGGGGCAGCCATTGCAGCTGTGCCTGGGCGGCGGCGGCCGCGCGGTTTTTCAGGGCATCGGAGTAGCCTGGGGTGGTGGGGTCGAGCGCCACGCCGCGCCTCACACCTTCTGCCGTTGCCTGGTTGAAGGACTGCAGCAGCAACAGCGGCAGGCTGTAGCTGACCAAACCGTAAAACACCGCAAAAAACAGCATGAATACCAGCGCGAACTCAAGCGCGGCGGCACCTTTCTGCTTTCTAGGGAGGCCTTTTTTCATGACTGCGTCTACCCTGACAACCACTACCTGATATCAGCATAGAATCATTCAGCGGAAAGGGATTTTTTTTACGTGATTCAGAGCCTGTTGCTGTTTGTTTGGCTGGCGTTGTGTGCCGTGCAAGATATCCGTCAACGCCAGATCGCCAACCACCTGACCCTGGGTGGGTTGCTGCTGGCATGGGTTTACGTGCTCTGGAACGGCACCACCTGGCTGGGTGCCCCGGCCGCCGACGGCGGTTGGGCGTTGGGCCTGGCGCTGCTGTTTACCTTGCCCGGTTATGCCTTGGGCCGACTGGGTGGTGCGGATGTGAAGTTGTTGGCGGCGTTGGCGTTGGCAACCGACAGCCATTACTTGATGGGTACGTTTGTCGGTGCGGGAGTGGCCACTGGCGCATGGCTGTTACTGGCGCCAAAGTTGTGGCCGCTCATGAATCAAGGGGTTAGAAACGCTCTGCATTACCTTCAGCCACAGGTGTCAAATAAGCAGCCATTTGCGCCTTTTCTGTTTGTGGGATTCAGCCTGACCTGGGTTTGGATCCATTAGTCGTGACGTAGCCTAGTGCTATGTACATAGTCAGAAAGTGCGTCTACGTTTGTAGTTACGTTGTGCGCAAACGCAGCGGAGTAATGGAACGGTTGGTCTTTGGCTTGCCCAGGCATGGAGTTGCGCGTGAACAAGCTTACCTCTGAAGTGAAAGTGCTCGTTGTCGATGATCAGCCGCTGATTGTGGAAGAACTCTGCGAGTTTCTCGAAAGTAGCGGCTATCTCTGTATCCCTTGTCACTCAAGCCTTGATGCGATCGCGCGTTTTCGCGAAGACCCTAAAATCGGTCTGGTGCTCTGCGATCTGCACATGCCGGAAATGGACGGTATCGAGTTGGTGCAGGCGCTGCAGCGCCTGGCCGGCAAGCAGCGCGTGTTCGAGGCGATCATGCTGACGGGGCGCTCCGACAAGCAGGATGTCATCAAGGCGTTGCGCGCTGGAATCGCGGACTACTACCAGAAACCGATCGACCTCAATGAACTGCTGGAAGGTTTGCAGCGTCAGGAGGCAGCGCTGCAAGAGCGGCATAAAAGCCTTGAACTGGGGCAGTTGAACCAGAAACTGCAGTTCCTCTCGGCGTCTATCGATGACCTTTATCACGATCTCGATAAAGTCCGCAGCAGCCCTCAGCCGCCCGCTGTCCCTGACGCTGTGGAGGGCGAAGGCGCGGTCATCGAGATGCCGGTGATCTTCAAACAACTGTCACCGCGCCAACTGGATGTGGCCAGGCTGGTGGGCAAGGGGCAGACCAACTATCAGATCGCCTGTGAGTTGGGCATCACGGAAAACACCGTGAAGCTCTACGTGTCCCAGGTGCTGCGCCTGACGCATATGCATAACCGCACGCAACTGGCGCTGGCGCTGTCCCCCAACACGGCCTCGATACACCAGCGGGTGACTGCTCACTAGTGGCCGCCGCCCGCTGAATTGCCGCCCTGTTTCTGCTCGAAATACTCAGGAATCGCGTGTTTGTAACTGTCTATCAGGCGCTGCATGGCGTTCTCGCGCTCAGCGGGGGTGGCCTTCTGCGGCGTGGAGGACGCCAGTTGGCCGCTGACTTGCAGTTGCAGCCAGGCTTCGGTCTGTTGCTGCTGCGGCGAGGACGGGCCGGGCTCGATGGCTAGGGCGGTCAGGGGCAGCGTTGCCAGCAGCAGGGCGGCGAGCCGTGTGAGTTTCATATCAGTACTCCCTCAATGACTTACTGGATAGGCGCCTGCAAGGCTTCGCTGACCGCCGCCATTTGCGCCTTGGATGGCGACGCTGGCGACCCCTTGAGTTGCTGCGCCCGGGCCTGGGCCTGGGTAACTTGATCAGGACTCAACCCCATGCGCCCGACCACTTGCGAGGCCTGCCCCCAGTTGCCCTGGTAAATCAGCAGGGTCACCAGGTTGATAGCGGCCAATGGGTTGCTTTGATTGAGTTCCATGGCGGTAAGGAACTCGAAACGTGCCTCGTCCATGCGCAGTTGGTTGAGGTAAACCACCCCCAAGTCATTGCGGATCTTTTCATCGGTGGGCGACAGCGTGGCGGCCCGTTGCAAATGAGCCGTGGCTTTAGCGTTGTCCCCCCTGGCGACGGCCAATTGCCCGAGGCCGTGTTCGCCCTCTGCCGACAAGCACGTGCCCAGCAGGGTTTTGTACAACGGCTCGGCTTCGTTACGCCCCAGCAGGCGATAGACCTTCGCCTTACGCAGGCGCACCTGAGGCAAGCTGTCCGGCATGTTTTGCAGATTGGCCAGGCTGGCGTGCAGCTTGCCGTCGTTGGCCATTTCGTCTGCAAGGTTCAGCGAAAGCTCCTGGTCGGCGCTGGGCTTGGAGCAACTGCTGTTAGCGGTGAACCCCGCCCAGGGCATCTGGTCCAGGTTCGCGCAACCGCTCAACAGCAATAGGCTGCAGGCTGTAATCAGTGCTTTCATCATTCGTCCTTTCAAGGCCCCATGGCCTTTGATATGGCGATAAAACCAGGGCCGGCCAACACAATCAGCAACGCCGGAAACAGAAAAACCATCATGACCACGGACATCTTTGCCGACATCTTGGAGATGTATTCCTGCATGCGGGTCAGGCGCCGGTCGTCCAGCAGTTGCTTGAGCGCCTGCAACGACTTCATCGCACCGCCGCCCTGATGCAGAAGCTGTTGCAGAATCGAGCAGGTGTCGCTGAATTCATCGACGCTGAGCATCAGGCTGGCTTTGCTCAACTCTTCGCCAAGCTCCAGGCCCGAGTCGACCCGGGCCAGCACAATGCGCAATTCCGAGGTGAGCACCGGCAGCAGTTTTTGCGCTTCGTGGGCCATCACCCGCAGGGTTTGCTCAACCGCCATGCCGGATTCAAACAGGATCCTCAGCAACGGAATAAAGGTCGCGACTTCCTCGGCAATCTGTTCCTGACGCTGTTTGGCCAGCGCTGCGAGCACGCGCTTGGGCAGCAGGTAACCGGTGGCCAACCCCAGGAATGGCGCGAGCCAGACGGGGTCCGCCTGCGGGAAAAATACACCTTGCACCAGCAGTGTCAGACCCAGCAGCAACACTGGCGCCGCCACTTGGCAGGCGGCGAACATCGAGCGTTGGCCGGTCCTGCGCCAGCCGAGTCGGTTGAGCAGGACCTGGGTTTCGTTATCGAGGCTGATGGTGCGCTGGCCAATCCGGGTGCTGCCCAACCGGCGCAGCCACTGGCCTACCTTGTCTTCGCGCGTGGTTTCGCCCTGCAGCCGCGAGGTGACCAGACGTTGCTGACGGCGTTGAGCGAGGACGTTGCCGACCACCAGCAACAGCGCCGCGAAAAACAATAACGCGCTGATCAGCAGGGCCATGTCAGACGCTCCTCAGCATGCGCCACAGCGCGAGGCAACCGAAGACCTGCATGGCGAACGCGCCAATCAACATCCACCGGCCGCTGTCATCCGCCCACATGCCCACCAGATACGTGGGGTTGGTCATCAGGAAGTAACCGGCCACGCTGACCGGCAGCAATCCGAGTACCAGCGCGGTCACGCGGGTTTCCCCCGTCATCGCCCGCAATTGGCGGGCGCCCTGGTCCCGTTCGCGGATCATTTTGATCAGGTTTTCCAGCAGTTCGCTGGCGTTGCCGCCGTAGCGATGATTGACCTTCAAGCCCAACGCAAACAGGCGCAGCTCGTCCTGTTCGTAGAACTCGGCAAAGTCGTGCACGGCTTCCGGCAGGCTGACCCCGAGGATGACGTTGCGCTTGATGCGGCCCATGGATTTTTTCAGCGGGTCGTCACTGGCCTCTATGCCCCCCAGCACCGCATCCGCCAGGGTGCGTCCAGATTTGAGGCTGCGCACGGCATGGTCCAGCAACTGCGGCAATTGCTCGATCATCCGGTGCAGGCGGCGTCGGTAGCGCAGGGCCAGGTAGAACCGCAGGATCAGCGGCGGCAGCACGACCATCGCCAGCAGGCCCAGCCATTCGGCGACCAGCACCCCCAGCACTGCGCCCAACCCCCACAGCGTGAGCCATAGCCCCAGGCGTTCGGTGGGCTTACCCAGGCCGGCACGGATGAACATCCGCTCAACGCGGGTCACCACGGTCTTGTCATTCAGCGCCTGGGGTTGGCCCTGGCCCAGACGCTCCATCACACGATCGGTCTGGGCCTGGCGCAGGCCGCTGCGCATCAGGCGCGTGGCCAGCAACAGCATGCCCAGGGAGATTGATGCGAGCAGGAGCGGACCGATCATCAGGCGTCTCCTACAAGGGCAGCGGGATTTCGCGGCGCAGTTTGTCGCCGGCGGGGTTGATGGCTTCGCGCAGGAAGCCGAAGCCGGTGCGCTTGTCATGCCGGAACAGCGTGTTGGTGACATACACGTCATCACGCACGCCCACGACTTCCACGACTTCACTGACGCAACGGCGGCCGTCGGGCAGGCGCGTCAGTTGAATCACCACGTCCAGTGCCGCGCAGATCATCTGTCGCAGGGTTTTTTCCGCGACGGTGCGGCCGGTGAGACCGACCAGCGTCTCCAGGCGCAACAACGCATCCTGTGCGTTGTTGGCGTGCACCGTGCTCATCGAACCGTCGTGGCCGGTGTTCATTGCCGTGAGGACGTCGAGCACTTCCACGCCACGGATTTCACCCAGAATGATGCGGTCCGGGCGCATCCGCAGGGCGTTGCGAATCAGGTCGCTGGCCTTCACTTCACCGTGTCCCTCGGCATTCGGCGGGCGGGTTTCCAGGCGTACGACGTGGGGGTGGCCGAGTTGCAGCTCGGCCACGTCTTCGATGGTGACGAGCCGTTCGTGGGGGTTGATCAATTGGCTGAGAATGTTCAGCAGTGTGGTTTTTCCGGTCCCGGTCCCGCCGCTGATCAGAATGTTGCAGCGTTTGCCCACGGCCTCCTGGAAGAACTCGAAAATCGGCTGGTCGATGGTCTGCATCGCCACCAGGTCGCTGCTTTTGAGCATGTCCTTGCGAAATTTGCGGATCGACAGGCAGGGGCCGTCCAGGGCAATCGGTGGAATGATCGCATTGACCCGGCTGCCGTCCGGCAACCGCGCATCGACCATCGGCGACGACTCGTCCAGGCGCCGCCCCAGCGGTGCAAGGATGCGCTGCATGACGCGCTCCACGTGGTGGTCGTCGATAAAACGCAGGTCGCTTTGGTGCAACAGGCCATCGCGTTCGACGAACACGCGGTGGGGGCCATTGACCAGGATTTCAGTGACGGATACGTCGCGCAGCAGCACCTCCAGCGGCCCGAAACCGGTGAGTTCGTCGACGATCTCTTCCGCCAGGCGCTCCATTTCATAGCGGGAGACGGCCAGGTGCATGCGGGTGATGTACTCGGCGACCTTATCCATCACAAATTGCGCCAGGGAGTGGCGCGTGCCTTCCAGCAGGTTTTTCCCTGACTCTTCAATGGCATCGATGATGTAGCGGTGCAGGACCAGTTTGAGGCCATCGTGATCGGTATTGCCTGCCGCGCCGCGTGCCGGCACGCCGAACAGTTTCTCGCTGCTCATTTCGTGCTCCAGAGTCGGGTGAGCCAGTTGGCCGGTGGTTTTTCAAGGCCTTCGGAGCGTTTCGCCAGGCGCTCGCCGAGGGTGCGCAGGGCTTGGGTCAACGGCTCGCGTGGCGATAAGGCAAATAAGGTCTGGCCCTGGTTCTTGGCGTTCAGGCGGATTTCTGCGCTCAGGGGCAGTACCGCAATCACCTCCAGGCCGAAGGTTTTGCCCAGCGCTTCAGCCTCCGGTGCGGCGCCTTTGATGTAGCGGTCGACCAACAGGCGTCCGTGCTCCAGTTTCATGCCTTTTTCGCGCCACCGATTGATCACCGCGAGGTTGCGTCGGCAGTCGAGCACGCTTTGATCGGTGCACCACAGCAGCTTGTCGCAATGGCTGACAAAGGTGCGCAGCGCTTCGCTGTCCGATTGCCCGGTCAGGTTTACCACGATGTGCTGAAAGTGTTGGCGCAGTGCGCTGAGCAGCATGTACAGCTCGGCGGCGCTGGTTTGCTCCAGCGATTCGTCACCGTCGGTGTAGGCCAGGATGCGCAGGCCTGCCTCGGTTGAGGTGAAGGCGCTGTTGATCAGGGTCGCATCCAGGCGCCGCAGGTGGCGCAGGGCATCGCCGAAGTGGAACGAGCTTTCCAGGCCCAGCAACGCCAGGCTGTCACCGCGCGGCAGGCCCAAGTCCAGCACCAGGGTTTGTTGCCCGCTTTTTTGCACCACCTGAGCGAGGTGGATGGCGAGTAATGCGCCGTCGGTACCGCATTGGGTGCCATACAACACCGTGAGACCGCCCAGGTGGGTGGTATGGGTGACTGCCGGCATGCGCTTGCTCAAGCGTCGAACCAGGCCGGCCACTTCGCTGGAGCGCGAGCCATAGGCGACGAAGTCGCGGGCGCCGGCACGCATGGCATTGAGCACGAGTTGATTGTCCATGCCGTCGCCCAACGCAACGATGGCCAGCATGGGTTTGGCCTCCAGCGCCCCTTCGATCAGGGCGCACTGTGTGGTGACGTTTTCACGGTCCAGGCCGATGAAGACCAGGTTGGCGAACGTCACGTCGACCAGTGCCAGCAACTCGTCCAGGCTGCCGCCGGCGCTGACCACTTGGCCCAACGGTGCAAGGGCGCCCTGCAGCCATTCCAGGTCGGTGCTGTTGCGCGTTATTGCCAGGAACGTCTGGCTCAGGCTCTCGCTCATTGGGAAAGCCCCGTGCGCCGGTCGAAGTTGCCATTTTCGAGGAAGAACAGGCGGTACCAATTCGGGTCGTAGCTGCGCAGTTTCTCGCCGGGCAGCGACGGCAACTGCGCGTCGGCGGCCAGGGGTTGCACCAGGTGCGGGGTGACGATCATCAGCAGCTCTTTTTCCTCGCGGCTGATGTTGGAGTCGCGGAAGAACGCACCCAGGATCGGGATATCACCCAGTCCCGGAAATTTGTTGATGGTGGAGCGGTTGTTGGTGCTGATCAGGCCACTGATGACGAAGCTTTCGCCATCGGCCAGGGACACGCTGGTGTCGGTACGCCGCACGGTAAGGGCGGGGACCTGGATGCCCTGGATCTGCACGGAGTTGCTGTAGTCCAGCTCGCTGACTTCGGGGGCGACCTTGAGGGTGATGCGGTTGCGGTCGATCACGGTGGGGGTCAGGGTCAAACGAATGCCGAACTCTTTGTACTCGATGGAGATGGTGTCGCTGCCAGCGCTGGGCACCGGAATTGGCACTTCGCCACCGGCCAGGAAGGTTGCGCTTTGCCCACTCAGGGCGACCAGGCTGGGACGCGCCAGGGTGTAGGCAAAGCCGCTGCTTTCCAGGGCATTGATCATGGCCGATACACGTCCGCCGCCGAAACCGATATTGAAGTTGGACGCGCTCACCGGCAGGGCCAGCGTGTTTGCGCTGGGCACGGACAGGTTGGGGCTGCCGATCAGGAAGTTCTTGCCAATCCCCAGGATCGAAGTGCTCGCTTCCTTGAGCTTGGTGCGGCTGACCTCGACAAAGCGGATGTCGGTCTGCACCTGGCTGGGCAACGAGGGGTCTTGCGAGGGTGACAGCGAAAGGCTGGTCAATGCCGACGTGGCTTTGCCTTTGACGAACACCATGCTCTGGCGTGGGCTGCTCGAACACGCGGTCCAGATCATCAGGCTCGTGGCGCCTTGAGAGATACCGGTAAGCAGGAAGGACTGGTTGCTGTTGACTTGAACGTCGGCGATTTTTGGATCGCCAACGGCCAACCGCGTAATGGCCACCGGGGATTGCATGGCTTGTTGCATGCCCTCACCGACCTCAAGCGCAGCAGGCAACTGGCCCAGGCTGGCGCAGTTGCCGGTGGCCGCCTGTGCGCTGCCGACCGGCAGCAGTATGACGAGGGCCCAGAACACGCGTGAAAAAAACGGCACGGAACGACTGCTCATTCAAGGCATCCTTAGCGCTATCAGGGCGTTTGTTGAGTAACCTGGTTGCCGCGTATTACCTCGATCCCCGAGCGACGTGGCGTGCTGTTGGCCGCCGGCGGACTGAAGGTGTTGATGGGGGCAGAAGTAAAGGCCAACTGATTGAACTGGTAGAGATCGCGCTTGGCGTTGTCGAGGTTTACCAGCGAGTCATTTTCGCCCGCCCAGTAGAGGCTCAGGCGTTGTTCGTCGGCGCTGCGCACGGCCAGGCGCAATACGCCGGCTTGAATAGCCAGCACCAGCCGAGTCATTAATTGCTCTGGAACCGCGAGCAGCACCGTGCGTGCAGCGGCGCGGCTCTGTTGTTGCTTGGCCAGGTCTTGCGCCGAGGTGGCCACGGGGGAGCCGGGTTTACCGTCGTTGGTCAGTCCCAACTGGTCGCCCACGCCGAGCAGGCGAAGTGCAGGGATGACGGTTTGCGCCGACGGTTGGGGGTTACCGTTTTCCTGGCGCAGGTACAGCATTACGTCGACATAGTCGCCGGGGTTCAATTGCCCGCCGGCACCGCTCACTTCATCCACTGCGACGGCCAGTGCACGTTCGCCAGGGCGGATCATGCGGGCGAGGCTTCCGCCGGCGTCGAAACTTTGTTCGGTCAGCCAAGTGCCCGCTTCAAGGCTGCGCCAGGGCACGCGGCCGATTGCTTGTTCCAGGGTGGTGAGGCTGCCTGCCGGGGCGGTGCGCAGTTTTTCCAGGGTCAGGTCGGCGGCGGTGAGGGCAACGAAGGGCGGCACGTCGTGGGCCAGCACCACTACGGATTGACGCGTAGGGTCTTCGGCTGGGGTCACTGCAATCGTGCTGGCAAGCGGTTGAACGGCGGGCGCCGGTTCCGGGCGGCTCAGCACCAGGCCCCAATAGCCTGCAATCAGTGCACCCACCAACAGTAATCCGGCCAGAATCATACTGATGCGACTGCTCATTAAGGCTCTCCCTTTCCCACTGCAGAACCTGCCGGCTGGTCCATCCAGTCACTGCGCAATCAGTTCACGCGGCACATCTAACTATTTCGCTATTTGAAGGTAGTTCAGCTAGGACGAAATGCCATTACCCTTCGGAAAAATTCTGCATTGCAATGGAAAACCAGGTTGTTTTGGCGCCACGGAGTTGGCTACTACTTTGTGATTAGTCGCTTATTACAGTTGTTGGGAGTGCATTTGCCGACAATGCTCTAATGGCAAAGCGAAATCATGCAGTAGGCCCGCTACATCAGCGCTCTGAGCGCATAGGAGAAGTCATATGTTCCTTGATGCGATTCGCAAGGTGTTTATAAAAATCCAGATTTTTTCTTATGCCAGAGAGGGGGCCTCCGGTATCGAATATGCAATTGTCGCGGCGATGTGTGCGGCGGTGATCGGACTGTTCATGTCGCCGATCAGTACCAAAGTTAAAGCCATCTTTACTTCGATTCAGACAGGCATCGGTACTTGATCAATACCGTGGTGTAACTACCTTGAGTGCACTCCCAGTCCCAGGACTTTTCCCATGAGTTCCTCTTCGCCGACCCGGCAACAAATCCTGTTAGTGGACGACGAAGAGGACGCCTTGATCGAACTCGCCGAATCCCTTGGCGATGAAGGGTTCGTCTGCTTCACGGCCAACTCCGTCACCGAAGCTTTGCAGGAACTCACCCTCAACCCTGATATCGCCCTGGTCATCACCGACCTGCGCATGCCCGAGGAAAGCGGTATCTCCTTGATCAAGCGCCTGCGCGAACACACCTCACGCTCGCACCTGCCGGTGATTGTGATGTCGGGTCATGCCGAGATGGATGACGTCAGCGACATGCTGCGCCTGCAGGTGCTGGACTTGTTTCGCAAGCCGATCTACCTGGTGCGGCTGCTCGATACGTTGAACAATCTCTTCCCCGTGACCAAGCGCTATCCGTAGGCGCGAGCACGCTCGCGCCTACGGGGCTGCAGTCATAGCTGATAACTGAAACTCAACGTGTACCGCGGCGTGCGGTTGAAGGTGTCGAGGGCCTTGTCCGACATCGGCTTGGCCGCTTCGAGGGCGATGTTGTAGTACTGGGTGTCGCCAAAGCGCAGGCCCACGGCGGCCGATGACATATCGTTGTGCTTGATCGGCAGGTCGTTGAACCAGGTCTTGGCCCGGTCGAACACCACGTAGGGTTGCAGGATGCGCACCCAGTCGCCGGCACGGTTGTAGCTGTAGTTGATCTCGTACGCCATGCCCCAGCCCTTGTCGCCGGAGCCTTGGTCGTCGGGGTAGCCGCGGCCGAAGTTCTGCCCGCCGAAGGTGGCGCGTTCGCTGTCGGGCAAGGTGTCGTCGCTCCAGTAGAGTGCGCCGGAGAGTACGCCTTGCCAGTTATCAAACAGCTTGTTGCTTTGCACGCCGGACAGGCGCAGGCGGAAGAAGTCGAGGTCAGGCTTGAGGCCGCCGAAGTCGCTGCGGGTCTTGGCGCCCATACCGTTGGTGCCTTGGTACACCCCGGCGCTGAGGATGCGCAGTTGGGTGGTATCGGCCTTGCGCCAGTCACCCTCGAAGGCCAGGGCGCGCAGGTCGGTTTGCAGCTCCAGGCGCTGCGGGAAGCCCACCAGTTGGTAGCGAGTGGTCTGGTCGACGGCGTAGTAGCGCGCGCCGAGGCTCAGTGACTCGTTGGGCGAGGCGATCAGCGGGTGGCTGAGGCCAATGGAGTAACGGTCGATTTCCTGGTGTGGCTTGAGTTCGAAGCCGCCGCCCAGTTGCAGGTTGGTCCGTGGGTCGGCGCGGTAGCGTTCACCCGATAGCACCACCTGGGTGCCTTCGGCATTGATGAATTGGCTGTAGGCGGCGCGGTAGTAATGCTCTTTATCGTCGCCCGGTGGGAACAGGCCGCTGACGCTCAGTTGTTCACCCATGGATGTCCACGCGTTGCTGGTGGCCGTCAGCAGCGCTTGAGTGCCGCCGCGGCTGTTCTCGTTCAGGCTCATGCTGGTGGTGAAGGGTTTGCGGCTGGCGCTGATTTGCATGTGGGTGCCGCCATCGGTGGTGCCGGGCGGGGGCACTTGGGCTTGCAACGTCACACCGGGGATGGCACTCATCAGGGTGGTGTAGCGTTCGAAGGTCTTGCGGGTAAGTGGGCGTTCGGCCTTGAGTTTTTCTGCCAGCTTGTCGACGTAGGACGACACCGAACCGATGTCGCCCTGCAGGCTGTAATCGCGGATATAACCCTCCACCAGCACCACGCGCACCAGGCCGTTTTCGAAGCGTTGCTCCGGCAGGAAAGCGTAGGACAACAGGTAGCCGTCTTCCTGGTAGCGCCGAGTGATGCGGCGCGTGGCCTCGATCAGTTGCGCGAGGTTGGTTTCGCGGCCAATCAAGGGCTCGAAGACCTGGGCCACGTCCTTGAGCGGATAGACCGTACCGCCGTCGATCTGCAGTTTGCGAATGGTCACTTTGGTGTCCATCAGCAAGGGTTGCGCGGTCGGGGCGGCCGGCACCGGCAACTGGGTTTGCGGGGTGGCCGGGCGGTAGGCGTCGGCGGGCAGGTTGGGCACGGGCAGAGTGCGCACGGTGTCGTTGCTGTTGAGGAAGCTGGGGAGGGTATCGGCCTGGGCATAAGCACTGAGGGTGAGCAATAACAACGGCGTCAAAGCGCGCATAGGACACTCCATGGTCAAAACTGCGGCGGCGTCTTGCAGAGGCCCGCCGGGCTCTCGGGGCGCGGTTCGGGGGCTTTCACAGGCCGTTCATTGGCCCATAAAAAAGACGAGAGATGGATTGGATCTCTCGTCTCAACCAAGCGTAGGCGCTGTAGGTGAGGCCGTCTAATCGGCCAGGTGCGATTCTATTTTTTGCCGGTCAGGCCACCGAGAATCCCGCCCAGTGCACCACCATTTGCGGTGGCGCCTGCGCTGGTGGAGGTCGTTGCGCTGCCGCCCACGCTGAGGCCGCCGCCGAGCAGGCCACCACCGTTGCTTGTGCCTCCGGTCACCAGGCCGCCGACCGACGTTACGGTGCCACCCACTGCGCTCACGGTGCCGCCCAGGGCGTTGGTGATCGGGTTGGCGTTGGTGGTGCTGATTTGTCCGCCCAGGCTGCTGACCGCGCCGCCCACGTTGGTGACCAGGCCGTTGACCGGCGCACCCAGGCCAGTGGCGCCGCCGATGGTTTGGGTGAGGTTCTGTACCCCGCTGGTGACAGGGTTGAGTGCGACGCCAAGGGTGTTGGTGATTGGGGCGACCGCTGCACCGGCCGTCGCGTTCGGTACGCCATTGCCGCCGAGCAGGGTGCCCACGGATGCCACGGTGCCGCCGACGTTGACCCCAGTGACGCCGGTCGCGCTGACCACACCGTTGGTGCTGCCCGCATTCAGGCCGCTACTGGCACCGGCGATCACACCGCCGATCAGTTCGGGCAGGCCGGATGGATTGGCGCCGCCGCCTGTGCCACCGCCGACGTTGCCGGGATTCGGATCGACATAACCGCTGGCCTTGCCGACGGTGATGCCCACGCCATTGAGCACGTTGCCCACCGCGTCGGTCACGGGGTTGCCGCCGGTACCGGCGACTTTATCGCCCAGGCCGTCAACGGTACCGCCGACTTTGCGCAGCAGGCCGCCTACCGGGCTGTCCAGGCCGGTCGTGCTGCCGACTTTGCCGGTGGCCTTTTCCACCAGGGACACCACAGGCACCAGTACTCGCGCGCCGACGGTGTCAGTGACCGAACCCAACGGACCGGTGGTGCTGGCAGTACTCAACGTATCGCCAAGCATGGTCACGGCATTGCCGACCTTATCGACCACGCCGCCCACCGCTGGCGAGACGGTCCTGACCACCGGCACGCGTCCGAGCAAAGTGGCAACGTTAGCGCCTGTGACGCTCACCCCATCACCCAGGTCGGAAACCCCATTGCCCACGCCGGCAAGGGTTGTGCCCAGGGCATTGCTGTCGGTCCCTATCGAGCCCAGGCCGTCCGACACGCCATCACCGATACTGCCCACGGCGGTGCCGGTAGCGGTCACCAGGCCGCCAGCGGTTGCGCCGACGATTGGCAGGCTGCCGAGGGTGGTGCCCAGGCTGCCGACGGTGCCGCCGAGACCGGTCACGGTGGTGCCGAGGGTGTCGACCACCGCTGCGGTGACCAGTGTGCTGGTGGTGCCGCCACCGGTACCGCCTGTGCCGCCACCCGTGCCGCCAGTACCACCGCCGGTACCACCGGTGCCGCCACCTGTGCCGCCAGTACCACCGCCCGTACCACCTGTGCCACCGCCGGTGCCGCCCGTGCCACCACCGTCGGTACCGCCACCGCTTGCGGCAGGGTCCGAGGAAGCCGAGCCGCTACTGTGATGCCCGCCACCACCGCTGCTGCAGCCGCCCAACGTCATTGCTATCGCCAGGGCCAGCGCGGTACTTGCTTTCCAAAACACGATTTGAGTTTTCATGATTGAGTTCCTTGCACCTGTACAACCTTAGTTGTCATCAAACGCTCGTTACTTCTTGGATAGCGATGCGTTTGTCCGTGTGCGTATCACAGACCCAGGTTCACGTTCTCTCAATTCTCAAGTTGGTATTAACGATTTATATAGCAGGGCCGGAACGCCTGCTTAGTGACTAATTCGAAGGGTGTAAGGGGAGATTGTATCAATATGTATATATGATTTAAATCAATAAGTTAAAATAATAGCGGGCTTGATTAAGTCCGCTATTACTTAGGGCGTATATATACAATTAACCAGGTTTTTTCATGCGATTGGTCGCCACTTTCCAGTCATGTGCTCAATATCGCCCACCCCTTTCAAGCTTAATTCACCACTGGAACCGGCGGCACTGGTGTGCAATGTCACTTCGCTGGGCAGGCGCACGGGTTTCTTGAACACCACGTCTATTTCAATATTCGCAGTGGGCAGGTGATCGCCGAGGGCCGCCAGTGCGCGTGCCTTGTTCCACAGCCCATGGGCGATGGCTTGGGGAAAGCCAAATGCTTTGGCGGTCAGCGCACTCAAGTGGATGGGGTTGTAGTCGCCGGATACCCGCGCGTAGCGACGGCCGATATCGGCGGGGGCTTTCCAGCGCGTCAACTCGCTGACCTGCTCAGGTGTGGGCTGCCTATCATCTGGCGCTTCGCCTTCGAGTTTCACGCCCCGGCAGAGCATGCGGCTTTCGGCCTCCCACAACACACCGAGGGAATCTTCGACGGTGGTCACCACGTCAAACGTCGCGCCCTTGGCGTGGGGCTGGAGGTTTTGCGCGTGCACGCTGATGCGCAGTTGGCTGACGCCACCCAGCGGGCGATGGATGCGAATGCGATTGCTCAGGTGGATCAGCCCGAGCAGCGGGAAGGGAAAGGCGTTGGAGGTGAGCAACTGCATCTGTAGCCCAAACGCCAGAATGTGTGGATAAGTCGGCGGCAGGATCGGGCTGTCGGCAAAACCGCAGACCTTGCGATAGGCCGCCACCTTCTCGGGGTTGACGCTGATCTGGCAACGCAGACCCTGTGCGGGCAACGCACTGCCGGTGATCTTGCGTTTGAGCGCCGCCCGCCAATACAGCGGTGGCAGAAACGGTGTACTGCCTAAGGTTTGCCAATCCATGCTCACGCTCCCAACAAACTTTGGCCACACACCCGCAGCGCTTGCCCGCTGACCGCACCGGAACCCGGCTGGCCCAGCCAGGCCACGGCTTCGGCGACGTCTTGCGGCAAACCGCCCTGGCCCAGTGAACTCATGCGCCGCCCGGCTTCACGCAGGGCAAAGGGAATATGCGCGGTCATCTGGGTTTCGATAAAGCCTGGGGCTACGGCGTTGATGCTGATCCCGCGCTCCTCCAGCAACGGCGCCCATGCCTGTACCAGGCCGATCAAACCGGCCTTGCTCGCGGCGTAGTTGGTTTGCCCACGGTTGCCGGCGATGCCGCTGATGGAGGCCAGCACCACCACGCGGGCATTGTCGTGCAGGGTGCCGCTGTCGAGCAGGGCCTGGGTCAGTACTTGCGGGGCATTGAGGTTGACCGCCAGCACCGCGTCCCAGTATTCCGGGGTCATGTTGGCCAGGGTTTTGTCACGGGTGATCCCGGCGTTGTGCACCAGGATGTCGAGGCCGTCGGGCAGGTGTTCGATCAACTGGCCAGCGGCGTCTTCGGCGCAGATGTCCAGCACGATTGTGCGCGCCCCCAGGCGTGCGGCCAGGGCTTCGAGGTCGGCCTTGGCCTGGGGCACGTCGAGCAGGATCACTTCGGCGCCGTCGCGGGCCAGGGTTTCGGCGATGGACGCGCCAATGCCCCGGGCTGCGCCGGTGACCAATGCCTTACGCCCGGCGAGGGGGCGGGTCCAGTCTTCGACCGGCGTGGCACAGGCTTTCAGGCGAATCACCTGGCCGGAGATATACGCGCTTTTCGGTGATAGGAAGAAGCGCAGCGCGCCTTCCAATTGGTCTTCGGCACCGTCGCCGACGTAGAGCAATTGCAACACGCCGCCGTTGCGCAGCTCCTTGGCCAAGGACCGGCTGAAACCTTCAAGGGCGCGTTGGGCGCTGGCGGCGAAAGGGTCGCTGAGGCTTTCCGGGGCGCGGCCGAGGATCACCAGGTGGGCGCTGTTATCGAGGTTTTTCAGCAACGGCTGGAAGAACTCGCGCAGTTGCTTGAGTTGATCGCTGTGTTGCAAGTGGCTGGCATCGAATACCACGGCCTTGAGCTTGGGGCCGTGGCCGGGAATCCACGTCGATGTCTCGGTGCCGTACGTGTAGGTCGCGTCGGTGAGCTTGTTGGCAAACGCCTGTACATGGGTTGCCAGTACGCCACCCCCGAGTAGCAATGCGCCGTCCACCGGACGCAGGCGCCCGGCTTGCCAGCGTTCCAGGCGTACCGGTGACGGCAGGCCAAGGGCGGCGACCAGGCGATGGCCGAGGCTTGAGTTGGCGAAGTCGATATAACGGTCAGACATGGAACGCTCTCCGAAGGCTGGGGTTCAAAAGGTTGACCATCCCAGGGTAGCAGTCGTTCGACTAGGCTCAGTTATCCACCCCACAACCCACAGGGAGCTTTCCATGACTCAATTGCGCCGTGTAGCGATCATTGGCGGTAACCGCATTCCTTTCGCCCGTTCCAATGGCCCCTACGCCACGGCGAGCAACCAGGCGATGCTGACCGCGGCCCTGGAGGGCTTGATCGAACGCTACAACCTGCACGGCCTGCGCATCGGCGAGGTGGCCGCCGGCGCGGTGCTCAAGCATTCCCGCGACTTCAACCTCACCCGTGAATGCGTGCTGGGTTCACGCCTGTCGCCGCAAACCCCGGCTTACGACATTCAGCAGGCGTGCGGCACGGGGCTCGAGGCGGCGTTGCTGGTGGCCAACAAAATCGCCCTGGGCCAGATTGAATGCGGGATTGCCGGCGGGGTGGACACCACCTCCGACGCTCCTATCGGCGTGAACGAAGGGCTGCGCAAGATTCTGCTGCAAGCCAATCGCAGCAAGTCCATGGCGGATAAATTAAAAGTCCTGTTACAACTTCGTCCCCAGCACCTCAAGCCTGAGCTGCCGCGTAATGGCGAGCCGCGCACCGGTTTGTCCATGGGCCAGCATTGCGAATTGATGGCGCAGACCTGGCAGATTCCGCGTGCCGAGCAGGACCAACTCGCCCTCGAAAGTCATCAGAAAATGGCCGCTGCCTATGCCGAAGGCTGGCATAACGATCTGCTCACGCCGTTTTTGGGCCTGACCCGCGACAACAACCTGCGCCCCGACCTGACTCTGGAAAAACTCGCCGCGCTCAAGCCCGCGTTTGAGCGCAGCGAAAAGGGCACGCTCACGGCCGGCAATTCCACGCCGCTCACCGATGGCGCATCCCTGGTGTTGCTGGGCAGTGAAGCCTGGGCCCAGGAGCGTGGTCTGCCGATCCTGGCCTACCTGCGCGATGGCGAAGCGGCGGCGGTGGATTTCGTCAACGGCGCCGAAGGCCTCCTGATGGCGCCGGTGTATGCGGTGCCACGTTTGCTGGCGAGGAATGGCCTGACGCTGCAGGACTTTGATTACTACGAGATCCACGAAGCCTTCGCGGCCCAAGTGTTGTGCACGCTCAAGGCGTGGGAGGATGCGGATTACTGCCAGACGCGCCTCGGGCTGGACGCGCCATTGGGGGCTATTGATCGCAGCCGGCTCAATGTGAAGGGCAGCTCCCTGGCGGCCGGTCACCCGTTTGCCGCCACCGGTGGGCGCATCGTCGCCAACCTGGCCAAGTTGCTCGACGCGGCGGGCAAGGGGCGCGGGCTGATTTCGATCTGCGCGGCAGGCGGGCAAGGTGTGACGGCGATCATCGAACGTTGAATTCGCCAAAATTGGCATATTGGATGCATTCTTGAGTGGTCAGAGGTCGGTAGCCCCTCCCACCGGCGAGCCGATTGCCGTATAACGAGTGCCATACGCGTATTTGGTAATAAAGGACCCACAATAAAAGCTGATGAAGACTCCTAAACGCATTGAACCCCTGATCGAAGACGGTCTGGTCGACGAAGTGCTGCGCCCACTCATGAGTGGTAAAGAAGCAGCTGTTTATGTGGTGCGCTGCGGCAACGAATTGCGTTGCGCCAAGGTTTACAAGGAGGCGAATAAACGAAGTTTTCGTCAAGCGTCTGAATACCAGGAAGGCCGTAAGGTCCGTAACAGCCGGCAGGCCCGGGCCATGGCCAAGGGCTCGAAATTCGGCAAGAAAGAAACCGAAGATGCCTGGCAGAACGCCGAAGTAGCGGCGTTGTTCCGTCTGGCCGGTGCGGGCGTTCGCGTGCCCAAGCCATACGACTTCTTGGAAGGCGTGCTGTTGATGGAGCTGGTGGCCGACGAGTACGGCGATGCAGCGCCACGTCTGAATGACGTGACGTTGGAGCCGGACCAGGCGCGTGAATACCACGCCTTCCTGATTTCCCAGATCGTCCTGATGCTGTGTACCGGCCTGGTGCATGGTGACCTGTCCGAGTTCAACGTACTGCTCACGCCGACCGGTCCGGTCATCATCGATCTGCCCCAGGCAGTGGATGCGGCGGGCAACAACCACGCGTTCAACATGCTGGAGCGGGATGTGGGCAACATGGCTTCCTACTTCGGGCGTTTTGCCCCGGAATTGAAGACGACCAAGTACGCCAAGGAAATGTGGGCGCTCTACGAAGCCGGCACCTTGCACCCGGCCAGCGTATTGACCGGCGAGTTTGACGAGCCGGAAGAGCTGGCGGATGTCGGCGGTGTGATCCGCGAGATTGAAGCGGCGCGGCTGGATGAAGAGCGGCGCCAGGCCATTCGGGCGGCCGATGATGCGCCACCGAGCAAAGCGTCGGAAGAACCACCGCCGCCGCCTTGGATGCAGTGATCCCTGGCTGATGAGGATCAAAATGTGGGATGGGCGGTGCGACGATTCGACTTGCTCCCGATAGCGGTGTGTCAGTTACAGATATTGAGACTGATACACCGCCATCGGGAGCAAGCCCCCTCCCACATTGGTTTTGTAGTGAGTCAGTTAGAGCCTCACGCGCAGCAGCTTCCCGAAGCCAACTCCTTGAGAATCGGACAATCCGGCCGGTCATCCCCGTGACAGTGTTCCACCAGGTCCTGCAACGTATCGCGCAACTGCCCCAACTCCAGGATCTTCTGATTCAGCGCCTCGATATGCTGGCGCGCCAGGGCTTTCACATCGGCGCTGGCCCGTTGCCGGTCCTGCCACAGGGTCAGCAGCTTGCCGACCTCTTCCAATGAAAACCCCAGGTCCCGCGAGCGTTTGATAAACGCCAGGGTGTGCAGGTCGTCGGTGCCGTAGATGCGGTAGCCGCTGTCGGTGCGATGGGCGGTTTTCAACAGGCCAATGGATTCGTAGTAGCGAATCATCTTCGCGCTCAGCCCGCTTTGCCGGGCGGCTTGGCCGATGTTCATGGGCGTTGATCCTCCACGTTCGACTGTTTCCAAGTGCTTGGTTTCCAGGTTTTCAACAGCAAGGCGTTGCTCACTACGCTGACGCTCGACAAGGCCATGGCCGCGCCCGCGAGCACTGGGTTGAGCAGGCCGAATGCGGCCAGGGGAATGCCGATCAAGTTATACACAAAGGCCCAGAACAGGTTCTGGCGGATTTTGGCGTAGGTCTTGCGGCTGATCTCCAAGGCGGCCGGGACCAGGCGTGGGTCGCCGCGCATCAGGGTGATACCGGCGGCATGCATGGCCACGTCGGTGCCGCCGCCCATGGCGATGCCGATATCGGCGGCGGCGAGGGCCGGTGCGTCGTTGATGCCGTCGCCGACCATGGCCACCACGCCGGTTTTTTTCAGTTCGGCGACGATGGCGGCTTTATCGGCGGGCAGGACTTCGGCGTGTACGTCATCGATGCCCAACGCTTGGGCGACGACGCGGGCGCTGCCGCGGTTGTCGCCGGTGAGCAAGTGGCTGCTGATGTGCCGGGCCTTGAGTTGTGCCACTGCTTCCAGCGCGCCAGGCTTGAGCGTGTCACCAAAGGCAAACAGCCCGAGCACACGCGGCTGCGCGCCTTGCTCGATCAGCCAGGACAAGGTGCGGCCCTCGGCTTCCCAGGCCGTGGCGGAGTCGGCCAGCCCACCCGCGTCCAGGCCGCTTTCTTCCAGCAGGCGCCGATTTCCCAGGGCCAGTTGGCGCCCGTCGAGGGTGCCGGCAATGCCACGCCCGGTCAGGGATTGGCTGGCGCTTACATCCGCCACCGTCAGGCCTTGCTCGCTGCACGCATCCAGCACGGCTTTGGCCAACGGGTGTTCGCTGCCGCGTTGCAGCGCACCGGCCTGTTGCAGCACGGTGGCTTCGTCGCCATCCACCGCCGCCAAATGGGCAATTTTCGGAGTGCCGGAAGTGAGGGTGCCGGTTTTGTCGAAGACCACGGTGCTCACTTCATGGGCGCGCTCCAGCGCTTCGGCGTCCTTGATCAGGATGCCATAGCGTGCGGCGACGCCGGTGCCGGCCATGATGGCGGTCGGTGTAGCCAGCCCGAGTGCGCAGGGGCAGGCGATCACCAGCACCGCCACGGCGTTGATGATCGCGGTCTCCAGTGGCGCACCGTACAGCCACCAGCCCACCAGCGTGATCAACGCCAGCACCAGCACGGTCGGCACGAATACCTGGCTGACTTTATCCACCAGTTTCTGGATCGGTGCCTTGGCAGCCTGGGCGTCTTCCACCAGGCGGATGATGCGTGCCAGTACGCTTTCGGCACCCAGTGCGGTGGTGCGCACCAGCAGGCGGCCTTCGCCATTGATGGCGCCGCCGGTGACCGCGTCGCCAGGTTGTTTCGGCACCGGCAGGCTTTCGCCGCTGATCAGCGCTTCATCGGCATGGCTTTGGCCTTCTACCACTTCGCCGTCCACCGGGAAGCGCTCGCCGGGTTTGACCAGCACTCGGTCATTGAGCTTCAGGGCGTTGATGGCGACGTCTTCCTCGCGCCCCTCCTGCACACGAATCGCGCGTTCAGGGCGCAGGGCTTCGAGGGCGCGGATAGCGCTGGCGGTCTGGCGTTTGGCGCGGCTCTCCAGGTATTTACCAAGCAACACCAGAGCGATCACCACGGCCGACGCTTCGAAGTACAGATGGGGCATGCTGCCAGCGGGCGCGGTCAGCCATTCATAGAGGCTCAGGCCGTAACCGGCGCTGGTGCCGATGGCCACCAGCAGGTCCATATTGCCGGCACCGGCACGCACGGCTTTCCACGCCGCGCTATAAAAGCGCGCACCTAAGATGAATTGCACGGGGGTGGCCAGGGCGAATTGCACCCAGGCCGGCAGCATCCAGTGCAGGCCGAAGGGTTGCACCAGCATCGGCAGTACCAAGGGCAACGCCAGTACGATTGCCAGCAGCAGCGCCCAGCGCTCGCGGTGCAGGCGCTGGGCTTGGTCGGCCTCGGTCTTGGTTTCGCTTTGCGGCAGGCTCGCGGTGTAGCCGGCTTTGTCGACGGCGGCGATCAGCACGGCCGGGTCGATCTGGCCCAGCACTTCGACGTGGGCGCGCTCGTTGGCCAGGTTGACGCTGACGCTCTGCACCCCCGGCACTTTGCCCAGCGCGCGCTCGACACGTCCGGCGCAGCTGGCGCAGGTCATGCCGCCGATGGGCAGGTCAAAGGTGGTGGGTCCATTCATGGGGCAGTCCTCCAGAGAAGTTGCCCCTAGGATCAACCTTGACCTGTGGGGAAGGTCAAGCGTCTTCAGTATTCCAATGCGGCGGGTTTGAGGTACATGCCTTCCGTGCCCTGGGCAATGCGCAGCTTGCGTACGTCACCGGCCTTGAGCGTGATGTTCTGCGCCGGCGGCGCGAGCAGGCCAGGCAAGCAACCCGGTGACTGGCCCGGCAGCAGTTTCAGGCGCAGCGACACATTGCCGGCGGGCAGGTTGAACGAGGTGGACTGTTCCTGGAACAAGCGCCCGGCCAACTGGTCCTGTATGTACAGGCCGATCTCGCAATTGGTCGGTACTTCCAGGCGCTCGCGGGAAATGATCAGCACGGCATAGTCTTGATCGGCACTGGCCATGGGCGCAGCGGCAGACAAACTCATCAAGCCGGCAAGGGCAAAAAACGACCAGCGCATGGCGAATGCTCCGTGGTTTGAATCAAAGATGGGTGAAGCTTGGCCGACGTCGCCGTGTAATACCAGCCCGGCCGAAAGTTTCAGAACTTGACCTTGCCATCGTGGCAAGGTCGAGACTGGCTTCAACCTCATCAAAGGAGTCATGTCATGCAAATATTCAGCGTTGAAGGAATGACCTGCGGCCACTGCGTCCGGGCGGTCACCCAGGCGGTGCAGAGCCAGGATCCGGCGGCCAGCGTGAAGGTCGACCTGGCGGCGAAAGAGGTGGGCGTCGAAAGCCGTCTGTCTGCCGATGAAGTGATCAGCCTGATCACCGAAGAGGGCTACACCGCCAAGCTGGCCTGACCCATTCAAATAGTTAGCGAGCTATCGTATTCAATGCACCCAAGCGCGGCTAAACTGTCGGGCTGCCGACACACTTGGGTGCCTGATGAACCTTCGCATAATCCTGATCCTGGGGGCCTTGAGCGCCTTCGCGCCGCTGGCGATCGACTTCTATCTGCCGGGCTTTCCGGCGATGGCGACAGCCTTCGGTACCGACGAAAAACATATCCAGCTGACCCTGGCGGTGTATTTCGCTGGCTTGGCCATCGGCCAGTTGATCTACGGTCCGCTGGCGGACCGCTTTGGCCGGCGCGGCCCGCTGCTCAGCGGCGTCATCCTGTTTACCCTGGCATCCTTTGCCTGCGCGTACGCCCCGTCCCTGGAATGGCTGATTGGCGCACGCTTCGTGCAGGCCCTCGGCGGTTGCGCGGGCATGGTGATTTCCCGCGCAGTGGTCAGTGACAAATGTGATGCGGTGGGCTCGGCCAAGGTCTATTCGCAACTGATGCTGGTGACCGGCCTGGCGCCGATCCTGGCGCCGTTGGCGGGTGGGGTGATGGTCGGGCTGTGGGGTTGGCAGTCGATTTTCCTCGCGCTGTCGATCTTCAGCGTGATGGCGGCGATCGCCGTGGCGGTCGGTTTGCCGGAGACCTTTCCGGCCCATCAGCCGCGCCAGCCCTTGTCCGGGTCGCTGCGCCGCTACGGCGCGCTGCTGTCAGACCGGGTCTACCTCGGTTACGCCCTGACCGGGGGCATTTCGATTGCCGGGATGTTTGCCTACATCGCCGGCTCCCCGTTCGTATTTATCAAACTCTATGGCGTGCCCGCCGAGCATTACGGCTGGCTGTTCGGCTCCAACGCCGCCGGCTTCATCCTGGTTGCGCAGGTTAACGCGCGGCTGCTGGCCAAGCGTGGCCCCGCGTTCCTGCTGTCGCGCACGGTGTGGGTCTATCTGCTGGCGGCGCTGTCACTGCTGGGCATCGCGGCCTTGCGCACCGAGGCGCTGTGGCCGTTGCTGGTACCGCTGTTCATCTGCATCGCCAGCCTGGGCTGCATTCTGCCCAACACCTCGGCCTGCGCCATGAGCGGGCAGGGCGCCCGGGCCGGCAGCGCGTCGGCCTTGCTCGGTTGCATTCAGTTTGGTGTGGCGGCAGGGGCGGCTTCGTTGGTGGGTGTGCTGCACGACGGCACGGCGATGCCGATGGCGATGGTCATCAGCTTGTGCGGGGTGTTGGCGGTGACGATTGCGATGTCGACCCAGCGCCTGCAACGGGCGAGGGCCGCGCGGGCGCAGGGTTGAAATGCGGATCAGCCAGCAGCGGACTGTTGCTGGCTGATCGGAAAGCGGTGGGGGGCCTGGATACGGGCCTGCAGGGTATTGGCAAAGGCGCGGGCCTCGGCTTCTGTGTGGAAAGTAATGGCCTTTTGGTCCAGACGGACTTCCCACTGGGATTTTGCTAACGCTTTTATCAGGATCTTCATTGCTGACTTCCTCACGTAAAAGAATCGTGGCAAAGGCGGCCAATATAGACCCCGAGGGCGCTTACAAATATGACAAAGATCAACTCTCTGACTAGCGGCGTCGTCCATCACTCACACGAATAATGGACGACGCTGACAGCGGTTATCTTCAGAACCCTTCCAGCACGATCTTGCCCTTGGCCTTGCCGCTTTCCAGCAGGGCATGGGCACGGCGCAGGTTGGCCGCATTGATCACACCGAAGTGCTCGCCCACCGTGGTTTTCAAGGTGCCGGCGTCGATCAGCTCGGCCACACGATTGAGCAGGTTGTGCTGCTCGATCATGTCCGGCGTCTCGAACATCGAGCGCGTGTACATGAACTCCCAGTGCAGTGACAGGCTCTTGCGCTTGAGTTTGCTCACGTCCAGTGCCTTGGGGTCGTCGATCAGCGCCAGCTTGCCTTGGGGTTGCAGCGCTTCGACCAGTTGGTCCAGGTGATGCTCGGTCTGGGTCAGGCTGGCAACGTGGGTCACTTGTGGGTGGCCGGCTTGTTTCAGCGCTTCGCTCAGCGGTTGGCTGTGGTCGATGACCAGGTCGGCGCCGAGTGCTTTGGTCCATTCCTGGGTTTCCGGGCGCGAGGCGGTACCGATCACCGTCAATGCGGTGAGCTGGCTGGCCAGTTGGGTCAGGATCGAACCCACGCCACCGGCGGCGCCGACAATGAGCAGGCTCTGGCCTTGCGCCTCTTTGCCTTCACGCACTTGCAGGCGTTCGAACAACAGCTCCCAGGCGGTGATGGCGGTCAGCGGCAGCGCGGCGGCTTCGGCAAAACCCAGGCTCTTGGGCATATGGCCGACGATGCGCTCGTCCACGGTGTGCAACTCGCTGTTGCCGCCCGGACGTGTCAGGGAGCCGGCGTAGAACACCTTGTCGCCGACCTTGAACAGGCTCACTTCGCTGCCGACGGCCTTGACCACACCGGCCACGTCCCAGCCCAGCACTTTGGCTGCGCCGTTTTCCGGGGCGACGTTCTGGCGCACCTTGGTGTCCACCGGGTTGACTGAGATGGCTTTGACTTCCACCAGCAAGTCGCGGGGGCCGGCGACGGGCTCCGGCAGCTGGATGTCTTGCAGGGATTTTTCATCGTTGATCGGCAGTGACGCGTAGTAGGCAATGGCTTTCATGGGGGCTCCGGAAAAAGGCGGTGATCAGGCGAGAAACTGCAGGCGCTTGAGTTCGAAGTGTTCGATTACATCAGCGGCTTTGGCGCGAAAACTCTGGATGTGTGCACTCTGGTCATGGTTGGCCAGCGCCGCGTCGTCGCTCCAGCGTTCGAGCATGTAGAAGGTCTCGGGGTGCTGCAGGTCCTGGTGCAGGTCGTATTGCTCGCAACCGGCTTCAAGGCGGGTGGGTTCCAGCAGGCCGCGCAGCAGGGATTCCAGGGTGGCCTGTTGGCCGGGTTTGGCAATCAGCGTGGCGATGACGTTAAAGGCTGTGGACATATTCAACTCCAGACACGTGATAACGGGATGGGCAGATGATTGGCCATTTCCCTTGAAGATAAAAGCCGCTAAAACAGCACTCTGTTTCAATAATATTTTGATAATGGGTGGGTGAATGCTGCGTTTTGATGATTTGCAGTTGTTTGTACGCGCAGCGGACCTGGGCAGTTTGTCGGCGGCGGCGCGGGTGATGGACCTGTCGCCCGCCGTGGCCAGCGCGGCGCTCAAGCGCATCGAGCAGCAATTGGGCGCGCGCCTGCTGGCGCGCTCCACCCGCAGCCTGCGCCTGACCGCCGAAGGTGAAGGCTTCCTGGAATATGCCCGCGCCGCGCTGAGCTCCCTGGATGAAGGGCGACGCTTATTGGCCAGTGGCCAGGACCATGTCAGCGGTGTGTTGCAGCTCTCGGCCCCCTCGGATTTCGGCCGCAATCAGTTATTGCCGTGGCTGGACGAGTTTCAGCGTGAGTACCCGCAGCTCACCGTGCGCCTGCTGTTGGGCGATCGGATTGCCGACCTGTTCCGCCAGCCGGTGGATATCGCCCTGCGCTATGGCGAGCCCGAAGATTCCAGCCTGATCGCGTTGCCCGTCGCGCCGCACAACGTTCGCGTGTTGTGCGCGGCCCCCAGTTACCTTGAGCGCCACGGCGAGCCCCGGCACCTGGAGCAACTGGCCCAGCACAATTGCTTGCTTTATATGCTTGGCAGCCGTGTGCATGACCACTGGACCTTTTACGATGGCAAGCGCGACGTCAGCCTGACGGTCAGTGGTGATCGCTTCAGCGACGATGCCGATGTGGTGCGCCGCTGGGCGGTGGCGGGGGTGGGGATTGCCTACAAATCCTGGCTGGATGTGAGCACCGATGTGTTGGCCGGACGCTTGCGCCTGATCTTGCCGGAGTTACGTGGCGAGCGCACGCCGCTCAATTTGCTCTGTGCCCACCGTGCCCAGTTGAGCAAACCCATCAACCTACTGCGGGAAATGCTTGTGTCTCGCTGTGCGAGATTGACCGCGCAATTGCCGGAGCGATTGGGCTCGACGTAATAGCCTCCATCACACTGGGAAATTTCACTCAGATCCTGTCCTTATTCGTTCTGTCAGACGCCGCGGAACTGCTGGTTTGCGCACCTATACTTTGGCGCCCACTGCATCAGAAAAATAATTAGACAGGGAGTGAATCGATGGAAGAAGCACCATGCATCAGTCAGATCGCCAGCTTGCTCGCCGAGCCCAAACGCACCGCCATGCTCTGGTCGCTGATGGACGGCTCGGCCAAGTCCTCGGAGGAACTGGCGACGCTTGCCGGGTTATCACCTGCTTCGGCCAATGCGCATCTGGCACGGCTGACGGGGAGTGGCTTGCTGCGTATTGAGGGCCGGCGTGGCAAGCGGCTGTTTCGCGTGGCGGCTGCCGATGTCAGCGTCGCCATCGATGCCTTGGCCAATACCACCCTGGCCAGTGCAACCCGCAGTGCGCCGCATGCTTCACCGCTGGTTTTGGTGGCGCCGCCACTGTTGCGCCATGCTCGACTGTGCCAGGGTCACCTCGGTGGCGAACTGGCGGCGGGGCTGTATGAGCGGATGTTGGCGGCGGGGTGGATCGAGCGTTATGAGCAACGCATCAAGGTCACGGCCAAGGGCGCGCAGCACTTGGCAAGCCTGGGCATTTTTACCCAGGCGCTGGCGGCACCACTGGTGTGCGACTGCTTCGATTGGAGCCAGCGGCAACCGCACCTGGGGGGCGCGTTGGGCGCTGGACTGTTGCAGCTGTTCCTGCAATCGAACTGGCTCAGCCTGGTCAATGAGTCCCGGGCTGTGCAGCTCAACGACAGTGGCCTGGCAGAAATCGCCCGCTTGGCCATGCCCGAGCAGCCCTAGCGCCGCATGCTCTTTATCATCATCGCCCTGGTTTTTTCGGCGCCTCCATGGACCTGGCGATGATGACTTACGAGGCCGTTAGGGCTTTACCAACCGCGCATCCAGACTGTTTTGCGCCAGGCGTTTGGCCTGGTCCTGGGTCATGCCCAGCGAGGTGTACAGCGCGTGGAAGTTTTCGGTGACATAACCGCCGAAGTACGCCGGGTCATCCGAATTCACCGTCACTTTTACACCACGCTCAAGCATGTCGAGGATGTTGTGCTGGGCCATGTCGTCGAACACGCAAAGTTTGGTGTTGGACAGTGGGCAGACGGTCAGCGGGATCTGCTCATCGATGATGCGCTGCATCAGGCGCTCGTCTTCGATGGCGCGTACGCCATGGTCGATACGCTGGATTTTCAGCAGGTCGATGGCTTCCCAGATGTACTCGGGCGGGCCTTCTTCGCCGGCGTGGGCGACGGTGAGGAAGCCTTCGTGACGGGCACGGTCGAACACACGCTGGAACTTGCTCGGCGGGTGACCCATCTCTGAACTGTCCAGGCCCACGGCCACGAACGCGTCACGGAACGGCAGTGCCTGGTCGAGGGTTTTCTCGGCTTCGGCTTCGCTCAGGTGGCGCAGGAAACTGAGGATCAAACCGCTGGTGATGCCCAGTTGCTGTTCGCCATCTTTAAGCGCAGCGGCGATGCCGTTGAGCACCACTTCGAACGGTACGCCACGGTCGGTGTGGGTTTGCGGGTCGAAGAAGGGTTCGGTGTGGATCACGTTCTGGGCTTTGCAGCGCAGCAGGTAGGCCCAGGTCAGGTCGTAGAAATCCTGGGAGGTGCGCAGCACGTCGGCGCCCTTGTAATACAGGTCGAGAAACTCTTGCAGGTTGTTGAAGGCATAGGCCTTGCGCAGGGTTTCGACGTCGTTCCACGGCAGCGCAATCTTGTTGCGCTCGGCCAGGGCGAACAGCAACTCCGGCTCCAGCGAGCCTTCCAGGTGCAGGTGCAATTCAGCCTTGGGCAGGGCGTTGAGCCAATCGTACATTTTCTAAATTCTCATCAGGTGCAATGGCGGCATTCTACAGGGCATGGCTGAAATAATCGGCAAAACCTGACCAGCAGGAGAGTATTTGATTTATTCGCGCAAGGACCGCGTGAACTAAGGTGTAACGAAACGTTAGCGGCTTGGCGCAGTCTGTACCCCATCAATGACTGATTTGCCGTACTAAAAGGCCCGGAATGCTCACATCCCTCAAGCAAGAAAAATTCATGCTGCTGGCACTGATTGCCGCCATCGCCGCCTACCCGTTGGAGCACTGGATGCTGCACAGCGGGCAAATGGTGGCACTGTTGGCCGGCGTGGTGTTGATCGGTTTTATTGTGGTGGCGTCGATGCGCGTGGCCCACCACGCCGAGCAACTCGCGGAAAAGGTCGGCGACCCCTACGGCACCATGATCCTGACCCTCGCCGCCGTGCTGGTGGAGGTGGTGATCCTGGCGATCATGATGAGCAACGAGCCATCACCCACCTTGGTGCGCGACACCATCTACTCAGCGGTGATGCTCGATATCAACGGCATCCTCGGCCTGGCTGCGCTGATGGGCGGCATCAAGCATGGCGAACAGTCCTACAACGACGATTCGGCGCGGACCTACAGCGTGATGATCCTCACCGCCATGGGCGTGTCGATGGTGGTGCCGGAATTTATCCCCGAAGCCGACTGGAAAATTTACTCGGCCTTCACCATTGGCGCGATGGTGGTGCTCTACACCTTGTTCCTGCGCATGCAGGTGGGGCCGCACAGTTATTTCTTCAGCTATAGCTACCCGGAAAAGCGCCGCAAGAAACTGCCGGAGGAAGAGCAGTCGCCGCCGGTGAACCTGGCGTTTTCCATCGGTACCCTGGTGTTTGGCGTGATTGTGATCGGTGCGTTGGCCGAGGTGATGTCCAAGACCCTCGACCTGGGCCTGGAAGGCACGGGCGCACCGCCGGTGATCACGGCGATCGTGGTGGCGGCGATTTCGGCGGCGCCGGAGATTTTGACGGCCTTGCGCGCTGCATTGGCCAACCGCATGCAGTCGGTGGTGAACATTGCACTGGGTGCGTCGTTGTCGACCGTGATTTTGACGGTGCCGGTGATGGAAGCCATGGCGCTCTACACCGGCCAGCCGTTCCAGATGGCGATGACGCCGGTGCAAACGGTGATGGTGTTGATCACGCTGATCGTCAGCGCGATCAACCTCAACGATGGCGAAACCAACGCCATCGAAGGGATGACCCATTTTGTCTTGTTTGCGACCTTTATCATGTTGTCGTTGTTGGGCCTGTAAACAGGCTTCAAGAACGCCATAGAGCCAAAGGTGGGAGGGGGCAAGTCGAATCGTCGCACTGCCCCGCCCACCTTTTTTATTGTGTTTGGCTCAGGTTCCGGCGATCAACTGCCGCGCCGCTTGGCTGTGATCGGCGATCAAGCCTTTCAGGTCCAGGCCTTCCACCTGCCCGTCGATGACCCGCCATTTGCCGCCGATCATCACCCGGTCCGCCCGATCCGCGCCGCACAGCAGCAGTGCGGAAATCGGATCATGGCTGCCGGAGAAGCGCAGCTCGTCGAGCTTGAACAGTGCCAGGTCGGCCTGTTTACCTACGGCCAACTCACCAATGTCCGTACGTCCCAGTAACTGCGCTGATCCTTTGGTGGCCCAACCCAGCACGCCTTCTGGGGTGATTTTTTCGGCGCCGTAACGCAGGCGCTGGATGTACAGGGCCTGGCGGGTTTCGAGGATCATATTGGACGCGTCGTTGGAGGCGGATCCGTCAACGCCCAGGCCGATGGGCGCGCCGGCAGCGATCAAGTCCAAGGTCGGGCAGATGCCGGAGGCCAGCCGCATGTTGGAGCTTGGGCAATGGCAGATGCCCGTACCAGCGGCGCCCAGGCGCGCAATTTCATCCGGGTTGAAGTGAATACCATGGGCCAGCCAGGTGCGCGGGCCGAGCCAGCCGACGCTGTCCAGGTAATCCACCGTGCGCAGGCCGAAGCGCTGCAGGCAGAAATCTTCTTCGTCGAGGGTTTCGGCCAGGTGGGTGTGCAGGCGCACATCCAGGCTGTTGGCCAGTTCGGCGCTGGCTTGCATGATTTGCGGGGTGACGGAAAACGGCGAGCAGGGTGCCAGGGCAATCTGGATGTGCGCGCCGTCGCCGCGCTGGTGGTATTCGCGGATCAGGCGCTGGCTGTCATCGAGGATGACCTGTCCTTGCTGCACGGTCTGTTGTGGTGGCAGGCCGCCGTCGGCTTCGCCCAGGCTCATGGAGCCGCGGGTGAGCATGGCGCGCATGCCTAATTCGCGCACGCTTTCTACCTGTACATCGATGGCCTGTTCCAGGCCGTCGGGGAACAGGTAGTGGTGGTCTGCGGCGGTGGTGCAGCCCGAGAGCAGTAACTCAGCCAGTGCGACCTTGGTGGCCAGGGCGAGTTTTTCCGGCGTCAGTCGCGCCCATACCGGGTAAAGGGTTTTCAACCAGGGAAACAACGGCTGATTGACTACCGGCGCCCAGGCGCGGGTCAGAGTCTGGTAGAAGTGATGGTGGGTGTTGATCAGTCCGGGCAGGACCACATGTTCACGCGCATCGAACACTTGGGCGCAGGGCTGTGCGGGTTCTTGGCCTTGGGCCAGCACTTCGGTGATCACACCGTCTTGCAGCACCAGGCCGCCACGGGCGTCTAGGCCGTTGGCAGTAAAAATCGCGAGGGGGGTTTTTAACCAGATACGGGTCGCAGGCATTGGCCGGCTCCTCTGAATAATGGGTTCAGGTTTGCCAGCTCAGTGATGCCCTGTCTGCTGATCCAGGGTCGCCGGGAAGGGCGAGGTGGGTAGATTACGTGTAGTTCGAGATCGGGTCTACCTGTAGGAAAATGAACGTGATCAATGTGGGAGGGGACTTGCTCCCACATCTCGATCAGCGGGGTTTACCAGGCGATGGTGTCGCCCTTGTAGTCCACGAAGTGATGGCCGCCCTTGCCGGTGTAGGCGTTCACTTGGTTCACCAGGCCGCGCACGCTGGTGTCGACATCAATGTGCGCGTTTTCGCCGCCCATGTCGGTCTTCACCCAGCCAGGGTGCAGCGACAGCACGGTGAGTTTGTGATCGCCGAGTTGGGTATTGAAGCTGTTGGTCATGGAGTTGAGTGCGGCCTTGCTGGCTTTGTACAGCGCCAGGTCCGAGCCGTCGGGGATGGTCACGCTGCCCAGCACCGAACTCATGAACGCCAGTACGCCAGTGTCCTTGCGGATCTGCCCGACAAACCGTTGGGCCAGGTTGATCGGCGCCACGGCGTTGGTGAAGAACAGCTGGCCGACTTCCGCCAGGGTGGCATGGCCAGGTTCTTGATTGGCGGGGCCCTTGACGCCGGCGTTGACGAACAGCAGGTCGAAGGTGCGCTCCTTGAGGCGTTGGGCCAAGGCGATCACGGCTTGCTGATCGTCCATGTCGAGTTTCTCGATCTGTACCGGGCCCACGGCTTTCAGGGCATCGGCCTTGCTCGGATCGCGCACGGTGGCGGTCACGTCCCAGCCGTCCTGGAGCAATTGCTTGACCAGGCCAAGGCCCAGCCCGCGTGAGGCGCCGATGATCAGTGCGGTTTTTGGCGTAGACATGAAGGCTTCCTTTAAGAGTCGCGGTTCAGGGTGTTCAGCGGACAACATTAGCAGTTTCAGCGTTGCAGCAGGATGCGCCCACGGCTCAGGTCGGCCAGTTGGGTTTGCAGGGTGTCGATGTGGACTTCGCCCAGCGCCAGTTGTAATTCCACGCCATTGGCGGTGAAGGTTTCTTCCACCACCAGCCCGCCCAGTTCGGCGACGCGCAGTTTGACCAGGTTCAACTCGGAGAATCCGCAGGCGCAGCTCAGCGGCACGCGGCTGATCAGTTCGATGCGTTCGGCATTTTGCAGGCACTTGTTCGCACCGCCACCGTATGCGCGGGCCAGGCCGCCGGTACCAAGTTGTATGCCGCCATACCAACGAATCACCAGCACCGCGACCTGATCAAAACCTTGGGCCTCGATGGCGGCCAGGATCGGGCGCCCTGCGGTGCCGCCGGGTTCGCCGTCGTCGCTGCTGCGGTATTGATCGGCCAGCTTCCAGGCCCAGCAGTTGTGCGTGGCGTTGAGGTCGCTGTGCTGCTCGAAAAATGCCTGGGCTTCTTGCGGGCTGGTGATCGGTGCGGCCAGGGTAATGAAGCGGCTTTTGCGAATTTCTTCGCGGAACTCGCAAAGGCCGGTGAGCGTGAAAGACATAAATGGCTTCTTCTAGAGGACCGGCTTGATGCCGCAGCCCTTGAGAATGATATGGATCAGGTTGGTGCCGGCGTCTTCCATATCTTGCTTGGTCAGCTTGGTGCGACCGGTGACGCGGCAGATCTGGGTGGCGAAGTCGGCATAGTGCTGAGTGCTGCCCCACAACAGGAAGATCAGGTGCACGGGGTCGATGGGGTCCATCTTGCCAGCGTCGATCCAGGCCTGGAACACGGCTGCCCGGCCGCTGAACCAGGCGCGATAGTCCTGGCTGAAGTATTCGGTCAGGCATTCGCCGCCGCTGATGATTTCCATGGCGAAAATCCGCGAGGCCTGGGGCTGGCGCCGCGAAAACTCCATCTTGGTGCGGATGTAGCGGGAGAGGGCTACGGCCGGGTCGTCCTCGGCGGTCAGCGTGTTGAAGGTGCTGTCCCACAGTTCGAGGATATTGCTGAGCACCGCGATATACAGGCCCAGCTTGTTAGTGAAGTAGTAGTGCAAGTTGGCCTTGGGCAGCCCGGCGCTGGCAGCGATGGTGTTCATGCTGGTGCCCTTGTAGCCATGGCGCGCGAACTCATCTTCAGCAGCCTGGAGAATCGCTTGTTCGTTCTTTTGCCGAATGCGGCTGGCGGGCTTACCGGCGTGGTTGCTGTGGGCAGGAACTTCGAGGCTCATGGAGGTTTCCGTGCTGATCGATAGAGACGACGTGTGCACAGATAACCCACCCTCAAGCCTCAGACAAGTCCCGATGCAATAAAACCGTCAAAGCGGTTCCAGGGTGTCGCTTTCCGGCGCTTGGTTTGCGGCCGTGGCGCTCGTCTTGGATTCCGGCAGTAACAGACACAACACGATCGCGGTCAGGCCGCCGCTGGTGATGGCCGAGTCGAACAGGTTTTGCACCAGGGTGGGCATCAGGTGCAGCAGGTTCGGTTGGGCGGCGATGCCCAGGCCGACGCCGAACGAGGTGGCGATGATCAACATGCTGCGGCGGTCCAGTGGTGCCTGGGCGAGGATGCGCACGCCGGCAGCGGCCACGCTGCCGAACATCACCAGGGTTGCGCCGCCCAACACGGGCTTGGGGATTTGTTGCAGCACGGCACCTATCAGCGGGAACAAGCCCAGGCAGAACAGCACCACGCCGATGTACAGGCCGACGTAACGGCTGGCCACGCCGGTCAGTTGGATCACACCGTTGTTCTGGGCAAAGGTGGTGTTGGGAAAGGCGCTGAACGTGGCGGCGATCATGCAACTGACGCCATCGCCGAGGACGCCGCCTTTGAGTCGACTTATATAAGAAGGGCCGCTGATGGGCTGGCGCGCGATCATGCAGTTGGCGGTTAGGTCGCCGACGGTTTCGATGCTGCTGATCAGATAAATCAGCGCGATCGGCAGGAAAGCGCTCCAGTCGAAGTTGAAGCCGAATCGAAAGGGTATCGGCAGGCTGACCAAAGGCAAGTCGCCCAGGGCCTGGGGGACCAGCTTGCCGCTGAACCAGGCCGCGAGGCTACCGAGCGCCAGGCCGATGATGATTGCCGAGAGGCGCACCCAAGGCGTGTTGGAGCGGTTGAGCAAGATGATCGTCAGTACCACGAACAGGCCCAGCGCCAGATTGGTAGGCGCACCGAAGTCGGGGGCGTTAAAACCGCCGCCAAGGTCAGTGATACCCACTTTGATCAGGCTGATACCGATCAAGGTAATCACAATCCCGGTCACTAGTGGGGTGATAACCCGGCGTAGTTGGCCGATGAAACGGCTCAGCACGATCTGCACCACGGCGCCGAAAAAGCACACGCCGAAGATCATCGCCATGATGTCTTCCGGGCTACCGCCGCGTTGCTTGACCAGAAATCCGGCCGAGAGCACCGCGCCGAGAAACGCAAAGCTGGTGCCTTGCAGGCAGATCATCCCGGCGCCGATCCCAAATGGCCTACGCGCCTGAATGAATGTGCCGACGCCGGACACCATCAACGCCATGCTGATCAGGTAGGGCAAATGGGCAGTCAAGCCCAGCGTGGAGCCGATGATCAGCGGGGGTGTGATGATGCCGACAAAGGCGGCCAAAACGTGTTGCAGGGCGGCCAGCAAGGCAGGGGCGGGTTTGGGGCGGTCGTTGAGGCCGTAGATCAGGTCGCTGGGGCTGGAGGATTCTGGTGGCATGGCGGGTTAACTCAAGGCGGACGGTTCAAGGTCCTGGGGTTCTTGCAAAAAGCTGTCCATCTGCTCAGCTTTTGGCGTAAGGCCCGAGTTAGCGCGTTGTCGCCAGGCTGTCGAGAAAGCTTTCCAGCACCAAATGAGGGCGACGGCCTTTGCGCGTGACCGATGCGAGGCTTAAATCGTAAAAACGCGTAGCCGGTTTCAGCGCACGCAGTCGGCCTTGTTGCACCCAGAGGCTGGCGTAATGGTCGGGTAGGTAGCCGATATAGCGGCCGGTGAGGATCAGGAATGCCATGCCTTCGCGGTCCGAGGCGCTGGCTGTGCAGTTGAGTGCCTGGTAATGGGCCTGGATATCGGCGGGCAGGCGGAAGGTGGGGGCGATGGCGTCCTGGCTGTCGATACGTTCGTCATCCAACTGCTTGTCGTCGGCGTAAAACAGTGGGTGGCCGACCGCGCAATAGAGCAGCGAGCGTTCGCTGTACAGCGGCTGGTATTCCAGGCCGGACAGGGCGCTGGCCTGAGGCACCACACCGACATGCAGGCGGCCGTCGAGTACGCCCTGTTCCACTTCGTTGGGCGCGATCATGCGGATCTGGATCTGTACGTCCGGGCCGCGTTCCTTCAGTTGGGCCAGGGCGTGGGTGATGCGCATGTGGGGCAGGGTGACCAGGTTGTCGGTGAGGCCGATGATCAACTCGCCACGCAAGTGCTGGTGCAGGCCGTTGACCTCGGTGCGGAAACTTTCCAGGGCACTTAATAGTTGCAGGGCCGATTGGTAGACCTCGCGACCTTCTTCGGTCAGCGAGAAACCGGCACGGCCGCGCTGGCACAGTCTTAATCCGAGCCGCTGCTCAAGGTCGCTCATTTGCTGGCTGATGGCGGAGCGGCCGATGCCGAGTACGGTTTCTGCGGCCGAGAAGCCGCCGCACTCTACGACGCTGCGAAAGATGCGCAGCAGGCGAATATCGAAGTCGCTGACTTGGGCCAGGGGATCGGGTCGACGGCTGCTCATAGTTTAGTCAAGGCCTGACTGAAGGTTAGAAGAGTTGGATTTCACCGACTTTATCCCCGTGGCAATTTAGCTGCAACAACGCTTTTCAATCCCGACGCTGCCTTTTGCCCTGCGAGGTTTTGCTGATGAACATGCCCGAAAACGCCCCATCGTCCCTGGCCAGCCAACTGAAGTTGGACGCGCACTGGATGCCTTACACCGCCAATCGTAACTTTCAGCGTGACCCGCGCCTGATCGTGGCCGCCGAAGGCAGCTGGTTGACCGATGACAAGGGGCGCAAGGTGTATGACTCGCTGTCGGGCCTGTGGACCTGTGGCGCCGGGCATACGCGCAAGGAAATCCAGGAGGCGGTCGCCAAGCAACTGGGTACGCTGGACTACTCCCCTGGCTTCCAGTACGGCCATCCACTGTCCTTCCAACTGGCGGAAAAAATTACCGATCTGACCCCAGGCAACCTGAACCATGTGTTCTTCACCGACTCCGGCTCCGAGTGCGCCGATACTGCGGTGAAAATGGTGCGTGCCTACTGGCGCCTGAAGGGCCAGGCTACCAAGACCAAGATGATCGGCCGCGCCCGTGGTTATCACGGTGTGAACATCGCCGGTACCAGCCTGGGTGGCGTCAACGGCAACCGTAAGATGTTTGGTCAGGCGATGATGGATGTTGATCATCTTCCGCATACCCTGCTGGCGAGCAATGCGTTCTCGCGGGGTATGCCGGAGCAGGGCGGTATCGCTTTGGCTGATGAGCTGCTCAAGCTGATCGAACTGCACGATGCTTCCAACATCGCTGCGGTATTTGTCGAACCGATGGCCGGCTCCGCTGGCGTGCTGGTGCCGCCGCAGGGTTACCTCAAGCGCCTGCGTGAGATCTGCGACCAGCACAACATTCTGCTGGTGTTCGACGAAGTGATCACCGGCTTCGGTCGTACCGGCTCGATGTTTGGCGCTGACAGCTTCGGCGTGACCCCGGACCTGATGTGCATCGCCAAGCAAGTCACCAACGGTGCGATCCCGATGGGCGCGGTGATTGCCAGCAGCGAGATCTATCAGACGTTCATGAACCAGGCCACGCCGGAGTATGCAGTGGAGTTCCCCCACGGCTACACCTACTCGGCGCACCCGGTCGCTTGCGCCGCTGGCCTGGCGGCATTGGATCTGTTGCAGAAGGAAAACCTGGTGCAGAGCGTAGCCGAAGTCGCTCCGCACTTTGAGAATGCGCTGCACGGCCTGAAGGGCAGCAAGAACGTGATCGACATTCGCAACTACGGCCTGGCCGGTGCGATCCAGATTGCTCCGCGTGACGGCGATGCGATCGTGCGTCCATTCGAGGCCGGCATGGCTCTGTGGAAAGCGGGCTTCTATGTGCGCTTTGGTGGTGACACCCTGCAGTTCGGGCCAACCTTCAACAGCAAGCCGCAGGACCTGGATCGCCTGTTCGATGCGGTTGGCGAAGTGCTGAACAAGATCGACTGATTTCTCCTTCTATATAGAACAACTTTTCAGGAGCCCTGCATGAGCCTTATCCAGCATTTGATTAACGGCGAGTTGGTCAACGACAGCGGTCGCAGTGCCGACGTGTATAACCCGTCCACTGGCCAGGTGATTCACCAGGTGCCATTGGCGAGCCGTGAAACCATTCAACAGGCGATCGACTCGGCCAAGGCTGCGTTTCCGGCTTGGCGTAACACGCCAGCTGCCAAGCGTGCCCAGGTGATGTTTCGTTTCAAGCAGTTGCTGGAGCAGAACGAAGCACGTATTTCGCAGCTGATCAGCGAGGAGCATGGCAAGACGCTGGAAGATGCTGCGGGTGAATTGAAGCGTGGGATCGAGAACGTGGAGTACGCGTGCTCGGCGCCGGAAATTCTCAAGGGCGAGTACAGCCGTAACGTTGGGCCGAACATTGATGCCTGGTCGGACTTCCAGCCATTGGGCGTGGTGGCCGGTATTACCCCGTTCAACTTCCCGGCGATGGTGCCGCTGTGGATGTATCCGCTGGCGATTGTTTGCGGTAACTGTTTCATTCTCAAGCCTTCGGAGCGTGATCCGAGTTCGACGTTGTTGATCGCGCAACTGTTGCAGGAAGCCGGTCTTCCTAAAGGTGTGCTGAGTGTTGTGCACGGTGACAAGGGCGCGGTGGATGCGTTGATCGAAGCGCCGGAAGTCAAGGCGCTGAGTTTTGTGGGGTCGACGCCGATTGCCGAGTACATCTATTCCGAGGCGACCAAGCGCGGTAAGCGCGTGCAGGCGCTGGGTGGGGCGAAGAACCATGCGGTGCTGATGCCGGATGCAGACCTGGATAACGCGGTCAGTGCTCTGATGGGCGCGGCCTATGGTTCCTGCGGGGAGCGCTGCATGGCGATCTCGGTGGCTGTCTGTGTGGGTGACCAGGTGGCGGATGCGTTGATTGCCAAGCTGGTGCCGCAGATCAAGGCGCTGAAGATCGGTGCGGGCACGACATGTGGACTGGATATGGGGCCACTGGTGACGGGCCAGGCGCGGGATAAGGTCAGCGGCTATATAGAGGACGGTGTGTCTTCGGGAGCTGAGTTGGTGGTTGATGGTCGTGGACTGAGCATTGCGGGGAATGAAGAAGGTTTCTTCCTGGGCGGCAGTTTGTTTGATCGTGTGACGCCTGAGATGCGCATCTATAAGGAAGAGATCTTTGGGCCGGTATTGTGCGTGGTCCGGGTGAGCAGCCTGGAAGCGGCGATGCAACTGATCAACGATCATGAGTACGGTAACGGTACGTGCATCTTCACCCGTGACGGTGAGGCGGCGCGGTTGTTCTGTGATGAGATTGAAGTGGGCATGGTGGGCGTGAACGTGCCATTGCCGGTGCCGGTGGCGTATCACAGCTTCGGTGGCTGGAAGCGCTCGCTGTTTGGCGACTTGCATGCCTATGGGCCGGATGGGGTGCGTTTCTACACCCGTCGCAAGGCGATCACCCAGCGTTGGCCGCAACGGGCCAGCCATGAAGCATCGCAATTCGCTTTCCCTAGCCTGTAAGGCTCAGCAAGCAGAAAGCCGGCCCCTTGGGGCCGGCTTTTGCGTTTCAGGGCTTTTTTGACTTATATGACAGAAATGTGAAAAAGAAGGTTGACGGCAGATTCTGGTAGTCTATAATTCGCCCCACTTCCGGCGCAGTCGAAACGTAAAACTCCTTGTTAAACAAAGAGTTATACAAGATTAGGCAGCGGTTTGCTTCAGTTCATCGAAGTCCAGAAGGAGTTGATAGCGTCGTGTTATTTGGCACTATTAACGATTCGATCTTCTCGGTCGAAAGCGGAGAAAAAGAGGTGTTGACAGCAGCGTGTAACGCTGTAGAATTTGCCTCCCGCTAACGAGAGATCGGAAGCGCAAGTGGTTGAAGTTGTTGAAGAAATCTTCGAAAGCTTCTGAAAATAATCACTTGACAGCAAATGAGGCTGCTGTAGAATGCGCGCCTCGGTTGAGACGAAAGATCTTAACCAACCGCTCTTTAACAACTGAATCAAGCAATTCGTGTGGGTGCTTGTGGAGTCAGACTGATAGTCAACAAGATTATCAGCATCACAAGTTACTCCGCGAGAAATCAAAGAAT
>NZ_LHVO01000046.1 GCF_001269925.1 Pseudomonas sp. MIACH
GTCCCGCGTTGGGCTGCGCAGCAGCCCCATTAAAAAGAACGCGGTGTATCAGACACTCTGTAGCGGCTGGTTTTGGGGCTGCTTCGCAGCCCAACGCGGGACAAGCCCGCTCGCCACAGGGGGGCCGTTTGCTGCGCGACAGCGCTGCTTCGAAGAGGTAGTGAGACCTCCCTCTCCACAGGGGTAATTGTCAGAAGTTAACTGAAGCACTCAGGCGCGCCGTCAGTGGCGCGCCCATGAACAGATAGTCATCGCCCATGTACTCGCCCGCGTCGCGCCAGTAGCGCTTGTCGAACAGGTTGTCGACGCTCAGGCGCAACACCGTCTCGTAGCCGTCGACCTTGGTGGTGTAGCGGCTGCCGATGTTGACCACCGCATAATCCCCCACCTCCACATTGCCGCTGCGGTTGGCGTACTTCTTGGCGCTGTATTGCACACCGCCGAGCACCGCCAGGCCATTGACCCACGGCAAGGCATAATCGGCGTACACACTGGCGCGCAGCTTGGGCACGTTGATCGCCTGGTGCTCTTCGTATTCCGGTGTGCCGCTGCCGTTCACCCGGGCACGAATCGCCGCCACGCTGGTGGAAATCTGCAGGCGGTCGGTGGCCCAGCCGTTGGCCGACAACTCCACGCCGGTGTTCTTCTGCTCGCCCTGTTGCACATAGGTAAAGGCACCGGCGCCCTCCGGCTTGGCGTACTGGTAGGCCTGGCGCGTCTGGAACACGGCGGCGGCGAAGCTGATGCGGCGCCAGTCGTATTTCACCCCGGCTTCGATTTGCCGCGAGGTGGTCGGGGCCAGGGTTTCACTTTGATTGGTCGCAAACCACGGCGCTGTGCCACCCAGGGACAAGCCTTTGCTGTAGCTGGTGTACAGAGAGATATTTTCTATGGGTTTGTAGATCAATGCCGCCTGGGGCAGGAACACGTATTGCTGGGTATGGCGGGCCTGGTCGCCCGTGACGCCGTCGAAGGCTTTTTCATCCAGGCGCACCTCGCGGCCGCCGAGGATGGTTTGCCATTGCTCGTTGAAGCGGATGCGGTCGGTGACGAACAGGCCGTACTGACGGCTGTCGAGGGTGCGATGGCTGTCGTTCAGCGGTTTGTCGGTGGGCGTGAACGTCGGCGCGTCATCGTCGATATTGGTCGTGCCGAGGTACTCGTTGACGGCGTTGCGCTTGTCGACCACCCGGCGAAATGCGCTGGTGCCGAAGGTCAGTTCATGGCCGATGCCTGCGGTGTCGAACAGGCCGGTCATCGCCGCCTGGACTTCATCGTCACGGCGGGTGTCGTCGGGGCTGCGGTAGTCGTAGACGTCGTAGTTGCCTTCGGGCGTGAAGTGGTTGCCGACACCGGTGGTGTCGCCGCCCCAGGCAAACGAACTGTAGTCATCGATCACCACCTTGCTGCGCGCGGCGCTGACGCTGCCTTTCCACTGGTCGCTGAAGCGGTATTCGAACTTGCCATTGAGGTTCAACGCGTCGATGCCGACCTGCTTGGAGCCGCTCTGATGGCCCAGCAGTTTTTTCGGCGAGGCGTCGTGGGGCACTTCGGTGCCGCCCAGCAACTGGTAGCCCGGCACCGAGCGCTGTTGCTTGTTCTGGTATTCCGCGTCGAGTTGCAGCACCGCGTCGGGGCTGATGTTCCAGTCGAAGGCCAGGGACACAAAATCGCGCTGGCCGTTGGCGTGCTCCACGTAGGAGTTGAGGTCTTCGTGGGCGACGTTGGCGCGCAGACCGAATTGCTGCTCGCTGCCAAACCAGCCGCCCACATCAGTGGCGATATAGCCGCTGCCGCGATCATCGGTGGACACCGTCACCGAGCGCACATCCTCCGGGCGCTTGGTCACGTAGTTGATCACGCCGCTGGGTTCGGAAATCCCGCTCTGCAAACCGGCGAGGCCCTTGAGCACTTCCACCTGCTGCTTGTTTTCCAGGGCGACGTTCTGCTCGCCAGTGATGGTGCGCCCGTTGATCTTGTAGCTGCTCGCCGCATTCAGCGAGAAACCGCGTACCACGAAATTTTCGTAGTAACCGATGGGCGCGTAGCTGTCGCCCACCGAGGCGTCGTTGCGCAGCACTTCACTGAGCAGGCGCGCTTGCTGGTCCTTGATCAGCGCGGCATTGATCACCGTGATCGAGGCTGGGGTGTCCAGTAGAGGCGCCTCATTGAAGCCGCCGACCGAGGCGGTGTCTGCGCGATAGCCGGACTCGTCCTGCCCCTGGACCTGCACCGCCGGCAGTTCGACCTGCGCCGCCAGACTGTTGCCGATACCGCCGCTGAGCAGCAGGCCGAGGGCGAAACGTGAAGTGACAACGGGACGAAAACGCAAAACCATGGGGGCAGGGCCTTAAAGCGCAGGGCGGGGGGCGCATAAGCTAGGCATAACAGCCAGGTTTTACAAGCGTTCGGTACCGGCGCGTGCGCTGAGACCGTGCGTCTCAACGCTTGCCGGGCATGTCGATGCCCAGTTGGTTGACTCGGCGGTACAGGGTGGCTCGGGAAATGCCTAGCGCCTGCGCCGTCGGCAACGGCTTCCAGCGATGCCGGATCAACGCGTCCAGTACCACTTGGCGTTCCGGGCTGACGCTGTGCTCGGTCAGCGCCTCGACCTGTTCGCCGCGCACTTCCACCGGTAAGTCCGCCAGTTGAATCGTGCCGCCTTCACACACTGCACAGGCATACGCCAGTACATGGTGCAGTTGGCGCACATTGCCCGGCCAGGCATAGCCCAGCAGCCGTTCCAGCGCGGCCTGGCCGATGCCTACCGAGACGCCGCTGCCGCGTGCTTGCTGCTCCACCAGCCGGTTGATCAATGCCAGTTTGTCACTGCGCTCGCGCAGCGGCGGCAGGCAGAAGCGTGCGCAGCCGAGGCGGAAGTACAGGTCTTCGCGAAAGCGTCCTTCGTTCACCAGCACGGCCAGGTCGCGGTGGCTGGCGCAGATCACCTGGATGTCCACCGTGCGGGTTTTGGCCCCGCCCAGGGGCGCCACTTCACCCTCGGCCATCACCCGCAACAGGCGCGTCTGTAACGCCAGCGGCATATCGCCGATTTCATCAAGGAACAACGTACCGCCATCGGCCTGCACCAACAGCCCCGGCATGCCTTTGCTGGACGCGCCGGTAAAGGCCCCGGCCACGTAGCCGAACAGCTCGCTTTCGATCAGGTTTTCGGGGATCGCTGCGCAGTTCACCGCGACAAAGGGCCCCGCACGGCGGGCGCTGCGTTCGTGCAGTTGGCGGGCGAAAACTTCCTTGCCAGCGCCGGTTTCACCCTGCACCAGGACCGGCAGGTTGCGGTCCTTGACGCGCACGGCCAGGCGCAGGTGTTCTTCCACCCGTGGGTCGACCTGGGTGTGCGCAACGGGACGCGCGGGTTTGCGTCGCGGGGTGTTGACCCGCACGTGCAGCACGCCAGGCTCGCCCAGCCATTGCAGGTGTTGGGTCGATTGATCGGTGACCGAGCGCAACGCATCCAGGTCGAACACTTCGCCGATATGCTCCGGCACCTGGCCGAAACGCCGGCGCAGGGCCTGGCGCGCCTTGCTGTTCAGCGCGTGCAGGCGCCCATCCTGGTCCCAGGCCAGCAGCAGGTCGGGCTGGCTGTCCACATAGCCCGGTGTGCTGTGGGCCTGGAGTACCCAATGCTCGCGGGCGCTGTGCATGAAGAAGGCGTTTTCGATGGCTTGCGCACTCTGCGCCACCATCTGCCGCACCAGGTGCTGGCTGCGCCGGTCGTCCGGGGATTTGAGCGCCGAGGCATCCATCACCCCCAGCAGGTTGCCCTGGGGGTCGAAGATCGGCGCGGCGGAGCAGGTCAGGCTGATAAAGGCGGCACGGAAGTGGTCGCGCTTGTGCACCGTCACTGCGGCCTTGCTGGTCAGTACAGTGGCCACGCCGCAGGTGCCTTCCTCGGCTTCCGACCAGCAGGTGCCGAGGTACAGGCCGGCTTTGCGGCAGTCGCTGCGAATGGCGGTGTCGACGCGGTGGTCGATGGTCTGGCCCTGGGCGTCGGTGAGCATCACGCAGTAGTCGGCGTGGCGCACCCGGTGGTGCAGTTGCCCGACTTCTTCGCTGGCGATGCGCATGAACAGTTCGGCGCGCTCGCGGCATTCCTTGAGCAAGGGTTCGGTGAGGATACGGGGCCCCTGCAGCGAGCCGGGGTCGAGGTGGTGTTGCTCCATGGAGCGCCGCCATGAATCGAAAATCAGCGACGGCACCGGCGCCTGGGGCAGGCGATCGGCATTGCGGACCACGCGACTGACACAGTCGACGTGTTCCCTGGAGTTCGCGGCGAACATAAGGCCTCCGGTTCTCGATCATTGTTGTTATGCCCGCCATTAAGCGCCCATGGGCGTCGGCGGACAAGGCTGGCCTGACCAACTGCCGAGGTTGAGACGCAGCGTCTCAATTGGCCTGAGACGCTGCCTGCACGTTGCAATGCCGGGTCTCATTCTGCGCTGGCACCGCGCAGCGGTACAACCGTGCGGCACTGCTCTGGGTCAAGGCTTTGCCAGGTTTTTGTGCGCCTTGGCACAGCCTGTGCTGAACCGCTTACAGCTGGCCGCAGCCAGCCTTTTGTGTGTCGAGACAACCTGGAGAACAACAAGATGTCCACTCACCTGTCCACCGATCAACTGCTGCATGCCTACACCGTGATGCGCACCATCCGTGATTTCGAAGAGCGCCTGCATGTGGAATTTGCCACCGGCGAGATCCCCGGTTTCGTGCACCTGTATGCCGGCCAGGAAGCCAGCGCCGCGGGGGTCATGGCCCACCTCAACGATGAAGATTGCATCGCCTCCAACCACCGTGGCCACGGCCATTGCATCGCCAAGGGCGTGGATGTGTTCGGCATGATGGCCGAGATCTACGGCAAGAAAACCGGCGTGTGCGGCGGCAAGGGGGGCTCCATGCACATCGCCGACCAGGAGAAGGGCATGCTCGGCGCCAACGGCATTGTCGGTGCCGGTGCGCCGTTGGCGGCAGGCGCTGCGCTGGCCTCCAAGCTCAAGGGCAGCCAGGGCGTGGCCGTGGCCTTCTTCGGCGACGGCGGCTCTAACGAGGGCGCGGTGTTCGAGGCGATGAACCTGGCGTCGATCATGAAGCTGCCGTGCCTGTTCGTCGCCGAGAACAACGGCTATGCCGAGGCCACCGGTTCCGGCTGGTCGGTGGCGTGCAAGGACATTGCCGAACGGGCGGTGGGCTTTGGCATGCCGGGGGTGATTGTCGATGGCAATGATTTCTTCGCCGTGCACGCGGCAGTGGGCGTAGCCGTAGAACGCGCGCGCAACGGCGAGGGGCCGACGCTGGTGGAGGTCAAGTTGAGCCGTTTCTACGGCCACTTCGAAGGCGATGCACAAACCTATCGTGGCCCGGATGAAGTGAAGAACCTGCGCGAATCCCACGACTGCCTCGCACTGTTCCGCCAGCGCTGCAATGCCGAAGGCTGGCTCGATGCCGCGCAGTTCGAACGTATCGACGGCGAGGTCGCGCAGTTGATCGACGACGCCGTGCGCCTGGCCAAGTCCGATCCCAAGCCCCAGGCCGCCGACCTGCTCAGCGATGTCTACGTCGCCTACCGCTAATAACAACAAGACTCGGAGAGAATCTCATGGCTCGCAAAATCAGCTATCAGCAGGCAATCAACGAAGCCCTGGCCCAGGAAATGCGCCGGGACCAGAGTGTGTTCATCATCGGCCAGGACGTCTCCGGCGGCACCGGTTCGCCCGGCGAGCAGGACGCCTGGGGCGGAGTGCTCGGCGTGACCAAGGGCCTGTACCCGGAGTTTCCAGACCGCGTACTCGATGCGCCGTTGTCCGAAGTCGGCTACGTCGGCATGGCCGTCGGCGCCGCCACCCGTGGCATGCGCCCGGTGTGCGAATTGATGTTCGTCGACTTTATCGGCTGCTGCCTCGACCAGTTGCTCAACCAGGCCGCCAAGTTTCGCTACATGTTCGGCGGCAAGACCACTACTCCGCTGGTGGTGCGCGCCATGTACGGCGCCGGCCTGCGCGCGGCGGCCCAGCATTCGCAGATGCTGACTTCGATGTGGACGCACATTCCCGGCCTCAAGGTGGTGTGCCCGGCCACGCCGTATGACGCCAAGGGCATGTTGATCCAGGCGATCCGCGACAACGACCCGGTGATCTTCCTCGAACACAAGATGCTCTACAGCCTGCAGGGCGAAGTGCCGGAAGAGCTGTACACCGTGCCGTTCGGCGAAGCCAACTTTGTTCGCGAAGGCCGCGACGTGACCCTGGTGACCTACGGGCGCATGGTGCATATCGCCCTGGAAGCCGCCGCCAACCTGGCACGCCAGGGCATCGACTGCGAGGTGCTGGACCTGCGCACCACCAGCCCGTTGGACGAAGACAGCATCCTTGAGAGCGTGGAGAAAACCGGGCGCCTGGTGGTGATCGACGAGTCCAATCCGCGTTGTTCCATCGCCACCGACATCAGTGCGTTGGTGGCCCAGCAGGGCTTCTCGTTCCTGCGCGCGCCGATCGAGATGGTCACCGCGCCGCACACGCCGGTGCCGTTTTCCGATGCGCTGGAAGACCTGTATATCCCCAACGCCGCGAAGATCGAGGCCGCCGTGCTGAAGATCGCCGACAAGAGGAATGCCGCATGATCCATACCTTGACCATGCCCAAGTGGGGGCTGTCGATGACCGAAGGTCGCATCGATGTCTGGCTCAAGCAGCCCGGCGACCGGGTGGAGAAGGGCGAAGAAGTGCTGGACGTGGAGACCGACAAGATCTCCAGCAGTGTCGAGGCGCCGTTCAGTGGCGTGCTGCGCCGCGTACTGGCGCTGAGCGACGAGACCTTGCCAGTGGGCGCGCTGCTGGGGATCGTGGTGGAAGGCGAGGCCAGCGAGGCCGAGATCGAGGCGGTGATCGAAAGCTTCAACGCCGGCTTCGTCTCCAGCAGTGCCGAAGCCGAGGCCACCGGGCCGAGTGCGCAGAAGGTCGAGGTGGGCGGGCGTTTGTTGCGTTATCTCGACCTGGGCGAGGGCGGTACGCCGCTGGTGCTGGTGCATGGCTTTGGTGGCGACTTGAACAACTGGCTGTTCAACCAACCGGCCCTGGCCGCCGAGCGCCGGGTGATCGCCCTGGATCTGCCGGGGCATGGCGAGTCGGGCAAGCATCTGCAAACCGGTGACGCCGAGGAGCTGAGCCAGGCGGTGCTGGCCTTGCTCGATCACCTCCAGCTCGACCGCGTGCACCTGGCCGGGCACTCCATGGGTGGGTTGGTTTCGCTGAGGGTTGCTGACCAGGCCCCGGAGCGCGTCGCGTCGCTGACCCTGATCGCCAGCGCCGGGCTGGGGGCGGATATCAATGGTGATTACCTGCACGGTTTTGCCGAGGCCAATAACCGTAATGCGCTCAAGCCGCAACTGGTGCAACTGTTCAGCGACCCGGCGCTGGTGACGCGGCAGATGCTGGAGGACATGCTCAAGTTCAAGCGCTTGGAAGGGGTGGATCAGGCGCTGCGCCAGCTCAATGCCAAGCTGTTTGATGGCGGTCGGCAGATGTTGGACTTGCGCAACGTGGTGGGCCAGCAGCCGAGCCTGGTGATCTGGGGCAGTGACGATGCAATCATCCCGGCCGGCCATGCCCAGGGGTTGGAGGCCCAGGTGGAGATATTGCCGGGGCAGGGGCATATGGTGCAGTTGGAGGCGGCGGAGCGGGTTAACTCGCTAATCTCAACCTTCCTAAAAGCCCAACCTTGAAATGCAATCCAATGTGGGAGGGGGCCTTGCCCCCTCCCACATTTTTTAGATGCATTTCAAAGTGAGTGCTTTAGGGTTTCGCTGGGCAGTTCCTTGAACAATGCTCGATAGCTGTTAGAGAACCGCCCCAAATGCCAGAACGACCAGTTCATCGCCACCTCGGCCACGGTCGTTCCGGGACTGTTCAACAACTCACGCCGCGCCCCATTCAACCGGCGCAGGCGCAACCACTGCGCCGGGCTCATCCCGGTGTAGGTCTTGAACCCTTGCTGCAACTGGCGCAACGGCACACCGGCAATCTGCGCCAGTTCCAGCAGGTTGACGGTTTCATCCGGCGCATCCGCCGACCATTCGCCAACGCGTGCCATCAACCGGCGTTCTTCACTGCGCTTTTGCAATGAACTGCGGTCCAGGCACGCGCAGGCGTTGTCGAGGATGAACAGGCAGTCGTCGAGCAATTGCTGAGTGAGGGACACTGGGTCGCTGACCGTGGACACGCGCGTCAGCGTGCCACTTAGCCAGCGGCTGAACAGCGCGTTTTGCTGGCAGGTCAGCGGTGCCATGAACAGGCCTTCCAGCCGCGCCATATCCAGGCCATGGCGCTGCACGAAGTGCGGCCCGAACACCACCGCCACTTCGCGGTAGTTTTCCGGGGTGATCCAGGTATTGCGGCTTTCGCCATTGAGCACATACAGCGCGTTGTCGCTGCCATCGAAACAGAACGCCAGTGCGCCCGTTGGTGCTTTGAAGTGCTGCTCGACGCGGGTGTTCATGCTTTCTTCGTACACCTCGACCCCTTGCAGGTCGAGGTAGCGGATGCGGCCGGCAAAGTGCCCCGGGGACATCTGCTGGTACTGCTGCACCCAACCGGGTGTCGCACTGCATTGAGCGGCCACATCACCGGTGGTGAAGGCCTGTACGCGCAAAGCGGTTGCCTGGGTCATGGGTGATCCGTGCGCACTCTATTGGTGCGTTGTGCCGCGTGCAAAGTGGATAGATGGCCTGTGAAGGCTGGCCCAAGATAGACCTCAATGCGCCGCGAGTACAAGCCGGCGCAAGCCAACCCGTCTGCCGGAGCGTGTGTTGCTGCTGTTGAGCGTCTAAAAAAAACCAAAAGGGGTGTCGATATGCGTCTTGTGAAAAAGCTTCTCCCGCTGGCCTTGGTGGCTGCATTCAGCAGCACCAGCGAAGCGGCACAAACGGTGAGCGTCTACAACTGGACCGACTATATCGGCGAGACCACCCTGGCTGATTTCCAGGCCGCAACCTCGATCAAGGTGATCTACGACGTCTTCGACTCCAACGAAACCCTGGAGGGCAAGTTGCTCGCCGGTCGCACCGGCTATGACGTGGTGGTGCCGTCCAACCACTTTTTAGCGCGCCAGGTGAAGGCCGGGGCTTTCCTCAAGCTCGACCGCGCGCAGTTGCCCAACTTCAAGAACCTCGACCCCAAGCTGCTCAAGCTGCTGGAGAAAAACGACCCAGGCAATGCGCACTCGGTGCCGTACCTGTGGGGCACCAACGGCATCGGCTATAACGTCGACAAGGTCAAGCAGGTGCTGGGCATCGACCATATCGATTCATGGGCGGTGCTGTTCGAGCCGGAGAACATCAAGAAGCTCAACCAGTGCGGCGTGGCCTTCCTCGACTCGGCGGATGAGCTGTTCCCGGCGATCCTCAACTACATGGGCAAGGACCCGCGCAGCGAGAATGCCGAGGACTACAAGCAAGCCGAGGCCAAGCTGTTGACGCTGCGGCCGTACATCACCTACTTCCATTCCTCCAAGTACATTTCGGACCTGGCCAACGGTGATATCTGCGTGGCGTTCGGCTATTCCGGCGATGTGTTCCAAGCGGCCAACCGCGCCAAGGAAGCCAAGAACGGCGTGAATATCGCCTACTCGATTCCCAAGGAAGGCTCCAACCTGTGGTTCGACCTGCTGGCGATCCCGGCCGATGCGAGCAACCCGAAAGCGGCCCATGCGTTTATCAACTACCTGCTCGACCCTGAAGTGATCGCCAAGGTCAGCGCCTCGGTCGGTTACGCCAATGCCAACCCGGCGGCCAAGGCGTTCATGGCCCCGGAACTGGTGAACAACCCTGAGGTGTACCCGTCCCAGGCTGTGCTCGACAAACTCTATATTTCCACCACGCCCACCCCGGCGACCATGCGCCTGATGACCCGCGCCTGGAGCAAAGTGAAGACCAACAAATGATCCCCTCCAGCGACCATGCCCGTTCCTATTACCTCGCGTCCGCGAATGCCATGCCGGAGCGCCCGTCACTGGGCGCCGACCTGAGCGCCGATGTGTGTGTGATCGGCGGTGGGTTTACCGGCGTCAACACCGCTATCGAACTGGCCCAGCGCGGGCTCTCGGTGGTCCTGCTGGAGGCCCGGCGCATCGGCTGGGGCGCCAGTGGGCGCAACGGTGGGCAGTTGATTCGTGGCATCGGCCACGATGTGTCGGGGTTTGCCAAGTACGTGGGCGAGGAGGGCGTGCGTTACTTGGAGCGGGCCGGTATTGAGTCGGTGGCGTTGGTGGGGGAACGCATTCGTGAGCACGGGATCGACTGCGATTTGCGTTGGGGCTTCTGTGAGCTGGCCAATACCCCGGCGCAATTCGCGGCGTTCAAGGGCGAGCAGCAGAACCTGGCGCGCCAGGGTTATGTGCATGAAACCCGCCTGGTGGGGCCCGAGGATATGCAGGAGGTGGTCGGCTCGATGGTGTATGCCGGCGGCCTGGTCGATAGGGGCTCCGGGCACCTGCACCCGCTGAACCTGGTGCTCGGCGAGGCGCAGGTGGCCGAGTCCCTGGGGGTGAAGATTTTTGAACACACTGAGGTGTTGGCATTGATCCACGGCGACACCGTGCAGGTGCGCTGTGCCAGAGGTACGGTGCGGGCGGCCAGCCTGGTGCTGGCCTGCAATGCACACCTGGAAGAACTCGAACCGCGCCTGAGCGGCAAGGTGCTGCCAGCGGGCAGCTACATCATCGCCACCGAGCCGCTGTCGGTTGAATTGGCCAACCAGTTGATCCCACAGAACCTGGCGCTGTGCGACCAGAAAGTCGGCCTGGATTACTACCGGCTGTCCGCCGACCGTCGCTTATTGTTCGGCGGCGCCTGCCATTACTCGGGACGCGATCCCAAAGACATCGCCGCCTATATGCAGCCCAAGATGCTCAAGGTGTTCCCGCAACTGGCCAACACCGCCATCGCGTTCCAGTGGGGCGGCAAGATCGGCATCACCGCCAATCGCTTCCCGCAGGTCGGGCGGTTGCAGCAGTACCCGAATGTGTTCTACGCCCAGGGCTATTCCGGGCACGGGTTGAACGTCACTCACTGGTGCGCGCGGCTGCTGGCCGAAGGCATACACGCGGGCCACAGCCAGGGCCTGGATATTTTCAGCCAGGTGCCGCACATGACCTTTCCGGGCGGAAAAGCGTTGCGCTCGCCGCTGCTGGCGTTGGGGATGGCGTGGCATCGTTTGCGGGAATTGATGCATTGAAGCCTGGGGCGTGGCAGGCTGTGGACGAAGTTTTCCTACGACTTTTGGAGATTTACCGTGCCAACAGCATCTGCAGCAATTGAAATCCCGGTATCGGCCGATCAGGTCTGGAAATTGGTTGGCGGCTTTAACAGCCTGCCCGACTGGTTGCCGCTGATCGTTAAGAGCGAGCCCGGCGAGGGCGGCCGCGTGCGTCACCTGGAAACCGCCGACGGCGGTGTGGTGGTGGAGCGTTTGCAGACCTTCGATAACGTCGGGCGTACTTACAGCTACACCATTGAAGCGTCGCCGTTTCCGGTGAGTGCCTATCTTGCGACTGTGCAAGTTGAGGCGTTGACGGAGTCGTCGGCAAAGGTAACGTGGTCCGGGGTGTTTACCCCGGCGGCGGGTACTACGGAGGCGGCGGTGGAAGAGCTGTTTGCCGGCATGTACAGCGGCGGGCTTGAGGCGCTGCGGGCCAACTTCCCGGCCTGATCCGATCTACCCGGCAATGCAAGGTATCTACACAACGTTCAGAGACTTTCGAGTTCCCCTGTGGCGAGCGGGCTTGCCCTAATGCCCGTCAGTTAAGGCTTTTTGTAGGAGCGAGCTTGCTCGCGAAAAACTCACAGGCGCCGCGTTTATTCAGGAGGCACGCGTTATCGTTGACGTTTTTCGCGAGCAAGCTCGCTCCTACAGGAGGCGATGTACGCTTACTGACTGACTGGCTTATGGATCAGGCTTCGGGCATCAGTTGCTGGCGGCATTCCAGGATCAGGCGCGCACCGCCTTGCTCGCTGGTGCCGACTTCCAACTTGAACCCATGCAAGTTGATGATCGCGGCCACGATCGATAGGCCCAATCCAAACCCGCCTTGCTGGTCGCCTTCATCCACCCGATAAAAGCGCTGGAACACCGCGTCGCGTTCTGCCGCCGGTATGCCGGGCCCGGAGTCGTGCACTTCGATGCGCGTGCTGCCGGCGTCGTTGAGCCCGCGCAGGATCACTTCGCCCCCCGCTGGGGAGAACTTGATCGAGTTGCTCAGCAGGTTGGCCAAGGCTTCGAACAACAGGGCGCGGTCGCCGGTGATCCATGGCAGGGACTCGGGGACTTCGAGGCGCAGGTGCAATTCGCCTTCTTCGGCCAGGGGCAGGTAGAAGTCATGCAACTCGCGCAGCAGGGGCAGCGGGTCCATGACCAGGAAACCGGAGCGGCGCTGGTGGTCTTCCAGTTCGGAAATGCGCAACAGCCCGCGAAAACGCGCCATCAGGGTGTCGGTCTCGGCGATGGCGTCGTCCAGTTTTACCGCGTAGCCGGAGTCCTGCTCGGCCTCCTGCCGGATGCGGTAGAGCTGTGCGCGCAGGCGGGTCAGCGGGGTGCGCAGGTCATGGGCGATGTTGTCGCAGACGCCCTTGACCTCGTTCATCAGCTTCTCGATGCGGTCGAGCATGGCGTTGACGATGGCGGCGAGCATGTCCAGTTCATCACGGCGGTTGGACAGCGGCAAACGGTGGGTAAGGTCGCCGGCGACGATGGCTTCGGCGCTGGCCTGGATCCCGCGAATCCGTCGCAATGGGCGGCGGCGCAACAGATGCCAGCCAGCAGCGCCGGGGATAATCGTCAGGGACAGCGCCCACAGCAGGGCATGCCAGATGATCCGCGTCACACCGAACAGCGAGCCGTTGGCGCGCACCAGCACCAGCCAGCGGCCTTCGTCGGTGTGGGTGGCGACGGCGTCGCAGCTGTCCTTGGGCAGTTTGGGGTCGTCGGAGTCGACGCAGTTGGTCAGGGTGTGGATCTTGCCGTCCAGCGGCAGGTCGGGTGGGATCGCGCGGATCGGTCCGCTCAAGGGGCGGAATTGCTCATCGAACAGGCCGTAGGCGTCCACGCCTTTCATGTCGAAGGTCATGCTGGTGGTCAGCGCTTCCACCAGTTCTTCGCCGTCGAAACGCTGGAACAGGTGCTGGCGCTGCATCAGCGAATGGCGCGAGAGGTCGCCCAGGTAACCGGACACCTCGTAATACAGCACCCCCATGAGGATGCAGCTCCAGGCCACGAACAACGAACTGTAGAGCGCCAGCAAGCGGCTGCTGGAAGAGCGCCAGCCTTTAGAGGGGTTCAGCAATGACATAACCGGAACCTCGTACCGTGCGGATCAGCGGCGTGAGGCCCGGTGGATCGATTTTCTTGCGCAGACGGCCGATGTGCACGTCGATCAGGTTGGTGCCCGGGTCGAAGTGATAACCCCAGACTTCCTCGAAGATCATCATCCGCGACAGGATCTGCCCGGTGTTGCGCATGAGGAATTCGAGCAATTTGTACTCGGTGGGCAGCAGGCTCAGGGGCTGGTCGGCGCGGCTGGCTTCGCGGCTGATCAGGTTGAGTTCCAGGTCGGCCACGCGCAGTGCGGTTTCGAATTCCTTGACCGTGCTTTTACGGCGCAGCAGCACCTCGACGCGGGCGGCCATTTCGTCGGAGGCAAACGGCTTGGTGAGGTAGTCATCCCCCCCGGCGCGCAGGCCGCGCACGCGCTCGTCGACATCGGAGAGGGCGCTGATCATCAGGATCGGCGTCGACACACCGATGGTGCGCAAGGTGGTGACGATGGCCAGGCCGTCGAGTTCCGGCAGCATGCGGTCGAGGGTGATCAGATCGTAATCACCACTCACGGCGCGGACCAGGCCTTCGCGGCCGTTGTCCACCCAATCTACGTCCAGTCCATGGCTACTCAGCTCGGCGACGATCTCGCGGGCCGTTACGGCGTCATCCTCGATGGTCAAAATGCGGGTCATAGGATTACCTGGTGAGCGATTCACACTAGAAGTGGGGGCATTTTGCCAAGAAATGGCTGAACGCTTCCTAAATAAAACTTCATCTAGGCCCAGACCCCCATTTCATGACGAACAACGGTCGGTGTGGGAGGGGGCTTACCCCCGGTAACCACGATGCGAAGCGAGTCGCCCTTGATCTTGATCTTGCTTTTGATCTTGATCTTGATCTCAGGCGCCCCGTTAAACCACGCTGGCCGGAATTCGATAGTGATTTGGGGGGTAAACCGGCAGGGATGCCGGTTTAGCCGCCCCGCGCCATGGAGGGCGCGTGGCGGCGGCCTCCCAAATCACTGTCGGATTACGGGCACACCGAGCCTGGGCGAGGTGCCGAGTGGTGGGGCGAAGCGTTTTGCTTACTTTTGCGCTGTTCAAAAGTGAGCCGCCGTAAGGGCGGAACCCATAGCGGCCGTTACCGCAGCAACGGATATGTACCCGGTCCAATCCAAAAAAATGGTCGGCCCAGAGGCCGCCATCGGGAGCAAGCCCCCTCCCACAGGGAATGCATAACGCCCGCCTGCAACAATCATTTCTTGCAAGTTGCATGGTTTAGGCAAGTTCAATTTACTTAACCTATTGAAATTCAAAGGATTTAATTTTTGGCGCGACTGGCATGCTGCCTGCACTGTCCCTTTTGAGACTTGTAACACTATATTTTTCCTGCCGGGAGCAAAACAACAATGATCACATCCTCATCCACGCTGCAAGAGTCGAGCACGCTCTCCGGGGTTTCCTGGGGGGCGATTTTTGCCGGGGCCGCTGCGGCGGCTGCGTTGTCTCTGATTCTGGTATTGCTGGGCTTCGGCCTGGGCTTTTCGGCGGTGTCGCCGTGGGCCGACAGCGGTATCAGCGCCAAGGGGCTTGGCATTTCCACGATTATCTGGCTGGCCTTTACCCAGATCGTCGCCTCCGGGCTGGGTGGCTATATCGCCGGCCGGTTGCGCGTGAAGTGGGCCAATATGCACGGCGATGAGGTGTACTTTCGCGACACTGCCCATGGTTTCCTGGCCTGGGCGGTTGCCACGCTGGTCACCGCAGTGCTGGTGGTCGGTTCGGTCAGCAGTGTGGTCAGCGGTGGTGTGAAAGCCGGTGCCAGCGTGGCAGCGGGTGCGGCCAGCGGTATCAGCCAAGCCGCAGGCAGTGCCGCCAAAGGCGTCAACGGTGGTGACTTTGACTACTACGTCGACAGCCTGTTTCGTGATGATCGCCCGGTCGCCGTCAGTGATGACGCTGCCCATGGCGTGGTTGCACGCATCTTGACCCGCACCCTGAGCAACGACGGCCAACTCGCCGCTGAAGACCGTGCCTACCTGGCCCAGTTGATCAGCCAGCGCACCAACCTCAGCCAGGCCGATGCCGAAGCGCGTATCGACAAGGTGTATGGCGAGGCGCGTAAAGCGCTCGAAGACGCCAAGCTCAAAGCCAAGCAAGCCGCTGACACCGCCGCCAAAGTCGCTGCCTATACCTCGCTGTGGACCTTTGTCGCACTGTTGATCGGCGCCTTCTTCGCCAGCTTCGCCGCAACCTTTGGTGGCCGTCGCCGCGATGCCGTGGTGTACGTCGAAACCGAAACCTACGTTCGTTAATTCAAGGAGAACACCATGCGCTCATTACTTCTGTGGTTCCTCGGCGTGCCGATCCCGGTGATCATCCTGATCGCAATTTTCATGCACTGATCCCGAGCTCAGCTCGGCCCGATGTGGGAGGGGACAAGTTCCCTCCCACATTTGGGTTTGTGGAGTGTCAGCCAGGTCGCTACCAACAGTGCGCTGGCAACGGCGGTCATGATTACCAGCGGCTGCGAGGTACCGTCGGACAGCAGCCCGGTGGCCCAACTGCTCACGGCAGTGAGGAACATCTGGGTAAAGAAGAACAACCCCGACGCGGTTCCTGCTATCGCGCCGTACGGCTGCAACACTGACAGTTGGCACGCCGGAATCACCATCCCCACCGACACCATGATCACCAGCATCGGCAGCACGATCGCCAGCCATTCCCCCGGCATAGCGATGGTGGCAACTGCGAGCATCACGCTGCCCAGCACGTTCAAGCCAATGGCTGCATTGATCAACCGGTCCGGCTCAAAGCGCCGCACCAGCCTGCGGAACAGGTTCGCGCCGAGCATGTAGCCGCTGATCGTCGCCGCGAACACCAGCGCATAGGCCGTGGCAGACAAATGAAAGCCCCGTTGCAGCAGCGCCGAAGACTCACTGATAAACGGGAAATAGGTGCTGTACACGCAGCCGATCGCCAGGGAATAGCGCAGGAAATAGCGGTCGCCCAGTAACTGGCCGTAGAGGCGCAGCAGGTTGCTCGGCGGCGCGGCGGCGACATCCGCCGGGCGGGTTTCGGGCAGGCGGCGATACACCACCAGGTAGAGCACTGCGCCGATCACGCCGAGCAGCACAAACAGGCCGCGCCAGTCGATGAAGGGCAACATCAGGCTGCCCAGCACCGGAGCGGCCATCGGGGACACGGCCATGGCCATGGAAATCAGGCCCAGCAGGCGCGCCTGTTCATCCCGGTCAAAATAGTCGCGCACGATCACCCGACCGATCACCGTGGTGCAGCACCCGCCCAGGGCCTGGAACAGGCGGGCGATAATCAGCACACCGATGCTGTCGGCCAGGGCGCAGGCTACAGTAGCCAGCACGTACAGAAACAGTCCCGCCAGCAACACGGGACGGCGGCCGAAACGGTCGGTCAGCGGGCCGCTGATCAGCAGGGAGATCGCCGAACCGAAGGTGTACAGCGTGAGGGTCAACTGCAACTGGCTGTCGCTGGTCTGGAAGTAATCGGCCATGGCGGGCAGGGCGGGCAGGTGCATGTCCAGGGTGATGCGTGGCAGGCCGATCAGCACGGTCAGCAGTATCAGCCAGAACCACGGGGAGAGGGCGCGTTGAGTCATGGGCGGTGTCTTCACAAGGAGGAGAGCCCGCACTCTAGCGGCATTGTGGTTTAATCCTCAGGGCCGCTTATGACGAAAATGATTGGACCACTATGAGCCGAGGAAAAACCTCATCCGCCCTGGACCTGCCGCGTCCCGACAGCCTGGAGGTGGGAAAGCAGCAGGGTGCCTACGAGGCCTTGCGCGCAGCAATCCTGAACCGACAGGTGCCGGCGGGCAGCCGTTTGCCGTCCACCCGCAGCCTCGCCGAACGCTGGCGGGTATCCCGTGGCACGCTGGAGGCGGCGTTCGACCGCCTGCACAGCGAGGGCTATGTGCAGCGCGTGGCCGGTTCCGGTACGCGGGTGTGTGCGGTGATCCCCGAGCAATTCATTGCGGCACCTGCACCTCGCGCGATGCCTCGTCGCGAAGTGGCGGTTGATCGCCCCGAATCCGGGGTGCAGAGCCATGTGCCTTTTGTCGCTCGGCGACCGGACGCCAGCCTGTTTGACATGAAGGCCTGGGCGCGTTGCATTTCCCGGGGACTGCTATCGGCGGGGCCGGGTGCGCTCGAGGCGGGCCATCCCGCCGGGCTGCCGGAACTGCGTGCACAGATCGCCGACTACCTGCGCAGCTATCGTGGCATGCACTGTGAGGCGGATGAAGTGATCGTCACCACCGGCATTCGCCACGCCCTTGACTTGATCGCGCGTACGCTGCTCAAGCCCGGTGACACGGCCTGCGTCGAAGACCCTGGTTATCCACCGGCACGACGCTTGTTCGGGCTGGCGGGTGCAGAGGTCCAGGCGATTGCGGTCACGGCCGAGGGGCTCGATACCGCTCAACTCCCCGACACGGCGCGCCTGGTCTACGTCACCCCGGCCCACCAGGCACCGTTGGGCATGACCCTGTCGGTGTCGCGACGCCTGGCGCTGCTGGACTGGGCTGCCCGCGCCGGAGCCTGGGTGGTGGAAGACGACTATGACAGCGAATACAACTACCACAGCGCACCGCTGGCGGCGCTCAAATCCCTGGATGCCAATGACCGGCTGATCTACTGCGGCAGCTTCAACAAAAACCTGTTCCCCGGTTTGCGCGTCGGCTTCATGGTGGTGCCCAAGGCACTGCGCCCGGCGTTGTTGCGCACCCTGCAACTCACCGGGCATTCGGTGGGGGCCATTGATCAGTTGGGGTTGCTGGAGTTTCTCGGCAGCGGCGCTTTCGTGCGCCACTTGCGGGCGTCCCGCCAGGCGTATCAGGCGCGGCGCGATGTGTTGCTCGACTGCCTTGGGCCCCACTGTACGATCAGCGGGCAGCAGGCCGGATTGCATTTTGTGTTGTGGTTGCCGACCGGTGTCGAGGAAGACGAATTCTGTGCGCGTGCCGCACAAGCCGGGCTGACGTTGCAGCCACTGGGCAAGTTCTGCGTCGAGGCGATCCTGCCGCCAGCGGTCATCATCGGCTACACCGCGTTGACCCTGGCGCAGATCCGCTTTCACGGGCGTGCGCTAGCCCAATTACTGCCGGTCAGTCATCAAACCCGACCTGCTCGTGAATCTCGTCCACCTTCAACTCCAACCGATACGCCACCGCAATAAACAGCGCCTGGCACAGGCACAAGGTCGCGCTCAATGAGCGGAAGGCAAACGACGAGCCTTCATTCACCAACAGCACCGCGTTCGCCCGCTTGGCCAGGGGCGACAGGTTGCTGTCGGTGATGATCAGGGTCTTGGCCTGATGGTGCTGGGCGATCCGCAGGCAGTGCTGGGTCTCTTTGCCGTAGGGCGTGAAGCTGATGGCGATCACCAGGTCATTGGCCCGCACGCTGCGCATCTGCTCGCGATAGCTGCCGCCCAAGCCGGAAATCAGGTGGATGCGCTTGTTGGTGTGCTGCAGGTTGTAGACCAGGTAGTCGGCCACCGCGAACGAACGGCGCACACCGACCACGTAGATATTGTCGGCGTTGACCACCAGGTCGACGGCCTTGTCGAAGGCCACATCATCCAGTTCCAGCCCCAGGCGCTCGATACCCGAGAGGGTCGCGTTGACGCACTCGCGGGCCAGGTCGCCGCCGCTGGCTTTCTGCGACTTGTTGGCGATCATGCTGCGGATGCGCTGCTGGTAGTTCTGCACCGGCGTGGTTTTGTGGGTGTAGGCCTCGCGAAACAGCGCCTGCATCTCACTGAAGCCACTGAAGCCGAAACGCTGGGAAAACCGCACGATCGCCGAAGGGTGCACTTCGCATTCGCGGGCGATGTCGCTGATGCGGTCGACCATGATCCGGTCGCTCTGCTGGCTCATGTAGCTGGCGATGCGCTTGAGCTGGCGCGGCAGGCTCTCGTATTCGTCGGTGATCAGCTGCAACAGGCGTTCGGCATTGATCGGAGGGCTGGCGACTGTGTCTTCCAGGGTGGTCTCGGGATCGGTGCGGGACATGGGCAATCCTTCTGGCGTGTTCGTCTGGTGCGCTGATGGGTGGCGCAAGTCTACAGGGTAGGCGCAAAAAAATACCCCGGCATCACGGCCCGCGTGGCCTGCTGAAACGATGCACGGCGGCTGGCATGCCCCTATGCTGACGTATTGGAAAAAATATTCCACTAAAAATAATTCTGGAATAAATATTGATTGCGCGCGCTGGACGTTCTAGTCTGCTTCCACCAAGAGCGTTTGCCGTCGCCACGGCGGTACAACGCAGGCTGATAAAAATAACAGGAGCCAGCATGGGCCAGACTCGTTTTGCCAGTGGGCGTCAATTGGATCTGATTTGCCTCGGGCGCCTGGGCGTCGACCTCTATGCACAGCAAGTAGGTGCGCGGCTTGAGGACGTGTCCAGCTTCGCCAAATACCTCGGCGGTTCCTCCGCCAATATCGCGTTCGGCACTGCCAGGCTGGGGCTCAAGTCGGCAATGTTGAGCCGGGTAGGGGACGACCACATGGGGCGTTTCCTGGTGGAGTCCCTGGCCCGCGAAGGCTGCGATGTCAGTGGCATCAAGGTCGACCCGGAACGCCTCACCGCCCTGGTGCTGCTGGGCCTCAAGGACCGCGAAACCTTTCCTCTGGTGTTCTACCGCGAAAACTGCGCTGACATGGCCCTGCGCGCCGAGGACGTCAACGAAGCCTTTATTGCCTCCAGCAAAGCCTTGCTGATCACCGGCACGCATTTCTCCACCGACGGCGTGTACAAGGCCAGCATCCAGGCCCTGGACTATGCGGCCAAGCACAACGTCAAGCGCGTGCTGGATATCGACTACCGCCCCGTGCTGTGGGGCCTGGCGGGTAAGGCTGACGGTGAAACCCGGTTTGTCGCCGACCAGAACGTCAGCCAGCATGTGCAGAACATCCTGCCGCGTTTCGACCTGATCGTCGGCACCGAAGAAGAATTCCTGATCGCCGGCGGCAGCGAAGATCTGCTCACCGCCTTGCGCACCGTGCGTGAACTGACCCCGGCGACCCTGGTGGTCAAGCTCGGCCCGCAAGGCTGCACGGTGATCCACGGCGCGATCCCGGCGCGGCTGGAAGATGGCGCCATCTACCCCGGCGTGCGGGTTGAAGTGCTCAACGTGCTGGGCGCTGGCGATGCCTTTATGTCCGGCTTTCTCAGCGGCTGGATCAATGACGCGAGCGATGAGCGCTGCAGCCAATTGGCCAATGCCTGCGGCGGTCTCGTCGTGTCGCGCCACGCCTGTGCGCCGGCCATGCCGACGCCTGCCGAGCTGGATTACCTGTTCAGCAGCCCGGTGCCGATCACCCGGCCTGACCAGGACGCGACCCTGCAACGTCTGCACCGCGTCACTGTGCCGCGCAAAGCCTGGAAACAGCTGTTCATCTTTGCCTTCGATCACCGCTGGCAACTGGTCGACCTGGCGCAACGCGGCGGCCAGGACCTGACCCGCATCAGCGAGATCAAGCAGCTGTTTATCCAGGCCATCGAACGCGTGGAGAAAAAGCTCGCCGAGCAGGGTGTCGAGGCCGACGTGGGCCTGTTGGCCGACCAGCGCTTCGGCCAGGACGCGCTGAATGCCGCCAGCGGTCGTGGCTGGTGGATCGCGCGCCCGGTGGAGGTGCAGAACTCGCGGCCGCTGGCGTTCGAACATGGCCGCTCGATCGGCAGCAACCTGATTGCCTGGCCCCAGGAGCAGATCATCAAGTGCCTGGTGCAATACCACCCCGACGACGAGCCCCTGTTGCGCCTGGAGCAGGAAGCGCAACTCAAGGCGGTGTACGAGGCTTCGGTGACCAGCGGCCATGAACTGTTGCTGGAAGTCATCCCGCCCAAGGACCATCCGTCCACCTACCCTGACGTGCTCTACCGCAGCCTCAAGCGCCTGTACAACCTGGGTATCTACCCGGCGTGGTGGAAGATCGAGGCACAGTCGGCCGAGGACTGGAAAAAGCTCGACGAACTGATCCAGGAGCGCGACCCGTACTGCCGTGGCGTGGTGTTGCTGGGTCTGAACGCCTCGGCCGAATGCCTGGCCGCCGGCTTCCAGCAAGCCAGCCAGAGCAGTACCTGCCGTGGGTTTGCCGTGGGCCGCACGATCTTCCAGGAACCGAGCCGTTTGTGGATGGCGGGGGAGATTGATGATGAGACGTTGATTCAGCAGGTACAGGCGACCTTCGAACAACTCATCAACGCCTGGCGCAGTGCCCGAGGCTAAACCCAGCTCTAAATGTGAGGGGGCAAGCCCTCCCCACATAAAGCAGAAAGCAGATCTCAGTGATACCTGAAAATAATAAAGGTGCAGCCATGCCCGCAATCCGAATTGGCATCAACCCGATCTCCTGGAGCAACGACGACCTTCCGGCCCTCGGCGGTGAAACCCCGCTGAGCACCGCCCTGAGCGAAGGCAAGGAAATCGGCTACGAAGGTTTTGAGCTCAATGGCAAATTCCCCAAGGACGCCAAGGGCGTCGGTGACGTCCTGCGTCCCTATGACCTGGCGCTGGTCTCCGGCTGGTACTCCAGCCGCCTGGCCCGCCGCTCGGTGGCTGAAGAAATCGAGGCCATCGCCGGCCACGTCGAACTGCTGAAACAAAACGGCGCCAAGGTGCTGGTGTACGGCGAGGTGGCTGATTCGATCCAGGGCTCGCGCATTCGCCTGATCGAACGTCCACGTTTCCACAGTGAACAGGCCTGGCAGGAGTACGCCGACAAGCTCACCGAGCTGGCGCGTTTCACCTTGTCCCAGGGCGTGCGCCTGGCGTACCACCATCATATGGGCGCGTATGTCGAATCGCCTGAAGACATCGATCAGTTGATGCGGCGTACCGGGCCGGAAGTCGGCCTGCTGTTCGATTCGGGCCACTGCTACATGGGCGGCGGCGAACCCATCGAGGTGCTGCGCACGCATATCGACCGCGTCTGCCATGTGCATTTCAAGGACGTGCGTAAAGCCGTGGTGCAACTGGCGCGCAACCAGATGTGGAGCTTCCCCGATTGCATCGTCAACGGCACTTTCACCGTGCCCGGTGACGGCGATATCGATTTTGCCGAGTTGCTCGATGTGCTGATGGCCGCGAAATACGCGGGCTGGCTGGTGGTGGAAGCCGAGCAGGACCCGGCCGTGGCGCCCAGCTATGTCTATGCAAAAAAGGGTTATGACACGTTGCGTGCGCTTCTCAACGAGAGGACCAAACCATGAGCTTGCTGGTAAAGAGCAGCAAACGCGGACAAACCATGGTCGCCCTGGAAGAGGGCCGCCTGGAGTACGTAGGCTTTGCCGCCTACCGCCTGAGCCTGGGTGAAACCCTGCCGGTCACCGCCGGTGATCAGGAGCTGTGCCTGGTGCTGCTCAGCGGTCGGGTCAATATCGAAGGCGAGGGCTTCAACTGGCAGAACCTCGGTGATCGCCAGTCAGTGTTCGAGGACAAATCGCCGTTCGCCGCGTATCTGCCGCCGGGTACCGACGCCCAGGTCACCGCGTTGAGCGACGTGCAGATTGCCGTCTGCGCCGCGCCGGGTGCGCCGGGTTTCGAGCCACGCCTGATCCGCCCCGAACACTGCAAGCGCAGCGTGCGCGGCAAAGGCGCCAACACCCGCTACGTGTGCGACATCCTGCCGGACACCGACCCGGCCCATTCGCTGCTGGTGGTGGAAGTGCGCACGCCGTCGGGGCATTCGTCGAGCTACCCGCCGCACAAGCACGACACCGACGACCTGCCGCACCAGAGCTTTCTCGAAGAGACCTACTACCACCAGATCAACCCGCCCCAGGGCTTTGTGTTCCAGCGCGTGTACACCGACGATCGCAGCATCGACCAGGCCATGGCCGTGGAAAACAGCGACCTGGTGGTGGTGCCCAAGGGCTATCACCCGGTCAGCGTGCCGTATGGCTACGAGTCTTACTACCTGAACGTGATGGCCGGCCCCAAGCGTGCCTGGCATTTCCATAACGACCCGCAGCACAGTTGGCTGCTGGACCTCTAAAACGGTTTGGACGGAGAACAATAACAATGAAGTCGCCTCTACGCTTTGCCCTTAACCGTATGGTCGCGCCCAACCTGTCCTTGCCGGATTTCATCCAGCTGGCCGTGGCCTTGAAATGCGATGCCATCGAGATTCGCAACGACCTCAAGAATCGTCAGATCGAATACGGCACCCCGGCCAGCCGCGTGCGTGAATTGTGCGCGGCCCAGGGCATCACGGTGCTGTCGATCAACGCGCTGTACCCCTTTGACGTGTGGAATGACGAGCGCCGCGCCCAGGCGATAGCACTCGCCACCTATGCCCGCGAATGCGGTGCGCAAGGCTTGGTGATGTGCCCGTTCAATGAACCCGGCGACACCCGCAACGAAGCCCAGCGCGCCGCCGGTTTGCGCACCGCGTTGAGCGAGCTGGCGCCGATCCTGCGCGAGTACGGGATTCTCGGTTTTATCGAGCCCCTGGGCTTTGAAGAATGCGCCATGCGCCGCAAGCGCGTGGCGGTGGACGCGATCCAGTCCATCGGCGGCCTGGATGTGTTCCGCCTGGTGCACGACACCTTCCACCATCACCTGGCCAGCGAGCATGAGTTCTTCCCGGAACTGACCGGGCTGGTGCATATCTCCGGCGTGGAAGATGCCCAGGCGCCGCTCAATTCGATCCGCGACGGTCACCGCGTGTTGGTGGGCGAGGGCGATATCCTCGGCAATGCCGCGCAGATCGACACCTTGCTCAGCAGCGGTTACAGCGGCTACCTGTCGTTCGAACCGTTTGCGACAAGCGTGCATGAGTTAGCGGATATCCAGCAGGCCTTGGGGGCAAGCATCGCCCACCTGCAGAAACGATAAGGGGCGCGACATGACCACCACCCGATTGACCATGGCCCAGGCCCTGGTGAAGTTTTTGGACAACCAGTACATCGAAGTCGATGGCGTGCAGAGCAAGTTCGTCGCCGGCGTGTTCACCATTTTCGGCCACGGCAACGTGCTGGGCCTGGGCCAGGCCCTGGAGCAGGACAGCGGCGACCTGGTGGTGCATCAGGGTCGTAACGAGCAGGGTATGGCCCACGCCGCCATCGGTTTTGCCAAGCAGCACCTGCGCCGCAAGATCTACGCGTGCACCGCCTCCGTCGGCCCAGGCGCGGCGAATATGCTCACTGCCGCGGCGACCGCCACCGCCAACCGTATCCCGTTGCTGTTGTTGCCCGGCGATGTCTACGCCAGCCGCCAGCCCGACCCGGTGTTGCAGCAGATCGAGCAGTTCCACGACCTGAGCATCAGCACCAACGATGCCTTCCGTTCCGTGAGCAAGTACTGGGACCGTATCAACCGTCCCGAGCAACTGATGACGGCGGCGATTCACGCCATGCGCGTGCTCACCGATCCCGCCGAAACCGGTGCGGTGACCCTGGCGCTGCCCCAGGACGTGCAGGCCGAAGCCTGGGACTACCCCGACTACTTCCTGCAAAAACGGGTGCACCGTATCGACCGCCGCCCGGCCACCGCCGCGATGATCGGCGATGCGTTGGCGGCGTTCCGGGGCAAGCGCAAGCCGCTGATCATCTGCGGTGGCGGCGTGAAGTACTCCGGTGCGAATGCCGCGTTGCAAGCCTTTGCCGAGCGTTTTGATATTCCCTTCGCCGAAACCCAGGCAGGCAAGAGTGCCGTGGTTTCCAGCCATCCACTGAACGTCGGCGGCATCGGCGAAACCGGTTGCCTGGCCGCCAACCTGCTGGCGCCCGAGGCGGACCTGATCATCGGCATCGGCACCCGCTATACCGACTTCACCACCTCGTCGAAATCGCTGTTCAAGCACGCCGAGGTGACGTTTCTCAACCTCAATATCAGCCCCTGCGACGCCTTGAAACTCGACGGCGTGCAAGTACTGGCCGACGCCAAGGTCGCCCTCGAAGCGCTGGCCGATGCCCTCGGTGATTACCGCTCCGGCTGGGGTGAGCAGATCGCCGACGCCAAGGCGCAACTGGACGCCGAAGTGGACCGTGTCCATCAGGTCGAATACCACGGCGATGATTTTGTGCCGGAAGTCGACGACCACCTCGACCGCGCCGTGCTGCGTGAATTCATCGAACTGACCGGCTCGTGCCTGACCCAGAGCCGGGTGCTCGGCGTCCTCAATCAGACCCTGGCCGACGACGCGATCATCGTCGCTGCGGCCGGCAGCCTGCCCGGCGACTTGCAGCGCGCCTGGCGCAGCAAGGGCGTCAACACCTACCACGTCGAGTACGGCTATTCGTGCATGGGCTATGAGATCAACGCCGCCCTCGGCGTGAAGCTGGCCGAGCCGACCAAGGAGGTCTACGCCCTGGTCGGCGATGGCTCCTACATGATGCTGCACTCGGAGCTGGCCACCTCGATCCAGGAGCGGCGCAAGATCAACGTGGTGCTGCTCGACAACATGGCCTTCGGCTGCATCAACAATTTGCAGATCGGCAATGGCATGGACAGCTTCGGCACCGAGTTCCGTTACCGCAACCCCGAGAGCGGCAAGCTCGACGGTGGCCTGGTGCCGGTGGATTTCGCCATGAGCGCGGCGGCGTACGGCTGCAAGACCTACAAGGTCAGCAGCGTGGAACAGCTGGAAGCGGCGCTGGCCGATGCGCGTACGCAAAGCGTCTCGACCCTGATCGACATCAAGGTCCTGCCCAAGACCATGGTTCACGGCTACCTGTCGTGGTGGCGGGTGGGGGTGGCGCAGGTGTCCACCAGCGAACGCACCAACGCCGCCGCGAAAAAACTCAATGAACACCTGGCCAAGGCCCGGCAGTACTAATAACAAGAGGAGTGTTTGTATGTCTTTGAAGCTAGGTGTCATCGGTACCGGCGCCATCGGTCGTGACCATATTCGTCGGTGCAGCCAGACCTTGCTCAACAGCCAGGTGGTGGCCGTAACCGACATCAACCTTGAGCAGGCCGCCAAGGTGGTCGCGGAGTTGAAGCTGGACGCCGAGGTGTACCCGGATGGCCATGCGCTGATCAACTCGCCGCAGGTCGAGGCGATTCTGGTCACGTCCTGGGGCCCGAGCCACGAGGAGTTCGTGCTCGCCGCCATCGCCGCAGGCAAACCGGTGTTCTGTGAGAAGCCCCTGGCGGTGACGGCCGAAGGCTGCCGCAAGATCGTCGACGCCGAAGTGGCCTACGGCAAGCGCCTGGTGCAAGTCGGCTTTATGCGTCCTTATGACGAAGGTTATCGCGCCCTCAAGGCGGTGATCGACAGCGGCCAGATCGGCGAGCCGTTGATGCTGCACTGCGCGCACCGCAACCCGACGGTGGGCGAGAACTACAAGACCGACATGGCGATTACCGACACCCTGATCCACGAGCTGGATGTGCTGCGCTGGCTGCTCAACGACGACTACGTGTCGGTGCAGGTGGTGTTCCCGCGCAAGACCAGCAAGGCCCTGGCCCATCTGCGTGACCCGCAGATCGTGCTGCTGGAAACCGCCAAGGGCACCCGTATCGATGTGGAAGTGTTCGTCAACTGCCAGTACGGCTACGACATCCAGTGCGAAGTGGTGGGGGAGACCGGCATCGCCAAACTGCCGGAGCCGTCCCAGGTGCAACTGCGCAGTGGGGCCAAGCTGTCGAATGCGATCCTGATGGATTGGAAGGACCGTTTTATCGGCGCCTATGACGTGGAGTTGCAGGCCTTTATTGATAGCGTGCGCGCCGGGCAGGTTGGCGGGCCGTCGGCGTGGGATGGGTTTGCGGCGGCGGTGGCGGCGGATGCGTGTATTGAAGCGCAGGGCAGTGAGCAGATTGTGAAGGTCAGCTTGCCGGATCGTCCGCACTTCTACGGCTAAATCACTGAAGGAACTCTGTTAAAAATGTGGGAGGGGGCTTGCCCCCGATGGCAGTGTGTCAGTCAACCAGTTGTTATCTGACCCACCGCTATCGGGGGCAAGCCCCCTCCCACAGTTGATTGGTTTCCAATTCAATTCAGGAGTTGATCATGCGAATCGGACTTGTCGGCTATGGCCACGGAGGGCGCTTCTTTCATGCGCCGCTGATTGCAACTTTGCCGGGGGCGACGTTTGTCGGTGTCGTCACCCGCTCACCCGAACGTCGCCAGCAACTGGCAACCGACCACCCCGGCGTCCAGGCCTTTGACAGCATCGGCCAGATCGTCGAAGCCGGTGTTGATGCCTTGGTCATCTCCACCACCCTCAAGGGCCGCCCGGCGCTGGTGCTGGAGGCTATCGAACACGGTGTGACGGTGGTCAGCGACAAACCCTTTGCCGCCAACGCTGAACAGGCCCAGGCGCTGATAACAGCCGCCGAACGCCATGAGGTGTTGCTCAGCGTCTACCAGAACCGGCGCTGGGACTCGGACTACCTGACCCTGCGCAAATTGATCGACGCCGGCGCCTTGGGTGAGATCACCCGCTTTGAATCCCGCGTCGAGCGCTACAGCCCGCAAGCCGTGGGCAATGCCAGCGGCGGCGGCTGGTTGCGCGATCTGGGCAGCCACCTGGTGGACCAGGCGCTGCAACTGTTCGGCCCGGTGGACCGGGTCTTTGCGCAGTTACAGTTCACCCCTGAATACCCGAACCTCGACCATGGTTTCTTCGTCTCCCTGACCCACGCCAACGGAGTGGTTTCCCATTTGTGGGGCAACGCCCTGCAGAACAGCCAGGCTCCGCGTTTTCGCGTCAGTGGCACCTTGGGTTGCTACACCGTGGACGGACTGGACGGCCAGGAAGAAGCGCTGATGGCCGGCAAGTCGCCGAAAACCGAAGGCGAGCACTGGGGTGCAGAAGAACATCGCCGCTGGGGCTGGTTCGAACAGGGGCCGGAACGTGAGCGAGTGCCGTCGGAGAAGGGCTGCTGGACCCAGTTCTATCGCCAGTTGCAAGCGGCCGTGCAAGGGCAGGGACCGTTGCCCGTGGATGCGTATGACGCGCTGGAAACCACCCGTATATTGGACGCCGCACGCCTCAGCGCCGAGCGCCAGCAGGTGGTTTCAACAAAAATAGAATAAAATTCTAAAACAGGTTGATATGGAAATTATTTTCCAATAAAGTCTTTTCCAGGTTGCATAAAGTACGTTCGGACTCGATTCGGGCGACTCAACAAAAACAAGATCAAAAACAACCAGGTACCGTCAGATGAAAATCTTCAACGCTGTACTGCGAGTTTTACGCCCTGCCCACACGCCCCGCGGCCTGCCCCGCGCCCGGCCGTTCTACTTCTCCTTCCTTAATATGCTGTGCGTCGAAAACCAAGGCGCGCTGGTCTGCTGCATTCCAGGCGCACCGGTCGTACGACTGCCCGCCGAGCTCTGATAAACGCAACGTCCAAAAAACCAACAAGAAAGTGGAGACAGACCGTTCATGAAGACCCCGATCCGTTTTACCGCGCTGGCTTTATCCTTGATGCTGGCCAGCGGTTTTGCCAGCGCCGCCGACATCAAGGTCGGCGTGAGCATGTCCGCGTTCGATGACACCTTCCTCACTTACCTGCGCGAAGACATGGACAAGCAAGCCAAGTCCTATCCCAAGGGCGATGGCGTGCAGCTGCAGTTCGAAGACGCCCGCGCCGACGTGGTCAAGCAACTGAGCCAGGTGGAGAACTTTATCAGCCAGAAAGTCGACGCGATTATCGTCAACCCGGTCGACACAGCCTCCACCAAGAACATCATCAATGCCGCGACCAAGGCCGGTATCCCGCTGGTGTTCGTCAACCGCCGTCCCGACCAGAAGGACTTGCCCAAGGACGTGGTGGCCGTGACCTCCGATGACGTCGAGGCCGGCAAGCTGCAAATGCAGTACATCGCTGAAAAACTCGGTGGCAAGGGCAAGATCGTGATCCTGCTGGGCGACCTGGCGAACAACTCCACCACCAACCGCACCAAGGGTGTGAAGGAAGTGTTGGCCAAGTACCCGGACATCAAGATCGAACAGGAACAGACCGGCATCTGGCTGCGGGACAAGGGCATGACCCTGGTCAACGATTGGCTGACCCAAGGCCGTGAGTTCAATGCGGTGTTGGCCAACAACGATGAGATGGCAATCGGCGCGTCCATGGCGCTGAAATCGGCCGGCAAGGAAAAGGGCAGTGTGTTGATCGCGGGGGTCGACGGTACGCCGGACGGCTTGAATGCGATCACCAAGGGTGACATGGCCGCCTCCGCGTTCCAGGACGCCAAGGGCCAGGCAGTGGGCTCAGTGGAAGCGGCGCGCAAGATGGCCAAGAAGGAACCGGTCGAGCAGAACGTGATCATCCCGTTCCAGTTGATCACGCCGGAAAACGTCGCCAAGTTCAAGTAGCCCTGACATAACAACAATGAACCGGCAGGGCGGTCGTGCCCGCCCTGCTGATGGAGTACCGTCTTATGCTCGCTCAAGCCGCTGTCTCGCAGCCTCCCGGTATCCAGCCGTTGCCGCTGGACGAACCCTACCTGTTGGAAATCGTCAACATCAGCAAAGGCTTTCCCGGCGTCGTGGCCCTGGCCGACGTACAACTGCGTGTGCGCCCCGGCACGGTGCTGGCGCTGATGGGCGAGAACGGTGCGGGCAAGTCGACCTTGATGAAGATCATCGCCGGCATCTACCAGCCCGACGCCGGCGAAATCCGCCTGCGCGGCAAGCCGATCGTGTTTGAGACTCCGCTGGCGGCGCAGAAGGCCGGGATCGCAATGATCCACCAGGAACTCAACCTGATGCCGCACATGAGCATCGCCGAGAATATCTGGATCGGACGCGAGCAGCTCAACAGCCTGCACATGGTCAACCACCGCGAAATGCACCGCTGCACCGCCGAGTTGCTGGCGCGCCTGCGCATTAACCTGGACCCCGAGGAACACGTGGGTAACCTGAGCATCGCCGAGCGGCAGATGGTCGAGATTGCCAAGGCCGTGTCCTACGACTCCGACATCCTGATCATGGATGAACCGACGTCGGCCATTACCGATAAGGAAGTGGCCCACCTGTTTTCGATCATTGCCGACCTCAAGGCCCAGGGCAAAGGCATCGTCTACATCACGCACAAAATGAACGAAGTGTTCGCCATTGCCGATGAAGTGGCGGTGTTCCGCGACGGCCAGTACATCGGCCTGCAACGCGCCGACAGCATGAACAGTGACAGCCTGATCTCGATGATGGTGGGGCGTGAGCTGAGCCAGTTGTTCCCGGTGCGCGAGACGCCCATTGGCGAGCTGCTGCTGTCGGTGCGCGACCTGCGCCTGGACGGGGTGTTCAAGGGCGTGTCGTTCGACCTGCATGCCGGTGAGATCCTCGGCATCGCCGGGCTGATGGGCTCGGGGCGTACCAATGTGGCGGAAACCATTTTCGGCATCACCCCCAGCAGCGGTGGGCAGATCACCCTGGATGGCGAGGCGGTGCGCATCAGCGACCCGCACATGGCCATCGAAAAAGGCTTTGCGCTGTTGACCGAGGACCGCAAGCTCAGTGGCCTGTTCCCCTGCCTGTCGGTGCTGGAAAACATGGAAATGGCCGTGCTGCCGCACTATTCGGGCAACGGTTTTATCCAGCAGAAAGCCCTGCGCGCCCTGTGCGAGGACATGTGCAAGAAACTGCGGGTGAAGACGCCGTCCCTGGAGCAGTGCATCGACACCTTGTCCGGCGGCAACCAGCAGAAAGCCTTGCTGGCGCGCTGGCTGATGACCAACCCACGCTTGCTGATTCTCGATGAACCGACCCGGGGTATCGACGTGGGGGCCAAGGCCGAGATCTATCGCTTGATCTCGTTCCTCGCCAGCGAAGGCATGGCGGTGATCATGATTTCCTCGGAGCTGCCTGAAGTGCTGGGCATGAGCGACCGGGTGATGGTGATGCACGAAGGCGAACTGATGGGCACCCTGGACCGCGCCGATGCGACCCAGGAAAAAGTCATGCAGCTGGCCTCCGGTATGACCGCGGTCCACTGACGAACAGCCGCGCGGGCCTGCGGTTGGCCCGTGCCATAGAATAAGAAGGTGATTGGCTATGAACGCAATAACAGACAACAAGCCTGCCACGGCACCGGTCAAGCACCGGCGACGCTTGCCTACCGAGCTGAGCATCTTCCTGGTGCTGATCGGCATCGGCCTGGTGTTTGAGCTGTTTGGCTGGATCGTGCGTGACCAGAGCTTCCTGATGAATTCCCAGCGCCTGGTGCTGATGATCCTGCAAGTGTCGATCATCGGCCTGCTGGCGATCGGCGTGACCCAGGTGATCATCACCACGGGGATCGACCTGTCTTCGGGTTCGGTGCTGGCGCTGTCGGCGATGATCGCCGCCAGTTTGGCGCAAACCTCCGACTTTTCCCGGGCGGTGTTCCCTTCGCTGACGGACTTGCCGGTGTGGATTCCGGTGGCGATGGGGTTGGGGGTGGGGCTGCTGGCGGGGGCGATCAACGGCAGCATCATTGCGGTGACCGGTATCCCGCCGTTTATCGCGACCCTGGGCATGATGGTCTCGGCCCGTGGCCTGGCGCGCTACTACACCGAAGGCCAGCCGGTGAGCATGCTCTCGGATTCGTACACGGCCATCGGTCATGGTGCGATGCCGGTGATCATCTTTCTGGTGGTGGCGGTGATCTTCCATATCGCCCTGCGCTACACCAAGTACGGCAAGTACACCTACGCCATCGGCGGCAATATGCAGGCGGCGCGGACGTCGGGGATCAACGTCAAGCGTCACCTGATCATCGTCTACAGCATTGCCGGCCTCCTGGCAGGCCTGGCCGGTGTGGTGGCCTCGGCACGCGCTGCCACCGGCCAGGCGGGCATGGGCATGTCTTATGAGCTGGATGCGATTGCCGCCGCGGTGATCGGCGGCACCAGCCTGGCGGGCGGGGTAGGGCGTATCACCGGCACCGTGATCGGCGCGCTGATCCTCGGGGTGATGGCCAGCGGGTTTACCTTTGTCGGGGTGGATGCGTATATCCAGGACATCATCAAGGGCCTGATCATCGTGGTGGCGGTGGTGATCGACCAATATCGCAATAAGCGCAAGCTCAAGCGCTGACGCAGTACAAAATGTGGGAGGGGGGTTGCCCCTCCCACATTTAATCATCAACAGTCTGTTTCAACCGTTTGTCTTCTATATAGCTCCACAACACTGAATTTCTTGCTATAAACGCACTCCGATGACCATTCGCCAAGCCCGTCCTGGTGCCTTTGGGGGTTATATCGGTAAAAATGCCTGTCATTTCAGTTGCTGTGCCCTCAAGTCGGCCTTAGACTGCCGCCCCTCGTAAATTGAGTGCCGGGTGGCGCTTGGAATGGATGGCGCCTTTCCGAGACCTGCACGGGTCGACCGGAACGCTCCCTTATTCGCCTTAATGCACGTATTTTTTATAGAGAAATCAATGACAAAGGAAAAGTTGCTGGCCATGCCGGCGGATGACTACATGAATGCCGAACAGCACGCTTTTTTTGAGAAGTTGCTGCAAGACATGAAGGTGGAGCACCACGAGCGCATTGAACAGAACCGCATCGCCATTGAAAGCCTGGACACCCCGGCTGACCCGGCTGACGCTGCTTCCGTGGAAGAAGAGCGCACCTGGCTGGTAAACGCCATCGACCGCGACCAGCGCATGCTGCCGCAGCTTGAGCGTGCACTGGAACGCATCAAGGAAGATTCCTTCGGCTGGTGCGATGACAGCGGCGAGCCTATCGGCCTCAAGCGCCTGCTGATCAGCCCTACCACCAAATACTGCATCGAAGCGCAAGAGCGCCACGAGCAGATCGACAAGCACCAGCGCCAAGCCTGATGCGGTGAAGCTGGGGAACCGCCTGCGCGGTTCTCCGGAGAAACACTCGTTACGCCCCGTCTATTGATCTGCTGCAAGCTACCCCACTAAAGGCCCATGGATAATGGCTCGATAGTGGCGTTTAATGCAGGAACAATAATGACAAGCAGTGGGGTAACGACGATGGCTGGAGACGGATCTCTGATGGGCGCAGCAGTGCCACCGCAACCGGTGGTGCGCGGGTTGCCCGGCTGGTTGATGCCGCTCTTGCAGAGCACCGCCCTGGTGCTGGTACTGCTGGGCCTGGCGTTTGCCAGCCTGCCGATATACCTCTGCCTGCCAATCGCCTTGCTGGTGATCTGGCTGCCCCGCCTGAAAAAAACTACCGTCGGCACCGCGCCGTCCGAAGCCGTCAATGCGATTGGCGACCTGACCCGCGATCTTTCCTATACCACCAGCCATAACGCCCTCTCGGCGGCAGGCGTGGCCTATTCGGTCAAGCAACTGGCGGCACGTGTGCAGTCGCAGTTGAGCGCGGCCAAGCAGATTGTCAGCAGCGCCGAAGTGATGATCGAGACTGAAAAAGTCACCTCCCAACTGAGTCGCCAGGCTCTGGGCGCGGCCAGCCAGGCGCACCAGCGCAGTACCGAGGGCCGCGAAGTGCTCTCCCTGTCGATCACCCGCATGCACCAGCTCAGCCAGCGCGCCAATGCCAGCCGCGAGCTGATCGAAGCCTTGAGCCAGCGCAGCGAAGAAATCCAGCGCGTGACCCTGGTGATCCAGTCCATCGCCAGCCAGACCAACTTGCTGGCGCTTAACGCCGCGATTGAAGCGGCGCGCGCTGGCGAGCACGGGCGCGGGTTTGCCGTGGTGGCCGATGAAGTGCGCGGGCTGGCCGGGCGTACGGCCACCGCCACCGATGAAGTCGGGGTGATGGTGGCGGATATACAGCAACGCACCGCCCAGGTGGTGGAGCAGATTCGCCAGCTATCGGCGGATCTGAACACCGGTGTCGAGCAGGTGGAGCACGCGGGGGAACACCTGCACAGCATCGCCAGCCTGGCGGCGGATGTGGAGGGGCAGGTCAGCGCCATCGCCCAGGGCGCCGACACCAACCGCGCCCAGCTCGACAGCCTGTTCCATGCCGTGGAGCAGATGCGCAGCGACCTGGATGTGAGTGACCGGCAAACGCGGCAACTGGCCGACGCCGCTGTGCAAATGGAAGGGCAGGCGGAAACCATCAGCGAGCGCCTCGCCGAAGTCGGCCTGGATGACTATCACCAGCGTGTCTATGACCTGGCGCGCGAGGGGGCCAGTCGTATTGCTGCGCAGTTCGAGGCCGATGTGGAGCAACATCGCATCAGCCTCGACGACTTGTTCGACCGCAGCTACACCCCAATCCCCAACACCAGCCCGACCAAGTACCACACGCGATTTGACGGCTACACCGATCAGGTATTGCCGGCGATTCAGGAAGCACTGTTGCCTCGTCATGAAGGCTTGGTGTTTGCCATTGCCTGCACGCCCCAGGGGTATGTGCCGACGCATAACAAGGCGTTTTCCCAGGCGCTGACCGGTGATGCCCAGGTCGACGCGGTGCAGAACCGCACCAAGCGCAAGTTCGATGACCGCACCGGGATCCGTTGCGGCAGCCATCAGCAAGCGGTGTTATTGCAGACCTACACCCGCGATACCGGCGAGTTGATGCACGACTTGTCGGTGCCGATCATGGTCCGGGGGCGGCATTGGGGTGGCTTGCGCCTGGGCTATAAGCCGGAGGGGGCGAAGGGCGCGCGCTAGGGAGTGTTGCTGTCGGTGCATTCTCCAGCCTGGAAGCGGCTGGGAAATACCAGGCTGCCTGGCCAGCGCTATTGCGCCTGTTACGGTCAGACAGCCGGCATTGAGTGGATTAATGCGGTTGATGCAGGCGCTGGTTCAGCTCATCCACTGCCATGGCCCAGTCGGCGTCTTCACGCAGTTCTTCCTTGAGAAACTGAGCCTGCTGCGGTGTCCAGAACGGCGCGTCGATCAACTTCACGTCCTCACTCAGCGGGTGCGCGACGATAAAGGCATCGATAGCTTCGGGTGTTGAGTCCAGGCCCAGTTGTTCAAATAACGTTTCGAGTGTAGGTATTGGCGCATCCATATCTGTCTCCATGCGGGTTTCAGGATCGTTATGCATGGGAGGCTTGTGGCGCGGTAGAGTTCGATCGGATTGTCAGGAGGTCAGTGCCCCTGAATCCACCGCAGTCTTGAGTGCCAGGGCGGACTCTTTGGCGGCGATGGCGGCGGTATCAAGTGTCTTGAACCAACGGTCTTTTTCCACCTGATGTATGGTGACGGTGGTTAACGGTGGCTTGGCGCGCATCACGATCACTGCTTGAAACTCACCGTCTACTTCCCTTGCGTCGCCATGGATAAAAAATTCGCCAATATCAAATTCCGTCACGTATAGCCTTCCCTTCGAGGTAACTAACTGCACTGATGAAACCTGACCCGCGCGGGGCAAATTTCGATGGACAGGCCAGTATGGCAGTTGTTGAGGGGCGGCGGCGCAGTAAAGTCATCCGGGTGACGAAACGATCCCACCGTGCAGGGATGCTTCCAGCCGCTTGGCCAGTTCACACGCCTGGATGTGGTCGCTGCGAAAGCCTTTGATCCTGCCGCTGGTGACTTCGCGGATATGGAAGAAGTTTCTTCCGGCCGGTACCACTTGGTAAAGAACGGAATGGGGGTACCCGTTGGGACTGCGCAGGCAGTAGTATTGGCGTTCGTCCTGACATGATGAACGAGTGCGGGAAGACGTAGCGTCGTATTGGCGTCGTTGCATGGTCAGCTCCTGTCGATCGATCTTGTTGACCCCCCAGCATCGTTACAGGTGGTTTTAACCCGTGTTGCTGTTTTAGTATTGTTGTCGGCAGCTGGCGTCTGGTTCCACGCCGAGGTGTTTTTGTTTGTATAGGCTGTCGGAAACTGCGTTTTTAATAGTGTTATTCTCTGAAGCGGGTCGACCGGTATTCTCTGGTTGTTGAACCTGTGATCTCCTGCGCTGCCCGATGTCCCTGCACAAGGCCCATCGTGCAGACCTGGACCGGTCCTTGGGCGCGGTCGCTGGGGCTTCTTCAGTTTTTCAATGAATGTGTTGTGTGATCGTGCCGAGATGGCCGTTTCTTTGTGCTGCCCGCTCTGGCGGACAGTGTTCTTTTTGATGTGGGGGCGTTTCCTTGGCAGTCAGTAATCTGGATATGCACGCGTTGTTCGTGCTGGGTGATTTGCGCGCAAAGTTGGTCAAACAGTTTCAATCCCGTTTTGTTTACATCACTGAGCAGACGCCGGAAGGCATTTACATCGCCGAAATCGATACCGAAGCGGCAATGGTTGTGGATGACAAGCCCCGTCTGGAGCTCAAGGTGGGTGACCATTTTCGTGCTGCGGTATTGCCCAGTCGTGAAGGTGGAAAGTTCGAACTCAAGTTCCGCGATATCAAGTTGACCGTGTATGGCCTGGGCGATTACGCCTTTGTTTCTTCGGCCGAAGGGCAGGGCATTGTCTTCAAGGAAGGCCATAGCGTGATGCTGGTGTTTGCAGCCAATGAACAACTGCAGGAAGGCCTGACCAAAACCCTCAAGGCCGTGACCGGCAAGGCCGCCAAGTGGCGCAAGGGTGAGCTGGTAACGTTCAAGGCCAGCGAATAATCAGTCAATACTGCGAACATCTCTTCTCTCCCGGAACCTCTACTACAGTTGAGTTGACTTAACTATTCAGAGGCTTCGCGCATAGTCAGCAAAGCCGTTCGTTGTTTGCTGCGATATCGCGAGGTGCAAGGGATGAAAGGATTGAGAACGCTGTTGGCTGCATCGCTGACGACCCTGAGTTTATCAGTGGCTTCGTTGTCAGCTTCGGCCGCACAGGCGCCGGTGCACTTTGCCGATCTGAACTGGGAAAGCGGCAGCCTGATCACTGAAGTCCTGCGGGTCATCGTCGAGAAGGGCTACGACTTGCCCACCGACACTTTGCCCGGTACCACCATCACCTTGGAAACCGCCCTGGCCAAGAACGACATCCAGGTCATCGGTGAAGAGTGGGCCGGCCGCAGCCCTGTGTGGGTCAAGGCCGAGGCCGAAGGCAAGGTGGTGGGCCTGGGCGATACGGTCAAGGGCGCCACCGAAGGCTGGTGGGTGCCGGAATACGTGGTCAAGGGCGACCCGGCCAAAGGCATCAAGCCCCTGGCGCCCGACCTCAAGAGCGTGAAGGACCTGGCCCGCTACAAGGACGTGTTCAAGGACCCGGAATCCCCAGGCAAGGGGCGTTTCCTCAACAGCCCCATCGGCTGGACCTCGGAAGTGGTCAACAAGCAGAAGCTCAAGGCCTACGGCCTGGATGACAGCTACGTGAACTTTCGCAGTGGCTCGGGAGCGGCGCTGGATGCCGAAATTGCCTCGTCCATCCGTCGCGGCAAGCCGGTATTGTTCTACTACTGGTCACCGACGCCGCTGATGGGCCGTTATAAGTTGATCCAGCTGGAAGAACCACCGTTTGATGCCGAGGCCTGGAAGACCCTGACGGATGCGGATAACCCCGATCCGAAGCCGACGCGTTCGCTGGCATCCAAGTTGAGCATTGGCGTGTCCACACCGTTCCAGAAGGAACATCCGCAGATTGCCGGGTTTTTCGAGAAGGTCGAGTTTCCCATCGAGCCGCTGAACAAAGCCCTGGCGACCATGAGCGAGAATCACACCGCACCCCGGGAGGTGGCCCAGGCGTTCCTCAAGGAGCATCCTGAGGTGTGGAAGGCATGGTTGACGGATGATGTGGCGCAGAAGGTCGAAGCCAGCTTGAAGTAAGCACGGCGCTTATTGCCGAGTGGAGATCAAAAAATAATGTGGGAGGGAGCAACCCCCTCCCACATGTTGTTTGCATTGCCGCTTTAGAATTTGGTTTGCACCGCCAGCTCAAACGTCCGTGGCGATCCCAGGTAATACGCCGGCGACACATGGGCAAACTCGGCATACACCTCATTGGTCAGGTTGCGCACCCGGCCGGTGACCGAGGTGTGGGCGTCCACCTTGTAGCGCAGGAACGTCCCGAACAGCGTGTAGGCCGGTACCGTCTGGGTATTGGCATTGTCCGCGTAGACGTCGGCGACATACCGCGCATCCAAGCCGCCTTGCCAGTCCTCGGCAAAGTCATAGGTCAGCCACAGGTTGCCCACGCGTTTTGGTACGTTGGTCGGCGTGTTGCCCTTGCGCGAGACCACCGCACCACTGGCGATCTTTTCGTTGAACTCATCGTATTCGGCATCCACCCAGGCGACGTTGCCTTCCGCCAGCAACCTGGGCGTGATGCGCAATGAACTGGCCAGCTCGATGCCTTTCGATGACTGAGCGCCGACCGGGATGCTCATGGTCGGGTCCTGCGGGTCGGTCACGGCAAAGTCCTTGCGTTCGATCGTGTAGACAGCAACGGTGGCCGAGCCACGGCCGTCCAAGTAGTCGAACTTGCTGCCGACCTCCCACTGCTTGCCGGTCGAGACATCGAACACCTGGGTGGTCGTACTCGGTTGCTCGGCGGCGGTGCTGTATTGCACGTAGACATTGGCCGAGGGGATGAACTGGTACGTCAGGCCGACGCGACCGGTCACCGGTTCCCAGCTGCGCTTGAAGTGCCGTGGGTTGGTGGCCGTGACTGCACGATGGTTGGTGACATCCAGGTCGATGGCGTCGTAGCGCAGGCCGGTCAGCAGCGAGAGTTTATCGGTCAGGCCCAGGCGGTTTTCCACGAACAACGCCTTGGTGGTGACCTCGTTGGTCTTGTCCTGGCCGAAGCGCTCCCGGGTACGCGGGAGGTCGTAGAAGTGCCCGGGGTTGAAGCCGTTCGGGTCCACGGTGCTGTTACCCGGTACATTCAGTGGCGTGTTGGTGGTGCTATTGACCTTGTACTCAAAGCCACCGGACCAGGTGGTCGACAGGCCGAAGAGGCTGTCGTCATGGCGCAGCTCGAACTGGTTGCCGTTCTGTTCGCCCTGATGGCGTACCTGGTACGCGGTGGAGCGGTTTACCGCGCTGTTATCGGCGTTGTATTGGTAGGTTTCGAGGTTGCGGTAATCACGCTGGCTATCGAGGTGGTAGAGCGTATTTTTCAGCGTCGTGCTGTCGCTGATCCGGTAGTCGATGATCGAACGCGCCCAGATCGTGCGCTGCTCGTAACGGCCGTCGGCGACGTTGTAGTTATTGAAACGGTTGTGTTTGTCGATCTTCAGCTCGCCGGCCTTGGGATTGAGCACCGGCGTGCCCCAGTAAGGGCTGTCTTCATGCTCATCCTGGTATTCCAGCGCCAGGGTATGGGACAGGTCGGGGGTGAGATCGCTGAGCAGGGAAAACGCCAGGCTCCAGGCTTCGCGCTGGTCGCGGTCGATGTAGCTGTGGTTGGTGTTGCGGCTCAGATCCAGGCGTGCGTAATGCTGCACCTCGGCGCCGGGTTCGGTGAACGCGTGATTGACGCCGAACGCCATGCCGGCGGTGTCGTAGCTGCCATAGGTGAGCTGGCCTTCGGCGGCCTGCTCCTCACGGGTGGCCAGCTTGGTCACGTAGTTGAGCGAACCGCCGACGGAGCCGGCGCCGTTGATCAGGGAGGCGGGGCCGCCGACCAGTTCCACGCGGTCATAGATCCAGGCATCCACGGGGCGGGCCAGGCCGGTGGCGACATTGATACCGTTGAACATTTGGGTGATCTGGCTGCTGGTAAAACCACGATACGAGACAAAACCGCCGAAGCCGGGGGGCGCACTGGCGTTGACGCCGGGCAGGGTGTTGGCCGCATCGCGGAACGTCTTGGCACCATGGCGCTCGATGTCATTGCGACTGGCAATGGCCACCGACGCCGGGGTCTCCCGCACGCTCAATCCGAGCCGCGAAGCGACGCCGCTGGATTGATCCAGGGTCAGGCCGGGTTCGGCAGTTGATTCGCCATCAATGGTAGTCGGGGCCAGCTCGAGGGCCCAGGCGCAGACAGGCAGGCAGCCGAACAGGCCCGCCAACAGAGGTAGATGTTTCATGCTTGAATCCTGAAAAACTTGGCTTGAAAACAACGCACGGCCGTCCGTCATTCCGTGTGGAACCGGTGGTCAGTGCAGATTGGAAAGCAAAGGGATCAGGCGAAGGCGGGTGGCGCGCGCGGGTTAGCCGTGGGCCAGGTGAAGCGGGCAGGGATGTCAGCGGCCAGCACGACGGCCGGTGGTGGTGCATGGGGTTGTGGCAGCACCGCCACATTCAGGCTGGAGTTAAGCGCCGGTCCCATGCCGCCGCTCGAGCACAGCGGGCAACCAAACGCCTTGGACAGCGTGGGCAGGCTCTCATCGGTGGAGTTGGTTGGCTGGGGCGCCTGGGTACGCGGGTCGACGGTGCAGAACTGCCCGCCGATGCCATTGAGCTGCATCCCCACCATCTGCCCGTGACCGATACTGCAGGCGAACACATTGAACAGGACGCAGCAATAGAGCATCCAGGCAATGAGCGAGCGATCGGCGCGGGCGAGTTTCATGGGGCGGCACTTTACCATCAGCCGCCGACGAAATACCTGCAAAAAATCTCAGGGCGACTATCCTGTTTCGCACCTTTTCAGGGAGAGCCAGTCATGAGCTTTTTCATCGCACGATGGATCGTCGGCGTTTTTACTTGCATCAGCATGGTGCATCTTTACTGGGCTGCGGGCGGCAAACTCGGCAGCCTCGCCGCCATCCCCCAACTGCCCGGCGAATTCGCCAGCGGACCTCGCCCGGCGTTCAAACCTTCGGCGCTGGGTACCTTCCTGGTGGCGATGGGGTTGGTAGCGATTGCACTGATGGTCTGCCTGCGCGCCGGGTTGTATTTCTCGGCGGTATCCCATGCGGCCCTGCAATGGGCGATCAGCGCGATTGCCATGGTGATGTTTGCCAGGGCGATTGGGGATTCGGAGTTGGTGGGGTTTTTCAAGAAGGTGGGGGGATCACGGTTTGCGCGGTTGGATACGTGGTTTTATTCGCCGTTGTGTTTGGTGTTGGGGGTAGGGTTGTTGGTGGTGGCGTGGGGTTAATGAGGGAAACACGACACACCGATCTACGCTGCTCAAATAAAAACTGCTCTCATCCTTGCCCGATTTACCGACCTGGCCGTCATGGTTAATAGAACCTCTATTACCCAGGATTTCCCATGTCGCGCCTTGCTCGTCCCTTGCACCCACTGGCCCTGTCAGTGGCGTTGGCTTTCGCCGCCGTGCCGTTGCTGAACGTCCAATCCGCCTTCGCCGAAGAAAGCAGCAGCGCTGTGCGTTCCTTCCAGATTCCGGCCGGTGACTTGAGTCAGGCGCTCAATAGCCTGGCCGAGCAGGCGGGCCTGGTGTTGGCGTTTGATGCGAGCCTGACACGCGGCAAGCGCAGCAACGGTGTGAGCGGGCAATACGCCACCGACGTGGCGCTGGCGCAGTTGCTCGCCGGCAGCGGCTTGCAGGCGCTGAAGATCTCTGCCGACCGTTACCGCCTGGAAGCCATCCCCGATAACGGCAGCGCCATGGAGTTGCAGGCCACCACCATCAGTGGCGCCTACCAGGCCGAAAGCCCCACCGGGCCGGTCGCCGGTTATGTGGCCACGCGCAGTCTGTCGGGCACCAAGACCGATACCGCGCTGATCGAAACCCCGCAGTCGATCTCCATCGTCACCAAAGACCAGATGCGCGCGCAGAACGCCGAGAGCCTCAACCAGATCCTGCGCTACAGCGCGGCGGTCATCCCGGAAACCCGCGGCGCCACGGCTTCGCGTCTCGACCAGTTGACCATCCGTGGTTTTTCTCCCGCCACTTACCTGGACGGCCTGCGCATGCCGTCGAGCCGTGATGCCTTGCCACAAAAGGATGCCTTTGACCTGGAGCGCGTCGAAGTGCTGCGCGGCCCGGCGTCGGTGTTGTACGGGCAGGGCACGCCGAGCGGGGTGATCAATATGGTCAGCAAGCGCCCGCTGGACACGCCGTTCCATGAAGTGGGCGTCGAATACGGCACGTTCAACAAAAAGCGCACCACCTTCGATTTGAGCGGGCCGATTGATGATCAGGGTATGTATTCCTACCGGGTGGCCGGGCTTTTCGACGATGCCGATGGCCAGGTCGAACACACCGAAACCCGTCGCCAGTCGTTGTCCAGCGCGTTCACCTGGCGGCCGGACGAAGACACCTCGCTGACCTTGCTCGGGCATTTCCAGAAGGATCCCAAGGGTGCGTCCTACGGCTCGATGCCCGCCTGGGGCTCGGTGTTACACAGCCCGACCGGGCGCAGCATCGATGTGGACTTCTACGACGGCGAAAAGAACTTCGAGAAAAGTGATCGCGAGTACTACTCCATCGGCTGGGCGTTCGAGCATCACGTCAACGATGTGTGGACGGTGCGCCAGAACGCGCGTTACCTGCGCAGTGAGGGCCGGTACCGCAGCCTCTACAGCAACTACCTGATGGCGGATTACCGCACCATCCGCCGTTCCACCATCGCCAGTGACGTCGACATGGACGCCTACACCCTCGACAACCAGGTGCAGGCCAAATTCGACACTGGCCCACTGCAACATACCCTGCTGATGGGGCTCGACTACCAGAACACCAGCACCGATACCTTGTCCGGCTCAGGGACGTATACCGCCGGGCCGACCCTGGATATTTTCAACCCGGTGTATGGCGCGGCCGTGCCGGTACCGGCGTACACCACCGACGGCACGTCGCGCAGCGAACAGACCGGGGTCTACCTGCAAGAGCAGATGAAGTGGGACAAATGGGTGCTGTTGCTGGGCGGTCGTTATGACTGGGCCAGCACCGACAGCACGACCAAGACCCTGCGCACCGCGGCCAAGAGCCAATCCTCCCTGGACAGCAAGGCCTTTACCGGGCGGATTGGCCTGGTCTATCTCTTCGATAATGGCCTGGCGCCGTATGCCAGCTATGCGGAGTCGTTCAACCCGCAGTCGGGCACCGGTTACGGCGGATCGGTATTCAAACCGACCGAAGGCAAGCAGTATGAAATCGGCATCAAGTACCAGCCGCCGGGCAGCAACAGCTTTATCACGGCGGCGATCTTCGACCTGCGCCAGACCAACGTCCTCACCACCGACCCGGACCCCACCCACCTGTGCGGCAGCGGTCGCTGCCAGAGCCAGGACGGTGAAGTGCAATCCCGTGGTTTTGAGCTCGAAGGCAAGGCCAGTCTCAACGACAACCTGGACATTACGGCGGCCTATGCCTACCTGGATAACCGCATCAGCAAGTCGAATAACACCGTGCGTTATGCGCCTATCAGCGATATCGGCGTAGGCCCGGCCATCAACGCCGAAGGGACCACCACCTACGCGGTACCGCGCCACACGGCTTCGGTGTGGGCCGATTACACTTTCCATGATGGCAACCTCAAGGGCTTCGGTGCCGGCGCCGGTGCGCGTTATGTCGGCTCGTCCTGGGGCGATACTGCCAACACCCTGAAGGTACCGGGCTACACCCTGTTCGATGCGGCGGTGCACTACGACATCCCGAACATCGCCAACCTCAAGGACAACCTGCGCCTGGCCCTGAACGCCACCAACCTGGCGAATAAAGAGTACGTCGCGTCGTGCTATTCCTACTCGTGGTGCTGGTATGGCTCACAGCGCACGGTGCAGGCGAGCGCGACCTACCAATGGTGATGGCACACCGATAAGGCAATTTAATGGCCCATTTGTAACAAAATTCTCTCCAGAATCGCTTTTATTTTCAGGTGGTTAGGTGAGGAAGCAAATGCGCACTGTTGGAATCATGCTGATTGCCTGCTCCCTGGCCGGCGGCGCCGCTGCCGTGCAGGCACGGGAGCTGCGCGAGGGTGACAAGTACATGTGCAGTTGGGGCGCCGGCACGGCCGCCAGGGCCCAGGAGCTGAAGCTGTCGGGGGTGTCGCTGTACGCCGCGCGGCAGAAGATCCAGACCATCAAGTTCAATAAATCCTGGATGCGCATGATGGCCATGGGCATCACCGAGCAGACGTATGACAGTCGCTCTCGGCTCAAGCCAGAAGCGATTCGCCAGAGTTTCTATCAGGATTGCGTGCGCTACAAAGTGGCACGTAAATGATCGACCTGCTTGCTTAGCGCGTCAGCGGCATGCTGGATCGGCCCCCACAGGGGCTTACGCCAGCAAGTGCAGGCTCAGGGTTCTGGTAAGCCGTCGCTTTACAAATCCATGACATCTACTGTGTTTCTATTTGCATACAATTGCGTCCTTCACTAAGGAGGCCGGTATGCAAACGCTAATTCGCGTGGCGACGCAGGGCGACGTTCGCTATCAGAAGAGCAGGGCATGGTAAGCCGATGAGCCCGGCAGCCCGCCCATCGTCCACCAGCTTGCGCTCCCTCGCGGTCGGCGTGCTGTGCGTCGCTGTGTTATTGGGGGGCTATTTCGTGCAACTCAACGCCAAGGCGGATCGCCAGCGCGAAGAAGCGGCGGAGCGTTTGGCGCTCTGCCGGCAGGTTGAACGGGTCGCCAGTGTGGCCACATCCGGTGGCCTGGAACTTCGCGATACCTGCCAGCAATTGAGTGAGGGCGGAACGAAGAGTGTCACGCTGCCGTAACTAATAACCCTTTTTTATAAGTGGAAATGTCGACGGTAGTTGCACCAAAAAGTGGCACTTATTTGCCTCTCCACCTTAAAAAATATGTGGTTATTGAAGGACTTACGGCGCTTTTAATCCGACGAAAGGATATAAAATTTTCTTGTTACAGCTTTTTACACTCGTTACTATAGCCGGGCGTTCACCTCCCACGGTTTATGCATTTTTAAATCCCAAGTTTCCATCAGCTACTTGGGATTTTTTTTGCCTGCGATTTGACCCCCGCATCAAACTTCATCGTCTGCAAACTCCGCGCGCATCCGCCCGTTGCGTTTGGCCTGATAGAGCAACTTGTCGACCTCTTCGACAAAACCCAGCATCGGGCTGCTGGAGTTGACGATGCGGGTACCCACGCCCAGGCTCAAGGTCAGCAGGTTCGACACTGCCGAAAAGCCATGATCGATCTGTTGCTGGCGGATCAGGTGCAGGCAACGTCCGGCGACCTGTTTGGCCGACGCTGCATCGGTTTCCGGCAGCAGCCACACAAATTCTTCACCGCCGATACGCGCGATGAAATCCCGGGGCCGGTTGGCAGCCAGTGACAGAGTGCGCGCGACCTGGCGCAGGCATTCGTCGCCCTTGATATGGCCGTAGTGGTCGTTGTACTGCTTGAAAAAATCGATATCCAGGATGATCAGCGACAGCGGCAACTGGCTCCGCTGGGCGCTGGCCCATTCGCGCTCCAGCACGGTGTCGAACATGCGCCGGTTGGCGATGCCGGTGAGGCCGTCCTGATAGGAATATTCCTCGAGTTGTTTCTGCAGGCGCACCAAGTGTTCTTCGGTCTTCTTGCGCTCACTGATGTCGAACATAAAGCCAATCAGCGCCTCGACTTCGCCGTCCTTGCGCACCACATGCACCACGTCGCGAATCCACACGTAGTCGCCGCTCACCGTCAGCGCCCGGTAATCCGCCTCGTGGTCCACGCCGGCGCGGGACTGTGACACACAGAAATTCACCACGTATTCACGGTCATCCGGGTGCATGCGTTCGACCCAGTCGTCCACACTGATCCAGCTTTGCGGCGTCCAGCCCAGCAGCGTTTCGATCTGTGGCCCGATATAGCTGAAGGTCATCGTCTGCCAATCAATGCGCCAGGGGATGGCCTTCGTCGACTCCAGCAGCGTTCTGTATACGTCACTGTCGGGCAGGCTCGGCGGATCGATGCTCATGGGGATGCTCGGGGATGATGGCGAATAGCCAAGAGCCTCTTTTGATCGACGTCCAGAGTCAAGCGCAAGCCTGATGAGCAGACGAGAGGTCGTGGGTCAGCTGTTCACGCTGTCGGTCGTGGTGGTCGTCGCGCCGTAATAACGCCAGCAGCAATGGCGGTGTTCCGGCACGATCACGCAGCCGCTGAGGCTCACGATCAACAGGGCGACAACCAGCATAGATAGGCGACGGGACATGGTATTTCCTCAGGGTGTGGGTTGCGTTATCCGTTGAACGCCGCCTCAGGCATAAATCCGTCGCGAACCTTTCAGAAATTTCATCAAGCTCCGCCAGCCGCCGCGCAATACTGGACTCGGCCAGCGTCTGGAAAAAACTGCGCAGCCCGCGACGGATTTTTCCGCACCCGCCGTTCAACCCATCAGCAACCTGCACTTTCTCGCGTTGCATGAAGGAGTTGCCATGAGACCCCTGGCCACATTGCGTTTTGTTTTGCTTGCTCCGCTGGTCCTCGTCGCGTTTGTCAGCACCCCGACGTTTGCCCAGACTGAAATCATCATCCAGCAGGCGCCGCCGCCGCAGCGTGTGGAAATCATCCCGGCCGAGCGCCCCGGCTACGCCTGGGACCGTGGTCACTGGCGTTGGGAAGGGCGAGGGTATGGCTGGGTGCCGGGCCACTGGCAGCCGGTGATGCGTCATGCACGCTGGGAGCCTGGCCATTGGGAAGCCCATGGCCCGAACTGGTACTGGCGCGAAGGGCATTGGATCCGCTGAACCCTGACCCTTGGCCCTGAGAACCGCCCGATTGAAAGACACTGATCCGGACGTTGAACTGCTGGCGCGTATCGGCAATAACGAACCTGCCGCCGTCAACGAAATGGTGACGCGCAAACTTCCGCGTTTGCTGGCGCTCGCCAGTCGGATCCTGGGGGATGCCGACGAGGCCAAGGACGTGGCTCAGGAAAGCTTCCTGCGTATCTGGCGCCAGGCGGCCCATTGGCGCAGTGGCGAGGCGCGGTTCGACACGTGGTTGCATCGGGTCGCGCTCAACCTGTGCCATGACCGCCTGCGCCGGCGCAAGGAGCGGCCTTTGGGCGATGAGGCGACGGTGGAGATGGCAGACAGCTCGCCATCGCCTGAGGAACAACTGGAAAACCAGGATCGCAGCGCCCGCATGGCCGCCGCATTGGCGGCTTTGCCCGAGCGTCAGCGCGAAGCGATCGTGTTGCAGTACTACCAGGAGCTGTCGAACATCGACGCCGCGGCCCTGATGAATATCAGCGTCGAGGCACTGGAGAGCCTGCTGTCGCGGGCCCGACGCCAGTTGCGTAGCCAACTTGCCGACACACCCGGGCTCGCCCGCCCAGGAAGGGGAAAATCATGACACCCGAACGCTTTGCTTACCTGGCCGACGTCTACGGCGCGGACTTGCATCGCTGGCCCGACGCGGAACGGGCAGGCGCCCAGGCGCTGCTCGACAGCGGCAACGTGCATGCGCGCGACGCCGTACAACAAGCGCGTTGGCTCGACAGTCGGTTGGACGGCCATCAACCTGCGTTCGCCGACGCCACGCTGGTCCGGCAGATACGCCAATCTGCCCCTCGCTCATTCTGGTCACGCTATGCCAGCTGGTTATCGCCCGCCGGCCTTGTCGGCGCGGGCATTGCCGGTATTGTCACCGGGATGCTGGTGGCATCCATGAGCGTGCCGCTGCCGATGCTGTCCGCTGAAGTGCTGCCCAGCGTCTTCGATCAAGGCGACGCCGAAGTCGTCTTTACCGTCAACGCCGAGGAAACCGAGCAATGACCGTCAGATCCCTTAAACCGTGGTTGTTCGTTTCGGTATTGCTCAACGTGTTTTTGATCGGCGGCGTCGGGGGCGGGCTCTACCATTGGCTGGCCAGCAGCCCGCCCGCCGAGGCGGTGGTCAACCAGCACGGCCTGCGCCAGGCGATGTTCAAGCTGCCTGCGGAGCGGCGCAGGGAGCTGCGCCAACTGCTGCGCCACAATCGCGACGACAGCCAGCCGCTGATCATGGCCGGACGTGAAGCGCGGTTGGGGGTGATCAAGCAACTGGAAGCGCCGACCCTGGACCGTGAGGCGTTGGTGGCCGAACTGGCCAAGGCGCGGGAGGCCGATGTGGCGCTGCGGGCATTGGTGGACAGCACCCTGGCGCAGTTCGCCGGCAACTTGCCCCAGGATGAGCGGCAGAAACTGGTGGAGGCCTTGTATTTGCGGGGGCAGGCGCGGGGTAAAGCGCCGGTGAGGGATAAGCCGCTACAAACGCCGTAGAAAAGCTTTGACGATATGCCGGGTGGCGTCGGTGGTGTCCAGTTGGTCCAGGGCGCCATAGGCGTGCCACTGGCAGTCGACGATCTCGTTCAGAGGCCGTGCATCCGCGATATTCACCACCGAGGCTTCAAACACATGGTGGACGGTGTCGCGGGCTTTGAGCTCCTGCAAGTACAGCAGCCCGTCCACGTTCAACCCGGTTTCTTCTTCCAGCTCCCGTTCGGCGGCGCCGACCGGGCGCTCGTCGCGTTCGACCTTGCCGCCCGGCAATGCCCATTTTGACCTGGCCTTGCGCACGAAGAGGATATGCCCCTCGTGTTCGCAAATGACTGTTGCGCGTATTTTCATCGTCTGTGCCCCCGCAGCGGGATGATTGTCATAAAAGTGTAATGCAATTGTCATGCTAAGTGGTTGTGGCGTGTCGGGGTGGGTATGTGGATACTGCGCGACTGATCAAAACGCACGAGGAAAACAGATGAGCAGCGTACGCTGGGGCATGATCGGTTGTGGCAGTGTCACTGAAGTCAAGAGTGGACCCGCGTTCTACAAAGCGCCAGGTTCGGCCCTGGTGGCGGTGATGGGGCGCCGCGAAGAGGCCGTGCGCGATTATGCGTCACGCCATGGCATTGCCCGTTACTACACCGACGCCCAGGCACTGATCAACGACCCCGAAGTGGACGCGGTGTACATCGCCACGCCGCCCGACAGCCACCTGGAATACAGCCTGATGGTGGCGGCGGCCGGCAAGCATTGCTGCGTGGAGAAGCCGATGTCGCTGAATGCCGAACAGAGCGCACTGATGCAGCGCACCTTCGAGCGTGCCGGGCTGCACTTGTTTGTCTCCTATTACCGGCGCTCGCTGCCGCGCTTCCAGCAAGTGCGCCAGTGGCTGCAAGACGGGCGCATCGGCACATTGCGTCATCTGACCTGGACCCTGTGCAAGCCACCGGCCGCCGAGGATGCCAGCGCCGCCAACTGGCGCACCGACCCGAGCATTGCTGGTGGTGGTTACTTTGCCGACCTGGCCAGCCACGGGTTTGACCTGTTCCAGTACCTGGCTGGGGATATCGTCGAGGTCTCGGGCTTTACGGCACGACAGGCCGGAAGCTATGCGGCCGAGGACGCCGTGACGGCCTGCTGGACATTCAGTTCGGGCGCGCTGGGCATGGGCTGCTGGAACTTTGTCGCCGATCGCCGTGAGGATCGGGTCGAGTTGATCGGCAGCCACGGGCGCATTCAGTTCTCCGTCTTCGAAGACCAACCGCTGCGCCTGGAGGGCGAAACGAATGAGGTGCTGGAAGTGCCGTGCCACACGCATATCCAATGGCACCACGTGTTGGCGATGAACGCGCATATTCGCGGCGAAGCCGAGCATCCGTCCCTGGCGATCGAGGCGTTGAAGACCGATCGGATCCTGGACAAGGTGTTGCAACGTAACCCCCATCATCCTGGGTAGTCGCGGTATACCTGGTTTTTTTCAAGGAATAGACGCATGAAATACTGGATGGTGTTGTGGCTGGTGCTGGCTACCGGCGCGGTGGCGGCCCCGCGTAACCAAGGGACGCCGGGGGAGTTCGATTTCTATGTGCTGTCGTTGTCCTGGTCGCCGACCTTTTGCCTGACGCACCCAAACAACGAACAGTGTTCGGGCAAAGGCTATGGCTTTGTGCTGCACGGCTTGTGGCCGCAATACGCGCGGGGAGGGTGGCCGGCTTCGTGCGCGCCGCAATCTACGTTGAGCCGCGAAGAAATGGACAAGGGCGCGGCGCTGTTTCCGACGCGCTCACTGCTCACCCACGAATGGGCCAAGCACGGCACCTGCAGCGGGCTGGAACCCTTGGCGTACCTGGAGAAAACCGACACAGCCTTGGGCGTAGTCGCCATTCCGCCGCAACTGCAGCCGTTCAACACGCCACCGTCGTTGCGGGCCCGCGAGATTGAGGCGCTGTTTCGCGAGAGCAACCCACGCATGGGCAACCATGGGCTGGCGGTGATCTGCAAAGGCAAGGTGCTGTCGGAAGTGCGCGTGTGCCTGACCAAAGACCTGGCTTTCGCGGGCTGCCCACGCAGTGTCAAAACCCAATGCCGCGACGGCGATATCCGGATTCCCGCGCAGCGCTAAGGCAGCATTGCCACGCGGTAGCGTTCGTCAAAGTCCTCGGCCAACTGCGCCAGGGTGACCTTGCCCAGGCGTTTCAACAGCAGTGCCTGGGCTTGTTCGAAGGCATCCGTGAGCGCCGCATTTACCGCCTGTTCCACCAGGCACTCGGGGTGATCGGTGGACAGGCCGATGGCGAATATCGAGGGCGTGCCCAGGGCGTTGTGAATGTCCAGCAGGGTGATTTCACCCAAGGGTTTGCCCAGGCTCCAACCGCCCTGATGGCCCTTTTCCGAACGCACATACCCTTTCTCCTTGAGCAACCCCAGGGTGCGTCGCACCACCACCGGGTTGGTGCCGAGCATCTGCGCGATGGTCTCCGACGTGGCGCGCTCTTCATGGCGGCCCATATGGATCAGCACGTGGAGCATGCGCGACAGGCGCGTGTCGTTTCTCATCAATCAGCCTCAGGTTGGGTCCGCCGAAAGTATCGTTCGTAACCCGAAAAGTTGCGAGACTCTTGACGGGCTATTTTTATGTAACTTATGGTGTGTCGTGAAAGCCCGCGGATAACCGCGTGCACACAACATGGAGTCACTTTCATGATGTACGACGTGATTATCGTGGGCGGCAGCTATGCCGGCCTGTCTGCGGGCCTGCAATTGGCAAGGGCGCGGCGCCAGGTGCTGGTGATCGATGCGGGGCAGCGGCGCAACCGGTTTGCCGCCACGTCCCACGGGTTTCTCGGCCAGGACGGCCAGGCGCCGGAGGTCATTGCGGCCGAAGGGCGCAGCCAGTTGATGGAATATCCGACGGTCACCTGGGTGCAGGGCAGTGCGGTTCAGGTCAACCAACAGGCTGAGGGTTTCGGTGTACGCACCGAACATAGCGGTACGTTTCACGCCAGACGCCTGATCCTCGCCACTGGAGTGGTGGATGAACTGCCGGCGGTCGAAGGCTTGGAAGAGCGCTGGGGGACGCGAGTGTTCCATTGCCCCTACTGCCATGGCTATGAACTGGACCAAGGCCGTATCGGCGTCCTGGCAACCTCACCCCTGGCGATGCACCACGCGCTGATGCTGCCGGACTGGGGCACCACCACCTTGTTCACCAATGGTGTGTTTACCCCGGATGCCGAGCAACAGGCGCAGTTGGATCGACGTGGGGTCAGCGTGGAAAGCGCGGGCGTGCGGCGTATCAGCGGCGAGCGTGCCGACCTGGAATTGCACGATGGCAGGGTGTTCAGCCTCGACGGGATCTTCACCCTGTCCCGCACGCGCATCAGTCCGTTGGCCGAACAACTGGGCTGTGAATTGGCCGACGGCCCCACCGGGCCTTATCTGCACACCAACGACACTCGCCAGACCTCGGTGCCTGGCGTGTTTGCCTGTGGTGATACGTCCCTCGCCGCCGGGTCCGTTGCGCTGGCCGTGGGCGAGGGCGTACGCGCCGGGGTGGGCGCACATTTCTCGTTGATCAACGCGTGAAGCCATTGCCGCCGCAGGGGCATTTTGTTCAATACCGCTGCGCGCGGGCCTTATACCGTGGAGCCCTGTTTACGCCTCATCATAAAAAGGGAACCGCAATGAGCTTGATCATCTCCATGGCCGCCTTCGCCCTGGCCACGTCCATCACGCCGGGACCGGTCAATGTGGTCGCCCTGAGTTCAGGGGCGCGCTTCGGTTTTGTCGCCAGCCAGAAGCATGTGTTCGGTGCTGCCGTTGGCTTTACCTTGCTGCTGGTGCTGATCGGCCTGGGTTTACACGAGGTGCTGGTGCGCTGGCCAATACTGACCCAGCTGATCCAGTGGGGCGGGGTGGCTTTCCTGCTGTACATGGCCTGGAAACTGGCGGTGGATGATGGCCGGCTCGACGCGGATGGCGGCGCCACCGCGCCGTCGATGCTCTATGGCGCGATCATGCAGTGGCTCAACCCCAAGGCCTGGCTGGCCTGTGTGGCGGGCATGGGCTTGTTTGTGGCCGACGGCGACGCGGCGCAGGTCTGGCTGTTTGCCGGCCTCTACCTGGTGATCTGCTACCTGTCAGTGGCGTGCTGGGCCTATGCCGGGACCTTCCTGCGCCGCTACCTGGACAATCCCCACGGCGTGCGCCTGTTCAACCGCTCAATGGCCGCGTTGCTGGTGGCCAGTGTGGGTTATTTGCTGATGGCTTGAGCACCTCGCGGTATTGCCCGGGCGTGGCCGCGAAATGCTGCTTGAACGTGCGCTGGAAGTGCGCCTGGTCGGCAAAGCCCGCAGCGAGGGCCACATCGGCGATCAACTCGCCATTGCGCAACCGGGTGCGGGCAAACTGGATGCGTTGGTTGACCAGAAACGCGTGGGGCGTGAGCCCGTAATACTGCTTGAAGGCGCGGATCAGGTACGACGGCGACAGTTCGGCCGCCAGGCAGATGTCGTCGAGTTTCAACGCCTGGGTGCAGTGCTCGCGGATGTACTCGGCGGCCCGCTCCAGCTTATGGTTGACCTCGCGTACCGGCGTGGGTGAGGGGTTCAGGCGCTGCTGGACTTCAGTGAAGTAACTCACCAGTGCACTCTGTTTTTGCAGGAGCTCGGCCTGTTCATTCACCAGCATTCGGTATAACGCCAGCAAGCCGCTGTACAGCAGCGGGTCACGGGTATGCGGCGTATTGAAAGCGCGATAACCCTGGTCGGTGCTGAAGCCCAGTTGGTACTGTAATTCGGTCAGCCAGGGCGTATCGAGGTAGAGCATGTGATAGGACCAGGGCTGGTCGTGGATAGGGTTGCAGGCATGCACATCGCCCGGGTTCATCAGCACCACCGTGCCGGCGCTGATCAGGAACGTATCGGCGCCGTGATGGTAATAGCTGCGCCCGGTGGTGATCGCGCCGATAGAAAAATGCTCATGAGCGTGCCGGGTATAAGTGACCTTGCGCCCGTCGGCGATGGTACGCGCTTCGATGAACGGCAGGCGCTCGTCGCGCCAGAAGCGCGGTGCGGCGGGGCAGAGGGCGGTCATCGTCATGGGCACGACTCCAGGGCAGGCAAGATCGGTAACCAATCGTTGCACAGACCCTGGCCTTTGTGTAGCCGCTGGCCTAATAGGGTTTCAGGTTGTGCAAGCGCTCGCTTCGCCTTGTGTTGATCAACAGAACCTTTTCTACATGGTTGAGGTTCTGCGTGGACTCACTCAGGTCCTGGTGGCTGCTGAGCAGGCATTGGTCAACGACCGTCCTGGCAATCGCTTCCAGTCGTGCCGATTGCCAGGACTTTGGTATGGCAGCAGGGTCGCCCTGGGTATCGGTGATGGGGGTTGTATCCAGGGGGTGGAGCAGGACCTGCGAGCGGGCGTCCGCCAGGGGCTCGGACCCCGTGAGGTAGGCGTTCCAATCGATCTGCAACTCTAGCGGGCCTGCGGCGACCGGGTCACTCAGCAATCCCGGAGGTGGGTTGACCAGCCGCGTGATCAGCATCTGCTTGGGAAGCAGTTGCAGCAGGTAGTGATCCCGCTGATAGCGAACACGCAACAGGCAGCCAAAATGTGCGGTGATCATCGTGTTCGGGGCACTCGGCGACGGTTTGCGTAACAGCAACAGTTCGATGTCTCCCTGCTCCAGGCTGACACGCTTGGGCAATGGCAGGCAGGACAGCAGGTAAGCGATGTACACGGTATAGCTTTCGCGCATGGATTTGAGCGCGGCGTTGAAGTTTTCATCCGCGTTGTGGTCCTTGAGCGCGCTCAAGGGGGGCGAGAACCTGTCGACACGTACCTGCGGCAGAATCGCCCTCCAGCGCTCCATGTGCTTCAACTCCCCGGCCAGATACAGTTCAGCCAGCGAAAAGGAAATATTCAGGCTGCTGACTTGCGGGTAGCGAGTACCTGGCGGAAGGAAGGGCACTGACATGAACACTGTTTTGTCCAGGTTAGCGTTACCTGGATAGACCTCACGCAGGTACCTCAATGCCGCCTCCTTCTGATCCGGATAGGGTGTGTGCAGCGATCCGAAGGCATCGTTGAGTGTGCGCTTTTGTTTCTCATAGGTGCGCACGGCGAGCTCGCGCTTAAAGGGCAGGTCCGTGTCCGTCGCATCCACCACGCCATTGGCACGCGCCCAGTCCAGGACGGGATCGACCGTAGGGGGCAGCGCCCAGAACTCCCGGTTAAGCGTCGTAGCAGGGTTATGGACCAGGGTCATGATGTTCTCAAGGGTCATGTGCCGGCTGGCGCCTGGGGTTCTTAGTTCGATGAAATCGACGAACTGCTTGAACACGACCCAGTTCTGGTTACACAGGTAGGGCAGTGTTTCGGAGATGTTGCGCACCAGGAATTGCGGGGCGCTGCCGCTGAGTAACAGATGCGCGGCCAGTGGGGCGCCTTCCAGCAGGGTCAGGCGTAGGAGGGCTTCAAGATTACTGCGCACCGCTGCGCAGTCGTCACCCCAGTAGTAAGCGCTATCGATGGCCAGGCCGCCGACCAGGTTGCGTTGTGTGCCGGCCTGTTCATCCAGGCTCAGAATCAGTGCGCTGAGCAGCAGTGTCTGCCGGCGGTGTTGGGGCGTTGTGCCGTGCAGTGCCGCCGCGGACCACTTGACCAGGGTGCTCAGGCGGTCAGCCAATCGCTGGCTGCGGTGACTCTGCACAATCTGGTTCAGCAGTATGTCGGCTTCGGCGCGAATCATGGGTGCGCTCTTGTCGGCCCAAAAAGGTTCGCCGAGCCATGTGAACAGTGGCGCTCCCTGCTCCTGTGCAAAGGCCTGCTGCGCTTCAAATACCTGGCGGCGTTGTGCGCTGGATAACGTCAGCAAAGACGGCTGCGGCTGGCCTAAACCCTGCCAGTAATTGCCCAGACGCGGGGTTGCAGCCCTGACGGCCTTCAAGTAATGAGCCGCCTGCTGGGCCTGGTCTGCGGTCTTCACTTCGGTCATGCGCAGGAACTTCATCAACTGCTTGAGGGAGGCCTTCATATCGCTGCGCAGCTCACCGCCCAATCGTTTAGCCAACTCCTGCAAGAGCGTGACATAGCGTCTGAGTGATGGACTGCCAGCGACATCGTCGGTGAGCTTCTTGCGCTTGCCATCCCTGTCGTCCGCGCCTATGTAGCCATCTTCAGTCAGCAGTACCAAGGCCTTCTCATCGTCGATATTGCGTTTTACGCAAATGGCGACAAAGGATGGGTGCCTGATCATCTTCAGCAGTCTTTCAGCGCTCTCTTCCAGCAACTGGTAGAAAATGGAGTCGGTATCCAGCTCGATGGTATCGTCGAGCTCAATCTTTTCATCGGGTTGTTTGCCCGTGCTGACGCGCTCCAACTCCGTCTGCAGGCGATTAAAGTTATTCAGGGCGCTCAGGCTGTTCTGTTTGCGCTTGAGCCATTCCACATCTTGGGCCGCTTCACCGCAGTAAGGCTGCTCAGGCACGGATGACTGGCGCAGGCGCGCGATCAGGGCTTGCACTTCGCTGGCTTGGATGGGCACGTCAATGGCATAGAAGTGCATGAGTTCCGCCAGGCTCAGGCTGTTATTGGAAGCTACCTGTTCTCCCAGCAAAGCGGCATATTGCGCCAAGCGAATCAGCCGACCCGCCACGGGCGCGCCGCCCAGGTGTGTACGCAAGCTGACGCTGGTGCCCTGATTCTCAAGGGCGGAGCTGCGCAAGGAATGATCCTCGCCGGAATAAATAAAGTACTCATCGTGACTCAGTGGCGTTTGGAATGTTTGCGTGAAATCGATCGAATTAATCACGCTCTGCAGCAATTGCGCCGCCTCGTTCAAGGTGCGTGCTACGTAGGAGTCCGACCTCAGCGTGAGGCGCTGACGGTAGGCGAGATAGCTGTCGTGGGGTTCATCTGCGGCGGCTGCGCTGTCCATGCAGGCTTCGAGCGTATCGGCCAGTTGCAGCAAATCCAGGTGCTGGGCTTCAAGTTCATGGCGTGTCGCTGAATGCGCGCGGCCATTCTCGCCAACAGTTGGAAAGGCACGGTAGGCCTGCAGCTCATCGACGATCACCCGCGCCTGGATGTGGTTTTGCGGCAACCTGTAACCGTAGAACGCCAGCGTTAACTCAAGTGGCAATTCAAATGTACTCAGGCCGTTTGGCGGGTCGATATAGGGCACGCCCAGTTGGTTTGGATCAATGATCTCGCAGATGCCCAGGATCGGTACGGACACGTCCTGCCAACCCAGGTCGTCATGAAGATGAAATACCTTGGGTACCAGTTGATCGTGTTGAATGACCTTGGTGTGCAGGGCCCCCCCTATGACCCTGATACTTCGATACTCCAGGTGCTGGGTGTCGGCCCATGCCAGGAACACGCTCTGGTTGATGGCTTTGCCGAACAGCACCATCCACTGGCCGAGCCTGGACTGTCGGTCGACCTTGATAAACGCGGGAGGCCCCTGCTGGGACCAATTGTGCGGTACAACGGGCGACAGCAATGCAACCAGGTTGTTGATCAGCGTCAGATCATCCTGGGTGGCAAACGAGACGGGGCTGGCAGGCAGCGGCTGGATCGCCGCAGCGGCAATCAGCGGGGCAAATTCGTACATGAATGAAGTTCCGTTTCAAGGTTGCTCAAGAAAACGCTCTTGAGCGGAACTTCATGTTCGGGCGTTTCTACCCGTGCTTGATAGCCTGCGCCATCCGCAGTTGCTGTAGGTCGAGTAGGCAGTCGCAGTGATCCGATTGTGCGGCACACCCACGCCGGACGTGGGCATGCTGATCGCTCAGAGGGGCTCTGGGCACGGCACTAGAAAGGCAGCCTCCAGCAGTTGGCGCGTATACGCATGCTGCGGATCGGCAAAGATCGCCCGCGCATCGCCCTGTTCCACCACCTGCCCCTGCTTGACCACCATCAACTGGTGACTCAGGGCTTTCACCACCGCCAGGTCATGGCTGATAAACAGGTAGGTCAGGTTGTACTTGGCCTGCAGGCTGCGCAGCAATTCCACGACCTGGCGTTGGACCGTGCGGTCCAGCGCCGAGGTCGGTTCGTCCAGCAGGATCAGGCGCGGCTTTAGCACCAGCGCGCGGGCGATCGCGATGCGTTGGCGTTGGCCACCGGAGAATTCGTGGGGGTAGCGATGGCGGGACTCAGGGTCCAGGCCCACTTCCTTGAGCGCCGCAATAATCGCGGCTTCCTGCTCGGCAGGCGTGCCCATCTTGTGAATGCGCAGGCCTTCGCCGACGATCTCGCTGACGCACATGCGTGGGCTCAGGCTGCCGAACGGGTCCTGGAACACCACCTGCATTTCCCGGCGCAACGGGCGTACCTGTTGCTGGGTCAGCGTGTCCAGTTGCTGGCCTTCGAAACGAATCCCGCCCTTGCTGGCGATCAAGCGCAAAATCGCCAGGCCCAGGGTGGATTTGCCCGAGCCGCTTTCGCCGACGATGCCCAGGGTCTGGCCCTGGGGCAGGCTGAAGTTGATCCCGTCCACGGCCTTGACGTAATCGACGGTGTTGCGCAAAAAGCCTTTCTTGATCGGGAACCAGACTTTCAGGTCATCGACTTCCAGCAACGGCGGCCCGACTTCGTTGGTGGCCGGGCCACCACTGGGCTCGGCCGCCAGCAGTTCCTGGGTGTAAGGGTGCTGGGGCGACTGGAACAGCGTCTCGCACTCGGCCTGCTCGACGATGCAACCTTGCTGCATCACGCACACCCGGTGAGCAATACGCCGCACCAGGTTCAAGTCATGGCTGATCAACAGCAAGGCCATGCCCAAACGCGCCTGCAACTCCTTGAGCAGTTCCAAAATCTTCAACTGCACGGTGACGTCGAGGGCGGTGGTCGGCTCATCCGCGATCAACAGTTCCGGCTCATTGGCCAGGGCCATGGCGATCATCACCCGCTGGCGCTGGCCGCCCGACAGTTCGTGGGGCAGGGCCTTGAGCCGTTTGTGCGGCTCGGGAATGCCCACCAGCTCCAGCAACTCCAGGGTGCGTCGGGTCGCGACCTTGCCGGTCAGGCCCTTGTGCAGGCCGAGCACTTCGTTGATCTGCTTTTCGATGCAGTGCAGCGGGTTCAACGAGGTCATCGGCTCCTGGAAAATCATCGCGATACGGTTACCGCGAATATGCCGCAGGGTCTTTTCCTTGAGGGTCAGCAGGTCTTGCCCGGAATAGGCGATGGTGCCGGATGGGTGCCGGGCCAGCGGGTAGGGCAGCAGGCGCAGGATCGAGTGCGCGGTCACCGATTTGCCGGAGCCGCTTTCGCCGACCAGGGCCAGGGTTTCGCCGCGCTTGATATCGAAGCTGACGTTGTTGACCACGCGGTGGTGATGCTCGCCCGTGACGAACTCGACGGAGAGGTCGCGGATTTCGATCAGATTGTCCTGATTCATCTCATTTCCTCGGGTCAAAGGCATCGCGAGCGGACTCGCCGATAAACACCAGCAAGCTCAACATGATCGCCAGCACGGCAAACGCGCTCATGCCCAGCCACGGTGCTTGCAGGTTGGATTTGCCCTGGGCCACCAGTTCCCCCAGCGAGGGCGAACCGGCTGGCAGGCCAAAGCCGAGGAAGTCCAGGGCAGTCAGGGTGCCGATGGCGCCGGTGAGGATGAACGGCATGAAGGTCATGGTCGAGACCATGGCATTGGGCAGAATGTGGCGGAACATGATCGCGCCGTTCTGCATCCCCAGTGCCCGGGCCGCGCGCACGTATTCGAGGTTACGCCCGCGCAGGAACTCGGCGCGCACCACGTCTACCAGGCTCATCCACGAGAAAAGCAGCATGATCCCCAGCAGCCACCAGAAGTTCGGCTGCACGAAGCTGGCGAGGATGATCAGCAGGTACAGCACCGGCAAGCCGGACCAGATTTCCAGGAAGCGCTGCCCGGCCAGGTCGACCCAGCCGCCATAGAAACCCTGCAAGGCGCCGGCGATCACGCCGATGATCGAACTCAGCACGGTCAGGGTGAGGGCAAACAGCACCGACACACGGAAGCCATAGATCACCCGCGCCAGCACATCGCGGCCCTGGTCATCGGTGCCCAGCAGGTTGACGCTCGAAGGCGGTGCGGGGGCCGGCACTTTCAGGTCGTAGTTGATGCTCTGGTAGCTGAACGGGATCGGCGCCCACAAGGTCCAGGCGTCCTTGGCCTTGAGCAGTTCCTGGATATACGGGCTCTTGTAGTTGGCTTCCAGCGGGAATTCACCACCGAAGGTGGTTTCCGGGTAGCGCTTGAGCGCCGGGAAATACCAGTCGCCGTCGTAGTGCACCGCCAGTGGCTTGTCGTTGGCGATCAGCTCGGCGCCCAGGCTCAGCCCGAACAGGATCAGGAACAGCCACAGCGACCACCAGCCACGCTTGTTGGCCTTGAACCGCTCGAACCGGCGGCGATTGAGGGGGGATAGATTCATCTCAATGCTCCCGGCTGGCGAAGTCGATACGCGGATCGACCAGGGTATAGGTGAGGTCGCCGATCAGTTTCACCACCAGCCCCAGCAGGGTGAAGATAAACAGCGTGCCGAACACCACCGGATAGTCGCGGTTGATCGCCGCTTCAAAGCTCATCAGGCCCAGGCCGTCGAGGGAGAAAATCACCTCCACCAGCAACGAGCCGGTGAAGAAAATCCCGATGAACGCCGACGGAAACCCGGCGATCACCAGCAGCATCGCGTTGCGGAATACATGGCCGTAGAGCACGCGGTGGTTGGTCAGGCCCTTGGCCTTGGCGGTGATCACATATTGCTTGTTGATCTCGTCGAGAAAGCTGTTCTTGGTCAGCAGCGTCATGGTCGCGAAGTTGCCGATCACCAGTGCGGTGATGGGCAGCGCCAAGTGCCAGAAGTAGTCGAGCACCTTGCCGCCCCAGCTCAACTCATCGAAGTTGTTGGACGTGAGCCCGCGCAAGGGGAACCAGTCGAAATAGCTGCCGCCGGCAAACACCACGATCAGCAGGATCGCAAACAGGAACGCCGGGATCGCATAGCCGACGATGATTGCCGAGCTGGTCCACACATCGAAGTGGCTGCCATGTCGCGTGGCCTTGGCGATCCCCAGCGGGATCGACACCAGGTACATGATCAGCGTGCTCCATAATCCCAGGGAGATCGATACCGGCATCTTTTCCTTGATCAGGTCGATGACCTTGGCGTCACGGAAAAAGCTGTCGCCGAAATCCAGCCGGGCGTAGTTCTTGACCATGATCCACAAGCGTTCCGGCGCCGACTTGTCGAAGCCGTACATTTTTTCGATTTCCTTGATCAGCGCCGGGTCGAGGCCCTGGGCGCCACGGTAGCTGCTGGAGCCGGCCACCGAGACTTCGGCACCGCCGCCGGCAATGCGGCTGGTGGCACCTTCAAAGCCTTCGAGCTTGGCGATCATCTGTTCCACCGGGCCACCGGGGGCGGCCTGGATGATGATGAAATTGATCAGCAGGATCCCGAACAGCGTCGGGATGATCAGCAACAGGCGGCGAACAATATAGGCCAGCATTTAATCGCCTCCGCTCGCCGCATCGGCGCTCGTGTTGGTGTTCGCGTCTGAGGTGACGGCAGGTTTTACGTTGGGTTTTGCCCACCAGGTGGCGGTGCCCACGTCATAGCGCGGCGGGGTTTTCGGATGGCCGAGGTGGTCCCAGTACGCCACGCGGAAGGTCTTGATGTGCCAGTTGGGGATCACGTAGTAGCCGAACTGCAGCACACGGTCCAGGGCCCTGGCATGGGCGATCAGGCTTTTGCGCGAGTCGGCGTCGATCAGTTCTTCCACCAGTTGGTCCACCGCCGGGTCCTTGAGGCCCATGTAGTTGCGGCTGCCGGGTTTGTCGGCGCTGGAAGACTTCCAGAACTCCCGCTGCTCGTTACCCGGCGAGGTGGATTGCGGGAAGCTGCCCACCATCATGTCGAAGTCCCGCGAGCGGACACGGTTGACGAACTGCGAGACGTCCACCCGACGGATCACCAGGTCGATGCCCAGGTCCGCCAGGTTGCGCTTGAAGGGCAGCAGGATGCGCTCGAACTCGGTCTGTGCCAGCAGGAACTCGATGGTCACCGGTTTGCCCGTGGTGTCGACCATCTTGTCGTCGACGATTCGCCAGCCGGCTTCCTGCAGCAGTTGGTAGGCCTCGCGTTGCTGGGTGCGGATCATGCCGCTGGCGTCGGTCTTGGCGGGCTCGAAGGCCTGGGTAAAGACTTCGGCCGGGATCTTGTCGCGTAGGGGCTCAAGGATCTTCAGCTCATCCGGGCCGGGCAGCCCGGTGGCGGCCATTTCAGAGTTTTCGAAGTAGCTGCGGGTGCGGGTGTAGGCGCCGTTGAACAGCTGTTTGTTGCTCCACTCGAAATCCAGCAACAGGCTGATGGCCTTGCGCACGCGCACGTCCTGGAACATCGGCTTGCGCGTATTGAACACAAAACCCTGCATGCCGGTGGGGTTGCCGTTGGGGATCTCTTCCTTGATCAACCGGCCTTCGGTCACGGCCGGAATGTTGTAGGCGTTGGCCCAGTTCTTGGCGCTGAATTCCAGCCAGTAGTCGAACTGCCCGGCCTTTAACGCTTCCAGGGATACGGTGCTGTCGCGGTAGTAGTCGGTGATGCGGTTGTCGAAATTATAGAAACCCTTGGTGATCGGCAGGTCCTTGGCCCAGTAGTCCTTGACGCGCTCGTAGCGGATCATGCGCCCGGCCTTGACCTCGGCCACCTTGTACGGCCCGCTGCCCAGCGGCACCTCCAGGTTGCCCTTGGCAAACTCCCGCGTGGCCCACCAATGTTTGGGCAGCACCGGCAGTTGCCCGAGGATCAGCGGCAATTCGCGGTTGTTGGTGCGCTTGAACTTGAACAGCACCCGCAGCGGGTCTTCGGCGACCACTTCATCGACATCGGCGTAGTAGGTGCGGTAGATCGGCGAGCCTTCCTTCATCAGTTCCTGGAAGGTGAATACCACGTCTTCGGCGCGGATCGGGTGGCCGTCGTGGAAGCGCGCTTCGGGGCGCAGGTAGAAACGCACCCAGCTGTTGTCCGGGGCTTTTTCGATCTTGCCGGCGACCAGGCCGTACTCGGTGATGGGTTCGTCCAGGCTTTGCATGGCCAGGGTGTCGTAGATCAGGCTGATGTTGTCAGCCGGCACCCCCTTGCTGATAAACGGGTTGAGGCTGTCGAAGCCGCCCATGCTCGACTCGCGGAAGGTGCCGCCCTTGGGCGCATCCGGGTTGACGTAGTCGAAGTGCTTGAAGTCGGCGGGGTATTTCGGCGGCTCGTTGTACAGCGTCAGCGCATGTTGCGGGGCGGCGTGGGCCGTGGTGCACAGCAACAGGCTGCCGAGCAGGACGTTGCGCAAATACATCATTGGGCTTTCTCCGAAGCTTTCAGCCACCACGCACTCAGGCCCAGGCTGTAGGGCGGCGTGGTGACAAAGGCGAACCGGTTGCGGTACGCCAGGCGATGATAGTTGAGGTACCAGTTGGGAATGCTGTAGTGCTGCCACAGCAGCACCCGGTCCAGGGCGCGGCCGGCGGCCAGTTGTTCTTCGCGGGTCTGCGCCGCCAGCAGTTGTTCCAGCAGGTGATCGACAATCGGGTTGGCGATGCCTGCATAGTTCTTGCTGCCCTTGATCGCGGCCTGGCTGGAGTGGAAGTACTGCCACTGCTCAAGGCCGGGGCTCAAGGTTTGGTTGAGGGTGATCAGGATCATGTCGAAATCGAATTGATCCAGGCGTTGCTTGTACTGGGCGCGGTCGACAGTGCGCAGGCGTGCGTCGATGCCGATGCTGATCAGGTTCTCGACATAGGGCTGCAGGATGCGCTCCAGGTTCGGGTTGACCAACAGGATCTCGAAGCGCAGCGGTTGCCCGTCCTTGTTGAGCAGGCGTTGGCCCGACAACTTCCACCCGGCCTCGCCCAGCAGCGCCAGGGCGCGGCGCAGGGTCTCGCGGGGGATGCCGCGTCCGTCGGTCTGGGGCAGGCTGAAGGCTTGGGTAAACAGGTTGGGCGGCAGCTGTTCGCGGTAGGGGGAGAGCATCAGCCATTCACGGCCGGTTGGAACACCGGTGGCGGCGAATTCGCTGTTGGGGTAGTAGCTGAGCGTGCGCTTGTAGGCGCTGCTGAACAGGGTGCGGTTGGTCCACTCAAAGTCGAACATCAGCCCCAGGGCTTCACGCACCTTGGTCTGGCTGAAGGTTGGACGCCGGGTGTTCATGAACAGGCCCTGGCTCTGGGTCGGGATCTGGTGGGCGATCTGCGCCTTGATCACCTCGCCACGGTTCACCGCCGGAAAGTTGTAGCCATTGGCCCAGTTCTTGGCCTGGTGCTCGATGTAGATGTCGAACTCGCCGGCCTTGAATGCTTCGAAGGCCACGTCGCTGTCGCGGTAGAACTCCACCTCGACCTTGTCGTAGTTATAGAAGCCCTGGTTGACCGGCAAGTCCTTGCCCCAGTAATCCTTGACCCGTTCGAACACCAGTTGGCGTCCAGGGGTGACCTTGCTGATGCGGTACGGCCCGCTGCCCAGGGGCGGTTCGAAGGTGGTCGCCTTGAAGTCGCGGTTTTTCCAATAGTGCTGGGGCAGTACCGGCAACTCGCCCAGGCGCAGGATCAGCAACGGGTTGCCGGCGCGCTTGAACACAAAGCGGATGCGGTGACGGTTGAGGATGTCCACCCGCGCTACTTCCTGCAGGTTGGTGCGGTACTGGGGGTGGCCTTCGGTCAGCAGGGTGCGGTAGGAAAACGCCACGTCATACGCGGTGATCGGCTTGCCATCGTGAAAGCGTGCTTGCGGGCGCAGGTTGAACACCACCCAACTGCGGTCCTCGCTGTATTCCACCGATTGGGCAATCAGCCCGTAGCTGGAGGTCGGCTCATCGCCGGACGGCGCGTACTGGCCGGTGCCGACCATCAACGGCTCGTTCAGCTCATTGACGCCGTATTGCAGGAAATTGGGGGTGGAAACCGGGCTTGAGCCCTTGAAGGTGTAGGGGTTGAGGGTATCGAAGGTGCCAAATGCCATGACCCGCAAGGTCCCGCCTTTCGGCGCTGCAGGGTTTACCCAATCGAAGTGGGTGAATTTGGCCGGGTACTTGAGCGTGCCGAACTGCGTATAACCGTGGCTCTCGGTAATCGTCGCGTTGGCACCAAAGCTCAAGGCCAGACTTATTAATAGAAGGAGGGGACGCTTCAAGTCAGAGATCCGATCCAGGCGGCTTGGGCTTTATGATCGGTACAGTAACAGCTTGTTCCACTTGGAAAAAGCCGGTTGGGAACACTGGAGATTGAGTGTGTGAGGGGCGGTGCGACGATTCGACTTGCCCCCGATAGCAGTTTGTCAGCCACCAGATTCATTGGCTGATCCACCGATATCGGGGGCAAGCCCCTCCCACATTGGTTCTACAGTGTTCTGAAAACCTTAGCGCGGCCCAGACACTACCAGCATCTGCCCCGGCTTCAGCGCCTGGCCAGTACGCGGGTTCCAACGCTTGAGATGTTGCATCTCGACGTTGAAGCGCTTGGCGACGATGTACAGCGAGTCGCCTTTCTTGACCTTGTACTGCACCGGCTTCTTGCTGTCGGCCTTGGCCACCAGCTTGCGGGTGTCCTGCATCACCAGGGTCTGGCCGACCTTGAGGGCCTGGCCGTTGAGTTTGTTCCAGCGCTGCAGGTCGTGCACATCGACCTTGTTCGCCTTGGCGATCAGCGTGAGGTTGTCGCCATTGCGCACCTTGTAGCTGCGGGTACGCCCGGCCACCCGTGCGGTCTCAACTTCGTCGAACACCTGCTTTTTCGGGCGCATCGCCAGCAATTCTTCCGGCTTCATCGTCGAAAGGGTGCTGGTGAGCAGTTGTGCCTTGGAACTCGGTACCAGGAGATGTTGCGGGCCATCCAGGGTGGTGCGTTGCTTGAGTGCCGGGTTGAGCTGGAACAGTTCGTCTTCGTCGATCTCGGCCAGCGCGGCAACCCGTGACAGGTCCATGCTTTGCTTGACTTCAACCACCTCGAAGTACGGCGTGTTGGCAATCGGGTTCAGGTTGACGCCATAAGCCTCGGGGGCCAGTACCACCTGGGACAGCGCCAGGAACTTGGGCACGTAGTCCTTGGTTTCCTGGGGCAGGGGCAGGTTCCAGTAGTCGGTGGGCAGGCCGAGCTTCTCGTTGCGCTCGATGGCCCGGCTCACCGTGCCTTCGCCGGCGTTATAGGCGGCCAGGGCCAGTAGCCAGTCGCCATTGAACATATCGTGCAGACGGGTCAGGTAGTCCAGGGCGGCGGTGGTGGAGGCGGTGATGTCGCGGCGGCCGTCGTAGGCGCGGGTCTGGCGCAGGTTGAAGTAGCGGCCGGTGGAGGGAATGAACTGCCACAGGCCGACGGCATCGCTGCGCGAATAGGCCATCGGGTTGTAGGCACTTTCGATCACTGGCAGCAGCGCCAGCTCCAGGGGCATGTTGCGTTCTTCAAGGCGCTCGACGATGTAATGAATGTAGAGACTGCCGCGTTCACCGGCGTTCTCCAGGAAGGATGGGTTGCTGGCGAACCACAGGCGCTGTTGCTCGATACGCGGGTTGACGCCCACGTTGTCCTGCAATTGAAAGCCCCGGCGCATGCGTTCCCACACGTCCTGGGGCACTTCTGGAGCAGGTTTCTCTGAAAGCCAGATGACGGGTTTCTGTTTGATCTTGGCGGCAAGGTTGGGCTTGGGTTGCACGGTGGATTGTGCGGCGAAATTTGTCGATTGGCAGCCCGCCAGCGTGGCGGACACAGCCACCGCCACAGCTTGAGCCAGGCGGGTCAATGCGTCTGAATGGTTGGATTTACGAATAGATGACGACATTGGCTGGAAGTAAGTTCCGGGCAAAAATGTCGGGCGATTCTAGAAAGCGCTTTGGTTCCGGTCAACCATTCAGAAATTACGTATCAGATTGCATCGTCTTAGAACTTATCTTTCCACGCCCTCAAGCTAGCAAACACCTCGGCCCCAGAGCGGTTGTCGCGGCCATTCCGTTCGTCCGCTTTTTGTTTAACAGATGTTTCGGCGGTACGTAAGAAGGGGTTGGTACGCTTTTCCAGGGCCAGGTTGGAAGGCAGTGTTATCTCGCCGCGGGCCCGCATTTGGCGGACGTTTTCCACCCGTTCGGAGATATCGGCATTCTGCGGTTCCACCGCCTGGGCAAACTTGAGGTTACTTTGTGTGTACTCGTGGGTGCAGTACACCAAGGTATCGGCGGGCAGGGCGGCCAGGCGCTCAAGGGAGGTGTGCATCTGCTCCGGCGTGCCTTCGAACAGGCGGCCACAGCCGGCGGCGAACAGGGTGTCGCCACAGAACAGCACGCCTTGGTGGTAGAAGGCGATATGGCCCAGGGTGTGGCCGGGCACGGCATAGACGTCGAAGTCCCAGCCCAGCACGCTGATGCGGTCGTTATCCTGCAGGGCGATGTCCCGCGCCGGGATCGTCTCGTTGGCCGGGCCATACACCTGGGCGTCGCTCACGCGCTTGAGTTGTTCGACGCCACCGACATGGTCGTGGTGATGGTGGGTGATCAGGATGTCGCTGAGGGTCCACGTCGGATTTTGCTTGAGCCAGGCCAGCACCGGCGCGGCATCGCCGGGATCGACCACGGCACAACGTTGGGTTTGCGGGTCCTGCAACAACCAAATGTAGTTGTCGGTAAAGGCGGGGAGGGCACTGATCTGTATCATTCTTCGATTCGCCAAGCTGATCACATTGGTGCATCTTAGAACGTCTAGGCGAGTTGGAGAATGCAATGACTGATAAAGCGTTCGCCCAGGCCGATCCTGAGTGGCTGGCCCTGATCGGCGCGGCCCGTGAATGGCTGTCCGGGCCCATCGGGCAATTTCTGCTGGATGAAGAGCGGCGCATGCTCGAAGACGAGTTGGGCCGTTTCTTTGGCGGCTACCTGGTGCATTACGGCCCGTCGGCCCAGACCCCGCCCGCCGCGCCCCAGGTGCAACGCAATGTGCGCCTGGGCGCGCCGTTGCCGGGGGTGGAGATTGTCTGCGAGGAGCAGGCCTGGCCGTTGAGCGAGCATGCCGCCGATGTGGTGGTGTTGCAGCATGGCCTGGATTTCTGCCTGTCACCCCACGGTCTGCTGCGCGAAGCGGCGAGCAGCGTGCGCCCGGGTGGCCATTTGCTGATTATCGGCATCAACCCCTGGAGTAGTTGGGGCCTGCGCCATGTGTTCGCCCATGATGGCCTGCGCCAGGCGCGGTGCATCTCGCCGTCGCGGGTCGGGGACTGGCTGAACCTGCTGGGCTTCGCGCTGGAGAAACGCCGCTTCGGGTGCTATCGTCCGCCGCTTGCCTCGGCCAAGTGGCAAGGCCGCCTGGCCGGCTGGGAGCGCCGCGCAGGGGCGTGGCAACTCTCGGGTGGCGGCTTCTATTTATTAGTGGCGCGCAAGATTGTGGTCGGCCTGCGACCAGTGCGCCAGGTGCTGCGACAACCCATGGGCAAGCTGGTGCCGATGCCGATGGCCAAGGTCAACCGCAAGCAAAGCGAACCGTAAAAACCTTTTTGATTTAAGACCGAGTAACCGATGACTGACAGCGTAGAACTCTTCACCGATGGCGCCTGCAAGGGCAACCCGGGCCCCGGCGGCTGGGGCGCATTGCTGGTGTGCAAGGGCGTAGAGAAGGAGTTGTGGGGCGGCGAAGCCAACACCACCAACAACCGCATGGAGCTGATGGGCGCCATTCGCGGCCTGGAAGAACTCAAGCGCCGCTGCAACGTGCTGCTGGTGACTGACTCCCAGTACGTGATGAAGGGCATCAATGAGTGGATGGTCAACTGGAAGAAGCGCGGCTGGAAGACTGCGGCCAAGGAGCCGGTCAAGAATGCCGACCTGTGGCAATTGCTCGATGAGCAATGCAACCGCCATGACATCACCTGGAAATGGGTGCGCGGGCACATCGGTCATCCGGGTAACGAGCGCGCCGACCAGTTGGCCAATCGTGGTGTGGACGAAGTGCGGGGCTACAAGCAGAGCTGATGTTGGCTGACGTGTTAACATCGCGCCCCTTGACTCACACCACACTGCACACCACACCGTTGAGAGCTGAACCCTGATGGCCATCCGATCTGTTGTACTCGATACCGAAACCACCGGCATGCCGGTGACCGACGGCCACCGGATCATTGAAATCGGCTGTGTCGAACTCATGGGTCGGCGCCTCACCGGTCGTCACTTCCACGTCTACCTGCAACCGGACCGTGACAGTGACGAAGGCGCCATCGGCGTCCACGGTATTACCGACGAGTTCCTCAAGGGCAAGCCGCGTTTTGCCGAAGTGGCCGATGAGTTCTTCGAATTCATCAATGGCGCTCAGCTGATCATCCATAACGCGGCGTTCGACGTCGGCTTCATCAATAACGAATTTGCCCTGATGGGGCAGACGGATCGTGCGGATATTTCCAAGCACTGCTCGATCCTCGACACCTTGATGATGGCCCGTGAGCGTCACCCGGGCCAGCGCAACAGCCTCGATGCCTTGTGCAAACGTTATGGCGTCGACAACTCCGGCCGTGAACTCCACGGCGCCTTGCTCGACTCCGAGATTCTCGCCGACGTTTACCTGACCATGACCGGTGGGCAGACCAGCCTGTCCCTGGCCGGCAATGCCTCCGATGGCAGCGGCTCGGCGGAAGGCTCGGGCAACCGTCCTTCGGAAATTCGCCGCCTGCCGGCCGATCGCAAGCCCACCACCATCATCCGCGCCAGCGAGCAGGATATGGCCGAGCATGCGGCGCGACTGGAAGCCATTGCCAAGTCCGCGGGTGCCCCGGCGTTGTGGACCCAGCTAACACAACAATAGCCCTGCGTAGGTATGATCAAAATGTGGGAGGGGGGCTTGCCCTGATAGCGGTGTATCAGCCAATCAAATATGAGCTGGCATACCGTCATCGGGAGCAAGCCCCCTCCCACAGTTGATCGCCATTGCTTTCAAAATCTTCATTCGCGTCATCGTCCCCGAGCTTCTACCCTTGAGTGCATAGCCCTCAGGACTACACGCACTCATGTACAAAGACCTGAAGTTCCCTGTGCTTATCGTGCACCGCGACATCAAGGCCGACACCGTTGCCGGTGACCGGGTCCGAGGCATCGCCCGAGAGCTGGAACAAGAGGGCTTCAGTATCTTTTCTGCCGTGGACTACGCCGAAGGCCGGTTGGTAGCGGCGACCCATCACGGCCTGGCGTGCATGCTGATCGCTGCCGAAGGCGCCGGTGAGAATACCCACCTGCTGCAAAACATGGTCGAGCTGATCCGCCTGGCGCGCCTGCGAGCGCCGAACCTGCCGATCTTCGCCCTGGGCGAGCAAGTCACCCTGGAAAACGCCCCGGCCGATGCCATGAGCGAACTCAACCAGCTACGTGGCATCCTTTATCTGTTCGAAGACACCGTGCCGTTTCTGGCGCGCCAAGTGGCCCGCGCTGCCCGCAGTTACCTGGATGGCTTGTTGCCGCCGTTTTTCAAAGCGTTGGTGCAACATACGGCAGACTCCAACTATTCCTGGCACACCCCCGGCCATGGCGGTGGCGTGGCCTATCGCAAAAGCCCGGTGGGGCAGGCGTTTCATCAGTTCTTCGGGGAAAATACCCTGCGCTCGGATCTGTCGGTGTCGGTGCCCGAGCTGGGCTCACTGCTGGACCACACCGGGCCGCTGGCCGAAGCCGAGGCCCGTGCCGCGCGCAACTTCGGTGCTGACCATACTTTTTTCGTGATCAACGGCACGTCCACCGCCAACAAGATCGTCTGGCACTCCATGGTGGGGCGCGATGACCTGGTGCTGGTGGACCGCAACTGCCACAAGTCGGTGTTGCACTCGATCATCATGACCGGTGCGATCCCGCTGTACCTGTGCCCGGAGCGCAATGAGCTGGGCATCATCGGCCCAATTCCCCTGAGCGAATTCAGCCCCGACTCGATCCGCGCCAAGATCGAGGCCAGCCCGTTGACCCGTGGGCGGCCGCCAAAGGTCAAGCTGGCCGTGGTCACCAACTCCACCTACGACGGCCTGTGCTACAACGCCGAGCTGATCAAGCAGCAATTGGGCAACAGTGTCGAGGTGCTGCACTTTGACGAAGCCTGGTATGCCTATGCGGCGTTCCACGAGTTCTTTGCCGGGCGCTACGGCATGGGCACCTCCCGTACCCCGGACAGCCCGCTGGTGTTCACCACTCACTCCACCCACAAGCTGCTGGCGGCGTTCAGCCAGGCCTCGATGATCCATGTGCAGGACGGCGGCGCGCGCCAACTGGACCGCGACCGTTTCAACGAAGCCTTCATGATGCATATCTCCACCTCGCCGCAGTACAGCATCATCGCCTCCCTGGACGTGGCCTCGGCGATGATGGAAGGCCCGGCCGGGCGCTCGCTGCTGCAGGAAATGTTCGACGAGGCCTTGAGTTTTCGCCGCGCCCTGGCCAACCTGCGCCAACACATTGCCGCCGAAGACTGGTGGTTCTCCATCTGGCAGCCGCCGTCGGTGGCGGGCATCGACCGCGTCGCCACGGCGGATTGGCTGTTGCAGCCGCAGGATGACTGGCACGGCTTTGGTGACGTGGCCGAAGACTACGTGTTGCTGGACCCGATCAAGGTGACCTTGGTCATGCCCGGCCTCAACGCCGGCGGCGCCTTGAGCGATTGCGGCATTCCGGCGGCAGTGGTCAGCAAATTCCTCTGGGAACGCGGGCTGGTGGTGGAAAAGACCGGGCTGTATTCATTTCTCGTGTTGTTTTCCATGGGCATCACCAAAGGCAAATGGAGTACCTTGCTCACCGAATTGCTGGAGTTCAAGCGCAGCTACGACGCGAATGTCAGCCTCGCCAGTTGTTTGCCATCGGTGTTTGCCCAGGGCCCGGCGCGTTATCAGGGCTTGGGTTTGCGCGATTTGTGCGACCAATTGCACAGCTGTTACCGCAGCAACGCCACCGCCAAGCACCTCAAGCGCATGTACACGGTGCTGCCGGAAATCGCGATGAAACCGGCCGACGCCTACGACCAATTGGTAAGGGGAGAAGTGGAGGCAGTGTCCATTGATGCCTTGCCAGGACGCATTGCAGCCGTGATGCTGGTGCCTTATCCGCCGGGTATCCCGTTGATCATGCCGGGCGAGCGCTTTACCGAGTCGACCCGGTCGATCATCGACTACCTGGCGTTTGCCCGGACGTTCGATAGCAGTTTCCCCGGTTTTGTTGCCGATGTTCACGGGTTACAACACGAAGATGACGGCAGTGGTCGTTGTTACACCGTCGATTGCATCAAGGGTTAAGGATGTTTATGCAAGCTGTAATGAACCCGAAGTATCCAGGGCTCAGTGTGCGGGTCGCCGACGAGGGCTTCGATGCCTACGTATGGGGCAATGACTTCAGTTTCGAGGTCAGCGCCTACGGTGTGCCGGAGATGGGCAAGCGTGTGGATCAATGGCCGCTGGAGCGCATCCTGCCGTACCGCAAATGTTATGGGATCGATCCTGAAGAGTTCGCCAGTTTTCGTGATGCGCCGGACAGTGCGATCTTCATGGCCTACCTGGATGATCGTGCGGTCGGGCATATCGTGGTCAGCACCAATTGGAATGGCTTTGCCCACGTAGACGAATTGGCGGTGGCCTTGCCCGCGCGGCGCCATGGCGTGGCCAAGGCCTTGCTGGACGTGGCGCAGTTCTGGAGCCGCAAGAAAAACCTGCCAGGCATGATGCTCGAAACCCAGAACAACAACCTCGGCGCCTGCCGTCTGTATGAGCGTTGCGGCTATGTGATGGGCGGGATCGACCACCTGCGTTATCGCGGCATAGACCCGCAAACCCGTGAAGTGGCGATTTTCTGGTATCGGTTGTTCAAGACCGAAGCCGAGCGGCTTTAACTCACCAGCAGGGCTTGGGCCTTTTGCGTGACGATCTCCAGCAACGCATTCAGCGCGGGGGAGGTCACGCCATCCTGGAGTGTCAGCGCATACAGGCTGACCATGATCGGCGGTGACACCGGGCATGTATCCAAACCCGCCTCACGCGCGCCAAACGCAGTGAATGGGTCGACTATCGCCAGGCCTTCGCCGGCTTCCACCATACTGCGCATCATCTGGTAGGTCTGTACCCGCGTCTGCACCACCGGCAGCGGGCGCAAGGCTTGCAGCTTGGCGTCCAGCAGGCGGCTGAGCGGGTCGTGCCCTTCAAGCCCGATCATCGACTGCCCGGCCAGGTCTTGCAGCGCAATGTACTTCTGCTTGGGCTTGAGCCAGCCGTGGGGCGCGAGCAGTTGCAATTTGCCTTGGGCGAGCACAGTGCTGTGGATTTGCGGATGTTCCGGGTCATGCAGGCTCAGGCCCACGTCGGCCTCGTGCAGCAACAGGCTGCGGACGATTTCCCGCGTTGGCTGGCTCGACAGGTTGCACGGCGTGTCCTGGAAGCGTCGGCGCAGGACCGCGATACTCTGGGGCAGCAGTTGATTGGCCAGGGGCGGCGTGCACAGAGCGCGCAGGGTGGGGGCGTGATGGTGTTTCAAGCGGCTGGCCAGGCGTTGCACCGGTTCCAGGGCTTCGTACACATGGGCAATTTCTGCCTGCAACTCCAGGGTTTCCCGTGTCGCCTGCAAACGCCCGCGCACACTGGCAAACAGCATGAAGCCCAATTGCTGCTCGGCATCCTTGAGTGCCGCGTCTACATCGCCCACGGGAAGTTGCAACCATTCGGCGGCGGTGCCGAGGTGCCCGGTCTGCAAGATGGCCTGAATCACTTCGATATGACGTAAACGCATGGCCGGAGTCTATGTGCAGCGCGTTGGGGATTCAATGGCGCATGCCGTCGTGCGCAAAAAAGACGGTGTGGGTCGCGTATGTCGCTGGCGTTCAGCCAGGACCCCACTAAAATGGCGCGTCTGATCATCAACGACCAATGCCGGTTACCGGCACATACAACAAAAACAGGTCTGGTCTCATATGCCTCTGCCCTCGACATTTCTCGGGGTAACGGTCAAACAACTGCTGGTCCTGGTGACCGTAGGGTGTTTGGCTGCTTATCTCTTCAGCAATCACGATGAATCAGTCCCGGAAAACCTTGCGCTTGAGGCCTTCATCCGTACCCAGGAACAAGTCGCCGCGCAGGTCGGCACGGTGCTGGGCATGACGCAAGTCAAGCAGGTGGTGGCGTATCCGGGGTACAACTCGCCGGGTTACAGGCGGGTGATGTACGCGGTCGAAGGCGAGCGGGGGAGTTTGATGGTCACGCTCAAGCAGGTCGACGGTGAGTCGGGGCTCGAAGTGACGGAGATTCGCCGCCCGTGACCACCCAGCTCAGTCAATGCCGTCAATGGCCAGGACTGAGCTGGTACGTCTGGGCGATCAATCTTATGAGGCGAGGACGGTCTGCGATTCGCGGACGATAATGGTCCCCGACTGGATCAGCTTGAACTCATCGCCTTCCAGTTTTTCTACACGGTCGCCAATGGCCAGCTTGTAGGTGGTGGCGGGTGCCGAGCCAGCCAGGTCGCCTTGCGCCGGGTTGGATTCCTGGAACTCATGCACCGAATACACACGACCCTCTGCGTCTCTGGCATGAAACTGTCCGACTAGTACTGCTGCCATCTGTTTAGAACCTCTGGAGATAAACACTCGATATGCGGTGCTGTAGACCGTCATAAAGAGGGGTAGTTTACCTATTGGAAAAAAATACTATTCGCTGACATTTTCAGACGGTTCCTACGCATCGAATCGCGAGCTAAACGTCTGGAGGATTATCAAAACCTTCTGGTGAGCGCGCTGCGAAGCCTTTATAACTACAAGCTCCCTTAGTCAGACGTCGAGAAACCCAATGAGCAAGGTCTACACGATTGCCGTTCTGGTTGGCAGCTTGAGAAAAGACTCGATCAACCGCAAGGTCGCCCTGGCATTGGCCGAACTGGCCCCTGCCAACCTGAAGTTGAACATTGTGGAAATTGGCGATTTGCCGCTCTACAACGAAGACATCGACGGGGCATCACCGCCCGCAGCCTACAGTAGTTTCCGTCAGCAAGTACGCTCATCCGACGCGGTGTTGTTTGTGACGCCGGAGTACAACCGTTCCGTACCCGCGCCGTTGAAGAATGCCATCGACGTAGGTTCCCGTCCTTATGGTCAAAGCGCCTGGAGCGGTAAGCCGGGGGCGATCATCAGCGTGTCGCCGGGCGCCATCGGCGGCTTTGGTGCCAACCACCACTTGCGCCAGTCCCTGGTGTTCCTCGATGTGCCGTGCATGCAGCAGCCGGAAGCCTACCTGGGCGGCGCGGGCAGCGTGTTCGATGAGTCCGGCAAGGTGTCGGAAAAGACCAAGCCGTTCCTGCAGGCATTTATTGATGCCTACGGCAAATGGGTAGAAAAACAGACAGCTTGAATCGGCACTCGCCGTTCAGTTAAGGCTTTTGTAAGAGCGAGCTTGCTCGCGAAAAACTCATAGGCGCCGCGTTCATTCAGGAAGCACGCGTTATCGTTGACGTTTTTCGCGAGCAAGCTCGCTCCTACAGGAGGCGATGTACGCTTAACTGACTGGTATTAGGGCAAGCCCCTCCCACAGTATTGGATCAGCGCAACCAGTTAGTCCGCGCCAACTCGATCACTTCATCCCCGCGCCCACTCATCACCGCCTTGAGCATGTACAGGCTGAACCCTTTGGCCTGCTCCAGCTTGATGCTCGGCGGCATCACCAGTTCCTGGGTGGCCGTCACCACATCTACCAGCACCGGGCCATCGTGGGCCAGGGCGCGGCGCAGGGCCGGTTCCAGGTCTTCGGATTGCTCCACGCGAATGCCGAGGATGCCCATGGCGTTGGACATGGCGGCGAAGTCCGGGTTTTTCAGCTCGGTGCCGGCATCCAGATAACCTGCGGCCTTCATTTCCATGGCGACAAAGCCCAGCGACGAGTTATCGAACACGATCACTTTTACGGGCAATTTCAGCTGCGCCAGTGAAATGAAATCCCCCATCAGCATGGCAAAACCGCCGTCGCCGGACATCGAGATCACCTGGCGTCCCGGGAAGGCCGCCTGCGCGCCAATCGCCTGGGGCATGGCGTTGGCCATCGAGCCATGGTTGAACGAGCCGATCAGGCGGCGCTTGCCATTCATTTTCAGGTAGCGCGCGGCCCACACGGTCGGCGAGCCCACGTCGGCGGTGAAGATCGCATCGTCGTCCGCCAGTTCGCTGAGCAAACGCGCCACGTATTGCGGGTGGATCGGCCGGTTGGCCTTTGACGGTTGCGCCAGGTCGTCCAGGCCTTGGCGGGCTTTTTCGTAGTGCTTCAGCGAGGTTTCGAGGAAGCTGCGGTCGGTCTTGCGGGTCAGGCGTGGCAGCAGGGCGCCGATGGTCTCGCTCACATCGGCAGCGATGCCCAGGTCCAGTGTGGCGCGCCGGCCGAGCGCCTGCGGGTTGCGGTCAACCTGGATGATCTTGGCATCGGTAGGGTAGAACTGGCGGTACGGAAAGTCCGTGCCGAGCATGATCAGCGTGTCGCAGTCGAGCATGGCGTGGTAACCGGAGCTGAAGCCGATCAGGCCGGTCATGCCGACGTCGAACGGGTTATCCCACTCCACGTGTTCCTTGCCGCGCAGGGCGTGCACCACCGGCGCCCCCAGGGCATCGGCCAGGGCCACCACTTGATCATGAGCACCGGCGCAACCGCTGCCGCAGAGCAGGGTGACCTTCTTGCTGCTTTCAAGGATCTCGGTCAGTCGTTGCAGGTCCTGTTCCGCCGGCAAGGTGCGCGGTGCGTGCAGGGCAGGCCAGGGCTTGAGCGTGTCTTCCACTTCCAGCAACGACACATCCCCCGGAATCACCACCACCGCCACGCCGCGGTTGAGGATCGCCGAACGCATGGCACGGTGCAGCACATGAGGCATTTGCTCGGGGTTGGTGACCAGCTCGATAAAGTGGCTGCATTCTTTGAACAGTTCCTGGGGATGGGTCTCCTGGAAATAATTCAGGCCGATCTCGGAGGAGGGGATCTGCGCCGCAATCGCCAGCACCGGCACATGGTTGCGATGACAGTCGAACAGGCCATTGATCAAGTGCAGATTGCCCGGCCCGCAGCTGCCGGCGCATACGGTCAGTTCGCCAGTGGCTGCCGCTTCGGCACCGGCAGCGAAGGCGGCGACTTCTTCGTGACGCACATGCATCCACTCGATGCTGTCCATGGTACGCAGGGCGTCGGTGAGGCCGTTGAGGCTGTCGCCGGTCAGGCCCCAGATGCGCTTGATGCCCGCCTGTTCAAGGGTGGTCGCCAATTGCTGGGCCAGGTTGATTTTCGCCATGAAGAACTCCAATCGTCAGTGAGGTTAAAAGCAGCTGATCAATAGGGGACAGTTCGATCACGCCGAATGCTCCGCCTTTAATGTGAAGATTGCGTCATGGCCGCGCGGTATTGCCGGGTGCGCCGGGCGATAAACCATTGGTCGCGCACCAGTGCCAGCCAGGGCGCGACGTTGGCATTGGGCAGGCGGCCGCGGCTCAGGCGGCGCATCTGGTCACGTACCACGGCCAGGGTGGCGAGGGCGGCCAAGGGTTTGCGCTGCCAACTGATCGGTTTGAGTTGCGGGTTGAGATCGCGCCCCTCGTGCCAGTGTTTGATCAGTTGCGGTTCGAGGGTCAGGGCGGTGGCAATGCCGGCCATGGCGATGCCGCTGTCCAGCACCTGTTGCACGATGGGCAGGCGGCGAATGCCGCCGGTGACCATCAGCGGCATCTGGGCGATGGTCGCCAGTTCCTTGGCAAATTCCAGGAAGTACGCTTCACGGGCCAGGGTGCGACCGTCCCGGGCTTCGCCTTGCATGGCCGGTGCTTCGTAGCTGCCTCCGGAGAGTTCCAGCAAGTCAATGGACAAGGGGTTGAGCATCTCGACCACTGCACGAGCATCGGCCTCTGCAAATCCGCCGCGCTGGAAATCCGCCGAGTTGAGTTTTACCGCGACGCAAAAGGACGGGCTGACGCTGGCGCGAACCGCGTGGATCACCTCCAGCAGCAGGCGCGCACGGTTCTCCAGCGAGCCACCCCAGCGGTCAGTGCGGTGGTTGCTCAACGGCGAGAGAAACTGGCTGAGCAGGTAGCCGTGCGCACCGTGGATCTGCACCCCGGTAAAACCGGCTTTCTCGGCCAGGCGTGCGCTGGTGGCGAAGCGTTTGATCACCTCTTGAATATCGTCCTCGGTCATTGCCTTGGGCTTGGCAAACATCTTCGAAAAGCTGCCGAGGTCCAGTGCAATCGCGGAGGGCGCCAGGGCTTGCTGGCCGAGGTTGGCCATGGTCTGGCGTCCCGGATGACTGAGCTGTACCCAAAAGTGCACACCCTTGTCGCGGGCCACGTTGGCCCATTCGCGAAAACTGTCCAGATGCTGTTCGTCTTCGAGGGCAACGCCACCGGGGCCGGTCATGGCGCGGCGGTCGATCATCACATTGCCGGTCAGCAGCAAGCCGGGCTCGCCGTTGGCCCAGGCGGTGTACAGCTGCTTCAGTTCACGGGAAGGCGCTTGATTGGCGTCTGCCATATTCTCCTCCATCGCCGCCTTGGCGATGCGGTTGGCGAGGACCTGGCCATTGGGCAGTTGTAAGGGTTCAAAGGGTGACATGAGTTGACTCCGGAACGGGGGAGGCCTCAGGCTAAGCTTAAAGTTAACTTTAATGTCAAGCAGGCGTTTTGATGAATATTGGTGAGCTGGCAAAGCAAAGTGGGTTGGCGGCGTCGCGTATCCGCTTCTACGAATCCGAGGGGCTGATCAGTCAGGTGGGGCGCCAGGCCAATGGGTATCGACGCTATGCGCCCGATGCCCTGCAAACGCTGCAACTGATCCAGAGCGCACAGCAGGCCGGTTTTACCTTGCAGGAACTCAAGGCGTTAATGCCCGCGCCGGGGGAGCACAAGCGTGAGGAGTTGATCGAGGCCCTGGAGCGCAAGGTGGCGCAGATCGAGGTGATGCAGGCGCAGTTGGCCCACAACAAGGCGCAATTGTTAGGCGTAATCGATGCGGTACGGGCGCAGCCGGAAGGCGTGCCGTGCTCAATGGGGCAGAAGCAAGTGCTGGCGTCGATTAAGATCGGTGCCTGAAAAAGCACCGATTTACAGCGCAAGCAGATTCCAATCTGGGAGGGGGCAAGCCCCCACCCCACATTCGATACTCAGCGACGACGGAACAGCGGCAGCGGCTCATCCGTTGCGGCCTGGTACGTCACCGAGAAGTCCTTGAGGCTTTCCAGCGCCTCGTACGGGTCTTTGTCGGCGCGCAAGGCGAAGGCATCGAACCCGCAGCGGCGCAGGTAGAACAACTGGTCGCGCAACACATCACCAATCGCCCGCAGCTCACCCTTGTAACCATAACGGTCACGCAACAGGCGCGCGTTGGAGTAGTTGCGCCCGTCGGTGAAGGCCGGGAAGTTCAGGGCGATGACCTGGAAGTGTTCCACGTCAGCGCCGATCTCTTCGGCTTCTTCATCGGCGTCCAGCCACACACCCAGACCGCCGTCGCGGGCCTTGAGCGCGTGGCCGTGTTCGCGCCACAGCGCCAGCGGCACGATCAGGTCGTCGCAGTTGGAGATGCCGTCGAAGCTCGCGTCCTTGGGCAGCAGGTGCCAGGTTTCGTCGAGTACTTCGTTGTTCTTAATGATTCGCTGCATAGACGCGCTCCTTGAACAGGTCAATGCCGATGCGCTGGTAGGTGTCGATGAAGCGCTCATCTTCGGTGCGCTGTTCGATGTACACGTCGATCAGCTTGCCGATCACCTCGGGCATGGCTTCCTGGGCGAAGGATGGGCCAAGGATCTTGCCCAGGCTCGCATCACGGCTGGCGCTGCCACCCAGGGACACTTGGTAGAATTCTTCGCCTTTCTTGTCTACGCCCAGGATGCCGATGTGGCCGACGTGGTGGTGACCACAGGCGTTCATGCAACCGGAGATGTTCAGGTCCAGCTCGCCGATGTCGAACAGGTAGTCCAGGTCGTCGAAACGGCGCTGGATCGATTCGGCAATCGGGATCGACTTGGCGTTGGCCAGGGAGCAGAAGTCGCCGCCCGGGCAGCAGATGATGTCGGTCAACAGGCCGATGTTCGGCGTGGCGAAACCGCCTTCGCGCAGTTCGCCCCACAGGGTGAACAGTTGGCTCTGCTCAACGTCCGCGAGGATGATGTTCTGCTCGTGGGAAGTGCGCAGTTGGCCGAAGCTGTAGCGCTCGGCCAGGTCGGCGACGGCGTCCAGCTGCTTGTCGGTGATGTCGCCCGGCGCCACACCGGTCGGTTTCAGCGACAGGGTAACCGCCACATAGCCCGGCTTTTTGTGCGCCAGGGTGTTGCGGGTGCGCCAGCGGGCAAAGCCTGGGTGCTGCTGGTCGAGCGCTGCGAGCTCGGCATCCTGATTGCTCAGGGCCTTGTACTCGGGATCGACGAAGTGCTTGGCCACACGGTGCACTTCGGCTTCGGTCAGGGTGGTCTGGCCGCCGCGCAGGTGCTCCATCTCGGCGTCGACTTTCTGGGCGAACACCTCAGGGGTCAGTGCCTTGACCAGGATCTTGATCCGGGCCTTGTATTTGTTGTCGCGACGGCCGTAGCGGTTGTAGACCCGCAGGATGGCGTCGAGGTAGCTCAACAGGTCCTGCCACGGCAGGAACTCGTTGATGAACGCGCCGACCACCGGGGTACGGCCCAGGCCGCCACCCACCAGTACACGGAAACCCAGCTCGCCGGCCGCGTTGTACACCGGCTCCAGGCCGATATCGTGTACTTCGATGGCTGCACGGTCCGAGGTCGAGCCATTGATGGCGATCTTGAACTTGCGCGGCAGGTAGGCGAATTCGGGGTGGAAGGTGGTCCATTGACGGACGATTTCACACCACGGGCGTGGGTCGATCAGCTCGTCGGCGGCAACCCCGGCGAATTGGTCGGTGGTCACGTTGCGCAGGCAGTTACCACTGGTCTGAATCGCGTGCATCTGCACGGTGGCCAGCTCAGCGAGGATGTCCGGCACATCTTCCAGCGCCGGCCAGTTGAACTGCACGTTCTGTCGGGTACTGATGTGGGCATAGCCCTTGTCGAAGTCGCGGGCAATCTTGGCCATCATGCGGGTCTGGCGCGAAGTCAGTTGGCCATAAGGCACGGCCACCCGCAGCATCGGCGCAAAGCGCTGAACATAAAGGCCATTTTGCAGGCGCAGAGGGCGGAACTCTTCTTCGCTCAGTTCACCTGCTAGGTAGCGTCGGGTCTGATCACGGAACTGCTTGACGCGGTCCTCGATGATGCGCTGATCGTATTCGTCGTATACGTACATATAGGTCCTGTTCTCGGCAAATCTGCGCGCACGGCCGCGCACTCCCAACGGAGCCGGCGCACGATACCAGTTTGCGTTTATGCGCAAAAGTGATGTTTGAGTATATGCACATAACCAAAATGACTAATGAGAAGGGTTATCGTGATACCCACATTTGTCATGCGGGCAATCGTCAACTTTACTGTGATCGTGTTTGAGTGCAATCACCTATAAAACCGACAAGAGGCGATGCAATGAGCAATCCGACAAAAGCCCGTAAACCTGACAGTACCGTTGATGCCTGGGCCATTCTGTTCTTGATCATTCTGGTGGTGGGAACTGCCGTTTTCTGGGTCAGCCACCAATAAAGGACGTTGATTGAGCCTCGATTGGTTTGGGCATTGCCACTATCATGGCGGCTTATTTTCGAGGCTCAAGCATCCATGTTGAAGGTGTTGATTACGTGTTTCTGGTTGCTGGGACCGACCTATGGGTTGATGGCCCATGCCACGTCGGTGGTGTTTCTCAATCCAGGCACGTCGACGGAAACCTTCTGGGTCAGCTACGCGCAATTCATGCAGGCCGCCGCCAAGGACCTCGGCCTGGATTTGCGTGTGCGTTACGGCGAGCGTAATCCCGACAACACGCTGCTCCAGGCGCGTGAGGTACTGCAAGGCAGCCAGCGGCCGGACTACCTGGTGCTGGTGAATGAGCAGTACGTTGCACCGCAGATCCTGCGCATGGCCGAGGGCAGTGGCGTCAAGCTGCTGGTGGTGAACAGCGCGCTGACCCCCGACCAGATGCAATTGCTGGGAACCCGCAGCGGCATCCAGTTGATCGGCAGCCTGGTCGCCGACGATGAAGAGGCGGGCTACCTGATGCTCCGCGACCTGTTGCGCCAGCACGGTCCGGTTGCGCCTGGCCAATCCCTCGACCTGCTGGCATTTTCCGGCTCCAAGGCCACCCCGGTGGCGCAATTGCGCGAGCGCGGCATGCGCCGGGCGCTGGCCGAGCATCCCGAGGTGCGCCTGCGCCAGCTGGTCTACGGTGAGTGGAGCCGCCAGCGTGCGTTCGAACAGGCGACGCAACTGTTCAAGCGCTACCCGCAGACGGCGCTGGTGTGGTCGGCCAACGATCAGATGGCACTGGGCGCCATGCAGGCGCTGCAGGCCACTGGGCGATCACCCGGCAAGGACACGTTGTTCAGCGCGGTCAACAGCTCGCCCGAGATCCTGCGGGCGCGCCTGGATGGGCGCTTGTCGAGTTTGGTCGCCGGGCATTTCACCGTCGGCGGGTGGGCCATGGTGCTGATCAATGATGATGCCAAGGGCGTGGACATATGCGCATACGGCGGGGGTGAGCGTCCGTTGGCGTTGTTCCAATTGATCAATGCCGGCCAGGCACGGCACTTGTTGGAGCCGACACCGTCGGTGAATTTTCGCGCGCTGTCCGCCGAGGGCAAGCCCACGTCCTATCGTTACCCGTTCAGCTTGCGTCTGTTGCTGCGCTAGACGCCGGCCAGGTGCAGCACCAGCTTGACGATCCCAAACAACGTCAGCGCAAACACCGCCGTGAACAGGATGCCCAGGATCACAAAGTGGCTGGGCTTGCCGTGGGTAAAGTCGCGGGCGCGATTCTTGCCACTCTGCACGCCAAACGCAGCGGCCACCACGCTGTGGAGCATCTGCCAGAAGGTAGGGGGCTTGTTGTTGGCTGGATCGTCCATACGTCCCTCGACACAAGGTGTGTGAGGGACAGCATAGACAATCCGTCAGGGCTTAGTTGTCGTAGCCCAGGTTCGGCGCCAGCCAGCGCTCGGTGACGGCCAGGTCCTGGCCCTTGCGCGCGGTGTAGCTGGTCACCTGGTCCTTGTCGACCTTGCCCACGGCAAAGTACTGCGCCTGCGGGTGGGCGAAGTACCAGCCGCTGACTGCCGCCGCCGGGAACATCGCGTAGTGCTCGGTGAGGAACACACCGCTGCGCCCGGCCTGCATTTCGCGGGCCTCGGGGTCGAGCAGTTGGAACAACTGGGCTTTCTCGGTGTGATCCGGGCAGGCTGGGTAACCGGGGGCAGGGCGGATACCGCTGTACTGCTCCTTGATCAGCGCCTCGTTATCCAGTTGCTCGTCCTTGGCGTAGCCCCAGTGCTCCTTACGCACCTGCTGGTGCAGCCACTCGGCACAGGCCTCGGCCAGGCGGTCGGCCAGGGCCTTGACCATGATCGAGTTGTAGTCGTCGCCCGCGTCCTGGTAAGCCTTGGCCACTTCTTCGGCGCCGATGCCGGCGGTGGTGATGAAACCACCGATGTAGTCGGTCACGCCGCTGTCTTTTGGAGCGACGAAGTCGGCCAGGGAGAAGTTCGGTTTGCCGTCGGTCTTGATGATCTGCTGGCGCAGGTGGTGCAGCCTGGCAATCGGCTGGCCGTCTTCGCCGTAGACTTCCAGGTCATCGTCCTGCACCTGGTTGGTCGGCCAGAAACCGAACACCGCACGGGCGCTGATAAGTTTTTCGTCGATCAGCTTCTTGAGCATTTCCTGGGCGTCGGCGTACAGCGCGGTGGCCGCTTCACCCACCACTTCATCGGTCAGGATGCGTGGGAACTTGCCGGCCAGGTCCCAGGAGATAAAGAACGGGGTCCAGTCGATGTACTCGGCCAGGACGTTGAGGTCGATATTGTCCAGCACCTTGGAGCCGGTGAAGGTTGGCTTGACCGGCGTGTAGGTGCTCCAGTCGAACTGCGGCTTCTTGGCGATGGCCGCCGGGTAGCTCAGGCGTTCGGTGCGCGCACTGCGGTTGGAGGTGCGCTCACGCACATCGATGTACTCCAGGCGGGTCTTCTCGACGAAGCCGGCCTTCAACTCCTTGGACAGCAGCTGGGTGGCCACACCCACTGCCCGGGAGGCGTCGGTGACGTAGATCACCGCGTCGTTGCTGTACTTGGGCTCGATCTTCACCGCCGTGTGTGCCTTGGAGGTGGTCGCGCCGCCGATCATCAGCGGCAGGTGGAAGTCCTGGCGCTGCATCTCGCGGGCCACATGCACCATCTCGTCCAGGGACGGCGTGATCAGGCCGGACAGCCCGATAATGTCGCACTTCTGCTCCTTGGCCACCTGCAGGATCTTCTCCGCCGGCACCATCACGCCGAGGTCGACGATGTCATAACCGTTGCAGCCGAGTACCACGCCGACGATGTTCTTGCCGATGTCATGCACGTCGCCCTTCACCGTGGCCATCAGGATCTTGCCCTTGGCTTCCGGCTTGTCGCCTTTTTCCAGCTCGATGAACGGGATCAAGTGGGCCACGGCCTGCTTCATCACGCGGGCGGATTTCACCACCTGGGGCAGGAACATTTTGCCGGCGCCGAACAGGTCGCCGACGATGTTCATACCGGACATCAGCGGGCCTTCGATCACTTCGATCGGGCGCGCGAACGACTGCCGCGATTCCTCGGTGTCTTCGACGATATGGGTGGTGATGCCCTTGACCAGCGCGTGTTCCAGGCGCTTGTTGACCGGCCAGCCGCGCCATTCTTCGGTCTCGGCCTCTTTTACGCTGCCGTCGCCCTTGTACTTGTCGGCGATGGCGAGGAGGGCGTCGGTGCCTTCCGGGGTGCGGTTGAGGACTACATCTTCCACGGCATCGCGCAGCTCGGCCGGGATCTGGTCGTAGATCTCCAGCTGGCCGGCGTTGACGATACCCATGGTCAGGCCGTTGCGGATCGCATACAGCAGGAACACCGAGTGGATCGCCTCACGCACCGGGTTGTTGCCACGGAACGAGAACGACACGTTGGACACGCCACCGGAGGTCAGCGCATACGGCAGCTCGTCGCGGATATAGGCGCAGGCGTTGATGAAATCGACGGCGTAGTTGTTGTGTTCTTCGATACCGGTGGCGACCGCGAAGATGTTCGGGTCGAAGATGATGTCTTCCGGCGGGAAGCCGACTTCATTGACCAGGATGTCGTAGGAGCGCTTGCAGATTTCTTTCTTGCGCGCTTCGGTGTCGGCCTGGCCGGCTTCGTCGAACGCCATCACCACCACCGCCGCACCGTAGCGCTTGCACAGCTTGGCGTGATGGATGAACTGCTCGACGCCTTCCTTCATGCTGATGGAGTTGACGATGCCCTTGCCCTGGATGCACTTGAGGCCGGCTTCGATCACTTCCCACTTGGAGGAGTCGATCATGATCGGTACACGGGAGATGTCCGGCTCGCCGGCAATCAGATTGAGGAAGGTCACCATGGCCTTCTTCGAATCGAGCATGCCCTCGTCCATGTTGATGTCGATCACCTGGGCGCCGGCTTCCACCTGTTGCAGGGCGACTTCCAGGGCTTCGGTGTAGTTGTCTTCACGGATCAGACGGGCAAAACGCGCGGAACCGGTGATGTTGGTGCGCTCGCCGACGTTGACGAACAACGAGCTGCGATCAATCGTGAACGGCTCCAGGCCCGACAGGCGGCAAGCCTTGGGGATGTCCGGGATCGGGCGCGGCGCGTAGCCGGCAACGGCCTTGGCGATGGCTTCGATATGGCCCGGGGTGGTGCCGCAGCAGCCGCCGACGATATTGAGGAAGCCGCTCTGGGCGAACTCTTCGATGACCTTGGCGGTTTCCGACGGCAGCTCGTCGTACTCGCCGAATTCGTTGGGCAGGCCGGCGTTGGGGTGCGCGGACACGTGGGTGTTGGCTTTGTTGGACAACTCTTCCAGGTACGGGCGCAGCTCGCTGGCGCCGAGGGCGCAGTTCAGGCCCACGGAAATCGGCTTGGCGTGGGCCACCGAGTTCCAGAACGCTTCGGTGGTCTGGCCCGACAAGGTACGGCCGGAGGCGTCGGTGATGGTGCCGGAGATCATGATCGGCAATTCGATACCGAGCGCTTCGAACACGCCCTGCACGGCGAAGATCGCGGCCTTGGCGTTGAGGGTGTCGAAGATGGTCTCGATCAGGATCAGGTCGGCACCGCCCTCGATCAGGCCCTGGGTGGCCTCGGTGTAGTTCTCCACCAGTTCATCGAAGGTAACGTTGCGGTAGCCGGGGTTGTTCACATCGGGCGACAGCGAGCAGGTGCGGCTGGTCGGGCCGAGGACGCCGGCAACGAAACGCGGCTTGGCCGGGTTCTCGGCGGTCTTGGCATCGGCGATCTTGCGTGCCAGGCGTGCGCCTTCGACGTTCAATTCATAGGCCAGCTCTTCCATGCCGTAGTCGGCCATGGAGATGCGGGTGGCGTTGAAGGTGTTGGTTTCGAGGATGTCGGCACCGGCATCCAGGTAGGCCTTCTCGATCCCGCCGATCACGTCCGGGCGGGTGAGCACCAGCAGGTCGTTGTTGCCCTTGACGTCGCTCGGCCAGTCGGCGAAGCGTTTGCCGCGGTAGTCATGTTCTTCCAGTTTATAGCTCTGGATCATCGTGCCCATGCCGCCGTCGAGGATCAGGATGCGTTCCTTGAGGGCGTGGTGAAGGGCTTGCAGACGAGCGCTACGATCGGACATGGGACTACTCTGGTCAGGCATTACGGAGGGCGTGGATCATAGCAAACCTGTGCAGATTTGCGGCATGCCCGGGATTTGCATGAATATCGCTCATGTTGGTAGGGAGTATGGCCCGGTAGAATCACCGCCACTTTTAATCGCACGCATTGAATCGGGACCGGATACATGTCACTTCGTCTTATCGTCAGCGCCGTCCTGGCATTGATAGCCAGTACCGCTCTGGCGGAAGGTCTCGCTTCGGCGATCTCTTATACCCGCGACATCCAACCAATCTTCACCGAGAAATGCGTGGCCTGCCATGCCTGCTACGATTCTGCCTGCCAGCTCAACCTGGGCAGTGCCGAGGGCGCGGCGCGGGGCGCCAGCAAGATGCCGGTGTACGACGGCGAGCGCAGCCAGGCCACGCCCACCACCCGTTTGTTCTATGACGCCTTCGGCCAGCAGGCCTGGCAGCAGAAGGGCTTCTATTCGGTACTCGACGCCCAAGGCAGCCAGGCCGCATTGATGGCGCGCATGCTGGAGCTGGGGCATACCGCAGCGCTCAAGCCCAATGCCAAGTTGCCCGAAGAGATCGTATTGGGCCTGAATCGCGAAAACATGTGCGCCACGCCCGGTGAATTCAACGCCTATGCCGGCGCCCATCCCAAGGAAGGCATGCCCCTGGCGGTCACCGGCCTGACTGACCAGCAATACCAGACCTTGCAACGCTGGCTGGCGTCCGGCGCACCGATCGATGCGCAGGGCTTGGCGCCGAGCGCCAGGGAAGCCCTGCAGGTGCAGCAATGGGAAAACCTGTTCAACCAGCCCGGCGCCCGGGAGAGCCTGGTGGCGCGCTGGTTGTTCGAGCATCTGTTCCTGGCCCACATCTATTTCGAGGGCGGCGAGCCGGGGCATTTCTTCCAGTGGGTGCGTTCGCGCACGCCGAGCGGCCAGCCGATCGACCTGATTGCCACGCGCCGACCCAACGATGATCCAGGCACCCGCGTGTACTACCGTTTGTGGCCGGTGCAGGGTGTGATCGTGCATAAAACCCACATCACTTACCCGTTCAGTGCCGAGAAAATGGCACGTATAAAAGCGTTGTTCTACGCCGGAAACTGGCAGGTCAATGCCTTGCCGGGCTACGGGCCGGGCCGTCGAGCCAACCCATTTGAAACGTTCGAGGCGATCCCGGCCAAGGCGCGTTACCAGTTCATGCTCGATAACGCCGAATACTTCGTACGCACCTTTATTCGCGGGCCGGTGTGCCGTGGGCAGATCGCCACGGACGTGATCCGCGATAATTTCTGGACTCTGTTCCAGGACCCGGACCATGACCTGTACATCACCGATGCGCGTTATCGCGGCCAGGCCACGCCGTTGCTGGCGATGCCGGGGCAGAACGACGACGTGGGCAGCGTGCTGAGCCTGTGGCTGGCCTATCGTGACAAGCGCAATGAATACGAGGCGCTGCGCCGTGACAGCTACGCCGACCTGCCGCCACCGAGTTGGTCGAGCCTGTGGGCGGGCAACGACAATGCGTTGCTGAGCATCTTCCGCCACTTCGACAGCGCTTCGGTCAACAAAGGCCTGATCGGTGAGGTGCCGCAGACGATGTGGCTGTTCGATTACCCACTGCTGGAGCGCACCTATTACCAGTTGGCGGTCAACTTCGACGTGTTCGGCAACGTGTCGCACCAGGCCCAGACCCGCCTGTACTTCGACCTGATCCGTAACGGCGCCGAGCAGAATTTTCTGCGCCTGATGCCGGCCAACAGCCGCGACGACTTTATGGATGACTGGTACCAGAACAGCGGCAAGCTCAAGCTGTGGCTGGATTATGAGGCCATTGACGACGACAAGCCGACGGGCCTGCATCTGGATAAAAAAGACCCGAAGCGTGACTTCGCCAATCAGTTGCTCACCCGCTACGGCGACCTGAACGTCAGCCCGGACCCGATCAACCGTTGCGCCGGGGCGTACTGCTCCCGTGATGGCGTCGACTCGGAGTTGCAGGGCGCGGAGCAGGCGCTCAGTCGCCTGACCTCACGCCCGGCGGCGGGGCTCAAGGTGATCGACCAGTTGCCCGAAGCCACGATGCTGCGCGTTGAAACCGCCAGCGGCCAGCGTATGGTCTACAGCATGCTGCGCAACCGCGCCCACAGTAACGTGGCGTTTCTGTTAGGTGAGGCCTATCGCTATCAGCCGGGCCTGGACACGCTGACCATCTACCCAGGCGTGCTCAGCAGCTACCCGAACTTCATGTTCAATATTCCGGCGCGGGAAGTCCCCGAGTTTGTCGCCGAAATGGAGCGGGCCAAGGACGCCAACCGCTTTGAGAAAATCGTCGATCGCTGGGGCGTGCGCCGCAGCCACCCGTTGTTCTGGCAGTATTTCCACGATTTGTCCGTGTACATCCGCGAGACCACACCCGTGGAAGAAGGGGTGCTGGATATGAACCGCTATGAAAACCTCTGACGGGAGCGAGAGTCTTTTCCGACAAAATTACTCGGACTTTGTACCTGCGTAATATTTTGGCGTAAACTGCCGGCAAGCCTGTGAGGAGTTTCCATGACTGCCATAACCATTACCGACGCCGCCCACGATTACCTGGCTGACCTGCTGTCCAAGCAGAACACCCCGGGTATCGGCATCCGCGTCTTTATCACCCAGCCTGGCACCCAGTACGCCGAGACGTGCATTGCCTACTGCAAGCCAGGTGAAGAGAAACCTGAAGACACCGCCCTGGGGCTGAAAAGCTTCACCGCGTATATCGACAACTTCAGCGAAGCCTTCCTGGACGATGCCGTGGTTGACTACGCCACCGACCGTATGGGTGGCCAATTGACCATCAAGGCGCCTAACGCCAAGGTGCCGAACGTCAACGCTGATAGCCCGGTCAACGAGCGCATCAACTACTACCTGCAAACCGAGATCAACCCGGGGCTGGCCAGCCACGGCGGTCAGGTGAGCTTGATCGATGTCGTGGAAGACGGGATTGCCGTATTGAAATTCGGCGGCGGCTGCCAGGGCTGCGGCCAGGCGGACGTGACCTTGCGTGAAGGCATCGAACGGACCCTGCTGGAGCGTATTCCGGAGCTCAAGGGCGTCCGTGACGTGACGGACCACACGCAGAAAGAAAACGCCTACTACTGAGTAAGGCGTTCACTGCGAACAAAAAACGGCGCCCGTGAGCGCCGTTTTTTATTATTAAAATTCAAGCGGTTATGCAATCTATCTGGCAAGGAGGATTAAGTGTGGGAGGGGGCTTGCTCCCGATAGCGGTGCCTCAGTCGACTCATGAGCAGGCTGACACACCGTCATCGGGGGCAAGCCCCCTCCCACGTTTTTTATTGTATTTATTCATTTGAATCAATGCGTTATAGGTTGTTCGTGAAGTAAATAATCAAGGTCGATAAAAATGCGCATGCCCCGCCCGATACAGCGACGACTCACTGAAACTATCACTCGCCAGTACCCGACCTACCACAATCAGCGCCGTGCGCCGAAAGCCCTTGGCGGTGACTTTGTCGGCAATATCGCTGAGCGTGCCAACCGCCCAATCCTGATCCGGCCATGTCGCCCGGTGCACCACGGCAATCGGACAGTCCGCGCCATAGTGCGGCAGCAGTTCGGCGACGATCTTTTCCAGATGATTGACCCCCAGGTGAATCGCCATGGTCGTGCCATGCCGGGCCAGGCTGTCGAAGTCTTCCCCGGCCGGCATGCTGGTTTTATCAGCGTAGCGGGTCAGGATCACGCTTTGGGCGATGTCCGGCAGGGTCAGTTCGGTCTCCAGCAAGGCTGCGCAGGCGGCCACCGCCGTGACGCCGGGAATGATCTGAAATGGGATGCCCAACTCACGCAAATAACGGATCTGCTCGCCAATCGCGCCATACAGGCTCGGATCGCCGGAGTGCACCCGTGCCACGTCTTGGCCATTAGCGTGGGCGGTCTTGATCAGTTCGATAATCTGTTCCAGGTGCAGTTCAGCGCTGTTGACCACTTGTTGCGCCTGATGACCTTCCAGCACCGCCGCCGGCACCAGCGAGCCGGCATAGATGATCACCGGGCAACTGCGGATCAGGCGTTGGCCTTTGACGGTGATCAATTCCGGATCGCCGGGGCCGGCGCCGATGAAGTAGACGGTCATGGAGAATTCCTGTGCAAAAGCGGGCGAGCATGAAGATTGCTCATGATCGGGAAGGGCGATTATCGGGATTTTAGCCGGCGCAGGCCAATGCAAAGGTGGCCTGGGCGGTTTTCTGGCGGGTGATCAACAAGCGGGCAGGGCCGCCGCAGAGCTGTTCGGCCAGGGCCAGGGCGGCACTTTCGGCGACGCCGTAACAGCCGGTATGGGCAAACGCGACCGCCGATTTGTGGCTCAGCCGGGCTTCGTAAACGGCCAGTTGCCCGGCGCTGAAGCACTGCAAGGGCAGTTCGAGCAGTCGGGCCAGGGCGAGTAACCCAGGCTCGTCCTGTTTACGGTCGATGCTGGCCAGTGCCGTGACACGCTGGCGCTCGACCCCGCCCTCGGCCAGGGCGCTGTCGAACAGGTCCAGCAGGGTGTCTACATCACAACCCCGCTGGCAACCCAGGCCGACCACCAGGGTCATGCCGAGTATTGATCGTCGCGGTTGCGGCGGAACAGCCAGGCGCTGATCAGGCCCAAGGCCAGCCAGAACGCCACGTTGGTCAACTGCGAAGCGATCTTGAACTGTGCTTCGAGGGCTTCCGGAGCCAGCATCGAATGGGTTTCCGGCTGCGGCGCGCCGATCACATGTGGCACCACGAGGATCGCCGCGCCCAAGACTTTCAGCAGCCAGTTGCGACCAAACACGATCAGGGCAATACCCACAGCCGTCGAGGCAGCGGTGCCGATCCACCAGATTTGCCGTTGCGCCAGGTCAGCGGCGGCAGTGCCCGGCAGCTCCGGTGGCAGGCCCAGGGTGGGCGCCAGCACAAAGGTCGCGTAACCGGCCAGGCCCCACAGCAAGCCTTGGGCCGTACGGGTCGGTGCGCGCAGGGTGTAGAGGCCGGCCAGCATCAGGGCGAAGCCGACGGCCACCACCAGGTTGCCGCCGGTGGTCGACAGCACGCGCTGCCAGCCGTCTTCCGGCTCCCAGGCTTCGGCGTCGTGGGAGTGTGCAGCGGCGCCAGCGGCGTGCTCGTGCACGACTTCGGTCGCGGCCGGGGCTTTTTCAAAGGTTTCCGCCTGCAGAATCAGCGGAGCGACCCAGAAGCTTTGCAGCAAGGTCAGCAGCAGGGCGGCCAGCAAGCCGGTGAACCCTGCGGTTTGTGCAATACGCTTGATCATGTCGGCAGGCCTCAGTGGCACGGGAACGCGGCGCTGTGGCGGGTATCGTGGGCAGCGTTGTGCACCGCCTCGATGTGCGAGAAACCGGCGAAATACACCAGGCACGCGCCGAGGATCGACGCACCGATGGCGGCGGTCAGGCGTTGGCTGAGGGTGGCGGAGCTGCTGGCGGTGTGCGAGGTGCTGCTGATGATCGACATGGCGCGTCCCTTTCAGGTGTCAGGGTGAAACGAGCGCATGCAAACCCCGCGAGCCAGGCACGCAGGGTTTTAACAGCGCCCGCCCACCGCGGGTTTGTTATTGGATGTTATTCGGGCCGGTCTCCGGGCTTGCGAGGGACACTGGGTCTAGAAAGCGTCGCCTTCCCATGCCGTACAGGCACAGTGGATCTGACGCTTCACTCGCTTACCGTTGCGGGGGCAGCACCGGACTCGTCATAAGGCTATGACTCACCGGTTTCCCGTTTCACCCTGTGAAGGGCACCCGAAACAAGATGTGTAGGAGAGCATGGGCGATGATTTGAGTCAAATGTGGTGGCCAGGCGCCGCTTATGAAGTGTGGAATATGAAAAATACAATTACCTGGTCGTGTTATCGGAGTTTGATGAAAAAAGCAGTTTCAAAAAGCCTGCACGTCGTTGAGTATGCCCATTCCTTTTGCCTGTATTGCAATGTCGCGTTGCCCCGTTTACTAAGGAGAAGTGGTTCATGACCATCAAGATCGAGGGAGTGATCGCCAACAAGATTGGCTTTGCGTCCCACCAAAACGCTGTCCCAGTTCTACGCGAACTGAATCGCCCCGGATTCTCTAGACACCTTGCAAGCTCATTGCGTAACGCTTTTCAAACTCTACCGGTGACAGCTGATTGTTGAAACCATGGCGGCGTTTTACGTTGTAGAACATCTCGATGTAATCGAACACATCACTACGAGCATCTTCCCGCGTGATGTAGATTTTTCGCTTGATCCGTTCCCGTTTTAGAAGCTGGAAAAAGCTCTCGGCCACGGCGTTGTCATGACAGTTGCCTCGGCGACTCATGCTGGCAACCAAATTGTTTGCGCTCAAAAAGCTGCGCCAGTCGGAGCTGCTGTACTGGCTGCCCTGGTCGGAATGAACCATCACCTCTTGCTTCGGTTTACGCCTCCAAACCGCCATCAACAACGCATCAATAGCCAAATCACTGGTCATCTGCGCCTTCATTGACCAGCCAACGACCTGACGAGAAAACAGATCCAGCACCACCGCCAAATACAACCAGCCTTCATACGTACGAATGTAGGTGATGTCGGTGACCCAAACCTTGTTGGGTTCCACGACATCGAACTGGCGCTTCAGCAAATTGGGTGAGGCGACCGCTGGCTTACCGCCGTACTTTCCAGGGCGGCGTCGATAACCTGTCTGAGAGCGCAGCCCTTCAAGACGCATCAGCCTTGCCACGCGATGGCGCCCGCAAACTTCACCGACCTCGCGCAGATCGTCATGGATTTTGCGATAGCCATAAACGCCGCCACTTTCCAGCCATGAATGCTTGATCAAACCCAGCAGTCGCTGGTTGTCTTTGGCGCGTGCAGATTGCGGCTCAGACAACCAGGCGTAATAGCCACTTGGATGGACTTTCAGCGTCAGGCAAAGCCGTCGAATGGAATAGTCGCCGGCTCGCTGCTTGATAAAGGCGTACTTCAACCGCACTCCTTGGCAAAGTACGCGGCGGCCTTTTTTAAGATATCTCGCTCTTCAGTGACGCGCTTGAGCTCCGCTCGCAGACGACGCAGTTCAGCGTGTTGATCATCGTCTTGCTGTCGTTCTTCTAGAGGTTTGCTGTAGCGCTTTATCCAGGCATAGAGGCTATGCGTCGACACACCAAGACGTGCTGCCACCTCAGCGACAGGCAGCTTCTTTTCGGCCACTTGATTGACCGCTTGGATTTTGAATTCTTCGGGATAACGTGGGTTGCTCATGGCACCTCCTAATTGGCCTCAGTTTAAGGCAAAGAGGTGTCTACGAAACCCGAGGCGATTCAAACTGACGGTACACAATGATGGTGAGGCGGATTACAACGATCTTGAGTTGGAGCTGGTGGCTGACCCGCCTTTCCTGGAAGGAAAGGTTTGGCGTCTTGATCGTCTAGGCAAAGATTCAACCCTGCATATTTCAGATCGCAATCTGACATTGAATGCCGGCTATTTGGCTGATCTTGCTGAAAGCCTGGCTGCAACGCTTGTTCTGCGACTTCGCTGCAAGGACGAGGTTCTGGCTATTCAGACCTTTTCTGTGGAGCTTCTCGCGAAAAATGAGTGGGGTGGTGTGAATGCCATGCCGGAGCTATTGCCTGCGTTCGCGATGCCAAATGACCCAGCAGTTGATCGGATACTCAAGTCGGCATCGGACGTACTGCGTCGAGCTGGCAAACCGGATGGTATTGATGGATACGAGCGTAAGTCCCGAGCTCGAACATGGGAGCTGACTTCCGCTATTTGGTCGGCAGTTTGCGGGCTGAGACTGAGTTATGCGCTACCGCCTGCAAGCTTTGAAACCCGTGGACAAAAGGTTAGGTCGCCGGGACTTGTCTTGGACGGACGCGTAGCTACGTGCTTGGACACTGCGCTTCTGTTCGCTGGAGCGCTGGAGCAGGCCGGCCTCAATGCGCTGCTGATTCTGACCAAGGGTCATGCGTTCGTGGGTGTCTGGCTTCAGCCTCAAGAATTCTCCCAGTTAATTACTGATGAAGCGGCTGCGGTGCGTAAACGCATTGATTTGAAAGAAGCACTGGTATTTGAAACCACTCTAGCCACTCAGTTTCCGGTTCCGAGCTTCAGTCAGGCAATCAATGCTGGTGAGCGACAAATCAATGATGAAGATTTCATCATGGCTGTTGATTTGCATCGCGCACGTATGCAGCGCATCCGACCTCTCGCAACTTCAGTGTCTGCCATCAAACCGGATGCTGACCAAGAGGCGGCGACTGTGCTTGAGGGCTTGGAGATCGCTCCGGCACTGCCACCATTTGACGTTGAGATGTCTACCGATTCGGATTCGCCCGCCGGTAAGCTAACGTTATGGCAACGCAAACTCTTGGATTTGACCACCCGCAATCGGCTCCTGCATCTGCCGGACAGCGCCAAGGGTGTGCGGCTAATTTGTCCTGATCCAACTGAACTGGAAGATCAGTTGTCCAGCGGTAAACGCATTCGAATTGTCTCGGTGCCTGACCTTGCTGCTGGTGGTAGAGATGCTGCGCTGTATGAGCAGCAGAATCGTGAAAACCTGCGCGACGAGTATGCGAGGTCGGCTCTGGCCAGGGGGGAGGTGCTCGCTACACTTGAGAAAGCCAAGCTTGAAGTCGCCATGATCGACTTGTATCGCAAGGCCCGAAGTGATCTCGATGAGGGCGGCGCGAATACCTTGTTTCTCGCCTTGGGCTTTCTGAAATGGAAAAAATCCGCGGATGACCAGAAGAGCTATTCAGCTCCGTTGATTTTGCTGCCGGTCAAACTTGATCGTAAAAGTGCGTTGTCCGGCGTGACGATGACGTTGCTGGAAGATGAGCCGCGCTTCAACTTGACCTTGCTTGAGTTACTGCGACATGACTTCGAACTGGTTATCCCTGGTTTGGATCGTGAGCTACCAACGGATGACAGCGGTATTGATGTGGCTGGTATCTGGAACATCGTGAGACGCGCTGTCAGGGATGTGCCGGGATTTGAGGTCACTACAGAACTCGTACTGGGGACATTTTCATTCGCCAAGTACCTTATGTGGCAAGATTTGGCAGCTCGTTCAGAGCAGCTGCTGAAGAGTCCGATGGTCAAGCACCTGTTGGAGCGAAGCCTAGGCGGTGACAGTTATGCGACCTCTGGAGAGTTTCCGCAACCCCACGAGTTGGATCGAAAGGTCAACCCTGCGAATTTATTTACCCCACTACCAGCGGACTCCTCTCAACTGTCTGCTGTGGTTGCGTCATCCAGTGGTTGTGATTTTGTACTCGATGGGCCGCCAGGCACAGGTAAATCCCAAACTATTGCCAACATGATTGCGCACAACCTTGCGCTTGGACGAAGGGTGTTGTTTGTTGCTGAAAAGATGGCCGCGCTTGATGTGGTGTATAGACGGCTTGAAGAAAAGGGGCTGGGCGAGTTTTGCCTCGAGCTTCACTCGAGTAAGACGTCCAAGGTTGAAGTACTTAAGCAGCTCGAACGCGCCTGGGATGTTCGTGATGCGCTGAGTGCGGATGAATGGGCTGACGAAACGGCCAAGCTGCATAAGCTGCGAAACCGGCTCAATCAAGTTGTCGAGTTGCTCCATCAACGCTCACCTAACGGTCTGTCGGTGCACCTAGCCATCGGGCGGGTAGTACGGGATTGGAACGAGTCGTTGCCGCGATTGACGTGGCCGTCCGGAACGGTTCACGACTCGCACACTTACTTGATGATGAAAGAGTTGGCGCGACGTCTCGACTTGAACAGTCAGGCCGCGCGTGAGCTGTCGAAAGATTTTGCACTGATGGCGCCTACAGATTGGTCGAATGGATGGCAAGAGGCGATTGTCGCTGCCGCACAAGAGATGCCAGATAAAATCGAACGACTCAAAGTCGCCGGTGCCAACCTTCTCAAGGCAACGAGCCTCCCGCTCGCTGTCGAGAGTACTGAGGATTTCGAGCAGCTTGTACGGTTTGTCACCTTGCTGATTGATGCCCATGGCATTGATCTCTCATTTGTCTTCACGCTGAATGTCAGTGCCAAGATCAGCTCGGCAAAAAAAGCATCGCAACTTTTGGCTGATTATCGATCAATCGAAAGTTCGCTCTCTGTCCGGTACAGCGAGGGTGTATGTCGCACGCTCGAGCTTGCCGTATTCAAGGAGGAATGGAGTCGGGCCAAGGAAAAGTTCTGGTTCTTCGCAACCCTGGGTAAGAAAACAGTTGCCAAAAATCTGGCCGGCGCAGGTGGCGCGGTAGGGCTGCCGGACGTCGAAGCCGATCTGCCCAAGCTCAATGAAATGCAAACCTTGCTCGCCGCTCTGGATGGAGTGTCCTCAGAATTGAGTACAGTGCCTGGGTGGAGCGGTTTGGCTAGTGATGGTGTGGCCATGACCGCAGCCTGTGAGTTGGGCGAACGCTTAAGGGCTATCATCAGTTCAAGTGCGCAATCGCCAGAGCACCTGATTTCCCTTAGGGAGACGACTGAAAAACTGGTCGTGAAAGCCAATGAGCTATTGGGTGCAGGTGGTTTTATTTCTTCCGCGTTGCACGTATTGAAGGATGTACTGGGGGACTTTAATCAGGGAACCCAACGTTTTTACGAACTTTGTAATCGACCCTGCGAGGCCAAGCTGTCAATCGAAGCACTGTTTGATGTGTCCAGTGCAGTCACTCGACAATCCTCAAAGCTGAAGGCTTGGTGCGACTGGTGTCGAGTCAGGGACGAGGCGCTGGCAGTGGGACTGCAACCCCTAAGCGACGCTCTGGCGGCAAATGCATTGCCCGAGGGAGGCACCCTGAGTGTGTTCGAAACAGCTTATGCGCGCTGGTTTGCAACTGGGGCGATTGACGCAGAACCATTGTTGCGCAACTTCGTTCCTGTTGAGCACACCAGCGATATTGAAGCGTTTGTGCGCTTGGATGACGATTTATCTAGGCTTACTGTGCGTTACATTCGCGCGAAACTTTGTGGCTCGATTCCATCGAAAAATGACATCGGTAAACAAGGTGGTTTTGGTGTCTTGAAGCATGAGTTGCAGAAGTCTCGACGTCACAAACCGGTGCGTCAATTGGCTGTGGAAATGGGTGATGCGTTACCTAAGCTCGCGCCATGCATGCTGATGAGTCCGTTGTCGATTGCTCAATACCTTCCTGCGGATCTCCAGCTTTTCGACCTAGTGATCTTCGATGAAGCATCGCAGATAGCACCTTGGGATGCCATTGGCTCTATTGCCAGAGGCAAGCAAGTGGTGATTGCGGGCGACCCTCGGCAAATGCCGCCGACCAACTTCTTCAATCGTGCGGCATCCGCCTCTGAAGACGACACTGCGGAAGATATGGAAAGCATCCTCGACGAATGTCTGGGTGCAGGTATCCCAAGTCACAGCCTCAGTTGGCACTACCGTAGCCGTCACGAGAGCTTGATCGCATTTTCCAATCATCGTTATTACGACAGCAACTTGATTACGTTCCCAGCCGCGCAAACGCGTGCGAGCACGGTCGAATGGCGACGTGTTGACGGCGTGTATGCGAAGGGCAAGGGTCGTAATAACCAGGCCGAGGCCGAGGCCATCGTCGCCGAAACGGTTAAGCGCTTGATGGATCCGGCCTTTATCGCTGCGGGTCATACGATTGGCATCATCACGCTTAACAGCGATCAACAACGACTGATTACTGACCTGCTGGATAAAGCGCGGCAACAGTTCCCGCAAATTGAGCCGTTTTTTCAAGATGATCAACCTGAACCGGTGGTAGTCAAAAACCTGGAAACCGTACAGGGCGATGAGCGCGATTTGATTATGCTCGGCATTGGGTATGGGCCAACGGAACCCGGTGCTCAGGTCATGTCGATGAACTTCGGTCCCCTGAATAAAGAGGGCGGCTGGCGTCGATTGAACGTAGCAATAACCCGCGCTCGCCGGGAAATGCTGGTCTTTTCATCTTTTGATGCTTCGATGATCGACTTGAATCGCACCAATGCAAGAGCCGTACGTGATCTAAAACACTTCATTGAGTTTGCCCAGCGTGGGCCGAGAGCGTTAGCCGAAGCGATACAGGGCTCGGTGGGTGGATACGACTCTCCCTTTGAAGAAGCTGTCGCCCAAGGTTTGAGACGCAAAGGCTGGCAAGTCGTTCCGCAAATTGGCGTATCCCGCTTCCGTCTTGATTTGGGCATCGTGCATCCAGACCGCCCCGGTGATTACCTTGCTGGCGTCGAATGTGATGGTGCGACTTATCACAGTGCGGCGACGGCGCGCGACCGTGACAAGGTGCGAAGCGCGATTCTGCAAGGTTTGGGCTGGAAGCTGGTGCGATTGTGGTCCACAGATTGGTGGATCGACAAGTCCGGAGCTCTTGATCGTCTGCACGCAGCTCTTGAAGCGCTGCTGGTTGAATCCCGGGCTACCCCTGAAGTGGTTGTTTATGGAGAGCAGCAGGTATTCATTCCACCTTTGACACTCGTCGGTAGTGATTCATCTCTATCCGTCCAGGATCAGGCAGAAGATATCGTTGCAGCTTCTGTGAGTAGCCTGGCGATAAACGAGCCTCCGGAGCTCAAAGTTGCCAGGGCAGCCTCGGTTTCAGCCCATCCTGCTGTCAAAGGTGAATATCGAGTCACGGACTTCACCAGTGTGAGTGAAAGGATTCGCGCGGATGCGTTTTACTCGGAGGCGTATGATCCGGTTCTGAAAGACCTGATTTCCCATGTGCTGATCCATGAAGCACCGATTCTGGATTCACTGTTGGTACAGCGAATTGCAAGGGCGCATGGATTTCAACGGTCCGGTCGCTTGATCCGGGAGCGTGTTCTCGAATTGACCGAGCAGCATCACCATTTGAAAAGCGACCCGGTGGAAGGGCAGTTCGTCTGGCACTCGCAAAGCGATGTGTTGAACTGGAATCTATATCGAACACCAGGCGCACTTGACGATGCCCGTTCTGTCGAAGAAATAGCTGCTGAAGAGTTGCTGTTAGTGGCGTCTTTGATTTCAGCGGGTGACCAGCCTTTGGAAATTGCCAAGACATTTGGTGTGAAGCGTTTGACGAGTGCAGGGCGTGAGCGGATCGAGTCAGTCGTAAGGTCTGCTACTGATTTCTAATCACGAGGTATAGCGTGGGGGTAAGCCATCTCGGTCGTCTCTTCGAGGATAGTCACTTGAAAGTCGCCGACATTGACCATCCCCCGCGCACTGCGTAGCCTTGCACCTTCGAGGTTCTTCGGCCCACGCCGAAGCTAAGAAGGGAACGCGGTTCAAGCCGCGGCTGCCCCCGCAACTGTGAAGGGTTTATCTGACTGCCACGCCACTGCCACTGCGGCGGGAAGGCGCAGCCAGCGCCGGTCGCAAGACCCGCAAGCCCCAAGCCAGGAGACCTGCCTCGTAACCGATTTTCCAATTCAACCGGGCGGGGTGATCCGGTGACGAAATCTGCTGCTGCGCGCCGCCGCAGGGCCTATCGTCCCGTATGCCCGCCCCAAAGGGCATCCGATGAAAACACTGGCCAAACTTCCCGTCACCATCGTTACCGGCTTCCTCGGCTCGGGTAAAACCACCTTGCTGCGCCATATGCTCGACAACGCCCAGGGCCGTCGTATTGCGGTGATCGTCAACGAGTTCGGCGAGCTGGGCATCGACGGTGAGATCCTCAAGCAGTGCTCCATCGGCTGCACCGAAGAAGAGGCCAACGGCCGCGTGTACGAGCTGGCCAACGGCTGCCTGTGCTGCACGGTGCAGGAAGAGTTCTTCCCGGTGATGCGCGAACTGGTCGCCCGTCGTGGCGACCTCGACCATATCCTCATCGAAACCTCGGGCCTGGCCCTGCCAAAACCGTTGGTACAGGCCTTCCAGTGGCCGGAAATCCGCAGCGCCTGCACGGTTGATGCGGTCATCACCGTGGTCGACAGCCCGGCCGTGGCCGCCGGCACGTTCGCCGCGTTCCCGGATCAGGTCGATGCCCAGCGCAAACTCGACCCGAACCTGGACCACGAATCGCCGCTGCACGAGCTGTTTGCCGACCAACTGGCCAGCGCCGACCTGGTAATCCTCAACAAATCCGACCTGATCAGCGCCGAAGACCTGGCCCGTGTACGCCTGGAAGTCGCCGAAGAACTACCACCAGCGGTGAAGATCATCGAAGCCAGCAGCGGTCGCCTGCCGTTGGACGTATTGATCGGCCTGGGCGCGGGTTCCGAAGAACATATCGATGCTCGCCATAGCCACCACGATCATCATCACGAAGGTGAGGACGATCATGATCACGATGCCTTCGATTCCATCTCCATCGACCTGCCGCAAGCCGACGAAGCACTGCTGCTCGGCGCCCTGAACCAGTTGGTGGTTCAGCACGGCATCCTGCGCGTCAAAGGCTTCGCCGCCATCCCGAACAAACCGATGCGCCTGCTGATCCAGGGCGTGGGCACGCGTTTCGATAAGCACTTCGACCGCGCCTGGGGCGCTGATGAACCGCGCGTCACGCGGCTGGTGCTGATCGGCCAGGAGCTGGACGCAGCGGGCCTCGAAGCGCAACTGCGCGCTGCCCTCAGCGTTTAACCCATGCACCTGCTCAGGACTCAGCCCGGTGGTTTCGTCGCGGACGACAATATTGCAGACCTTGGCCAAACCCCCGCCGAACTGGTGATCCTGTGCAGCGGCGATTCCAGCCTGGCGCTGCTGGCCGAAGCCGCCCAGCAGTTGCCCGAGGATTACCCCAGCCTGCGCCTGGCCAACCCGATGCAGGTGCAGAACCATGCCTCGGTTGACCTGTATGTGGATGAAGTGCTGCGTCACGCCAAGGTCATCCTGATTTCGCTGCACGGCGGCATCGGTTATTGGCGCTATGGCATCGAGCGTCTGGTGGAGCTGGCCGAGCGCGGCGTTACGCTGATCCTGGTGCCGGGGGATGATCGCCCGGACCCGGAGCTCAGCGGCCTGAGCACGGTGAATGCCGAACAGCGCGACCGCCTGTGGCACTTCCTGCGCCAGGGCGGTCTCGCTAACGCGCTGGATTTTTTCCGCTGCCTGGCCAGCGGCTACTTGGACCGCGATTACCCGTGGGCCGAGCCGCAGACCTTGCCGCGCACCGCGATCTATCACCCGCACAAAGCCAACCCTCGCCTCAATGACTGGCAGACCGATTGGCACGCGGATTGGCCCGTGGCAGCGGTGCTGTTCTACCGCTCGCACTTGCAGGCGGCCAATACCGGTTTTATCGATGTGTTCTGCCAGCGCTTGCAGGCGGCGGGCCTTAACCCGTTGCCGATGGCGGTGGCCAGTTTGAAAGAACCCGGCTGCCTGACGGTGGTCGAGGACCTGCTGGATGAGGTCGGCGCGGCGGTGATCCTGAACACCACCGGTTTTGCCCAATCCAGCCCCGAAGCCCCGCATCTGCGCCCGTTTCGCCGTAATATCCCGGTGATCCAGGCGATCTGTGCCCAGGATAACCAGCCCGGTTGGCAGGCCAGCGAGCAAGGCCTTGGCCCGCGCGACCTGGCGATGCACATTGCCTTGCCCGAGTTGGACGGGCGGATTATCAGCCGGCCGATCAGCTTCAAGGATCTGGCCTGGCGCAGCGAGCGCAGCCAGTCGGACGTGGTGTGCTACCGCGCAGCGCCCGAACGCATGAATTTCGTCGCTGAACTGGCGCGCCGTTGGGTCGAGCTGGCACGGGTGCCGAATGCGGATAAACGCATCGCCCTGATCCTCGCCAACTACCCGACCCGCGACGGCCGCATCGGCAATGGCGTGGGCCTGGACACCCCGGCTGCCGCGCTGAATATCCTGCGCGCCCTGCAGGCCGAAGGTTATCCGGTGCCGGATCAACTGCCCGAGAGCGGCACTGCGCTGATCCATGATCTGCTCGGCGGCGTCACCAACGATCTCGACAGCCTCGACCTGCGCCCCTGCCATCAAAGCCTGGGCCTGGATGACTACGAGGCGATGTTTCAGCGCCTGCCTGAGTCCAATCGCCAGGCGGTGCTGGAGCGTTGGGGCACGCCGCAAAACGATCCGATGTTCCGCGACGGCCGCCTGATGATCGCGGGCCTGCGCCTGGGCCTGACCTTCGTCGGTATCCAGCCGGCCCGGGGTTACCAGGTGGATGCCAGCGCGGTGTATCACGACCCGGACCTGGTGCCGCCCCATGGCTACCTGGCGTTCTACCTCTGGTTACGCCACACCTACGGCGCCCATGGCGTGATCCATGTGGGCAAGCACGGCAACCTGGAATGGCTGCCGGGCAAGGGCGTGGGGCTCTCGGAAAACTGCTGGCCGGATGCGCTGCTGGGGCCGCTGCCGAACATCTACCCGTTTATCGTCAACGACCCGGGCGAGGGCGCGCAGGCCAAGCGGCGCACCCAGGCGGTGATCATCGACCACCTGATGCCGCCGCTGACCCGCGCCGAAACCTACGGGCCGCTGCGCGACCTTGAGCTGTTGGCAGACGAATACTACGAAGCCCAACTGCTCGATCCACGCCGGGCCCGCGAGCTGCAAAAAGACATCCTCAAACTGGTGCGCGAAACCCGCATCGACCAGGAGCTTGAACTGGATGGCGACGCCGATGCGGCGATCTGGCTGCCGCGCCTGGACACCTACCTGTGTGACTTGAAGGAATCGCAGATTCGCGACGGCCTGCATATCTTTGGCGAGTCGCCGCAGGGGCGCTTGCGGATCGACACGTTGCTGGCCTTGTTGCGTATCCCCCGTGGCGATGGCCGTGGCCCGCAATCGAGCCTGCTGCGCGTGGTGGCCAAAGCCTTCGAATTGGACTTTGACCCGCTGGACTGCGCCCTGGCCGAACCGTGGACCGGACGCCGCCCGGCGGTGTTGCAGACGATCGATACGCAGTTGTGGCGTACCGCCGGTGATACCCGCGAGCGCCTGGAACTGTACGCTGCGCGACTGATCGAGCAGGCGCTGGAAGGGCCGGTCGAGCAACTTGAAGAGCCTGGCTGGGAGGATGTGAAGGCAGTGATAGAAAGCCTGCGCATCGTCGTGGCGCCGCGCTTGGACGCCTGTGGCCCGGCGGAAATGCGCGGCTTGCTGGATGCCCTCGGCGGGCGTTTTGTGCCCGCAGGGCCAAGCGGCGCGCCAAGCCGCGGGCGCCTGGATGTGCTGCCGACCGGGCGTAATTTCTTCACCGTCGATGTGCGCAACCTGCCCACGACCACCGCGTGGCGCATCGGCTTCCAGTCGGCCAACCTGATTCTTGAGCGGCACCTGCAGGACCACGGCGACCACCTGCGCCAACTCGGCCTGTCGGTGTGGGGCACGGCCACCATGCGCACCGGTGGTGACGACATCGCCCAGGCCATGGCGCTGATGGGCGTACGGCCGGTGTGGGCCACCGGCAGTCAACGGGTGGATGACTTTGAAATCCTGCCGATCAGCCTGCTGGACCGCCCGCGCGTTGACGTCACGCTGCGCGTGTCCGGATTTTTCCGTGATGCGTTCGCTAACCTGATCCGCCTGTTCGACGCGGCGGTGCAAGCGGTGGCGGCCCTGGATGAACCGGACGACATGAACCCGCTGGCCGCCAAGGTGCGCAGTGAGCGGGCGGCGTTGCTGGCGTCCGGGTTGGATGACGAAGCAGCGGCGAAACAGGCCGGCTGGCGTATCTTCGGGGCCAAGCCCGGTGCCTATGGCGCCGGCGTGCAGGGCGCCATTGACGGGCGTCTTTGGCAAAGCCGCGAGGACTTGGCCGAGGTCTACCTGAACTGGGGCGGCTACGCCTATGGCGGATCCGATGAAGGCACCGCCGCCCGCGAGCAGTTCGCCCAGCGCCTGAGCCAGGTGCAGGCGGTGTTGCAGAACCAGGATAACCGCGAGCACGACCTGCTCGACTCCAACGACTACTACCAGTTCCAGGGCGGCATGCTCGCCGCCGTGGAAACCCTGAGTGGCGACAAGGCCGCGAGCTACCATGGCGACCACAGCCAGCCGGACCTGCCCAGGATTCGTACCTTGAAGGAAGAGCTGAACCGGGTGATCCGTTCCCGCGCCGCCAACCCCAAGTGGATCGAAGGGGTGAAGCGCCATGGCTATAAAGGCGCGTTCGAAATGGCCGCGACCGTGGACAATCTGTTCGCCTTCGACGCCACCACGGCGCTGATCGACGATCATCAATATGCTTTGCTTGCCGACGCCTACCTGCTGGACCCTGACACCCGCGCGTTTGTGCAGCAGCACAACCCCGCAGCGCTGCGCGACATGACCGAGCGCATGCTCGAAGCCCAGCAGCGTGGCCTGTGGCAGGAGCCGGGGGCGTACCGCGAGGCGCTGGAAAACCTGTTGCTGGATATAGAAGAAGACAGCTGATGACTGATACTCCGCATTTCCCACTGTCCGCCGTGGTCGGCGCCGATGAGCTGAAACTGGCGCTGTGCCTGACCGCCATCGACCCGAAGATCGGCGGCGTGCTGATCGAAGGCCCACGCGGCATGGCCAAATCCACCCTGGCCCGTGGTTTGGCGGATCTGCTGGCCAGCGGGCAGTTCGTCACCTTGCCGCTGGGCGCCACCGAAGAGCGCCTGGTGGGTACCCTGGACCTGGATGCCGCGCTGGGCGAAGGCCGCGCGCAGTTTTCCCCTGGCGTGCTGGCCAAGGCCGACGGCGGCGTGTTGTATGTGGATGAAGTCAACTTGTTGCCTGATCACCTGGTGGACCTGTTGCTCGACGTCGCCGCCAGCGGCACCAACCTGATCGAACGCGACGGCATCTCCCATCGCCATTCGGCGCGCTTTGTACTGATCGGCACGATGAACCCGGAGGAGGGCGAGTTGCGCCCGCAACTGCTGGACCGCTTCGGCTTCAACGTGGCGCTGAGTGGGCAGACGGTGCCGGCCGAGCGTGGGCAGATCATCCGGCGTCGCCTGGATTTCGACAGCGACCCCGCCGCTTTCTGCACGCAATGGGCCGAACAACAGGCGGCGTTGCGCGAGCGCTGCACCCAGGCGCGGGCGCAGTTGGACAGTATCGAACTGGATGATCAGGCCTTGGCGCAGATCACCGAGCGTTGCTTTGCCGCAGGTGTCGACGGCTTGCGGGCTGACCTGGTCTGGCTGCGCGGCGCCCGGGCCCATGCGGCGTGGCGGGGCGCGGATAGAATTGCCGAAGAAGACATCGAAGCGGTGGCGGAATTTGCCTTGCGCCACCGTCGCCAAGAGCAATCCCCACCGGCCAGCCCACCCCATCAAGGGCAGTCACCGACACCCTCGGACACGTCGCCCGGCCAAGGCCAATGGGGCGACATGCCCGCGCCGGCCCTGCCCACGGGCACTCGCCGAGACGTGCCTGCCTGGCCAAAAAAGCCCTAGGCGTTCGCCCCCGACCTGACGCGGGGGCGGATGCCCGGCCCAAGGCGGGGCGACTGGACAACGGCAGGCAGGGCAAGGCGCGCAGTGCGCAGCAGGGTTCGATCAACTGGCCGGGCACCTTGCTCGGTGGCCGACCGCACTCCCGTGAAGAGCTGCGCTACCACCTGCGCAGCCGTTCGGCCCATGAGTTGTGGCTGGTGATCGTGGATGCGTCGGCCTCCACCCGGCGGCATCGTGCATTAACCGATGCGAAGGGCTTGCTCGCCCAGTTGTTTGACGATGCTTATCGACAGCGCGCGCGTATGGCATTGCTGACGGCCAGCGGGCAGGCGCCGAAGTGGCAGGTACAGGGGTTGAAAGCAGCGAAAGGCCTGGCGGGCTGGCTGGATCAACTGGGTGCGGGCGGTGGTACGCCGTTGCTGGCGGCGCTGACCGAGGCGGCGAATTGGCTGGTGGCGCGACGCAAGCGGTATCCGGCTGAGCAGCGGCGCGTGCTGGTGATCACGGATGGGCGGCTGAAGGACATCGCCGGGTTGCCGTTATTGGCGTGTGCGGGGTTGCTGGTGGATATCGAGCGCGGGCCGATCAGGCTGGGGCGGGCCCAGGAGTTGGCGGCGGGGTTGCAGTTGGATTATCGGCATATCGATAAGTTGTAGTGGCGGTACCACCGTCATCGGGGGCAAGCCCCCTCCCACACTCGACTGCATTCCAAAGGGCGTACTCGGTCAAATGTGGGAGGGGGCTTGCCCCCGATGAGGCCCTCACATACACCACACACTCTATCAGCCAGCCCCCGGCACATTCGGCCAAAGATCCGCTACCAGAAACAACCGCTCGGCTTCCTCCCAATCCTCGCCGTTCTGCACCATGCGCACGAGCAACTGCGCGGGCGCCATCGGATCAAGGTCTGCCAGCCAGGCCTGCATCTGTTCTTCACTCCACACTTCATCCGCCGGGTAGTGCGCCGGCGCCAGCCACGCGTGGCGGGGCAGCGGTTGCCAGCGGCCAGGTGCACTGGCGCTGACAAAGTCCCGCCAGTCACGCTGATGCAACCAGCGCCCACGCAAATGCTGCGGATGGGCGCCGTGGGGCGATTCGGCCAGTCCAGGCCAGGGATAGAGCAAGTACCCGCCGAGCCACAGGTGCGCATCAAACTGCTGGATATCCAGCGCCGCCAGCACCTCACGGCTCTCCGCGCGCGCCGAAATCGGCAATTGATGCTGGGCCAGGTGCGCCAGCTTGCGGTCCAGCCGATCGTGGCAGCCTGGGCCCAGCCACTGCGCGGTGTCTTGGCCGTTGCCGTCCTGCGGGCCCAGGTAGAGTTTGATCGCCAATTCCAGGTGGTGCACGCCCTCGCGGTCGCGCAGCAGCATGTCCAGCTCGCCCAGGGTGTGCCCGGCGCGGCGGATCGGCAGGTTGGCGGCGAGCAACTCCACCCCCGGCGCGTGCTGCACGGCGAACTGCCACAGGCGCTCGTAGTACAAGCCCAGGCGCCGCGTGCGTGACAGGCTCAACCAATGCTGCAAGGCGCGGCTGTCCTGGTCGAGTGCGCGTAGCCAGTGTTCCAGGCGCTCGGGCGCCTGTACCCAATCACTGCCGGCCAGCGGGTGGCGCTGTGGCCAGGGCGTCTGCGCGAGCATCGGCGGGGCAAGCATTACCCACGCCAGGTCGCGCACCTCAGGGTGGCGCAGCTGGCGGGGCAGGTTGTGCAAATCCGGGAACACAGTCATGGTCCGAGCATAGCCTTTTAACCGTTGCGCAGGTGGCTGAGAACCGTTGTCATCAAGGCTTCACGGCGACAAAGGATTTTGCCTGAGGCGGCCTTTCGCCCATAATCGTTTCTTTTTTGCCACACCCCCAATCCCGCAGGAGCCCCATGGAGCACTTTCGCAATATCGGCATTATCGGTCGCCTGGGCAGTACCCAGGTGTTGGACACCGTCCGCCGGCTGAAAAAATTCCTGCTGGAACGCCACCTGCATGTGATCCTCGAAGACACCATCGCCGAAATCCTCCCCGGCCACGGCCTGCAAACCTCCTCGCGCAAGATGCTCGGCGAAGTCTGCGACATGGTCATCGTGGTCGGCGGCGACGGTAGCCTGCTCGGCGCGGCCCGGGCCCTGGCAAGGCATAACGTGCCGGTGCTGGGCATCAACCGTGGCAGCCTGGGTTTTCTCACCGATATCCGCCCGGATGAGCTGGAAGTCGAAGTGGCCAAGGTGCTCGACGGCCATTACCTGGTGGAAAACCGCTTCCTGCTGCAGGCCGAAGTGCGCCGCCACGGCGAAGCCATCGGCCAGGGCGATGCGCTCAATGACGTGGTGCTGCACCCAGGCAAGTCCACGCGGATGATCGAATTCGAGCTGTATATCGACGGCCAGTTCGTGTGCAGCCAGAAGGCCGACGGCCTGATCGTCGCGACGCCGACCGGCTCCACCGCCTATGCGCTGTCGGCCGGTGGCCCGATCATGCATCCCAAGCTCGATGCCATTGTGATCGTGCCGATGTACCCCCATATGTTGTCCAGCCGGCCGATTGTGGTCGATGGCAACAGTGAGCTGAAAATCGTGGTGTCCAAAGACATGCAGATCTACCCGCAAGTCTCCTGCGACGGGCAGAACCATTTCACCTGCGCCCCCGGTGACACCATCACCGTGAGCAAAAAGGCCCAGAAGTTGCGGTTGATCCACCCGCTGGATCACAACTACTACGAAGTGTGCCGTACCAAGTTGGGCTGGGGCAGCCGCTTGGGGGGTGGAGGCGACTGATGCTCGATCCCGCGCGTAGCTACGACCTGATTGGTGACGTGCACGGTTGCGCTCATACCCTTGAGCACTTGCTCGACCAGTTGGGCTACCACAAGCAGGCCGGCACCTGGCGCCATCCCTCGCGCATGGCGGTGTTCCTCGGCGATATCATCGACCGTGGCCCGCGCATTCGCGAGGCGCTGCATATCGTCCACGACATGGCCGAGGCCGGCCAGGCGCTGTGCATCATGGGCAACCACGAGTTCAACGCCCTGGGCTGGGCCACGCCGGCACCACCGGGCAGTGGCAAGCAGTTCGTGCGTGAGCACACTCCACGGCATGAGCGGCTGATCCACGAAACCCTGACCCAGTTCGAGCAGCACCCGGCTGACTGGCACGACTTCCTCGGCTGGTTCTACGACATGCCGCTGTTTGTCGACGCCGGGCGTTTCCGCGTGGTGCATGCGTGCTGGGACGATGGGTTTATCCAGCCGCTGCGCGCGACGTTCCCGGATGGCTGTATCGACCAGCACTTTCTGCAGGCCGCCGCCGTGCCCGGCAGTTTTGCCTGTAACGCCTTCGATCGCCTGTTGCGCGGCACCGATATGCGCTTGCCAGACGGCTTGACGCTGACCGGTGGCGATGGCCTGACGCGTTCGTTCTTCCGCACCAAGTTCTGGGAAGACGATCCGAAAACCTACGGCGACATCGTGTTCCAGCCCGACGCCTTGCCGGAGCCGGTGGCGCGCACGCCATTGTCGCCCCATGAAAAAAATTCCCTGCTGCGCTACGGCGCCGATGAACCGTTGCTGTTCGTCGGCCATTACTGGCGCAGTGGCAAACCGGCGCCGATCCGCCCGAACCTGGCGTGCCTGGACTACAGCGCGGTGCTCTACGGCAAGCTGGTGGCGTACCGCCTGGACCAGGAAACCCAATTGGATCCGCGTAAATTCGTATGGGTCGACGTTGAGCGGCCCGAGGTGATTGTATGAGTACCGTGCCCGTATTGCGCTTGCCTTTGAGCGTCGACCTGGGCGGTTTCGTGAAACTGCTGCAACGCATGCAAGTGCCCCATCGCGTCAGCGAAGAAGCCGGCGAGCAGGTGCTGTGGGTGCCCGAGACCATCAGCGATGACGTGCGCGTGCTGTACCAGCGCTTTCCCGCCGGTGACCCGGACCAGCAACTGGATATTCCCGAACAGGCGCCGGTCACACGTCCGGGCTTTGTCCAGCAAGTGCGCCATAGCCCGGTAACGGCGCTGGTGCTGCTGGCAAGCATCATTGTCGGCGCCGTGACCTTGCTCGGTGAAAACCTGCAAGCCATGAGCTGGCTGACCTTCCTGCCGTTTCGCGTGATGGGCGAGTACATCCAGTTCACGCCGTTCGCCGAGATGTTGGGCTCGGGCCAGTGGTGGCGGCTGTTCACGCCGATGCTGATCCACTTCGGCATCCTGCACCTGGCCATGAATGGCATGTGGTACTGGGAGCTGGGCCGGCGTATTGAAATGCGCCAGGGCAGTATCAACCTGCTGGGCCTGACCCTGTTGTTCAGCCTGGTCTCCAACTACGCGCAATATGCGTACGGTGGCCCCGGCCTGTTCGGTGGCTTGTCCGGCGTGCTGTATGGCCTGCTCGGGCATTGCTGGATCTTTCAACTGCTCTCGCCCAACCCGGCCTATCGCTTGCCCCGTGGGGTGCTGGTGATGATGCTGGTGTGGCTGGTGTTGTGCCTGTCGGGGCTGGTGTCGATGATCGGTTTCGGCGAAATCGCCAACGCTGCCCACGTCGGTGGCCTGGCCATCGGTTGCCTCACAGGTTTGCTGGGCGGGCTCTACAGCCGCCGCAAGTCTTCTATTTGATAAGGAAGAGCCAATGTCCTCTTTTGCTGAAATGATCGAAAACATCACCCCGGACATCTACGAGAGCCTCAAGCTCGCCGTGGAAATCGGCAAGTGGTCCGATGGCCGCAAGCTCAGCGCCGAGCAGCGTGAATTGTCCCTGCAAGCCATGATCGCCTGGGAGATCCAGAACCTGCCGGAAGACCAGCGCACCGGTTACATGGGCCCGCAGGAGTGTCAGTCGAAGTCGACCACCGTGCCGAATATCCTGTTCAAGTCGGATGCGATCCATTGATTGAAATTGGTCGCGGTGCAGTCAGCAAAATGTCGGCGCAACTCGGTGAGCCGACCGTTCAATACGCGTTTCGCCTAGGCGATACCGAGGTGCCGGTCAACCCGTTGATCGGCACCCATGTGCGCCTCGAATACCTCGGGGCCATCCATTGCAGCCATTGCGGCCGCAAGACCAAGACCAGCTTCAGCCAGGGTTATTGCTACCCGTGCATGACCAAGCTGGCCCAGTGTGACTTGTGCATCATGAGCCCCGAGCGTTGCCATTACGACGCGGGCACCTGCCGTGATCCAGGCTGGGGCGAGAAATTCTGCATGACCGACCATGTGGTGTACCTGGCCAATTCGTCGGGCATCAAGGTCGGTATTACCCGTGCCACCCAATTGCCCACGCGTTGGCTGGACCAGGGCGCCAGCCAGGCGCTGCCGATCATGCGCGTGGCTACGCGCCAGCAGTCCGGGTTTGTCGAGGATGTGTTGCGCAGCCAGGTCGCGGACAAGACCAATTGGCGTGCGTTGCTCAAGGGCGACGCGGCGGCGGTGGACCTCAAGCAAGTGCGCGACGAGTTGTTCGCCTCCTGCGCCGATGGCCTGCTGCAATTGCAGGAACGCTTCGGCCTGCAAGCCATCCAACCGGTAACCGACCTCGAACCGTTGGAAATCCGCTACCCGGTGGAGCAGTATCCGGCCAAGATCGTCAGCTTCAACCTGGACAAAAACCCGATTGCCGAAGGCACGCTGCTGGGGATCAAGGGCCAATACCTGATCTTCGACACCGGCGTTATCAATATTCGTAAGTACACGGCCTACCAGCTCGCCGTGCATCAGTAAAAAGGATGCCACCCATGCGCACCGAACAACCGAAGATGATTTACCTGAAGGACTATCAGGCGCCGGACTACCTGATCGAAGAGACGCACCTGACCTTCGAGTTGTTCGAGGACCACAGCCTGGTCCACGCGCAGCTGGTGATGCGCCGTAACCCCGAGCGTGGCGCCGGCCTGCCACCGCTGGTACTCGACGGCCAGCAGTTGGAGTTGCTGAGCGTCAACCTCGGCGACCAGGAACTGGGCGAGGCTGACTACCAGTTGACGGACAGCCACCTGACCCTGCATCCGAGCAGCGAGACCTTCACGGTCGATACCAGCGTGCGCATCCACCCGGAAACCAACACCGCCCTGGAAGGCCTGTACAAATCCGGCAGCATGTTCTGCACCCAGTGCGAGGCCGAAGGCTTCCGCAAGATCACCTATTACCTCGACCGCCCGGACGTGATGAGCACCTTCACCACCACCGTGATCGCCGAGCAACACCGCTATCCGGTGCTGCTGTCCAACGGCAACCCGATTGCCAGCGGTCCGGGTGAAGACGGTCGCCACTGGGCAACCTGGGAAGACCCGTTCAAGAAACCCGCCTACCTGTTTGCGTTGGTGGCCGGTGACTTGTGGTGTGTCGAAGACAGCTTCACCACCATGACCCAGCGTGAAGTGGCGCTGCGCATCTACGTCGAGCCGGAAAATATCGACAAGTGCCAGCACGCCATGACCAGCCTGAAAAAATCCATGCGTTGGGACGAAGAAACCTACGGCCGCGAGTACGACCTCGACATCTTCATGATCGTCGCGGTCAACGATTTCAACATGGGCGCGATGGAGAACAAGGGCCTCAATATCTTCAATTCCAGCGCCGTGCTGGCCCGCGCCGAAACCGCCACCGACGCCGCACACCAGCGGGTCGAGGCGATCGTCGCCCACGAATACTTCCACAATTGGTCGGGCAACCGTGTGACCTGCCGCGACTGGTTCCAGCTGTCGCTCAAAGAAGGCTTCACCGTGTTCCGGGATTCGGGTTTCTCCGCTGACATGAACTCCGCCACGGTCAAGCGCATCCAGGACGTGGCTTACCTGCGTACCCACCAGTTTGCCGAAGACGCCGGCCCCATGGCCCATGCCGTGCGCCCGGACAGTTTTATCGAGATCTCCAACTTCTACACCTTGACCGTGTACGAAAAGGGCTCGGAAGTGGTCGGCATGATCCATACCTTGCTCGGCGCCGAAGGCTTCCGTAAAGGCAGCGACCTGTACTTCGAACGCCATGACGGCCAGGCCGTGACCTGCGACGACTTTATCAAGGCCATGGAAGACGCCAATGGCGCCGACCTCAGCCAGTTCAAGCGCTGGTACAGCCAGGCCGGTACGCCACGCCTGGCGGTGAGCGAGTCCTACGACGCTGCGGCCAAGACCTACAGCCTGACCTTCCGCCAGAGCTGCCCGGAAACCCCGGACAAAGTAGAAAAGCTGCCGTTCGTGATCCCAGTCGAGCTGGGCCTGCTGGACGGGCAGGGCGCGGGCATTGCCTTGCGCCTCGCCGGCGAAGCCACGGCGGGCGGCACGTCCCGCGTGATCTCGGTGACCGAAGCCGAGCAAACCTTCACTTTCGTCGACATCGCCGAACAACCATTGCCGTCGCTGCTGCGCGGCTTCTCGGCGCCGGTGAAACTGAGCTTCCCGTACAACCGCGATCAGCTGATGTTCCTGATGCAGCATGACAGCGACGGCTTCAACCGCTGGGATGCCGGCCAGCAGCTGTCGGTGCAGGTGCTGCAGGAACTGATCGGTCAGCATCAGCAGGGCAAGGCGTTGCAGATGGATCAGCGCCTGATCACGGCATTGCGCAGTGTGTTGAGCGACGAAAGCCTGGACCAGGCCATGGTCGCCGAAATGCTGTCGTTGCCGGGCGAAGCCTACCTGACGGAAATCAGTGACGTGGCGGATGTGGATGCCATCCACGCCGCGCGTGAGTTTGCGCGCAAGCAACTGGCTGACAACCTGCATGAACCGCTGTGGTTGCGTTACCAGGCCAATCGCGAGCTGTCCAAGCAGACGCCTTATGTCGCCGCCGCCGAGCACTTCGCCCGTCGTGCCTTGCAGAACATCGCGCTGTCGTACCTGATGCTCAGCGGCAAGCCCGAAGTGCTGGCGGCGACGCTTGAGCAGTTCGATACCAGCGACAACATGACCGAGCGCCTTACCGCGCTGGCGGTGCTGGTCAATTCGCCGTTCGACGCGGAGAAGGCCCAGGCGCTGGCGGTGTTTGCCGAGAACTTCAAGGACAACCCCTTGGTCATGGACCAGTGGTTCAGCGTGCAGGCCGGCAGCACACTGCCGGGCGGGCTGGCACGGGTCAAGGCGTTGATGGAGCACCCGGCGTTCACTCTCAAGAACCCAAACAAGGTGCGTGCACTGATCGGCGCGTTTGCCGGGCAGAACCTGATCAACTTCCATGCGGCGGATGGTTCGGGTTATCGCTTCCTGGCGGACCTGGTGATTCAGTTGAATGCTTTCAACCCGCAGATCGCTTCGCGCCAGTTGGCGCCACTGACCCGCTGGCGTAAATACGACAGCGCGCGCCAGGCGTTGATGAAGGCCGAGCTGGAGCGCATTCGTGGGTCTGGCGAGTTGTCCAGCGATGTGTTCGAGGTGGTGAGCAAGAGTCTTGCTTAAATAAACCGCTTCGGTAAAAAAACGGCCTGTTCAGGCCGTTTTTTTTGCCTCGGAGCTTCGTTCAAGGAGCGCTTTTTTGCTGCTGACGTTTCCTGGCAGAAGGCTCTGCTAAGCTGCGGCACTTTTCCTTATTCGGTGGGATCAACGTGTCGCGCACCACTCGTTTACTGACGTTGTTGCAGGCCCTGCGGGGCAAGAAACGCCCGGTGACCGCCGCGGTGCTGGCGGCGCAGTTGGAGGTGTCCGAGCGTACGCTGTACCGCGACATCGCCGAGTTGACGGCCCTCGGGGCGCCGATTTTTGGCGAGGCCGGGGTTGGGTACGTGTTGCGCAGCGGCCTGTTTCTGCCGCCCTTGATGCTCAACGCCGAAGAAATCGAAGCGATCGTGCTGGGTTTGCGTTATGTGGACCAGCGCGGCGATGACGTGCTCAGTCGTGCCGCTGCCAACGCCTTGGCGAAAATTGCCGATGTGCTCGACCCGGCGGCCCAGGAAGCCTTGCGCAACCCGACATTGCTGCCCGGCCCACCAGGGTTTGGCTACCCGGAAAACCGCGTACCGCTGGATGTATTTCGCGAAGCCATTCGTCATCAGGGCAAGTTGCACATCGACTACGCGGACGCCAGCCAGACCCAGAGTCGACGCCTGATCTGGCCCCTGGCCCTGGGGTTTCTCAATGAGGTGCGGGTGATCGTGGCCTGGTGTGAGCTACGCGGCGCGTATCGCACCTTTCGCACCGACCGCGTGGCGAGTGCCGAGGCCCTTGGCGAACGTTATCCGGGGCGGCGCAGCGACTGGCTGCGGGCCTGGCGCAAGCTGATGGAACAGCATGAAAGCGGGCCGTTCACTCCTGACAAAAACTGACACAACCCTGGCTTAGCATGGCGCCACAACCACCTGAAAAGGAGCTTTGCCATGTCCCAGCCTGAATTGGCCCCAGCCATTGCGGCCTATATCGCAGCGACCAATGCCCGTGACACCTCGATGATCGCCCAGTGTTTTGCTGACGATGCCAATGTGTTCGATGAAGGCCAGCACCAGGTGGGCAGCGCCGCCATTGCCCGCTGGATGGAAGACACCGGACGCCGTTACCAGCCGCGTGTCGAAGTGCTCAAGGTGCAGCACCGAACCGGCAAGGTGCTGGTCAGCAATGTGGTTTCGGGCAACTTTCCCGGCAGCCCGTTGGAGTTGCGCTACACCTTCCGCCTTGATGAACAGGGCAAGATTTCACGGCTGGATATTTCTCTGTAGGTCATAATCGCGGGCATGACTTTCGACTCGCCCCTCGCTGCCTATCAACACGCCATCGCCCAGCAGGGCTTCGTCGCCGACGACGCCCAGCGCCGGGCGGTGGACGCCTTGCAAGCGTGTCATCAGGCCTTGCATCAAGGCCGTTCTCCCATTACCGGGGTTTACCTGTGGGGGCCGGTGGGCCGGGGCAAGACCTGGCTGATGGACCAGTTCTACCAAAGCCTGCGCGTGCCCGCGCGGCGTCAGCATTTTCATCACTTCATGGGCTGGGTGCATCAGCGCCTGTTCCAGCTCACTGGCACCCATGACCCGTTGCAGGCCCTGGCGCGGGAACTGAGCCGGGAGGTGCGGGTGCTGTGTTTCGACGAGCTATTCGTCAGCGACATCGGTGACGCGATCATCCTGGGGCGGCTGTTCCAAGTGATGTTCGAGGAAGGCGTGGTGATGGTCTGTACCTCCAACCAGCGGCCCGATCAGTTGTATGCCGATGGTTTCAACCGTGAACGCTTTTTACCGGCAATTGCTTCGATCAAGCAGCATATGCAGGTGGTGGCGGTGGATGGGGGCGAGGACCATCGCCTGCATCCAGGTGTCGGCATGCAGCGGTATTGGGTGAATCAGCCCGAAGCACTGGCCACCGTGTTTGCGCAGTTGGCCGGAGGGGAGCGGGTGAGCAACGGGGCGGTGATGGTCGGCCATCGTTCCATCATGGCGGTGCAGTCCAGCGCCAGTGTGTTCTGGTGTCGCTATGCCGACCTGTGCGAGCAGCCGTTGGCGGCGATGGATTTCATGCTGCTGTGTGATCGCTTCAAGGTCATCCTGTTGGGCCAGGTTCCCGAGTTGAGTGCGCAACAGCGCCCTGGCCGGATTGCCCGTGGCACCGAGGATGGCGCTGAGCGTGTACTGGCGGGTGATCGCGAGCTGCCACAGTTGTCAGTGCACGACGACAGCGTGCGCCGGTTTATCGCCCTGGTGGATGAGTGCTACGACCGCAAGGTGCCGTTGTTCATCGAAGCCCGGGTGCCATTGGAACGTCTCTACACCCAGGGTTACCTGGAGTTTGCGTTTCGACGGACCCTGAGCCGCCTGCAAGAGATGCAGTTGCAGCGTTTTGGCTGAAGCCTGTAGGAAAAAAAACCGAAATGGGCTTATGAGGTTTTTTCACGCGCATAAGATTCGTACTTCGGTCGGGTATTTGTCGTTAATCTCCTTCATCTGCTGCCGACACCACGTTTACAATCGTGCCCCTCAGAGGGAGTCGACTCCCTTGTTGTCGCGATTGAGGAAGGCAATGGAAACCCCAGATATCCTGGTGCTGCAAGCCAGCTACACCAACCCCGTACACGCCGAAGCCATTGGCCGCGTGCTTAACCATTACGCTGAAGACCCGATGGGCGGCGGCCATAGCCTGTCCGCCGATCTGCTGGAGCAACTGCCGGCAGAGCTGGCCAAGCGCCCGCATGCCTTCAGTGTGCTGGCGTTTGTCGGTGGCGAGCCGGCGGGTCTGGTGAATTGCTTTGAGGGGTTCTCAACCTTTGCCTGCCGACCCTTGGTGAACATTCACGACGTGGCGGTGATGAATGCGTTTCGCGGCTTGGGCCTGAGTCAGAAAATGCTGCTGAAGGTCGAGGAGATTGCCCGTCAGCGTGGTTGCTGCAAGATCACCCTGGAGGTGCTTGAGGGCAATGCCGTCGCCCAGTCGGCGTATCGAAAGTTTGGTTTTGATGATGCTAAGTTTGATCCGGCCCATGGGCGCATGTTGTTCTGGAGCAAACCACTTTAATAAATAAATGGCGAAAAAAAGGGCGCCATTAGATGGCGCCCAATAAACCTTTGCCAAAGGAGCGGAATGGCCCAGGGTGTTGCGGATTAACTAAAGATTAAATTAACTCTTGGGTTGTTCCTGTTTGTCAGTGTTGGTTTTCGAGGTGTTGCCGTCGGTGGACGCTGTTTGTTCAGTCGTGCCGTGAGTCGTCTGCTGCATGAAGGTGAAGTTGTTGTAGAACTCCTTCGAACGCTCTGAACCGCCTTCTGCAAAGGCGGCGGCGGAGCTCAGGGTCATCAGGCTGGCAAGCATCAAAGTCGAAAGTTTCATCGGCGCAGTCTCATTAAGTGTGATCGGTTATCCGCTCTGTCCTTGATCAGATTCATGGCGCGATTCTGGGGCGAACTTATTAAGTGGGAATTAACGCGGGAAACGTCCGAAGTTAACGATCTCGTTAACTTCGGGGGGCCGGCTTTAAAGCTTCCAGTCCAAGGCCAGCGTGATGGAACGCGGGTCGCCCCAATACACACCGTTATAAAAGCCGACGCGCTCGTAATATTTTTTATCAAATAGATTGTTAACGTTAAGCGACGCCGAAAGATGTTCGTCGAATTGATAGCGGGACATCAGGTTGACCACGGTGTAGGCCTGCTGGGTGATCTTCGCCCGCGTGGTGATCAGACTGCCGTTGGTATTTCGCTGGCCCGTCGGCCGATTGCTGAAATCATAGAAATCGCTCTGCCAGTTCACCGCACCGCCGAGGGTGAGGTTGCGCCACGCGCCTGGTAGGCGGTAGGCACTGGAGACTTTCAGCAGGTTCAGTGGCTGCCCGGTGTTGTTGCGTTTGTCCGAGCCGTTGACCGAATGGGTGTAGGTGTAGCCGGCCGTCAGGTTCCAATCGGGCATGACTTCCCCGGCAGCCTCCAGTTCGAAGCCGTTGACCTTGTTACCTTTGCCGCCGGACTTGTAGTACTCCTCGCCGGTGATCGGGTTTGGCGCTACCGAGTCGTCCCGCTCGGCGACGTTGTCCTGGGTACTCCAGAAATACGCCGCCGCCAGGTTCAAGCGTTCGCCCAGCACGCTCCCTTTAAGGCCGACCTCATAGTTGCTGCCCACCACGGGCTCAAGGTATTTCTTGCTGGCATCCTTGAGGCTTTGCGGCTTGAAGATGTCGGTGTAGCTCGCGTAGACGGTGTACTCCGGCGTCAGGTCGTAGAGCAGGCCGGCGTAGGGCGTCCACATATCATTGTGGGTCTGGCTGGTTTTGCCGGCATCGGTCAGTTGGTCGTTGGCATTGTATTTCGGCACCGCGCTTTTCAGTTCCCAACTGCCATAGCGGCTGCCCAGCACCGCATGCAAGCGCTCGGTGAGGCTCAGGCGCGTGGCCAGGTAGCCGGCTTTTTGTTGCTTGCTGCTGTGTTCGCCCTTGAGGTCGGTGACGGTGTCGCCGAACTTGGCGATCCCGCCCATGTATTTCCAGTCTTCGATGGTGTAATAGCCGGCGGGTATGTTGCTGCGCATCACGGGGGAGACGTCCCGCTGCGTGGCCTCGCCATAGCCCATCATCAGCGCATGTTCGCGGCCCAGCAGCGCATAGCTGCCGGCCACATTGAGGTCGATCGCCTCCATTCTCGATGTGCCGCGCATATGGCTCGCCCAGGCATTCATGCCACTGCGGTCATCGTTGGGGAAGCCGGCGCCGCCGTAGTAGACCTTGCCATCCGTGTCGCTCTGGCGATGGGTGTAGGCGGCTTTTACATGCCAATCGCCGCCCAATCGATGATCGAGGGTCGCGAAGGTGGTTTTGTCCGTCAGGGGCCAGGAACTCCAGTGCGCCGCCATATTGGTGGAGCGCGACAGCCCGGCCTTGCCGCCCTGGCTGTTCCAGTACGGCACGGTGCCCCATGAGGTGCCCTGGACCTGCTTGTTCTGGTAATCGAAACCTACGGCCAGCACGGTATCGTCCGATAGGTCGCCTTCGAGAATGCCGTAGCCAACTGCGCGCTGCAGCCCATAGTTGTCGCGAAAGGATTGGCTGTCACGGTAGGCCAGCACCGTGCGCCCGCGCAGCTTGCCGTCGAACGCCAGCGGGCCGCCCACATCCACGTAGCTGTAGTAGTTGTCATGGCTGCCGGCGCTTACACCGGTTTTCGCCTGCCATTGGGCGGTGGGGCGCTTGCGGACCATATTGATCGTGGCCGAAGGATCGCCGGCGCCAGTGGTCAGGCCCGTGGCCCCGCGCACCACTTCGATGTGGTCGTAGATGATGGTGTCGGCATCGGACTTCATGTAGCCAAAGGTATTGAGCATCCCGTCAATCTGGTAATTGGTGATGCCATAGCCACGGGAGGAATAGGACACGCGGTCGGAATCGTTATGCTGGACGTTGATCCCCGTGGTCTGGCGCAGCACGTCGGTCAATGTATTGAGATTGAAGTCATCCATCTGCTGGCGAGTGATCACCGAGATCGATTGCGGGGTTTCCTTGACCGACAGGTTCAGGCGGGTGGCGGTGCTCATCGAGCCTGTGGTGTAGGCACCGGTGTGTTCGGTGGTGGCACCCAGGCCTTCGGCGGAGATGTTGGTCGCGCCGAGTTCGAGCGGAGTGTGTTCGGGGTCGGTTTCAGCCAGCAGGTCCGGGCTTAATGCGGCACTGCACAGGCCGAGTGTGAGGGTCATGGAGCGGGTAAAAGGCGCGAGCATCGCGGAAGACTCCTTGTCGTCTTTGCGGCCACCCCGGAAAGGGAAGGCCTTGGCTCAAAGACGAAAGGAGGGGAGGAACTTTAGGGTTAAACGAGAATGATTGTTATCTTTCTGTTACACGCCCTATTTTTCCTGAAGGACCACATCGGTCGGATTAACCTTCTTCGGCTTGATCAGGCTGAAGTCGATCAAGGCCTTTTGTGGACGCATGTAGGGGTTGCCGATCATCAGCGGGCGCGGCGTGAAGCTGTCGCTCACGATGCTTTTGCTGCGGTCCAGCTCATTGAAACTCAGCCCGGCCAGGTCGGCCCAGGTGTGAATCAACTGCGAGCTGCTGTAGGGACGTTGCAAGTCGCCGGCAAACTTCCAGTCGTGGGTTTCGCGCCATTTCGGTGAGGCGTAGGCCATGAACGGAATGGTGTACATCGGCGCAGTCGGCTTGCCTTCGTTACGTCCCAGGGTCGCGTGGCCCGCGGAGTCGAATACGTCTTCGCCGTGGTCCGACAGGTACAGCAGGAAGCCGTTGGGATCGGTCTTGGCGTAGTCCTTGATCAGGCTCGACACCACGAAATCGTTGTACAGCACGGCATTGTCGTAGCTGTTGTAGACGGGCAACTGATCGTCGCTGATTCCGGCCGGCACGCCCTGGCGATCGGTGAATTTATCGAAGGTCGGTGGGTAGCGGTACTGGTAGCTCATGTGGGTCCCGAGCAGGTGCACCACGATGAACTTGCGCTCGGCCGGATCGGCCAGGGCCTTGGAAAATGGCTCCAGCACATCGCCGTCGTATTGGCGGGCGTTCTGGTTGCGGTTGTTGTTCAGGTACACCTGCTCGTCGGCCTGTTCGGAAAAGGTCGTGAGCATGGTGTTGCGCTTGGTCATGGTCTGTTGGTTGGTGATCCAGTAGGTCTTGTAGCCGGCCTGTTTCATCACGCTGACGATCGACGGCGTCTTCAGGTACAGGTCCGGGTTCTCCTCATCGGCGAAGGTCAGTACCTGTTGCAGCGCTTCGATGGTGTAGGGGCGCGGGGTGATGACGTTGTCGAACACCGCCAGTTGGTCGCGCAGCTTGTCCAGCTCTGGCGTGGTGTTGCGCGGGTAACCGTAAAGGCTCATGCGCTGGCGGTTGGTGGACTCACCGATGACCAGCACCAGGGTCGAAGGCTGGCCGGCCATGGTGTCCTTGAGGTTGGTCAAGGGCGGGATCTGGCTGGCGCTGTCGAGCATGCCTTGCATGTTGTCCAACTGTTCGGTGTAGCGGCGGTAGGCAACGATCATCTGCCAGGGCACGGCCGGTTCGATGCGCGATTCGAAGCGGTCGATGGCGTCGTCCATGGTGTCACTGCGGGCAATCTGCTTGACCAGCGGGTAGCCGATGATGGCCACGAGGATCGCCGTCGCCGCCACCAGCGCCTGGCCACGGGGCAAATACACCGGGCGTACACGGGTCCAGAGGAAAATCGCCACGGCAGTGTGGGCAATAAACGCCAGCACGATCCACCAGGCGAAGTATTGGGTGGCGTACTCACCGGCTTCGGAAATGTTCGACTCGAACATGATGAAAATGACGCTTTGGGAAAACTCCTGCTGGTAGATGAAGAAGTAACCCAGGCTGGCCATGGAACAGGCCCACAGCACCACGCCAATCAGGGCCGCGAGCAGGCGCGTACGACGGGGGAATACCAGCAGCGGAGCGAGCCATATCGCACTCATGAAGAAGGCTTGGCGAAAACCACTGAAGCCAGAAGTGCCGCTGAGTTGGATCAGCAGTTGGGTAATGCCGGAGAAATACCAGAAAAACAGGAACAACCAGCCAAGACCGGCCCAATCAAAGCCTTTCGCAGACTTGGTGCTGCGTTCGAACATCGCCATCCAGCGCTCCAACCCGGTAATTTGTCAGTTGACGCGCAGGACTGCGCGCAACAGAGGCCACCCTTGCATGGGGCGGCCCTTGAGGGCGGGAGTATCGGGAAGGGCATGTGAAAACTTTGTGAGATTTATGTAGCTGTTATCTTACAAAGTGATGACGGGCTCAGCAGAGCGCGGGCTGTGCACCGGAAGGCTGATCAAGCTGGGCTTGAATGATATGAGCACGCAGGCGCATGACTTCCTGCTGCAGCTGTTCGCGTTCGTCTTTCAACTGGCGCAACTCATCACGACGGATAGTGACGTAGAGGGTCTGTGGAGGACGGGTCATCTGTGCTGTGCTCATTGCTTACCTCGCAAATAGCCGGTGTGTCGCGGTGTGCCAGAACGCTTGAGTCGAGGTTCTCGGCAACAGTCGGAAGCAATTCTGAATTCTTTTTCACTTCAATGGAACTTTTTTATTTTTGGTGGTCGTGTGACTTTCGGTGCCGTGATGGTGAAACGATGGCAACTTTTTCCCATGAAACTACACGGATCTGCCCTGGACTAACCCTCATTAGCCTCATTGCGCTATAAACTATGTCACACATTTATTTAGTAGTTGGGAGCATCAGCACATGCAACTGGGGATTATCGGACTAGGCCGCATGGGCGGGAATATTGCACGGCGCCTGATGCTCAATGGGCATTCCACCGTTGTTTACGACCGTAACGAAGCATTTGTCAAAGGTTTGAGCGAAGAGGGCGCCACCGGCGTTGCCGACCTGAAGGCCCTGGTGGCCGGGCTGCAGAAACCGCGGGCCGTCTGGGTGATGTTGCCGGCAGGCGACCCCACCGAAAACACCATCAATGAACTCAGTGAGCTGCTGGAAGACGGTGACGTGATCATCGACGGCGGCAACACCAACTATAAGGATGACGTTCGTCGCGCCAAGGCACTGGCGCAAAAGGGCCTGCATTATGTCGACGTCGGCACCTCCGGCGGCGTCTGGGGCCTGGAACGTGGCTATTGCATGATGATCGGCGGCGACACCGAGACCGTGCAACGCCTCGACCCGATCTTCGCTGCCCTGGCCCCGGGCCTGGGTAATATTCCGCGCACCAAGGACCGCTCCGCCAGCGCTGATCCACGCGCCGAGCACGGTTACATCCACGCCGGCCCAGCGGGCTCCGGGCATTTCGTCAAGATGATCCATAACGGCATCGAGTACGGGATGATGCAGGCGTTTGCCGAAGGGTTTGACATCCTCAAGACCAAGAACTCGGAAAACCTGCCCGAAGACCAGCGCTTCGACCTCAACGTTGCCGATATCGCCGAAGTCTGGCGCCGTGGCAGCGTGGTCTCGTCCTGGTTGCTGGACCTGACGGCCGACGCCCTGGCCACCGATCCTAAGCTGGACGGTTACTCCGGTTCCGTGGCCGACAGTGGCGAAGGCCGCTGGACCATCGAAGCCGCCATGGAACAAGCCGTTCCGGTGCCGGTACTGTCCACTTCGTTGTTCGCGCGGTTCCGCTCGCGCCAGCAGAGCACCTACGGTGACAAGATGCTGTCTGCCATGCGCTTTGGCTTTGGCGGCCACGTGGAGACTTCCAAAAAATGACCGCCAACGGCAAGAAACTCAAGGCCGAACCTGCTCCACCCACCACCCTGTTTCTGTTTGGCGCCCATGGCGACCTGGTCAAGCGCCTGCTGATGCCGGCGCTGTACAACCTCAGTCGTGACGGGCTGCTGGGCGATGGCTTGCGCATTGTTGGCGTTGATCACAACGCCATCAGCGATGCCGACTTCGCCAAGAAGCTTGAAGACTTTATTCGCACCGAAGCGGCCAGCAAGGTCAAAGGCAGTGGCGATAACGCCTTGGACCCGGCCTTGTGGGCACAGTTGGCCAAGGGCATCAGCTACGTCGAGGGCGATTTCCTCGACGACGGCACCTACGCGGATATCGGTAAGAAAATTGCCGACAGCGGCACCGGCAACGCGGTGTTCTACCTGGCCACCGCACCGCGCTTCTTCAGCGAAGTGGTGCAGCGCCTGGGCAGTGCCGGCCTGTTGACGGAAACCGAGGACAGTTTCCGCCGCGTGGTGATCGAGAAGCCGTTTGGTTCCGACCTGGCCACCGCCGAAGCGCTGAACGCCAGCCTGCTCAAGGTGATGAGCGAAAAGCAGATCTATCGCATCGACCATTACCTGGGCAAAGAGACGGTGCAGAACATTCTGATCAGCCGTTTCTCCAACGTGCTGTTCGAAGCGTTCTGGAACAACCACTACATCGACCACGTGCAAATCACCGCCGCCGAAACCGTCGGCGTGGAGACGCGCGGTAATTTCTTTGAAAAAACCGGTACCCTGCGCGACATGGTGCCCAACCACCTGTTCCAACTGCTGGCGATGGTGGCAATGGAGCCACCGGCAGCCTTTGGTGCCGACGCGGTGCGGGGTGAGAAAGCCAAGGTGATCGGTGCGGTACGCCCGTGGTCCCTGGAAGACGCACGCGCCAACTCGGTACGTGGGCAATACACCGCGGGTGAAATCGCCGGTAAGCCACTGCCCGGCTACCGCGAAGAAGCCAACGTCGCTCCCGACAGCAGCACCGAGACCTTCGTCGCCCTCAAGGTGATGATCGATAACTGGCGCTGGGTCGGCGTGCCGTTCTACCTGCGCACCGGCAAGCGCATGAGTGTGCGCGACACCGAGATCGTGATCTGCTTCAAGCCGGCGCCCTATGCGCAGTTCCGGGACACTGAGGTGGATGAACTCAAGCCCACCTACCTGAAAATCCAGATCCAGCCCAATGAAGGCATGTGGTTCGACCTGCTGGCGAAAAAGCCCGGGCCGACCCTCGATATGGCCAATATCCAGTTGGGCTTTGCCTACAAGGACTTCTTCGAAATGCAGCCGTCGACCGGGTACGAAACCCTGATCTACGACTGCATGACTGGCGATCAGACCTTGTTTCAACGTGCCGACAATATCGAGAACGGCTGGCGTGCAGTGCAACCGTTCCTCGATGCGTGGAAGGAAGACGATGGGATCCAGACCTACAAGGCCGGTGAAGATGGGCCAGCAGCGGCCGATGTGCTGCTGGCGCGCGATGGCCGCACCTGGCACTCGCTCGGATGAGTGATGCAGCGATTCATCCCATCCGTTTTATCCTCAGCGACGTGGACGGCACCTTGCTGCACCCGGATCACAGCCTGAGCCAGCGCACCGCCGATGCAGTGAGCGCACTGCGTGAGGCCGGGGTGGTTTTCAGCCTGGCCAGTGGGCGGCCGCCCAAGGCCATGCTGCATCTGATCGAGACATTCGGGATCGATGTGCCAGTGGCGGGCTTCAACGGTGGCACCTTGATCAACCCGGATGGCAGCATCCTGGTTGCCCACCACCTGCCGGCGGAGGCGGCGCTGGTGACTTTGGCGCTGTTCTCGGCTGAGCCGGATGTGGAAGTGTGGGTGTTTGCCGACGGTGACTGGCTGCGCCGTGACCCGCCAGGGCCGGTGGAACCACGCGAAGCCCATGGCCTGGGGTATGGGCCGGTGGTGGTGGAGAGTTTTGAGCCCTATCTGGATCGTATCGACAAGATCGTCGCGGCGAGCAATAACGCCCCATTGCTGGTGGCGTTGGAAGCGCAATTGCAGCCCAAGGTCCAGGGCTTGGCCCAGGTATCGCGTTCGCAGCCGATTTATCTGGATGTGACGGCGATGTTGGCCAATAAGGGCGAGGCGTTGAAGACGCTGGCAGCGCACCTTGGGGTGCCGCTGGAGCAGACGGCGGCCATCGGAGATGGCGGCAATGACCCGGCGATGTTTCAGGTGGCCGGGTTGTCGATTGCCATGGGGCAGGCGGAAGAAGCCGTCAAGCGCCAGGCCAGCGTGGTCACCGGCAGCAATGTCGAGGATGGCGCTGCTGAGGCCATCGAGCGGTTTATTCTCACGGCGCGATAAACGTCTTGAGTTTGATTGCGCAACTTGCGATCACTGTTTTGCAGTGATCGCAAGTTAACCGCCACTTACTTCGGCATGGCCCAGGACTGCAACTGGTAGCCATCTTTGTCGAGCTCGGCGCGGGCTTGCAACAGCAAGTCTTCCAATTGCGCCGGGTCGCTATAGGTATTCGACGACAGTTGTTTGCTGCCGATACGGGTATTGGTGCGGTCAATGACACTCAGGCTCAGGGCGCCGTTGCCATCGTGCCAGGCCACGCATTGAAAGGGCTGGAAAGCACGGTCTGCGATCAAAAGAGCTTCGTTGATGCGGAGCGGGGCGTTCATGTGGGTCTCTCTCTAAATGCCCATTCAAGTGAGTACCGGCGGTTGGGCTGACCGTGCGGCGGGTTACTTGTACTGATGCGCGAAGACGGGGTACGGGTCACATGTTAGAGCAACAAATTTTAACTTTTCCTGATTAGCATCATGTAAGCGGCTGTTTTGAAAGCTGAATGAAGGTTTTGCGTTAACGCAACTTTTAGCCGCTGAACAGACGGCATGGCTTTTTGCCCGCACTTATAGCGAAACGGTACAAGCGCGGCGTCAATATCTTGATAGTGTTGGTAGTAGCTTTCACAAACTATTGTTTCTAAATAACTTTAATAATTTTGACGCCAAGGATCAGTCATGGGTGTGCCCCTCGTCCAACGTCGTTTGCTCGTGGTTGACCCCTGTGACGACTGTCACGGATTGCTGCCCGGTTTGCGCACGGCGGGGTGGGATGTGGACAGCTGCACGCTGGAATCGGTGGGGGAGCGCTCCTGCGATGTCGGCCTGTTGCGCCTGCAGCCCTATCACCTGGAGCGGCCCGAAGCCGTCAAGGAGTTGATCAGCCGCAGCGGCACCGAGTGGATCGCCGTACTCAGTCAGGATGTGCTGCGCCTGCAGAATGTCGGTGACTTTGTCTGCGAATGGTTTTTCGACTTCCATACCTTGCCATTCGACGTGGCGCGGGTGCAGGTGACCCTGGGCCGCGCGTTTGGCATGGCGCGCCTGCGCGGCAAGGGCCACACCCCGGTAGATGAGGGGCATGAGCTGCTGGGTGACAGCCGACCCATTCGCGAGCTGCGCAAATTATTGTCGAAGCTGGCGCCCACAGAGTCCCCCGTATTAATCCGTGGCGACAGCGGGACCGGTAAGGAGTTGGTCGCCAAGACCCTGCACCGCCAATCCCAACGCCATGCCAAGCCCTTTGTCGCGATCAACTGCGGCGCCATTCCCGAGCACCTGATCCAATCCGAGCTGTTCGGCCATGAGAAGGGCGCGTTTACCGGTGCCCATCAGCGCAAGATCGGGCGCATCGAAGCGGCGCATGGCGGCACCCTGTTCCTCGATGAGATCGGCGATTTGCCCATGGAGCTGCAAGCCAACCTACTGCGGTTTCTCCAGGAAAAGCAGGTCGAACGTGTCGGCGGCAGCCAGCCCATCCCGGTCGATGTGCGGGTGCTGGCGGCCACGCACGTCGACCTTGAGGCGGCCGTTGCCAAGGGCACTTTCCGTGAAGACCTCTACTACCGGCTCAATGTGTTGCAGGTGGTCACCGCGCCGTTGCGCGATCGCCATGGTGATGTGGCAATGCTGGCCAACCATTTTTCGCGCTTCTACAGCCAGGAAACCGGGCGCCGCCCCCGCAGTTTCAGCGAAGATGCCTTGGTCGCCATGGGGCAACACCCTTGGCCGGGCAATGTGCGCGAGCTGGCCAACCGCGTACGCCGTGGCCTGGTGCTTGCCGAAGGACGGCAGATCGAAGCCGTTGATCTGGGATTGGAGGGCGAACAGGCAGTTTCGTCACCCATGGCTACACTGGAAGACTATAAGCACCGTGCCGAACGCCAGGCGCTGTGCGATGTGCTCAACCGGCACAGCGACAACCTGAGCGTCGCGGCCCGCGTACTGGGAATTTCCCGGCCGACATTTTACCGGTTGCTGCACAAACACCAGATCCGCTAGGGCGGGTAAACCGAAAAGCCCCGCAACGACCCTTATCGTTGCGGGGCTTTTCCTTGTGTGCCTATAGGCGTCGGCTTAGAAGTAATACGGGAATTTCAGGCTGAACGTAAAGTCCGGCGCATCATCCGTCATGCCAATCGCCAGGTTCGGCACGATGGTCAGGTTATCCGATGCCGCAATGGTCATGCCCACGTTGAAATAGCCGGCGTTGGCATCGCTGGACACCACCGATTGCCAGTCGCCGCCGTTGGGCTTGAGCCTGCTCTTGCGTTGCACCAAGTCTGACACCGAGAACGACATACTCATCTTCTCGTTGAGGGCGAAGGCCACGCCGACGCCGACCTGGAAGCTGTCGCCCAGGCTGACCTTACCGCCGACCTTCTGGTTGACGTCGCTGCTGATGTCGCTGAACGATTCTTCGAAGTTATGGGTGTAGGACAGCGAGCCAAACAACACGGCTGGGTCGAAGGTCTTGACCAGGGAAATGCCCGGCGTGATCGACCAGACCCCGTTGCCGGTGGGCAGGCTTTCGGGCACGAACAGGTTGTCGTTGCCGGGGGTGTTGATCAGCTTGATACCAAACGGTTCTTTACCTGTGGGCGCCTTGACCCGCACCGATACCACCGCATCCGGCAGGGTGGGGGTTTCGTCGAGGAACTTGTAAGCCACGCCGAAGTTGACGTCGCCGATGGTTGGATCGCGGGTGACCGACTGTTCCGACGTCGCCGTGCCGTTGTTGCCGGCGCCGGCAGACTGGTAAGTCGACTCGCGGTACACCACCGGCACGTTCACGTCGAACTGCCAACGGTTATCGAGGTTGTAGCGCCCGGTCAGGTCCAGGGTCCAGTTATCGGACTTGATTCGGTCGAGGTTGATATTGCCGAGGAAAATCGAGTCCAGCGCCAGGAAGCCGTTGAGGGTCAACTGGCGGGCGTCGTAGCGGGCATAGGTGACGCCGGTTTCGAAGCTGAACTTGCCATTGCCGAAAAAGCCGCTGGCTTCGTTATAAAGGTTGCTGACACTTTGCGCCGGGGCGGAGTCGTCCTTGAGGGACTGGCCGTAGGAACTGCCGCCACCCCCTCCTGCGCCACCGGATGCTGCTGCGGCACCCGTGCCCGCGACGGCGGTGCCGTTGGCTTTTTGAAAGTCTGCCGGGGACTTGGCCAGACGTTTGGGGGCCGGGGTTGCCGGTTGGTCTTCGACCTGACGCACGCGCTGCTCCAGCACGGCCAGCGCTTTTTGCTGCACTTCGTACCGCTGCTTGAGTTCCAGGAGTTCCTGTTTGAGGGTTTCGATGTCGCTATCTGGCGCTGCATACAGAACGGATGCGGGCAAGAGCGTACTTAAACAGATCACAGCACGGAGCGATAACGATCGATGCATGAAATAAGCCGTCCTTTTCTAATGCGTAAGTGTCGACGGTCAGCGTAGTTCAATAACCGAGAGTGCGTAGGGCTTTGAGTTGATCCAGATTGCAGTTCAATGCGCCGTTGTTCAAACCGTTGTTGTTCATCACTACGTTGAGTTGGGTCATGTTGTTGACGAAGTTAGTGTTGCCAGTCAGAACCGTGCCTTGCAGCACATTCCCACCACCGATCTGCTGCAGGCTGTTGCCCTGGTTGTGGTTGGCCTGGATCGCCATCTGCAAGCCACCGTTGTTGGCCGATACGCTCACGCGGCCTGCTGCGCTGTCACCGGTCACCGTACCGCCGGCGACCAGCACTTGCCCCGATTGCACGATGTTGGAGGGCGCAAAACCGTTCTCGACGGTGATGCCCACATTGTTATAGGCGGTGTTGCCATCGCCGGCGGTACGCACGCTTTGTGTCACACCCTGGCCGCTGCCCAGGCCGGCGCCGCCGGTGACCGTGCCGGTGCCGGTGTTCGGGTTCGTACCGTTGCCGGTCGAGCCAGTGGTTTGTACGTAGAATTGCGGAGTGATGGTCGACGAATCGACCTGCATGCTGGCCTTGCCGGTGATGCTGTCACCCACGGCGTTGGTCCAGGTACTGCTCATGACAATGCCGAAGCTGATGATTCGCCCCGGCATCACGTAACGGCCGCGCAGGTCGGCCATTTCCGAATCCTTGAGTTCGATGGGTTTGAACCCTGATGAAGCATAAGCGGGCATTGAGGCTGCCAGACACAAGACCGTCAGCCAACGGGAAGTGTTCATCTGCTGCTCCTGGAGCGTCCTGCCCCTTATTGCGCCTCTTTAGAAGAAGTCGCTCTGGATGAAACCGAAATCCATCAGCTCTGCATCGCCTACGGGCCTGAACTCATTCAACTGGTTTTTGGCGGTCAGCGGTGTGGGCGGGTCGAGCAGGGCATTCGCCTTGTCATAACCTTCACCCAGCACGGCGAAGACGATGCCGTTCCAACCCTTGACGAAGTCGTCGTGTGAATAGCGTTTATGGCCGAGCACCGGGTCGCCGATATAGACCCAGTCCTTGTCCGCGCGCTGCAACACCACGAAGTGCTTGTAGCCACGAATCTCCAGCAGCACCACCACAGGGATCTTCACGGTCACCAACGTTTCTGGTCCGATCTTGTAGCCCCGGGCACGCATGCCGATGCTTTCGAGGTAGCGCTTCATGTCCAGCATGGAAAATCCCTGGGTACGTACCAGGTCCTGGTCTGCATTGACCAGCATGCCTTTGATGACGTGATCTTCGTCTACGTCCAGCCAATAGCCCTGGCGCAGAATGGTGGCGAGTGCCGCAGCACCGCAGCTGAAATCGGTTTTCTGTTCCACCAGGTTAGCGAACCGGCGCTCACGAATACTCTCGACCTTCTTGTAGATCACTGCACCGCCAGGCAGGGCGGAGATCGCCATGTTGCCTGCCCAGGTCGGGCCGGTGAGGAGCATCAGGAGGGTGAGGGTCGCGAGGCGCATGATCGTATGACCTGCTGGACACTGGAATAAAAAAGGGCCTTGTTGCCAAGGCCCCGTTGGATCAGAAGCGCACGCCGCTGGCGCAGACGCTGCAACCTTGACCGATCGACAGGCTGTTGCTGCCTTGGTTGCCCGAGCCGGATTGCAGGTTCACACCCACGTTGCCGGAGTTGCGGTTAACCGAGTTGTCGAGGCTGGAGTTGTTGGACACGTACTGGGCTTTGCTGCCATGACCATACCCGTAGCTGGTAGCGGCAGTGTTCAGGTAGCTGTTGGCGAGCGAGTTTTGCTCGGTGTTGGCGGCCGCTGCGATGTTTTTGCCATCAGCGGTGGTGATTGCCAGGTTGTTTTTACCCTGGTTGCCTTGACCGGCCTGGCCGTTGTAACCCAGGTTGCCGGAGTTCCCGTTAAGGGAGTTGTCCGCGGAAGCGTTGTTTTGGGTGCCTTTGTTGACGAAGTTGTTCAGTGCGCTGTTTTGATTGACATCGACGACAGCGAATACGGTTGCGAAGTCACCTTTGGCACTGGAGATGGCGCCAGAGTTGTCTGCCTGGTTACCGCTGCCCGACTGAACGTTAACACCGGTGTTACCGCTGTTGCCGTTGACCGAGTTATCGGCAGAGGCATTGTTTTCGGTTTTGGTGTCATCGAACTTGTTGCCAACGCTGTTTTGTACATCGGTCACGACAGAGGCAACCACACCGGTTGGTTGAGGCGCAGGGTGCCAGCCACCACCTGCTTGAGCAGCAGCAGCCATGAGTGCAGCCAGAGCGAAAACCAGTGGTTTCAGAGCCATTTGAGGTTTCATGGTGTTTCTCCTTGCTTCTAATTAGTTGGTTAAGTGTTGGTACGGTCTAACTAGTGCTACCAAGCGTTTACTTGATAGTAATGCCTAGGGTGTTAGCCACTCGGTTCCCCACCCCGGCACTCTGGTTCACCTGAATCACTCCTCGGCTGCCTGTGAAGGCCTGGTCGCTTGTAACGACAAGGCGGCTGCCAGTGGTGGGGGTGAGCCCTGAGTCGGTTGCCAGCGTCGTCGTGTTCTGTTGCAACAGGACGCTGTCATCGATGCTTTGCGGGCCAGGATTGATGCTGATCCGCACGGCGTTGATTGATTGGTTATTGGCCCCGGCCGACTGGTTGATGCCCAGTACGCCGTTGCCGTTGGTAAAAGAGGTGCCCTGGATCGCTGCCTTGGCGTTCAGGGACGGGTCGACCTTGCCGTCGAGGCGCTGGATGTTGACGTTGGTGGCCTGGCCACCGAGCGCAATGGCACGGCTGTTGGACATTTGTTGCTGGTTGCCGGCCGCCTGGTTGATCGACACGACACCTTCGTATTGTTTGCCGCTGTTGTTGATCACCGCGGTGTCGTCGGCGAATACCGGGGCGCTGGCCAACAGGGCGAGAACGAGCAGGGAGCGATTCATTATTTGCCCCCCAGCATGCTGCCGATGTTGTTCAGTGGCGCCATGCCGCGCTGGATCGAGTCGCTGATCTGGCCGCCCATGCTGCTGCCCGCACCGTGGCCGGCGGCGGTGCCAGCCCCCAGGGTGGACATGCTGTTCTGTGTGGCGTGCAGGCCGGTCAAGGTGCCGTTGGTCTGAACCGCACTGACGATGCTTGAGCCACTGCTGATGCTGCCGATATCCATATCACTGAGCTCGCCAGTCGCACCGATGATGTCCCGGCTGGGATTGGCGTTGGCGGTGGTCGGGTAGGGGTCTTTACCAAAGGCGGCGCGGCCGTACATATGAGCTTGTACGTTGCGCCCGGTGACGATCACGCCGTCATCTGCAAAGCTTGGAACACTGATGCCCACGCTGAGTACACAGCTGATCAGCAGTATGTTCTTCGAACCTTGAGTGAGTGTGATCACGGCGGCATTCCTTATTCTTCGCGCTGACCCTAAACAGCGCTGTAAGGGATAGAGCAGAAGCCGTGCCGCTTTTTATTTGTCTTTGTTATTCAACGGGTTGGAGTTATTTGTGGGCGAAGTGATGTCACTGCTGTTTCATCGCTGAGACACCCGCCGTTCAGGTAGGCACCCACCGCCGTACCACAAACGATTCACCCCGCTGTATCAGCGCTGTAACACTGCGTATGACAAATCAATGAATCCGCCCAGCACGGGCGATCCAGCGGCGTCGAGTGTTTCAAAAATGGACACTGCGGGCGCAGGCACGCCCATGACGGTGGCTAACGCTCAGCCTTTGGGGGATTTACGTGGGATGGAATTGATGACCGGGTTGCCGTCCTTGTTCTGGGTCAGGTAGACCGGCAGAACCTTGGGCAGCGAGGGGATGAGGTTGTTGACCTCGGTGATGTTGTAGATGCCGCCGATACGAATCGCTCCGGTGCTGGCGTCTGCCAGCATCACCGGTTTGCTCAGGTAGCGGTTGATCAACGGCAACGCATCGGCCAAGGCCAGGTTGTCGAGGACCAGCTTGCCCTGGCGCCAGGCCAAGGCGGAGTCATTGGCGGGGATCGTTCTGACGCTCGGCGTGGCGTCGCCCTGTTGATAGCTGGCCTGCATGCCCGGAGTGAGGGGCACGCTGCCGTGTACCGAATCGCTGGCAATTTGCACCGAGCCTTCGAGCAACATCACGCGCACGTGGTCTTCATACTTCCAGACATTGAACCGGGTGCCCGTGACGCGCACCTGACCCGCCCCGGCGTGCACGATAAACGGGTGCGCGCTGTCGTGGCTGACCTTGAAGAACGCCTCGCCCTTTTTCAGTGTGACTCGGCGCTGATCCTTGTAGTGGCTGTAGACCAACTCGGTGCCCAGGTTAAGCTCGACTTCGCTGCCGTCACCCAGGGTGACTTGGCGCAAGCCATTGGCTGCTTGGAAACGGTCATAGGAACTCGGCAGCCAGCCGGCCTCCCAGCCGGTAAAAGCGGCGAGGGGCATTGCGGCCAGGCAGATTGCTGCGGCCACCGCATAGGTGCGCAGCCGGCTGCGCGGCTTGAAGGGCACGGGCCGCGACGGGGTTTCAGGGCGGGGCAGGTGGTCGGCGACGTCCCAGACTTCCAGCATCGCTGCGTATTCAAAGGCGTGCAGCGGGTGGGAATCATGCCATTGCGCAAAAGCCTGACGTTCGTCCGCTGTGCAATCACTTGCGTGCATGCGCATGCACCAATGCGCGGCGGCGTCGGTGATGGCGTCATATTCGGTTTCTGAAACGGAATTTTCGCTCATTAACTCATCCTGATTTCGCACATTCTAACCTCCCGAGGTGGACGGCGAGAACAGGCGTCATGGCGATTGCACATCAATTGGAACTTATTCTCGTTTGTGGCTATCAGAACGCCGAGGACACGAGTCCGTCATTCCCACCAAGGAGTACGAAAATGCTGAAGAAAACCTTAGCCGCCCTGTGTGCAACCACCGCGCTGCTCAGCGCAGGCGCCGCCCTGGCCGACAAGCCCGGTGCGGGCTGGATCACCATCGAGAAAGCGATCGAAGTGGCCAAGACCAAGGCCGGGTACGTCGAGGTTTACGCCGCAGAAGCCGACGACAACGGCTATTGGGAAGTCAAAGGCCGTAAATCCGACGGCAGCGTGTATGAAGCCCGTGTCGATGGCGCTTCGGGCAATATCCTGCGTGACCAGAAAGACTGATGCACCCCGCCGGGAGCCTGCTCAGGCTCCCGCCTCCAGCGCCCGTCCGAGTTCGCTGATCAGATAGGTGACCGAATCCGCGTTGGCCAGAATCGTGTCGATACGTTTGTCGGCGTCACTCATGAAAATCTCCCTGGCGTGCGCGAGGGTCCGGGTACCGGTGGTACTCAGGACTTTATCCATCTGCATCTGGGTGCCGTAGTTCCGGCTGAAATCCTCCCATTCTTCGGAGAATTCGTCCCATGTCTTGAACAACCGGTCGGCAGGCGTACGGATGGACAGCGCCGTTGCGCGAATATTGGCAAGCTCGGTCTTCATCAGTCTTACTGTGTGGTTGCCGACGTTCACCAGGTCCTGGAAAGGCCGCATGCTGTCCAGGTAAGCCAAGTCTTCGGTCAAGGACTTGATGTGGGTAATCTCATGGATCAACACGGTGGCTCGTGCATGGGCCGAGATGTCGAATGGCGTGTTCAAGTTGTTCTGATAGATATCCATCGACGGGTCGAAAAAACGGTCCAGCAAGTAGATCTTGTGATCCGGGTCTTCGGGCACTACGAAGGCATAGTTGTTTTGCGCATCGTACCGGTGGGTACCGCTGATAAAACGTTTTGAGTTGCGGCCGACCAAGCTCTGGTCGGTCAATCCATCAAGGACCTCATCGATGCGTCGTTCAACCCGTCGCGCTTGATCAGCAGTCATTGTGACGACGCCGAACAACTCGCCGAAAAACCGCCCGAGACGACTGTTGGGATCGCGCTGTGCGGCATAGTGCAGGAGGTTGCGTTTGCAGTTGACTGCATAATAGGTCGCGACGTTGAGCGCCTCATCAATGCACTGGGCCTTCCAGCTGGACAATGCGGCAATTTCCTCCATGCCCACCGCTTCGATGTTGATGGCGTCGCGTTCGGTTTTCAGGGTCGTGCGCTTGTCTAAATAGCGACTCAAAATTTTGCCGTAGCGCGGGTGATGCAGGTAGAGGTCCAGCGTCCACGCGCCCTCGGCGTCGTGCTGCACATACGGCCCCTTCAACTCGCCTGCACTCAGGCGCCAGCGGTCACCGGCTCTTTTCACTGAATACACTTTGCCCGCCAACGGCACGAAATGATGGGTATTGGTTTCATCCGCGTAGGGGTGAGTCGGCGTCCTGCGTTTCAGTTCATTCAAGGAAAAATCGTGGGTTTCAAACGGCTGCAGTTGGGTGCGCCAGGGAGCCGTCATATCCAGCTGCGCCAGCGTAAGGGCGGCGGGTTGCGCGGGCTGGTCTTCCTTGACCTGGCTTTGCGTTGCCGGGGCTTGCGGCAAGACGTTGTCCAACTCCTTGCGCAACGCTGCCAATTGCGCCACGCCACAGGCAAAAGCTCTGAGTGCGTGCTGCCAGCGGTGTTGCTGCAGGTCCTCGGCGGAGATTTTGAATTGCTGGTAGCTGCGCCAGACCATCAGCGGGTAGGCCAGCTTGCCGGCCATGAACTGCAAGCCCTTGGGGATACCCTCGCTGAGCACACTGGTGACCGCGTCCCACTGTGCCTCAGCCGCGTTGGAAAATTGCGAATCGAGCATCTGCATCAGCATCTCGACATTGTCCTGAAACAGCTGGAGCGACAGGTTGCCCTCGATGGGACGGGCGCCGAGACGGATTTCCGAAAGCCCACGGTTCCAGCGCTCGCGCAGCAAGTTGCGGTAGGTGGCTTGATGGGGTGCCTCCAATCGGCCGACGACCCAGTCTTGCAGTGCGCCTGGGGTCGTGAACTCTTGAATCAACGCCGCTTCATCGGTGTATTCCTTCAGTTGGTGTCTGGGGCTATAAGGCGCGTACAGGATCAGCGGGCCGACGCTGCCGGCCTTGGCTCCGATCAGGTAGCAGCCCAGGGCTTTGACCAACGCCGCGCCTGTCGTGGCCATCAATTCAAGCGGGCGAATGACCGCAGTGACCCCTTCAACGGCGTTACGCGCCACGGCATCGGGCATGTCGAAGACTTGCCGGATGAGGCCCCAGGCCGACGCGGACAGCCGCTCATCGAGGGTTTGTTCGTGGGCGTGTTGCAGCACTTGCCAGGGCAGTTGCCGACAGAACAATTGGCGACGCTGGCGGGAATCGTCAGTGTTGCCTTTGAGGAGCGTGGTCAGGCGTTGCCGGTAGAGGTTTTTCAGCCCCACTTGTCGAACCAATTGCACCACCGCAGTGCCATCCAGTTCCGGCGGCAGCGCGGTGGCGGTGCGTGAGCGCGGCCGCAGGGTGTCGGCGCTCAGCTCCGGCAGGTGCCGCAGCGCGAAGTCCGTCAAGGTCTGAATGTTGCCCTCAAGGTCGATACGGCCGGGTATCAACACGTTGTCCGGGTTGAGCAACTGCCCTGGGAAACGCGCATCGAGCAGGGTCGAGAGGGTCGTCCTGAGCAGGTCGCGAAGGGGCGTGATGCCGTGCAGGTAGTCGCGTTCGTCCGGGGCACTGATGCGGTACTGCTCAAGCAATTCGGCCTGCAGGATTTGCTCATGGGGTGGCGCCATGCCCAGCCATACCGGGAGTGCCTGCTGGGTGACCATAAGCTGGGCGATGGCAATGGCCCGCGGCAGGTTGGTCGCAGGTGCCCGTCGTATCAGGCTGTCCATGCAGTCCTGAAAGCGCGTTGCGTGCAGCCTCATCGAGAACACGTGGTCGATTTCGTCGCGGATGAACTCGCTGTAGGTCTGTTGTCGATTGTGCAGCAGGTCGTCGTCAATGCGTTGCAATGGGCCCAACTGACACGCCTGATGGGGCACACGCTTGGAGGCCGGCAGATTTTCCATCAAGGGCAGGCGCTTGAGGGGGTCGTGCAAGCGCTGGCCCAACGCCTCGCACAACACCTTGATCGACACAAACGCCTCAAAACCACTGCGCGGCGTCCACAGCAAGGCCATGCCTGAATGTGACGGGTCCGTACCGCCACGCTCGGTCAGGACAAAACAATTGGCCAGGGCGAGGGGGGCGGCAGATGCGCCGACGTTGAGGCTCAGGCCGAAGGCATCCGGGATGAACCCGTTCAGGCCGTGGCGGGTCAGGCGGGTCAGGCCGCCGGTCTGCAGCACACTGTCCAGCAGGGCGAAGCTCTCGGGGGCGAGGCTTTTGTGCAACCTGCGCAAGTGCGCTTCGCCGCTCAACCCTTGGAGCATGCCCAGGCTGATGTGCGCGCGGTTATTCTCCAGGAGCAGGTTGGGCAGCGTGCGCAGATCATTCTGGGTAAATGTGCTCAGGACACTGGTGATGACCGCATTGAAGGTATCGACCGTCAGGTTGTTCAACTTATACCTCGCCCCGGCGCTGGGCGGGCCGTAGAACCCAGTCCGGATGGACCCCTTGAGTGCCTCGGCTTGCCCGGCCAGGCGGGCAATGAAGTGCTCGACCATGCTCGTCGACGTTTGCGGCAGGCGCTCCTCACGCTCCAGGGCGGCAGTGGGATAGGTATTGATGTAAGCCGCGTCGGCGCGCAGGTCCAGGCGTTTACGGCCCAGCTCTGCCTCCAGCGCATTGGCGACCAGGTCGCGAAACGTCAGATGTTGATTGCGTTCCACGGCCATGGCGGCTTCCACGGCCTGCAGTCGTTGCAGGTACAGCCTGGCCTTTTCGGCCAGGACTGTGGAAGGACGGCCATTGCCGCTGGTAACCGGATGGACGCTCCAGCGCCCGTCGGTTTCCTGCTCCAGCAGGCGACTGTCCAGCATGGTGCGTACGTCCAGGGCGCTGTCGAGCAGGGCGGCCAGGTCGACGCCGCCGGCGCTGCGCCGGTAAAGCCCCAGCGCGTACTCCAGGTTGTCGAGTTGCTTGGTGATAATGTCTTCGAGCATCTCCTGGAAGACATCGCCGGCCAAGGGTTTGCCGGTCACTTGTACGTGCTCCATGCCGACGAAGACACTGCGTTCCTCCACGGACAGGAAGTTGAGCAGTTCATCTTCGTGTCCGACGGCCTTGAGCATGGACAGCAGGGCATCGTTGAGGTCGTTGAGGTCGGCGAGCACTTGCACGCCGCGTGTCTGGGTGTAGAGATAAGCCTTGGAATTGCTGATCATCAGGGTGCTGGCCAGATCGACATAATGTTGAAAGGGCGCATGCACTCGCACTTTCTCGATACTCAGGTGTTTGTCGAAGGCGCTGCGCGCGGCCTGGTCCACAAGGAATAGGGCGCGCAGTGTGCGGCTTTCATCGGTGGATAGGATCCAGGCCTGGTGCTTGAAGAGCAGGTCGGCGCGGAACTTGTCGCTCATGACCCGCGCAAAGAACTGCAGGCGCGACTGGCTGCCGTCGAAGTCCTCGTTCCAGTAGGTTTGCAGCAGGCTGCTCAATAATCTTGAAAGAATGCCGCTGGTTTGTTCGACGACGCTGTCCCAACGCTGCTGGTCCTGGGCCAGTTGTTCTGGCGTGAAGGCGCGGGTGTCATGAGCGCTATTGAAGAATGTATGGGTCTGGCCCACCGGCCAAGCCTGCTGCAGGTAAAACCGCAACAAGGCCTCGCGCAGAGGTTCGCTGGCGACCCAATTGCCGTCGGCAACCGTGAACGAGTTCACCCGCGTGTCACCTTGTCTAAGGCCTCGGAAGTAGGTATGGGCCATGATCCCGAGCAAGGTGTCGAGCATCGCCGGGAGGCTGGGGAGCTTGCGCAGTTCGGCCAGCATCGCCGCCACATTTTTTTGCTGGCCAGCCAGTATGGCCTGCTCCTGGTCCTCCATCACCGCCCCCAGGATCACGGCGCTGGTCACCGAGAGGTGCGCACTTGCCGGCAGTGCGTCACGCTCGCCAATGGCCAGAAATTGCAGCAAAACCTTGCGCTGGTCGGGCTGGTTCAGGCGCGCTTCGACTTCATTGATCAAGGCGGCGTGGCTGTCGAACAGTTCGAGGCCGCCATAAGGCGTGTAGAGCACAGCCCTTGCTTCGTCCGGCGTCGGGCTCATCATGAACGCCCCGGCCAGCGGGATCGCCGGCTCGCCACTGGGGTTGGCCAGCAACCGCTCCACGCACATGGGATAACCGTGCACCGCAGAGTCCTGGCGTGCCGCGTCGGTAGCGTAGTACAGCGAGTGCAGCCAATTGAGATCCTTGAGTGTGAATCCCAGCGTACGCTCCCGCGAGGTCAGGACCTTGCGCCTGTCCGGGAGCATGAGTTCATCGAAAAAGTACGGCGGGGTGACGTTCGCCATGGGGCATTCTCCAGCGTTGCGGCGGCTATGAGGCCTCAATCTAGATGCGCGTACGCTGGGTTTGGCAGTACATAGCTGGGACGGATGTGCGGCGCCCGTTGACAGCAGGCACGGCAGGCGTTGTTTAATCATCGGCCTGGATTGTTGTTGTCTCTTCCAATTATAAAATCGGAGCTACAGATGTCTGCCCAGTCCCCGATAGTTGACAACGCGACAACGCTCATCGGTTTCAACGAACTGGTAGAGTTGCTGCACGCGGTGTTTGTGAAGCACGGCACGTCGCCGCAAGTGGCGGCGATCCTGGCGCGCAATTGCGCCAGTGCCGAGCGCGATGGCGCCCATAGCCATGGCATTTTCCGCATCCCCGGTTATCTCAGCACGCTGGCCAGTGGCTGGGTCAATGGCAAGGCCACGCCGACGGTCACCGACGTGGCCTCCGGCTTCGTGCGGGTGGACGCCGGTAACGGTTTTGCCCAGCCAGCCCTTGAAGCGGCGCGCGCGCTGCTGGTGCAAAAGGCCCGCAGCGCGGGGATTGCGCTGCTGGCGATTCATAACTCCCATCACTTTGCCGCCCTCTGGCCGGATGTCGAGCCCTTCGCCGAGGAGGGGCTGGTGGCTCTGAGCGTGGTCAACAGCATGACGTGCGTGGTGCCCCATGGCGCCGACCGGCCGCTGTTCGGCACCAACCCCATCGCCTTCGCTGCACCGCGTGCGGACGGCCTGCCGATTGTCTTCGACTTGGCCACCAGCGCGATTGCCCACGGCGATGTGCAGATTGCCGCGCGCAAAGGCGAACGTTTGCCGCCGGGCATGGGGGTGGACAGCCTCGGCCAGCCCACCACCGACCCCAAGGCCGTACTGGAAGGCGGTGCGCTGTTGCCGTTTGGCGGCCACAAGGGGTCGGCGTTGTCGATGATGGTCGAGTTGCTGGCGGCGGCCTTGACCGGCGGTAATTTCTCCTTCGAATTCAACTGGGCCGATCACCCAGGCGCACGCACGCCCTGGACCGGGCAGCTGCTGATTGTGATCGACCCGAGCAAAACCGCCGGGCAAAGCTTTGCCGAGCGCAGCCAGGAACTGGTGCGGCAGATGCATGCGGCAGGGTTGCGGCGTTTGCCGGGAGACAGACGTCATCGCGCACGGGCGAAGTCGTTGGAGGAGGGGGTTCTGGTCGATCTGGATGCGCTGAACCAGCTGCGGGACTGGGCTATCTGACCTCGTCGGTAGATAATCACCGCACAAGCCGGTAGCAGCCGCCAAGCCTTGGCGAGGCAGCTGCTACGGGATTACGGGGTTACGGGACTGAAGGTTTCAGTTCCGGCGACCCAGCAGCAGGCCCACTACCAGGCCGAAGCCTGCAGAAATGGCCACGGTCTGCCATGGATGGCCACCGATATAGGTTTCGGTAGCGTCCACTACTGGCTTGCTGCGCTCGCGCACGCTGGAGACCGAATCCAGTGCCTGCTTGAGTTTGATCGCAACCTGCTCGCGCAGGGTTTCGCCTTCTTCGCCCACCAGGGAAGCGCTGCTTTTGAGCAGTTTTTCCGACTCTTCGATCAGCGCCGTCAGTTCACTGAATGCTTGATCCTTGATTTGCTCTTCGACGGCTTGGGCGGCAGTTTTGCGGGCCATGGGTGTGACTCCTTGCGAGTGAATGGGACAGTGAACAATGGAGTGTCAGGCGCTGGCAAAAGTTGCAGTTTTTTTGCCGGGCAGGCACTGGTGAGTAAAATCCGAATCCGGAAAAATCGGCCTACAGTGTAAGATGTCGCCTATTTGTACAGCAGGAATTTCAACATGAGCTTCAATCTCGCCAACAAGACCCTCGCCGAACGCGCCGAGCTGGAAGATGAAAAGTCCCGCCTCTACGACCTGTGGCAAACCAACCTGGGCAAGGCCAAGGGTGAAGCCGCGCGGTTGTTCGGTGAGCGCGCCAAGCGCAAGGGCAAGTGGTCCGAATGGGTGCGCGCCGAACTCGACGGCATGTCGCCACCGGAGTTTTCCAACATGGTGCGCAGTGAAGTCAACAAACTGATGGCGGCGGCGAAGTAAAGCTGGCGGCAATCGCCTCGCGTACTTTAAGCAACATCGGATCAAGCTGGGCCTGGGTGCGCCAGCCCAGCTCCACCGGGTAGCGCGGCAGTGCCAGCGGGCAGGGCAGTACCCGCAGGCCGGTCATCGCGGCAATGGCCTGCGCCGCATGCCCTGGAATGGTTGCCACCGCCTGGCTGTCCTTGAGCAGAAAAGGCAGCGCGGCAAAGTGGCTGGTCGAGGCGCACACCTGGCGGCTCAGTCCGTGCGCCGCCAACCCCTCGTCGGTGATGCCGATAAACCCCCCTGACGACACCAACACATGCTCGCGGGTGACAAATTCATCCAGGCTGATGCTGTCCTGATCCTGCGCCAGGCTGCGTGGGTCCACGAGGCAGCGATAATCCCCTTCTCCCAATACATGGCGACTCAAGCGACTTTGCGCAAAGCCGCCGGCGGTGATCGCCAGGTCCAGGCTGCGGTCGAGCAGGGCAGCAGCAACGATCTGGCTGTGGGTCTGGCGGAAGATCACCCGCAGTTTTGGCAGGCGCTGGGCGATGGCGTCCATCAGGCGGCGGCCATAGGCAATCTCGAAGTCATCGGACAGGCCCACCACCACCGACCGGCCTTGATAGTTCGAGTTGTCCGGGTTGACCATCGCCAGGCTCTGCCGGCAACGCGCCAGCGCCTCGCTGATCACCGGTTTCAATTGGTTGGCTCGCAGCGTGGGCGCCAGGCCACGGCCAGTGCGCACGAACAGTTGGTCGCCATAGACGTCACGCAAACGGCGCAAACCTGCACTGATGGCCGACTGCGTGACGCCCAGGCGCAACGCTGCGCGGCTGGCGCTGGACTCATCGTGCAGGGCTTCGAAGGTTTTCAGCAGGTTCAGGTCGACCTGGGCGATATTCATTTGGCTCATATCATTCAGCACTGAGGTGGGCTTTATTCATGATCGAGCCTGGCAGGAGAATGGGCAACCCCCCTTATTCGGAGTGATCGTGATGCCAGTTTCCACTGTGGCAGCCCTGCAAATCGGTTCCCTGCCTGGCGGCAAGGCCGACACCCTGGCGCAAATCCTCGGCTATGAACCCGAGATCCTGCGCAGCGGCGCGCACTTGGTGGTGATGCCCGAAGCGCTGCTCGGTGGCTATCCCAAAGGTGAAGGTTTTGGTACCCAATTGGGCTATCGCCTGCCCGAAGGCCGCGAAGCCTTTGCCCGGTATTTCGCCAACGCCATCGATGTGCCGGGCGCCGAGACCGAGGCGCTGGCCGGCCTGTCGGCACGTACCGGCGCCAGCCTGGTACTGGGCGTGATCGAGCGCAGTGGCAGCACCCTGTATTGCACCGTGCTGTATTTCGAACCGTCGGGCGGCCTGGTGGCCAAGCACCGCAAGCTGATGCCCACCGGCACCGAGCGGCTGATCTGGGGCAAGGGTGACGGCTCGACCTTGCCGGTGATCGACTCAGCGGTAGGGCGTATCGGCGGTGCGGTGTGCTGGGAAAACATGATGCCGCTGCTGCGCACCGCGATGTACGCCAAAGGCGTAGAGGTGTGGTGCGCGCCGACGGTGGATGAACGCGAGATGTGGCAGGTGAGCATGCGCCATGTGGCGCATGAAGGACGCTGCTTTGTGGTCAGCGCATGCCAGGTGCAGGCCTCGCCCGAGGCGCTGGGCATCGAGGTTGCCAACTGGCCTTCGGAACGCCCGTTGATCGCCGGCGGCAGCGTGATCGTCGGCCCGATGGGTGACATCCTGGCCGGGCCGCTGCTGGGGGAGGCCGGGCTGCTGACGGCGCAGATCGACACCGATGACCTGGTACGTGCACGGTATGACTATGACGTGGTGGGGCATTACGCCCGCCCGGATGTGTTCGAGCTGGTGGTGGATGAGCGCGCCAAGCCAGGTGTGCGCTATATCACCGACTGAAACCCGGTCGAACGGTTTCGGTCGACCGCATTCCTGTGGCGAGCGGGCTTGTCCCGCGTTGGGCTGCGCAGCAGCCCCGAAACCAGGCGCAGAGGAGTGCCTGATACACCATATTTGTCTTCAGCAGGGGTGCTTCGCACCCCAACGCGGGACAAGCCCGCTCGCCACAGAGGTCCCAGTTTGCTGCGCGCCAGCGCTACGTCGAAGAGGTAGTGGGACCTCCCACCTTTGGCCCTCAGCGTTTGAGGGCTTGGTTTTCCAGCCATTCCTCGCGGGTCATTTCCCAGATATCCCGCGGGAAAGTGCCTTCTACAAACTCACCTTCATCCGTCCTGATCAAACGCATGCCCGTACGCTCGGAAATACGCCGCGAGCCCAGGTTTGGCGCCGCCTTGGGCACCCTCAGCACGGGGCGCTTGAGCACGCCGAACCAGTAGTCGGTCACCGCCGCGCTGGCTTCGGACATCAAACCTTGTCCTTGCCAGTGCGGCCCTAGCCAGAACCCCCGGTTGTTGTCCTGCTCGTCCATCAAGCTGACGTTACCAATCAACTGTTCAGGCGCGCTTTTCAGGCGCAGCGACCAGTGCCACTCCGCGCCACGGGCCATGGCGGGCAGGGCGTTCTGCTCCAGATAGGTACGCGCGCCATCGGCCGGGTAGGGCCACGGCACCAGGGCGTTGAGGTAACGCACCACGTCCCAATGCGCGAATTGCTGCTGGATCCCTTCGGCATCGTCCAGCGTCAGCGGGCACAGGATCAGGCGTTCGGTGAAGAGTGTCGGTTGCATGGGGTCATTACCAAGTCGCGGTATTGGGCAAATCCAGCGTGCCACGGTCCACAAAGCGCATCGTGCCGAACAGGCCGCCCGCCAATTTGCCCCGCAGCACGTAGGGCAGGTTGTTGAGGCTCTGGGTCTGGCTCAGGCCCAAGGTCTGGCGCAGCACGGAAAACGCCGAAACGCTCACCGGCACCATCAGCACGCTCTCGGAAAAACGCGGGATGCTGCCGCGCTGGTCACTCACCCCCGATGCCAGCGGCCGGCCATTGACCTCCAGGTCGAGGGCCACGCCGTTGTAGTCGATCGCCGTTTCATTGGGGTTCTGCACCCGCAGTTTCACGGCGAAGCGCACTTCCAGGTCCTGGCTTTGCAGCGGCTCGATGCCCACCACGTTGATATTCACCGGGTCGCGGTTGGGGAACAGCGCGCAAGCGCTCAAGGTCAGCAGCAACAGCGATAGAACCATGAGCTTGCGCATGCAACGGGTGCTCCTATTTCGTGACGTCCGGGTCCTGCATCACTTTGAGGGTAGAGGACTCCGGATCAAATTCATCTTCTTCCAGTTCTATGAACTCTTCCGGCAGGAAAATGTTCAGCAGGATTGCACAGAACGCACCCACGGTGATCGGCGATTCGAAGATGTTGTGCAGCGCCTTGGGCAGCTCGCGCAACACTTCCGGTACGGCGGCCACGCCCAGGCCCATGCCGAGGGAGATCGCCACGATCAGCACATTACGGCGATGCAGCCCGGCTTCGGCGAGGATCTTGATGCCGGCCACGGCGACGGTGCCGAACATGATCAGGGTCGCGCCGCCCAGCACCGGCTTGGGCATCAGTTGCAGCACCGCGCCGATCATCGGGAACAGCCCCAGCAGCACCAGCAGGCCGGCGATGAAGTACGCCACGTAGCGGCTGGCCACGCCGGTCAACTGGATCACGCCGTTGTTCTGGGCGAACGTCACCATCGGCAGACTGTTGAACGTCGCGGCCATTGCCGAGTTGAGGCCGTCGGCCAGCAGGCCCGACTTGATGCGCTTGATGTACAGCGGGCCCTTGACCGGCTGTTGGGAAATCATCGAGTTGGCGGTCAGATCGCCCGCCGCTTCCAGTGGGGAAATCAGGAAGATCACCGCCACCGGGATAAACGCCACCCAGTCGAACGAAAAACCGTACTTGAACGGCACCGGCACGCTGATCAGCGGTACCTGGGGCAAGGCCGCCATATCGACGCGGCCCAGGCACCAGGCCACTACAAAGCCCAATGTCAGGCCGATCACGATCGAGCCCAGGCGCAGGAATGGGTTATTGAAGCGGTTCAGCACCACGATCGTCAGCAGCACCAACGCTGCCAGCCCCATGTTGCTCGCCGCACCCAGGTCGCTGGCGCCAAAGCCACCGGCCATGTCGGTGACGGCGACTTTGATCAGCGACAGGCCCATCAGGGTAATGATGGTGCCGGTCACGACCGGGGTGATCAGCTTGCGCAGCTTGCCGATGAACTGGCTGAACACCACTTCGATAAACGCGGCGAAAAAACAGATGCCGAAGATCGTAGAGAGGATTTCATCAGTGCCGCCGCCCCGGGCCTTGACCATGAAACCCGCGCTGAGAATCACGCTGATAAACGAGAAACTGGTGCCTTGCAGGCACAGCAGCCCCGAACCGATGGGGCCGAACGTGCGCGCCTGGACGAAGGTGCCGAGCCCCGACACAAACAGCGCCATGCTCACCAGGTAAGGCACTTCGCTTTCCAGGCCGAGCACGCCACCGACGATCAGGGTGGGGGTGATGATGCCGACAAAACTGGCCAGCACATGCTGCAATGCGGCAAATATCGCCGCGCTGAAGTGCGGGCGGTCTTCCAGGCCATAGATCAGGTCGGACTTATAGCGGGGGCGGGGGGGGTGAGCGTCAGACAAAATGAGGGCTCGGGTCAGAAAAGGGAGGCGCAGGATGCCAGAAACTGCTCAGCGTCAGAAGTGTAAAAAAATATTTATAAAGACCCTGCATAAAACCCCGATTCCTGCCGATACTGCTTATAGGCCCACCTATCAAAAACAACAGTGATGGCCGAGGTCTGGCAGTGCGTTGTCGCTGGCTGATCGTTTCGTGGCATGGACGCGTGCTGCCACTCCATTTCGAGATCACTCCTATGTCGCTCCGTCACTTGAACATCGCCCCTCGAGCTTCTCTCGGCTTCGCCTTCATCGCCCTGTTAGTAGTGGTGTTGGGCGGCTTCGCGGCCAACCGCATGACGTTGATCCGCCAAGCCTCGGTAGACATGAGCTCGAACCAATTGCCCAGCGTGACGTACCTGGGCCAGATGACGGAGAACGTCCTGCGCATGCGTATTCTGTCATTTCGCGTACTGGTCAACCGCGAGCCCGCCGCCCTGCAGGAAGCCGAAACGCGCATCGGCGTGCTGGTCGACAAGGTGAAGACGGCCCAGGCCGGCTATGCGGCATTACCCGCCGGTACGGAGGAGGCGGCGTTGTACAAGACGTTTGCCAGCACCCTGGATAACTACTTCAAGGCCCAGGCAGACATGCTGTCGCTGTCCAGGCAAGGCAACATCGAGCAGATGCGTACCCTGATCAATACCCGGATCAAGGAAGGTACCGACCAGATGGGCGAGCAGTTGAACAAGCTGATTGCGATCAATGCCGCCAACGCCAAGCAAGCCAACGACCACGCAGCGCAGAGCTACACCAGCGCCATCACCGGGATTATCGTGGTGTCGGTCACCGCTGCGCTGCTCACGGTGCTGCTGGCCTGGTTGCTGACCCGCAGCATTGTCACGCCTTTGCGTAAAGCTGTTCAGGTGGCTGAAACCATCGCCGGTGGCAACCTGACCACCGTCATTGAAGATAATGGCAACGATGAACCCGCGCGCCTGATCAACACCTTGTCGACCATGCAAACCAACCTGCGCCAGACCATCCAGCACATTGCCGGTTCGGCCACTCAGCTGGCCTCGGCGGCTGAAGAGTTGAGCAACGTGACCGAGGAAGCGTCCCGGGGCCTGCAACAGCAGAACAATGAAATCGACCAAGCCGCCACGGCGGTCAACGAGATGACCGCTGCGGTGGAGGAAGTGGCGCGCAATGCGGTGTCCACCTCCGAAGCCTCCACCCAGTCCAACCAGGCCGCGCGCGAAGGCCGCGACCGAGTGGTGGAAACCGTCGGTGCGATCCAGACCATGACCCAGGACGTACAAAACACTGCGGCGATGATCGAAGGCCTGGCCACCCAGGGCCGTGACATCGGCAAGGTGCTGGACGTGATCCGCGCGATTGCCGAGCAGACCAACCTGCTGGCGCTGAACGCCGCCATCGAAGCGGCCCGCGCCGGTGAAGCCGGGCGCGGGTTTGCCGTGGTGGCTGACGAAGTACGCGCCCTGGCCCATCGCACCGCGCAGTCGACCCAGGAAATCGAGAAAATGGTCGCCGGCATCCAGAACGGTACCGGTGAAGCCGTGCAATCGATGCAACAGAGCAATCAGCGCACCCAGGCCACGTTGGAAATGGCCCGTGCTGCCGGTGTGGCCCTGGAGCAGATCACCCAGTCCATCAGCCTGATCAACGAACGCAACCTGGTGATCGCCAGCGCGTCGGAAGAACAGGCCCAGGTGTCCCGCGAAGTGGACCGCAACCTGGTCAACATCCGCGACCTGGCGACCCAGTCAGCGGCGGGGGCCAACCAGACCAGTGCCGCCAGCCACGAGTTGTCACGTCTGGCGGTGGATTTGAATGGGATGGTGGCGAGGTTCGTAATCTGATCTGAAAAGCAAGTAACGATCTCGGTCAATGGCCAGTGTTGTCAGTTCGCTGAACTGGCTGCTGCCGGGTCCTACCTGTCAAAGTTCACAGTAGACGCTGTCGAAGGCGAAGAATATTACTGAAACCTCATTCAAACTACAAAAGTGAGGTGGAGTATGGTTTCCGCAAAGAATGAAAAACGCTCTGAAGAGTTACTACCGGCGCCTGTTATTCCTGGAGAGTTGAATTCAGATGGGTTGATTTCTGTCGAGGATGCAAGAAGGGGCTTTCTATTTGAATGCAAAGTTGATTTCGCGCATAAAGGTGATGTGCTGAACGTTCTATTGAATAATGCACCACTCTTTCATTTTGATATTACGCATGATATGGATGAGAAAAGTCCTCCGATTGAGTTCACATTTCCTGCGCGCCTTGCCAGAGACGGTACTTATTTCCTAAAGCAAGCACTCTTTGAGTCCGGGTCACCTGTACCTGTAATATCGGATGCAAAACAGTTCATTATTGATTTCACACCCCACTATGAACCAGCTCAGCCATCGCTGCTTTCCAATTTGCCTGATGGAAAGGTTACATCCGACTATCTCGATGAACACGGCGGTGTGAAGTTTTCATTTGAGGACCCAGAGGACTGGCAACCTGGGGATACCAACAGACTCTATTGGTGCGATGAGTTCACAAACTTTCCCCCGCTTTTGGAAAGGGTTCCGCTAGAGGAAAAGGGTAATACTTACCTTCTAAAGGCTGATGATATACGCCGTTCAGGCCCTGGGAGATTCTATTTTTGGAGTGCACTACAGGACCTTGCCGGAAATATAAGTAGAGCTTCTTCGCCAGTAATACTTCAAGTCGACCTCTGAGGTCCTGCAGGTATGCACAATTGGCACGCTTTCGGTTCTCCCTCAACGCCAATGTTGATGTCGCGCCGAAAGCGTGCCAAACCTGAGTCGGACAGCGCTTATTTGAATGGGCGCGCTCTTTTTGCTGCTTCATTCACCAGATTGTGCGGGCGTTTACCCGCCAACGCTGCCAACAGATTATCCACCGCACACTTGGCCATCGCCTCCCGCGTCTCATGGGTCGCGGAGCCGATATGCGGCGTCGCCACCACATTGTTCAAGCGCAGCAACGGCGAGTCGTGGCTGAGCGGTTCTTTCTCGAACACATCCAACCCCGCCGCCCGTATGGTGCGTTGCTGCAATGCCTCGACCAACGCCGCCTCGTCCACCACCTTGCCCCGCGAGATATTGATAAAGATCGTCTCCGGGCCCATCAGCGCAAATTGCTCGGCGCCGATCAGCTTCTCGGTTTCGGCGGTCAGCGGCAGGGTCAGGCAGACAAAATCGGCCTGTTGCAGCAAATCGTTAAGGCTGCGGTACTGCGCACCAAAGCGCTGTTCCACCGCTGGTTTGGGCGAATGGCTGTGGTAGAGCACCGGCATGCCAAAACCGAAATGCCCGCGCTGGGCCAAGGCTTCGCCAATGCGGCCCATGCCGATGATGCCCAGCGTCTTGCCATGCACGTCGCTGCCGAAGTGTGCCGGGCCGATATTCTTGTTCCACTGGCCGGCACGCACCATGTCGGCCAGCTCTACCACACGCCGGGCGGTGGCCAGGATCAGCGCGAAGCCGGTGTCGGCGGTGGTTTCGGTGAGCACGTCCGGGGTGTTGCTGAGCAGGATGCCGCGCCGGGTCAGGTAGTCGATATCGTAGTTGTCGACCCCCACGGACACGCTGGCCACGGCTTCCAGTTGCGGCGCGAGGTCCAGCAACCTGGCATCCAGGCGCAGGCTGGCACCCAGCAGGCCGTGGGCGGTGGGCAGGGCATCGCGCAGCTTGGCCAGGCCGGTCTCGTCCAGCGCTTCGATCAGCGTGACCTCGGCGTGTTCATGCAGGCGTGCCATCAGTGGCGCAGAGAGTTTCTTGTACAACACAACGGACTTTTTCATGAGGTCTTTACCTTCAATTCCAGGGTTGGCGCCGGCGAGCGGTCACTGGCGCCGGGCTTGAGGAAAATCGTCAGCACCACCGACAGCATCAGCGCACCGCTCATCAGCAGGTATGAAGCGCCGGGCGAGCCGGTACTGCTATTGAGGTAACCCACCAGGTACGAGCCGCCGAACGAGCCGAGGGCGCCCATGCTGTTGATCAGCGCCATGGCGCCACCGGCCACGTTGGCAGGCAGGATCTCCGGGACGATGGCAAAAAATGGCCCGTAAGGCGCATACATGCAGGCCCCGGCAATCACCAGCAGGGTGTAGGACCACCAGAAGTGTTCGGCGCCCAACGCGTAGGACGCATAGAAGGCGATGGAGGCAACCAGCAGCGGCGGCCACACAAAGCGCTTACGCTTTTGCAGTTTGTCCGAGCCCCAGGACACCACCAGCATGGCGATCACTGCGGCGAGATAGGGCAGGGCCGACAGCCAGCCGGCTTCGACCATGTCCATCTGCAGGCCTTTCTTGAGGATCGACGGCAGCCACAGGACAAAACCGTACACACCGATGCTCCAGCAGAAGAACTGCAGCGCGAGGATGATCACCTTGGGCGAGCGGAACGCTTCGGCGTAGTTCTTCACCGCCTTGATACCGACCTGTTCGGCAGCCAGCGCGGCCTCCAGGTCTTTTTTGTGCTGTTCGCTCAGCCACTTGGCGTCTGCGGGTTTTTCATCCGCGAGCTTCCACCAGATAAACGCCCACAGCACCGCCGGCAGGCCTTCGATGATAAACATCCAGCGCCAGCTGAAATGCTGCACCAGGTAGCCGGACACCACCGACATCCACAGCATGGTCACCGGGTTGCCGAGGATCAGGAAGGTGTTGGCGCGCGAGCGTTCGGCACGGGTGAACCAGTGACACAGGTACACCAGCATCGCTGGCATCACCGCCGCTTCAACCACGCCGAGCATGAAGCGAATGACGATCAGCATGTAGGCGTTGGACACTACCCCGGTCAGGGTGGCCAGCCCGCCCCAGAGGATCAGGCTGACAAAAATCAGCTTTTTGACACTGCGCTTCTGCGCGTAGATCGCACCCGGCACCTGGAAGAAAAAGTAGCCAAGGAAGAACAGTGCACCCAGCAACGACGACATGCCGGGGGTGATCATCAGGTCTTCGGCCATCCCGGAGGCGGCGGCAAAGCCGTAGTTGGCGCGGTCCAGGTACGCCAGGCTGTAGGTGATAAAGACGATGGGCATGATGTACCACCAACGACGGGTGGCGAGTTTCACGGTGTCCATAAGGTTGCTCCTGAGCTTGTTGTAGTTGTGGCAACAGGGTGTGGGTCAAGCGACAGATCGGGTGGGTAATTCAGAACGGGTGGGCAAGCCTTCCATATCGCCGCGACTCTGTACGGCGCGGCTGCCGATCCAGTTGCCGCGCTGCACGGCCTCGGGGAAGCTGAGGTTTTCCAGCAGGGCGCTGATCATGCCCACGGCAAAGCCATCGCCGGCGCCGACGGTGTCCACCACCTTGTCCACCCGTACAGCGGCGACAAAACCTTGGTCCAGGTGGGTTCGGTAGTAGGCGCCATCCTGGCCAAGCTTGATGGCCACGGCTTCGGCGCCCTGGTCGAGGTAGAAGGCGGCAATATCGGCCGGGTCGTCGAAACCGGTGAGCAAACGGCCTTCGCCCAGGCCCGGCAAAACCCAGTCGGCGAGGCCGGCGAGGGCGTTGATTTCGCGGATCATCTGTTCTTGGCTGGTCCACAGCGACGGGCGCAGGTTCGGGTCGAATGACACGCTGCGCCCGGCTTTGCGCATCTGCGTCATCAATTCGCGGGACAGCTCACGGGTGGCCTCGGACAAGGCCGGTGGAATACCGGTGGCATGCAGATGGCGGGCTTGCAGCAGCGCCGGGCTGATGGCGCCGATGGACAGATGGCTGGCCGCCGAGCCCTTGCGGAAGTACTCCACCTGCGGGTCATCGCCGGCTTCTTCGCGGGACTTGAGTTGAAAGCCGGTGGGGTGCAACGGGTCGACCGCTACATGCCGGCAATCCAGGCCTTCTTTTTGGAGCGTGTCGACCACAAAGCGCCCGAGGGAATCATTGCCCACCCGGCTCAGCCAGGCGACGTTGAAGCCCAGGCGCGACAGGCCGATGGCGACATTGCTGTCGGCGCCGGCAATGCGTTTGTGAAACTGCGCGACCTGGGCCAGGTCGCCGGTCTGCTCGGCGACAAACATCGCCATGGTTTCGCCAAACGAGAGGATATCGATCTCAGACATGGGCGTGCTCCGCACGGGGTTGGCCAAGCAGGGCGAGGGCGGCCACTTGCTGCGCGGTGACGTCGACCAGGTCATCGCCCTGCAACGGGAATTCCACGGCCCGGGTAATCCCTTGAGTCATGTGCTTGAGCAGTTGTTCCCACAGATGCAGGTCAGTGGCGCCGGGCGGCAGCGCCACCAGCTTGCCGTCCGCGCGACGCGCCACGGCCTTGCAGTGCAGGTAGTCGACGTGCCGGCCGAGCAGGCGTGCGGCGGTCAGGGCGGATTGGTCCTGCCACTGCCAGTTGCCGATATCGAAGGTCATCTTCACCGGCAGACCCAGGCGCTCGACTTCAGTGAAGAAGCGCTGCATCGGCTCGATGCGTCCACCGTGCAGGGTCTGGTCGTTTTCCACCAGCAGCTTGACTGGGTGACGGTCGAGCAGGGCGTGCAGGCTTTCCAGGTCGTTGGTGTCGGTGAAGTAGCCGAGGGAGACTTTCAGCCAGCGCGCACCAAAGGCCTGGGCGCGGTCGAGGGTGGCGCTCAGTTCGGCATTCGGCTGGGCGCGGCCGGCGACCCACAATTCCAGGGGCGATGAGAATACCGCCTCCAGACCGTGCTCGGCGGCGGCCTGGGCCAATTCGGCGGGTTGCTCAACGGTCAGCAGTTCTTCACGCCACTCGATGCGCTGGGCACCGGCAGCGGCCAGCAGCTCGACAAAACTCAACTGGCCTTGCTGGCGAACCAGGTCGGCGCCGTAGCTGGAAAGGCTGATGGAGACGGGGTATTTGTGCATTGTTGTTTACCTCTGAAACCGGTTTCATTTTTCTACGTTAAATGTCCAATCGACTCTGCCGTAGCAGCTGCTACGTGTACGGGCGCTGGGTGGAGCCTCGGATGATCAACTGGGGCAAAAAATCCAGGGTGCGGGTCGGCGCGGTGTCACCGCGCAACCGCTTGAGCAAGCAGTCGAAGGCACTGGCACCAATCAACTCGGTCGGCTGGGCGAGGGCGGTGATGCCGTTGCCCACCAACGGGTACCAGTCCAGATCGTCCAGGGCGATCAACCCGATATCGCCGAACAGGTTGCAGTCCAGCGCCTTGAGCGCACGGGTGCAGGCCAGCGTGGCGACGCCGTTGGCACAGAACACCGCCTTGGGGCCGGGTTTGGCGAGAAAGGCTTGCAGGCGTGGTTCCAGCGCATCACTGAGCTCCAGCACCGCGCCGGTCAGCGCCGGGTGCCGGGCAATTTCGTGCTTGAAGCTGTCCAGGCGTTCCTGCCGTGAACTGGTGCCATCGCAGGCTTCGCTCACCAGCAACACCTCGCGGTAACCCTGCTGTTCCAGATGCTCCACGGCCATGCGCACCGCCGCCGGGTTGTCCAGCCCCACGAGGTCGCTGTGCAGTGGCTCGACCTTGCGGTCCACCAGCACCAGGGGCATTTCCCTTTGCAATTCCAGCAGTTGGTCGAGGTGATGACCGAGGGTGTTCACGATCAACCCTTCGATGTTGTAAGAGCGCAGCGCCGCCAGGTGCTTGCGCTCCTGCTCGTCATCGCGGTCGGTGTTGCACACCACCAGGCTGTAGCCGTGCTGGCGGCAGGCGGTTTCGACGCCGTGCATCACGGCAATGGAGTAGGGGTTGCGGATATCGGCCACCAGCATGCCGATCAGGCGCGTGCGGCCACGTTTCAAGCCACGGGCCATCTGGTTGGGGCGGTAGCCAAGCTGCTCGATGGCTTGCTCGATGCGCAGGGCAATGGCGTCGGAGAGCAGGGCGCGGTCGTCGCCGATAAAGCGCGACACGCTGGCTTTGGACACGCCGGCGCGTTGGGCGACGTCGAGCATGGTGACACGGGTGCGTTGGGCGGCGGAAAAAGGGGTCACGGTCGCGGGCCTTTCTTATTGGAGGTGGATGCCGGCTGCTTTGAAACCGGTTTCATAAAACGCCAATTCATTGATCAGGTCAAGAACCGGAGCTTAGGGAATCCGATGAACGGGTATCCCTACCTGTGAGTTCTGACAGTATTCACCAGCGCTAAATGGGCGTTAGATTCTTGTCATGGTCATCACTTATCAGTACCAGGCGTTAAGGCTAGGAGGAGATATGAAGGTTCCCGGCAGTAAACCGCGTCGGCCAGTACGCCGAAACGCTTCTGGATTGGCAGATCTTGAAATCCCAGTACTTGATAACGTGGAACCACCCATTCTGGATGGGTATGTACCCCATGAGCATCTTGCGACTGATCTGGTAGTCGTGATCCCGGAACTGTGGCCGGATGCCGCCCCGGATGAAAGTGCGTTCGACATACTGACACTTCATTGGAACCGTGATGGAGGTCATGGCATCCCGCCCTATAGAGAGCGTTTGGGCGGCCCCATCGATTTGGAATTTCCTTTCAGAATCCCGATTTCGCGAGACTATCTGGTGGATGGTCGCGTCGAGCTGTTTTATAGCATTGAAGATCACACCGGGACTGTCTCACCCTCTGATGTCCGTATACTCCATCTCGATACCTTACCGCCAAATAACAATGTAGCAGCGCCCGCGCCTGGTTTACCTACCGGGCTGATCAATGAGACTTACCTCTCCACACACTCTACGGTCGATATTGTCGTGCCTGCCTATAACGGTCGCCGCTCATTTGATCGGATTTATTACTATGTGTCTGAAGGTTCACCGCCGCCTGACAGTGCGCCAGATGGCTATGTAGAGTTTCCTTTTGAAGACACACCGTTAATAGTACCTATTCCTGGGGTGGTATTCCGAAAGTTTCCAAATGGCACTCAGTATGTGCATATTAAACTGGAAGACCGCTCCGGCAACCGTGGTCCCCGATCCACTCAGGAACCCGTTCTTGTGGACTTGATTCCTTCACCCATCAGGTTGAAGGCACCGGTCATCCCGTCGATGCTCGATGGGCTGATTTCCCTCAATGACGCGCGTTTGGGTGTAGTAGTTCGTGTCGAATATGATAATTGGGAAGTGAACGACTTTATTCACTTAAGGTGGGGCAAAACCCTTATTACGCCCCATCGCGTTAGCCAAAGCTCCACGACGATTCCGATTCCCTGGAGTGTGCTGATTGCTTCCGGTGAAGGCCCAGGCTCCGATTTCGCGGTTTATCATGTGACCCGGGGACCGGAAGGGGCACCGTCGCCACCCAGTCCAGGTACCTCGTTTCACTGGAACTTCAACACTGCGGGCGACCCGAATCCCGAGGCGCCCGCGCTGCTCAATCGTACTTATCATAAAGCGAGGTTATTCGGTGAAGGCTCGCAGACCGAAAACTATATTGACCTTCGTGATAAGGATAAACGTATCTATGCGCGTGTTGAACTTTACAACTCGCCGCTGACGGGTGAATTGCTGGAGTTGTATTTGGGTGAGTTTCCCGATACCAGCAAACCGGTTGCCAGCTACGTAGTCAATGCTGCAGCGGACGATACAGGTGGTAAGTTAATTGAGTTTTCGGATATTCCTTGGGCGGTCTTTGAGGGGCTTGCAAGTCATGACAAGTTAGCGGTTTTTTATACGGCCTATAACGGCGTGAATGAACAACTGGCCAATTTCTCAGAGGCGACGCTCGATATTACCCCTCCTGTGACTTTAGCCAATGTTGAGTTTCCAAGCGCCGATAATCGTAACTATCTCCATTGTCTTTCGGAGCCGCGTATCTGGAACTACATTCCGTTGAAGGTACTGCATAACGCAATCATGAAACCCGGCGACAAGTTGGTTTTAAGTTGGCAAGGTTACGAAGAGTTCGGCGGTACGCGACCTATTGCTGGCACCGGGGATGTGTTGGAAACAATCCTGAGCGACGAATATGCAGGCACTGGCTATGAGTTTCGCCAGGACAACTATGCGGAGAAAGTCCAACCCATCAAGTCTCCCGACCCGCACAGCCCAGGTAGTTCTGCTTCCGTTGAATATACGTTGATGCGTGGCACCCGTGTGATCGGGCGTTCGCGGATTCGCTATGTGAAAATTGATCGGCGCAGAGGGTCGTTGTGGTGCGGCCCCGGCGGAGATGGTCCGGATTAATAAAGCTGAATCGTTGATGAAATACAGGTGTTCTCAGGTGTAGTCGCGCACGACAGTAGTCCCTACGGAAAGCCTGTTTGGTTGTAACACTATGGTCGATGTAAGAACGGAGAAGACACATGACGACGTTGACGAACCAACAGGCAGTCGGCAAAAAAAAGTCCGGGAAGACTGCCGCGCAAAAACAAAAGGCCGCACTCGCTTCACGTGCGGCTGCACGTAAGTATCGGGCCGAGCGTGGCGCAGGGATTCTGGTGTTGGATGCCCCCGAATTTGACACGCTGAACGCCAATGGGTTGATTTCCTACGACAACTCTAGAAAACCCCTGCCCATTACCATCGACGTTTCCGGGCTGGGTTTGAATCCTGCTGAGGATTTCGTGGACGTTCATATGCGCGGCAGGGGGGTAACGGGCTGGGGCGCACGTCTCTATAGAATTACGTTCAACCGACCAGGGGACCCGTCTCCCGATGATCCGATCGTCAGAGATCTCCCGGTGTCACGCTTGACCCCTGGAGAGCATGAGGTCGGCTATATCGTCTGGGAGGGAGAGAGTACGCCAACCGAGTCCGACCCAGCGCTGCTGGAAGTGGATCACGAACCACCGTACGGTCGTGAGTACCCGCTAGCGCCTGTGCTACCGGACTTCGTGATCAGCGCGGGTGAAATCAACCAGCAAGTGATTGACGCGAATCCGGACGGCCTGGTCTGCACCTATCCTGACTATCCAGCGAAAGGTCGCAAACCAGATGACAGTATCGCGGTGTATTTTGGACGCTACTCGTCCTCGCAGTTGTACGCTGAGCCCATTGATACCTTTCCCGTGACCGATGCATTGTCGTTCACCCTGGAATGGGACCAGCTGGACTTCAGCAAGGGAGGGGATTATTACCTGTTTTGCGTCTATACAGACTTGGCTGAAAACTCCAGTAGGGACTCAACCCCGGCGCACGTATCGGTCAAAGTGGTTGCAGACCCTGTGCCTTTGGCTGCGGAAGTGGACTTGGCACCTCAACCTGCGGATGGTCTGATTGACTTGACGGATGCGCAGAACCCCGATGGCGTGCATGCCATTATCCGCAAGTACGACAATGACCTGCCAACGGATGTCATTGAATTGCAATATGGCTCCCAGCCGGCGATGCGTTTTGACGTCAGCCTGTACCTGCCTTTTCCATTGCTTCTGCCCATTCCGACAGAGGCCATTTTCAATGAGTATGCAGGCTCCACGGGTGAGCAGCCCACGGTCATCAATTACGTCGTCGACCGTAACGGCGCTGAGACCAACGCACCGGAAGCCTCATTCCTGGTCGACCTCTCGGCCCCAGGCCCTGACCCAAGTGAGGAGGAAGAGAACGATCTGCTCAATCTGGTGACGGTGGTTGGGGTCACCGATCCGGATGAGGAGAACGTGTTGCTGCCGGGGGACTTCGGCGAGGACGCCACGCTGACGATTGTGCTTTGGGACGTGCCATTACCGGCCCCTGGCATCACCATTACGCCGTATTGGGGCGACCTGGCCCATCCATTGGAGGCTAAAACGCTGTCGACAGAAGGCCCGGGCGCAACGCTGACGTTCGATGTGGAGTGGGAGGATATCCGGGATGTCAATAACGGTTTGATTTCCGTGTTCTATACCTTGAGTTGGGAGACCAATGGCAACGTCCAGAAATCCCCCTCGCGACTCGTGGACGTGCGCGCCAATAAGGTCATTTTGGAGGCGCCTACCTTTAGAAAGGCCACGACCCCCATGGCCTGTACCGACCTTGAGTTGGTGACGCGCGAAGCGGTGATCAGGATTCCGGGCAACACGGTTTATTTCAGGGAGTTCGAGCGAATCAGGGTTGAGTGGCAGATCTTCAGCAATGCGGCGGGCACGACGCCGTTGGGTGACCCGTTTGAGTTTATCTCGGACCCCCTCACGCCAGACATGGTCGCCAATGGGTTCAATATGAAGATCGGCCCCTATGCCACCGTCGTCAGGCCTTGCGGCCGTAACTCGGTGGATATTCACTACTTCGTCGATGTGCCGGGCGAGGGGCCAGTGAAATCCCAGCGAGGTTTCACGACAACGCGCTTTGCCAACCTGGGAGGACAGTTCTGCGAGGATATGCCTGTCCTGGAGGACCCCGACGACTGATCGCGTTTATCGAGGGGGCTTACGCCCCCTCACTGTTTTGATGCTGACGGTTCCAAGCTTGCGCACACCTACCGCATGGATCTCGCGGATAAATCCTACATACCACGTTAACGCCGATAGGTAATTTGCCGGCCTTGACTGGCCTGGTTCCAACGCTCTGGAAATAGGCCGAACAGTTCCGTTGTGGAATGTCTGTGGAATGAGTGGTGTGTCGTGAGTATCAATTCAATGTTTAAGTTAAAACCCTTGGCAACGTTTTTTCATTTGCCTTCTTTTTTCACCTTGTTGCTGTTAACGCCGCATGTTCAGGCCAAACTTGTTGAAAATGCCACTGAGAACGTCGGGCATGCTGATCTGGTGGACGATTACCAACTGGTCAATGCCACGCTGAACGTTGTTGAAGGCGCTACGCTGGATGTGCATGCCCATAACTCCACTGTCAATATGACTAACGGCAGTGAGGTGTTCGGCGTCTTACACGTTCAAGGCGGCTCGAATGTCACGGTTGGCGACAGTAAAATCATGGCGTCTGACAGCGCGCTGACGTTGTTGAGCAGCAGTGCTTTGGTCACGGACAGTGTGGTGTCCAGCGATGCAGGTATTGGCCTGATTGTCAGCCGCTATTCGACAGATACCGCTGGCTCCACCGCGACTGTCATCGGCAGCTCCATTGCCGGAGAGATTGGCGCCGCTTCCGTCACCGGCAATAGCCTGCTGCAACTGGACCGTAGCCAGCTGTTGGGGACTGGCGCGAACAGCTACGGCCTGCGCATGCAAAGTGCTACGGCCATGGCCCATCAAAGCACGATTACCGGTGGCCTCAACGGTATTGAATTGTCGGCTGATAGAACCGCACCTGGTTCCAATACGCTGGTTCTGGATCAGACACGCGTTCACGGCCAGACCGGTTCTGCATTGCTGGTGCAGGCGAACAGGGGAGTGGCAGCGACTGCTGACATTGAGGTGCGCAACGGGTCTACCTTGATCGGCGGCAATGGTTCGTTGCTGGAAGTCACCGGTGGCTCGACGGCCAATATGAATGTCCTCAACAGTCAACTTGAAGGCAACGTCATCGTCGAGACGGGCAGCACTGCGCATTTGAAACTGAACAATTTTGCCTCGTTGACCGGTCGCCTGCAGAACGTATCCAGCCTGCAAATCGGTGCCAACTCGTTCTGGAACCTCACCGGGGACAGCCAGGTCGGGGCGCTGAGCCTGGCCGATGGCGTCGTCAAGTTTGGTGACGACGCAGCGTTCTACCAGTTGGATCTGGAGAGCCTGTCCGGGCAAGGCATCTTTGTCATGGGCACCGACTTTGCCACTGGCCGGACCGATTTTCTGAACATTTCCGGTAACGCAACAGGCGCCCATTCGCTGTTGATCGCCAGCAGCGGCGCGGAACCAGACGATCCCTCGAATATTCGTATCGTGCATACCGGCGGGGGTGATGCGCAGTTCTCCCTGGTGGGCGATGCGGTCGATGTAGGCGCATGGTCCTACGGGCTTGCACAGGTGGGCAACGATTGGTACCTGGACCCGAACCAGCGCACCGTGAGCCCTGGCACACGTTCCGTACTGGCCTTGTTCAACGCGGCACCTACCGTGTGGTACGGCGAAATGGCCTCATTGCGTAGCCGCATGGGTGAGCTGCGGTATAACGGCGGCGAGGCAGGGGGCTGGATTCGCAGCTATGGCAACAAGTATGAAGTGGCAGGGACTGCTGGGGGCGGATATACGCAAACCCAGCGCGGTTTCTCCTTGGGGGCCGATGCGCAATTGGACGACAGCCAATGGTTGCTGGGGGTGATGGCGGGCCATAGCGACTCTGACCTGGATCTCAATCGAGGCACCTCGGGGAATATCAAGAGTTACTACGCCGGTTTGTATGCAACCTGGCTGGATGAGGAAAGCGGTTACTACTTCGACGGTGTGGCCAAGCTGAACCGGCTGAACAGTCATTCCACCGTCGGTTTAAGCGATGGCGCCAAAGCCAAAGGTAGCTACAGTACCAACGCGCTGGGTGTATCTGCGGAAGTCGGCAAGCATATCAAGCTCGACGATGATTTTTTCATCGAGCCTTTTGCGCACGCCTCGGTGGTTGCCGTGCAGGGTAAAAGCTACACCTTGGACAACCAAATGAAGGCCAAGGGCGATCAAGCGAACTCGGTATTGGGCAAGTTAGGGGTGACCGTAGGCCGTGACTTTGTGTTGGATAACGGCAGTGTGGTTCAGCCCTACCTGCGTGCGGCGCTGGCGCATGAGTTTGCTAAAAACAACAAGGTGTCCGTCAACAACCATACCTTCAACAACGATCTGTCGGGTTCACGTGCTGAGTTTGGCGCAGGGATCGCGGTGACGATGTCGAAAAATCTGCAGTTACATGGCGATTTTGATTATGGTCAGGGTAAAAACGTGGATCAGCCGTGGGGTGTGAATGTGGGGTTGCGTTATACCTGGTAACGCCTGTGGCGATGTGTTCATGTCGATAAGCAAACGCCCCGGATCCGGGGCGTTTGCTTGAGTGAATGCTGCCTACTCGCTGAACAGTATCTGTACACGAACTTCAGCGCCCTGAGCGTTTGTAAAGTAGACATCCAAGGCGCCATGCGTATGGTTCGTGTCGTCGTCATGGAAGAACTCAACGGTGCCACGTTCTGCCGTATAGGCCGGCACATTGGCGTTACCCAATCGCATGATGATGACCGAAAACCGGCTTTCTCTCTCATCTTCCTTCAGCGTGTATCGGCCTGACGGCAGCTTTTCACGGTCGTAGAGGTATTTGAAAACAATCACTGTTTTGTTTGTCGAGTTTTCAGCTTTCTGGGTTCCCTCCAGTAGCCAATACATGTCCGTATTCCTACTCCTACTCCTATTCATGAGCGTGTGCGTTACGTAGTTCGCCTTGAAAACCTCGTCTCCAATCGAACCTTGGAAATATTTCTCGTGGGCTTTCCGGTGTGCGGTTTTTTGAGCTGTTGCAGTGGTCATGATGCGGTTCTCCTGCGCTGGGCTGTATACGTGTGGGTGATCAGAGCGTGCACTGGACAGGCTTGTTTTGGTTTTCCGAGCGACCGCCGTTTTCAGTGATAGGTTATCGACCTCAAGGAAGGTTGCGGCAATCACGCGCAGCGTGAACTCCGGTATTCCTTCCGGAATCGTCAACGAATGAGTGTAAGTGTCCCAGCCGCCGTCGCCGCGAAGTTCAATCTGCGGTGCGTTGTCCGGGGCGAAGTCGAATATGGCAAATCCATGACCGCCTGAGGGGGTCATTGCATCAATGGAAAAATCGTAGGTTTGTCCTGGCGTGACGGTAATCACCTGCTCAATGTGGCCACCATGGTTGGCCACGCACCTGTTGTCATGGATCGAGACAGTTCCAGGAGGCGTTGCCGTCAGAATCCAATCCTTTCTGTCTTCGGCGAAATCACCATTGCTGACCAACTCGATGGGAATGATCGTGCCTTCCTCTTCCACCAGCCTCACGTTATCGAACCAGACATCCCCGGCATCGCCGACCAGTTTTACGGTGACACCCGTGGTGCCGGCAGGCGTATTGACGGATGTCTCATTGCGCAACCAGCCATGATTACCGTCCAGCACGATGGATTCGGTCGTTCCCGAGGGTTGGAATACAAGCTGGGCTGAACCCTTACCGTTGTAGGTGATCAGCGTAAATACGCTGAAGGTGTAGGTGGTGGCGTCGGAAACGGCCAGGTCCTGCTCGGCTTGCCCGGTGGCCGTGATGATGCAGTGTTGGCGTGAGAAATCGACTCGGCCGGGAGCGGTGGCTGTCGCACTCCAATAGGTCCCGTGATTGGCAAAGTTGCCATTTCTAACCAGATTATTGCTAGTCGGTTGTAGCACCACGAGTAATCTCCCCGGTTCGTCAATTGTTGACACGGCGTGAGTGGCTTTATTCAGCGCCACACGGCGACAGTGCACAACTGTCAAAACTCACAGGTTCCACTAGCCATTCGTCGCTTTTATCCCCGTGGCAGTACGCCGATCCACGCAGCAACCAGCAGTAAGATCGCCATCACCTGATTTAGCCGCTGCATCGCTCTCGCGGACGCCAGCATCCGGCCAGACCCAGCCCCCAGCACTGCCCATACCCCGAGGCACGGCAAAGAGACCAGGAAAAACACTATCGACAGGCTCAGCACATGCGCCTGACGCCCCTCTCCCTGCCCGGCGAACACGCTGACCACCGCCAACGCCATCATCCACGTCTTGGGGTTGACCAGTTGCAGGCCGGCCGCACCGATCATGCCCAGGCGCCTGTGTGCAGTATCGGTCTCGACGGCGCGGGCCGGTGCGCTGAAGATCTGCCAGGCCAGGTAGCTCAGCCAGGTGACGCCGACCCATTGCATGGCGGTTTGCACGCGCGGCAGGTGGATCAATGATTCACCGAGGCCTGAACCCACCGCCAACACAATCCCGGCCGCACCGGCACAGGCTCCGAGGATGATCGGGAGTGCTGCCCGCAGGCCATAACGCGCGCTGTTGCTCAGCACCAGGATATTGGTGGGGCCGGGGGTGATGGAGGCAATGAAGGCAAATAACAGGAAGGGCAGTAACGGGGAGGACATGCTGGGGACTCCAGTGAATCATTCAGTGGCGTCCATCCTCACAAGCCTGTGCGTTAACTGTCTGGAAGATTTGAGCAGCGCTTGCGGTACGCGGCCGGTGTCATGCCGTAGGCGCGCACGAACCAGCGGCCCAGGTGACTTTGATCGGCAAAGCCCAGGGCAATCGCCATATCCGCCGGTTGCTCGCCCTTGGCCAACAAATGCCGGGCACGGGCCAAGCGCAGTTGTACGAGGTAGGCATGCGGCGGCAGGCCGAAGGCGCTCTTGAACGCGCGGGTCAGGCGGAAGCGGTCGACGCCACAGGCTACGGCCAGTTCGTCCATGCCGACGTCTTGATGCAAGTGGGCATGCAGGTATTCGCGGGCCTTATGGGCGACCAGTGGCAAGCGTGGATCGTCACGGTAGCGCGCGCGCCACGCCAGGTGACCGGTGAGGCGCTCCAGCAATTGGTCCATGGCACGCTGGCGCACGATGCGCACTTCACCGCTGTGCAGCGTCTGGAACGCCTGGCTGGTGGCGATGGCCAGGCGTGGATCGCTGGTCAAGGTCGTGGCAAAACCCAGTTGGCTGTTGAGCGGCGCCTCTTCGAACACCGCACTCACTTCCCGCGCCAGCCACTGCGGGTCGAGGTACAGCATGTGGTAGGTAAAACCGTCTGCCGTGGGCGCGTCGCCGTCATGCAATTCACCAGGCTCCACCAGGAATACCTGGCCGGGCACGCTGTTGTGCCGGGTGCGACGGCAGTTGAACTGCTGCACGCCTTGTTCGGTGACGCCGATCAGGTAGCTGTCATGCCAGTGCGGGTCGTAAGCGTGGCCCTCGAAATGCGCGCGCAGGGTCTCGATGCCGGTGTCGGCGTCTTGGGACAGATCGATCCAATTGTGCGCGGCCATAAACCACCGAGACGGAATGTGTAAGGGTATTAGCGCCCACCGACACCTGAGCGTCTAGAAGGTTTGTGCAGCCTAGCCGAACAGCCCGGCGGCGATGTTGATCGAGAACCCCAGGATCGCCGTATTGAACAAAAAGCCGATCAGCGACTGCCCCAGCACCACCTTGCGCATGCCGCGCGTGGCGACGCCGACGTCAGAGGTTTGCACCGCCACGCCGATGGTGAAGGAGAAATACAGGAAGTCCCAGTAGTTCGGCGTCAACAGCCCTTCGGCAAACCGCAACGCCGGCTCCTTGCCATTCCAGGTGTAATACAGGCGGGCGTAATGCACGCTGAAAATCACCCCGATCAACAGCCATGAACCGATCACCGTCAGCCCGGTAAACCCGTAGTGCAGCAGGCGCTCGGAAGTGGCCAGGTCTTTGCTGCCCACCAGTTCGAAGGTGATGGTGGCCAGGCTCGCGATGGCGGCGATGCACACCGTGAACAGCACCAGCCCGGCGTTCTCATCCTCGATTTCGGCGATGCGCTTTACATCATCGGCCCTGGCACGGCTGGTCAACCACAGCATCAGTACCAGGTAGGTCCAGACCCCGGCGTTCCAGCCGATGAGGATTTTGCTGGCGAGGGTGTCGGCCGGTGCCAGGATGCCCACGGCAAGGCCGAGTACGGCGGCGGCGGAGAGGCGAGGGTGGGTGCGGGCGAGGAAGGGCATGGCGGCTCACAGAGGGTTACCTGTGAGCACCTTAGCGCATTTTTTGTGGCGAGCGGGGCAAGCCCGCTCGCCACAGTTACAGTGTCCCCCAAAAAGCCTTAGCGCTTTTTGCGCACCAGCTTCATGACCACCACAAAGAACACCGGCACAAACACCACCGCCAGGGTCGCGGTGATCATCCCGCCGATTACCCCGGTACCAATCGCCTGCTGGCTCGCCGAACTGGCACCGGTGGCAATCGCCAATGGCACCACGCCGAGGATAAACGCCAGCGAGGTCATGATGATCGGCCGCAACCGGAGCCGTGCGGCTTTCAGGGTGGCGTCGATCAGGTCTTCGCCCTGGTCATACAGGTCCTTGGCGAACTCGATGATCAGGATCGCGTTCTTCGCCGACAAGCCGATGATGGTGATCAGGCCGACCTTGAAAAACACATCGTTGGGCATGCCGCGCAAAGTCACCGCCAGCACCGCGCCGAGCACGCCCAACGGCACCACCAGCAACACCGACGTCGGGATCGACCAGCTCTCATACAGCGCCGCCAGGCACAGGAACACGATCAGCAACGACAGGCCCAGCAGGATCGGGGCCTGGGCGCCGGACAGGCGTTCCTGCAACGACAACCCGGTCCACTCCTGGCCCAGCCCCGCCGGCAGTTGGCTGACCAGGCGCTGGATTTCTTCCATCGCCTCGCCGGTGCTATGCCCCGGTGCCGCCTCGCCGGAAATCGCGATGGCGGGGTAGCCGTTATACCGCGTCAGTTGCGCCGGGCCCTGGGTCCATCTGGCGACCACAAACGCCGACAGCGGCACCATCTCCCCGGACTTGTTGCGCACGTTGATTTTCATCAAATCCGCCACCTGGCTGCGCTGATCGCCTTCGGCCTGAACCACCACGCGCTGCATGCGGCCCTGGTTGGGGAAGTCGTTGATATAGGCCGAACCGATAGCTGAAGACAGCACATTGCCCACATCGGCAAACGAGACGCCCAGCGCGTTGGCCTGCTTGCGGTCGACTTCCAACTGCACTTGCGGCGCCTCGGCCAGGGCACTTTCGCGCACGTTGGCCAGGATCGGGCTTTTTTCGGCCGCGGCGAGCAACTCGGTACGTGCCGCCATCAACGCCGCATGGCCAACACCGCCACGGTCCTGCAGGCGGAACTCGAAACCGCTGGAGGTGCCCAGGCCATCTACGGGAGGCGGCAGGACCGCATAGGCGATCGCGTCCTTGAGCTCGCTGAAGGCCATGTTGGCGCGGTCGGCAATCGAGGCGGCGGAGTCATCGCCGCCGCGTTCCGACCAGTCCTTGAGCGTAGTAAACGCCAGCGCGGCGTTTTGCCCGGAGCCGGAGAAGCTGAAGCCCATGATCATGGTGGTGTCACCCACCCCCGGTTCCTCGGCGTTGTGCGCTTCGATCTGCTCGGCCACCTGCACCGTGCGGTTCTTGCTCGCACCCGGCGGCAGCTGGATGTCAGTGATGGTGTAGCCCTGGTCTTCCACCGGCAGGAACGAGGAAGGCAGGCGACTGAACATCAGCCCCAGGCCCACCAGCAGCACCAGGTAGATCAGCAGGTATCGCCCGCTGCGCTTGAGGGCATAGGCCACCCAACCCTCGTAGCGGTCGCTGAGTTGCTCGAAGCGTTTGTTGAACCAGCCGAAGAACCCGCCCTTGGCATGGTGCTCGCCCTTGGCGATCGGTTTGAGCAAGGTGGCGCACAGGGCCGGGGTCAGCGTCAGGGCAAGGAACGCCGAGAACAGGATTGAGGTGGCCATCGACAGCGAGAACTGCTGGTAGATCACCCCCACCGAGCCGGCCATGAACGCCATCGGCAGGAACACCGCCACCAGCACCAGGGTAATACCGATGATGGCACCGGTGATCTGGCCCATGGCTTTCTTCGTCGCCTCCTTGGGCGACAGGCCCTCGGTGACCATGATCCGCTCGACGTTCTCCACCACCACGATGGCGTCATCCACCAAGATACCGATGGCCAGCACCATGCCGAACATGGTCAGCACGTTGATCGAGAAGCCCAGCAACAGCATGGTGGCGAAGGTGCCCATCAGCGCGATCGGCACCACCAGCGTCGGGATCAGCGTGTAGCGCACGTTCTGCAGGAACAGGAACATCACCGCAAACACCAGCGCCATCGCTTCGAGCAGGGTATAGACCACCTTGGTGATCGAGACCTTGACGAACGGCGAGGTGTCGTACGGGATCTTGTACTCCACATTGGCCGGGAAATAGCGCGACAGTTCATCCATCTTCGCCCGCACCAGGGTCGCGGTGTTCAGCGCATTTGCGCCCGGTGCCAGTTGCACGCTGACGGCGGTGGACGGCTTGCCGTTCAGGCGCGTGGAGAACTGGTATTCCTGGCTGCCGATTTCAACTCGCGCCACATCGCCGATGCGTACGGTGGAGCCGTCCGGGTTGGCCTTGAGCACAATGTCAGCGAACTCCGCCGGCGTGGACAGCTGGCCCTTGACCAGGATCGCCGCCGTGATTTCCTGGGTCTTGGTGCCCGGCAAATCGCCGATGCTGCCAGCGGAGACCTGGGCGTTCTGCGCGCTGATCGCGGCATTCACGTCGGCCGGTGTGAGGTTGAAACCGATCAGCTTCTGCGGGTCGATCCAGATGCGCATGGCGCGTTCGGCACCGTACAACTGCGCCTTGCCCACCCCGTCCAGGCGCTTGAGCTCGTTCATCACGTTGCGTGCCAGGTAATCGCTGAGCGCCACGTCGTCGAGCTTGCCGTCACTGGAGGTGAGGGTCACCAGCAGCAGGAAGCCGGCGGAGACTTTCTCCACCTGCAAACCTTGCTGGGTCACGGCCTGGGGCAGGCGCGGCTCCACCGCCTTGAGGCGGTTTTGCACATCGACCTGGGCCATTTCCGGGTTGGTGCCGGGTTGGAACGTGGCGGTAATCGTCGCCGAGCCGAGGCTGCTCTGGGATTCGAAATACAGCAGGTGATCGGCGCCGTTGAGCTCCTGCTCGATCAGGCTGACCACGCTTTCATCAAGGGTCTGGGCCGAGGCGCCTGGGTACACCGCGTAGATTTCCACCTTCGGCGGCGCAACGTTGGGGTACTGGGCCACCGGCAATTGCGGGATGGCCAACAAGCCGGCCAGCAGGATAAACAGGGCGACCACCCAGGCGAAGATCGGGCGGTCAATAAAGAACTGCGGCATTGTCAATGATCCTTATTGGCCGGAAGCCTGGGCGAGGGACGTGGGGCTGTCATCGACCTGGACTTTTTCACCGGGGCGCGCGTGCTGCAGGCCTTCGACGACGATACGGTCGCCGGGCTTGAGGCCGTGGCTGACGACCCAACGGTCATTGATGACCGCCCCCAGTTCTACCGGCTGCTGGCTGACGGTCTGCTCGGCGTCCAGCAGCAACACCATGGGGATGCCGGCGCTGTCGCGGGTGATGGCGCGTTGCGGCACGCTGATGCCTTGTTTGTCGACAGCCTGCTCCAGGCGTACCCGCACGAAGCTGCCGGGCAACAGGTCGAGGTCCGGGTTGGGGAACTCGCTGCGCAGGATGATCTGCCCGGTGCCCGGGTCGACGCTGATCTCGGCGAACAGCAACTTGCCCGGCAGCGGGTAGAGGCTGCCATCGTCCTGGATCAACGTGGCCTTGGCCTGGTCCTGGCCGACCTGCTTCAAGCTGCCGGCGCGGAAGGCGCGGCGCAGGTCGTTGAGCTCGCGGGTGGACTGGGTGAGGTCGGCGTGGATCGGGTCCAGTTGCTGGATGATCGCCAGGGGCGTGGCTTCGTTCTGGCCCACCAGTGCCCCTTCGGTCACCAGGGCGCGGCCGATGCGCCCGGAAATCGGCGCGGTCACGGTGGCGTAGCCCAGGTTCAACCTGGCGCGCTCGACGGCGGCCTTGTTGGCGGCGACTTCGGCGTTGGTCTGGCGCACGGCGGCGCGGGCGTTGTCGTAGTCCTGGCCGCTGATGGCGTTGCCTTCTACCAATTGGCTGTAGCGCTGCTCTTGCAGGCGCGCCTGGAACGCATTGGCCTCGGCCTTGCTCAGGTTGGCCTGGGCACTGTCCAGGTCAGCCTTGAACGGTGCCGGGTCGATGCGAAACAACACATCGCCCTGTTTGACGTCATGGCCTTCCTTGAACACCCGTTGCATCACCACCCCGGCGACCCGTGCGCGCACTTCGGCGATGCGCGGCGCGGCGATACGCCCGCTCAACTCGCTGGTGATGGAGAGAGGCTTGGCCTCAAGGGTTTCGATGCGCACTTTGGCCAGGGGCACTTCCGGCGCTTGCGCGGCGGATTTGTCACAGGCACTCAGGGCCAGCGTCAGGGCCAACAGGCAAAATGGCGCAAACAGATTCTTCGACATGCTCTTATCCCAATATTGACTGGCGCATCCTAAGGGCACCTGCGTCGCGGTGCTGTGAAGCTGTGTAGGTCGTCTGTGAAGAAATGTAAGGTGCGGCGCGCGGGGCGCCGAGGGCGTATATCCTTGCACAATCCTGCAACACATCAACGAACCGCATTATTTGGAAACACCATGCCCAACATCCTCCTGGTGGAAGACGACGCCGCACTCTCCGAGCTGATTGCCAGCTACCTGGAACGCAATGGCTACCACGTCAGCGTGCTCAGCCGGGGCGACCACGTCCGTGAACGCGCGCGCCTCAACCCGCCGGACCTGGTGATCCTCGACCTGATGCTGCCCGGCCTCGACGGCCTGCAAGTGTGCCGCCTGTTGCGCGCCGACTCGGCGGGCCTGCCGATCCTGATGCTTACCGCCCGCGATGACAGTCACGACCAGGTGCTGGGCCTGGAAATGGGCGCCGACGACTATGTCACCAAGCCCTGCGAGCCGCGCGTGCTGCTGGCGCGGGTGCGCACTTTGCTGCGGCGCAGCAGTCTGTCCGAGCCTCAGGTGGCCAGCGACCAGATCCTGATGGGCAACCTGTGCATCGACCTGTCGGAACGCACCGTGACCTGGCGCGAGCAGGCGGTGGAGTTGTCCAGTGGCGAATACAACCTGCTGGTGGTGCTGGCCCGGCATGCCGGCGAAGTGCTCAGCCGCGACCAGATCCTGCAACGCCTGCGCGGTATCGAGTTCAACGGCACCGACCGTTCGGTGGACGTGGCCATCTCCAAGCTGCGCCGCAAGTTCGACGACCACGCCGGTGAAGCGCGCAAGATCAAGACCGTATGGGGCAAGGGCTACCTGTTCAGCCGTTCCGAGTGGGAATGCTGATCGATGTTTCGTGTGCTGCTGCGTCTTTACCTGATCACCATCGTCACCTACAGCGCGGCGATCTTCCTGATTCCCAAGCTGGTGATCCAACTGTTCGAGCACCGCTACCTGGACTACAACGTCGAGCAGTCACGGGGCATGCAGAAGCTGATCGTCAAGCAGTACCTGCGCGCGCCGGTGGAGCGCTGGTCCCAGGTGACCGAGCAACTGGGCAGTGACTTCGCGCCCCTCAAAGTGCAATTGCTGTTGCGCCAGGACGCCAGCTACACCGCGCAGGAAGCGAAACTGCTGGAGCAGGGCAAGCCGGTGATTCACCTGGGGGAGTGGGGCTGGATGGAGGACATCAGCTCGCCGCTCAACGAGCAGTTCGTGGTCAAGCTCACCGTTCCGCCGGACCCGCTGGACATGAACCTGTTGTACTGGTCGATGAACGTGCTGATCGGTGCGGCGTTGCTGGCCTGCCTGCTGTTCTGGCTGCGCCCGCACTGGCGCGATCTCGAACGCCTGAAAAGCACCGCTACGCAACTGGGCAAGGGCAACCTGGCCGAGCGTACACAGATCCCGTCCAGCTCCAACATCGGCAGCCTGGCGGCGGTGTTTGACACCATGGCCGACGACATCGAACACCTCCTCAACCAGCAGCGCGATCTGCTCAACGCGGTCTCCCATGAACTGCGCACACCGCTCACGCGCCTGGATTTCGGCCTGGCCCTGGCGTTGTCGGAAGACTTGCCAGAGGCCAGTCGCGAACGCCTGCATGGCCTGGTGGCGCATATTCGTGAGCTGGATGAATTGGTGCTGGAGTTGCTGTCCTACAGTCGCCTGCAAAACCCGGCGCAACTGCCGGAGCGCGTGGAAGTGGTGCTCGATGAGTTTATCGACAGCGTGCTGGGCAGCGTCGATGACGAACTGGAAAACCCCGAGATCGTCATTGATGTGGCCCTTGATTGCACCGTGGAGCGCGTCAGCCTCGACCCACGCCTGACCGCCCGCGCCTTGCAGAACCTGCTGCGCAACGCCACGCGCTACTGCGAAAAGCGCATTCAGGTGGGGGTCAAGGTCTGCGCCAAAGGCTGTGAAATCTGGGTGGATGACGATGGCATCGGCATTCCGTTGGACCAGCGTGAGCGCATCTTCGAGCCGTTCTACCGCCTCGACCGCAGCCGCGACCGCGCCACGGGTGGCTTTGGCCTGGGCCTGGCGATCAGCCGGCGCGCCATGGAAGCCCAGGGCGGCACCCTGACGGCACTGGCCTCGCCGTTGGGTGGCGCGCGGTTCCGGGTGTGGCTGCCTAACGTCGCCTGATCAGAGCACCTTGACCGCACGGCCGATCGCCTGGATCGGCCCTGTGGGTTTACCGGTGGGCGAGCCACGTGGGTCTTCCAGGGTCAGTTCGAACAACTGGTTGGGCGCCAGCGGCGGCAGTTTGTCCAGCGGCACCGAGAGGGTTTGTCCCGGCTTGACCAGCCCCAGGGACACCGGGCCTTGCCAGCCATCGCCCTTGGTCCAGAACTGCAAGGCCTTGTCCGCTGGCACTTCCATCACGCCCAATGGAATCAACTGGATCTGCTGATTATTGCTGGCCTGGATCACCCAGCCCGGTGCCTGGTTTTGCGGCGCCACCAGCACCACCACAAAGCTGGGGGCCAGGGCCGGAGGGCGGGTCAGCAACAAGGCCGCCAGCACCAGCGTCGTCACCAGCCCCGCACCCGCCAGGCCCCGCCACAACGCCAGCAGGTTCCACCACCCTTCGCGGGGTTGCGCAGGGGCGAGGTTGCGCTGGATCCGCCGCCACAGTTCAGCGGAGGGCGGCACCGGTTCTGCCAGCACTGTGAGGGGGAACAGGCGCTGCTCCCAGGCGTCCACCGCCGCACGCAATTGCGCATCGTGCGGGAGGCGTTGTTCCACCTCGGCGCGCTGTTCGGCCGGCAGGGTGCCCAGTACGTATTCGCTGGCCAGTTCGTCGAGTGTTTCGTTCATGCCATGCACTCCCGCAGCGCGGCGAGGCTACGTTTGATCCAGGCCTTGACGGTCCCCAGCGGGGTGCCCAGTCTCGACGCGATTTCGCTGTGGGAATAACCGTCGACATAGGCATGCAGGATGCAGTTGCGACGGGCCGGGTCGAGTTGTTGCAGGCAGGTGTGCATCAAGCCTGCGCGTGCGGGGAATTCAAAGGTGTCGTGAGGCGCGGCGAGCTGTTCATGTTCCTCGCCCAGTGCCACCTCGCGATGGTGGTTGCGCACGTGGTTGAGGGCCAGGTGCCGGGTCACACTGAACACCCAACCCCGCGCCGAACCGCGCGACGGGTCGAAACTGCCGGCGCCGTGCCAGATCTTCATAAACGCGTCATGCACGACGTCTTCGGCCAGGGCTTTGTCCCGCACGATGCGCAACGCCACACCGAGCAAACGGCTGCTGTCCTGCTCATACAGCTGGCGCAGGGCACGTTGCTCGCCACGGGCACAGGCCGATAGGCAGGCTTCATAATCAAAATGGGCGTCAGGCAAGGCCACGTACTTCCACCCCTGTAATAACGATAACCACCCCTCTGTAGGAGCCGGCTTGCCGGCGAAAAACGCAAAGGCACCGCGTTTATGCTGGTGCCCCGCGTTATCGTTGACGCCCATCGCCGGCAAGCCGGCTCCTACAGTGGAGCAGCGTAGCGCAGTTTGCTCAGTTGGCCGCCCAGAAAATGTAGTCGGCCTGGTACTTCACCACTTCCTGCTTGCCCTTGTTGGCGGTGGTGCACTCGGTGCTCGGTGCCACGCCACCTTTGAGCGCAACCCGCTGGATGTAACTCACACCGCTCATCGCGCCCTTGCCTTCGGCCGGGTTGGCCTTGACCAGTTGATAGGGCAGGTTACCCGCACCCGAGGGGGCTACGGCGAGTTGGGTGCCGGTGATTTTCGAGCCGTCCTTGGCCTGCCAGGTTGCCGGTGGGCCGAAGTAGGTGCCCACTTGTTTGCCGCTGCGGTCATTCAGCACGGCCTTGGGACCGACGAAGGTCCATTCGGTCTGGCCGGCGGCGTTGGCCTTGTCGCGGCACTCGTAGGTGATTTCGCCGATGCCGGTGGTTTCCAGTGCCACCTTGTGGCCATCCGGCACCTTGATGCTGTCGGGCAAGCCGGCCTGGGCGAAGGCGGCGGGGCTGGCGATGAGCAAACCGGTGAAGCAGAGCAGGGCTTTAGCGTTCATGGGTAGTTCTCCATTCAGTCAAACAGCGGGGTTACTGAAGGGACTACCCATGACGCGCACGATTGGATGCAGCGATTAGAAAATAAATGATTGAAGGCGCACACTGTGCCCCCGCTTTACCCGAGGAGAGATTGGCAATGACTGGTGTTCACGCGTCTGCTCAACAAGGTTTCTCTACTCAGGCCGCTACCTACGCACAAGGTCGGCCGAATTATCCCCGGCAACTCACCGGCTGGCTCACGGATGTACTCGGCGTCGATGCACATTCATTAGTCGTCGACCTGGGCGCCGGCACCGGCAAGTTCACGCGCCTGCTCAGCACCCTGGCGCCGACGTTGATCGCTGTCGAACCGGTGCAGGCGATGGGCGCGCAGTTGACCCGGCTGCTGCCGGATGTGCGCCTGGTCAACGGCACCGCCGACGCCATTCCCCTGGAAACCGCCAGCGCTGACGCGGTGGTCTGTGCGCAAGCCTTCCACTGGTTCTCCACCCAGGCTGCGCTGGCGGAAATCCATCGCGTGCTCAAGCCCGAAGGGCGCCTTGGGCTGGTGTGGAATGTGCGTGATGAGTCGGTGGATTGGGTGGCGGCCATCACCGCGATCATTATGCCCTACGAGGGCGACACCCCGCGTTTTCACTCCGGGCGTTGGCGCGAAGCGTTCAACGGCGAGTACTTTTCCGACCCCGCAATGACGTGCTTCCCCTATAGCCACGTAGGCAGTCCCCAGGAAGTGATCATGGATCGCTTCCTCTCCGTGAGCTTTATTGCCGCATTGCCCGAGGCTGAAAAAGCCCTTGTGACCGAACAGTTACGTGGCTTGATCGCCACCCACCCGGCGCTGAAGGGCCGCGACACGGTAGCCTTTCCTTATCAGACGCAAGCCTATGTCTGCCGGCGACTGCCATAAAAGGCATAAAGTCAGATCATATTGATATAAGTCGTTATAAGAAAAATCGCTATCCTGCGGCCAGAATTTTATAAGGCCGCAGGTAGCTTTGATGGAAGTGGGTAACTTTGGTTTTGTAATTGCGGGCCTGATCGTTGGTTTTATCGTGGGGATGACCGGTGTCGGCGGGGGGTCGCTGATGACCCCGATCCTGTTGTGGTTCGGCATCAACCCGGCCACGGCCGTGGGCACTGACCTGCTGTACGCCGCCATCACCAAGTCCGGTGGCGTGCTGGTACACAGCAAGAACAAGAACATCGACTGGACCATCACCGGCTGGCTGACCCTGGGCAGCGTGCCTGCGGTGTTGCTGACCCTGTGGTTTCTCGCCAGCCTGCACACCGATCCCAGCGCCATGAACGCGGTGATCAAGCAGGCCCTCGGCGTGGTGCTGCTGCTGACCGCCCTGGCGATCCTGTTCAAGCAGCGCCTGTTGGCGTTCGCCCAGCGCCATGCGGGCGATCACTACCATATGAACCCGCGCAACCTGAATGCGCTGACCGTGGTGACCGGCGCGGTGCTGGGGACCATGGTAGCGCTCACCTCCATCGGCGCCGGCGCCCTCGGCACGGTCGCGTTGTTTATCCTCTATCCGTTCCTGGCCACGCGCCGCCTGGTCGGCACCGAGATCGCCCACGCCGTACCCCTGACCCTGGTGGCGGGCCTGGGCCATGCCGGCATGGGCAATATGGACTGGCACCTGCTGGGCTTTCTGCTGATGGGGTCGCTGCCGGGTATTTACTTCGGCAGCCACATGACCGGCAAAGTCCCGGACGGCGTACTGCGCCCGTGCCTGGCGATCATGTTGATGACCATCGGCTACAAATTGGCCTTCTAACGGCATACGCCCCTCCCACAGTTTTGACCCCGCTCAGCCTCAGGCTTTCGCCGGGCCATTACCGATCTGCCACACAAACGGCGGCTCCGTGCCGTTTATCACCCAGTCCCCCACGATCCGCGCCTTGTAGATCACCGGGTTGTGTGACGACACGGTCCGCGCATTGCGCCAATGGCGGTCCAGGGACTTGCCCTGGCGCACATCCGAGGCCCCCAGTGCGTTGAACAACTCACTGGTGGCGCGCTGGATCAGCTCCGACACCACCACCTGCGCTGTGGCCGACTCGATTTCGGCCGCCACGTTGGCTTCGCGCTCGACACCCTCATCCCCACCGAACCGCGCCAGGTACGCCCGTTGTGCTGGCACCGCAGCCTTCAACGCGCTGGCTTCAGCGGCGTAGACCAAGGCGGCGACTTCGCCGACCACCTGCTGGATTTGTGCATCCTGGCTGACATGCTGGGCATTGCCGTGGCTGTAGATGCGCTTGCGGCTGCGCACCTGGTGAGCCACATCGCGCAACGCGGCACGGCCGATACCCGCGAGGCTGGCTAACAGTACGAGTTGGTAGAAGGCGGTCTGGTATTTGAAGCGGGTCGCAAAGTCGATGACGTTTTCTGCCTCCACCACCGCATCGGTAAAGCGCGAGGTGCCGCTGCCCGTGGTGCGCTGGCCAAAGCCATCCCAGTCATCGCTATGCACCACGCCGGGTTGGCGCGCGCGGGTGGCGGCGATCACATCGCCGCCGGTGTCGCTGCGCTGGGCGTACACGTCGATCCAGTCAGAGAAAATGCTGCCGGTGCTGTAGAACTTTTCACCGTTGAGTTTCCACTGATCGCCGTCCGGGCTGACCTTGGTGACAACGTCGCCGATGGCCACGCCGCCGATTTCAGTCCAGGCGCAGCCGACGATGTCGCCGTCGACAAAGCGCTTGAACCACAGGTCGCGGCCGGCACTGGGCGGCGCATTCAGGCGGTCTTCGGCAAAGGCGAAATGCCCGCGCAGGGCCTGGGGCACGTTGGAGTCGGCCTCGGCCAGTTCGATCAGCAGTTCGAACAACTGCGGCAGCGACGCACCGCCACCGCCATATTCCACCGGCACCCGCACCGCGCCGAAGCCGGCCTCTTTGAGCCACTGGATCGGCTCATGGGGCAGGGCGCGGGTTTGCTCGCGTTCCACCGCGCCATCGGCGATGCGCTGGAAAATCGGACGAAAGCGTGCCGCCAGCGTGGGGTAGTCGACGCCGACAGACAGCGGGTTGATAACGTGGTGTTCGGTCATGAGCAAGGCTCCGGGGCAGTGATCGGTGCTGGGAGTGATTGCACACTCCGTGCCGGGTGCCAGGCCCAATGTTTACGGGGGGATGCACGCTGTTTACTGTTGCTCCAGCAACAGCAAACCGACAAAGCGTTGCAATCCCTGACATTGGCATTCCACGCTTCCCAGCCCCGAATTCGTGTCGCAACCCTTGTGGCGCGGGCGTTTGTCCGCGTCTGGCACGCTTGCTGCTCAACCCCTCAGTACATTCCTTAGTGCGAGGTACCGTTCGATGAGTCAGCAAGCCGTGAAATTTGCCTATTGGGTGCCCAACGTCAGCGGTGGGCTGGTGGTCAGCAAGATCGAACAACGCACCCACTGGGGCATTGACTACAACCGCAAACTGGCGCAACTGGCCGAGGAAGCCGGCTTCGAATACGGCCTGACCCAGATCCGCTTCACCGCCGGCTACGGCGCCGAGAACCAGCATGAATCCGTGGCGTTCAGCCATGCATTGCTGGCGGCGACCACCAAGTTGAAGGTCATCGCTGCGATCCTGCCCGGCCCGTGGCAGCCGGCGCTGGCGGCCAAGCAACTGGCGACCATCGACCAGCTCACCAATGGCCGCATTGCGGTGAACATCGTCAGTGGCTGGTTCAAGGGCGAGTTCCAGGCCATCGGTGAACACTGGTTGGAGCACGACGAGCGCTATCGCCGTTCCGAGGAGTTCATCCGCGCCCTCAAAGGCATCTGGACCCAGGACGACTTTACCTTCAAGGGCGACTTCTACCGTTTCAACAACTACACCCTCAAACCCAAGCCGCTGGGCCAGCCGGAAGTGTTCCAGGGCGGCAGTTCACGGGCCGCGCGGGATATGGCGGCGCGTGTGTCGGACTGGTATTTCACCAACGGCAACACTCCAGAAGGTATCAAGGCCCAGGTCGATGACATTCGCACCAAGGCTGCCGCGAACAACCATTCGGTCAAGGTCGGTGTAAATGCATTCATCATCGCCCGCGACACCGAGGAAGAAGCCCGCGCCGTGCTCGCAGAGATCATCGACAAGGCCGACCCGGAAGCCGTGAATGCCTTTGGCGACGCGGCCAAGCAGGCCGGCAAGGCGTCCCCCGAAGGCGAGGGCAACTGGGCCAAGTCCAGCTTTGAAGACCTGGTGCAGTACAACGATGGCTTCAAGACCAACCTGATCGGCACCCCGCAGCAGATTGCCGAGCGCATCGTCGCGCTCAAGGCCGTGGGCGTGGACCTGGTACTGGCGGGCTTCCTGCACTTCCAGGAAGAAGTGGAGTACTTCGGCAAGCGCGTGTTGCCGCTGGTACGTGAGCTGGAAGCCAAGGCCGGGATCAAGCAGGTGGCCTGACCAAGGTTTTTTCCAGGCGCAGGGCAGAGGTGTGGTCTGCGTAGTAGTCGTTGACCACGGCGAAGCGCCGGTAGCCATTGCGCTCATACAGCGCCAAGGCACCGGGGTTGTCGGTGCGCACCTCCAGGCGCAGGTGCGCGCACCCGTGCGTCACCCCGCAGGCCTCGACATGGCTGAGCAACTGTTTGCCCAGTCCGAGGCCGCGTGCGTGGTCGGCAACGGCGATGGAATACAGGCGCGCCAACCGGCTGCGACGGCGAAACAGCACCAGCGCGTAACCAAGCAACTGCCCGTCCTGTTCCGCCACCAGCAACTGGCCATGGGCGCGGCCGATCATCCAGTGAAAACTGCGCGATGATAGCCGGTCGCTGCTGAAACACTGGTGTTCCAATGCGACTAATGCCGGTACATCACCGGGTAATGCAACGCGAGAGAAAAGAGCCATATGACCGCCGTAAAAGTTGCGTAACGAAACGAGACTTCTCTAAAAGATCGTGCTTAATAGAAAAGGTCGAGTTCTCTAAAGCGGATCAAATATTATGTCGGCGGTACAAGGTCATTGGCGTGAAGTATCCGAGCAAAGTGTCGCGGCGACAATAACTTCGAGGGGATTTTTTTCGGTACCGCCTCGAAGTAACAGTCAAGTGCTGATTATTGTTGAACGCAAGGAAGATTGGGCCTCCTACTTTCCCAGCGAAGACATCGTCACCGCCCAGGAATACCTGGAGCAAACCTGGCAGAACGACACGGGCAAGCGTGTGCAGGTGATCAACCTGTGCCGCAGCTACAAGTACCTGGGGCACGGCTACTACTGCTCGTTGCTGGCCGAAGCGCGCGGGCACAAGGTAATTCCCTCGGTGCGCACCATCAGTGAGTTGACTAAGAAGTCGCTGTACGGCCTGGCGCTGGATGACTTGGATAAAACCCTTGATAAAGCCTTGAGTCATCACCTCTACAGTAATACCGAAGGGTTTACCCTGACACTCTACTTCGGCAGGACCAATATAGAACCGTTGCAGGAACTGGCCCGTCAGTTGTTTGAAACCTTTCCCAGCCCGATTCTCTTAGTTGAATTCAGAAAGAACAACGGTTGGCATATCGAAGGGGTGAAGTCCGGCGTACTGCACAAGTTGCGCGACGACCAGGAAGATCAATTCGCCCATGCCCTTGATAACTTCAGCCGCAAGATCTGGCGCCAACCCCGTTCACGCCGCCTGGCCCGTTATGACCTGGCGATCCTGCACGATCCACAGGAGCAACTGCCACCGTCCAACGCCCGGGCCTTGGAGAACTTCATCCGCGTGGGCAAGGGCCTGGGCATTGATGTGGAGCTGATCGAGCGCAAGGACTACGCGCGCCTGGCCGAATACGACGCCTTGCTGATCCGCGAGACCACCAGCGTCGACAACCATACCTACCGCTTCGCGAAGAAAGCCGAAAGCGAAGGCCTGGTGGTGATGGACGACCCCGCCTCGATCCTGCGCTGCACCAACAAGGTCTACCTCACCGACCTGCTCAACAGCCATCACCTGGGCATGCCCGCCACCGAGATTCTCTACAAGGAGCGACCGGAAGATTTCGAACGGGTCGGCGAGCGCCTCGGGTTTCCGCTGGTGTTGAAGATTCCCGACGGGTGTTTCTCCCGTGGCGTGATCAAGGTCGAAAGCCAGGAAGCCTTGCTCAAGGCCACCGCCGAGTTGTTCGAGCATTCGGTGCTGCTGCTGGCCCAGGAATTCTTCTACACCGAGTACGACTGGCGCATCGGCGTACTCAACCGCAAACCGATCTTCGCCTGCCAGTACTTCATGTCCAAGGGCCACTGGCAGATCTATAACCACAAGGCCATCGGCCAGGCCATCAACGGCGAATGCCGCACCCTGGCCGTCCATGAAGCGCCCAAGGCGGTGGTGGAACTGGCGGTGAAGACCGCCAACCTGATCGGCGACGGCCTGTACGGTGTGGACCTCAAGCAGTCCGGCGACAAGGTGGTAGTGATTGAGGTCAACGACAACCCCAACCTCGATGCCGGCATCGAAGATGCCTACTTGCAGGACGACCTGTACAGCCTGGTGCTGGAAGAATTCGTGCGGCGCCTGGAGTTGAAACGCCAGGGCCAGGTCTGGTGACGCGCGATGATTCAGCGCTTTGAACTGACCGATGGAAAGCTGCGCAGCGGGGATAGCGATGCGGCCCCGATCCTGTTGTTCAACAACCCCGACCTGGCCGAGCGCGAGTGGCTGCGCGATCACCACAAGCTCGACGAGCACGCGTTGGCGTCGGCGCTCGACCCGGACGAAGTCTCACGCATCGAATTTCATCCCGACAACCTGTTCCTGATCTGGAAGCGCCCGGAGAACTATTCCGGTGGCGGCAACCTGGTGTTCGAAGTGGCGTCGTGCGGCCTGCTGTTTTCACCCGGCCGCCTGCTGGTGATCGCCACCGATGAAACCCCACTGAGTGGCCTGGGCCAGCGCCGGCCGTTGCACACGCCGCTGGACGTATTGCTCGACCTGCTGCTCAACAACATCCACCACTACCTGGGCCACCTCAAGGTGATCAAGCTGGTTGCACGGGAGTTGCAGCAGCAGTTCAACGCGTCCATGAGCAACCATCACCTGATGCAGATGTTCAGCCTCAGCGAAAGCCTGATCTATTACATCAACGCGCTGCACAGCAACGGCGCCGTGCTGTCGCGGTTGCGCAACCATGGGGAAAAGGAGCACTTCAGTGCCGAGATCCTCGGCCTGATCGATGATCTGATCATTGAGAATCACCAGTGCTACAAACAGGCCGAGATCTATTCCAACGTGTTTTCCGGGCTGATCGATGCGCGCGGCAACCTGATGAACAACAGCATGAACAACCTGTTGCGCAAGCTCACGCTGATCAATGTGGTGTTCCTGCCGCTCAACCTGATCGCCAGCATTGGCGGTATGTCGGAGTTCAGCATGATGACGGCGGGTACGCCGTGGTGGGTGTCGTACCCGTTGTTCCTGGCTGCGATGGGGTTGGGGGCAGGCTTGATGGTGCTAGTGCTCAAGCGGATGGCGGGCGCGACGATGTAAAGGTGGCGATGCATCAGGCACGCCTCTGCGCCTGGTTTGGGGCTGCTGCGCAGCCCAACGCGGGACAAGCCCGCTCGCCACAGGTTATTCGCCTGGCTGTGTTTGCAGGGTCAGCACTTCAAAGCCATCCGCCGTCACCGCCACGGTATGTTCCCACTGCGCCGACAGGCTGTTGTCCTTGGTCACTACTGTCCAGCCGTCTTTCAGGCTGCGCACTTTGGAACTGCCCTGGTTGAGCATCGGTTCGATGGTAAACACCATGCCTTCGCGCAATTCCAGCCCGGTACCGGGACGGCCGAAGTGCAGGATTTGCGGCTCTTCATGCATCTGCTTGCCGATGCCATGGCCGCAGTATTCACGCACCACGCTGTAGCCATTGGCGTGTGCATGGCTTTGGATCGCATGGCCGATATCGCCCAGGCGCGCGCCGGGCTTGACCTGGCGGATCCCGGCCCACATCGCCTCAAAGGTCATTTCCACCAGGCGCCGGGCCTTGGGGGCGACGTTGCCGATCATGTACATCTTGCTGGAGTCGGCGATAAAGCCGCCTTTTTCCAGGGTGATGTCGATGTTGATAATGTCGCCGTCCTTGAGGATCTCCTTGGCGCTGGGCATGCCGTGGCACACCACCTCGTTGATCGAGGTGTTGATGGAGAACGGGTAGTCATATTGTCCGAGGCTGGCGGGGCGGGCCTGCAGATCGTTACGGATGAAGGCTTCGACGGCGCTGTCCAGCTCCAGGGTGGAACGGCCGGCGGTGACAAACCCGTCGAGCATGTCGAACACTTTGGCCAGCAGGCGCCCGGATTCGCGCATCACAGCCAGTTGGGCGGCGGTCTTGATCATCAGCTGCGCCCCCGAATCAGGTCGGGCTTGTCCAGCAGCAGTTTGTTGATCAACTCGTGGTAGGGCAGGCTGGGGTTCAGTTCGGCGAGCAGGCCGACCTTGATCCAGAACTCGGCCTGGGCGTTGATGGAGCGGTCCATGGCCGCACTGGCCAGACGGAGTTGTTCGTGCAGTTGGTCGCTGATCTTGACGATGCCCATGGTCTTCACTGTAGTGGCGGGATATACGAATCGTATATGTTTCGTATGCTTCCAGTAAACAGGATGTTGACTTGATCCGGATGGCCGGTTAATTTCCTGGCATGACTTATCAAGCCTTCCGCAGCCAGCCAAGCATTATTACCGCCATTCCTCACATGGCGGGATAGCACACGGCTGCACCCAAACCCGCCTTAGAGGCGGGTTTTGTTTTTCCGTCTCCAGGGCCCTTAACAACCAGGAGACACCCCATGAGCACGTGCCCCGCCCCCCACACCGCTGATACGGCATTGCTTGAACACTATGTGAAAAAGATCCTCGCCGCGCCGGTCTACGACCTGGCGGTGCGCACGCCCCTGCAAGCTGCGCCGGCGCTGTCGGCACTGCTGGGCAACCAGGTGCTGCTCAAGCGCGAAGACCTGCAACCGACCTTTTCCTTCAAGATCCGCGGCGCCTACAACAAGTTGGTGCAGCTCACTGCCGAGCAGAAGGCACGGGGCGTGGTCACCGCATCGGCGGGCAACCATGCCCAGGGTGTGGCGCTGGCCGCACGGGAGCTGGGGATACAGGCACGGATCGTCATGCCCAGCACGACCCCTGAATTAAAGGTGCTCGGCGTGCGCTCCCGAGGCGCCGAGGCGGTGCTGCACGGCGAGAGTTTCCCGTTTGCCCTGGCCTATGCGCTGCAACTGGCCGAGACGACCGGCTGCACGTTCGTGTCGCCCTTCGATGACCCCGAGGTGATCGCCGGCCAAGGCACCGTGGCCATGGAAATCCTGCGCCAGCAGCAGGGCCCGTTGGACGCGATCTTCGTGCCGGTGGGCGGCGGCGGGCTGATTGCCGGGATCGCGGCCTACGTCAAATACCTGCGGCCCGAGGTGCGCATCATCGGTGTCGAGCCCGAAGGCTCCAGTTGCCTGCTCGCGGCGCTGCGGGCCGGAGAGCGCGTGGTTCTGCCCAGTGTCGACGGGTTTGCCGATGGCACGGCGGTAGCGCAGATCGGCGCTTTTGGTTTTGAAATCTGCCGCGACTGGGTGGATGAAGTGATCACCGTCAGCAATGACGAACTGTGCAGCGCGATGAAGTTGATCTACGACGATACCCGCTCCATCACCGAGCCTTCCGGTGCACTGGCGGTGGCGGGGGGGCGCAAGTACGTGGCCAGCCGTGGGGTGAGGGGGCAGACGTTGGTTGCGGTTAATTCAGGCGCCAATATCAACTTTGATAGTTTGCGATATGTTGCTGAAAGAGTGGCAGCACAAGGCCGCGTGTAATTCGAAGTCTGGGGTTAAACGATTAATCGAAGCGGTTCGACGATGATTTAAACATCGCGGTTTAAGGTATATAAAACGCCAAGATACTTATGAAGAAAAGTTACAACGAAAGTGGATTTTGCCGAGTAGGCTGGTGAAGGTAAGCGTCTGCCAGGGTCGGCAAGACGCGGTAGGCACCTGCTTGCCAGGCTTAAAACAATCGATTGGCAGTCTCAGAAAAGGAGAGGTTGGCCATGCTTTCGGAATTAGAACTTCGCAGCATTATTGAAGGAAGTTTCCTGCCTAAGCGGTGCGAATGCACCAAAGCCGAAGACGCTTCGCTGACGATCAAGGTCTATGACGACCGCGACCGTGATCGGGTGGATTTGGAAGTCAAAGGAATCAACGCTGACAAGCTCGACAGCAGTCGCGCCATTTGCAACCTGATCGCCGGGTTGCGTGAAGACCTGAAACAGACCCAATCACCGGCCCAGCAAAGAGTCGCCGGACGGGGTCACTACTGATCGTTGGATGTGAACGGTGGGCCTGGTAAATGCCAGGCCCAATGCTGTTTACGTTCGCCCATCAATTCTGGAAATCGCAGGCTTCGGACATTTTCCGGTAGCTCACGTCTTCCACTTTGCCCGCTTTGTCCAGGAACTTGATATCCGCCTTGATGACTTTGCAGTCGTCAGTGGGGGTTTCGTTCATGGCCAGGACCTTGGCAATGTTCATCGGCATGCCGTAATGATAAGGCACAGGTTTGACCGCCTGGGTTTGATCGTCAGCCTGAGCCAGGCCCGACACCGCAGCCAGCGCCAGGGCGCCGCTGAGCAATAAGGTATGCAGTTTCATGGTGGTGCTCCGCAAGTGGGTACAACTTCACTCTCGACTTGCGGGATTAACCATCGATTAATTTTTGCCTGGCTGACAAAACCTTCATCTGGCACCTGTCACTGCACCCGAACAGCAATGTTGGTTTGGGTGCTGTCCTCGGCACTGCCGGCAATCTTGCTGCCGTCTTGGGAGATGGCGCCAATTGACGTGTTCTTGCCCGAGTTGTAGAAGCCAAAAGATTGCAAGCCAGTCGCCGCTGTCCATGTCGCACTTTCAGTGTCTGTCTGACTGTTGGCACCGATAACTAGCACGGTGCCATTATCTGCCAGCGCAACGCCTGAACTTCCCACCCCGCTGGTGAAAGCTGCAATAGCCGTCACGGTACCGGCAGTGGTATCCCAAAATGCACTGCTGATATTGCCATTGACGTCCTCGTAGGTCACAACGACTTGCCCTGAATTGTTCAGCGACGTTGCGATGCTGACGCTGCTGGTGGTAAGGCTTGGCACTGACGTCGGTGCAGCGTTTGGAGAGGCCCAGAATGCGGCCCTGAGAAAGGGCGCGGTTGAATACTGGCAGCCGCCCACCACCCTTAGCAGATTGTTGATGCCGGTCACTACACAAGTCAGCGCTCCGGCAGGCGTGGGCAGTTGGGTTGCGACATACAACAGCCCGTTGTGCTGGGCAATTTTACCCGTCTGTGTACCAATTGAGTTCGGGCAGTTGATCGCAGCCGCAGGGCGGCCAGAGCCCAATGGAGTGCTGATATCCACGCCGCTGCAATTATCCCTGGCGCTGGACACGTCCAGAGGTGACTCGGTGCCTGCTGCCCACAATACAACGGTCGAGTCACCCGACCGATCAATACTGGACCCCAGTACATCGCCACGTTGGTTCATGGCTGCTATGCGTGTACTGACGTCTGGAAACAGACCAATCAACCCGGGTCTCGGGTTGAACCGAAGAATGCCGCTTCCCAGGTCGTTGGCATCCCACGTGACGCCATACTGGGCACCCGTCGGGCTGCCGCATTCTCCCGCGATCCATCCTGCGTTACTGATAACCCCGACGCTGCAAGGTTGACTGGGTGCAAGGCGCGGTAAAATAACAGCGGTACCAGGTGTAGGGGCCACCCAGGGCTGGTTGGGGATTGCTGCATTCCCGGTGCTGCAATTACCCACGGTCACGCCACTATTATTGATATTTGAAACATCGCACTGCAATCCGGCTGCCGGCGTTATCGCAACGAGCGCCGCCATTGCAGTGGTTTTACAGGCGGATGCAACTAAGGCGACGGCCAATATGTGTTTGGCTTTGCAGGCGCTATTCATGATGGGCTCTTCCTTGTGGGTGCGTGGTTTATTCCTGATTGACTAGGGCTTTGTGACGTTATGAAGAACGGTTTGCACGGGGGTGCATAGACGTTGCTGACGTTGGAGAGGAGTTTCGGGTGGGGTGTTTTTTACTTTGTATTTGGGGAGGTGGTTATTCCTTGTCTGTATACGCATCGCCTTTAAAGCTATTATAAGGAATTCGTCTGGCGACACCTTGCAAAGTGCATTTAGCCCGCTAGTCGGAGTTGAGTGTGCCGGTAATGAAAAAATAGTAAGTAGCACTAAAGTACAGTGCAACAGGATATATTTTCGCCTGCCGCGCGGTGAGGTATTGTTGCGATGGTTTTCCTGCGTAGTCGTAAAGTGGTTTGTTTCTGGAGCACCGTTAAGTAAGTGGTGGAGACTTAAGTGAGCCATCTTTGGTTTCCCTATTAGAGCGTTGCGATGGAACGACCCTGTTCCTGGCTATCGGGATGTGAAATAAATTAAAGGCACAATCGATAGCACACGCAACTGTCAAACTTGACAGCTTGTGCTCACCTGAAAAAAGGTATGGAGAAGGCGGGTCCTCTTCCTGCGAAGCGGACCCTGGGCATCTCAAGATTAGAGATTGCCGGGGTGGCGAGTGCTTCAGCCCAACTGCCGCCGATACGGCAGGTCCGGCCCGGTCTTGCCACACGTCAATGCGGCGGCACGGATGGCAAAGCCGAGCATGGCGTCGACCTGCGCGCGGGTCAGCTGCTGCAGGCCCTCCACCGAGTCCAGCTGTTGCTCCGTCAACCAGGCAATCAATGCCGCCTGGAAGGTATCCCCGGCACCCACGGTATCGGCCATCACCACGCTCTGTGCCGGTTGCGACCAGCTGCCGTGCTGGCGGCTGAACACACTGGCGCCTTCGCCGCCACGGGTCAGGAACACCAGTTGGCAGCGGTGTTGCAGCCAGCCTTGCAGCACGCTTTCCGGCGACTGGTCGGGGTAGAGCAGGTGCAGGTCTTCATCGCTGACCTTGATCAGGTCGGCATGCTTGGCCAGCTCGGCGACACGGTCGCGCCACAGCTGGATATCCGGCTGCGGATTGAGGCGTACGTTGGGGTCGAGGCTGATCAGGCGCTTGCCGCTTTCGCGCTGGACCAGGTTCAGCAGGGTGTCGCCGATCGGCTGCACCACCAGTGAGAACGAGCCGACATGCAGCCCGCGAATCTCATCGCCGAGTACCGGTAAATGTGCGACCTCCAGCAGCCGATCCGCACAGCCTTCACCACGGAAGTTGTACTGCGGTGAGCCGTCGGCGCCCACGGCGACCATCGACAAGGTGGTCGGCGCGGCAAACTCCAGCAGGAACTGCTCGCTGACGCCTTCATCCTTGAGTACTTGCAACAGCCGGCGCCCGAGGAAGTCGCTGGACAGGCCGCCGAACAGCCCGGCCTCGATGCCCAGGCGGCGCAAACCCACCGCGACGTTGAACGGTGAGCCACCGGCAATCGCCTTGTAGTTGACCTTGGAGGCCTGCCCGCTGGGATCTTCCTCACTGAAAAAATCAAACAGCGCTTCACCACACACCAAATACATAGTCGTTCGCTCTTAAAGGGTTGCCACGTGTTGTTGATAGCGCTCGTAAGCCAGTTGATAGGCGCTGACACTGGCCGCCACCGGCAGGGTCCGGCTGGCCGGGTCGACGCTCACGCATTTGTCGCACAGGCTGGCCAGGGATTCGCCGGACTGGCTCCACGCCGCCTGGATCGCCGCGCCCAGGGCAGCGGCTTCGCTTTGTTCGGTGCAGATCACTTCGGTGTTCATGATATCGGCGACCATCTGCCGCCACACCGGGCTTTTCGAGCCGCCGCCGATCAGGCGGATACTCTGGCTCTGCAGGCCGGTCTGGCGCAGCAGGTCGAGGCCGTAGCGCAGGCCGAAGGTGGTGCCTTCGACCACGGCCCGGCACAGGTTGGCACGGGTCAGGTTGGTCATGGTCAGCCCATGCAGGCTGCCGGTGGCGTGGGGCAGGGCAGGTACGCGTTCGCCGTTGAGGAACGGCAGCATGCTCACGCCATCGGCGCCAATCGGGGCTTGCTCGACCAGTGCGTTAAAGGCGTTGAGGTCCAGTTCGAACAGCTCGCGGATCACCCCGGTGGCGTTGGTCAGGTTCATCGTGCAGATCAACGGCAACCAGCCGCCGCTGGACGAGCAGAAGGTGGCGACCGAGGCCTGCGGACTCACGTTGGGTTGGTCGGCATAGGCGTAGACCGTGCCCGATGAACCCAGGCTCATGGTGATGACGCCGGGGGCGATATTGCCGGTGCCGATGGCGCCCATCATGTTGTCGCCGCCGCCGCTGGAGACGATGGCCTTGGGGTTGATGCCCAGGCGTTCGGCGATGGCCGGCAGAATGCTGCCCACGGTGTGATCGGCGTCGATCAACGCCGGTAACGCAGCTTCAAGGCGGCCGCTGGGGTCGATGTGCTTGAGCAGCGCCACATCCCAGGTGCGGGTGCGCACGTTGAAGTAACCGGTGCCCGAGGCATCGCCGTATTCGGCGACGGCGCGGCCGGTGAGCCAGTAGTTGAGGTAGTCATGGGGCAGCAGGACATGGGCGATGCGCGCGAAGATGTCTGGGTGCTGCTCGCGGGTCCACAGCAGTTTCGACACGGTGTAGCCCGGCGCAATTGCCACGCCCAGGCGCTCCAGCGAGCCACTCTCGCCGCCCAGGTAGGCCAGCAGGCGCTCGTTCTCCGGCGCGGTTTCGGTGTCGCACCACAGCTTGGCCGGGCGCAGCACCTGGCCGCTGTCATCCAGCAACACCAGGCCGTGCTGCTGGCCGGACACGCCGATGCCGAGGATGTCCTGGCCGTCCACGCCGGCCTGTTGCAAGGCGCGGTGGGTGGCTTCGGTAAAGGCGTCCAGCCATTCCTGGGTGTGCTGTTCGCGCCGGCCATTGGCGCCGCTGATCAGGGTGTGCGCAGCGGCGCCCAGGCCCAGCACCTTGCCGCTGGAGGCGTCGAGGACGATGGCCTTGGTGCCTTGGGTGCCGCAGTCGATGCCGAGGAACAGGTTTTGCTGGGTCATGAGGGTGTGCTCAGCGGTGTTATTTTTTTGGATTGGCAACCCGGTCCAGTGTGGGAGGGGGCTTGCCCCCTCCCACATTTAAACCGGTTTCTTCAGGAGGTTCTGTAGGGTTTCGGTGACGCCGTTATCACGCAGGCTCCCATAGCACCGCTCGAACGCTGCCACAAACTCAGGCGAGTTGGGAATAGCCGTGCCAAAAATCTCTTCCACCCCCAGCAGTCGCTCGCTGATCAACGCATCATCACTCACCAGCCCCTGGCAGAATTCCGCACGCGGGTCGGGGATTTTATAGCTCACGCCATTCTCATCCACGCCCTTCAAATACAAGGCCCAGGCCGCGACCACCAACGCCGCACGCTCGGTCTCGCGCCCATCGGCTATCAGGCGGTTGATGGTCGGCACGGTGAACTTGGGAAACTTCGACGAGCCGTCCGAACACACCCGTTCCAACTGGTCGGCAATCGCCTGGTTGGAGAAGCGGTCCACCAGGGTCTGCTTGTAGTCGCTCAGGTCGATGCCCGGCACCGGCGCCAGGTTCGGCGTGACGTCGAGGTCCATGTAGGCGCGCATGTAGGCCACGAACAGCGGGTCGTTCATGGTCTCGTGCACAAACCGATAACCCTTGAGAAACCCCAGGTAGGTCAGGGCCAGGTGGCTGCCGTTGAGCAAGCCGATCTTCATCTCTTCATAGGGCGTCACATCGTCGGTGAACTGCACGCCGACCTTTTCCCACGCCGGGCGGCCGTTGACGAATTTGTCTTCCAGCACCCACTGCACAAAGGGTTCGCAAACAACTGGCCAGGCGTCGTCGATGCCGTGTTCATCGTGCAGTTGCAAGCGGTGGGCGGTGCTGGTCATCGGCGTGATGCGGTCGACCATGGCGTTCGGGAAGCTCACATGGGCCTTGATCCAGTCATGCAGCTCGGCATTGTGCAGGGCGGCGAAGGCCAGCAGTGCCTTGCGCGTGACGGCGCCGTTGTGCGGCAGGTTATCGCAGGACATCACGGTAAACGCCGGGATGCCGGCCGCGCGGCGCTGGGTCAATGCCGCACAGATAAAGCCGAACACGGTTTTCGGCGCGCTGGGGTGCGCCAGGTCATGCTGGATCTGCGGCAGGTGGGCCATGAACTCGCCGTTGCTGTCGTCGATGCAGTAGCCGCCTTCGGTGATGGTCAGCGAGACGATGCGAATCTCGGGACTGGCGAGTTTATCGATCAATGCCGGGGCGCTGTCTTCGGCCAGCAGCATGTCGCTGATCGAGCCGATCACGCGCACTTCGGTGTCGTCGGTGTCGCCCAGTTCGTACAGGGTGAACAGGTAGTCCTGGCCGGCCAGGTCGTCGCGGGCCTTGCGGTCCTCGGCACGCAGGCCGACGCCGCAGATGCTCCAGTCCAGGCCCTCGCCGGTATTCATCAGCGCGTCGGTGTAATACGCCTGGTGCGCGCGGTGGAAGCCGCCGACGCCGATATGGGCGATACCCTGGGAGGTACTCGCAATGGCGTAGGCCGGCAGTTTGATTTCCGGCTCCAGCTGGGTGAGGTTCTGTTTATTCAGTTTCATCACAAATCTCGCAAATCAGGCGGCAGCGCGCAGTGGACGGGCCACGGCAACACCGTCGGTGTCGAACAGATGGCAGTGCGCCGGGTCCAGGTGCAGGTGCAGCGTCTCGCCATACTGGCTGGCCATGTCGCCGCGAATCCGCATGGTCAGCGGCTCGCCGCTCGACGTGATGACGTGGCAGAAGGTGTCGCTGCCCAGGCGTTCGCCGACGTCGGCGGTGACGGTCAGGGCGGTTTGCCCAGGCGAGGCGATTTCCAGATGTTCCGGACGAATGCCCAGGGTCACCGCACTGCCCACGCTCAGGGTGGCGCCGCTGAGCGGTAGGCTGATGGTGCTGCCGGCGTCCAGTTGCACCTCGCAGCCTTGGCCCTCGATGCGCGTAACCTTGCCCTTGAGGAAGCCCATTTTCGGCGTGCCGAGAAAGCCCGCCACAAACAGGTTGGCCGGCTGGTGGTACAGCTCCAGCGGCGAGCCGACCTGCTCGATACGCCCGCTGTTCAACACGACCACCTTGTCGGCCAGGGTCATGGCTTCAACCTGATCGTGGGTCACGTAGATCATGGTGGCTTGCAGTTCTTTATGCAGGCGCGACAGCTCCAGGCGCATCTGCACGCGCAGGGCGGCGTCGAGGTTGGACAACGGCTCGTCGAACAGGAAGATCTTCGGGTTGCGCACAATCGCGCGGCCAATCGCCACACGCTGGCGCTGACCACCGGAGAGTTGCTTGGGTTTGCGCTCCAGCAGCGGGCCCAGTTCGAGGATGCGCGCCGCTTCGTTGACCTTGCTCTCCACCAGCTTCTTGTCGACACCGGCCAGGTCCAGGGCAAACGACATGTTCTTGCGCACGCTCATGTGCGGGTACAGGGCGTAGGTCTGGAACACCATCGCCAGGTCGCGCTTGGCCGGGGTCACTTCGGTGATGTCGCGGCCATCCAGTTCGATGGTGCCTTCGCTGACTTCTTCAAGGCCGGCGATCAGGCGCAGCAGGGTCGATTTACCGCAGCCCGAGGGGCCGACGAACACCACGAATTCCTTGTCGTTCACTTCCAGGTCGATGCCCTTGATGATCGAGAAACCTTCGAAGCCTTTTTGCAGATTCTTGATTTTCAGGTTGGCCATGGGATGGGCCTCCACTTTGAATTTTTTATTGAAAGACCGTTATTTCACGGCGCCGAAGGACAAACCGCGCACCAGCTGTTTCTGGCTGATCCAGCCAAAGATCAGGATCGGCGCGCAGGCCAGGGTCGAGACGGCAGACAATTTGGCCCAGAACAAGCCTTCGGGGCTGGAGTAGGAGGCGATCAGTGCGGTCAAGGGTGCGGCGTTGGACGAGGTCAGGTTCAACGACCAGAAGGCCTCGTTCCAGCACAGGATCAGCGACAGCAACACCGTGGAGGCCAGGCCGCCCTTGGCGATCGGCAGCAGCACCCGGACCATTTCCTGCCACAGGGTGGCGCCGTCCAGGCGCGCGGCTTCGAGGATGTCCTTGGGGATGTCCTTGAAGTAGGTGTAAACCATCCAGACCACGATCGGCAGGTTGATCAGGGTGTAGATGATGATCAGCGCAATGCGCGTGTCCAGCAGGCCAAAGCTCTTGGCCAGCAGGTAGATCGGCATCAGCACGCCCACCGGTGGCAGCATCTTGGTGGACAGCATCCACAGCAGCGTGCCCTTGGTGCGTTTGGTTTCGTAGAACGCCATGGAGTAGGCCGCCGGCACCGAAATCAGCAGGCACAGGGCGGTGGCGCTGAATGAAATCAGCACCGAGTTCCAGGCATAGCTGAAGTAGTTGCTGCGCTCGTTGATGTGCAGGTAGTTCTCCAGCGTCGGCGTGAAGATGAACTGCGGCGGCGTGGCGAACGCGTCGATTTCGGTCTTGAAGCTGGTCAGCACCATCCAGAAGATCGGGAAGAAAATCAGGATCGCGATGGCCCAGGCCAGGGTGCCGAGCAACAGGCTTTGCAGGCGGCGGGATTGTTGAAGCGTCATGGCGCGGCCCTCAAGGCTTGTCAGTCAGGTTTTTGCCGATCATCCGCACCAGGATGATCGCCGCGATATTGGCGATGACCACGGCAATCAAGCCGCCGGCCGAGGCCATGCCCACGTCGAACTGCACCAGCGCCTGGTTGTAGATCAGGTAGGCAAGGTTGGTCGACGCGTAGCCGGGGCCACCGTTGGTGGTGGTGAAGATTTCGGCGAATACCGAGAGCAGGAAGATCGTTTCGATCATCACCACCACGGCAATCGGGCGGGCCAGGTGGGGCAGGGTCAGGTGCCAGAAAATCGCGATGGCGCCGGCACCGTCCAGGCGCGCAGCTTCCTTTTGTTCCTGGTCGAGGGACTGCATGGCGGTCATCAGCAGCAGGATGGCGAACGGCAGCCACTGCCACGACACGATGATGATGATCGACAGCAGCGGATAGTGCGCCAGCCAGTCCACCGGCTCGGCGCCGAAGAACTTCCACACGGCGGCGAGAATTCCCGACACCGGGTGGAAAATCAGGTTCTTCCAGATCAGCGCACCGACGGTGGGCATGATGAAGAACGGCGAAATCAACAGCACCCGGACGATGCCACGCCCGAGGAACTCACTGGCCTCCAGCAGCGCACTGATCAACACGCCGAACACCACGCTGATCAGCAGCACGCTGCCTACCAGCAACAACGTATTGGTGGCACCGGGCAGGAACCCCGAGTCGGTGATGAAGTACGTGAAATTCTCCAGCCCCACGAATTGGTTCTCGCCGGGGTAGAGCAGGTTGTAGCGGATCAGTGAAAAGTACAGGGTCATGCCCAACGGCACGATCATCCACAGCAGCAGCATGGCGACCGAAGGCGTGACGAGGAACCAGCCGGGGTTGGCCAGGCGGCTTTTGGAGGGTGTATTCATGATAATCAAGGCCAGTCAGGTACAGGTGCGTAAAACCCCTGTAGGAGCGAGCTGGCTCGCGAAGGTATTTCAGGCGCCTTGCGGCGTCGGATGTACCTTTTTCGCGAGCACGCTCGCTCCTACAGGATCGGGGGTTACTTGGGGTAACCCGCCCGCTTCATTTCACGCTCGGTGGTGGTCTGCGCGGCGGTCAGTGCAGCATCGACCGTCTGCTGGCCGGTCAGCGCGCCGGAGAAGAACTTGCCGACCTGGGTCCCAATCGCCTGGAATTCAGGAATGGTCACCAACTGGATACCGATATACGGCACCGGCTTGAGGGTCGGCTTGGTCGGGTCGGCGACTTTCAGCGATTCCAGGGTCACCTTGGCGAACGGTGCGGCCTTCATGTACTCGTCGCTGTAGGTCGACTTGCGCGTACCTGGCGGCACGTTGGCAACACCGTCGGTCTTGGCGACCAATGCGCCATATTCCTTGGACGTGGCCCAACTGGTGAACACCTTGGCGGCGTCCTTGGCCTTGGAGCTGGTCGGGATCGCCAGGCTCCAGGAGTACAGCCACGACGTGCCTTTGTCGGTTTTTTCGTGCGGGGCAAAGGTGAAACCGACATGGTCAGCCACTTTGCTTTGGGTCTTGTCGGTCACGAACGAGCCGGCGACGCTGGCATCGACCCAGATCGCGCACTTGCCGCTGTTGAACAGCGCCAGGTTTTCGTTGAAACCGTTGCTGGAAGCACCCGGCGGGCCGGATTTCTTCATGTTGTCGACGTAGAAGTTCAGCGCGTCCTTCCACTCGGGGCCATTGAATTCCGGCTGCCATTTCTCATCGAACCAGCGCGCGCCGTAGCCGTTGGCCAGGGTGGTGATCAGCGCCATGTTCTCACCCCAACCGGCTTTGCCACGCAGGCACAGGCCGTATTGCTCTTTGCTCTTGTCGGTGAGTTTGGCCGCGAATTCGCCGATCTGGCTCCAGGTCGGGTGCTCGGGCATGCTCAGCCCCGCGTCCTTGAACAGGTCGGTGCGGTAATAGGTGATCGAGCTTTCAGCATAGAAGGGCAGGGCGTACAGCGAACCCTTGACCGACAGACCGTCACGCACGGAAGGGAACACGTCGTCGAGGTCGTAGGACGCCGGCAGGTCCTTCATCGGTTCCAGCCAACCCTTGGCGCCCCAGAGTGCGGCTTCGTACATGCCGATGGTCAACACATCGAACTGCCCGCCTTGGGTGGCAATGTCGGTGGTCAGGCGTTGGCGCAGCACGTTTTCTTCGAGCACCACCCAGTTCAGCTTGATCTCCGGATTCTCGGCCTCGAAGGTTTTCGAGAGCTTCTGCATGCGGATCATGTCGCTGTTGTTGACGGTGGCAATGGTCAGGGTTTGCGCGCCAAGGCTGACGGCGCTGAGGGTCATACAGGTACAGGCAAGCAGAGCTTTTGCTGTGAACTTCATCGCGCACTCCATTTCCGCGCCCAGGGGCTACAGAAGGACAGTTATTGTTGTTGTGTCTTCCTACGGGGAGTCAGGAAGAGTGTGCGTTGATTACAGCCTTCAATTGACGGTGTGACAAATCCTTGGGAGCACTTGGACTGATACTTTTTTGCACTCGGGTGAGGGCTGCTTTTTGACCCTCGCGATATTCAAGCCCAGGGAAATCTGCAGGTGCGCTGTTCAGGCAAGTGATGAAAGACGCCATGAAGTGATGGTATTGGCACCCTTTGCATGGCGTTCATCTTTCCTCAGGGGGCCGCGTCTTTCAGCAGCTTCATCACCGGCGGCTCATCGGTGTCCTTGTGGGTGGCGGGTCCCATGACTTCCACCTGATGGATTCGCAGGGCTTGGCCGTCGCTGGTTTCGAAGTCTATCCAAAACTTTCCTTCCCCATTGGTTGTGGCGTTTCTTACCCAATAAGTGTTCATGTCGGAGTTGCTCATAATATTGGGGGAAGTATATGTTCCCCCCGCATGCGTTACCTTCAAGTAACTGCCCGTTAAGCGCACGCGACAATAAATAAGCACGGTCAGCTGACTGTGAGGAGGAAGGATTTCGCTGAAAATCCTGCTTGCTTTCTGGACAAGCCAGGCTGTTCTGCCACTTACATCGTCAATAATGATACTGCCGCCGCCTGTCCACCCATGTTTCTCGCCCTCGTCGGCAAATACGACACGATGGTGGATGATGGATTTTTCTTTAAGTGTTTGATGTGTTGTTTGGCTCATTTCTCGATCCTCGAATTAAGTGAACGCAGTCATTCAGGAATGATGTGCACGCTCATTTAAGGAGGGGGCCTGCGATGGCGATACTGTGAGAACTACCAGTTCCGACCGACGGGATTCACGGTAAAGTGCCCCAGGCGTGCAATGCTGTTGGCGTCTGCGATTTGTTGCGCCAGGGGCAGGGCAATGATTACGGTCTTCAGATGAGATGTGACAAGTCCTTGGGAGCACTTGGACTGATACTTTTTGCACTCGTCAGGTAAACAGGTGAAACCATCAAGCGGAGCAGATGGTGCGGGAGGCAATCTTGATCTACAACCAGGAATGACCGCACCTGTCTTTAAAATACAAAACGCCCGATGCTGTTCATCGGGCGTTAGGATGAAACAGGTGTAAACCTATTTCAGGACTAGACAGGTATCGATGAATGTCTGGATTTCTTCATCAAGTGGCCTGACCGTTTCTTTTTGGTCTCCATCCTGATTCGGCTATACAGGTTGTCGGGGGATGGCTTGCGTTGTGTCAAGGCTGATAGGTCGGGTCAGCTCTCTAACCCGGGCAATATCAAATCTGCGCTGCGCCATTGCCTCGATATCAAAGACACCGACGTTATATTTTGGTCCCGTCGACGCGCTGCCAAAATGGTCGAGTCCTTTGCCGACTTTGCCACTGTTCAGTGTTTTTTCCAGCCCGGCTTTCATTGATGTTTCTGAATTGAATGTCGCCAACCCATAGTTGGGATCGTAATAAAACCAGCTTTTTTTGCTGGCGTCGGCGGGGTCGAACCTAACCCCCGCGAGCATGCCATGATTTTTCGTGCCGATCAGCAAGGTCTTCGAAGTCTCGGCGTTACCCAGTATTGTGCCGATGTCCTCGTAGGGCATGAGTGTGCCTGAGGTTCCGGTTTGAAAGGTGTGTTGTCTGTCTACGTTAGCTTGCAACGCTGACAGGTCTGAGATGAATTTGGAACCGCCAGCGGACTTCGGGTTGGCCATGGCAATATTCACGTTATCGATCAACGTGTTTTCGGTGCCCTCCGAGAGCGCGAGCGCCATCGTATTGGACAGGGCAGCACATTCACCTTGTGAGCCTGGTTGTGTCAGGGCAAGATAAAAGCCTTGGGACATTCCACGACTGGTTCCGCCCGCACCCTCTACTTCTCGTTTGAAATTCTCCATGTCGATGCGTTTTTCGGCAATGACGAGTCTTTCCCGTTGCCGAACCAGGCTTCCCACTTGTTCGGCACTTAGCTGGGTGTCTGCGATCAGTTGTCTGATTCGGTCTTTGCCCATTCTGCGGCGGTAGCCAGGTATAGTTTCCGGTTTCAAGCTGTTGTAGCCGGCGTTAAAGGCTTGCTCATCTCTTAGCTGCGCGTTCATGACGTTGATCTCGAATCTGGCGGGTATATCCGGATCGGAGCTGGCACCGGTAAAAAAGTCAAACAGGCCATTGACGTTGCGATGGTTATTTTCGGGCACGAACCCTTCTAGCGCAGGCCCGTCAGCCGCCATTGTCAGGGGGTTATAGGCATACCACTCGTCGTTCTCGAAAACGGCCGTGAGCTTGACAAGTGCAGAGGTCTCGCCATTTCTCACCGTGCCATCAGCCATGTCCGCAGTCGGGACAAACGCCTCTCCAATTGGCTTTTTATATTGGCCGCCCTGCATTCGGCTCACGGAGCTGAACGCCTCCTCGGTGCCGGTGCTAGTCAGGTCTTTGAGCTCAATGCTTTCTGCTTCCTTGGTCCCAAACCTTTCGATGAATTTTGCCGAGGCCTTGGCGGCTGCCCACGCCGTCCCGGATTTAGCCACAGTCCAGAGTTTGCCTGCACCCTCCGTGGTAACGTAAATCGCAATATCAATGGCCAGATCCCTTGCGGCCTCCACGTATTTGCCTTCGGTAATATCTACAACGCTGTCGACTCCCGGCAGTGCGCCTAGAACGTTCAGGAGGAAGTTATCCGATTTCGAGCCATCCTCCAGGTTGTTCTCTCCGCGATGGATAGCAACAAGGTCGGGTTTGCGCAGGTATACCGAGTCAACCAGTATCTGCGACAGCGTGTCGAATCTAGCGCTGTCGTAGGGGGGGCGGAGGTCTGCGCTGCGCTCAGGAAGATCGACCCTTTCCCACATGGCTTTTTCAGGGGGATCGGAGGGAACCATGAGCAGATATTGGCTGCCTTCCTTCAAGACAACATCGGATTTGACGCCCGGTTTCGGTTCTGCACCCGTTTTGAAGGCTTCAGCATCGATGGCCAGGTTGACCTTCTGACCGAGCTCGATCGATGGGGCAATATCAGGGATACGGACGATATGCCCTGAGGCCGGGTAAACCGCGAAATTTCGGCTTACCCCTTGGTATAACGAATTCAACACGACGCCATTACCGGCGCCTTCCACTTTCAGGTACTCCACCGTGCCGAAGTTGAGGCTATTGCGTTCTTCCAAAGGCAGCTTGCTGAACATGTCCTTGAGCTGGGTGATGGTGTGGCGCCGACGCAGGAGGAAGTCTTCTTCGAATTGCTTGTCGAATTCCGCAGTGATGTCAGGCAGGTTGTGAGCTTGCGCAGACACCGCGTTGATGTCCAGCCCCCGCCGCCTCAGATCAAAATGTTCGGACAGGCGCCCCGCCTCATAGGCTTCTACGATGCTTGTCTGGATGTCGGAAAATATCCCCGCGCGAGTTGTCATGATGTCCCGGCTCTCGAAGTCGATGGCCGAACCATATTGTTTTCTCAGCGCGTCAAGGGCCATTGGCCTTCTGTTTGGCGGCTCAAAGGTACGCAGGTAGCGTTTGGCTTCAGAAACTTCGCCAAGTTGTTTGTCCAGCTTCTGCTGGCTGCTGAGGAGCTGTTCGAGGGTGTATGGGGCCTCTTCATTTCTGACGATGTGGTTGTTCATGACCGCCCAATCCAACACCGGGTTCATCTGGGCGACAGACTGCAGTTGGGCTTCACGGTCGTTGATGGGGCCGATGCGATGAAGATCCATGACCTGCTGGAAGGTCATGTCCGCAGCCGCCCCGGGAGCGTTCAGTTCGATTCGATTGACGGCGGTGGTAAAGCTCACCCATTCGGTCGAGCCCATGGTTATGGTCGATGGCACATCGTTAACCAGCAGATGGGGCGCAGCGCCCGTCATCAACAGGCGCGCGGCCACTGGCGCAAGGTTTGCCTGGATTTTTCGATTATCGATCAAGTGTTTGTTGAGTCGCTCACGAATCTTGTCCGTGCCCAATCCCCAGTTATCCGACTGCATCAAGTCAAAGCCCGCCAGGCTAGTTCGGGAGGTCCCGGCTGCTGGGTCAAGCTCCAGCACCATGGCGGACAATAGCCATTGTTTAAGGCTGGTGACGGTTGCGGCGCCTTTCATCTCGGTTTGCAGGTGGGTGGCGAGTTCAAGGGCGCCATCGCTGGAGAGCAACTGGTCCAGCGCTTGGAACGGGCTGCTGGTGTTGAGGTTGGGGACTTGAGCGCTCAGGTAGCTGAGGAGATCGGTGTGGGAACCAATGGCGTTTTTAACGAACGCGCTCATTTTGTCGCGTTGGGCGGGGCTCAGGGGCAGGTCGGTGGAGAGAAACCCCCAGTTGTTCCCCAGGGCCGGCGCCTGCGGTATCGGTGTTTGCAAGGCGCGTAACAGGTTATCGACCTGCGCTGCCGTCTTCGCCTCGTACCAACCCTGATCCGCGAGGAATTTCTGCACGGTCGTCACGCCTTTAGGGCGGTGTGAGGAGCCCTGATCGACAATGAAGCGGGTGGTGTCGTCGTTGTCGATATTGCCGTGTTTGAGCTGACTGATCAGTGCATAGCGATCATTGCTATCCGCCAATGCGATTTTTTGCTGATTCAGCCCATTCACCATTCGTTGCGGGTCGTCGGGGCTCGCTGGGAACTTCTTCAGGCTGTCCAGCAACGTCATGCTACGTTCGAATACGCGGCTGCGCGGGTCTGTAGGGAGGCTATAAAAACGGCCCACCCATTCCAACGGCGCGTTGCTGCTGCTGGCGTGAGACAGCGTGATCGGCTTTCCAGGTGTCGCGAATACCGAGGCGGCGGTCAGTACCGGCGCCAGCACGTCGAAATGCTCGGGGTACTTTTTCGCAAAGTCAGCGGCAGTAAAACGCTGGTCAACACCGTTGACTTTGCCGATCAAGGCCTCGTCCCTGGAGTCAAAGCGCAGGGAAGTCAGATCAACGTTGTTTTTCTCGGCCCACTCGGTGAAGCCACGGGCCTTGATGGCTTTGTCCAGGTAACTGCGCCGTTGGCCGAACAGGCTGTTAGCCGGAATCGGCCCGACCATCTTTGTCGAGGCTTGGGTGGGGTTGTTTTCCAGCTCGCGCATTGCGTTGAGCGTAGTGGCGGCCAGTGCGCTTTCGGCGCTTGCCAAGGCGTCTTGCGGGGATATTGCACTGCCCGTTGTTGCGCTGGAGCGGGGCTCGACAGCCGCGGCCAGGGTTTCAAGTTTAGAGAGGGGCGAGGGCGCGTCGGCACGCTGTTGCCTGATGGCGTATTGGCGCTCACGTACACCTTTAGAGACGTTGTCGCCCGTGCTGGGGTCAATGAGTGCCTTGAAACCATTGTTACGGGTCATCTCGGTACTTCGATCAAGCAGCGATACCAGCTCGCGTTGACGCCAGTCGCCTTGTTGACCGTTTTGCTGGCGAGGGATCTCTTCGTTGTAAAACCTCATGACCTCAGACAGCGATGCAGAGGGTGGGGAGGGGTATCGAACAGCGAGATCCGATCCAGCGGCCATCTGCTGGACGGCATCTTTTATCGCTACCCAGGCATCACTCCATCCCGAAAGATCGTTCACGCTAAAGCGCGCGTCGTTGCCGTTCGCCTTAGCCGTCAGCTCACCGGTGACGGGGTGGATAGCGATGCTGCCGGGCTCAACGGTGTTCTCTTGTACAAAGGTTGTAAAGGCACTGCCGGCCAGTGCATCCAGGAGGTTTTTGCGTACCTGGTTGAAGGTCGAATACTCCGGAATCTCTTTGAGCATTGGCGGGAATTCTTCGCCTTCGACTCGGGCTTGAGGGGCGAGTCTCATCACGGCCTGGCTGCATTGTTGCGCCAGGGTTCGATCGGCGTCCTGGACCTTTCGTGCCGCAGTTGAAGAGGTGAACCTATCAAGGCGTTGCGTCAACTGATCCGGCGGTAAATTCATAAGCCGCTGACTGGCTTCGCTTTGTCGCTGTTTGACCGGGGCGTAAACGGTCGCGTAGTGCGGGTCGGTGCTGCTGAGGGCGTGGAAGGTACCCTCGCGCAGCAGTTGTCCGATGCTGAACAGCGTGTCGTCGCTTCGTATACCGCCCAGTTGCAGGCCGTAGAACGAGGCGATGTTGTCAGCCGATGCGTGTTCGCGGTCGTGGAAAGTAATAACACCTTGCTTACCGTCGAGGACTTTTCTGGCGGCGCTGATGACCCCGGCCGATGCGGCTGCCCAGTCTGTGTCCCGATGCAGCGAGAGGTCGACCGGCACGTTGTTGCGCATTTCGCTCAGTTGTCCCCTGGAGTCGATCATCAATCCGCGAACATCGATCTTCCTGGCCTCGGCAAACGATTTAAAGGGTTCCGAGTGCAGCGCGTCGGCAAGTTCGGTCCAGGCCTGGCCGAAGGTTGAGTCCGCCGGCACAGCAACCTGGTCTTGCACAGCAATGGGCCGATTGGTTTCGGCTGCGAGCCGCTGTCGCATCAAACTATTGGCCACACCTATGGCCAACTGCCTGTCACCACTGTCGATCAAGGCATCGGTGAATTGGCGAACCGCCGCATTGCGCGTAGCGGAGGCCGGTTCAGAGGCTTGCAGATCTCGGCGTAAGCGCAACGGGGCAGGACGAGTGTTCGGAGTGTGGGATGCCGAACTGTCGAGTATTTCCTGAATAAATTGAGCGTAGGTTTTTTGCGAGTCAATGGCGCTTGGCTGGTTCAGGAGTTGTTCCACCTGATTGCGCAGCGCGGTGTCCGTCAGCGGCTCATGGCTGCTTTCAATCAACTGGCCGGTGCGCTCGGCTACGCTGGGTTGCTCCTTTGTCACGGCGAACCTGAGCAATTGCTCGATACGTTTGCCGGCTGGCGCCGGTTCATCACTCGATTGCGCGGACGCGGGGAACGTTTGAATATCCTTGAGGCGTTTATGAAAAAACTCGATGACTTGAGAGGCTACTGAACCTATGGGGGGCGTGGACCGATTCAGCGCGCTTGGAGTAGTGGTGCTGACAGTGTGTGACGGAGTAAAGCTGATCATGGGACTGCCCTTTTACCTACGTATTTATAAGTACGGCCTCTCAACTGATACAGAGAGGTACTTCAATACGTGGCCAAGGGGCTGATGGGCGTTCCTACGCCGAGGGGTGAGTAGGTTGCAGGATTTGTAAGCCGGTGTGCAGATTGGTCAGGGCAGGTTTTTTTCGGTGGACTGATGCTTTTTCACGGATAAGAAAGTGGTTAGAAGCGTTCGCGTGAAGCCTGGGGGATAGCGCCGTGATTCAGCCACAGCGCTTTCCCTGGCCTTGCGGTCTATCCGCCGGTATACCCATGGGAATAGGGGGCCTTCGGTTTTTCGATAAGTTGTTCCATCCATTTTGCGTCCAGCGGGTTAATAGGATTGCCCCCATACACAATCTTCAGATTTTCGCGGCTCCATAGGGACATGACTTCGCTCAATTTCTGTGTGTACAGGCGGGCTGGGCAGGCGATATCTGCCCAAGGATCGACAATCCAGGCGTCCCTCCAAGCGGCTTCGGAAAAGTCTGGCGTGCCTGGGGGAAGCGTGGAAGGACCTCCGACGACGGTGAACGAATGGGCGGACGAAGCCCCCCATTCGTAAGCCCTGCCGCCGCTTTTTTTAATGATGTCCTTGGACAGCAAGGCCATTTCTCCACAGTTGCCAGCGCCGGCTTTCAAGATCAGGCTCGGGCGGTTCACGGCATGTTCCGGCACGGTTCTGCGTAACCATTCATTGGTCATGTTTGCGGCATCTGCGCGTGCCTTGTCCGCTGTTGAGCGGATGATATTGGCGGGTCCCAGCCCGGTTGCCTTCATGGCCCGATTCACGCTGTTTTTCGCTTGGACGGCATAGAACTCGTTTTTCCGTTCTGGCGTCCAACTGTTGAAGCCGTCGGGTTCGGTCAACTTGGACACTTGGTTCGGCCGCAACGCGATATTCGGTTTGCTTATCGCCTTGGTCTGCTGCAGCTGATAGATCACTTCGCGCTGTTGTTCGTGAGTAAAGTCTTTGCACGACGCTTTTAATGTATCGATGTCCTCTTTCAGGAAACCGGACCGCGCCAGCTCTTTGAAGGCTGAATCCAGTTTGGGCAAGGCAATGAAGTTGGCATCAAACGGCATCTCAGTGACACCTTGCCGTGTACTGAATGCGTTGCGGTAACCCTCGACCAGGGAAAAGTCGCGGGGTGTGCATTTGTTGAAAGTCAGTTCGCCGGTGGGGGTGCCACTCAGTTTGGTGTAGTAGAACTCTGCGGTATCAGCCTCTACCACCAGGTAGTTGGTTTTACCGTCGGCTGCCTTCACCACCACCCCTCGAAGTTCACGTTTGTCATTACAGCCATCGCTGATTTTGTTGAGCTTGACCACACGGGTTTCGCTGGCCAGGGAACCACTCGCTTGTGCGCCGGAAAAGCCAAAATTGGGATCGTGTTTCAGGCTGCCGGTGATCTGCGATTTGTAGGCGATGGGCGTGCTCTGAGGCATCGGGACCAGTTGGGGGCCCATGTCGCCATCGACCATTTTGTATCGACGGCGCTCGAAAATGACAAATTGATCCCGCCTCAACAGACCTGGCGCCGAGGGGAACAGCCGCTGGTGCTCAAGCGCCTGAAGTTCCTGGCGCGACGTGTCGGTAACGACCTCTATTTCTTTGGAAAAACATGTGTTACTGACTCCGCGCCTGACCCTGTCCTGTGCAACGGTAGGGGCTGGACAGGTCGCTTCAAAACCCTCCAGCGGCTTGTAGTGATCGGCTGATTCCAGATCACTCAGCACGCCAGGGTTGCGGGTGTCGTAACGGTAAACCTTGCCCTCATTGACCACATCAAAGCCATGGCGACGTGGCAGGGTGTAGGCGTCGGCGGCCAGTGGCTTTTCCGTGACCAGCGCTTGAGTGCCGTCTGAAAAGGTTTCTCGTCTTACAGCTGACGACGTATCAGAGATGAAGCCTTCCAGGGCCGGCCCGTAAGCGGTCATTGTCTTGGCGTCGTAGGCGTACCATTCCCCCGCTTGACGCACCGCAGTGAGCCTGATCTGTTGCGCGCTGCCGGGTTGAATAAGCGCGCCATCGGCCCTGTCGGCCGCCATGTTCCATTCACCGTCCGCCTGTTCCACCAGAGGGCTGCCCTGCAGACGGTTGACGGCGTCGGACGACTTCGCAGTACTGGCGGCAGTCACGTCTGTAACCGCCATTGAGGCGACGGCTGCTTCGGCCGCGGATTGAACGACATTTTCTCCAAGCCTGACGGCTGCACGTTCGAAGGCACCCATCGCGACTGACCACACCTTTCCTAATGCACCGGGAAAGACAATGCTCAGCGCATCAAATAAGAGGTCCCGGCCCGCCTCGGCGTAGTTGCCTTCGTAAAGGTCTTCGACGCTGCTGACAACGGGGACCATGCGCGCCAGGACGTTGAGCCGTTCAAGAAAGGTGGGGCCTTTTGTTTCCAAGGGGTTGTAGCCATGGTTGATCGCCTTGTACTCGTCTTTGCGCAGGAAGTGCGAGTCGACGCTGGTTGTGGCAATTTTCTCCAGTTGCTCATTAGAGAACGCGGGCGCCGAGTTTGAGCGGGTGTCGCCGAATGTGGCCAGACCATCATTTATGAGCTTCCCATTTACCAGCGTGACCGGTGTGATGCGGTCGACGATCACGTTTGAGGTGATTGCGTCTCGTGGCGCCGCCGCTGAGCTGAAGGCGGTGAAGTCCAACGGCAATGCATGGGGGCCTTCATCGGCGCCGTCATAAATCTTGCCGAAAGCCTTATTCGTGCCGCCCAGGGGCATGGGGTTGGGTAAGTTCGAGAGTATTTTTACAGTGCCGGCATCGGGAAAAAGGGCGACATCGGTGATGCTTGCGTCTTGCCCGGTCGCACGAATCAGCAGGCCGTGGCTGCCTTTTTTACCGGTTTTGGCGCTGAGGTTTTGCCATGTGCTGGTGTCTGATTCCCGAACGCTGTAGTACTCAATCTTGCCGTTGGCCAGATGGTTGCGGACCTCTGCCGGGAGCCTGCACAGCAAGTCTTTGATGATCACAATCGAGTGAGCACGACGAGGGACGAAGTCGCTTTCGATCGCCGCGTCGTACTGCGCATTGACGTCGGGCAATTGGCTCGCCTGATCATGCAGTTGCTGGATAGGGATACGCGTATCCCTGGCTTCCCAGGCAGGAGTATCCGCGCCACTTGTCAAACGATCGATCAGGTTTGTTGGCCTGTACGTATCCCCCAATTGTCCGGCTTCATAGGCTTCGACCACGCTCGCCATGGTGCCGTACAACTGATCGCTTTCTCTCCATAGACTTTGTTGTTCATAGGGCACCCCCTCACCAAATTTCTGTTTGAGGTTCTCAAGTGCCAGGGCGCGTCGGGTGGGTACAGGAAATTCGTTGATGTAGCGTTTGGCATCTGCCACGGCAGCGGTTTGCTCACCCAATGCCTTGACACACGCTTGCAGCAGCTCCGGCGTGTATTGGTCATTGGCAGTCCTGCTGATGACACCATTGATGATCCCCCAATCAATCAGAGGGTTCATTTGCGCCCTGAGCAATTGCAGCTGTTCTTGGGGGGAGAGAGGCTTGATCTTGTGGAAGTCCATCACCTGCTTGAAGTTCATGTACCGCGTGGCCCCGGGCGCTGTTTGTTCGATCCGGTCTACGGCGGTATGAAACATTGCCCACTGGGGTGTGCCCTGAATAATGGACGGTGGCAGATCTTTGACCAGAAACTGCGGCGCAGCACCTGACATCAGCAAATGGGCCGCAATCATTGCCTGTTGAGACGGCACGTCGCTGGCGTTGGGCTGATCAAAGTGGCGTGCAAACTGTTGGCGTATTTCATGTGCCGGTCGCCCCCAGTTTTGCACCTGCATGAAGTCATAACCCGCGACACGATTGCGTTGCGTGCCGGCTGAGGGATCGAGTTCCAGTACCAGAGCGGTCAACAGCCACTGTTTGAGGCTGGTCGTAGTGAATGCACCCTTCATCTCGACTTGCAGATTCGTGGCCAGTTCCAGCGCGCCGTCACTGGAGAGCAGTTGGTCCAGCGCTTGTGCAGGGTCACTGCTGAGGCGGGGGACTTGGGCACTCAGGTAGTCGAAGAGGTTGGGATGGTTGCCGATGGAGCGTTTCACGAACCCACTAACGGCTTCGCGCTGGACCGTGCTCAGGGGGAGATCCGTGGCAAGAAAACCCCAATTATTGCCCAGTGCCGGCGCCTGCGGCGTAGGTGTCTGCAGAGCCTGTAACAGGTTATCGACCTGCGCCGCCGATTTCGCCTCGAACCACCCCTGATCCGCGAGGAATTTCTGTACCGTGGTCATGCCCTTAGGCTGATGGGATGAATCCTGATCGACCATGAAGCGGGTGGTGTCGTCGTTTGAGATATTGCCGTGTTTGAGCTGATCGATGAGTGCATGCCGATCATTGCTGTCGCCCACTTCACTTGTTTGCCGGTTCAGCCATCTGACGATTTGTTCTGGATGCCTGGGGCTGTTCAGAAAGCTCTTCGTACGACCCAGTTGCACCGAGCTGGCGTCGAATGAGGCGGTACTTGGGTTCGAGTTGATGCCATAAAAATTGCACACCCATTCCAATGGCGCGCTGTTATTGGCGTGAGCCAGCAGTATCGGGGTGTCCCGTGCGAATGTCTGGGCGGCGGTCACCACCGGCGTGAAGACATCCAAATAGTCGGGGTATGTTTTCGCAAAGTGGTCGACTGTAAAACGTTGGTCAACGCCGTTGACCTTGCCTATCAGCGCGCTGTCTTTAGGGTCGAATCGCAGAGAGGTCAGTTCAACGTTATGGGTTCCAGCCCATTGCGTAAAACCTCGTCCGTTGATGGCTTTGTTCAGGTAACTGTGCCATCGACCGAACAGGCTTTCAGTTGGAATCGATTCGATCATTTTCGACGAGGCTTGACCCATGCTCGCTTTCAAATCATGCATTGCCCGGTGCGTGGCGACAGCCAGCGCGCTGTCGGCAGTTGCCAGCGCTTCTTCTGCTGATATTACGCTGGCCGCTGTCGCGCTCGGATCGGCTTCTACCGCTGCCGCGAGCGTTTCAAGGTTTGAAAGAGGGGCGGGCATTTCGGCAAGCTGTCGCGTGACGGCGTACTGTCGTTCCCTTACAGCAATGGATTGGGCGTCGCGCGTGCGGGTGTCAGTGAGCGCCTGGAAACCGTTGTTATGGGTCATCGCGATGCTTCGATCCAGAAGCGAGATCAGCCCGGGTTGTTGGCCGTTGGGTTGGCGAGGAATCTCTTCGTTGTAAAAGCTCATGACCTCGTGCAGCGATGCAGAGGGTGACGACGGGTATCGAACAGCGAGATCTGCCCCAGCGGCCATCTGCTGGATGGCCTCTTTTATCTCTGTCCAGACATCACCCCATCCCGAAACATCGTTCACGCTAAAAGAGCGGTTGTTGCCATTCACCTTGCCCGTGAGCTCACCGGTGCCGGGGTGGATACGAACGCTGCCGGGCTCAAGGTTGTTCTCTTGTGCAAAGGCGTTAAAGTCGCTGCCGGCCAGCGCAGCCAGGAGGTTTTTGCGCACCTGGTAGAAGGTCGAATACTCCGGAATCGCGTTGAGCACCAGCGGGGGCTCGTCGCTTTGGGCTCGGGCTTGAGGTGCGAGTCGCATCAGGGCCTGGCTGCACTGCTGCGCCAGGGCTCGATCGGCTTCCTGGACCTTTTGCTCCACGGTTGACGGTGTGAACTGCTCAAGACGCTGCTTCAACTGATCCGGCGGCAAATCCATGATCCGTTGGCGGGCTTCTCCTTGTCGCTGTTTGACTGGAGCGTAAACGGTGGTGTAGTTCGGATCGGGCGTGCTGAAAGCGTGGAAGTTGCCTTCGCTTAGCAGTTGTCCGACGGCAAGCAGTGTGTGGTCGCTTTCGATTTGACCCAGTTGCAAACCGTAGAAAGCCGCGATGTTGTAGGCCGACGCCAGATGGCGTCCGTGGACATCAACGGCCAGCGAAGTGTTCCCGGCGACTTTTTTGACCGCGGCCAACACCGCCCCTGACGCGGCTGCCCAGTCCGCGTCGTTACCCAGGATGAAGTCGGCAGGAGGCTCCTTGCTTGTCTCGATCAGGCGGCCCTCGGGGGTAATTGTCAGTTGGGAGATATCGAGCTTCCGGGCCTCGGCAAACGATTTGAACGGTTCCGAGTGCAGGGCGTCAGCCAGTTCCGTCCAGGCCAGGCCGAAGGTTGAGTCGGCCGGGACGGTAACCCTGTCCTCGGCATCGCTGGGGTGATCTTTCTCGACGGCAAGCCGTTGGCGCATCAAGCTATTGGCGACACCTAACGCCAATTGCCGGTCCCCCCTGTCAACCAAGGCTTCGGCGAACTGGCGAATGGTTGCAACGCGTGGGGTGGATGTCGATGAAATATCACGCAGCTTTCGGCTCAGGCGCGTCGGGGCAAGGTGAGTGTTTGGGGCGCTGGGCGATGCGCCATCCTGTATTTCCTGAGTAAGCTGGGAAATGCCTTGAGGTGTCGCTGAGCTTGCAGGTTTTGTGGGCGGATTCAGTTCGTTTTGAGTGAAGGCGTTTGGCGTGTGCGAGGGTCGAACATTGATCATGGAACTACCTTATGCCGGCGTATAAATGAGTACCTCCTGTTGCTCACAGAGAGAGGCACTTCGCTAAGTGGCCTAGGGCTTGTTCTACGTTCCTGTTGGCGTGCGGGGGGGCGACACACTTTGTAAGCACCTGTTTGAATGCCGTGTCAGGCCAGGTTCTGTTCGGTCAGCCGCTGCACCGCCAGGCGCCGGTAGTGGGAAGGCGTCATGCCCTTGAGCTGCTGAAAGCGTCGATTGAAGTTGGAAATGTTATTGAAGCCTGACTCGAAGCACACATCCGTCACGGCCTTATCGCCATCGGCCAGCAGTTCGCATGACTTGCTGATGCGCAGGCGATTGACGAATTCGATAAATGTGCGGCCGGTGGCCTGCTTGAACACCCGGGAAAAATACGTCGGCTTCATCCCCAGGTATTCGGCCACTTCTTCCAGGGGCAACTCCCGCGCGTAGTGGGCGAAGATGTAATCCACCGCGCGGTTGGTGCGATCGATGCTGTGTTCATCGGCCAGTTGCGGCGTGGTCACGCCGGAGAGCAGTTGGTAGTCCTCACACGCGCTCAATACTTCCAGCAGGATGAAAAAGTGCCCCAGGCGCGCCATGCCCCGGGCGTCCTCGATGCGTTGCATCAGGGTCATCGCCTGGGCGATGGTTTTCTTGCAGCGAAACTCGATGCCGTACTGCGCGCGCTCCAGCAACGGTGCAAGCATCTTCAGTTCGGTGAAAATGTGGCTGCCCTGCTCGAACAGCTCATCGGTGAAGTTCACCAGCATGTCGCGCTTGGGCACCACCTCGTCTTCCTCGACCTGGCTGATCCAGTTGTGGGGCAGGTTGGGGCCGGTGAGGAACAGGCTTTCCGGGTAGAAATTGCCGATGTAATCGCCAATGAACACCTTGCCGGAACTGGCGACGATAAGGTGCAGCTCGTATTCCTTGTGGAAATGCCAGCGCACCAGCGGGCAGGGGAAACCATGCTGGCGATAGATGATGGACAGACCGTTGTGATCGTCCATCAGCTCGTAGGAAGGGTCGGTGATACGCGTTGCTCGGGTCATGCTGCCGTCGCTTTATTGTGGGTGCTGCTGGGGATAATGCCCCCTCGCGCACGACCTCGCCAGCACCACGGTTTACACGGTACGGTTTTTTGCCTCGATCCATTGGGACATGTATTGCGTACTTTTATGCGCATGGTGGCGCAGCATGCTGCCGGTGAAGTTGTCACGGCGGTGGGCGGCGAGCTGGCTGCGACAGCGTTCCAGGCACGCTACCAGCGCAGGCCCATGGATGCCTTGGTCATAGCGGCGCGCCAGGAGCTGGCGGCCGTGCTCCTGGGCCTGGGTCCAACGCTCGCGGTCCTGGTACAAGCTCACGGCGGCGGCGGCCAGGGCGGCGGCGCTCTGTGCGATCACGCCCGGCCATGGCTGTTCATCGCCCATGGCCTCGGCGCCCACCGGCGTGGTGATATTGGGCGTGCCGCAGAGCATCGCATCGGCCAGCTTGCCCTTGATGCCGGCGCCAAAGCGCAGGGGCGCCAGGCAGATTCGCGCAGCGCTCATCACTTGCAGGGCATCCTCGGCCCAGTTCATCACGTGAAAGCCTTGCGCCGGGTTGTGCAGTGCGGTGGCCTTGGGCGGGGTGTAGGCACCATAGACATGCAACTGGGCGCCCGGCAGTTGCTGGCGAATCAACGGCCAGAGGCTGTTCTTCATCCACAGCACGGCGTCCCAGTTCGGCGCATGGCGGAAGTTGCCGATGCTGAGGAAGTGCGCACGCTCTTCAAACGGGGCAAAGGCCTCGGTAGGCGGCGTCATCATCAATGGGCACCCGTGGAGCAGGGCGGCAGGCACCTTGAACTGTTCGGTGAGCAGGCGGATTTCCACCTCGGAGATCATCAAACTGATGTCGCAGCGGTAAATCGCGGCGATTTCGCGCTTGGCCAGGTCGGTGTCGGCCATCCGCTGGAATTCTTCCTCCAGCGCCGGGGCGAACAGTGCGGTGAAGTCGTCGCTGTCCGGATGGGCCTTGAGATGCTCCTTGAGGCGCTGGTGACGAGCGTCGCGCAGGCTCTGCAGGTCGGAAGTTTCCAGCACGCGCAGCGCGTCGGGGCAGCATTTCTCCACGCGCCAGCCAAACTGTTCTTCCATCATGAAACGGTCGAACAACACGATGTCGGGGGCCAATTCGCGGATAAAATCGTCAAAGCTGCTGTTATTGAGCTCAATCGCACATTCGGCGATGCCCAGCGCAAGCAAGTCGGCTTTGTGCTCGCCCAGGGTGGCGGGGCTGCTGAAGGTTATTTCCCAACCTTGTGTAAGGAATGCTTCCAAAATCTGCATCATGTGCCCGCCCGCGGCCGAGGAACGGGGCTCCGGCCAGACGTAACCAATGACCAGGACTTTGGTGGCGGGCTGATTCATCGGCAACGGTTTCCTTGAGGGGCAGGCGCAAAGCGCGCAATTAAACCACAACCGGGTGGCATGACAATTTGTGTCTGGCGGTAGGTAGCCACGGTACTTTGTGGTTAACTTCGGCCTCTCGAATTCGTTTAACCAAAACCCAGCATAAGGATTCTATTCATGGCTCAAGTCACCCTTCGTGGTAACCCTGTCCAGGTTGAAGGCGAATTGCCGCAAGTCGGCTCCAAAGCTGCAGACTTCACCCTGACCGCCGGCGATCTGTCGGACGCGACCCTGGCCACCTTCGCCGGCAAGCGCAAAGTACTGAACATCTTCCCAAGCGTTGACACCCCGACCTGCGCGACTTCGGTACGCAAGTTCAACGCCCAGGCCAACGAGCTGAACAACACTGTGGTGCTGTGCATTTCCTCGGACCTGCCGTTTGCCCAGGCGCGTTTCTGCGGTTCTGAAGGCCTGGAAAACGTGAAGAGCCTGTCGGACTTCCGCAGCGCCGCGTTCTCTCAGGACTACGGCGTGGACATCGTTGACGGCCCGCTGCGCAGCCTGACCGCACGCGCTGTCGTGGTACTGGACGAAAACGACACTGTGTTGCACAGCGAACTGGTTTCGGAAATCGGTCAAGAGCCGAACTACGAAGCCGCACTGGCTGTTTTGAAGTAACTGTTTAGGCGCATTACTGTCGTTTTGCAGTAACGCGTTTGGTACATGATTGCGGCCTGGCCTAGTCCAGGCCGTTTTCTTTTTTGGCTCAGACGTTTAGCGAAATAGCCAACGGACTAGGCCGCAGAAGTTAAAAGTTGTAAGCCCAAGGTAAATAGCCGGTAAAGGCGCTTTTCTTAACGCGCTCCAGTGCTTATCTTTCAGCCTCCCGAAGAAGAAGCTCTCGCGCCCAATGGTTGATCACTCCATGCAATCCTCCCCCCGCAACTCCCGCCGCTGGCTGTTCGGCCTGCTCGTGCTGCTGGTTATCGCCGGTCTGTGCTGGAAATTCTGGCCAAGCGGCGCCGCCCACAAAGACGCACCGGCCGGGCACACCGGTAAAACCGGCATGGCGCGCCCGGGCTTCGGCGGTTCCACCGGCCCGGTGCCGGTACGTGTGGCGCCGGCGGTGCTGGGGGAGTTCCCGGTGTACTACAAAGCCTTGGGCACGGTGACCGCGCTCAACACCATCAATGTGCGCAGCCGAGTGGGCGGCGAGCTGGTGAAGATTGCCTTTGAAGAGGGGCAGATGGTCAAGGCCGGCGACCTGCTGGCCGAGATCGACCCGCGCAGCTACCAGAACGCCTTGCTCCAGGCCCAGGGTACGCTGATGCAGAACCAGGCCCAGTTGAAAAACGCCCAGGTCGACGTGCAGCGTTATCGCGACCTGTACGCCCAGGACAGTATCGCCAAGCAGACCCTGGACACCGCCGAAGCGCTGGTCCTGCAATACCAGGGCACGGTCAAGACCAACCAGGGCGCGGTGGACGACGCCAAGCTCAATCTCGAATTCACCAAGATCCGCGCACCGATCAGTGGCCGTGTAGGCCTGCGCCAGGTCGACGTGGGCAACCTGGTGGCCGCCAACGACACCACCTTCCTCGCGGTGATCACCCAGACCCAACCGATCAGCGTGGCCTTCACCCTGCCGGAAAACACCCTCGAAACCGTACTCGCCCGTTATCACGCCGGTAACAAGCTGCCCGTGGAAGCCTGGGACCGTGGCGACGTGAAGCGCCAGGCCACCGGTGTGCTGCAAAGCCTGGACAACCAGATCGACGTCACCACCGGCACCCTGAAATTCAAGGCACGTTTCGATAACAAGGACCAGGCCCTGTTCCCCAACCAATTCGTCAACGTGCATTTACTCGCCGATACCCTGCACAACGTGGTGCTGGCGCCATCTGCGGCGATTCAGTTCGGCAATACCGGCACCTTTGTCTACAAGCTCGATGGCGACAAGAAGGTCAAGGTCCAGCCGCTGGTGGTGGGTGACACCGATGGCGAGAACACCGTGATCAAGGAAGGCCTGGTGGCCGGCGACCGCGTGGTGCTTGAAGGCACCGACCGCCTGAAGGAAGGCAGCGAGATCGAAGTGGTCAACGACAGCAGCGAAGTGCCGACCACCCCCACCGAACACCTGCAAGGCAAGCCTGCGGCTAAAGGGGAGACCGGCGCCAACGCCGGCAAGGCGCAAAAGGTCGGTTCATGAACCTGTCGCGGCTGTTTATCCTTCGCCCGGTCGCCACCACGCTGAGCATGCTGGCCATTGTCCTGGCCGGCATCATCGCGTATCGCTTGCTGCCGGTATCGGCCTTGCCCCAGGTGGACTACCCGACGATCCGGGTGATGACCCTGTACCCCGGCGCCAGCCCCGATGTGATGACCAGCGCGGTCACCGCGCCGCTTGAACGCCAGTTCGGGCAGATGCCCGGCCTGACCCAGATGGCGTCCACCAGTTCCGGCGGTGCGTCGGTACTGACCCTGCGTTTCAACCTCGACATCAATATGGATGTCGCCGAGCAACAGGTGCAGGCCGCGATCAACGCCGCCACCAACCTGCTGCCCAAGGATTTGCCGGCGCCGCCGGTGTACAACAAGGTCAACCCGGCGGATACCCCGGTGCTGACCCTGGCCATCACCTCCAAGACCATGCTGCTGCCCAAGCTTAATGACCTGGTCGACACGCGCATGGCGCAGAAAATCGCCCAGATCAGCGGCGTCGGCATGGTCAGCATCGCCGGTGGTCAGCGCCAGGCCGTGCGCATCAAGGTCAACCCCGAAGCCCTGGCGGCCAACGGCTTGAACCTGTCCGACGTGCGCACCCTGATCGCCGCGTCCAACGTCAACCAGCCCAAGGGCAACTTCGATGGCCCCACGCGGGTGTCGATGCTCGATGCCAACGACCAGTTGGTGTCGCCCCAGCAATACGCCGAGCTGATCCTGGCCTACAACAATGGCGCGCCTTTGCGTCTTAAAGACGTGGCACAGATCGTCGACGGCGCGGAAAACGAACGCCTTGCCGCCTGGGCCAACGAAAACCAGGCCGTGCTGTTGAATATCCAGCGCCAACCGGGCGCCAACGTGATCGAGGTGGTCGACCGCATCAAGGCGCTGCTGCCGAGCATCACCGACAACCTGCCGGCCGGCCTCGACGTGACGGTGCTGACCGACCGCACCCAGACCATCCGCGCCTCGGTCACCGACGTGCAGCACGAATTGCTGATCGCCATCGCCCTGGTGGTGATGGTGACGTTCCTGTTCCTGCGGCGCGTCAGCGCCACGATCATTCCGTCGATTGCCGTGCCGCTGTCGTTGGTGGGCACCTTTGGCGTCATGTACCTGGCCGGGTTCTCCATCAACAACCTGACGCTGATGGCCCTGACCATCGCCACCGGGTTTGTGGTGGACGATGCCATCGTGATGCTGGAGAACATCTCCCGCTATATCGAGGAAGGGGAGACGCCGCTGGCCGCCGCGCTCAAGGGCGCCAAGCAGATCGGCTTTACCCTGATTTCCCTGACCCTGTCGCTGATTGCCGTCTTGATCCCGCTGCTGTTCATGGCTGACGTGGTGGGGCGGCTGTTCCGCGAATTCGCCATCACCCTGGCGGTGGCGATCCTGATTTCCCTGGTGGTGTCCCTGACGCTCACGCCGATGATGTGCGCGCGTTTGCTCAAGCGCGAACCCAAGGAAGAAGAACAGAGCCGTTTCTACAAGGCCAGCGGCGCCTGGATCGACTGGCTGATCGAAGCCTACGGGCGCAAGTTGCAATGGGTGCTCAGGCACCAGCCGCTGACCCTGCTGGTGGCCATCGCGACCCTGGGCCTTACGGTGGTGCTGTACCTGGTGGTGCCCAAGGGCTTCTTCCCGGTGCAGGACACCGGGGTGATCCAGGGGATCTCCGAGGCGCCGCAGTCGATTTCCTTTGCTGCCATGAGCCAGCGCCAGCAGGAATTGGCGAAGATCATCCTCACCGACCCGGCGGTGCAAAGTCTATCGTCCTATATCGGTGTGGATGGCGATAACGCCACCCTCAACAGCGGCCGTTTGCTGATCAACCTCAAGCCCCACGGCCAGCGCGACTTGAGCGCGGCCCAGGTGATCACCCGCCTGCAACCGCAAATCGACAAGCTGGTGGGCATCCGCCTGTTCATGCAGCCGGTGCAGGACCTGACCATCGAAGACCGTGTCAGCCGCACCCAGTATCAATTCAGCATGTCCTCGCCGGACGCCGACCTGTTGGCCCTGTGGAGCGGCAAGCTGGTGCACACACTGAGCCAGATGCCGGAGCTCACAGACGTCGCCAGCGACCTGCAGGACAAAGGCCTGCAGGTGTACCTGGTGATCGACCGCGACGCTGCCTCGCGCCTGGGCGTCAGTGTGTCAACCATCACCGATGCCCTGTATGACGCGTTCGGCCAGCGGCAGATTTCCACCATCTATACCCAGGCCAGCCAGTACCGCGTGGTCTTGCAGGCCCAATCGGGAGAAACCCTGGGCCCGGCGGCGCTGAACCAGATCCATGTGAAAACCACCGACGGCGGGCAGGTGCGCTTGTCCAGCCTGGCCCATGTGGAACAGCGCCAGGCGCAGTTGGCAATTGCGCATATCGGCCAGTTCCCGGCGGTGATGATGTCGTTCAACCTGGCCCCTGGCGTTGCGCTGGGCAAAGGCGTGGAACTGATCAACCAGGCGCAGAAGGACATCGGCATGCCGGTGGGCGTGCAGACCCAGTTCCAGGGCGCGGCCCAGGCGTTCGAAGCGTCGCTGTCGAGCACCTTGCTGCTGATCCTGGCGGCAGTGGTCACCATGTACATCGTGCTGGGTGTGCTCTATGAGAGCTATATCCACCCGATCACCATTCTCTCGACCTTGCCGTCGGCAGCGGTAGGGGCCTTGCTGGCCTTGCTGCTCAGTGGCAATGACCTGGGCATGATCGCGATCATCGGCATCATCCTGCTGATCGGCATCGTGAAAAAGAACGCGATCATGATGATCGACTTCGCCCTCGACGCCGAACGCAATCAGGGCCTGGACCCGCAGACCGCGATCTACCAGGCGGCGTTGCTGCGCTTCCGGCCGATCCTGATGACCACCCTGGCCGCGCTGTTCGGTGCGGTGCCGTTGATGCTCGCCACCGGCTCCGGCGCGGAACTGCGCCAGCCCCTGGGCCTGGTGATGGTCGGCGGCTTGCTGGTGAGCCAGGTGTTGACCTTGTTCACCACGCCGGTGATCTACCTGTACTTCGATCGCCTTGGCCGCCGCTGGCGCAAAGAGCCGCAAAGCCTGGAGCCGGTTGAGTCATGAACCTGTCCGGACCTTTCATTCGCCGGCCGGTCGCCACCCTGCTGCTGAGCCTGGCGATCATGTTGCTGGGCGGTGTCAGCTTCAACCTGCTGCCGGTGTCGCCGCTGCCACAGATCGATTTCCCGGTGATCGTGGTCTCGGCCAGCCTGCCGGGCGCCAGCCCCGAGGTGATGGCATCCACAGTGGCCACGCCGCTGGAGCGCTCCTTCGGCACGATTGCCGGCATCACCACCATGAGCAGCAATTCAAGCCAGGGCTCCACCCGGGTGATCCTGGCGTTCGACTCCGACCGGGACATCAACGGCGCCGCGCGGGAAGTGCAGGCCGCGATCAATGCTTCGCGCAACCTGCTGCCCAGCGGCATGCGCAGCATGCCCACCTACAAGAAGATCAACCCGTCCCAGGCACCGATCATGGTGCTGTCGCTGACCTCGGACGTGTTGCAGAAGGGCCAGTTGTACGACCTGGCCTCGACCATCCTCTCCCAAAGCCTGTCCCAGGTGCCGGGCGTGGGCGAAGTGCAGATCGGCGGCAGCTCCCTGCCTGCAGTGCGTATCGAACTGGAGCCCAAGGCCCTCGACCAGTACGGCGTGGCCCTGGACGACGTGCGCAACACTATCGCCAATGCCAACCAGCGCCGGCCCAAGGGCTCCCTGGAAGACAGCGAGCGCAACTGGCAGATCCAGGCCAACGACCAGTTGGAAAAGGCCAAGGACTACGAGCCGCTGCTGATCCGCTACCAGGACGGCGCCGCCCTGCGCCTGAAGGACGTGGCAAAGATCAGCGACGGCGTCGAAGACCGCTACAACAGTGGCTTCTTCAACAACGATTCGGCGGTGCTGCTGGTGATCAACCGCCAGTCCGGCGCCAACATCATCGAGACCGTCAGGCAGATCAAGGCACAGCTGCCGGCCTTGCAGGCGGTGCTGCCGTCCAGCGTCAAGCTCAGCCTGGCGATGGACCGTTCGCCGGTGATCACCGCCACCTTGCATGAAGCCGAGATGACCTTGCTGATTGCCGTGGGGCTGGTGATCCTGGTGGTGTACCTGTTCCTCGGCAACTTCCGCGCTTCGCTGATTCCAACCCTGGCGGTGCCGGTGTCGTTGGTGGGCACGTTCGCGATCATGTACCTGTACGGTTTCTCGCTGAACAACTTCTCGCTGATGGCGCTGATCCTGGCCACCGGCCTGGTGGTGGACGATGCCATTGTGGTGCTGGAGAACATTTCCCGGCATATCGACGCCGGCGTGCCGCCGATGAAAGCGGCGTACCTGGGGGCCGAGGAAGTCGGCTTTACCTTGCTGTCGATGAACGTGTCGTTGGTGGCGGTATTCCTTTCGATCCTGTTCATGGGCGGGATCGTCACCAACCTGTTCCGCGAGTTTTCCATCACCTTGTCGGCGGCCATCATCGTGTCGCTGATCGTGTCGCTGACGTTGACGCCGATGCTCTGCGCCCGTTGGCTCAAGCCCCACGTAAAAGGGCAGATGACCGGCCTGCAACGCTGGAGCCAGAAGATCAACGACCGCATGGTCGCCGGCTACGCCACCAGCCTGGACTGGGTGCTGCGCCACCGCCGCCTGACCTTGCTCAGCCTGTTGCTGACCATTGGCGTGAACGTGGCGCTGTACGTGGTAGTCCCCAAAACCTTTATGCCGCAACAGGACACCGGCCAATTGATCGGTTTTGTGCGCGGCGATGACGGCCTGTCGTTCAGCGTCATGCAGCCGAAGATGGAAACCTTCCGCAAGGCGGTACTCAACGACCCGGCGGTGCTCAGCGTGGCCGGCTTTATCGGCGGCAACAACGGCACCAACAACGCCGTGATGCTGGTCCGCCTCAAGCCCATCAGCGAACGCAAGGTGTCCGCCCAGGCGGTGATCGAGCGTCTGCGCAAGGATGTACCGCTGGTGCCGGGCGGGCGCCTGTTCCTGATGGCCGACCAGGACCTGCAATTTGGCGGCAGCCGTGACCAGACCAGCGCGCAGTATTCCTACATCCTGCAAAGTGGCGACCTCGCCGCGCTGCGCCTGTGGTACCCGAAAGTCGTGGCTGCGCTGCGCGAGCTGCCGGAACTGACCGCCATCGACGCCCGTGAAGGGCGCGGCGCGGCCCAGGTCACGCTGATTGTCGACCGCGACCAGGCCAAGCGCCTGGGCATCGATATGGACATGGTCACCGCCGTACTCAATAACGCCTACAGCCAGCGGCAGATCTCCACCATCTACGACAGCCTCAACCAGTACCAGGTGGTGATGGAGGTCAACCCCAAATACGCCCAGGACCCGATCACCCTCAACCAGATGCAGGTGATCACCTCTACCGGCGCACGGGTGCCGTTGTCGACCATTGCCCATTACGAAAACAGCCTGGCGGATGATCGCGTCAGCCACGAAGGCCAGTTCGCCTCGGAAAACATCGCTTTCGACATGGCGCCCGGGGTCACGGTGGAGCAGGGCACGGCGGCCATCGAGCGGGCGATTGCCAAGGTTGGCCTGCCGGAAGATGTGATCGCGAAGATGGCCGGCACCGCCGATGCATTTGCCGCCACGCAGAAGGGCCAGCCGTTCATGATCCTCGGCGCGCTGGTGGCGGTGTACCTGGTGCTGGGCATTCTGTATGAGAGCTACATTCATCCGTTGACGATCCTCTCGACCCTGCCGTCGGCCGGCGTCGGCGCCATGCTCGCCATCTACCTGACGGGGGGCGAATTCAGCCTGATTTCCTTGCTGGGCTTGTTCCTGCTGATCGGCGTGGTGAAGAAGAACGCGATCCTGATGATCGACCTGGCCCTGCAGCTGGAACGTAACGAAGGCATGGGGCCGCTGGAATCGATTCGCAGCGCCTGCCTGTTGCGTCTGCGGCCGATCCTGATGACCACGCTGGCGGCCATCCTCGGCGCCTTGCCCTTGCTGCTGGGCACCGGCGATGGCGCGGAAATGCGCCATCCCCTGGGCCTGACCATCATTGGCGGGCTGATCTTCAGCCAGGTCCTGACCCTCTATACCACCCCGGTGGTTTACCTCTATCTCGACCGCGCGCGCCACCGCTTCAACGCCTGGCGCGGCGTGCGTACCGATGCTGCCCTGGACACTGCGCTATGACCGATTCAACTAACGCCAATGCACTGCGGTCTTCCGACACGGCACTCATCCCCGTAGGAGCGAGCTTGCTCGCAAAAAAACGGCAGGCCCCGCGTTCATTCAGGCTCGGCGCGTTATCGTTAGCGACCTTCGCGAGCAAGCTCGCTCCTACAGTGGGGTTGGCGTTATTGCTCAGCGCCTGCGCCGTCGGCCCCGACTACCATCGCCCGGAAGTCACCGAGCCTGCGCAATTCAAGGAAGCCCAGGGCTGGCGCCAGGCTACACCTAGCGATTCCCTGGCCCGTGGCGCCTGGTGGGAGTTGTATGGCGACCGCCAACTCAACGACCTGGTACTGCGCTTGAACAATTCCAACCAGACCGTGGCCCAGGCGGAAGCGCGTTTTCGCCAGGCCCAGGCCCTGGTGCGCAGCTCACGCGGGGCGTTTTACCCCACCGTCGACCTGAGCGCCGGTAAAACCCGTGCCAGCCAGGGCACCGGCAGCAGCAGCGCCAGCCTCAGCAGTTCCAGCAGCGGCATCCGCGACACCCTCAATGCGCAGCTTGGCGTGAGCTGGGAAGCCGATATCTGGGGCAAGTTGCGCCGTGGCCTGGAGGCCAACGAGGCCAGCGCCGAAGCCAGCTCGGCAGACTTGGCGGCGATGCGCCTGAGCCAACAGTCGGAACTGGTGCAAAGCTACCTGCAACTGCGGGTGATGGATGAACAGACCCGCCTGCTGCAAGCCACGCTGGACACCTACCAGCGCTCCCTGCAAATGACTGAAAACCAGTACCGCGCCGGGGTTTCCGGCAAGGACGCGGTGGCCCAGGCGCAAACCCAGCTCAAGACCACCCAGGCCAGCCTGATCGACTTGATCTGGCAGCGCGCCCAGTTGGAAAACGCCATCGCCGTATTGATTGGCGAAGCGCCCGCCAACTTCAACCTGGCGGTGAGCAATGACATCCCGGCACTGCCGCAGATTCCCGTAGGCCTGCCGTCGCAATTGCTCGAACGTCGCCCGGATATCGCCTCGGCCGAGCGCTCGGTGATCGCCGCCAACGCCAATATCGGCGTGGCCAAGGCCGCCTATTATCCGGACCTGACGCTGAGCCTGGCCGGCGGCTACTCCAGCAGCACCTATGCCGACTGGATCAGCCTGCCGAACCGCTTCTGGTCGGTAGGGCCGAAACTGGCCATGACCCTGTTCGACGGCGGCCAGCGCTCGGCGGAAGTCGACCGCACCGTGGCGTCCTACGACGAAACCGTGGCCAAGTACCGCCAGACCGTGCTCGACGGCTTCCGTGAAGTGGAAAACTACATGGTCCAGCTCAAGGTGCTGGAAGACGAGGCGGTGGTCAGCAACGAAGCGCTTGAGGCCGCGCGTGAATCGCTGCGGTTGACCCAGAACCAGTACAAGGCCGGGCTGATTGCCTACCTGGATGTGGTGACAGTCCAGGCCACCGCCCTGAGTAATGAGCGCACCGTGTTGACCTTGCTGCAAACGCGCCTGGTGGCCAGCGTGCAACTGATCGCCGCACTGGGCGGTGGCTGGGATGGGCAGACGCCGATTGCCGAGAAGGATTGATGACCCGTCAAGTTGGGGCGTTGACCTGGCTGTGGGCCCTGAGCTTGCGCCGACGCTTGACCCGCAACATGCTGGTGTAGCGGCGGTGGTTTTTTGAATTGAGGACCAGGACGTAGATCAAGGCCGAGATGAGCGTGGATAGGTTGAGCAGCGTGGGTGGGTGGCTGGCCAGATAACCTATCGCCAATAGAATATTCACGATCGCCACGAGCATGAGTACCCAGGGCGCATAACGAAACCCTTGGCATAGCATTATTTGTCCAGCGTTAAAGACTAAACAAAGCGCCATGCCGGCTGCAAAAGCGTATTCATTGGGCAAGTGATGGCTTTCTGCGTAGTACGCCAGGCTAAGTGACATGTTAGCGGCGATATTGTTGAGACTAAGCAATAGAGCACCGCCGAACGACGGCAAGAATCGATACGCATAACGGCGCCATATTCGATACTCGCGCAGAGGGTCGGTGTAATCAGTCATGGCTGTCGAACTCCTCATACAGGGCAATAAGCAGGTGGCTGATATTCCCTGACAGCGCGCTGCCAGTAACCGATAGGGTCGCTCCGATTTGATCTTTGATTTGAGTGAGGATGTCCTGGCGTAATTGTGGATTGCTATACCGTTTGGGTAACTCCCCGGCGAGCTGTTTCAGCCGGACGATTTCGAATGGATGGCGGGGATTTTTAAGCCGCAGGATTTCGTCCGTTAACGTTGCCCGTTCCTGACGGCTCATGGCCCGCAGGATGTCCGTCATGTGGCGCCCCGTCGAACGCCGTATGGCCAACACTGATTTGACCGCAGCGAAGCTGCTGGAGCCTGCTCCCACAAGTGAGATACCGTCTAAGGCAAGCGTCGTTGCCTGATACCACCTTAACGTGTCGTAGTGATCATTCAGGGCGGGATTGATTAACTCGTTTCGGGTCCTCCATAAACTGTTCAAACACTGTGCCCCACTGGCCGCTGTCCCGACAAAAGCGATGTAGGTCAATACGAGGCTCGCACCTAGGGTAAATGGCGCTGCCGCGATACCCGTCTTCGCCACGATGTAGCTAATCACAGCTCCGCCGCAGGAAATCACCATCCCCGATGCCTCCTTCCATAGCTGTGATTCACGCGGGGAACGTGCCGCCAGTTCTGCATATTCGTCGGCAGTCTTAATAGGCCCGGCCGCCTCGCGCAAAATCACCCGTTTGGGCTTGATACTGCACAGCGGCACAAACTCGCGTAACACTGTTACCTGGTAGTCGCTGCCGATATGCACCACTCCAGCACCAACGATGCCGGGGTCGGCGTCGATGGTTCGATAGAGTTCGGGCAGGTCCAACAGACTCATGAGTCGTTGACGGGTGGTGGAGTGTGCATCCGGCACACCGCTACGCAGGAAATCGCTTGGCATCCTTTCACCGGTGAGTCGATAGAGGTGAAAGAGCCTGGGGAATAGTTCCCGGTTTTTATGTCAGGCCATTCGCTATGTTTTGTAGGATCATGCCTGCCAGTTATCTGATGCTTTTGAGTCGGTGAATTGACGTCAAATTGCCACTAGTGGCCCTCTGATAATTAATCAACTGTCCAAGAATTATTCTCGCTACAATTGCCAGCTTTGCCACTTGGTACGGGCGTTTCAGGTCCGTTGCCCACGAGAAGTCCCATGCTCATCGGTAGCTATTCACCCTCGCTGGTCGTTATTTCCCTGTTTGTCGCGATCCTTGCTTCCTACACCGCGCTGGACCTCAGCGGCCGCATTGCAACGGCCAGGGGCCGTGCTGTCTATTTGTGGATAGCCGGCGGGGCCATGGCGATGGGTGTGGGGGTGTGGTCCATGCACTTTATCGGCATGCTGGCGTTGCGCTTGCCATTTGCGCTGGGCTTTGACGTGGGTATCACCGCTTTGTCGTTGTTGATTGCGGTGCTGTCCAGCGGCTTCGCGTTATGGCTGGTCAACCAACCCCGTCTGCCAGCCTGGCAACTGGCGTTTGGCGCGCTGGTCATGGGCAGCGGTATCGCCAGCATGCACTACACCGGCATGGCCGCGATGCGTATGACGCCGGGCATCGACTACGACCCCACGCTGTTCGGTGCTTCTTTACTGATAGCAGTGGTCGCTTCCGGCGCCGCGCTGTGGATCGCGTTCAACCTGCGCCGTAATACCCCGTTCGTGCGCCTGGCCCGAGGCGGGGCGGCGGTGGTGATGGGGTTTGCCATCGTCGGCATGCACTACACCGGTATGGCGGCGGCCCGTTTTGCCGATGAAAGCTTCTGTGGTGCGGCATTGGACGGCTTGAGCGGCAATGGCCTGGATAATCTGGTATTGGTCACCACCCTGGCGGTGCTGGCGATTGCATTGCTCACTTCGTTGCTCGATGCCCGTCTGGAAGCACGCACCGCGGTGCTCGCCGACTCGCTGACCCTGGCCAACCAGGAACTGACTCACCTGGCCCTGCACGACATGCTCACAGGCCTGCCCAACCGCACGTTGTTGGCGGATCGCATTCAACAGGCCATTGAAGCGGTAAAAGAGCAGGGCGGTTGCTTCGCCTTGATGTTTATCGACCTGGACGGCTTCAAGCCGGTCAACGATGCCTTTGGTCATCACATGGGCGACCAGTTGTTGCGCGAAGTCGGCCTGCGCCTGCGCGAAGACCTGCGCAGCCATGACACCCTGGCGCGTATCGGTGGTGACGAGTTTGTCTTGCTGGTGCAGTTGACGCAGCCCGACGATGCCCTTGGCCTCGCCGAACGCCAGGTGATGTTGATCAACCGGGCGTTCCAAGTGGCCGAGCATGAGTTGAAAATTTCCGCCAGCCTCGGCATCGCGATGTTCCCGGGCAACGGTAACAACCCCCAGGAACTGTTGATGAACGCCGACGCCGCCATGTACCACGCCAAAGGCATGGGCAAGAACGGCTACAGCTTTTTTGATGTGTCGATGAACACCAATGCGCGCAAGCAATTGCAGTTGCTGCAAGACCTGCGCAATGCCCTTGAGCAAGAGCAATTTCGTCTGTATTACCAGCCCAAGTTTGATGCAATCAGTGGCATCCCGGTAGGGGCCGAAGCGCTGGTGCGCTGGGAGCATCCGCAACAAGGCTTGTTGTTGCCGGCGACCTTTATCGAACTGGCGGAAAAAACCGGCTTGATCATCCCCATCGGCGAATGGGTGCTCAATGAAGCCTGCCGCCAAATGAGCGTGTGGTACGCCCAGGGTTATGAGCACTGGCGCATCGCGGTGAACTTGTCGGCGTTGCAGTTCTGCCACGCCGGGCTGGTCAACAGCGTGGCCGGCGCACTTGCCCGGCACCGATTACCGGCCAACAGCCTGACCCTGGAGATCACCGAGACCACCGCCATGAGCGATGCCGATGCGAGCATGACGGTGTTGCAGCAGCTGTCGGACATGGGGGTGGACCTGTCCATCGACGATTTCGGCACCGGCTATTCCAGCCTGATGTACCTCAAGCGTCTGCCGGCCAACGAGCTGAAGATCGACCGCGGTTTTGTGCGGGACCTGGAGCACGACAGCGACGACGCGGCCATCGTTTCGGCCATCGTCGCGCTCGGCCAGGCGCTGGGGCTGAGGATTGTCGCTGAAGGGGTGGAGACCGATGTGCAACAGAGCTTCCTCACGCGGCTGGGCTGCAACTCCCTGCAAGGCTATCTGCTTGGCCATCCGCTGCCGGCAGACAGCTTCATGGCCGATATCCAGCGCGCCGAAGACGCAGCAATGCCTGACAAAAGCCGTGCATGACGGTTAGTATCGGATCCAACCCTTACACCGGCTTGGATCAGGAGACCGCACGCATGGACAAAGTTGTCATCATCACCGGGGGGAGTCGCGGCATTGGCGCCGAAACAGCATTGCTGGCGGCGCGCGAAGGTTACCGTATCTGCATCAACTACCACTCAGACGAAAAAGCCGCCCATAGCGTGCTGGAACAGGTGCGTGCCCTCGGAGCCCAGGCGATTGTCGTGCGGGCTGATGTCAGCATCGAAGATGAAGTGATCGCGCTGTTTCATCGTGTCGACGTCGAGTTGGGCCGCGTGACCGCGCTGGTCAACAACGCCGGCACTGTGGCGCACAAGGCGCGGGTCGATGAGATGTCTGAATTCCGCATCCTGAACATCATGAAAACCAACGTGCTCGGGCCGATCCTGTGCGCCAAGCAAGCGGTGCTGCGCATGTCGCCCAAGCACGGCGGGCAGGGCGGCAGTATCGTCAACGTGTCTTCGGTCGCCTCGCGCCTCGGCTCGCCGGGTGAATACGTCGACTATGCGGCCTCCAAGGGCGCGCTCGATACCTTCACCATCGGCCTGTCTAAAGAAGTGGCGGGCGAGGGCATTCGCGTCAACGCGGTGCGCCCTGGCTACATCTTCACCGACTTCCACGCCCTCAGCGGCGACCCGGACCGGGTCAGCAAGCTGGAGTCCGGGATTCCCATGGCGCGTGGGGGGCGGCCGGATGAAGTGGCGGAAGCGATTATCTGGTTGTTGTCGGACAAGGCTTCGTATGCCACGGGGACGTTTGTCGATTTAGGTGGCGGTCGCTAGCTCATGCAGTGCCTGCACCGGCGCCATCGGGAGCAAGCCCCCTCCCACACTTGAGCGTATTCAACGCTCAACATGTGGGAGGGGGCTTGCCCCCGATGGCGTCAGAACGCTCACCACCATCACTCAGAACGACCGCACAATCCGCCCCAACGTCTCCATCGCCTTTTCCGAGGCCTCAGTCCACGGGCTGCCGTAGTTCAGGCGAATACAGTTGCGAAATCGCTGGGTCGCCGAGAAGATCGGCCCCGGCGCAATGCTGATGCCTTGCGCCAGGGCCATCTGGAACAACTTCAACGAATCGGTTTGCTCCGGCAATTCCAACCACAGGAAATACCCCCCGGCCGGCTGGCTGACGCGCGTCTGTGCCGGGAAATAGCGGGCGATGGCGGCGAGCATGGCACTTTGTTGCTCCTCCAGGGCGTAGCGCAATTTACGCAGGTGCCGGTCATAGCCGCCATGTTGCAGATAATCGGCAATTGCTGCCTGGGCCGGCATTGAGGGGCACAGTGAGGTCATCAGCTTCAAGCGTTCGACTTTCTGCGCATAGCGCCCGGCAGCCACCCAGCCGACGCGATATCCAGGCGCCAGGCTCTTGGCGAAGGAGCCGCAATGCATCACCAGGCCTTCGGTGTCGAAGGCCTTGGCCGGCTTCGGTGCCTGTTGCCCGTAATACAATTCGGCGTACACATCGTCCTCGATCAACGGCACCTGATGGCTGCGCAACAGCTCGACCAGCGCCTGCTTCTTGGCTTCCGGCAGCGTGGCGCCCATGGGGTTCTGGAAGCTGGTCATGGTCCAGCAAGCCTTGATCGGGTAGCGCTCCAGGGTTTGCCCCAGGGCGGCCAAGTCGATGCCATCGCGTGGGTGCACGGGGATTTCCACCGCCTTGAGCTTCAGGCGTTCCAGCACTTGCAGGCAGGCGTAGAACGCCGGGGCCTCGATGGCGACCAGGTCGCCCGGCTCGGTAACGGCTTGCAGGCACAGGTTCAACGCTTCCAGGGCGCCGTTGGTGATCAGCAACTCCTCCATGGGCAGCATCAGGCCGCCGACCATATAGCGCAGGGCTATTTGTCGGCGCAGTTGTGGGTTGCCCGGCGACATGTCGGTGACCACCAGGCGCGGGTCCATCTCGCGGCTGGCACTGGCCAGGGAGCGGGCCAGGCGTGGCAGCGGAAACAGCATGGGGCTGGGGAACGCCGAGCCGAAGGGCACGGTATTGGGGTCTTTGATCGAATCGAGTACCGAGAACACCAACTCGCTGACATCGACTTCGGTGGACTCATGCACCTGCTCGCTCACCACCGGCTCGGAGAACGGGCTGGGTGCATGGGTGTTGACGAAGTAGCCGGAGCGCGGCCGTGCGCGGATCAGGCCACGGCGTTCCAGCAGGTAGTAGGCCTGGAACACCGTGGACGGGCTGACGCCATACGTCTGGCTGGCGTAGCGCACCGACGGCACACGCTGGCCGGGGCCGAGTACGCCAGAGCGGATCAGTTCTGCGATGTCGTCGGCGAATTTTTCGTAGCGTTTCATTTTGGCCTTAAACAAATGTTTTATATGAGTGGAGATCCCAATGTGGGGGGGGGCTGGCCCACCCCCACATTTGATCTTCATCATTTTTGATACCCAGGTATCAGCGGTTTAACGGCGCCACGAAGCGGCTGTCGGCTGCGGTAGAGATCCACGGTTCATCAACGTCCGTCACCTTGAACCGCAGGGTCTGCGAACTGCTCGCCGGGGTATCCGCCAGCAGCGCCACCGACACCGGCACATCGACGATTTCCCCCGGCGCCAGGCTGATCTCGGTCTTGCCCTGCAACTGGAAGCCTTTGGCGTCCAGCAGTTCCAGGCGGTACTCCTGGCGCTGCTGGGTCTTGTTGATGACCTTGAGACTGTAGATATTTTCGATCTGGCCCTGGGCGTTCTCGCGGAACATGCCACGGTCCTTGGTCACGTCGAGCGACACCATTGGCCGCTGCACCAGTGCCACCACCAACGCGGCAATCATCACCAGCAGCACCGCACTGTAGCCGATCAGGCGTGGCCTGAGCAGATGGGGCTTGCCGCCTTGCAATTGATGCTCGGAGGTATAGCTCACCAGGCCCCGCGCATAGCCCATCTTGTCCATGATCGAATCACAGGCGTCGATGCACGCCGCACAGCCGATGCATTCCATCTGCAGGCCGTCGCGGATGTCGATACCGGTGGGGCAGACCTGCACGCACAGCTGACAGTCAATGCAGTCGCCGAGGCCGACATCCGCCGGTTTGGCCTCGCGTTTACGCGGGCCGCGATGCTCGCCCCGAGCGGTATCGTAGGAGATAGTCAGCGTGTCTTTATCGAACATCACGCTCTGGAATCGCGCATACGGACACATGTGCATGCACACCGCTTCGCGCAGCCAACCGGCATTGATATAGGTGGCGCCGGTAAAAAACAGCACCCAGAACAGGCTCACGCCACCCATTTGCCAGGTCAGCAATTCGGCGGCCAACGGACGAATCGGCGTGAAGTAGCCAACAAACGTCAGTCCCGTCAGCACGCTGATGCCCAGCCACAAGGTGTGTTTGGCCGAGCGCCGCGCGAGTTTGTCCAGGCTCCAGGGGGCGGCGTGCAGCTTGATGCGTTGGTTGCGCTCGCCCTCGGTGATTTTTTCGCACCACATGAACAGCCAGGTAAACGAGCTTTGCGGGCAGGTGTAGCCACACCACACTCGACCGGCGAACACGGTAATCGCAAACAGGCCGAAGGCGCAGATGATCAGCAGCGCGGACAACAGGATGAAATCCTGGGGCCAGAAGGTCGCGCCGAAAATATGGAATTTGCTTTCGGCCAAGTCCCACAGCACCGCTTGCCGCCCACCCCAGTTCAGCCACACCGTGCCGAAAAATGCCAGGAACAGAAAGCCAGCGCCGGCCACGCGCAAGGTGCGGAACAGGCCGGTGAAGCTACGGGTATGGATCAGGTTGTCGCTGGATTTGGCCTTCACCTTCTTTGGGTGTATGGGCTCAAAGGTTTCCACGGTTGGGATTCGTTCGCTCATGGTCGTTCGCTCATCAGCCTCCATCAGGCCAATCAACTATGAGCGCCAGTCTGTTTGCATAACAGACTCAGGTGGGTCGATAAAAAGCGGATCAGATGGGATTTCTGTGCGTCCCTGCGGCAATGTGCTGCACCCCACGGTTAAAGGGGTACAGCCTTGTCCAGCAAGAGCTGATACAGATCAATTAAATCAGCGAACCAGGTTCGTCCGCCTTTACGTGCTGTCGTCCATCGTGGGCGCCTGCCACCGTCAGGGCGTCCGCCTCGGCTTCGGTGATGTAGATCCGCTCGGCCGCCAATTCCACATACGACATGGATTTTTCGGTGTCGGTCACGATATTGACGCGGGTGGCTGGCACGCTCTGTTCCTGGCCATTGTCGTCGAGCATGAAGTAGCACAGCTGGTTTTCGATACGTAGGGTCATGCCGATCTCCTTTTTCATGGGCTATAGGGGTTAGGGCTGCGCAATCGGCGTGGGTTCAAGGCAACTGACTGGCGGTCGCCGCTGTCCATCCTTTACCGACAAAGACAACGGACGGCATCCATGAACGCCTGGTGGCACGAAGTGTGGCAAACCCTGCAAGCCGAATTCGCCGATATCGGCGATGCGAAGCAAGTGACACAAATCACCGTGCGCCTGCTGATCGCAGCGATCCTTGGCGGCATCCTTGGCTTTGAGCGCGAGAGCAAGGGCAAGGCGGCGGGTGTGCGCACCCACATGCTGGTGGCCTTGGGCGCGGCGCTGTTTGTGCTGGTGCCGCAGATGTCCGGCAATCAGGCGGATGCCATGAGCCGCGTGGTGCAGGGCGTGATTGCCGGGATTGGGTTCCTGGGGGCCGGTACCATCATCAAAGGCAAGGATGATGAAGAAGGGCATGTGAAAGGCCTGACCACCGCGGCGGGTTTGTGGATGACCGCTGCGATTGGGGTCTCGGCCGGGTTGGGTCGGGAATCGACAGCGGTGCTGAGTACCTTGCTTGCATTGGCGGTGTTCAGTGTGATGCCAAAAATCGTCAAGCGGTTCGAGAAGGACTGACGATCACCGGCGGCATGGTCGTCGGCGGTTCTTCCACCGGTGGCGGCTCATTTTCCGGCGGTTCCTTCTCGGGAATCGGTGATGGCTCGGTGGGCGGCAGGGTCGGGTTGTCGATATTCGGGTCCGGGGTTTCTGCAGGGATCGGGATATTCATCGGTGTGGCCTCCTTTGTGCTTTGCTCTACCGGTGGACATCCGCCGATGCGAATTGATTCCCCGCCCAATGGCGGTACATCCACCTGAACTTTTAACCTCGGCCCAAGCTCGGACCTATAGCGGCCCTGCTCAGGGAGAGCGCTGCCGTATCAGAATTCGGATCAAGCAAAGAGCGTCCACAGGGCGTAAGGGGAAGATGCTCGATGACTGCTGAAACACTGGCTCCAGAAGATTCCATATTGCCGCTGTCCCAGGCGCTGTTGTTGCCCAGGATCGCGATAGAAAGCACCTCACCCGTGATCGACGGCGGCGAATTTGCTGTCAAGGCTGTGGTTGGCCAGCGGGTCAATGTCACCAGTAAGGTATTCGCCGACGGCCACGACAAGCTCGCGGTCCTGATCCGCTGGCGTGCGCGGCATGAAGAAAGCTGGCACAGCGTGGTCATGAACGACGTGGGCAACAATGGCTGGGAAGGCGCGTTTACCGTCAGCGTCCAAGGCCCCCACGAATACTGCATAGAGGCCTGGATCGATACCTTCGCCAGCTTCTGCTACGAATTGCGCAAGAAGCATGAAGCCGGTGTGCCGGTCAGCCTGGAGTTGCAGGAAGGGCGCAGCCTGGTGTTGCAGGCCGCCGAGCGCAGCGACAATGAACTGCGCGACCGCCTGATGCTGCTGCACCACGAACTCTCCGGCCTGCTGGAAACCGAGCAGGTCGCGCTGTTTTTGCACGAAGACAGTGCACACCTGATGACCCAGGCCGACCACCGCGCCTACTTGAGCATCAGCGCCGTGTACCCCATTGATGTGGAACGCGAAGCCGCGCAATTTGCCAGCTGGTACGAGCTGTTCCCCCGTTCGATCACCGACGATCCCGCACGCCACGGTACGTTTAATGACGTGCACGCGCGTTTGCCGATGATTCATGACATGGGTTTCGACGTGCTGTACTTCCCGCCGATCCATCCGATCGGGCGCAGCCACCGTAAGGGCAAGAATAATTCCCTGACCGCCGGCCCCGATGATCCAGGCAGCCCGTATGCCATCGGCAGCGAGGAGGGTGGCCACGAGGCGATCCACCCGCAATTGGGCAGCCGTGACGATTTCCGTCGCCTGGTCCAGGCCGCCGCCGAGCATGGCCTGGAAATCGCGCTGGATTTCGCCATCCAGTGTTCCCAGGATCACCCATGGCTCAAGCAGCACCCGGGCTGGTTCAACTGGCGCCCGGACGGCACGATCAAATACGCCGAGAACCCGCCGAAGAAGTACCAGGACATCGTCAACGTCGACTTCTACGCGGCGGATGCGATCCCGGGCCTGTGGACCGAACTGCGCGACGTGGTGGTGGGCTGGGTGGAAGAGGGCGTGAAGACCTTTCGGGTCGACAACCCCCACACCAAGCCGCTGCCCTTTTGGCAATGGCTGATCAGCGATGTGCGAGCCAAGTACCCCGAGGTGATCTTCCTCGCCGAAGCGTTCACCACCCCGGCGATGATGGCGCGCCTGGGCAAGGTCGGTTACTCCCAGAGCTACACCTATTTCACCTGGCGCAATAGCAAGGCCGAGCTGGCCGAGTACCTGACGCAATTGAACGAGTCGCCGTGGCGCGAATGCTACCGGCCGAACTTTTTCGTCAATACGCCGGACATCAACCCAGGCTTCCTGCACCAATCAGGACGTCCGGGTTTCCTCATCCGCGCGGCGCTCGCCACCATGGGCTCAGGCCTGTGGGGCATGTATTCGGGCTTTGAGCTGTGCGAAGCGGCACCCGTACCGGGCAAAGAGGAATACCTGGACTCGGAGAAATACGAGATCCGCCCAAGGGATTTCACTGCACCCGGCAATATCATCGCCGAGATCGCCCAGCTCAATCGCATCCGCCGCCAAAACCCGGCATTGCAGACCCACCTGGGCCTGAAGCTCTACAACGCCTGGAACGACAACATCCTGTACTTCGGCAAGCGCAGCGAGGATGGCAGCAACTTCATCCTGGTGGCGGTCAACCTCGACCCGTTCAATGCCCAGGAAGCCCACTTCGAGCTGCCGCTATGGGAATTGGGCCTGCCGGACGATGCTCAGACCCAAGGCGAAGACCTGATGAACGGTCATCGCTGGACCTGGTACGGCAAGACCCAGTGGATGCGGCTTGAGCCGCACATGCCGTTCGGGATCTGGCGCATCACTGTTTCCTAAGTCTTGCGCAGATCAACTGTGGGAGGGGGCAAGCCCCTCCCACATTGACCCGGTTCAGTCTGCAAGATTTTTCGAGAATTTCAGGAGTTTCCAATGGCGAAGAAACCCAAGGCTGCCACCTTTATCAAAGACCCGCTCTGGTACAAGGACGCGGTGATCTACCAGGTTCACGTCAAATCCTATTTCGACTCCAACAATGACGGCATCGGTGACTTTCCCGGCCTGATCGCCAAGCTCGACTACATCGCCGACCTGGGTGTGAACACCATCTGGCTGCTGCCGTTCTACCCCTCGCCACGCCGTGATGACGGTTATGACATCGCCGAATACCGTGGCGTGCACAGCGACTACGGGACCATGGCCGATGCCAAGCGCTTTATCGCCGAGGCCCACAAGCGCGGGCTGCGGGTGATCACGGAACTGGTGATCAACCACACCTCCGACCAGCACCCGTGGTTCCAGAGGGCACGCAAGGCCAAGCCGGGCTCGGCGGCGCGGGACTTCTACGTGTGGTCCGATGACGACCAGAAATACGACGGCACCCGCATCATTTTCCTCGACACCGAAAAGTCCAACTGGACCTGGGACCCGGTCGCCGGCCAGTACTTCTGGCACCGCTTCTATTCCCACCAGCCGGACCTCAACTTCGACAACCCTCAGGTGATGAAGGCGGTGCTGTCGGTGATGCGCTATTGGCTGGACATGGGCATCGACGGCCTGCGCCTGGACGCCATCCCCTACCTGATCGAGCGTGATGGCACCAACAACGAAAACCTGCCGGAAACCCACGACGTTCTCAAGCAGATCCGCGCCGAGATCGACGCCCATTACCCCGATCGCATGCTGCTCGCCGAAGCCAACCAGTGGCCGGAAGACACGCAGCTGTATTTCGGTGACCGCAAGGGCGATGACGGCGACGAATGCCATATGGCCTTCCACTTCCCGCTGATGCCGCGCATGTACATGGCGCTGGCCCAGGAAGATCGCTTCCCCATCACCGATATTCTGCGCCAGACCCCGGAGATTCCAGCCAATTGCCAGTGGGCGATCTTCCTGCGCAACCACGATGAACTGACCCTGGAAATGGTCACCGACAAAGAGCGTGACTACCTGTGGAACTACTACGCCGCTGATCGTCGCGCACGTATCAACCTGGGCATTCGCCGGCGCCTGGCGCCCTTGATGGAGCGCGACCGCCGCCGTGTGGAGTTGCTCAACAGCCTGCTGCTGTCGATGCCCGGCACGCCGACCCTGTATTACGGTGATGAAATCGGCATGGGCGACAACATTTACCTCGGCGACCGCGATGGGGTGCGCACGCCGATGCAATGGTCCATCGACCGCAATGGCGGTTTCTCCCGCGCCGACCCGGCCAGCCTGGTGCTGCCGCCGATCATGGACCCGCAATATGGCTACCTGTCGGTCAACGTCGAAACCCAGGCCCAGGACCCGCACTCGTTGCTGAACTGGACCCGACGCATGCTCGCGGTGCGCAAGCAGTCCAAGGCGTTTGGGCGTGGCAGCCTGAAGATGCTCTCGCCGAGCAACCGTCGGATCCTGGCGTATACCCGCGAATTCACCGGCGAAGACGGGCGTACCGAAATCATCCTGTGTGTGGCCAACGTCTCGCGCAGTGCCCAGGCGGCCGAGCTGGACCTATCGGCCTTTGCCGGCATGGTTCCGGTCGAAATGCTTGGCGGCAATGCGTTCCCACCCATCGGCCAGCTGAATTTCCTGCTGACCCTGGCGCCTTACGGCTTCTATTGGTTCGTGCTGGCGGCGGAAAACCAGATGCCCAGCTGGCATGTGGAACCGGCGCAAAGCATGCCTGACTTCACCACCCTGGTTCTGAAGAAACGCATGGAAGAGCTGCTCGACGAGCCGTGCCGCACCACCCTGGAACAGACCTCGCTGCCGGCCTGGCTGCCGAAACGCCGCTGGTTCGCCGGCAAGGACACCGCGATCGACAGCGTGCGCATCGCCTATGGCGTGCGGTTCGGCGACGCCGAGCACCCTGTGCTGCTCAGTGAAATTGACGTGACCAGCGCCGGCCAAGTCAGCCGGTATCAACTGCCGTTCGGCTTCCTCGGTGAGGACCAGTTCACCAGCGCCTTGCCGCAGCAGTTAGCCCTGGCCCGCGTCCGACGGGTGCGCCAGGTGGGATTGGTGACGGATGCCTTCAGCCTGGAGCACTTTATTCGCGCGGTGATCCAGGGCCTGCAGGCCGGCACGGTATTGAATACCAGCGAAGGTGATCTGCGCTTTGAGGCCACGCCCCACCTGGCCACGCTGCAACTGACGGACGAGTCCCAGGTGCGCTACTTGTCGGCCGAGCAGTCCAACAGCTCGGTGGTGGTCGGCGAGAGCCTGGTGCTCAAGCTGATCCGCAAAGTCAGCGCCGGGGTGCACCCGGAGCTGGAGATGAGCGCCTACCTGACGGCAGCGGGTTACCCGAATATTTCGCCGCTGTTGGGCTCGATGGTTCGTCACGATGCCGAAGGCCAGGACAACCTGCTGATGATTGCCCAGGGTTACTTGAGCAATCAGGGCGACGCGTGGGCCTGGACCCAGAACAACCTGGAACGTGCCATTCGCGATGAACTGGCCGAAGCCATCTCTGAACAGGAACAGCATTACAACGCACTGGGCGAACTGGCCGACTTCGCCGGTCTGCTCGGCCAGCGCCTGGGTGAAATGCACGGGGTGCTGGGGGCCAAGACCACCAACAAAGACTTCAAGCCCGAGCTGACCACCGCCAAGGACACCCAGGCCTGGGCCAAGGACGTTGGCGCGCAGATCGACCGCGCGCTGCAATTGCTCAAGCTGCACCAAACCCAATTGAACCCGGCCGATCAGGCGCTGGTCAGTGAATTGTTGACGCAGAAAAAGGCCATCGGCGCGCAGGTTCAGGCGCTGGCGAAAGCCACGTTGGGTGGACTGCGCATTCGGGTCCACGGTGACTTGCACCTGGGTCAGGTGCTGGTGGTGAAGGGCGATGCTTATCTGATCGACTTTGAAGGTGAGCCGGCGCGGCCCCTGCATGAACGACGCGGCAAGCACAGCCCGTATAAAGATGTGAGCGGCGTATTGCGCTCCTTCGACTACGCGGCGGCGATGGCCTTGAATGTACAAGGGGTGGACCACTCGCCCGAAGCGGACCAGGCGCGCAGACGCGTGACGGATCGCTACCTGAAAGAAGCACGCCAGGCATTTATCCAGGCTTATCAGGCCGCTGCGTCTACACTGGCGCATGACTGGCAGGATGCCAAGGGCCAGGACGCCGCGCTGACGTTGTTCAGCCTGGAGAAGGCCGCGTATGAAGTGGCGTACGAAGCGGAAAACCGTCCGACTTGGTTGCCGGTGCCTCTACAGGGCTTGCACGGGTTGTTGAGCGGGATTACATCTAAATCGAACACTGCACGCGGTGGGGAGACGTCATGAGCTTTACGAATAAAGAACCGCTGCAACCGAAGTTGACAGCCATGCCGGCGTCCAAGGACGTCGAAGCGCTGGTGCGCGCCGAGCACCACGACCCGTTTTCCATTCTCGGGCCACACGATGACGAGCAGGGCGGGCAATTTATCCGCGCGTTCCTGCCGGAAGCCTTGAGTGTCCAGGTGCTGAGCCGCGATGGCGGCGAACAGATCGGCAGCCTGGAGGCGACCCAAGTGCCGGGTCTGTTCGTCGGGCAGTTCCATACCCGCCAGGCGTACGTGCTGAAAATCCAGTGGGCCGGCGGTGAGCAGATCACCGAAGACCCCTACAGCTTCCAGCAATTGTTGCTGGGTGAGATGGACCTGTATCTGTTTGCCGAAGGCAATCACCGTGACCTCAGCAGTTGCCTGGGCGCCCAGGTGACCAGCGTCGATGGCGTAGACGGCGTGCGTTTTGCCGTGTGGGCACCGAATGCGCGGCGGGTCTCGGTGGTGGGTGACTTCAATATCTGGGACGGTCGCCGCCACCCGATGCGCCTGCGGCATCCGTCGGGCGTGTGGGAAATCTTCATTCCGCGCCTGCAACCTGGCGCCGCCTACAAGTACGAAATCCTTGGCGCCAACGGCATTCTGCCGCTCAAGGCCGACCCGATGGCGCTGGCGACCCAGTTGCCGCCCGACACCGCCTCGAAGGTCGCCGCGCCGTTGCAGGTGGACTGGCAGGACCACGAGTGGATGCAATCGCGGGTCGAGCGGCAGAAGACCACCGCACCGCTGTCGATCTACGAGTTGCACGTGGGCTCCTGGCAGTGCGAGTTGGACGAGGCCGGCGAAGTGGCGCGCCAGTACAACTGGCGCGAGTTGGCGGAGCGGTTGGTGCCGTATGTGCAGCAATTGGGCTTCACCCACGTTGAGCTGATGCCGATCATGGAACATCCGTTCGGCGGGTCCTGGGGTTATCAGGCCTTGTCGCAGTTCGCCCCGACGGCGCGTTTTGGTTCGCCGGAAGATTTCGCCTATTTCATCAACGCACTGCATCGCGCCGATATCGGTGTGATCCTCGACTGGGTGCCGGCGCATTTCCCCACCGATACCCACGGCCTGGCGCAATTCGACGGCACCGCGCTGTACGAATATGCCAACCCGCTGGAAGGCTTCCATCAGGACTGGGACACGCTGATCTACAACCTGGGGCGTACTGAGGTCCACGGCTTCATGCTGGCCTCGGCGTTGCATTGGCTCAAACACTTCCATATCGATGGGCTGCGCGTGGATGCCGTGGCGTCGATGCTGTACCGCGACTATTCGCGCAAGGCCGGCGAATGGGTGCCCAACCGCCATGGCGGGCGCGAGAACCTGGAAGCCATCGACTTCCTGCGCCACTTGAACGACGTGGTGGCGCTGGAAGCCCCAGGCGCGCTGGTGATCGCCGAAGAGTCCACCGCCTGGCCCGGCGTCAGCCAGCCCACCCAACAGGGCGGCCTGGGCTTCAACTACAAATGGAACATGGGCTGGATGCACGATTCGCTGCATTACATCCAGCAGGACCCGGTCTACCGCGCCCACCACCATAACGAGCTGAGCTTCGGCCTGGTGTATGCGTGGTCCGAGCGTTTCATCCTGCCGATCTCCCACGATGAAGTGGTGCACGGCAAACACTCGCTGATCGACAAGATGCCTGGCGACCGCTGGCAGAAGTTCGCCAACCTGCGCGCCTACCTGGCGTTCATGTGGATGCATCCGGGCAAGAAACTGCTGTTCATGGGCTGCGAATTCGGCCAGTGGCGCGAGTGGAACCATGATCAGCAACTGGACTGGTACTTGCTGCAGTACGCCGAGCACAAAGGCGTGCAAAAGCTGGTCGGTGACTTGAACCGCCTGTACCGCGAGGAACCGGCCCTGCACGAGCAGGATGACGCGCCCCAGGGCTTCCAATGGCTGATTGGCGATGACGCGATCAACAGCGTCTACGCCTGGCTGCGCTGGAGCAAGGACGGCAGGCCGGTGTTGGTGGTGGCCAACTTCACCCCGGTGCCGCGTGAGGCCTATAAGGTTGGCGTACCGTTCGCCGGCCGTTGGAGCGAGGTGATCAACAGTGATGCCGATACCTATGCCGGCTCCAATTTCGGTAACGGCGGTGCGGTATTTACCCAGGATGAACCGCGCCATGGACAGCCCGTATCACTGTCGCTGAATTTGCCGCCGCTGGGGGTCCTGATTTTGCGGCCCGAAACCAGTTAAAGGCTCTACCGTGCTGGATTCAGTTGTCCACGCTGCTGGCAGGGTGCCACAATGGCGCCTTTGTCATGGCAGTCGAATCGGGCGAACTTCATGAATGGCCTTGGGCGTGGGCAGGACCAGGATTGCTTTATAGAGGAGCAGGTGCGAACAGACCGCTTGCACCAGTTGTTTCGCCAGTCATTTGCGGCCATTTTCGGCAGTTATATGGCGGCAGCGATGCTTTGCTGGTTGTGCTGGGAACGCTTCGACCACACGTTCATGCTGGTATGGCTGGTGCTGCTGGGCGCCTCGTCGCTGCTGCGGATCAAGATGTTCCTGGACTGGTTCCGCTGTCCCAACAGCGAACGCACGCCAGACCGCTGGGAGCGCCGCTACTGGTTGACCCTGGCGCTCTCCGCCGGCATCTGGGGGGCTGGGGCATTGGCGCTGATGCCCACCGATGATCGACTGTCCCAGGTGTTGGTGATGCTGTTTACCGTGGGCATGTCGGTCAGCGCCGTGTCGTGTTATTCGGCCTATCGCTACATGACCCTGGTGTCCATGGGCCTGGTGTTGTTGCCTTGCACCCTATGGCTGCTGTTTCAGCCGTCACCCATGCAAGTCGGCGTCGCGATTGCGGTGCTGGTGTTTTCCACGTTTGTGGTCAGCGCCACGCGCAAGTTGTCCGATGCTCTGGAAAAAGCCTTTCGCCTGAGCCGGCAAATGGAACGCGCCCATCACCTTTCGACCCGTGCCGCACAGACCGATGAGCTGACCGGCCTGATGAACCGTCGGGCGTTTTTCGAACATGCCCAGGTGCTGTACGCGCAATGCCGTCACAAGCAGCAGCCGCTGTGCGTGCTGATGATGGACATGGACCACTTCAAGCAGATCAACGACACCTACGGCCACCAGGCCGGCGACCAGGTCTTGCGCCAGATTGGCGGGGTGATCAGTGCGTCGTTCCGTAAGGCTGATGTGTACGGCCGTTTGGGCGGCGAAGAGTTTGCAGTGTTGTTGCCCAATACGTCATTGGAAGCCGCACGGGACATTGCCGAGCAACTGGTCAAGTCGATATCCGGCCTGGTGGCCGAGCCCGTCAAAGGGCTTTCAGCCAGCCTTGGGGTGGCGTTCACCGATGCCGTGGATGAGGACCTGCACGGCCTTATGAATACCGCCGACAAAGCGCTGTACCGGGCCAAGGCGTTGGGCCGCAACCAGGTGGCGGTGGCGGAGTAGGGCGCGGCTCAATCCTTGCGCATGGCCTTGATCAATACCCGCGAAACCTGCTCGGCCGAGTAAGGCTTGGGCAGGAACTCGAAACCGTCATAGCCGTTGTCTGCCAGCTCTTCGCTGTAGCCCGAGGTCAGTACCACCGGCAGGTCCGCCCGGCGCTGGCGCAGCTGCTTGGCCATGGCGACGCCGGTGATACCGGGCATGACCACGTCCGAGAAAATCACATCGAAGGCCCTCGCATCCGGTCCCGCCAAGGTCAAGGCTTGTTCGGCATCGGTCACCCAAGTGGCCTGGTAGCCCAGGTCTTGAAGAATCTGGCTGGCAAACCGTCCAACCTCCAGGTTGTCCTCCACAATCAGCACCCGGCACTGCGCGGTGTCGTGGGACGCGGCCAGCCTTTCCTGGGGACTGTTTGGCAGCGCTGCCTTCGCTTCGACCTGGGGCAGGTACAAGGTGAACACGCTGCCTTGGCCGGGCGTGCTGGCCACATCGATATTGCCCCCCGACTGCTTGGCGAACCCAAAGACTTGCGACAGGCCCAGGCCAGTGCCTTTACCCACTGCCTTGGTGGTGAAGAACGGTTCGAAAATCCGCTCGACGGTGTCCTCGGGAATACCGGGGCCGGTGTCGGCGAGCGCGATGGCGATGTACCCGTGACCTGACCCCGCGTCGCCGCGAATGTATGGCAACGGTTGATCGCCGGCCACCCGCAGGGTGAGGGTGCCTTGGCCATCCATCGCGTCCCGTGCATTGAGGGCGATGTTGATCAAGGCGGTTTCAAATTGGCTGGCATCGATACGCGCGAAACAGGGCTTCGACGGCATCTCCACGCGCACATGAATGCGCGCGCCGGTCACGCTTTCCAGCATCTCGCCAATGTTCTGTACCCGCTGACCGACGTCGAAGACTTCGGGGTTCAGCGGTTGGCGACGGGCAAAGGCGAGCAATTGGCTGGTCAGCTTGCTGGCCCGCTCTACGGTATCCGCCACCGCGCCCATGTAGCGCTGGCGGCGCTGCTCCGACAGGTCGGGCTGGCGCAAAAAGTCCACCGACGAGCGAATGATCGTCAGCAGGTTGTTGAAGTCGTGGGCCACGCCGCCGGTCAATTGGCCGATGGCTTCGAGTTTCTGCGACTGGCGCAGCGCGGCTTCGGCCTGGGCCAGCGCCAGGGTGCGTTCTTCGACGCGTTGTTCCAGGGTGGTATTCAGTTCGGCGTAGGCCGCCAGGCCTTGGCGCACCTCGGCATCGGCGCGCACGCGCTCGATATGGGCCCAGGAGCGCTCGGTGACTTCGCGCAGCAAGGCCAGGTCGTAAGGGGACCAGGGGCGTGGTTTTTTGTCGTGTATGGCCATCAGCGCGGTCAGGCGCCCGTTCTTGATCAGCGGCATGCAGATCGTCGCGGTCACTCCCAGGGCCTGGAAGCTGGCGGACTCTTCGGGCGGCAACTCGCGCAGGTTGTCCTGGATCACCAGGGGCTCGCCGTCGTGCAGGCATTTGACCGCCTTCTCGCCGAACGCCGCCAGGCTGTAGCGGCCGATGATGCTGGGCGAGCCGGGCGCGGTCCAGTTGTCACGAATGGTAAAGCCGTCTTCATCGGCGTCCATGTCCGCGTAGGCGCAATTGCTCACTTGCAGGTGCTCGGCCAGCAGCCGGGTGGTGCTGGTCATGATGGCCTCGGCATCGGCGGCATTGACCACCGCGTTGGCGATGGCGTCCAGCACCGCCATGCGGCGCGCCAGGAACACCGTGGCGGTGGTCTCGGTGACGGTGTCGAGCATCCCGACCACATTGCCTTCGGGGTCGCGAATCGGGCTGTAGCAGAAGGTGAAGTAGGCCTGCTCCCGGCTTGGGCCGCGCTCGATCACCAAGGGGAAGTTTTCGATATAGGTGGCGTGGCCCTTGAAGGCGGCATCGGCGATAGGGCTGACGTCATCCCACACCTCGGCCCACACTTCGCTGAATGGGCGTCCCAGCGCATCGGGTTTGCTGCCCAGAATGGGGATAAACGCGTCGTTGTAGAGCGTGATCAACTGCGGGCCCCAGACAATCGCCTGGGGAAAGCTCGACGCAAAACACAGCGCGACCGTGGTCTTCAAAACGTCTGGCCACTGCTCCAGTGGGCCGAGCGGTGTATTGGCCCAATCATGCAGGCGCACCCGTTCAGCCATGTCGCCGCTGCTTTGCAGCCAATTCATCATTGGGGGAACACCTTGTTTTTCAGAGTCTTCGACGCGCCGTTGAGGATGCGGCGCACAGCTACAGACCCGCTTCAACGCTGCCAGTTCAGCGCAATTATCGGTTAGATGGCAATTTGATGCTTCATTCGTTTGATCAGCTGAAGCTCGGCTGGGTTGGGCGATTGCCCAACCTTATTGCGCGCCGAATAAACCGGTCCAGTAAATGCCCGCATCGCTCTTCGGGTCCATGGCATACGCCGCGCCCAATTCGCGAAACTGCGGGTTCATCAGGTTGGCGCAATGGCCGGGGCTGGCGAGCCAGCCGTCGACCACCTTGCGCGGGGTGTCCAGGCCGGCGGCGATGTTTTCGCCGATGTTCTTCGCGATGTATCCCGCCAGTTCGGCGCGGTCGCCAGGGGTGCGGCCGTCGTGGTCCAGATGGTCGAAGAAATTGCCGTTGGCCATGTTGCGCGTGTGGCTGTTGGCGGCACCGGCCAGCTCGTCGTTCCACGACAACGGGGTGGTCGCGGTAAATTCCTGGGTACCGCATTGGCGCGGTTGCGCGCGCGCGGTATTGATCAGGTCCAGCAGTTTGCGGCCTTCGGTTTGCCAGTCGCCCAGGCCGCTGGACAGCAACGGGCGGGCCAGCACGATGCGCCAGTCCTGGCCGCTGTTGCTCACGCCGATGTCGACGAATTGCGGGTCCAGCACCACCCGGCAGAAACTCTCGCGCACGGCTTTCATGGCGGCCTGGGCGTCCTTGGGACCGGAGAGGCTGATGGCCTGGACGTTGACCATCGGATACGCCGCCCGGGCCAGCGCCTGCTGCAGGTCGCCGACGTTATTGGCGGGCAGCACCAGCCGTGTGTCGCTGGCCAGGGGAGGCAGTTCCTGGGAGCCCTGGTCGCCGCAGCGTTGCACCTGGCTGCGGTATTGGTTGATCTGTTGCACCAGTTGACTTTCTTCATTCGCCATCGCGCTGGCGCAGAACACCGTACTGGCGGCCAGCGTCGTGAGACCCATCATCAATGACAGAACGCGCATGGACGTTACCCTTGAGCTTGAAAGTGCCCATGATGCGCGATGTAACCCCGTCTGGCGCAACGCCTTTTTTGTTTTTTTGCCTCAACGGGTATTCTGCGGGGCATTCACGGCGCGGATGCGGCCCGTTGCCATCGCGATGGCCAGCAGGATCAGACCGACGGCTACGGCGAACGTGGCATGCAGGCCGCCCGCCACGGATTGCGCGGTGGCGTGGGTGACATCCGGGGTTGCCCAGGCGAACACCGCCCCCAGGGCCGAGGTACCGAAGATCAGCCCTATATTGCGTGACAGGTTGAGCAAGCCTGCGACCGTGCCTCGGCGCGCACTGTCTACATCGCACATCACCGCCGTGTTGTTGGCGGCCTGGAACAAGCTATAGCCCGCCGTCAGAATCACCAGCCCCGCCAGGTAGGCGATCAATCCCGAGGCCAACGACAACAGCATGGCGGCGCAAAACAGCAGGCCCAGCCCGGCAAACGTCATCGGTCGCCAGCCGTGGCGGTCGGTGAGGCGACCCGCCGGTACACCGCCGAGCGCCGCGACACAGGGCCCAACGGCCATGGCCAGGCCCATCCATTGCGGGTCAAGCCCCAGCCCCTGGGACAGGTAGAACGGGCCGACCACAAAGGTCGCCATGATCACCGCCGCCACCAAGGCATTCATCGCGAGACTCGTGCGCAAGGGTGCTTCCTTCAACGGTGACCAGACGCTAAAAGGTGCGCCTGCCCGGCGTTGATCAACCGGCAAGTAGCGCCACGCGAGGCAGGCGGTGAGTAACCCCAAGGGCATGCCCACCAGAAACAGCGCGCGCCAGCCCCACACACTGAGCAATAACCCGCCAGCGGCGGGGCCCATGGCGGTGCCGACGGCTGACATCGTGCCCAGCAGGCCCATCACCCGGCCGGTGCGTTCCTTGGTCACCGTGTCGCCGACCATCCCCAGCGCCATTGCCATCATGCTCGCCGCACCCAGGCCCTGCAGAAGGCGGGCAGCAATCAGCCAGCCCAGCGAGGGCGCACCCGCACACAGCCCACTGCCCAGCGCAAACAACAGCAGCCCGCCGAGCAGCAGCCGGCGACGGCCCAGGCGATCGCCTAATCGGCCCGTCATGACAATCACCGCTGTGATCGCCACCAGATAAGCGAGCACCACCCATTGCACGGCGTGGAACGACACATCGAAGCCCTGCGCCAGGCTGGGCAGGCCGACATTCGCGATGCTGGTGCCGAGGGAGGCGAGCAACATGGACAGCGACAGGCTGGCAAGGCCGCCGCGTGAAGAGGTATGCATGGGAGATTCCTTGGGTGGACGCAACTGTCACAAATCTACGACGTCGCCTAACATGGCGGAAGACGCAGGGTTTGCAGTTAATACCTGCATCAAACGCCTGATGAGGAGCGCCGATGCCCGATCTCAATTTGCTGATCACCCTGGATGTCTTGCTGGCCGAAGGCAGTGTCGCCCGAGCGGCCAAGCGCTTGCAGTTGAGCCCTTCGGCCATGAGCCGTGCGTTGGCGCGCCTGCGCGAAACCACCGGCGACCCGCTGTTGGTGCGCGCGGGACGCGGGCTGGTGCCGACGCCCCGCGCGCTGGCGTTGCGTGAACAGGTCAGCCGCCTGGTGCAAGATGCCCACGCGGTGCTGCGCCCGGCACAATCCCTGGACCTGGCCCAGGTGGAGCGCACCTTCACCTTGCGCACCAGCGAAGAGTTCGTCGAAAACTTCGGTCCCGCGTTGCTGGCGCGCATCGCACAGGAAGCACCCGGTGTACGCCTGCGTTTCGTCAGCAAGACCGACAAGGACAGCACGCTGCTGCGCGAGGGCAGCGTCGACCTGGAAACCGGCGTGGTCGATCCCACCGCCAGCCCCGAAGTGCTGACCCGGGCGCTGTTCCGCGACCGCCTGGTGGGTGTGGTGCGCAGCGGCCATCCGCTCAGCCAGGGCGAGGTCAACGCCCAGCGTTTCGCCGAAGGTCGGCATGTCTATGTGTCCCGTCGTGGACAGGCGCGCGGCCAGGTCGACGATGCCTTGCAAGCGTTGGGCCTCACCCGGCAGATCAGCACCATCGTCGCCGGGTTCGCCACGGCCATCGCCCTGGCCCGCGACACCGACCTGATTGCCAGCGTGCCCGAACGCTACACCGCCCATCAGCGCGAAGGCCTGCACAGTTTTGCGTTGCCGCTGGCACTGGCGCCCTTCACCGTGGCGATGCTCTGGCATCCGCGGCTGGATGCCGACCTGGCCCACCGCTGGTTACGCGGGTGTGTGCGTGAGGTGTGCGGGCAATAAACGGCCTGCAACAGGTACAATCGCCACTGCCTTGACGCGAAACCCCAGGAATCTGCATGTTCAGCCTTACCCGCTACACCACACCGTGCCCCGAGCCCATCAATGCGCAGATCCTGCAGATGGTGGTGGATAACCTCACCGACATCAGCAGCGTCGCGCTGCCGCCGAGCAACTTGCTTTACAACATCTACCAATACGCCATCGGCTTTGAGGTGCACCTGTACCTGGAGGCATTGGACGGGTCGAAGGGGATTGCCGTTGAGTTGATCGTGGCGACGATTGAGGAACAGGTGATTGGCTTTTGCCTGTATCTGCCGGTGAAAGACGATCCTGAAGCCTGTGGCATCGCCTTTATGGCGGTGCAGGCTGGCTTCAGGCGCCAAGGTGTGGCGCGTGGGATGGTGGCGGACGTGCTGGCGCGCTATCCCCATGCCGAGTTGGCGTGTGCTGTGGAGAAGGTCCCGGCGTTTGAGGCCATGGGCTTTCAGGTGCGCGGCGCGCGCGGCACCCAGGTGCTGATGAATACGCGGGACTACGGCACCGATGGCTTGATGGGCGTGCTGGACGTGGCGCCGATCTACAGCTCCCTGGAAGTGCGGCAGATCCATACCTACCTGCTGCAAAAACACGGCAAGCGGGCGATGGTGGATGCCGAGAAACAGCGCGATCGGCATTTGGATCAACTGGCGCGCAAGGTCCAGTTGTTTGTGGCAGGGCGTTAGCCTGGGCCTGGTTGGCTTTTTTGTGGCGAGCGGGCTTCTGTGGCGAGCGGGCTTGCCCCGCGTTGGAGTGCGCAGCGCTCCCGTTTTTTTGGGGCCGCTACGCAGCCCAACGCGGGGCAAGCCCGCTCGCCACAGAAGCCCGTCTGCCACAGAAGCTTCTTCAGTCTTCAGTCTTCAGCGCCGTGCGCGGTTAACCATTGCCAGGATGGTTGCGAGCAACTCATCTTGCGCTTCTTCCCGGCTGATCTCGCCACTCGCCGCAGCATCGGACAACGCTTCCGCCGCCCCCAGCATCGCGCGTAATCCTGGCTGTGAAACCTGGCCAAAGGGCGCCAGTGCGGCGCGGCATTTGTCGAGAAAAATCGCCTCGTATTTGCGCTTGAGCGCTTCCAACTCCGGCGAGCTGCTCAGTGCCGCAATCACCCCCGGAATTTCCCGCCCCTGCAATAACACGCAATCGACATAGCACGAGGCAATCACCCCTGCGCGCTCTGCCAAGGTCGCGCCGCTGGCGTCGAGGGCCTCGGTAAACACCTGGTTTTGCCGCCCGTCGAAGTCTTCATACAGCGCGGCGAGCAAGCCGGCGCGGGTGACGAAATGGTCGTAGACCACTGGCTTGGTGACGCCTGCCAGTTCTGCCAGGCGGCCGAGGGTCAAGGCTTCGGTGCCTTCCTCGCGCACCAGTTGCCAGGCGATATCCAATAATTGGCGCAGGCGATCTTCACGGGACAGGCGACGGCGTGGGGCAGGGGATTCAGGGCTTGACATGGTTATATACCAAAAGTAACTTGTCGGCGTTAACTTACTAAAAGTAGCTTAAACCGAAAGGGAGTCAAAGTCATGCACGCACTCATCGTCGTCGCCCATCACGACCCACAATCCCTCACCCACGCCGTGGCCGCGCAGGTGGCTGCCGGGCTGACTGCTGCGGGCCATACCTACGAAATCGCCGACCTCGCCGCCGAAGGTTTCGACCCACGCTACACCGCCGCCGACCATCGAGTACACCGCAGCCACGCTACACCACCGGCCGACGTGCTGGCCGAGCAGGCGCGACTGGACCGCGCCGATGCCCTGGTGCTGGCGTTCCCGATCTACTGGTGGTCGCTGCCAGGCCTGCTCAAGGGCTGGGTCGACCGCGTGTTCGTCAACGGCTGGGCGATCGATTACCGCCCGGACACGCCGGTGGTGAAAAAACTGCGGCACATGCAGGTGCACTTGCTGGCCCTCGGCGGTGCGGATGACAGCGCATTTGAGCGCCATGGCTATGCCAAGGCGATGCGCACCCAGATCGACTACGGCATCTTCGATTACTGCGGGGCGAAGGTGGTGACGTCCGAGCTGTTGCTGGACTCTGAAGGCGGCGCGGCCGCAGCGCATTTGAAAACGGCGAAGGCGGTGGGGCAGAGACTGTTCGAGGCCGAGACGGTTGCCGGCTGATTCAACCGTCGCGAAACAGGTCGTGGGCATCCAGCAGGCGGTAGGCAATTTCCGGGTTTTTCTCCAGGCCCCGGCGAATCGCCGCCGGGATTGATTGCCGGGTCTTGCGGCACATGCCTGGCAGTTCGTCGATGACAATCTGGATACCGCGCATGCTCTTGACCTCGGTGTGCCCCGGTGCGACATGCACGCGGATGCCCAATAGCTCATGCATCCGCTGTTGCATGCGCTCCAGGTCTTGCAGGCTTTGCAGGTTTTCAAGGCGCTCGATCAGGCGTTTTTCTTCCTGGCGGGTCAGGCTGAGGATACGCAGGTCGGCGCCGGGGGCTTCCAGCAGTTGTTCACGCTCGCAGACACAGGCGCCGGGTGGGCAGGGTTGGCGAATTGTCATGATCCTTACCTCCCCATTCCGACGCCGGTGAGTCAGTAGCTCAGCGCGACCCCAAGGCTGCCCAGGGCCTTCCAGTACCCAGGATAGGTCTTGGCCACGCAGTCCGGGTCCTGAATGCGGATCCCTGCGACTTTCAACCCCGCCAGCGCAAAGCACATGGCGATGCGGTGGTCGGCGTGGGTATCGATCAGTGCCTTGCACGAGGTGCCGGCCAGCGCAGGGTCGGCCGCGACCAGCAAGTCGTCGCCTTCAATGGTGGCGAGGCCCGGACGGATCTCATTGAGGCCGTCATGCAGTGCCTGTACGCGATCACATTCCTTGACCCGCAGGTTGGCCAGTTCAGTAAAGCGCACCGGGGTGTTGTTGAAGGCGGCCAGCACCGCCAGGGTCGGGATCGCGTCCTGCATCTGCGAGCCGACCACGGTGGCCGGCATATTCGGGAACTGCGCAATCACAGCCTGGGCCTTGGCGTCCGGCTGGGTGAAATCCTGCGCGGCCACGCCGATGTCGATGCGGCCACCGGTCAGCACTTCAGCCGCCCACAAGTAGGTGGCGGCGGAAGCGTCGGGTTCGATCAGGTAGTCATGGGCGGTGTAGCCGGTAGGGGCCACGCGCCAGGTGGTGTCGTCGACCACATCGACCTGGGCGCCGAAGGCCCGCATGCAGTCCAGGGTCAGGTCCACATAGCCACGGGCACCGATGTCCTTGCCGGTCAGCGCCACTTCAATCGGCGCTGCGCCGCAGGCGGCGAGCATCAACAGGGCCGAGACGTACTGGCTGGACAAGCCACCGTCGATCTCGAAGCGCTTGGCCTGGACCTTGCCCACGCCGTGCACGGTCACCGGTGGGCAACCGGTCGGGCTGTCGACCTGGATACCGTTCTGGCCGAGGGTGGCCAGCAGCGGGCCGATCGGGCGTTTTTGCATATAGTCGTCGCCGTCCAGCACCACGGTGCCTTCAACCGTGGCGACGGCGGCGGTGAGAAAGCGCATCGCGGTGCCGGCATTGCCGAGGAACAACGGCTGCGCAGGCAATTGCAGCTTGCCTTGGCCGGTGACCACGAAGGTGGTGTCGTCCGGCTCATCAATGGTCACGCCCATCTGGCGCAGGGCCACCGACATATGCCGGGTGTCATCGCTCTTCAAGGCTCCGCTCAGGCGGCTGGTGCCTTTGGCCAGGGCCGCCAGCAGCAAGGCGCGGTTGGTAATGGATTTGGAGCCGGGGGGCGCGACCTTGCCGTTCAGGGGGAAGTTGGGCGGTGTAACGGTCACGGTTTTCTGCGAACTCAAGGTGCAAGGCTCCTGATCAAGGCAAGGTGGTACGGAGTGGCCGACGGGCGGACCCGAATAATCGGCCAAAGGTGCGGTGCTTGTCGAGGTCTAGCGCTTGCTCAACCAGTAATCGTGCAGTGCCCGTGCCGCCGGTTCGATATCGCTGGCCCGTTGTTGATGCAGCGCCACATCCAGGTCGGCCGGCAATTCGAAATTGTCCTGCTCGGCGCACCAGGAGATTTTCTCCAGGTTCGCTGCCTGCTCCACGGGCAACTCAGGCCAAATGCCGATAGCGGCGCCACGGATATAACCAAAGCACCATTCTTCGGCGAGGGTCACGACTTGGCCCTGGTGTTCGGTTTCATCGAAGCGTGCCTTGAAGGCCTTGGCGTCAGTCGCCAGTTGTGCGGCCAAGGTGTTGATATGACGCACGCACAGGTCCAGGAACTGCTTGGCCTCCTCGGCGCTTTCCCACTCCGGGTTCTGCCCACCCCAGATCGCCGGGAACCACTCTGCAATATCCACCTGAGCGGGGCTGGACACCAATGCGGTGAAGTAGCCGTCGAGTTCGGCCAGGTTCAGCACCGAATGGTCGTCGCCGTACTTCAACAGGGTTTCTTCGATGAGTTCGAAATCGGCGGGGGCGAGGGGTTGGGCGTGCATGGGCATATCCTTTAAACGTCGAACGCCGCTGATGGGGCGGCTTAAAGCGCGAAGGATGGCGTGTGCCGGGGCTTTTATCCAGCGTCTTTTCAATCCCCGTTGCCAGTCCCGCTTTTGGCCGATGCGCCGTGGCGCACCCTTGTTATAGTTCGGGCCTTATCACTCGCCAGTCAGGGATCACTGCCATGTCCGAATACCAAGCTTTCGTCGTCGAACTCAGCGGCAACGTTGCCCATGTGCAGATCAACCGCCCGGAAAAGATCAACGCGATGAACGCCGCGTTCTGGACCGAGATCATCGATATCTTCCAGTGGATCGAAGACACCGATGCCGTGCGTGCCGTGGTCCTCAGCGGCGCCGGCAAGCATTTTTCCTCTGGCATCGACCTGATGATGCTGGCCTCGGTGGCCAACGATCTCGGCAAGGATGTGGGCCGCAATGCACGCCTGTTGCGCCGCAAGATTCTGGAACTGCAAGCCTCGTTCAACGCTGTCGACAACTGCCGCAAACCGGTACTGGCGGCGATCCAGGGTTACTGCATCGGTGGCGCCATCGACCTGATCAGCGCCTGCGACATGCGCTACGCCGCTGAAGACGCGCAATTCTCGATCAAGGAAATCGATATCGGCATGGCTGCTGACGTCGGCACCCTGCAACGCCTGCCACGCATCATCGGCGACGGCATGCTGCGTGAGCTGGCCTACACCGGCCGCCAGTTCGGCGCCGAGGAAGCGCGCAGCATCGGCCTGGTCAATCGTGTGTATGCCGATCAGGAAAGCCTGTTGGCCGGCGTGTTCGAGATCGCCCATGAAATCGCCGCCAAGTCGCCGATTGCGGTCACCGGCACCAAAGCCATGATCAGCTACATGCGTGACCATACGGTCAATGACGGTCTGGAATACGTTGCCACCTGGAACTCGGCTATGTTGCAATCCAACGACCTGCGCTTGGCCATTGCGGCCCATATGAGTAAGCAGAAACCCGAATTCGTGGATTGACTGACATGACCCCAGGCTGGATTACCACAACGCTGCTGGACAACGACGCCCCCGGCGGCTGGGCCGTCGCCCGCAGCCGCGACGGCTTTTTGCATGACGCCAATGGCCCGCTGTTCCCTCGGGAATGGCTCAAGCGCCAGGACCTTTCGGTGTTTGCCGAACACGGCATCGGCCACCTCGACGGTGAGCCGGTGTACCTGCTGGAACTCGACTCGGCGGGCGAAGTGCAAGGATGCAGTTGGCAGGGCCTGCGCGGCTTCATGCTGCAAGGTGATCACACCCTGTACAAAGTGCTGGGCTACGCCGCGCAGATCGGCACCTGGGCACGCGAGCATCGGTTCTGCGGCAGTTGCGGCCAGGCCATGGTCCAGGTGCCACGGGAGCGGGCAATGTACTGCCAGGCCTGCGACCTGCGCAGCTACCCACGGATTTCGCCGAGCATGATCGTGCTGGTGACCCGTGGCGACGAGATCCTGCTGGCGCGCTCGCCGCGGTTTGTCACCGGGGTCTACAGCACCTTGGCGGGCTTTGCCGAGCCGGGTGAGTCAGCCGAAGACTGCCTGATCCGCGAGGTGCGCGAGGAAGTGCAGGTGGAGGTCAGGAACATCCAGTACATGGGCAGCCAGTGCTGGCCGTTCCCCCATTCGATGATGCTGGGCTTCCATGCCGAGTACGCCGGTGGCGACATCGTGCCCCAGGCCGACGAGATCGAAGATGCGCAGTGGTTCAGCATCCACGACCTGCCGCCGTTGCCGGCGTCACGCTCGATTGCGCGTTACCTGATCGACCTCTATGTGGCCCGCCGCTTAGGCCACGCTGAACCAGTGCTGCCAGGCTAGGCGCACCGTCAGGCCGAGGACCACGGTGATAAACACCGGACGAATGAACTTGGCGCCGCCGCTGATCGCGCTGCGGGCGCCAAAGAACGCGCCACACATCACCGACACGCCCATCGCCAGGCCGACGATCCAATCCACCGAGCCGTTGAAGATAAACACCGACAACGCCGCCGCGTTGCTGACGAAGTTCATGCTGCGCGCCACGCCGCTGGCCTTCACCAGGTCGATGGGGTGCAACAGCATGGTGCTCACGGTCCAGAACGCACCGGTACCGGGGCCGGCCACGCCGTCGTAGAAGCCCAGGCCGAAACCCTGGGCGCCTTGCCATTTCTTCTTGATCGGCGCGTCGGCGTCCAGCGGCGCCTTGGGCGTGCCACCGAACAGCAAATACACGCCGCAACCGAATACGATCACCGGGAGCATTTTGTTCAGGGTTTCGGCGGGCAGGTAGTGGGCAACCACCGCACCGGCCAACGCACCGATCAAGGTGCCGACGATCGCATGCACCCACTGGCGCGGGTGGAACAGCTTGCGGCGATAGAAGGTGAAGCTGGCCGTGGCCGAGCCGAAGGTGGAACTGAGCTTGTTGGTGCCCAGTACCAAATGGGGCGGCATCCCGGCGGTGAGCAGCGCCGGGGTGGTGAGCAGGCCACCGCCACCGGCGATGGCGTCGATAAAGCCGGCGATAAAGGCCACGACGGCGAGGATGGCGAGGGTGGTGAGGTCTACGCTGAGTTCGAAAGGCATTGGGCAGGGCTTATGGTTGGCAGTGCGCAGCAAAGCGCTGTGCGAAGGGCTGCCATCTTACCTGCCTGTTGTACGCAGAACCAAATGTGGGAGGGGGCTTGTTTCCGTGGCGGCCTTCGGGCCGACCATGTCGTTGGTTTTGATCGAGTACATATCCGTTGCTGCGGTAACGGCTGCTTAGGGTTCCGCTCTTACAGCGGGTCACTTTTGGAAGAGCGCCAAAAGTAACCAAAAACGCTTACGCCCCAACACTCGGCACCTCGCCTAGGCTCGGTGTGCCCGAACGCAGGCTTTGGAGCGTGGGCCGCCGCGATGGGCCATCCTTGGCCCAGCGCGGCTAACCCGGCGTCCTGCCGGGTTACCCACGCTCCAAAGCCCACGTTCGGCCAGCGTGTTTGACGGGGCGATTCCAGATCAAAAACAAAGCGAGGCGGCCTTAAAGCCGACCTGATCTTTGAAGCGTACGCGGTGTGGCTTCTACTTCCTTAACCGCTGACGAAGTCAGCAAGCCTTCGTTCGGGCATACCGAGCCTAGGCGAGGTACCGAGTGGTGGGGCAAGAGCCTTTTGGTTACTTTGGGGCTTTTCCAAAGTGACCCGCCGTAAGGGCGGAACCATAGGTAGCCGTGACCGCAGCAACGGATATGCACTCGGTCAAAACCAACAACATGGTCGGCCCAGAGGCCGCCATCGAGGACAAGCCCCCACCCACATTTTGCCCACGGTGTGTCAGTTGGCTATTTGTGAGTTCCCAACCACTCCAGCGCCGTGCGCCACACGCAAATTCCGAGGAAATACGCCGACATCACCGACCACAACCCAAACGTCCACGGGTTGGTGTTGGGATAATCCACCACCATCAAAAAGCTGCACAGCAACCAGATGGTGGTCACCGCGATATTGATCGGCATGAACCGCTTGACCCGGAACGGGTGCAGGAACTTCATCGGCGTCACGGTCAGCAGGGCCAGGCCGATCACCGTGAGCAAGGTGACCCAGGCGGCGGGCTGGATGATGTAAACGCACAACGCCACCACGTTCCAGGCCGCGGGGAAGCCGACGAAATAGTTGTCCTTGCTCTTCATGTTCACGTTGCAGAAACAGAACAGCGACGACACCAGGATCACCGACACCGTGAACAGGTGGGTAAAGTCCGGCAGGTCGATATAGCGGTAGATAAACAGTGCCGGGATAAACACGTAGGTGAGGTAATCGATCACCAGGTCCAATACCGAGCCGTCAAAGCTGGGCAATACCGTGCTGACATTCACCCGCCGCGCCAGGGAGCCGTCGACGCCGTCTACCACCAGTGCCAGGCCTAGCCAGAGCAGGCAGGCCTTGGGTGAGTTTTCCAGCAACGCCAGGGTGGCCAGGAAGGCCAATACCACACCGGTGGCGGTAAAGCCGTGGGCGCCCCAGGCTTTGATTCTGGCTACATGCAGGGTCGATATCACGGGCGGTTCTCCAAAAGGTGGAACGGGGCAGCCGACAACGTGACGCCGTCGAGTCTGGCCGGGGGATGCAGGTATCGACCGGGAAGGGGGGGATAAGGTTCACCACCCGGTGTATCTCTTAGCGTAGCAAGCGTAGGACGTTTCGGCATCAGCCTTGACGGAACACCAGCGCCTTCAAGCCACTTTGCGCGTCGATATCCGGAAATTCCGGTGGATTTTGCAGCCGTTCAATAAAGCGCAGGCCCGGTGCTTCGCGGGTGACGCCGTCGATCAGGAAGTCTTCGCCGAAGGCCGGGTCATTCATGCACGCCAGCACAGTGCCCTGGGCCGTGAGCAAATCCGGCAGGCGGCGCAGTACGCGCTGGTAGTCCTTGGTCAGCAGGAAACTGCCCCTCTGAAAGGATGGCGGGTCGATGATCACCAAGTCGTAAGGGCCGCTGTTGGTGACCTTGGCCCAGGATTTGAACAAGTCGTGGCCGAGGAAGGTGACCTTGCTCAGGTCGTGACCATTCAGGCGGTGATTGTCGCGGCCGCGGCTCAGGGCGCCACGGGCCATGTCCAGGTTCACCACGTGCTCGGCGCCGCCTTCGATGGCCGCGACCGAGAACCCGCAGGTGTAGGCAAACAGGTTGAGCACCCGCAGGCCCTTGGCGTGCTCGCGCACCCAGTTGCGGCCATAGCGCATGTCGAGGAACAACCCGCTGTTCTGCTTCTTACCCAGGTCGATCAGGTAACGCAGGCCGCCTTCGGTGATGGTCAACTCGTCGATGGCTGCACCCACCAGCCATTCGGTGGTGCTTTGCGGCAGGTAGCGGTGTTGCAGGGCCACGGTGTGGGCGCCGAATTGAGCCCAGTCGATGTCGATCAACCGCTGTTTCAACGCATCCAGGTGGGTCGCTTCGGGCTCCTTGAACAGCGCCACCAGGACCACGCCTTGCAGCCAGTCCACCGTCAATTGCTCCAGGCCCGGCCAGCAACGGCCACGGCCGTGGAACAGGCGCCGGGTTTCAGCAGGGGCGCTGGCCAGGGCGGTGAGCAGGTGGGCGTGCAGGGTAGCGAGTGCGTCTGGGGTCATCGTTAAGCGTCGGTCATTGAGCGGGCGGCATTTTAACCACAATGGCAGCGTTTGCGGGGAGCTGAAAAAATACCCCGTAGCCGCTATCAGGGATCATAGGCTGCTGGCTATGAGGGGCTGGCCAAACACTTCGCGGATAAAACCAGGTGCGATATACCGCTCGTAATGCGCCTCGGACAGCAGGAAAAACTCGCGGTCGATCGCATCGCGCAAATCCGTGAGATTGCGTTCGCGAAACTCCGGCAACAACGCCAACCCATAGGCATCCAACTTGGATATCACCCGCGCGCCCCGGGCAATCAGCTGATACGCCCAGCAATAAGGCGACTGGTGCGGCATAAAGCGAATCTTGCGGTCCTCCAATTGCTGGCGCAGGCGCTGCGGGTCGAGCACTTCCAGTTTGCTGACCATTACCTGCACCAGCAATTGTTCGAGGCGCAGCCACACTGCCTGTTTTTCCTCGGCGTTGTAGCCATTCCACTGGATCACTTCGTGGTGATAACGCTTGCAGCCCCGGCAGACCAGGTCGCCGTAAACGGTGGAACACAGGCCTATGCAGGGCGTCTTGATGGTTTGATTGGGCATAAAAAACGTCGACAAGTGAAACAACACGGCCCCACAAAGGGGCCGTTTTTTTTCAATCCCAGCTCAGCGCGCCGCCGGTCTGGTACTCGATGACGCGAGTTTCGAAGAAGTTTTTCTCTTTCTTCAAGTCCATGATCTCGCTCATCCACGGGAACGGGTTAGTCGTCCCCGGATACTCTTCCTTCAAGCCGATCTGCGACAGGCGACGGTTAGCGATGAACTTGAGGTAATCCTCCATCATCGCCGCGTTCATCCCCAACACCCCACGCGGCATGGTATCCCGCGCGTATTCAATCTCCAGCTGAGTCCCCTGCAGGATCATCTGGGTCGCTTCTTCCTTCATCTCGGCATCCCACAAATGTGGGTTTTCGATTTTGATCTGGTTGATCACGTCGATACCGAAGTTCAGGTGCATCGACTCATCGCGCAGGATGTACTGGAACTGCTCGGCCACGCCGGTCATTTTGTTGCGGCGGCCCATGGAGAGGATCTGGGTGAAGCCGCAGTAGAAGAAGATGCCTTCCAGTACGCAGTAGTAGGCGACCAGGTTGCGCAGCAGTTCCTTGTCGGTGTCGACGGTGCCGGTTTCGAACTTTGGATCGGAGATCGAACGGGTGTATTTCAGGCCCCAGGCTGCCTTTTTGGCGACCGATGGGATCTCGTGGTACATGTTGAAGATCTCGCCTTCATCCATGGCCAGCGATTCGATGCAGTACTGGTAGGCGTGGGTGTGGATCGCTTCTTCGAAGGCCTGGCGCAGGATGTACTGGCGGCACTCCGGGTTGGTGATCAGGCGGTACACGGCCAGGACCAGGTTGTTGGCGACCAACGAATCCGCAGTGGAGAAGAAGCCGAGGTTGCGCATGACGATGCGGCGTTCGTCGTCGGTCAGGCCTTCGGGGTTTTTCCACAGGGCGATGTCGGCGGTCATGTTGACCTCTTGCGGCATCCAGTGGTTGGCGCAGCCGTCGAGGTACTTCTGCCAGGCCCAGTCGTACTTGAAGGGTACGAGCTGGTTGAGGTCGGCGCGGCAGTTGATCATGCGCTTTTCGTCAACGGCGACGCGGGCGGAGGCGCCTTCGAGTTCGGCGAGGCCTTCGGCGACGTCGAGTTTGTCCAGGGCGGCCTTGGCGCGCACGATGGCGGCGGAGTCGTTGGCAGTTACATTGCGCGCTTCCAGGGCAGCAGCGGCGCCGGCGCCGTCGAGGCGGTCCATGTTGGCTTCGCTGGCGTGGCCGGCGTTGGCGCCCTTGATCACTGCTGCACCGGTGTCCTCGTTGTCGACTTCATCCCAACTCAGCATTGAAATACTCCCTTCTGTTCTGTTCTGACGGTGTTTGACCCCGTCCAAAAAATTCGATTTGCAGGCTACAGGCATTGAAATGCTGCGCAGAGTGTGGTCGGTAAATACCGATACTGCACACTATGTAGTGGTCTGTTCTGTTTGTGGGCACACTATATGGTGTGTAACACAACGGGTCAACGCGCAAGAATGGATCGAACGTCGCAGGGGTGGCAGAACCGCCGCAGCCTTTCAGGACTCGCGCGGGGCCTTGAGCAACAGCGCTTCAAACACCCGCTGCACTCTGGGTTCATCACTGTGGGCCACGTTGAAACGCATCGAATCGCGATGGGCCGGGTCGTAGCCGAACAGCGCGCCCGGCGCCAGGACCATGCTGCGCTTCAGCGCCTCTTGGGCCAGTAGCTCGCCGTTCACCCCGGGTGGCAAGCGTGCCCAGATAAACATCCCGCCCTCATAGGCCATCGGCAACTCGCATCCGCAGCGCCTGAGCCATTGTTCTACACGCCCGCCGGCTTCCATCAAGCGCTGGACCATGCGCTTGCGGTGCTTGGCGTAGCTGCCCTCGCTGAGCATGCGGTAGACGATCTGCTCGAACAGCTCCGAGGTCACGCCACCGCTCATCAGCTTCATATTGGTCAGGTTGGCCGCCAGTTGCGGCGCGGCCACCACGAAGCTGACCCGGGTGTTGGCGCTGAGGATCTTCGAGAAGCCCGACAGGTAGGTGACCTGCTCCAGGCCGGCGACGGCGGCCAGGCGCGGCGGCGGGTTGGGGTGCAGGTCACCATAGAGATCGTCCTCGACGATGTGGCAGTGGTACTGCTGGGTCAGTTGCAACAGGCGAAACGCTTGGCTGGGGCTGAAGGAATGGCCGGTCGGGTTATGCAGCACGCTGGTGGTCAGGTACAGGCTGGGCCGGTGTTCGGCCAGCAGTTGTTCGAGAGCGATGAAGTCAAAGCCATCGGGGCGGCGTTCGATGGTCACCACCTTGACGCCGTGCAGGGCCAGGTTGGCGTGAAAGTTGAAATAGCACGGCGCGTCGAGCAGCACTGTGTCGCCGGGGCGTGCGAGCAGGCGCATCAGCATGTCCAGGCCTTGCACGGTGTTGGGGGTGGTGATGATCTGTTCCACCGGTACCGACAAGCCTTCGCCGTGCAGCTTTTGTTGCAGTGCCTGGCGCAGCGGCAATAAGCCGGCCGGTGTGCCCAGCCCGGCGATGCGCAACGACGGCGCGCGCACCACACTGCGCATGGCTTGGCGGATGGCCTCGGCGTTCAGCCAGGCTTCCGGCAGGTGGCCGCCGCCGGGGCGCAGCTCGCCGCTGGCAGTGACCAGGGGGCGCCGCAACACGCTGAGCAGATCCTGAGGCAGCAGGTCGACCCACGCCACCGAGGCCGGGCGCGCGCTGTCCATCGCCACAAAGTAGCCACGGCCCTGGCTGGAGGTCAGCAGGTTGCGTCCACGCAGGCGGTCCAGGGCTTCGTTGAGGGTGAACTTGCTGACGCCCAGGGTCTGGGTCAACTCACGCACCGATGGCAACTTGCTGCCGGGTGCCCACTCGCCGTTCTCGATGAGCTGGCTGAACGCCTCGACGATCTGCTGCACCTTGGGCGTGCCGTCCACAAAGGCGATGGCGGATACAAACATAAACCTTCCTTGTGTTTGCCGGTACTTTTACCGGTGAAGTTAGGCCGGATTAGGCATCACTTTACCTGCCTTGCGCAATGCCGCTCCCCTAGACTGCACGCCATCTCGCCTGGAACCGGCGAACTTTTCTACCCGCGAGCAATGGATCTTGCATTCTCATGAAGACTTATATGTGTGCCCCCTGCGGATTTATGTACGTTGAAGAATTGGGCATTCCCGAAGACGGAATCCCGGCAGGCACCCCTTGGGAAGAGGTGCCGGAAGACTGGACATGCCCGGATTGCGGCGTGACCAAGGCCGATTTCATGGCCATTGAACTGTAAACCTCCATCACGAAAGGAATCGCTCCATGGAAAGCAAACTGATCAACCCCTCCGTACCGTTCTGTACCGGCGTGGCCCACCAGAAATACCTGGCCGCTGAAGCCGGCCTGCAAACCGCCGTCGAGGGTGGCTGCACCCACTGGTATATCGACGGCAGCCTGTTCGGTGAAATGGTCGACGACTGGACCGAAGCACGCATCACCAGCCTGCTGGAACAGATCGCAGCTACCGGCGTGAAACCGGTCTATCACGGCAACTTCAAGGCCCCGCTGGGCAGTGATGTGGAGGCTTTCCGTGCCGCAGCGGTGGATTATGTGAAGCGCGAGATCGATATCGCCAGCCGCCTGGGCGCACCTTTGATCATCCACGGGGGCAGTATCGTCGAGCCGAAAATGGTGCTGATGGCCAAGAAGGTTGCCTTGGCGCACTACCTCAAGTCGGTGCAGGAACTGGCACGTTATGCCGAGGCCAAGGGCGTGGATATCTACCTGGAAAACCTGTCCAACTACGTCAACTACCGGCCGTTCCACTACATCTTTACCCATGAAGCGGAATACGCCTTTGTGTTCGAACGTCTGCAGGAGCACCGCAACGTGTACTTCTTCCTCGATGCCGGCCACGCCAATATCGAGAACGGCCTGCCGGCCGAGGTGGTGCGCAAGTATCACCACCTGATCAAGGGTATTTCGTTCAGCAACAACAATGGCGTGCAGGACCAGCATTTCGGTATTCATGACGGCAACTGCGACTACGCCGATGTGATGCAGGCCATCGTTGAGACCAATTGGAAAGGCCTGGTGGCCTTCGAAACCCGTAACCAGACCGCCAAGGCTGCCCTCGGGGAGCTGGCGGTGATGTACCGCGAATCGCTGACGACCGAAATCGCGGTCGCCTGATCGGCTCCGGGGCGGGTGCTGGCATGGCCCGTCCCACCGCTGTCGTTTCTACCTACTCAAGGCTCAGGCCCATGACCAGTGCGTTAACCCTGTCTTCGTTTCTCTACTTCCTGCTGTTTTGCGCCACCATGACCTTCAGCCCCGGCCCCATGACCCTGCTGCTGTTGAGCCTGGGCCTGAAGGACGGCTTGCGCAGTTCGATCCCGGCGCAGATCGGTGCCAGTGTGTCGTACCTGATTTCGATCCTGATCTTTGCCGTGGGCTTCTCGGAACTGATCAAAGGCAATCTCGCCATTACCCAGACGATTCAATTTGTCGGCGTGGCGTACATCCTCTACCTGGCGTACAAGCAGTGGACCAGCAGCGGTGTGTCGATCGGCAAGGCGGCTACGGCAGAGGGCTCGCGCAGCCTGTTCGGCAAAGGGCTGCTGACCGGTTTTTCCAACCCCAAGACCATCATCATGTTCAGCGCCGTGTTCCCGCAGTTCGCCGGGGCAGGGGAGCGCAGTTCGGCGGCGGATATCGCCATCCTCGGGGCGACCTTCCTGTTGCTGCAATTTGCCAGCGGTTGCCTTTATTGCTACTTCGGCCAGCGCATCAAGCACGTGCTGGAAAACCCCAAGCGCCGTATTTTGCTGCAGCGGATCACGGCGGTGCTGTTGCTGGGCGTGGCATTGATGCTGGCCAGGGGCTTCTCCAGCTAATCGTTTTGGATGGGTTATGTGCCTTGGATATGAGCTTATGAGTGGTAGTGGCGAATTGCTGGCGCCCTGATAGACTCCAGGCACCCATCCAGGATTACAGCCGCCCATGCCAGCCGCCGGAGGAAAAGGACTTCCGCTCGCTACCCGATTGTATAAATCCCGCACCTTAGGGCTGACGCTTGGCTTTGTTTGCGTGGCGTTTGGCATGTACCCGCTGGCGCCCCCAACGTGGGTATGGGCCTGGATGGTGATCAACGCGTTTGTCTGGCCTGTCCTGGCCTTCCAGCGCTCGTCGCGTGCCGTCAATACGCTGCGTAGTGAGCGCCGCAACCTGTTGTTCGATTCGTTCTGCGGCGGCTTCTGGGTCGCTGCCATGCACTTCAACCCGCTGCCCGGTGTGACAACGCTGTCGATGATGACCATGAACAACGTCGCCATCGGCGGTCCGCGTTTCATGCTGGCGGGTTGGGTGGCGCAGGCGCTGGGTATCGGTACGGCGCTGTTGATATTCACCCCAGCCTTTATCGCCACGACCACCCCCACCCAGATCTATGCCTGCCTGCCGATTCTGATGGTTTACCCGCTGGCGCTGGGCTGGATCTGTTACCGCCAGGCGGTGACGCTGGCACGGCACAAGCGCGAATTGCTGGCGCTGAGCCGCACCGACAGCTTGACCGGCCTGCTCAACCATGGCGCCTGGAAAGATCAACTGGAGATCGAGTTCCAACGCTGCCACCGCGAACAGCAAGGGGCCGCGATTGCGTTGATCGACATCGACCATTTCAAGCTTATCAACGACACCTATGGCCACGTCACGGGCGACATCGTGCTGCGCCAGCTCAGCAAAGTGTTGCGCCAGAACCTGCGCGCCACCGACCTGGCCGGGCGTTATGGCGGCGATGAATTCTGTGTGATCCTGCCGGGCATGCCGCTCAACCACGCCACGCAAGTGATGGATGCGTTGCGCGATCGCTTCAACGCGTTGGCGTATGCCCAGGACCCGTCGTTGTGTGCCAGCTTGAGTATCGGCCTGGCGCCGTATCAACCTGGGCACGCCGATTCCATCAGTTGGCTCAATGATGCAGACCTGGCGCTGTATGAAGCCAAGAGCAGCGGGCGCAACCGGGTCAGTTCGGCGCAAGGCACTTGGTTGCGATCGGTCTAGTGGGGTAGGGTGAGGCGGCACCCCAACACACCACAAGGATCGGTTCATGCTCTTCACCTTCCCGCGTACCCTCCTGGCCGCCACGCTGGCCTTGTCCTTCGCACTCCCGGCCTACAGCGCCGAACCGCATAAACAGATCCAGGCGGACGCCGAGCAGTACAAGGCCCCTGCCTTGCAACTGCTGGAGCGGCTGGTGAATATCGATTCGGGTTCTGGCTATGGGCCAGGGCTGACCCAGGTGAGTGATATCGCCGTCGATGAACTCAAACAGCTGGGCTTCACGATTGAACGGGTGCCGGATGCCGCCGCCAACAGCAGCCATGTGATCGCTACCCTCAAGGGCAGCGGCAAGGCCAAAATCCTGCTGATGGCCCACATGGACACCGTATTCAAGGAAGGCTCGGCGGCCGAACGTCCGTTTCATATCAAGGACGGTCGCGCCTATGGTCCCGGCGTGATGGATGACAAGGGCGGCATCGTCGCCGGGATCTACGCGCTCAAAGTCCTGAAGAACCAAGGGTTCAAGGACTACGCACAAATTACCTTCCTGCTCGATGCCAGCGAAGAAACCGGCACCGACATCGCCTCTGACCTGATCCGCAACACCGCCAAGGCCCACGACGTCACGCTGAACCTCGAACCCGGCCGCCCGGCCGACGGCCTGGTGGTGTGGCGCAAAGGCAGTGCCACCGCCGTGGTCGAAGTCAAAGGCAAAGCCGCCCACGCCGGCGTGGCCCCGGAGTTGGGGCGCAACGCCGCCATGGAAGCCGCGCATCAGATCCTGCAGTTGGGCAAGCTGGGTGATGAAGAGAAGAAAACCACCATCAACTTCACCGTCATCAAGGCGGGCGACCGCACCAACGTCATCCCCGACCAAGCCACCGCCAAGGCTGACGTACGCGCGGCGTTGCCGGAAGAGTTCGATCGGATCGAGAAGGACCTGGTGCGGGTCTCCGCCAACAAGTTGATCCCGGAAACCGAAGTGACCACCACCCTCAAACGCGGCTTGCCGCCCATGCCGCAGACGCCGGAGTCGGACAAGCTGGTGGCGATTGCCCAGGGGATTTATGGCGAGTTGGGTAAAAAGTTGACCATTGAAGGCAGCGGCGGCGCGGCGGATGCCAGTTTGTCAGCCGGGGTGGGCACGCCGACGTTGGATGGGTTTGGGATTGTCGGCGGCAATATCCATACGCCGGAGGAGTATGCGGAGGTGGAGAGCGTCGCGCCGCGGATCTACTTGCTGAGTCGGATGATTATGGAACTGAGTAAACGCTGATCAGCCTGGGAGGCTCACCCATGCAATTTGGCTGAGCCTTCATTCCTTGTGGCGAGCAGGCTTGCTCGCCACGGATGGCTGGTGGTGCCGAGTTCACTTCTGCGATTTATGAGTACCGTTGTATTGTTTCAGGCACTCCAGTAGTACTCTCATGAAAGCTTGTTGATCAGTCACTGGCTCGCTGAAATAGGTTGCCATTGTTTTAAAAGCCGCATTAAAGTTATCGTCAATAGCAAGGTAGTGCTCTATCGATTCAATAAACCACTCCTGTTCTGACTTTGTATAAGACAAGAACTCGGGTTTGGTTAGTTCATCAAAGAGCTCGATAAGCTCTTTCTCGTTGTTTATGTTTTTCGAGGCGATGAGATGTTCTCGCTCCAGATCATCCGTATTTTCAATGTCGTAAGTGAAGAGTAAACCACGAATTATTGACATGCTTGGCTTTCTTTTCATGCTCATTACTCTGTATAAGCGGTTTTAGGTTTTCCGTTTTGGTCTAGAATTACTCGAGCTTTGCGTTGTTGACTATACTCCATACTGCCACTGGAATAGCCTTCACCAATAATCTTTCCCATGTCCATTGGTCTTAGCGATGCCGCGTGGCCGTTTCTTCTAAAGATTAGCTGTGCTCGATATATCGAGTTCAATTGATCCCTGTGACTCAGATAGTGTGTTGCAGCAGGTGGATATTTGGGTTGCCCGTTATTGGGGCCTGATGTGTAAACTTCAACAATTCCCGTGGTAGGGTTTTTAGCTGTTCTGATTCTTTCAAGCTGAGAATCAAGTGTTGTTTGCGCGCCGTGCTTTTCCAAAAAATGCGCGCCCGGTGTTGCTTTTTCTAACTCTTCCAAGCGTCGGTAAGCGTTAGCTTCTGCAAGTTCATCAATTCTTGCCTTTCTCTCCGCACGTGTTAGTTGCGGTAACGCAGGCTCGCCGTGATCAACATCTCCAGTTGGGTTTTGAACGGTAGGCCTTGGCTTGCAACTATCTCCCCCAGGGCAAGTACTTAACCCCAGCGGATCCACCCACCCCGTAGGATTGGGCACGTACTGGTAGGCGTTGATCCCACCCGCCAACTTCACCGGGTCTGGCGTCAGATAGCGACCAATATCGGGATTGTAGTAGCGATGACGGTTGTAGTGCAGTCCGCTTTCCTGATCGAAGTACTGCCCCTGAAAACGTAGCGGGTTGTCGATTTTGCCTTTGTCGAGACGGCTGATCTGGCCGTAGGCGCGGTAGTGGGCGGACCAGACGATTTCGCCCTCTGGGTCTGTCAGTTCCTGCGGCGTGCCGAGGTGGTCGAGTTGGTAGTGGAAGGCTTTGGTGTTTTTTGGGCCGAAGCCTTCCAGCAGGGCCAGTGGACGGAAACTCTCGGGTTCGTAGAGATAGCTGCGATGGCGATCCGCATGGTGCTCAGCAATCAGCTTGTCGCCTTGCCAGAAAAACTCCGTGGTTATGCCGTCCACGGTTTTGCTGATGCGCCGCCCAAACGGGTCATAGCGATAGCTCGCGGTTTGGCCGTTGGGTTGGGTGATTCCGATGAGGCGGTGCTGGCAGTCGTAGCGGTATTCGGTGATCAGCGCATTCCCCCGGCCGCGTCGTTCGCGGATGAGGTTGCCGAAGGCGTCATAGTCGTAGTGGCGGTCGCCCTGGATCATCAGGCGGTTGCCGGCAACGATGTCGGGGCCGGGGCGGTCTTGCATGAGCAGGTTGCCGGCGGGGGTGTGGCCGAAGCGTTCCTGCAGGTCTTGGGAGTGGTCGGCGCGGGTGAGGCGGCCTAGCGGGTCGTAGTGGTAGTGGTGTTCGCCTTTGCGGGTGTCGAGCAGGCGGGTGAGGTTGCCGGTTTTGTCGTAGTCATATTGACGTTGGTACAGCGCGCCTTCGACGTCACAGATACCGTGGTTTAACAGGCGTCCTCGGTCGTCGTGTTGGTAGCTGCTCAGCAGTTTCCCCTGGGCGCGCTGGTGTTCACGGCCGGCCTTGAACAGATGAGAGGTCA
>NZ_LHVO01000047.1 GCF_001269925.1 Pseudomonas sp. MIACH
CCGCAAAGGCGAACACCACTACCACTACGACCCGCTAGGCCGCCTCACCCGCGCCAACCACTCCCAGGACCTGCAGGAACGCTTCGGCCACACCCCGGCCGGCAACCTGCTCATGCAAGACCGCCCCGGCCCCGACATCGTCGCCGGCAACCGCCTGATGATCCAGGGCGACCGCCACTACGACTATGACGCCTTCGGCAACCTCATCCGTGAACGGCGTGGCCGTGGGCACGCACTCGTCACCGAATACCGCTACGACTGCCAGCATCGGCTGATAGGCTTCACCCAACCCAACGGCCAAACCGCCAGCTATCGCTATGACCCGTTTGGGCGACGCATCAGCAAAACCGTGGACGGCATAACCACGGAGTTTTTCTGGCAAGGCGACAAGCTGATTGCTGAGCACCATGCGGATCGCCATCGCAGCTATCTCTACGAGCACGACAGTTTCCGTCCACTGGCACTGCTGGAAGGCTTCGGCCCAAAAAACACCAAAGCCTTCCACTACCAACTCGACCACCTCGGCACGCCACAGGAACTCACCGCCCCCGACGGCGAAATCGTCTGGTCCGCCCACTACCGCGCCTACGGCCAGATCAGCCGTCTCGACAAAGGCAAAATCGACAACCCGCTACGTTTTCAGGGTCAGTACTTCGATCAGGAAAGCGGACTGCACTACAACCGTCATCGCTACTACAATCCGGATATTGGGTGTTATCTGACGCCGGACCCTGTGAAGTTGGCGGGTGGGATCAATGCTTACCAGTATGTGCCCAACCCTACGGGATGGGTGGATCCGTTAGGCTTGAGCACATGTCCAGGAGGGGATGGATGTAAGCCAAGCACGAGCGTTCCGACGCCCACGGAAAGTGTCAATCGCGGAGAACCCGCTTTACCGCAACTAACACGTGCGGAACGACAGGCAAGAATTGATGAGCTTGCGGAGTCAAATATTCACCGACATCTATCGGAGTTGGAAACGTCAATTCCGGGAGCGCACTTCCTAGAAAAGCACGGAGCTCAAACATCATTAATATCTCAACTTGAACGAGTAGAAACAGCTAGGAACCCCACCACCGGCGAAATCGAGACCTTCGATAGAGGGAGAAATGCGGGACAACCCAGACCACCAAGCGCAGCTACGCACTTTCTTAGTCACAGAGATCAATTCAATGCAATTGAACGAGCTATTTTAATATTCAAACTGAATGGCAGAGCGCAATCCCCAAAACCAATGGACATGGGAAAAGTTGTCGGTGAGGGGTATAAAAGAGAGGGACTTGTATATGGAAAGCAGTCAAAAGCCGTTGTGCATTTAAACAGAGACGGAAAACCAATTACTGCTTATACG
>NZ_LHVO01000048.1 GCF_001269925.1 Pseudomonas sp. MIACH
ATGGGCGTGCAGATTCGCCTGGGCGCTCAGGTGCTGGGGCATATCAAATCCGGACGAGCGCGCCAGTGGCTGGAGAGGCTGGCTGATCAGTGGGTCGTGCCGAAGTTGGACGCGCATGTCGAGGCGGTGAAGCCTTTGCTGCTTGGTGGCCCGGCGACAGCGATCAAGACCGTATCGGTTGCGCCGATGAAGGCGGGAGATCACGTGGTTTCGAACCCGGTGCCAGCGGTTCGTAACAAGACACAGAAGACGGTGTTGGTCAGGCAGGAGCCTGTCGATGATGTGCCTGTTTCAGGGAAGAACCTGAACGGCGATGCGGCGGCTTCTTCGGATAAAACGGTAACCAACGGCTGCCCCGTGTCGATGGTTACCGGCGAGGAGTTGCTCACTCTGACCGATGGCGCGTTGGATGGGATCTTGCCGTTCGAGTGGACACGGTTGTACCGCACCAGTGCGGTGGAAGTGGATGGCGGGTTGGGGTTTGGTTGGAGTCACTCGCTGGCGCATCGGCTTGCGGTGTCGGGCGACTCGGTGGTTTGGATTGACCATGAGAACCGCTCGACTTCGTTTCCGCTGCCGACTGTTGCTCGACCGGCCATCACCAACAGCTTGGCCGAAGCAGCGATCTATTTGGGCTCGTCGCCGGATGAGCTGGTGTTGGCCCAGGCATCACGGTTTTATCACTTTCGCGACGGTGTGCTGGTCTCGATCAGCGATGCGTACGACAACCGGCTGCGGATTGCTCGGGATTATTTGGGGCGCATTGAGCGGCTGGATAACGGTGCGGGCTGTGCGCTGTTCCTGCGCCATGAATCGAACCGCATCGTGGCGGTGGACTACCAGGTACAGCGGGCAGAAGGCCGTGGTCCGTATGTATGGATTACCGAGCAGACCGTCGTTTCCTACGCCTACGACGACGCTGGCCGACTGGTTTCGTCGACCAATGCGGTAGGTGAAAGCGAGCGTTATCGCTACGACGATCAGCACGTGATTCTTGAGCGTGGACTGGCCGGTGGCGCGAGTTTCTTCTGGGCGTGGGAACGGTCTGGCAAGGCCGCGCGGTGTGTGCGGCATTGGGCCAGTTTTTCCCAGATGGATACGCGGTATGCCTGGGGAGATGACGGCCGTGTCACGGTGCATAACGCCGATGGCAGTCAGGAAGTGTATGTCCATGACGACCGGGCACGGCTGGTACAGCGGATAGATCCGGATGGTGCCCAGCATTTCAAATCCTACGATGACAAGGGTCGGCTGACGGTCGAGCAGGATCCTCTGGGCGCTGTGACGGCGTATCAGTACGACGAAGCCGGACGCTTGGTGGCGTTATTTCCCGGGGATGATGAGCCAACAACCTACGAGCATGACAATGGTTTCGTACGGGTTGTAAGGCGGGGTCTGGCGGTCTGGAAGTACGAGCGCAATGACCAGGGCGATGTCATTCGTAAGATCGATCCCGACGGTCATGTCACGGACTACAGCTACAACAAATACGGGCAACTGGTCGGGGTTTGGTACCCCGATCACAGTTGTCAGCGGCTGGTGTGGAATGACCGTGGGCAGCTCATAGAGGAACAACTGCCCAATGGCGGGATCAAGCGGTATCGCTATGACGATCTTGGCCGGCAGGTGGCCCGCGAGGATGCACAGGGCGCGCTGACCCAGTATCAGTGGGACTGCGTGGGTCGGTTGGTTCGCGTGGTGCTGCCCGGTGGGGCGTGTCGGGAATACAGCTACAACCCCTACGGAAAAATCACCGCCGAACGCGATGAACGGGGCCACGTTACTCGCTACGAATACGCCGACGGCCTGCACCTGATCAGCCGCCGTATCAACGCCGACGGTAGCCAGGTCAAGTACCGCTACGACAATGCGCGATTACTGCTGACCGAGATCGAAAACGAGGTTGGCGAGACCTACCGACTTGCTTATCACCCCAACGGCCTGATCCAGCAGGAAACCGGGTTTGACGGGCAGCGTACGGCTTATGCCTACGACCTCAATGGCAACCTGCAAGAAAAAACCGAACACGGAGACGATGGCAGTCAGTTAGTCACTCGCTATGAGCGAGACCACGCCGGACGCCTCGTACGAAAAACCCTGCCCGACGGCAGCGTTGTTGAATATGCCTACGACCGCCAGGGCAACCTGCTCAGCGTCGACGACGGCCATTGGGCGCTGGCCTACGAATATGACCAACAAAACCGCCTCACCGCCGAACATCAGGGCTGGGGCGCCTTGCGCTATGGCTACGACGCCTGCGGCCAACTTAAAAACCTGCGCCTGCCCGACAACAACCGCTTGGTGTTCAACCACAGCAAAGGCGGCCACCTCGCCACCGTCGAGTTAAACGGCGCACTGCTGACCTCTCATCTGTTCAAGGCCGGCCGTGAACACCAGCGCGCCCAGGGGAAACTGCTGAGCAGCTACCAACACGACGACCGAGGACGCCTGTTAAACCACGGTATCTGTGACGTCGAAGGCGCGCTGTACCAACGTCAATATGACTACGACAAAACCGGCAACCTCACCCGCCTGCTCGACACCCGCAAAGGCGAACACCACTACCACTACGACCCGCTAGGCCGCCTCACCCGCGCCGACCACTCCCAAGACCTGCAGGAACGCTTCGGCCACACCCCCGCCGGCAACCTGCTCATGCAAGACCGCCCCGGCCCCGACATCGTTGCCGGCAACCGCCTGATGATCCAGGGCGACCGCCACTACGAC
>NZ_LHVO01000049.1 GCF_001269925.1 Pseudomonas sp. MIACH
CGGTGTACCTGCAACAGCTCGCCGAGCATGCCGAGCGTGACGGCAATCCACCGGCGGTGCGGGTCTACTGCTTTGGCGGCGATGCCGTGGCGCAGGCCAGCTACGACCTGGCCTGGCGCGCGCTCAAGCCGACCTACCTGTTCAACGGCTACGGCCCGACTGAAACTGTGGTCACGCCGCTGCTGTGGAAAGCCCGCCGAGGCGATCCTTGCGGCGCCGTCTACGCGCCAATCGGCACGTTGCTGGGCAACCGCAGCGGCTACGTGCTGGATGCGCAACTCAACCTGCAACCCATCGGCGTCGCCGGCGAGTTGTACCTGGGCGGCGAGGGCGTGGCCCGAGGTTACCTGGAACGTCCGGCACTGACCGCCGAGCGCTTTGTGCCCGACCCGTTCGGCAAACCCGGCAGCCGTGTGTACCGCAGCGGCGACCTGACCCGAGGCCGCCCGGATGGGGTGGTGGATTACCTCGGTCGTGTCGACCATCAGGTGAAGATCCGCGGTTTCCGTATCGAGCTGGGCGAAATCGAAGCGCGCCTGCGCGAACAGGACAGCGTCGGTGAAACCGTGGTGGTGGCCCAGGAAGGCCCGAGTGGCAAGCAATTGGTGGCCTATGTGGTGCCGGCCTCGGCGCAGTTCAACGAGGTTGAATTCCGTGATGCCTTGCGTCAGGCCCTGAAGGCTCGCCTGCCGGACTACATGGTGCCGGCGCACTTTATGTTCCTGGCACACATGCCGCTGACCCCCAACGGCAAGCTCGACCGCAAGGGCCTGCCACAACCGGATGCCAGCCACTTGCAGCAGACCTATGTGGCGCCGAAGAATGCGCTGGAACAGCAGATTGCCGGGATCTGGGCCGATGTGCTGCGCCTGCCGCGTGTGGGCTTGAACGACAATTTCTTTGAGCTGGGCGGCGACTCGATCATTTCGATCCAGGTGGTCAGCCGTGCACGGCAGGCCGGTATTCGCTTCACCCCCAAGGATCTGTTCCAGCACCAGACGGTGCAGAGTCTGGCGGCGGTCGCACAGATGGGCGGGCAGGGGCTGGTGATCGATCAGGGCTTGGCTCGCGGCGAAGCGCTGCTGTTGCCGATTCATCAGTACTTTTTCCAGGAGGACATTGCCGAGCGTCACCACTGGAACCAATCCGTCGTCCTGCGCCCAGGCGCTCGGCTGGAGGCCCACACATTGACCGCCGCCTTGTCCGCGCTGGTGGAGCATCACGATGCATTGCGCCTGCGCTTTCGCCAGTCTTCGGGCGGCTGGCAGGCTGAGTACGGCAGCGTTGAATCGCCGGCCAATCTGCTCTGGGAAACCACCCTGGAGACGGTCGAGGCGCTTGAGCCCCTGGGCCTGGAGGCACAGCGCAGCCTGGACCTGGCAGCAGGGCCACTGATGCGTGCGGTGCTGGTCGAGTTGCCGGATGCCTCCCAACGGCTGTTGCTGGTGATCCACCACCTGGTCGTCGACGGCGTGTCGTGGCGCATTCTGCTGGAGGACTTGCAGACCGCCTACACCCAGCTGCAGAACGGGCAGGCGCTGGCATTGCCGGCCAAGACCAGTTCGACCCAAGTCTGGGCAAAACGCTTGCAGGCCCACGCCCAGAGCCCGGCCTTGCAGGAAGAGCTGCGGTTCTGGCAGGCGCAATTGCAAGGCGCCGACGCCGACTTGCCGTGTGATAACCCGCAAGGTGGGTTGCACAACTCATTGGCCATTTCGGTGAACACCCATCTCGACGCGTCCTTCACCCGTCGTTTGCTGCAAGAGGCGCCTGCGGCGTATCGCACCCAGGTCAACGACCTGCTGTTGACTGCCTTGTCCCGGGTGATCACGCGCTGGACGGGCGGCGATTCGCTGCTGGTCAAGCTGGAAGGGCATGGTCGCGAAGACCTGTTCGACGACGTGGACCTGACCCGCACGGTCGGCTGGTTCACCAGCCTCTATCCGCTGGCACTGACGCCGGCGGCGAGCCTGGCGGATTCGATCAAGGGCATCAAGGAACAGCTGCGCGCGGTACCGGACAAAGGCATTGGTTTCGGTGCGCTGCGCTACCTGGGGGATGACCATGCCCGCCAGGTACTGAGTGGTCTGGCGCAACCGCGGATCACCTTCAACTACCTGGGCCAGTTCGATGGCAACTTCGACGATGATGCCGAGCAGGCATTCTTCACCCCGACGGGCGAAGAGGCCGGAGCGGAGCAGAGCGAACAGGCCTTGTTGGGCAACTGGCTGGAGATCAACGGCCAGGTCTATGGCGGTGAGCTGACCTTGAGTTGGAGCTTCAGCCGTGAAATGTTCAGCGAGGCCACCGTACAACGTCTGGCCGATGCCTACGCGCAGGAACTCAAGCAACTGATCGAGCATTGCTGCCTGGCGCCCCATCAGGGCGTGACCCCGTCGGACTTCCCGTTGGCTGCGCTGACCCAGGCCCAACTGGACCAGTTCGCGCTCGCCGCTGTGGATGACGTTTATCCGTTGGCGCCGCTGCAGCAAGGCATGCTGTTCCACGCCCTGTATGAGCCCCAGGCGGGTGATTACGTCAACCAGATGCGCGTGGATGTCGAAGGCCTGGACGTGCCGCGTTTCCGCGATGCCTGGCAGGCGGCACTGGATAACCACGACATTCTGCGCACCGGCTTCATCTTGCATGGCAGCCTGGAGCACCCGCTGCAAGTGGTGCATCGCCACGCGCGGTTGCCGTTTATCGAAACCGAGTGCCCGGAGGGTGACGGGCAGCAACAGCATCTGGACCGTCTGGCCGATTCGCAACGCCTGCAAGGTTTCAACCTGGAGCAGCCGCCGCTGATCCGTATCGCGTTGGCCCACACTGGACCGCAGCGTTGCCACCTGATCTACACCAGCCACCACATCCTGATGGATGGCTGGAGCAGTTCCCAATTGCTCGGTGAAGTCCTTGAGCGTTACGCCGGCTATGCGCCGCAAGCCCAGGTCTCGCGTTACCGGGACTTTATCGCGTGGTTGCAAGCCCAGGACAAAACCCTGCGCGAAGCGTTCTGGAAGACGCAACTGGCCAAGCTGGAAGAGCCGACCCGGCTGTTCCAGGCGCTGCCGCGCAATCAGGATCAAGCCGCGTCGGGCCTGGGTGAGTACGCGCTTGAGCTGGATGCCGCGCAGATGGCCAGGCTCAAGGCGTTTGCCCAGGGCCAGAAAATTACCCTCAACACCCTGGTGCAATCGGCCTGGTTACTGCTGTTGCAACGCTACACCGGGCAGGACACCGTGGCCTTCGGCGCCACGGTCTCGGGTCGCCCCGGCGAGCTACGCGGTGTGGAGCAGCAGGTCGGGTTGTTCATCAATACCTTGCCGGTGGTGGCAACGCCTCGGCCGGATATGCCGGCGGCGCAATGGCTGCAGCACATCCAGCAGCAGAACGTGGCGCTGCGCGAGCACGAGCACACGCCGTTGTTCGAGATGCAGCGTTGGGCCGGGCTGGGCGGTGAGGCGTTGTTCGACACCATTCTGGTGTTCGAGAACTACCCGGTGTCAGAGGTCTTGGAGCAGGGCGCCCCCCTGGGCGTGCGCTTTGGCAATGTGAACAGCCGTGAGCAGACCCACTATCCGTTGTCGATTGCCGTCGGTGTCGGTGAAACCTTGAGCCTGCACTACACCTATGACCTGGGCGAGGTAGATGCCCACACGGTCATGCGCCTCAACCAGCACTTGCTGCACCTGCTGATGGAACTGGTGGCCAAGCCGCAGGCCGCGCTGGGGCAATTGACGCTGCTGACAGAACCCGAGCAGTTGGCGCTGATGGCGCAAGGCACTGCGAGGGTCAATGCGGGTCCTTGTGGTCTGGTCCAGCACCAATTCGAACAGCAGGTCCGCCGCACGCCACAGGCAACAGCGGTGATCTTTGGCGATCAACAGTTGACCTACGATGCCCTGAACCGGCGTGCCAACCGCCTCGCGCACGGTTTGATCGCGCAAGGTGTGGGCCCGGACTCGCTGGTGGCAATCGCCCTGGAGCGCTCCTTCGACATGCTGGCCGGGTTGCTGGCCATTCTCAAGGCCGGTGGTGCGTATGTGCCGCTTGATGCGGACTACCCACAGGAACGCCTGGCCTACATGCTCAAGGACAGTGGCGTGAAGTGGTTGCTGACCCAATCGGACCTGCACCTGCCGCTGGCCGAAGGGGTGCGCTGCCTGAGTCTGGATGGCGAGCAGGCCTGGTTGAATGCAGGCGACGACACCGATCCTCAGGTGACCGTAAGCGGCGAGAACCTGATGTATGTGATCTACACCTCTGGCACCACCGGCAACCCCAAAGGCGTGGGTGTGACCCATGAAGCGTTGGCGCAACGCCTGGCGTGGATGCAGGACACCTACCGCCTGCAGGCCGACGATGTGCTGTTGCAAAAGGCCCCGATGAGTTTTGACGTGTCGGTGTGGGAGTGCTTCTGGCCATTGATCAGCGGCAGCCGCCTGGTCATCGCGGCGCCGGGCGAACACCGCGATCCGGTGCGCCTGATGGAGTTGATCCAGGCGTTCGGCGTGACCACGCTGCACTTCGTCCCATCGCTGCTGCAGTTGTTCATGGATACACCGGGTGTGGCCCAGTGCACCCGTGTGCGCAGGATGTTCTCCGGCGGCGAAGCACTCAGCGCCGATTTGCGCGACCAGATCCTGCGCACGCTTCCCGGCGTGGTGCTGCACAACCGTTACGGGCCGACTGAAACGACGATTAATGCGACCTGGTGGCCCTGTTCCCTGGCGGATGGCGCGCGTTCGCCGATTGGCCGTCCGTTGGGCAGTGTGATCTGCCGGGTGTTGGACGGTGATCTGAACCCGGTACCTGCCGGCGTGGCTGGAGAGTTGTGCGTGGGGGGCGATGGCTTGGCGCGCGGTTATCTCGGGCGGCCTGGGCTGTCGGCCGAGCGCTTTATCGCCGACCCGTTCGGCAGTGCCGGCGCCCGTTTGTATCGCACGGGCGACCGCGTGCGTTGGGCGGATGACGGCGCGTTGGAGTATCTGGGGCGCCTGGATCAGCAGATCAAGATTCGCGGCTTCCGGGTCGAACTGGAGGAAATCTGTGCGTTGTTGCTGCTCCAGGACGCGGTGGCCCAAGCGCAAGTGATCCTGCGCCAGGGCAGTGGCGGCGGCCAGTTGGTCGGCTACTACGTTGCCCAGCCGACTGCACCGGACGAAGTCGAACATGGCCTGGCTTTGCGCACTGCGTTGCAGGCCCAACTGCCCGACTACATGGTGCCCAAACACTTCGTGCGCCTGCCCGAGATGCCGTTGAGCCCGAGCGGCAAGTTGGACCGCAAGGCGTTGCCGGACCCTGGCAGCCAAGTCTTGCAAGGCGAGTACCTGGCCCCTCACAGCGACCTTGAGAAGCAACTGGCGGCGATCTGGCAGGACGTGCTGGACGTTGAGCAAGTCGGCTTGAATGACCACTTCTTCGAGCTGGGCGGGCATTCGCTGTTGGTGATCAATGTGATGTCGCGCATTCAGTTGGAGTTGGGCGTCAAAATCAGCGTGCATGAGCTGTTCCAGCATGCCCAGCTCAAGCAACTGGCGGACCATCTGCAAGGACAGGGGTCAGGAGTCAGCACCGAGAAGCTGTCGTTCCTGGATTCGCTCCTCGACGAAATGGAGGAGGTGTAATGGATAACCAGATGGCTCACAAAATCATGAAGCGCTTTATCGGGCTGCCGCTGGAGCAGCGCAAGGTCTACCTGCAGCGCATGCTGCAGGAGGGCGTTTCGCCGGCTAACCTGCCTATTCCCCAAGTGCGGCTTGAGGCCAATAGCCTGCCGCTTTCGTATGCCCAGGAGCGCCAGTGGTTTCTCTGGCAACTGGAGCCGCAGAGCGCGGCTTACCACATTCCCAGCGCCTTGCGACTCAAGGGCCGCTTGGATATTGCCGCGTTACGCAGGAGCTTTGAGCACCTGATCGCCCGGCACGAGAGTTTACGCACACGGTTCCAGCGGGTCGGTGAGGGCACGCAGCAGGAAATCCTGCCCGCTTACCCGGTGGAACTGCTGCCTGAGGACATCGATGAGCGCCACTTGAAAGCCCGCGTCGAAGAGGAGATTGCGCGGCCCTTCGACCTGGAACAAGGCCCGCTGTTACGCATCAGCCTGTTGCGTGTGGCAGAGCAGGACCACGTGCTGGTGCTGGTGCAGCACCACATCATCTCTGACGGCGGCTCGATGCAAGTGATGGTCGAGGAAGTGGTGCAGGCCTATACCGCATTCAGTCAGGGCCGTGAGATTGACTTGCCGGCGTTGCCGATCCAGTACGCGGACTACGCCCTGTGGCAGCGCAGCTGGATGGAAGCCGGGGAAAAGGAGCGTCAGTTGGAATACTGGCGCGACCTGCTCGGCGGCGACCAACCGGTGCTGGAACTGCCGTTGGACCGGCCGCGCCCGGCCGTGCAGAGTTTTCGCGGCGCGTCACTGGACATCGAGCTGGATGGCGAGTTGGCTGCCGGTATCAAGGCGTTGGCACAGCGCGAAGGGGCGACCAGTTTCATGCTGCTGTTGGCGTCCTTCCAGGCGCTGCTGTATCGCTACAGCGGGCAGCAGGACATCCGCGTCGGCGTGCCGACCGCCAACCGTAACCGCGTGGAGACACAGCGGCTGATCGGGTTCTTCGTCAATACCCAGGTGCTCAAGGCCGATATGGACGAGCACACCAGTGTCTTGACGCTGTTGCGCCAGGCGCGTCAGCGGGTACTGGAGGCCCAGGCGCACCAGGACCTGCCATTCGAACAGTTGGTGGAAGCGCTGCGCCCGGAGCGCAGCTTGAGTTACAGCCCGTTGTTCCAGGTCATGTTCAACCATCAGGGCCGAGGTGCCGGCAGCGAGCCGCAGGCTTCCAGCCTGGTGCTGGAAGGGTTGGACTGGGAGAGCCGCACGGCACAGTTCGACCTCAGCTTGAATGTCTCCGAGGATGCTTCGCGTATCCAGGCTTCATTTGGCTACGCCACCGACCTGTTCGAAGCGACCACCATCGAACGCATGGCACAGCACTGGCAGCGTCTGTTGAGGGCAATGATCGCGACGCCCGAGGCGTTGATCGATTCGCTGGTGATGCTGGACGTGCAAGAGCGTCGGCAGATCGTCGACACCTGGAATGCCACCACCACCGATTACCCTCTCGAACAGGCCGTGCACCATGGCTTTGAAGCGCACGCCGAACGTACCCCGGATCGGCCCGCCCTAGTGTTTGGCCCCGCGCAATTGACCTACGCCGCCCTGAACCGCCGCGCCAACCGCCTGGCCCACGCGTTGATCGAACGCGGTGTCGGTCCGGACAGCCTGGTGGGCGTGGCGATGGAGCGCTCCGTGGAGATGGTCGTCGGCTTGCTGGCGATCCTCAAGGCCGGGGGCGCCTATGTCCCCGTGGACCCGGAATACCCCCAGGAACGCCAGGCCTACATGCTGGAGGACAGTGCGGTAAACCTGCTGTTGAGCCAGTCACACTTGAGCCTGCCGTCAGCCGACCACGTGCTGCGCATTGACCTGGACCGCGATGAATCCTGGCTGCAAGCGTACAGCGAGGCCAACCCCGGCGTGGCGCTCAGCCCTGAGAACCTCGCCTATGTGATCTACACCTCTGGTTCGACCGGGAAACCCAAAGGCGCGGGCAACAGTCACGCGGCCCTGACCAACCGCCTGTGTTGGATGCAGCAAGCCTATGCACTGGGCGCCGATGACACGGTGCTGCAGAAGACACCCTTCAGCTTTGATGTGTCGGTGTGGGAGTTTTTCTGGCCGCTGCTCAGCGGCGCCCGGCTGGTGATGGCTGCGCCTGGCGATCACCGTGATCCGGCGAAGCTGGTGGCGTTGATCACCGGTGAAGGGGTCACGACCCTGCACTTTGTCCCCTCGATGCTGCAAGCCTTCCTGCAGGACGGCCAGGTCGGGCGTTGCCGCAGTGTGCGGCGCATCGTTAGCAGCGGTGAAGCCTTGCCTGTGGACGCGCAGACCCAGGTATTCGCGAAGCTGCCACAGGCGAGTTTGTACAACCTCTACGGCCCCACGGAAGCCGCCATCGACGTGACCCATTGGACCTGTGTCGACGAAGGCAAGGACGCCGTGCCGATTGGCAAACCCATCGCGAACCTGGGTTGCCATATTCTCGACGGTAACCTGGAGCCCGTGCCGATCGGGGTACTGGGCGAGTTGTACCTGGCGGGCAAGGGGTTGGCGCGGGGGTATCACCGTCGGCCGTTGCTGACCGCTGAACGTTTTGTCGCGAGCCCGTTCGGAGCCGGTGAGCGGATGTACCGCACCGGCGACCTGGCGCGTTATCGGCCGGACGGGGTGATCGAGTACGCCGGGCGTATCGACCATCAAGTCAAACTGCGTGGCCTGCGCATCGAACTGGGCGAAATCGAGGCGCGTCTGCTGGAACATGAACGGGTCCGCGAAGCGGCGGTATTGGCCCTCGATGGCACCCAACTGGTCGGGTATGTGGTGCTCGATGAGGCGGTGCCGGACTGGCGCGAAGCCCTCGCCGCGCACTTATCGCGACACCTGCCGGCCTTTATGGTGCCGGCCCAATGGGTGGCGCTGGAAAGCATGCCGCTGAGCCCCAACGGCAAGCTCGAGCGCAAGGCGCTGCCGCGTCCTGAGGCAGGCACTCGGCAGCGCGACTATGCGCCGCCGCACACCGCGCTGGAACAGCAGGTTGCGCAGGTGTGGCAGCAGGTGCTGGGTGTCGAGCGCGTCGGCCTTGACGATAATTTCTTCGAACTGGGCGGGCATTCGTTGTTGCTGCTGGTGGTCAAGGAACGCCTGGCCGCCCAATGCGGGCTGGGGCTGACGGTCAATCAACTGATGACGCGCCCCACTGTCAGGGCACTGGCCAGCAATGCGACGGAGCAACAGGGGCACTCGCTGCTGGTGGACCTCAATGGTCGCCAGGGCGACGCGTCCTTGTTCCTGTTTCACCCCAGCTTCGGCTCGGCGCATTGCTACAAGGCGATTGCCATGGCGTTGCGCGTGGACATGCCCGTACGCGGCGTCATCTGCCGCGCACTGATCGACCCGCTGGGCGAGGTGCCGACCTGGGATGCGATGGTTGAGGACTATGCCCGGCAGATCCAGGCGGCCCAGCCGCAGGGACCGTATTACCTCGGGGGCTGGTCGCTGGGAGGCAACCTGGCGTTGCAGGTTGCCGCTTACCTGGAAGCGCGGGGCGCCGAAGTCGCATTCGTGGGCTGCATCGATGCGCCGCCACCGCTGCATGTCAAGGCGTTCTGGGACAGGGACAAACCGTTGACCCCGGTCGTAGGCGAGACCCTCGTGGACCGGCGCGTGGAGTTGCTGACGGTGATGTTCCCTGATGCTGCACAGGCCATCACCCAGGCCTGGCAGGATATTGAACACTCTGCAGTGGCTGCTGATCAGCACTGGACGGCGCTGTGTGACTGGGCCGATTCGGCCCTGGGCGAAACGTTCGCCAGCCTGCGCAATGAGTTGCAGCAGGGGGGCGAGCTGGAGGTGTCGTGGGCGTTGAAACTCACCCTGGATGAGCGTTTGCAGGATGCCGACTACGTGCGCATTGCCGCGCCGGTGAGCTGCTGGTGGGCCGCGCAAAGCAAGTCGGAACGGGATCGCCAGGTCATCAGCACGGCGCTTGAGGAGGGCATTGGTCACGGGATCGACGCTTCGGTGGTGATCGATACGACCCACGACCGAATCGTCGACAACCCTGAGTTCATTGCCTCGTTCGTCTCCGTGCTCAAGGGCGCCCGGCGCAGAGGCGTGCCTGATACACCGCATTCGTCTTGATTAGGGGCGCTTCGCACCCCAACGCGAGATAAGCCCGCTCGCCACAGAGGTCCCGGTTTGCTGCGCGGCAGCGCTACTTCGAAGAGGTAGTGGGAGGCTACCGGGATCAGAAGTTCCAGCGTGTGCTCAGCATGACGTTGCGCGGATCACCGTAGTAGGCCGTGTTGAAGAAGCCGATGTTGGTGAGGTAATACTTGTCGAACAGGTTGTTGACGTTAAGCGTCGCGCAGAGGTTGTCGGTGAACTGGTACTTGGCCATGGCGTCGACCACCCAATAGGCTGGCTGGTGAATGTCTTCGGAACGGAATTTGCCGCTGTTGTAGACCTCTCGCCAGGTTTTGCCTTGCCAGCGCGCGCCGCCACCGAGGGTCAGGCGGTCCAGGGGGCCTGAGAGCTTGTAGGTGGTGAAAAAGCTGACCTGGTCCTGGGGTTCCAGGGTCGAGGCCTTATCGCCATGCTCGTCGCGGATGACCTTGTGGGTGTAACCGGCCTGGGCTTGCCAGCCGGGTGCCAGCTCACCGGACAACTCGGCCTCGAAGCCCTTGGTCTTGGCGTTGATGCCCTTGTAGGCCTCGGTAAGCATCGCCGGATTGGTCGGGTTGGCGTTGTATTGCGCATCGGATTGCGCACGGTTGCTTTCATGCACTTCGAAATAGGCCAGGCTGGTGTTCAGCCCGCCGTTGAAGAACTCGCCTTTCACACCGACTTCATAGTTTTTGCCTTCATCCGGTTCCAGCACCTTGTTGTCGCGGTCGCGGGCCGTCTGCGGATAAAAGATTTCGGTGTAGTTGGCGTATGCGGTGAAGGTGTCGTTGAGGTCGTAAGTGACCCCGACATAAGGAATCAGCTTGCCGGTTTCCGTGGTGTGGCTGTCCCCCGTCAGCCAGTAGTTGGCCACGCGACTGCCGAGAAACACGTTCAAGTCATCCGTGAGGTTCAAGCGTGCCGTTGCGTAGCCGGCCGTTTGCCGCGTGGTCTCATCGAACCGGCTGGTCACCTCGCCCCAGTTCGGTTCCGCGAAGTTGCCGTCGAAGTTCCAGAAGTCGACGACACGGCCATTGGCGTGAATCGGTGACTCCCAATTCTTGCCTTGCCAGTGGGAGTTCGACGCCGAGGCGCCCACCACCAGCTCGTGTTCGCGGCCGCCGAGGCTGAACGGGCCACTGGCGTAGATGTCGCCGGAATCAGCGCGGGTATCGCCAGTGAGTTTGTTCGCGTAGACCGTCGACAAGCCGGTCGCCGGGAATGGACCAAGCTGGATCGCCCCCAGCGGAGCGTCATAACCGCTGAACTGATGGGTGTATTGGCCCTTGACCACCCAACCGTTGTCGAAATTGTGCTCCAGGGTGGCGAACGCGCTTTGGGTGAACTGCTCCCAACTGCTCCATTTGGCGCCGCTGTTGAACGAGCGCTTCACACTGATGCGGTTGCCGTTACGGTCAAACAACGGACGGCTGCCCGCCCAGCCCGAGCCGGAGGGATCGCTGTCCTGATAATCGAACCCCAGGGTCAGCAGGGTATCTTCGCTGAGGTCGGCTTCAACGGTGGCGAAATACACGTTGGTCTTGCGTTCATAGCGCTCCATGAACGAGTGCTGGTCCTGGTACGCGGCTACCGCGCGGCCGCGTACGTTGCCGCTTTCCGTGAGCGGACCGCTGACATCAATGTGGGAACGGTAGTTATCCCAGCTGCCCGCGCCTGCCTCAAGACTCGCCCTGAAGTCGCGGGTGGGTTTTTTACGGATCAGGTTGAGCGTTGCCCCAGGGGCACCGGCGCCGGCCAGCAAGCCATTGGCGCCCTTGAGCACCTCTACGCGGTCGTAGATCGCCATGTTCGTGAGGGTCTGGCCCGACGAATAGGCGGCGTTACGCAAGGTGGGGATGCCGTCATATTGGAAGTTTTCGATGGAGAAGCCGCGTGCGAAGTATTCGGTCCGCTCGCTGTCCAGTCTGGACACGGTGATACCGGGCGTATGGCGCATCACATCGTCGATGGAGGCAAGCCCGAAATCATCCATGTGCTGGCGTGTGATCACACTGATGGACTGCGGTGTTTCACGCGGGGTCAGCACCATCCGCGTGGCGGTAGCAATGGTGCCCGGGGTATAGGAACCCGAACCTTCGGTCACCGTGCCCAACTGGTTGGCGGTCACCGCAGTGGTCCCCAGCTCCAGCGCGGCGGAACCGCTCGCAGTGATGGTGACGGTATTACCTTGCAGGCCGTAGTTGATGCCTGTGCCCTTGAGCAGGGCGGTGAGGGCCTGGATGGGCTCCAGCGTGCCCGTCACCGCCTTGCTGCTTTTGCCTTGCACATCCATCGGGCTGTACAGCACCTGCAGATTGGTCTGGCGGCCAAACTCCTGCAGTGCGGCCCCCAACGGCTGGGCCGCGATAGTGATCTCGATCTCATGGGCCTGTACGTAACCGGCGATGGGCAGCGTCACCGCCAGGGCCAGCGCACAAGGCATCAGGTTGACGTTCAGGGCCCGCCGCATGAACAGCGCGTTGCTCAAGGGGCGCAGACCGAGGCGTACTGACATGGATGTGTTCTCTTCTGTGTTTTCAGGCAGGCAGTTTACAAGCGTTTTTGAGTCTGGTTCTCATTAACACTAGTAAGACGTAGCTGCCCGGAAAAACCGGAAAAGAAAATTCACGCCAGCTCCATTTCCTCCACCACTTTGCCGGCGCGCAGGCGTACCAACTGGTCGGCGATGTCGAAATAGCGGTCGTCGTGGCTGATCACGATGATGGTCTTGCCCAGGCGCTTGAGGTCCGGCAGCAGCTCTGTGTAGAAGATGCGGCGGAAGGCCGGATCCTGGTCGGCGGCCCATTCATCGAACACCAGCACCGGGCGTTCCTCCAGCCAGGCATTGACCAACGCCAGACGCTTGCGCTGCCCGGTGGACAGGTCGGTGGTGCTGAATGCGCCGTCCTTGATCGTGACTTTGTGCGCAATTTCCAGGCGTTCCAGGTACTGGGCGGCACTGTCCATCGATTGCGGCCCGCCACTCTGGACCAGGTCGTCAAACAGGTAATAGTCGGCGAACACCGTGGTGAACAACTGGCGATAATCGTCGCGGGTAGGCGCGGTCACCGCTTCGCCATTGAGGTGGATCTCACCGGATTGCGGTTGATACAGCCCCAGCAGCAGCTTGATCAGCGTGGTTTTGCCACAGCCGTTCTCGCCCACGATAAACACGATATCGCCTTGCTTGATGGTCAGGTTGATAGGCCCCAGATGGAACGGCTCGCTGCCTTCCACCGGCGGTGGGCTGTAGCTGACGTTGCGTAGTTCCAGGCTGCGCACCACCGGTTTTGGGGCTTCGGTGTCTTCGAGCAGCAGATGCGGCTCGGGGGACGAGAAGCGTTCGGACAGTTCGGCGATACGCGAGAACGCGATCTGCGCGCGGCTGACGATCGGCAGTGCCGTCACCACATGCTCAAGGGGGCCTTTCATGTACAGCAGCACCAGCACGAAACCGGTAATCACCGCCGGGTCGGGATTGGGGTTATAGGCCTGGAACGCCAGCGCCAGGCCGATGACCACAAAGAACAACATGGAGCCGAAGGTCTTGGCGACGATGAAGATGTTCACCGAGCGCACCTGGATATCGCTGATACGGTCGGCGGTGGCCTGGATGCGATGGGTATTCATGCGGTAGCGGCGCGGCCGATGGATGCGCAGCTCCTTTGCGCCGGAGGCAATTGCGCTGTAGTAGCGCTGCAATTCGTCTTCCTGGTCGCGGGCGGCTTCGAAGCCCTTGATTCCTGCGGAGCGCGCTACGTACTGCACCGAGGTACCGATCACAATCGCCACGATCATCATCAAGAACATCGGCACCGACAGGTACGCCAGGTAGCCCAGGCAGCCCAGCGTGACCGTGGAGGCGATGGCCAATGGGGTGAAGGAAAAGGAAAAGTCACTGATGGTGTCGACGTCGTGGGTCAGCACCGGAATCAGCTTATGGGTGCGGTAGCGCTCGATTTGCTCGATGGGGGCTGACAGCACTTTCTCACCGAGTTCCTTGCGCAGTGCAGCGATGATGCGTTGACCGACGTAGTTGGTGCCGATGTCCGAGACGATTGAACTGATCAGGGCGAGCACACACAGCGCCGCGAAGGTCAGAATCACCCCTTGCGTCATGCCGGTGGAGGAGTGCAGGGCTTTATTGATGGTCGCCAGCAGCAACGTGATGGCCAGGCCGCCGGCCATACCCAGGGCGACGGAGATCGTCATGATGGTGCGAAAGGGCCTGAGCAATGCGAGCAGGCCTTTGAAGGCGCCGCGCTTGGGGTCGGTCATAAATACTTCCCGGAAAGTGAGTGAGAGGGGGACTGGGCACACAGACCCTTACCCATGACAAACGAAGTGTTGGCGCGACTATTTAGCTCGGTGTGCCCGACGGAGCGGTGCGCGGATAAATTGCCCGGCACCTGGTTCGTTCTTGTGGTGTAGGCGCACGCGTATGGGCGCGTGCCTGATCTATCCAGCGAGAGCGAAGCAATGACGAAAAAGAACCTGGTGTATGTGTGGTCCCTGCGCAATGCCGCTGCCGACAAGGCCGGCCAGCCAGTGGCCTACAAGGACCACGAGCGCTACATGAAATCGGTGCTGGAATTTCTGGTGGGGTCGCTCAACGACACGCCCTTGGGCGAGGCCTACAACCTGGTGGGCGTGGTGTATGACGACGACGAGCAGAACCCGCGTGACCAGCAGTTGGTGGCTGACTATGGGTTTGCCTACAAACCGGGGCGCCAGTGGCTCTATCCGGCGGATTTGCAGGTGCAGGGCAGGCTGGTCAATTATCTGCTGCTGAGCGTGCCGTCCACCTATCGCCGCCTGCCACGGGGCAGTGCCGAGCATATCGCCGGCAAGCAGGACTTCGAGCGTCGCCTGCATGACACGTTGGTGGAGTTGAAGGCCGATATCGTGGTGCTGGACGGCTTGCTGGTGATCCTCGATGAACTGGTACGCCCGGGCGCGCCGTTTGCGCGTCGGATCATGAACATTCATCCCGGTATTACCCGGATCGAATCGCCCTATGAGCGCCGGGGTGCCTACGCCACCTGGAATGCCTTGTACGGTGCCCGTGGCCAAGCCGTGGTGGATTGGGCGACCAAGCAGACGCAGCCGTGTGAACCGCTGTACCTCACTGGCGCGTCATTCCACTACGTGGACAACGGCATCGACTCCGGCGAAGTGTTCCACGACGTGCTCAAGACCGAGATCTCCCCGGACGACACTATCCTCGAACTGCGCTGGAACAACTTCAACAACAGCCTGTTCCCGGCATTGCATGAAGGCCTGGAGCTGTTGGCGCAGAAGGGGGTCTAAGCCGCGCACGATTTGACTGTGGGAGGGGGATTGCTCCCGATGGCGGAGTATCAGTCAATGGCGATGTCGACTGCCGCACCCCATCGGGAGCAAGCCCCCTCCCACATCAAATCCCGTCAGCTTCAGAGATCGCGCACTACCCTGAAGCCAATCCAATCCCCACGCGTCTGCGGATAGATGTTGTTGCGGTTGCCCGAGCGCGAGAACACCGGCGCTTCGCCCCAGTCATTGCCCCGAATCTGGTAGCCCTTGCAGTTCGGCTCCATCCAGGCGCTGCCGTCGGTGGGGGCACCGATATAGTTGGGGTGCTCGCAGTCGGCAACCCGCTCATAGACATTGCCATGCATGTCGTACATGCCAAACGCGTTAGGCGGGTAGCTGCCCACGGGCGAGGAATAGCTGTAGCCATCGGCCGGGCCATAGGTGTTGGCATGCTTGGCGATGCTGTAGCCCTTGCCCTCGTCGAACGGGAACGGGAATGGTCCGGTGGAGCCAGCACGCGCGGCGTATTCGCGCTGGGCTTCGCTGACCATGTGGTACCGCTGGCCGGTTTTTTTCGACAGCCACGCCACATAGTTCTTGATGTCGTCCATGTCCATGCACACCGCCGGCTGGCGCGGGCCCTGGGGGTAGCGCGGCTTGCTGGCGATGCATTCGCGGCCGGGACGGGTGTCGCCGTCGGCGATCTTCACGCCGGTCTGGCGGATATAGCTGTCCCATTCGCCGGCGGTGATGTGGAAGCGGCTCATGGCGAACGGCTTGGCGAAGGTCACGTCATGCATCGGGCCTTCGTCCGGCTCGCGGCCGACTTCATCTTCCGGCGTGCCCATGGTGAAGGTGCCGGCGGGCAGCACCACCATCTCCGGGCAGTCCTTGCAGTCCTTGAACACTTTGCCCGGTTGCGGTGTGGCGGCCTGGGCGAGGCCTGGCAGCAGCGCGCCGCACAGCGCGGTCAGCGCCAGGGCCGTCAGGGGTTTGAGTCGAAATGGAGTCATGTGGGCCTCTCGTGCAAAGGGGAAAGGAGGGTCACAACCGCTGGCTGAGCAGGGTCATGAAGCGCTGGATTTCGTTGGAATTATTGAGCAGGCCAGGCGCCGTGCGGATCACCGGGCCGACGTCGCGGTCCACCGCGTCGATCACCACACGGTTCTTCTGCATATAGGCCGCCACCGCGTCACTCGCCTGGCCCTTGACCCGGAAGAAGGTAAAGCCTGCGGACAGTTCGCGGCTGCGCGGGGTGACCAGTTCGATCTGCGGGTGCGCCAGCAACTGGTCCTTGAGTTCGGCGTTCAGCCCATGGATGCGCGCCTGCACCGGCGCCTTGCCCAGTTGCAAGTGCAGCTTGAAGGCCTCATCCGCCGCCCAGCGATGCTCGAAGGCGTGATAGCCACCGGGTGTCATGGTGGTGGCGAAGTCCTTGTCTTCGGAGAAGGTCGGCACCATGGGTGTGACGTACGGGTTTTCAGGATTGCGCGCACAGACCAGCCCGGTGCCGCGCGGACCGAACATCCATTTATGGGTGCCGGCGATAAAGAAGTCGCAGTGCATGTCGGGGAAGTCGAGGTTTTCCACGCCGAAACCATGCACGCCATCCACCACATAGAGCATGCGGTCCTTGTCGTCGCGGTTGCGGTTGTGCTCCTCCACCAGCTTGCCGATCTCGCCGATGGGCAGTTTCACGCCGCTGCCGGACTGCACCCAGGTCATGCCCAGCACGCGGGTGTTGGGGCGGATATTGCGCTGGATATTGCCCAGCACCTCATCGGCAGAGACCTGGCTGGCGCGTGCGAACAGTTTGATCCGGCGTACCTGAGTGCCTTCTTTGAGCACGCGGAAATCCAGCACGTTTTGGGTCGCGTAATGCTCGTGCACGGTGGTGAGGATTTCCTGGTCCGGGCGCACCTTGATGCCGCCATAGATCATCGCCAAGCCTTCGGAAGTGCTGCCGGTGAGGGCGATCTGCGGCGGTGTGGCCTTGAGGTAGCGGCCAGCCCATTCGCGCACCTGGCCCTCGCGTTTCCAGGTTTCCTCCAGGTCCCAGTCCATGGCGAGCCCGGGGTTGCGGTCAATCTGCGTGCGGTAGCGCTCAATGGCTTCGCGCACCGGCCGGGGGTGCGAGGCCACGAGGAAATTGGAGAAGTGCAGGTAATCCGGGTCCTGGTTGAATAACTGCTTGAACCCCGTCCATGGGTCATTCGTTGCGTTGGCGGCCAGGGCTTGCGGGAGGTATGCAGCACCCAGCGGCAGGCTGGCGGCAAACACCCCGGCCTGCTTGAGAAACGTACGGCGGTCGGTCATGGACTTGCTTCTGGATGATTAGCGGTTGGCCAAGGGTTTGGCGGCTTTTTGTACCTGGTCCCACACCCGCAGGAAGTTGCCTCCCCACAGCTTGGCGATATCGGCTTCGGAGTAGCCGCGCTGGATCAGTTCAGCGGTGACGTTGCGGATTTCGCCGACGTTGTTCCAGCCGTCGAGGCCGCCGCCGTCGTTGAAGTCCGAAGCGATGCCGACGTGATCGATACCAATCTTGCGCACGGTGTAGTCGACAGCGTCGCCCCAGTCCTTGAGCGTGGCCTTGGGTTCTTCTTCAAGAATGCCGTACAGCCCCTGGGCGTACTGGCCGAACTTCTGCTTCGGCCATGCCGCGATGATCGCGTCCCCAGGCATCAGGGCCATGGCCAGGTTGGGCAAGGGTGGCAGGTCGAAACGCGCGCGCAGGGTATTGAGTTTGTCCTGGGTCGGCTGGCTCAGGGGGCGTATATAGGCCGGGAAGCCCACCACCTGCACCACGCCGCCGCTGTTTTTGATCAGCTGCAACTCCTTGTCGCTGAGGTTGCGCGGGATGTCGACCGACGCGCGCGGTGCAGAGTGGGACGCCACCATCGGCGTGCGACTCAGTTGCGCGACTTGCTCCAGCGCCTTGGTCGACATCTGCGACACATCAATGATCACCCCCAGGTCGTTGAGGCGCTGCACGGCCTGCTTGCCGATGTCCGACAGGCCTTCGAGCGCATCGACGGAGTCATTGAAAAATGGCAGCGGGCGTGAAGAGTCGGACCAGGCGTTATTGCCGATATAACTGAAACCGAACATGCGCATGCCGCGTGCGGCCCACAGGTCCAGTTGGTTCAGGTCGTTACCCAGTGGGTAGGCATTGAGCATGCTGATAAAAATTGCGAACTTGCCTTCGCCATGCAGGCGTCGAAAGTCATCCGGTGTATAGGCAATGCCGACTTGATTGGGAAAGTCACGCACCATGCCGGAGATGATCTTGTAGCGCACTTCCTGCTCGTGACGTGCTTCCTCGACAAAACCGTCCGTGGGCTTGTGCGGCGCGTTGGGGCCATTCCAGATCTCCGGCCAGCCGAAGATCGTCAGGGCTGCGCCGGACAAGCGCCCGCGTGCCGCCTTGGCCAGGTCGAACTGGCCGCTGCCGTCCTTGTCCGCCTCGTTGCCGGCGGTGCCGAAGTCCATGGGGACGGTGATATGGCTGTCGAACGACAGCAGGCGGTCCTGCATTTCATTGGCTTGCTTGATCACTGCCAGTGGGTAGCCGGCATTGCCCTTGAACCAGTGATTCCAGACCAGGAAGCCTGCGCCGGCACCGATGGCCAGTGCCAGCGGCAAGCCGAGGTACAGCGCCTTTTTCGAACGTGGTTTTGTCATTGCCATCTCAGTCAGTTGAGGCCTTCGCTATCAGGGAAGAACGAGTGATACGCGGCAAAATTTAGGCGGGGCGGGCAGGGCGGTAAATTTCCCCGGCGTGCAAACGTTCTAGCTCTGATAAAGCCGTTTCCTAAGGTAGACAATGACCATCTCTCGACGTGGGTTCATCGCAGGCCTGGCGCTGACCGGCGCGGCTGTGCCGGCCGCCTTCTATGCCCATCGCGAGTTGACGCGAGAAGAAGAATTCCCCATCACCCCCGGCGAAGCCACCGTGGACCTGGCCGACACCGCCGGGCAGCATTTGGCCAACACCTTGCGCGGGGTGTGGAGCCTGCGCCTGGAAGGCCGCGATGCCGGTCTCAAGGGGGTGCCGCGGCAAGGCCTGGAGCTGCTGCTCGACATCGCCCCCCGTGGCCGTGGCCTGCGCGGTTACCTGGACACCGCCGCCAACCTGCGCGCTGAGGGCGAACCGCGCTACCGCGTGCTCGGTGACCTGCTGACGGGCGAGGGCGCCTTGCTCTACTGGCGCCTGATCGACCGCGACGCGCCCGACGGCAGGCCCGCCTATGAGTTCAAGATGACCCTCGATGAAGTCTGGGCCGCCTTCGGCAATGCCGGCAGCGGCACGCTCAGTGGGCAAATCCTCGACCTGGATCGGCCCCTGGCCCTGACCGAGCGCGACAACCGCTTTATCGCCCACAAACAGCTGTTTCCCGAAGCCCGCCAACGCATCGGCCTCAACCCGACCCTGCTGGCCTGGCTGATTGCCCCCGAGCACCGCCTGTTTCACCAGCTATGGCACGCCACCCGTGACCAGTGGCACAAACTCTCCGAAGAAAAACGCGACGCCCTGCGCGGCATCGGCTGGCAACCCGGCCCGCGCGGCAAGGAGCGCGACGCCCGTGGCAAACACAAAGACCGCAACGGCTCGGGCATCGACTTCTTCTTCATGCACCGGCATATGCTCGGCACCGCGCGGTCCATGCAGGACTTGCCCTCGTGGCCCGCATTCCCCGAACCGCAACCGGCGCTGGAGCGCGATCGCCTGGGCTTCCTGCGCTACTTCGACAACCACGACGGCTTCGCGCTGCCGCCCACTTGGTCAGCAGCGGACGACAGCGAGTACACCCAGTGGGTCAGCGACATCAAGGCCGCCGAGACCTACCACAGCAACTTCCAGGTCTGGGAGTCCCAATACCGCGACCCACGCTACCTGGCCCAGCGCACCCTGGGCCAACTGGGCTCCGAAATGGAGTTGGGCCTGCACGACTGGCTGCACATGCGCTGGGCCTCGGTGCCCCGCGACCCGTCCAACGGCGCACCGGTCCCCCTTGCCCGAGATCCGTCCGACTTCGCCGCACGCTGGTATGCCGCAGAAAACGACTTCCTCGGCGACCCGTTCTCCTCCCATGTAAACCCGGTGTTCTGGCATTTTCACGGTTGGATCGACGATCGCATAGAAGACTGGTACCGCGCCCACGAACGCTTCAACCCCGGCGAAGTCAGCCGCCTGGAAGTCAACGGCGTGGCCTGGTTCGCTGCGGGACGCTGGGTCGAAGTCGGCGACCCCTGGCTGGGCCCGGACACCCACGGTTGCAGCACCACCCCGGGGTTGCAGATGGGCCGGTCGATGGAGATGGACCCGGAGACCATGAAGCTCGCATTGCGCATTACCTTTGGTGCCGAAGATGAGGCGCTGCAGGGCTTGTTCAAGCGCGTGCCGAAGCGGCCTTGGTATGCGCGGCATTTGAAGGTGAAGGCGCGAGAGGCTTGATTGGTTGTCGCTGGATTTCAAGTTTTACGATTTAAAACGGCAGTGGCAGGAGGGTATTCTGACGCTGCCGGGGATTCAGACTTTTAGGGCGTTCTGTTTTTCCCTCTGAATGGCCGGTTTATCTATTCCACCTATAGTTCATCCCACTTATAAACTTAACGGTTATAAGTTTAAGCGTGTTCTTGTACGCTCCTGAAGTTTTCAAGCTTCTATCTGTTTTTATAAGATTCCTACAGTTCTTTTTAGAAGGTTCTGACGGTTAAATCTTACCTTGTTATTTAAACATTAAATCTGAATTGAAAGAGCTGTAATCTGGGCGATTTGTGGGACGTTTCCCTAAAGCGTCTCGGAAAGCTCTTGGGTGTGAATTAGGGGGTGGTAGAAATTGCTGGCGGTACTTCATTCTAATTAGGAAGAGATCGCCACATGACGCGTAGCGCTTTGGCTTCTCCAGTAAAGGAATCTATGTGGGTGTAGGTTCCAGTCTTACTTTTCTCTGATGGCATAAGTGCTGTTGGCAAGACTATGGATGGGGTTATGACTTTAAGCAGTTTCCAAAATGAAGTACCCAAGGCCAGGGTTAATATCAAACTCGACCTGCATACCGGTGGTGCGCAGAAAAAAGTCGAACTGCCGTTGAAACTGATGGTGATGGGCGACTACAGCAATGGCAAAGAACAACGCCCGCTTTCGGAGCGAGGCAAGATCAATATCAATAAAAACAATGTTGACAGCGTCTTGGCTGACTTCTCCCCAGGCCTCAAGCTCACAGTGCCTGACACCTTGAGCGACGATGCATCCGACACCCCTGTCGAGCTCAGCTTTCAGCGCATGAAAGACTTCGAACCCGAGCAGGTAGCGCGGCAGATTCCGCAACTGCGTGCCCTGTTAGCTATGCGCAATCTGCTGCGCGATCTCAAATCGAACCTGCTGGATAACATGACCTTCCGTCAGGAGTTAGAGCGCATCCTCAAAGATGATGCCCTGAGTGATGAACTACGCGCTGAGTTAGCCGACTTGGCGCCTGAAACTCATTAATTTAACTCGATTTTTTAAAGGGAAGTTCCGTTATGGCTGTAGAGAATTCCAGGGAACAGTCGCGCAGTGCCACAGTGCTGTCTGAAGCGTGCGGTGGCATTTATGGTGCGCTGTTTAACAAGATCAATCTGAACCCGGTTGCACAGTTAGGAGGTATCGAAATTTTTCAAAATGCTGAGGCGCTGTCTGAGGTTTCGGCCGATGAACGGGTGACAGCAGCAATCAGTGTATTTTTAAAGTTACTTAAACAATCGCCGTATAAAGTCGAACGTTTGGATAAAGTCCTGCTGGACGAACATATCGCCGCTTTGGATAGGCAGATCAGCCGACAGCTCGACGCGGTCATGCACCATCCAGACTTCCAGCGCGTCGAGTCGACCTGGCGCGGTGTGAAGTCGTTGATTGATCAGACGGATTTCCGTCAAAACGTGCGCATCGAACTGTTGGATATCAGCAAGGACCACCTGGTGCAGGACTTCGAGGATGCACCGGAGATCGCCCAAAGCGGCTTGTATTTGCACACTTACACCCAGGAGTACGACACTCCGGGCGGTGAGCCAATTGCGGCAGCAATCTCCAACTATGAATTCGACCGGAGTCCTCAGGACATCGCGCTGCTGCGCAACATTTCGAAAGTGTCCGCCGCCGCACATATGCCGTTTGTGGGCGCCGTCGGGCCAGCCTTCTTCGGCAAAGAGTCCATGGAGGAGGTTGCCGCGATCAAAGACATTGGCAATTACTTTGACCGTGCCGAATACATCAAGTGGAAGGCGTTCCGCGACAGTGACGATGCGCGTTACATCGGTCTGACCATGCCACGCGTACTCGGGCGCCTGCCCTATGGGCCCGATACCATCCCCGTCCGAAATTTCAATTACATCGAAAGCGTCAAGGGACCGGATCACGGCAAATACCTGTGGACCAATGCCTCGTTTGCCTTTGCGGCCAACATGGTCAAGAGCTTCATCGCCAATGGTTGGTGCGTGCAAATTCGTGGGCCGCAATCGGGGGGCGCGGTGACTGAGCTACCCATCCACTTGTATGACCTGGGCACCGGCAATCAGGTCAAGATTCCCTCCGAAGTCATGATTCCGGAAACCCGTGAGTTTGAATTCGCCAACCTCGGCTTCATTCCGCTTTCGTACTACAAGAACCGCGATTATGCGTGTTTCTTCTCGGCCAACTCCGCGCAGAAGCCGGCGTTGTACGACACGCCCGATGCCACCGCCAACAGCCGAATCAACGCGCGCCTGCCTTACATCTTTCTGCTCTCACGTATCGCCCACTACCTGAAGCTGATCCAGCGCGAAAACATCGGCACCACCAAGGACCGTCGTCTGCTGGAGCTTGAACTGAACAAATGGATTGGCGGGCTGGTGACCGAGATGACGGACCCCGGCGATGACTTGCAGGCCTCGCACCCGCTACGCGATGCCAAGGTCACGGTCGAAGACATTGAAGACAATCCGGGATTCTTCCGCGTCAAGTTGTACGCCGTGCCGCACTTCCAGGTCGAGGGCATGGACGTGAACCTGTCGCTGGTTTCGCAGATGCCCAAGGCCAAAGCCTGACTCAATCGTAGGGAAACGATGTCATGAAGATCGATCGCCCTCTATGGGCCGCAGGAGCATTGCTGTCGCCACAGCAATTTCAGCAGCAGACGCGCTATGAGGCCTGGGCCAATAACCAGCTCGCGCTACTGACGTGGGTACACCCCTGGGGTGTAGAGGCCGCAGACTTCGACCTGGATGCCTTGCGACTGGGCAAGCTCAAAGCCACTCAATTGTGTGTGCGGATGCCCGATGGCACTTGGATCGACACCGCATGCATGGATCGGCTTCCCTGCGCGTTGGAACTGGCGTGCCTGCTGACGGATGAGGTTCAGGACGTGACCGTGCAATTGGCCCTGCCACTGGAGCAAGCCAACGGCAACAACTGCGTGTTTGAGGACGGCAGAGTCGACCGGCCCACCCGTTATCGTCAGGACTGGCGCCAGGTCCAGGATATCTACGCTGACGAGATGCAGTCGATTGGCGTGCTGGAGCACGCGCTGAGCCTGCGCCTGCACACGGACGACAACGCAGATTACATAACGTGTCCGGTCGCGCGGCTAGTGCGAGACGGGAAGGGCGCGTGGAGCCTTGACCCCGGCTACGTGCCGCCATTGCTCAGCTTCGCCGCCCATCCTGGATTGTTGAATCAACTGGACAACCTGTTGACGCAATTGGCCGCCAAGCGGCAACGGCTCATGGGGATGCGACGGGAAAGCAATCAGCGCATGGCCGACTTTGCCGTGGCCGATGTCTCGCTGTTCTGGCTGCTGAATGCCTTGAACACCTCTCAGCCCCTACTGGCGGATGTTCGGGCGTTTCCCGCACGGCATCCCGAGCATGTCTATCAAGCGCTGATCACGCTGGCCGGCGGCCTGATGACGTTTTCATTGGAACACGATATCGACGAAATTCCGCCGTATCGGCACACGCATCTGGAGGCGGTATTCCCGCCGTTGATGCACAGCATTTCCCGTTTGCTGGAGGCCAGTCTGCCGTCGCGGGTCATTGCTTTGCTGCTGGAGGAAAAGGGGCCCAACCGCTGGCAGGTCACGCTGAATGACCCGCGCCTACGCGAACGCGACGGTGCCGATTTCTACCTGTCGGTGCGCTGCCGACTCCCGGCGGCGCAGTTGCAGGATCAGTTCCCGCGCCTGTGCAAGATCGGCACGCCCGACGCTGTCAATTACCTGGTCAATGCGGCACTCGACGGTGTGCCGTTGCAGGCGCTGAGCCATGTGCCAGCGGCGATTCCGTTGCGCCTGGAAAATCAATACTTCGCGCTTGATCTTGGTCATGCCAGCGGGCAGGCAATGCTGGACGAAGGCGTTTGCGCTTTCTACGTCCCCAGCACATTAGCCGACGTCAAGCTTGAACTGTTTGCGGTGCTGCGCTCATGAAATTGACGCCTTCCAAAGAACCAAACACGGATATCGATGCGCTGTTGCAGGACACCTACTTGCTGGTGGTTGAGTTGCGCCAGGGCGCCTCGGTGCAAAACAGCCGGGAGCTGGAGCAGCTTTGTACTGGGCACGTGGAGCAGGTGCGCCAGCAGCTCAAGCGGGCGGGCTTGGATCAACGCAGCATCGATCACATCAGCCATGCGCAATGCGCGTTGCTCGACGAGACGGTGCTGACTTACGCCGGCGATGATGCGCGGGCGTCCTGGGCCAGCGAACCGTTACAGGCCAAGTTTTTCAACCGCCACCAGGCGGGTGAGTTTCTGTATGAAGACATCCGCGAGGTGCTGCGCGGGCCTGCGCCTGATCGGCATGTGCTGACGGCATTTCAGCGGGTATTGATGCTGGGCTTTCGCGGGCGCTACCGCGATCTGGATGATCCTGAACGTGAGCAATTACGGGTTGCCCTTGACGCGCGGGTCACACCGTTCAAGGTCAGCCATGGCCTTGTTACCCAGGCGGGTGGGGACTGGGTTGCCGGCTTGTCGTGGCTGCGCGCACCGCTGATCCATATCCTGGCGATGGGCCTGGTGCTTGCGGCGACAGGGTGGGGATTGGATCACCTGTTGAGCGATGCGCTTGCCTCGCTCATGCCTGATCAGGGGTGAGGGGACGATGACCTTCAACCTGCATCGAATCCTGTCCCTGTGGGCGGGTGTCCTGGTCTTAGCTCTCCTGGTCATCATTCCGCTCGCGCTGTGGGTGCGTGCCGTTGGGGTGTTGATCGCGGTGTGTTGTGTCGCATGGGCCTGGGTATCGCTGAACCGTCGGACCGAGCGCCTGCTTGGGGCGGTCAGGTTGGCCGATAACATGGCATTGCCTGCGGCGTCGTTTCGTCACCCTGTGGTGCTGGTCTGCGGAGACAGCCTGCAAGGTCTGTTCGGTGAGATTCCGGCCGAGCAGTTGGCCCTACGTGTTACGGCCTCGGGTTGCTATGTGCGTGTCCCGAACGTGGCGCAACTGCCAGCTGTCACCGAGGCGCTTTTGGCACTGCGGCCGGGTTGGGCTGGGCAACTGGGCGTGATGTTCATCGTCAGTCCAGGCGCCCACAGTGACAGCGCCGTCCTCGCCGGTCAGGTGCGTGCCTTCAGCCATCAGCTTGCCGTAGTGCGCAAGCGCGACGTTGCGCTGCCGCTGTTGCTGATGAGCTACCTGCAAACCCAGCAGGGTGAAGAGCCCTGGTTCTGTTGGAGTAACGGCCAGGCCGAGACGCGTGTCCGTGACGCGGGTGCATGTGTCGGTTTGGATGAGTGGCAACGGCAGACTGCTGACTTGCCCCTCCAGGCCGTGCGGATGCAGGCGAGCATACAGCTGAACAGTGTCGTGGCCTGGCTGCATGAAGCGGTGCTGCCACACCTGGTCATTCGTAACGTGCGCAGCCCCTTGGCAACCCTCTGTGCGGTCAAGCTGGCGGCGGCGCTGCCTCAGGCGGCCTCGGGAAACCTATGGCAGCAATGGTTGCGCAGCAAGGTCGCATTGGCTGATAACCGGCAGGTGGCAACGGACGTGCAGTTGCCATTTCCCGACCCTTTGCTCAACCTGCTTGCACTCCGCCCGCGGCGTACCCCACTGCAACACGCAAGCCTCGTGGCGCTCTGGTTGTTCACCGGCGCAGGTGTCATCGCGCTCGCCAGCTCTGCCTGGCAGAACACCCTATTGGTGCGCCAAGTCAGTGACGACCTGCGGCGCTATTCGGCTATCCCCCAGCCGAGCCAGCGTAATCAGCGTGAGTTTCTTTGGCGTGAAAACGCTGTGAGCGTGCTCCGTCAGCATGCCCAGCGTCTGGACGCTTACTACCGACACGGCGCGCCCCTGGCCTTTGGCTTGGGCCTGTATCGCGGCGAACGCCTGCGCGCGCCGCTCCAGGCAGTGCTTGCCGCCCATAGTGAGCCGCCATCGACCGACACGCCTGAGCCACCCGCCACGGCGGTGCAGCTCGATAGCCTGTCACTGTTCGCTCCCGGCAGCGCCCAGCTCAAACCGGGCTCGACACAGGTCCTGATCAAAGCGCTGGTCGACATCAAGGCCCAGCCAGGCTGGCTGATCGTTATCGCGGGGCATACCGATGCCACCGGAGATAGCCACAAAAACCTACGGCTCTCCCACGCCCGTGCCGCCGCCGTGCATGCCTGGATGCAACACATGGGGCGCATCCCCGCCAGTTGCTTTGCGGTGCACGGATTCGGCGCCAGCTTCCCGATTGCGAGTAATGACACCGAGGCGGGACGTGCCGCCAATCGCCGCGTCGATATCCGTCTGGTACCGGAGACGGGGGCCTGCGAGCTCTCCCGCCCTGGGCCGGACAGACAACCCCCTGTCGCATCCCGCGACGTTTAAATTTCCGAGAAAAGGAGCTTCACATGGCAATTCCCGTTTACCTCTGGCTGCAAGACGATGGTGGTGCCGAAATCAAGGGTTCGGTGAATGTCGATAAGCGTGTGGGCAGTATCGAGGTGGTCGCCCAGGACCACAGCCTGTACATCCCCACCGACAACAACACCGGAAAACTGACCGGCGCGCGGGTTCACACCCCATTTCTGTTCTCCAAGGAAATCGATGCGTCCAGTCCCTACCTCTACAAGGCGGTGACCACCGGGCAGACCCTCAAGAGTGCCGAGTTCAAGTGGTACCGCATCGACGATGCAGGGCAGGAAGTCGAGTACTTCATCACCAAGCTGGAAAACGTCAAGGTGGTGAAAGTCGCGCCGAAAATGCACGACGTCAAAGACTCCAGCAAAGAGAAGCACAACCACCTGGAACAGATTGAGTTGCGCTACGAGAAGGTCACCTGGACCTACAAGGACGGCAACATCATCCACTCCGATTCCTGGAATGAACGCCAAAGCGCTTGATGCACTTGGAGCCGCAGGCAGGTTTTCGCCTGCTGGCTCCCGGTGTGCTGGGTTGAGCGTCCGTTCGCGGGCGTTCAGCCAATCACATCGAGTTGAAAACCCACTCACCTGGCACTCCGAACAAGGACGCAACCGTATGGCATCGAATTCCACCCGCTTGCTTCGCCGTCTCAACCCCTATTGCGCACAGGCGTTAAGTGCAGCAGCGTCGTTGTGCCAGAACCGTGCACATGCGCAGATCACCATTGAGCACTGGCTGCTCAAGTTGCTGGGGCAGGGGGACGGTGATCTGACCATCATCGCGCGTCGTTACGAGTGGAATCTGGAGACGCTGTGGTACGGGTTGCTGGAGCACATCGATCAGTTGCCCCGCAGCGTGCAAAGCAAGCCGCAGTTGTCGGGGCCGCTGCAGCAACTGATCAAAAATGCCTGGATGCTTGCCTCGCTGGACGACAACAACGACAGCCTGCGCTCCGTACATCTTTTGAGCGCGCTGATGGAAACACCGGGCCTGCTGGCGTGTGAAGCCGCGTGGCCGCTGCTCAGCCTCAGTCAGGTGCAGTTGCAGCGTCTCGCGGCACTGTTGGATCAAACATCCGAGGAGCGTCCAGGGCTGCAAGCGTCTGCCCCATCGGGCAACACCGCTGCGCCTTCCAGTGAACTCGCCATGCTCCCGCCCCGCGTCAGTCAGGAGGATGCGTTGCAGGCTGTGTTGGACAGATTCACCCACGACCTCACCGCGCAGGCAGCGCAAGGGACAATCGACCCGGTATTTGGTCGCGACGACGAAATTCGCCAGGTCATCGACATCCTCAGTCGCCGGCGCAAGAACAATCCGATCCTGGTGGGTGAGCCTGGCGTCGGCAAAACCGCACTGGTTGAAGGCTTGGCCCTGAACATTGCCCAAGGCAAGGTGCCGGACAGTCTCAAATCGGTCAGTGTGCGTACCCTTGACCTGGGCTTGTTACAAGCCGGGGCAGGGGTCAAGGGCGAGTTTGAACAACGCCTGAAAAGCGTGATCGACGCCGTACAACAGTCCGAAAAACCGGTGCTGCTGTTTATCGATGAGGCCCATACCCTGATCGGCGCCGGTAACCAGGCCGGCGGTGCCGATGCGGCCAACCTGCTCAAGCCGGCCCTGGCCCGTGGCGAATTGCGCACCATCGCCGCCACCACCTGGAGCGAATACAAACAGTATTTCGAGCGCGATGCCGCACTGGAACGGCGCTTCCAACGGGTCAAGGTCGATGAGCCGGACGACGCGAATGCATGCCTGATGCTACGAGGCCTCAAGGCGCGCTACGCTCACCATCACGGCGTGCATATCCAGGATACGGCGGTGCAGGCTGCGGTCAGCCTGTCGCGACGCTACCTGACCGGCCGCCAACTGCCTGACAAAGCGGTCGACCTGCTGGACACCGCCAGTGCCCGCGTGCGCATGAGCCTGGACTGCGAGCCGCAGGCGTTGACCCATCTCAGCGCCCGGCAAGTAGCCCTGGAACTGGAGGTCCAAGCGCTGGAACAGGATCAGCGATTGGGCGGCGAGGAGGCCGATGAGCGCCTGACGGTGATAGCCGCCCAACACGCCGACCTGCAACGCCAGTATCTCGATCTGGAACAGCAATACCGACAGGAACTGAACCTCACCCAACAACTGATAGATGCGCGTCAGGCACAGCCACCGCAACGCGAGACCTGTGCGCACCTGCAACGGCAGTTGAGCGACATTCAGGGCAACCAACCGCTGCTGTCGCTGGATGTCGACGCGCGCAGCGTGGCGCAAGTGATCGCCGACTGGACCGGTGTGCCGCTGGGCAGTCTGCTCAAGGACGAACAGGCCAACCTGCTGATGCTGGAACAGCGATTGGCAGAGCGCGTTATCGGACAGGCTTCGGCACTGAACGCCATGGCGCAGCGCCTGCGCGCGGCCAAAACCGGGCTCACCGATGACAAGGCGCCGCTGGGTGTGTTCCTGCTGGTAGGCACCAGCGGCGTAGGCAAGACCGAAACAGCCCTGGCGCTGGCTGACAGCCTGTTCGGTGGCGAGAAATCGCTGATCACCCTCAACTTTTCCGAGTACCAGGAAGCCCATACCGTCAGCCAACTCAAAGGCTCGCCACCCGGCTACGTCGGTTACGGCCAAGGCGGTGTTTTAACCGAAGCCGTGCGGCAGCGGCCTTACAGCGTTGTACTGCTCGACGAAGTGGAAAAGGCCCATCGCGACGTGCTCAATCTGTTTTATCAGGTCTTTGATCGCGGCTTTATGCGCGACGGTGAAGGCCGCGAGATCGACTTTCGCAACACGGTCATTCTGATGACCTCCAACCTCGGCAGCGAGCTGCTGCACACCTGTGTGCAGGCGCAACCCGACGCATCGGACAGCATGCTGCACGAACACCTGCGGCCGCTCCTGCTCGACCACTTCCAGCCGGCGCTGCTGGCACGCTTTCAGACCCTTATCTATCGCCCGCTGCAAGCCGATGCACTCAAGCGCATCGTGACCATCAAGCTGGCCCAGGTCGCCAAACGCCTGCAACGCCATTACGGCCTGGATTGCCAGATCGACGACGCCCTGAGTGACGCGCTGGTTGCCGCCTGCCTGCTGCCCGATTCGGGCGCACGCAACATCGACAGCCTGCTCAACGAACAGATCCTGCCGGTACTCAGCCAACAACTGCTGGAGCGTCGAGCCGCGCAGCGGCGCACCTATGGCGTGCGCCTCGGTTATAGCGCCGATGACGGTATCAGCCTGCACTTCGATGACGTTCAAGACACGGTTCAGTCCGTCGCCTCGGAGGTGTGAGCATGCTGACTTTCTTCGATCACAGCCGACACACCCTATGGGTGCGCAACGTTGCTGCCTCGATGGACGTCCTCGCCTTCGAAGGCCAGGAACGCCTAAGCGAACCCTTCGCCTATCACATCGAATTCACCAGCACCGAACGCGACCTCGCCGCCGAAACCCTGCTCGGCAAAGACGCCCGTTTCAGCCTGCACACCCCGCCGAAAAAGCTGCCCCTGTTGGGTTTGACGCCACCTCCCATCAAACCCCTGCGCACCCTGCACGGGGTGATCACCCGCTTCAAGCGCCAGTCCGGCTCCAACGACCAGGCCAGTTATGCAATCACCTTGCAACCACGCCTGGCCCTGCTCGGGCGAGGTCGCCAGTTCCGCATCTACCAGCACCAATCGGTGCCGCAAATCGTCGAAAGCATCCTGCGCAGCCGCCACGACTTTGAAGGCCAGGACTTTCTCTTCAGCCTCAAACGCGACTACCCCCGGCGCGAACAGGTCATGCAATACGGCGAAAGCGACCTGGCCTTCATTACCCGCCTGCTGGCCGAGGTGGGCATCTGGTACCGCTTCACCAGCGACGAGCGCCTGCGCATTGATGTGGTCGAATTTTGCGACGATCAACGCCTCTACCAGTTCAACGTCGAACTGCCGTACCGCCCACAATCCGGCCTCAGCAGCAGCGACCAGGACTGTGTGTGGAACCTGCAATCCCACCATCAGGTGGTCGAGCAACAGGTGCATTTTCGCGCCTACCACCACCGCGACGCCCGCGCGCACCTGACCGGCGACATTGACCAGACCCGCGGCGCCAAAACCACCTACGGCGAGGCCTACCACTACGCCGAACCCTACACAGCCCTCGGCGACCGGCTCGATCAGGACGAAGACCTGCTCAGCGAAAGCGGCTACTTCTACGCGCGTTTGCGCCACGAGCGCTACCTCAACGATCAGACCCAACTCAACGGCATCACCAGCAGCGCCACCCTGGCGCCGGGCCAGGTACTCAAAGTCACCGGCGGCGCGCCCCAGGCTTTTACACCTGGAGCGGTGATCACCGGCCTGACAACCACCGCCACCCGTGACAGCAGCTCCATCGCCACCTTCGAGGCCATCCCCTATTCAGAAAGCGTGTGCTTTCGCCCGGCACTCAAGGACAAACCCCTGGTCGCCGGCAGTATCCCCGCCCGCGTCACCAGCAACCAGGCCAACGACCCCTACGCCCATATCGACCTGGAAGGGCGCTACCGGGTGCAGTTCCTGTTCGATCGCGACACGTGGACGCTGGGTCAAGAAAGCCTCTGGCTACGCCTGGCCCGGCCCTACGCCGGCGACACCCACGGCCTGCACCTGCCGCTGATTGCCGGCACCGAAGTGGCGGTGGCCTTCGAACAAGGCGACCCCGACCGCCCCTACATCGCCCACGCCCTGCACGACAGCCAGCACGTCGACCACGTGACCTTGCGCAACTACAAACGCAACGTCCTGCGCACCCCGGCAAACAACAAACTGCGCATGGACGACACGCGGGGGCAGGAGCACGTCAAGCTGAGTACCGAGCACAGTGGCAAGAGCCAGTTGAGTCTTGGGCATCTGGTGGATGGTGAGCGCCAACCGCGAGGCCAGGGAGCCGAATTGCGTACCGATGGCCATGCCGCCATCCGTGCGGGCAGCGGCATCTTCATCAGTGCTGACGCACAGCCCAAAGCGCAGGGGCAGATGCTTGAAATGAGCGCCGCGCTGGGCCGGTTACAGCGGGCGGGCGAACAGTTGGCCGGGTTGTCGGTAGACGCCCAGGCAGCCCATGCAGACCCCGCCGATGTACAAGCGCAGTTGAAGTTGCTCAAGCAAGACCTGGAGCAACTCAAGTCGTCCGTGCTGATGTTCAGCGCGCCTGATGGCGTTGCCATGACCAGCGGCCAGCACCTGCAATTGGCGGCGCAAGACAACCTGATGATCAACGCTGGGGCCGAGGCAGATATCAGCGTGGTCAAGCGACTGTTCATCGGTGTGGGTCAGGGGGTAAGCCTGTTTGTGCGCAAGCTGGGGATCAAGCTGATCGCAAATCAGGGGGCGGTAAAGATCCAGGCGCAAAACGACAGGCTGGAGTTACTTGCGCGTCACGGCTTGGACATCACCAGTACCGAGGACGAGATTCATATCACGGCGAAAAAGAAGATCACCCTCAACGCAGGGGGCAGCTACATCACCCTCAATCCGAGCAGCATCGAGTCTGGGACTCAGGGGGACTACCTCATCAAGTCGGCGTACTTCGACTTCCTGGCTCCAGCCCAACAAGTTCTGGATATGCCGCAGCCACCTCAATTGACCGAGCATAAATCCAAGGCCAACGGGCCTGCGGATTTCTCTGGCTGATCCCTTTGCGAACCAGGAGCGACTCACATCATGGCTAACTTGTTCTCTGTGTTTTTTAACCTTTTAAACCCTGGCCGAAAGGCGCCGATTTATGTGCCGGACGCATTGACTTCAACAGCGCCGCAGATACCGTTGGAAGAGGCTCCCGCGTTAACGCAAACAAATACCAACACACTGCAACCGCTGAAAAGTTGGAGCCATCCCTTTAAGGACAAAAGCAACTCACTGCTTCAACTAACCCAAATGGCCAAGGCAGCAGCCGGTTACTACCCATTGGGCCGCAATGGCCTTTGGCACGGCGGGGTGCATTTCGACAGCGGCACGGCCGGTACCTTGGATCAATCCAGCGTGCATTGCCTGGCCGACGGAGAGGTGGTGGCCTATCGCATTGATGCGTGCTCGCCGACCACCGCTTACTTCACTGAAGAACTGTGCGTACACAAGCCCTTTTCACGTAACTTTGTACTGGTCCGCCATCGCCTCGAAGCGCCCAGGATTGAGGGGAGCCCAGACATACCGCCGAGCCTGATCTTTTATAGCCTGTATATGCACCTGCAGGACTGGGCGGTTTACCGGAATGACTCTTCCATCCGCCGTCCGGCATTTTGGCCCGAGGGGCAGATCCGCCGGGTCAAGATGACGGTTAGCGACGTACATGCAGGCCCTCCTGAGCAACGAGGCCTGAATGTGCGTAACCAGGCGCAGGGCGGCAGGGTATTGGCGCTGCTGCCACGGGGCGAGGAGGTGACCGTCAGCGGTGAGGGTGAGTATCGCAAGCTGGAAAACACTAACGGACCAGATGTACTGAAAAATGCCGACGGCTCACTGCTCGGTTTCCTTTCGGTTGACTATCTTGTCCCCACCGTCGGGGATGAGTATCGGGTCAAAGCGACTCCCTCACTGCGTGTCCGCGCAGAAGCGAACACCAGCAGCGCCGTCCTTATGGAGTTACCCGATGGCACGGAAGTTACCGTCAGCGGTGAAGGCAGGTTCCGCAAGTTGGAGCGTGTTAATCAATACGTTCACTTCAACTCGCTGGAAGGCGCCCCGGAACCGCTAGCCGACCGCATCTTGGTGCTCGATCAGCCCATCCCGATCAAGGCGGGCGATTTGATCGGTCACATTGGCGAGTATCAAGGCGGCAATGCCGAGCACCCGGAAAAGAAGCTGCACCTGGAAGTGTTCAGTGCCGACCACGTGGAGCCATTTATCGAGGCAAGCCGTGCCTGGTCCCAGCGACTACCTGCTGCCAGCAAGACCTGGCTGAAATTCTCCAAGGGCACCGCAGTAGTGACGCATCAGGAGCGTTTCAGCGCCACACAACCTCCCACGCTCAGCGCCGCCAGCACGCCCAGTGATGCTGATCTACTGGTGCCCAAAAGCCTGATTGATGGCCTGCCGGCAGACAAAAAAATCGTAGTCACCGCAACGCCAGATCGAAGCGCCTGTAACTGGTATTGGCTTGATGGGCTATTCCACGACGCAAACGGTGTGTTACTCGATGGTTGGGTGCGTGAAGAGGTGGGTGTCACGCCGTGGTTCAGTCCATGGTCGTGGGAGGGCTACGACGTCGTCTTCAACTATGACTCCCCTCGGCAAACCCTGGCGTCTTTTTTTCGAGCGGCTGGTCGTTTTAATGAAGAGCAACTTGAACGCCACGGCCCGTGGGCCGACATGTCGGATAAAGGGCCGATGAAGAATCGTCTGTACGACATCATTGATCGAGACCGTGATGGAGTGTTGACGGCTGAAGAGTTGCAGGCGGCGATTCGACGACCGGCACACGCGCAGTCGCTGTCACAACTGATCATCCACTACGAAAGTGAGTGGCGCCACGAACCGCATAAGTGGGACGCATTGGATGAAGTACTGGGGCATAGCGGCTCGACTCCACTTTTGAACTGGGTGGCGGAGAAGGAGCGGATCAGGGAGATCAGTTGGTGGAATGAGGTGGCGGAGGTAGTTGGATTGCCGAAACACGGGCAAGTTTATCATCTGCATCCAATAGGCATGCTCAGTTGCTTTGCCGCAGCCTCTGAGCGTCAACTAATAACCCGTGCCATGCTAAAAAAAGCGAGATCTACTATAGAAGACTCTTATTGTGAAGCAATATTGCCCATTTTAAATAAATATGCAAAATTATATAGTGTTGATACTCCTCTTAGAGTTTCTCATCTGTTGGCGCAGGTTGGTCACGAAAGTGGGTTTAAGGTGCGGGAAGAAAACCTGAACTATACACCAGTTCGTATGAGGAAAATTTTTGGCTGTCGAAATAATCAAGCCGGCTATGATGATTCAAAGGATGAGTGTGTTTATTTTCCTAGACTTCGCCCTAAGCTTTGGAGTGATTCAGGCATGTATGCCAATAATCCCACTAATTTAGGAAGTTATGTTTATGCCAATAGGAATGGTAATGGAGATGAGGCAAGCCAAGAAGGATATAAATATCGCGGGCGAGGAATTATACAGTTGACTGGAAAAAACAATTATCGTGAGTATTCTCGTATACATAATCAAAAAGATCCTTCCGATCCTAGAGATTTTCTGGATAACCCAGATTTAATA
>NZ_LHVO01000005.1 GCF_001269925.1 Pseudomonas sp. MIACH
CCCGCGTTGGGCTGCGCAGCAGCCCCAAAACCCGGCGCAGAGGCGTGCCTGATACACCGCATTTGTCTTCCTAAGGGGCGCTTCGCACCCCAACGCGGGGCAAGCCCGCTCGCCACAGGCGTCCCCGTTTACTGCGCGACAGCGCCACCTCCCACATTTGATCTTCATTGCTGCTGGAGGCTGCATCCGCCGCACCAGCCTTGCGAACCGAAACCCAACAACCACCGCCACTCCCCTGTAGGAGCTGTCGAGCTTCAGCGAGGCTGCGATAGCGGTGTGTCAGACACCATAGAAGTTGGCAATACCGCCGCCATCGCAGCCTCGCCGGGACTCGACAACTCTTACCAAAATCAAAATAACTTACTGATTTTAAAGGTCTAAAATTTCCCCCTAACGTCTTGAGTCTTGCATAAATAATTTCAGGCGACCGCATTCTTGTGGCGAGCGGGCTTGTCCCGCGTTGGGCTGCGCAGCMGCCCCAAAAMCCAGTGCAGAGGCGTGCTTGATACACCGCATTTGTCTTCCTCAGGGGCGCTTCGCACCCCAACGCGGGACCAGCCCGCCCGCCACCGGGGTCCCCGTTTACCGCGCGACCACACCCACCCCCACCATTGATCTTCATTGCTGCTGGAGGCTGCATCCGCCGCACCAGCCTTGCGAACCGAAACCCAACAACCACCGCCACTCCCCTGTAGGAGCTGTCGAGCTTCAGCGAGGCTGCGATAGCGGTGTGTCAGGCAACATAGAAGTTGGCAATGCCGCCGCCATCGCAGCCTCGCCAGGACTCGACAACTCTTACCAAACTCAAAATAAAGTACTGATTTTAAAGGTCTAAAATTTCCCCCTAACGTCTTGGGTCTCGCATAAGCAATTTCAAGCGACCGCATTCTTGTGGCGAGCGGGCTTGTCCCGCGTTGGGC
>NZ_LHVO01000050.1 GCF_001269925.1 Pseudomonas sp. MIACH
TATTCTCGATTGGGGAAATTTGTTGGGTGCCCCTCCTAAGACAATGATCGAAATGCAGTTGGGTCATTCGAAAGGCTCGATGGAGATGTATTTATGGTTGGCATACGAATTTGGCAAGAAATGGAATTGTGTTGTAGATGACGTTAATGCGGTGACGCTTAACTACTCCGAAGTCTGTGACAGGTACACAAGGTCGAGTATGAAATAGGAGAAAATAGGGGTCAGATAACGATTAGTGTGCCAATGTATATTGGTGGTTTGACCCTATTGTTACTCGCTAAATTTTTTGCCATAAAATCAGGTGGTAATTATGAGTTATGAGCATAAAGCATTTATTTTTGATATTGATAGTTTCAATCGTGAACTTAAGCCGTTGTTGGAGAGCTGTTTGCGCTCGGGAAGTATCGACCAGATGCGGGATTTCATTGTTTCTAATAGGCAGTCTCTAGTTGATCCATATGAAGGTTTTGCGTTAGAGGATGGCTGGGAAGATATGATTGAAAGCAAGGACGTTCATCAGTATGGGGATTTCGCACTTACGAAATATTATTCGCCTACTGATGACCGAGGGCTTGGCTTATGGTGGAGTATTTCTCAAGAGCTGTTTTCTGATAAAGGTAAATTAGGCTTCTCGCCTTTTTTAGGTACGCCGTTAGGTTCGGGATCAAATTTCTTTGATCCTGGGAAAATGGGTTCTTACTTCCAGGCTCAACATGAAGTGAGCGAAAGCCTAAGTAGGGTTTTGGAGGTCGAAGGAAAAGTTTCAGATGATGCGTTTGAGGCTGTTAGAGAATTTAAAAAAATGCTTGAGCAGGCGATAGACGAAAAAAAAGGGGTGTATATAACTTTTTAAGAATCAGGGTCAGACCACCGTCACAATCCTTAGCCAGTTAACAGCGATTAAAGGTTACGTGGATTGGCGAGCCCAGCAGTAATATGCGCGGCGCCAGCATTTACATTATTAAGGACGATCAATGAAACCCGCAAAATTCTCCCTCCAGGCCTTCCTGATGGCCTGCCTCATCCCCGGCTGGGGTTTGGTGTATGTAGGCCGCACGCAGTGGGGTATCCGGGTCGCAGCGTTGTTGCTCGGCGGGGTCGTGCTGATGGGTGCCTTGGGGTTGGTCACTACACCCCTTGGGCTGTATGCATTCTTCGCTTTCGTCATCACGGTCAAACTGACCTCTGCCATCGTGTCCGCCGTGTTGGCCCGTCGCTACAGCGGTCCGCCCAATGTGCCGCGTAAACGCTTCCATGCTCTTTACGTCGGTGTGGTGGTGGTCCTGGTGCTGACGCTCGACGTCTTTCGGGTGCCGTTGCTGGGCTTCAAAAACTATTACATTCCGTCGGGGTCGATGGTTCCGACGTTGTCGATTGGCGACTACATCATGTCGGACCTGCGGGCTGGCGTGCCCAAAGTGGGGGATATCGTGGTGTATCGCTGGAATGGCACCGAGGCGGTCAAACGGGTGGCGGGAATCGGTGGTGACACTCTGGCCATCGTCAATGGCGAGCTGATCCGCAACGGTGAGAACCTGGGTTTGTTTCACGCACCGGCTGAGCGCGTCAAAAAGGACTACTCCCTTGAGTTGGCGCCACTCCAGGTAGCGCCGGGGCATGTGTACCTGTTGGGCGACAACCGTGATGTCAGCAACGATAGCCGCTTCATGGGCCAGGTTGCGCTTGATGATGTGGTGGGCAAGGTCTCCGGCATCTGGTTCTCGAATGAACGAGCGCGTATCGGGACGACGTTTCCATGAGCTTTTCGAGTATCGGCTGTCGGATCGCCCAGTGGCTGTGCCTGCTGCTGATGTGCGTCAGCGCCATCGCGTTCATCCTGGCCTGGGCCTACCTCTATCGTGATTCGTCTTGGTTGGGCACGGCCGCGGCGGGTTTCGTCTGGGGTGGGATCGGGTTGTTGTTCGCGTGTGTGTTTGAACGGTCTCGAACCGCCGCCGCCACGTTGCGATTCATGCTGACTCGGACATCGGCGTTGCTGGTGTTTGCGGCCGGGGTGGCCTATCTGGTTGGCCTGTTGTGGGTCGTGCCGGAGCAGGACTTTATGGACGCTCAGTTAAAGGGCGCGTCGTGCGGTAAGTACACGGGCACGATTGAGGAAGGGTGGGAGCAAATCTGCGCCCGTTCACATTCAGAACAGCCACAAACGCCATGAGGTTAAAGCCACCGCGTATGGACGCGAGCGGGCATGTACAACGTGTGCCGGCCTCAATGACATCTCTTCGACTTTTGGATAAATGACTGTATGAGCGAATCAGTATCGGCCGCAGGCACCTGGAACCTCGCCAGCCCAGGCAAGCGCCTGCTCGGCTATTTCATCGATATGGCCGTGGTGCTTTTCCTGCTGTTTTTGAACCGAAACCTGGACTACGCCTATTTCTATCTGGGCTCTGCAGGAGGCCCGGCATTGTTTGATGCCCTCCACTATGTGCTGCTGTTTTCAGCCTTCGGGTACTACTTGTTTTGCGATGCCTTGCCCAATGGCCAGAGCTTGGGCAAGCGGGTATGCGGCACGGCCGTGGTGGGTTACCCGTACCCCACGAACTGCACGCTGTTCCAGTCGTTCCTGCGCAATTTTCCGAAGATGCTGTTCAGTGTGCTGGACGGTCTTTTTGTACTGTTCGGCCTGCGTCGTCGCTTGGGCGATATGTTGGCCAAGACGATTGTCATCAGTACCTGAGCAGGGCGGCCTGGGCGGGCCGCCCGCACCCTTCAAACACTCCGCAATGTGATCGACTACACAACTTTCCGACACAATCCTGAACCTTTTCATACATTTGAAGGTCATTACCGCGCCCACCCACGCGCGGTAGGGCTGCATGGACTGCAGCGTTTTCAAAAACATTAAGGATTGATGTGAGCTTTTTTCCCCTTACTCCCTTGTTCGCCACTGCCTCTCGCGGTGCGAATGGTCGTGCCTGCGTATCAGGCATGTGCGACGGGAGATGCATCCGAGTCCCTTGATCCCTTCACTCGATACACCTACTGCCGCCGGGCCTGTTGGCGGCTTTGACCTGTAGTTCATGGAGTCAGAAATGAAGCGTAAGCAGTTCCAGAAAAGCCTGTTGGCAATCATGGTCGGCGCAATCAGCACGCAGGTGCTGGCGGTGGAAGTTGACCTCGGGGCAGGCAAAACCCAGTTCGTCAGCGAGAATTACAACGAGTCGCTGATCCTCACCGGGCAGACCACTCAGGTCACCACCCCGAACAATTCGCCCCCTGCCGGGCTGGGTGTCGCCGATACCCATATCCAGGGTTCGTTGATCAACCGCGCTGACATCACGCTGAATGCCGACGGCTACACCGTGCGAGGCTTTGCCCTGGACCCGATGTTCTGGACCGGCCCGCCCAACCTGAGCCCAGGCTCTGTCACCGGTGACGTGGTACAGGCCGGCAATATCCTGATGAACAACGGTGGCGACGAGGGTGTTGAGATCGGCAGGACCACTATCGGTGGCAGCGTGATCAACTCCGGCACCATCATTTCGACGGCACCTTCGGCGCCCGCACCGCCACCTTTCTATATCGGCGGGGGCGAGGGGATTTACCTGCACGGCACCACCATCGGCGGCGATGTGTCCAACACCGGTCTGATCGACATGGCCGGCGAAGGCGCGATTGGCATCGTGCTGGATCGCGACAACAACACCCCCACCACCATCGGCGGCAAGATCCTCAACTCCGGCACTATCAAGGCCACGGGTGAAGGCGCTTGGGGCATCGAAGTGGAAACGGATACCAGCCCGCTGCGTATCGAGAACAGCGGCTTGATTTCTGCCAACGGCAATGACGCCCAAGGCATATTTTTTTATAACGGCACCATCGATTACATCCTCAACACCGGCACGCTTGAGGCCAAGGGTACCAACGCCAATGCCTTCCAGTTCCTGGAGGCAACCTTTGCCCAGAACAGTGCGAGCGGTTCGCGCGGCATCGTCAACCGAGGCACAATCACCGCCGATGGCACGGCGATCCTGGTCGGTCCCGACCAAACCTCGCCGTTCGAAATCAACCAGCAAGCCGGCGAAATTCGCAGCAATTCCGGCACCGCCATCGATGCGCGCAACCTGGCAACCTTGAACTGGACCGGCGGCAACATCATCGGCGATATGCTCAACCTGAGCGCCGTGAATATCGACGGCCAGGCCGGTTTCACCGGTAATCGCATCATCGCACCGGTGTCGGTCAACTCGGGTTCGCTGAACCTCTCGGCCCCTGGCACCGCCATTACCGGCAACCTCAATGTGGCCAATGGCGCCGGCATTGATATGCACCTGTCCGACAGCGTTGTGCCGACCACGCCGTACCTGACCGTCAACGGCGCCGCCAACTTCGCCCAGGGGTCAAAGCTGACCGTGAGCGCCAACCCAGGCGACTTCGCCAGCACCAATAACGGCACCGAATACACCCTGCTGCAAGCCACCAGCGTGCAAGACAACGGCCTGTCCGTGGCCAGTTCTTCCTCTCTGCTCGACGTGCTCAGTTACTCGGCCGATGCGCAGACGGTGAAGACCGTGGTGGCGGTCAAGGCCGACCAGCAAGTCCAGGCGGATCTCGCTGGCGTGGGCGCCACCAGCGCGGCGGTCACGGCGGTCAACACCTTCAAGAACGGTGTGTTGAGTAACCTCAGCGCGGACGATCAAGTCTTCCAGGCCCTGGCCAATGCCGGCACTGCAGAGCAACTGGCGCGGATCGGCGATCAGCTCAAGCCGGACGTCAACCGTGGCGCCCTCGACGTGGCGTTGTCGGGGCAAACCGTGGTCAACGGCGCGATCTTCAATCGCCTCACCGACCAGCGTGAAAGCCACCAGGTCGGCGGCGTGTGGGTGCAGGGCCTGAGCAGCAACATGGACCAGGACGGTCGTGGCGGTGACAACGGTTACTCGGCCAACAGCAGCGGCATGGCGGTGGGTGTGGACGGTCGTGTGAACGACACCACCACCCTGGGCGTGGCGTACAGCTACCTCAATTCCAACATCCATTCCGACCTGGGCAACAAGACCGACGTCGAAGGTCACGCGCTGTCGCTGTATGGCAACTGGTCGCTGCAAAACTGGTTTGTCGACGGCAGCCTCAGCTACGGCCACAACCAGAACGACAGCAAGCGTCATATCGCCGGCACCACGGCCAAGGGCAGTTACGACAGCAATGTGTTGTCGGCCAGCGTGATCGGCGGCTACAGCTTCAAGCCGTCGCAAGCGGTGGTGATTGAGCCGCGTGTGGCCGCGCGTTACTCCAACGTGCGCATGGATGGCTACGACGAGAAAGGTTCTTCGGCGGCACTGAGCACCGGTTCGCAGCGTTATGAAGTGGGTGAGCTGGGCGCGGGCCTGCGCCTGGCCGGCAACCTGCCGATGGGTGCCGGCAGCTTGCAGCCGGAAGCGACGTTGATGGCCTATCACGACCTGATGGGTGATCGCGTGGCGCAAACCTCCAGCTTCGTGGCCGGTGGTTCAGCGTTTACCGTGACCGGTGCGTCGGTAGCCCGTGACAGCTACGAAGCCAGCGTGGGCGTGAACTACCAGGTGTCGGACTTCAGCGTCGGCGCCAGCTACACCCGCCAGGCGCGCAGTGGTTTTGATGCCGATGGCGTGATGCTAAAAGCGCGGTACGCGTTCTAAACCCCGTCAAGGAGGTCCGCTGTAAGTGTTGTGTGCGACAGCGCTAAATCTGCGACTTAGCGCTGTCGCTCAGTAACTTGAACCCTGTGGCAAGCCCGCTTGCCACAATTAGCGCCATTCACACAGCAGCCGGGTTACAGCAACTTGCGCTGCACCGCCTCGTCCAGCGTACTGCGCGTCAGCGCTTCGACCACTTCCCGTGTGTCCGCCTGGAACGGGATGCCAACGATCAGTACCAGGTGCATCCAGGTGCGCACTGATTCGCTCTTTTTGACGCGGCCCAGCTCCTTGCCATCCTTGTCCTTGAACACTGTCTCCAGGGTGAAGGTGTTTTTCGCTGTGCTCGGGATGATGAAGAACGTCGCGCCGGTGATGATCGCCGAGGCCATGCTGAACTGTTCGTTGTTGTGCAGCGTGGCATCGACGTAGATATCCGAGTCGACCTTGTCAGTGCTTACTCGCGAGAAACGGTTGGACTGGCGAAACGAATCGGCCACGGCCTTTTCCCACAGCGCCACCGGGGCGCCGACTGCCGCGTTGCCTGGGCCGCCGTTGACGTGGTTTTGCGCGGTGGTGTGCACGTACGCCGTGGGCTTTTGCGCCGGCGCGTTGGCGGTCGGTGGCCAGGGCTGTACGGCGGGCAATTCGTGCTGCGAGTAAGACACGCAGCCGGTCAGCAGGACGGCGGCGAGTACCAGGCTGTGTTTGATCAATCCTTTCATGCATCACTCCTTGAAATTACGGTTTGGCCAGGTTGGCAGTGGCGGTGTCGAGCAGTTGTCCGACCAGTTTGGTCAGCTGTTGGCCACCCATCGACGGTGCCCAATATTGGCCACTGTAGAGCCCGACGTTGTGTTCGAATTTGATCGAATCCTTGGCCTTGGCCAGCTCCTTGCCGTTGCGGTCGACGATCACCAGGTCGCCGGCCACCTCGAAGCTGTCTACGTAGATCGGGCCGTTGACCCAGATCCAGATGGTCAGCGTCAGCAGTGCGCCAGGCACGTACGCCGGGTGCGGCGCGCGATGGCCCTTGAGGGCGGTCATGTTGAATTTGAGCGTCACGTCCTGCTCGCCCAGGCGTACCGGATACTCGGTGACCTGCTTGAAGTAACCCCCGGTGCGTACGTATTGGGTGATCTGGGCAGTCAGGGAGCTGCTGATGGCGGCCTTGTTGGCTTCGTTGACGTCGGCGGCGCTCACCGTCACATCGGCGATTTGCGCGCTGCGCGGGCTGCTGACAGATACCGGGTGGAGCGGGGCGGCGATAGGGCCGGTGACGGTGTAGGAAACGCAGCCGGTCATCGACAGCGCGGCGACCAGGGCTGTAGCCCGAAGCAGAGTGTTAAGCACGCAATATCCCTATAAGTGAGCAAGCCAAGTTACTATCTCGACCCGTATCCGCATAACTTGAGGGAATGTGCGTCACCTCACGGCATCCGACGAAACACCTTGAGAAGCGCTCTCAACTCCGTAAAATGCCGCGATTGTTTAAAGCACGATACTTTCAGGGATGAATTCAGACATGCGTATGTTTGCCGTATTCCTCGTCGCCTGCCTCATGGCGGGCTGCGCCTCCAAGCCGGAGTACTACATCTCCCCGGCGCCGGTCACGATTCCGAAGACTGCTACTTACTGGCTCGACACCTTCAACGTTGAGGTGAAGGGCAAGAGTAAGCACTTCATGTCGGATGACAAAGTTCGCCAGGAGCTCGGCGTCGATCTGGTAAACCGCTTGCTCAAAGCCAAGCGTTACGCAACCAGTAAAGACAGCGCCGATTATTTGCTGGATGTCGACGTCGTCTATGTGCGCCATATCATCGACTCCAATGGTGGGTTTTCGAACCTGTTGATTGACGACGGCACCATCCTTCAAAGCATCGATTTTGGCTACAAGGTCAAGGTCAAGAAAGCCGGTGCCGAGGTGCTGCACTTCGCCCAGAACCGCCCCAGCCTGGAGCCCAGCAACTGGCGAGGCCAGCCGCAACAATGGAGGACCCTTGCCGGCGTTGTAACCAACAGCGGTAACTCCAGTGTCGAGCGGTATTTCACTAGTGGGCTAAGCGACTTCATCGTCGACGACCTACGCGATATTCCGTCTCGCTAGCGTCAACTGCCATACCCGATTCCCCCCCATTTAGGAGCACCCCGTGAACACACTGTCCAAAATCCTGCTGTCGGGCCTCACCGCCGCAGCGCTGCTGACCGTGACCGGTTGCGCCACGGAGAGCAACCGCGCCATGCCGGTGGAACAGGTCGCCAGCGCCAACGTCGCCTATTCCGGCGTACGCGTGCCAATCGCCGTGGGCAAGTTCGACAACCGCTCCAGCTACATGCGCGGCATCTTCTCCGATGGTGTTGACCGCCTCGGTGGCCAGGCCAAGACCATCTTGATCACCCACCTGCAGCAGACCAACCGCTTCAGCGTGCTGGACCGCGACAACATGGGTGAAATCTCCCAGGAAGCCGCGATCAAAGGCACCGCGCAGAAGCTCAAGGGCGCTGACTACGTCGTGACCGGCGACGTGACCGAATTCGGCCGCAAAGAGACCGGCGACCGCCAGCTGTTCGGCATCCTCGGCCGTGGCAAGACCCAAGTGGCCTACGCCAAAGTCGCACTGAACATCGTCAACATCAGCACCTCCGAAGTGGTGTATTCCACCCAGGGCGCCGGTGAATACGCGCTGTCCAACCGTGAAGTGGTCGGCTTCGGCGGCACCGCCAGCTACGACTCCACCCTTAATGGCAAGGTCCTGGACCTGGCCATGCGCGAAGCGATCAACCGCTTGGTCGACGGCATCAACGCCGGCGCCTGGAATCCGCGCAACTGATCAACCGCACTTCAAGGAGCAGTACAAGGATGAGCAAGGCAGTGAAGTTGGCGCTGATGCTGACAGCAATCGCAGTAGTGACCGGGTGCCACACGGCGCCCCAGCCCCTGTATCAATGGGAAAGCTACCAGCCGCAGGTTTACGAGTACTTCAAGGGCGAGCCCAAGGAAGCGCAGGTCGAGGCACTGGAGCGCGATCTGCAAAAGATCAACGCCAGTGGCCGCAAAGCGCCGCCGGGTTACCACGCGCACCTGGGCATGCTGTACCTGAGCATGGGCAAGGATGACCAGATGGTGCAGGAATTCCGCACCGAGAAGGCGCTGTTCCCCGAGTCTGCCTCGTACATGGACTTCCTGTTGAAAAACGCCAAGACCGGAGTGGCCACTAAATGAGCCTGTTAAAACTCACTGGCGCCTTGCTGGCCCTGGCTTTGCTCGGCGGTTGCGCAGCGCCCAAGACCATTGACTACACGGCGTATAAACAGGCGCGGCCCAAGTCGATCCTGGTACTGCCGCCGCTCAATGAGTCGCCGGAAGTGCAGGCCTCGTACAGCCTGGTCTCGCAAGTGACCTACCCGCTGGCCGAAGCCGGCTACTACGTGTTGCCGATTGCCCTGGTGGACGAAACCTTCCGCCAGAACGGCCTGACCACCGCCAACGATATCCAGGCGCTGCCTGTGGCCAAGCTGCATGACATCTTCGGCGCGGACGCAGCGCTGTACATCACCGTCAGCGAGTACGGCACCAAGTACATGCTGATCTCCAGCGACACCGCCGTGACGGCCTCGGCCAAACTGGTCGACCTGCGCACCGGCACCACCCTGTGGACCGGCTCGGCGCGGGCCTCCAGCGAGGAAGGCAACAACAACAGCGGCGGCCTGGTGGGTATGCTGATCACCGCGGCGGTCAAGCAAGTGATCAACAGCTCCACCGATGCGGCGCACCCGATTGCCGGCATTACCAGTGCACGCCTGCTGACGCCGGGCCAACGCGCCGGGATCCTGTACGGTCCGCGTAACCCGAAGTACGGCACAGACTGAGTTCATCGCCTCGGTTCAAATGTGGGAGGGGGCTTGCCCCCTCCCACATTTGAATGTCTGTGTTATTTGAATCAGAGTTAACCCGAACACCCCGCACCTTGCGTCTGACCTTGTGAACGGATCATTCATTCACGAGGTTCAGCCCATGTCCCACCCTCTGTTTTTCCTGCGTCCTGCCGCCCAAGGCTTTGCCGTCACCATGGTGGTGGCGTTGGCCGGTTGTGGGCTGTCCTCATCCCCTGAGTTGGCCAAACCGGCTGAGCCCGTCGCCGAATTGCAAAGCGCGCCGGTCCAGGGCGCCTTGGTCAAACGCATGGCAATGCCCGCCCCAATGCGCATGCAGGAATCAGCGGCGATGGACTATCGCAGCGAACCCCGCGAGCAATACGCCAACCTGCCGGACAACCCGGTGCATCGGGTGGCCGAAACGCCGGTGTCCACCTTCAGTGTGGATGTCGACACGGGCAGCTACGCCAACGTCAGACGCTTCCTCAACCAAGGCAGCCTGCCGCCCGAAGGCGCTGTGCGACTGGAGGAAATGGTCAACTACTTCCCCTACAACTACGCCTTGCCCACCGACGGCTCACCGTTTGGCGTGACCACCGAAGTCGCCGCCACACCGTGGAACCCGCGCACGAAACTGCTGCGCATCGGCATCAAGGCGTCTGACCGCGCCGTGGCGGACCTGGCGCCGGCCAACCTGGTGTTCCTGGTGGATGTGTCCGGCTCCATGGACCGCCGCGAAGGCTTGCCGTTGGTGCAAAGCACCCTGAAATTGCTGGTGGACCAGTTGCGTGATCAGGACCGGGTTGCATTGGTGGTGTATGCCGGCGAATCCCGCGTGGTGCTCAAGCCCACATCGGGTCGCGACAAGGCCAAGATCCGCAATGCCATTGATCAACTCACCGCCGGCGGTTCCACGGCAGGCGCATCCGGCATCGAACTGGCCTACCAGATGGCCCGCGAAGGCTTTATCGACAAGGGCATCAACCGCATCCTGCTGGCCACCGACGGCGACTTCAACGTGGGCGTCAGCGACTTCGACAGCCTCAAGCAAATGGCCGCCCGCCAGCGTAAAAGCGGCGTGTCCCTGACCACCCTGGGTTTCGGTGTGGATAACTACAACGAACACCTGATGGAGCAACTGGCCGATGCCGGCGACGGTAATTACGCCTATATCGACAACTTGCGCGAAGCCCGCAAGGTGCTGGTGGAGCAGCTCAGTTCAACCCTGGCGGTGGTCGCGCGGGATGTGAAAGTGCAGGTGGAATTCAATCCGGCACAGGTCAGTGAATATCGACTGCTGGGTTATGAAAATCGCGCGCTCAAGCGTGAGGACTTCAACAACGACAAAGTCGATGCTGGCGAGATTGGCGCAGGGCATACCGTGACCGCGCTGTATGAAATTGTGCCGCAGGGCGAGAAAGGTTGGTTGGAGCCATTGCGCTACAGCCGCGCGCCCTCTGCTGAAGGCGGCGCCAATGAGCTGGCGATGTTACGCGTGCGCTACAAGCCTGCCACGGGCGGTGATAGCCGCTTGATCGAACGGCCCATCAGCAAGGAAGTCACCCAGGCCAGCGACGACCTGCGCTTCTCGGCGGCGGTGGCCGCCTTCGCCCAACAGCTCAAGGGCGATGGCCGCTACACTGGCAGCATGAGTTTGAAGGACACCGCCGCCCTGGCCCGCTCGGCCCGGGGCGATGACCCGTTCGGGCTGCGCAACGAGTTCGTGCAACTGGTGGAACTGGCCCAAAGCCTGAAACCCTGATCTTGAACGCAACAGCGTTAAATTTATAAAAGGAGTTTGCCCCCTGCATGGCTGTTCCAGATGATCCACCCAGCGACGAATCGCTGCTGGCCCGTTACCGAACCGGTGACGCCGCTGCGTTCGAAGCCTTGTACGCGCGGCACCGCCAAGGCCTCTACCGCTTCCTCGTGTCCCTGAGCAACAAGGCCGAACTGGCCGAGGAAATCTACCAGGAGACCTGGCTCAGCCTGATCCGCAGCAGCACCCAGCCGCAAGGCCGGGCGAGCTTTCGTACATGGCTGTTCCAGATCGCCCGCAACCGCCTGATCGACCATTGGCGCAAGCACGGCATCCATAACCCCTTGCACGACAGCTACGATGAGCAACTGCACGCCCAGGCCGACGACAGCGCCGGCCCCGAGCAACAGCTGAGCCTGAGCCGCGACCAGGCGCGCCTCGACGCTGCCCTGCAAGACTTGCCCGAAGACCAGCGCGAAGTCTTCCTGCTGCGCCTGCACGGCGAGCTCGAAGTGCCGCAAATCGCCGCCCTCACTGGCGCCCCGCTGGAAACCGTAAAAAGCCGCCTGCGTTACGCCCAGCAGAAACTGCGCCGCCTGCTGGCCGAGGAGATACTTGCATGACCGACTCCCGACCCACTCCCGACACCGACGACGTGCTGATCCAGCATTACCGTCAACACAGCACCGGCGAGCCGCCCGCGTCCCTCGACGCTTTCATCCTCAACGCCGCCCGCCGCGAAGCCCCGACGCCGCAACCGAGCCTATTGCAACGCTGGCTGCAAGCCTGCCAACGCCCGCGCTGGCAAATGGCATTCGCCACCGTGGCCGGTTTGGCGCTGATGATCGGCGTGGTCACGCGCTCGCCAGTGCCGCAGCCCGAAATCTCCACGGCGACCTTCTCCGCCATGCACGAGGAAGCCGCCCGCCCGGCGCCGCAAGCGTTGTCCGCACCCGCGCCGATGGCGCGCATGGCCGCCGCGCCCAAGGCTGAAAGTGCACCGGTTCAGGCTGAAATTGCAGGTGCGATGGCAGATGAATCCAGCGCCAGACTCAGCAAGCGCGCGCCGTCAGCGTTGCCGTCGCTGGAGCAAGAGTTACAGGCGATCGTGCGCTTGCGTGAAGCGGGTGAAAGCAAAGCCGCGGATGAAAAACTGCTGGCCTTGCACGCGCGTTTCCCCGAAGAAGACCTGCCGGCGCGGCTGGAGGCGCTGCGCAAGCACTGACCACAAAAGACAGCACGGGCCACCGGTATGACCCTAAAGGCCCGTGTTCAACGCCGCGCATCAAAAGCCATGCGCACCGCCAGACCTGCCAGCACCGTCCCCATCAACCAGCGCTGCACCAGCTGCCATACCGGCTTGGCCGCCAGAAACGTCGCGATCGAACCGGCCATGATGGCGATCACCGCATTGACGCTCACACTGATCATGATCTGGGTAAAACCCAGCACGATGGATTGCGTCAGCACGCTGCCGTGGCCGGTGGGGGTGATGAATTGGGGCAGCAATGACAGATACATCACCGCGACTTTCGGGTTCAACAAGTTGGTCACAAACCCCATCATGAACAGCTTGCGTGGGCCGTCCCTGGGCAAATCACGCACATGAAACGCCGAGCGCCCGCCGGGCTTGACCGCTTGCCAGGCGAGGTACAACAGATACAGCGCGCCGCCGAGCCTGAGCGCGTCATACGCATACGGCACCGCCATCAGCAGCGCGGTAATACCCAGCGCCGCGCACAGCATGTACACGACGAAACCCAGCGCCACACCGCCCAGTGAAATCAACCCGGCCAGCGGCCCCTGGCAGATCGACCGCGAGATCAGGTAGATCATGTTCGGGCCGGGCGTCAGCACCATCCCGAGCGAAATCAGACCATACGCCAGCAGGCTCGACAGTTCGGGCATGGGTTCACTCCTGTAGGTAGAGCGCGTCGTTGCGCAGGTTGAATGCGCCTGATGGTAGGGCGGGAGAAGGGCGCGCGTTAGATACAGATGGGCTGACAAAACGCCATACAGGTGGCTCGGGCCCGAGGCAGTCAGTTAAGGGCGAACACCACACTTGTGGCGAGGGAGCGGGCGCTTATCAAACTTAAAATAACTGCCTGATTTTAAAGGGTGAAAACTTCACCCTAAAGTTTTGAGTCTTGCATAAACAATTTCAGGCGAGCGCACTCCTGTGGCGAGCGGGCTTGTCCCGCGTTGGGCTGCGCAGCAGCCCCAGAACCAGGCGCAGAGGAGTGCCTGATACACCGCATTCGTCTTCATCAGGGGCGCTTCGCACCCCAACGCGGGACAAGCCCGCTCGCCACAGGTTACTTTTACCCGTTCTACTCCTTAACTGACTGGCATTAGGGCTTGCGCTGAGACGCAACGTCTCACGGTCTCGCCGCTACCGCCTGCGGTCTGGCATGGCGCGTCTCGTTTGACCTCGATACCGACCATCCTTGGGATTCCATTCGGCGGCTCTAAGAAAGGCGTATCCAGGCGTTTTTGCACAGCTGGCACTGGCCTTGCTCTAGCCCCTTGCAACCCACCCGGTGCGCGAGTGCCAACCGTTTCAAGGAGACTTCGCTATGAGCCTTTCGAGCAATTCGCAACGCAGCATGCGTGCCGCTGTCTGGCACGGTCGTAACGATATCCGCGTCGAAGACGTGCCGCTGCCCGTTTCGCCGCCTGCCGGTTGGGTGCAGATCCGCGTGCAATGGTGCGGTATTTGCGGGTCCGATCTGCATGAGTATGTGGCCGGACCGGTGTTCATCCCGGTTGACGCTCCGCACCCGCTGACCGGGATTAAGGGCCAGTGCATTCTCGGTCATGAGTTTTGTGGCGAGATCGTCGAACTCGGTGCCGGCGTACAGGGCTTCAGCGTCGGCGAGCCGGTGGCGGCCGATGCCTGCCAACATTGCGGCACGTGCTACTACTGCACCCACGGGCTGTACAACATTTGCGAGAACCTGGCCTTTACCGGCCTGATGAACAACGGTGCGTTCGCCGAACTGGTCAACGTGCCCGCCAACCTGCTGTACAAGCTACCGGCGAACTTCCCCGCTGAAGCCGGCGCACTGATCGAGCCGCTGGCCGTCGGCATGCACGCGGTGAAAAAAGCCGGAAGCCTGCTCGGGCAAAACGTCGTGGTGGTCGGTGCCGGCACCATCGGCCTGTGCACCATCATGTGCGCCAAGGCGGCGGGCGCGGCGCAGGTGATCGCGCTGGAAATGTCCGGCGCGCGCAAGGCCAAGGCCCGGGAAGTGGGCGCGACCCATGTGCTCGATCCCAACGAGTGCGATGCCCTGGCCGAAGTACGCCGCCTGACCGGCGGGCTCGGCGCGGATGTCAGTTTCGAATGCATCGGCAACAAACACACGGCCAAGCTCGCCATCGACCTGATCCGCAAGGCCGGCAAGTGTGTACTGGTGGGCATCTTCGAAGAACCCAGCGAGTTCAACTTTTTCGAGTTGGTGGCCACGGAGAAACAGGTACTCGGCGCGCTGGCCTATAACGGTGAGTTCGCCGACGTGATCGCGTTTATCGCGGATGGGCGGCTGGACATCTCGCCGCTGGTCACGGGGCGCATTCAGCTGGAACAGATCGTGGGCCAGGGCTTCGAGGAACTGGTTAAAAACAAGGAACACAATGTGAAGATCATCGTGTCGCCTGCTCGGGTCTGAAGCGTGGGCTGTGCCCCCACTCCTGACTCTCCAAGCCAGACTGAGGAGGGGAGTGGGGGCAAGATTGTCGGTATGACGCTAAAAGTCTTCGCAGCCGGCGGCCTTCAATCACGCATCCACGGGCCAGGTACCGCGACGCACCATCTCCCGGACACGATCAGCGCCGTTGGCCCGAACCAGTAACTCCATGCGTGCTTTCTCGATGTCCTCGGCGCTCCATTGGTCGGTCGCCATCGTGGCTTTTTCATGGGACCAACCGTTGTCGTAGTGACGCACCACATACTGCTGCTGGTATTCCCACATCGACGTCCCGGGAATCGGCGTGACGATAAACGGGTTGGCGTACGCCATGCCGGCGCCCATGAGGTTGACCGCGTAATCAATGGTGCGGTCGATCAGTTCCAGGCTCTCAACAAAAGGCTTTTGCCCAGGCCCGCCGGGGGGATTGACGAACCCCAGCATGAACCCGCCGGTGACCTGAATGCCGTGCTCGGTAAAAATCTCGATGAGCTCGAACGTCGAGTGCTGGATCGCGTTAAGTCGGGATTTGTTGGAATTGACCAGGCTGTCTTCGTTCGCGCTCTCCACCGCGAGGTAGATGTTGTAGCAGCCATTTTCGGCAATCGAGCGAATGAACTTCCTGGCCGTGAGCCCGCCTTTTACTGCCTCGATCACATTGCGATATTGCGGGTTCTTGCGCTCCTTCTCATCCATCTGGTCGATAAAGCGTTCGCCCAAATGCAGCAGGATCAGGTTGAAAAGGCTCAACCCGCCCTCTTCGACCCAGGGCAAGTCATGTTTTTTCAGGAGCTTGCCAACCTCCATCGCATACAACGGGTCGTGCATCAGGTGATCGTCCTCGATCAGCACTTCAGTGACCCCCTGTTTCACCAGATCGGCCAGGTGCAGGTCAAACCAGTCCAGGCCAAGTGCACGCCAAGGGCCGTTGATTTTCGGGATGTAGCAGAAGTTACAGTTCACGTTGCAGCCAATCGTGGAGAATATCTGCGCCCAGGCGCCATGCTTGCGTACGCGTGCCCCTGAGGAGTGATAAGGCTGCAGGTAATGCTTCATGTCCAGAAAGCTGAAGTCCGGCAAGGGCATGACGCCCAGCCGCTCTTCGAGGTCCTGCCGCTTGGGGATGATGCTCAGGTAGCTGGACTTCTGGGTGGGCCGAATCAGTTGCCCGCGGCTGTCGCGGTACGCCACCCCAGGTACGGCATTGATGTCTGTGCCTTCGTGGGTCAAGGCATCCAGCAGCAGGGTAAAGGCGCGGTCAGCTTCATTGATCAGCGCGAAGTCGAAGGCCGAATCCAGCAGTGCGTTCTTCCAGTCACCACTGGAGTGGGCGCCGCCAGTGACCAGCACCAGGTTGGGATCGAGGGTTTTCACCAGCTCGGCCAACGCCCGTGCATTGCCCCATTGCACGGTGTAGTTGCACTGGATCCCGACAATATCGGGCTGCGCGGTTTCGATGATTTCGCGTATCTGCGTATCGGTCAGGCCGTAGCGGATCAGATGCCCTTGGTCGACCTTGACCAGGCTGTGCTCCTGGGACCAGCCGGCAAAGGGCGAATCGACAATCTGCACGTCATAACCGGCACGCCGGGCTACCGTGGCGATGCGCAACAGGCCGATGGGCGTACCGGCACGCTTCATCACTTCGAACGTATCAATGCCGATGCGGGCAAATGCGCTGTCGTGCGACGTGGGCTCGATCAGGCGTGTGTAGGGCGGCACAAACAGCAGCACACGAGGCGCCTCGCCATGGGCGCGACGACGGATGCCGGTTCGGCTGTTCAGCAACGATGGCTTTCCCAGATGACTGAGTAAGGGCCGCGTGGGCGCGACTGAAAAACTCGGCCCGTCGCTCTCGATCCTCATGGTTCCCTGCGAAGCTATCAAGTTCATTTCCCTGTCTCCTTACCCGTCGAGATCAACGCGAGGTCGTGCGTGAGCGTGAAGTGGCGATGACCGCCCCCGTAATGATCAACACCGCGGGAATCATCAAGATCGGCTTGGCATCGCTTTGCCCCACGGCAATCAGCAGCAGTGTGGAGAACAGCGGCGCCAGGTAAGACAGGGCGCCCAGCATCGATAGGTTTCCATGCTTGGTCGCGTGGTCCCAGGCGAAAAAAGCCAGGCCCACCGGGCCCAAACCCAGGGCAATGATCGCCGCCCACTGGCCCGGCTCAGGCCGCACCGTGGTTTCGAACGCCAGGTGGCAGAGCCCCCCGGCTACAGCCACCAACCCGCAGATCCCCCCGACTATGCTGCTCGGAACATGGCTGAACCGCCGGTTGAACACCGAATAAATCGCCCAGACCCAGGCACACGCAAAGGCGGCGGCGTAACCGATAACCGGCATCGACGCACTGTCACTCCGGGCCCGCAGTTGCATGATGAAGGCCGTCCCCGCCAGGCCGAGCAAGGCGCCCAACAGCTGGCGCTTGCGCAGCGACTCGCCGGTGGCAAAGCTCGACAGCAGCACGATCAGCAGCGGCCACAGGTAGGCAATCAGGCTGGCTTCAGCCGCAGGCGCGGCCTTCAGGGCAAAGAAATACAACGCGTGATAGACGAAGATCCCGGCAAACCCCGTCGCCCACACAGACCAGGGCTGGCGCCAACTGCTGAACCCTGCTGCGCCACGTATCCCCAGCACGCACAGGCTGGCCACGAACGCGACCGCGAAGCTCAAAGCCAGCAACTGAAAGGCCGGGATCCCGGCGGTCAAGGTGGTCAGAAGCGCCAGGCACGCCCACAAAAACACGGCAATCACCCCGATCAGCGTCGCACTGGCGGTGCCCTTGGCAAGGGTGATGGATGGGTTGGAAGTGCTCATGCAAGCCCCGTCTGCGGAAAATCCTCAAGCGGGAACAATAGAAAGGTCGAGAGAGCGAGTATTGATCAGGCCCGCCAAAGAATTGTTCGGGACTGCTGTTTTTTCAGGGATCTCGCCCTTGTTTACGCACCACAGCCGGCGTCAGATGGCGGGCTTTCTTCAGGGCATGGGTTAACGCACTCTGGTCGGCGTACCCGGCGCGATGCGCAATATCAATGATCGACAAAGACGTTTGGCGCAGCAGGTCAATGGCCAGATTCAGACGCAAGTTCGCGATATGCGAGAACGGCGTTGTGTTCAGGTGCTGCCCAAACAGCACATACAAGCGCCGCTCACTGGTGCCCGCATAACGCGCAATATCATGCGCCGTCAGGGCCGTGCCCAAGTGCTGCTCGATGTAGGCCAGCGCGCGAGCAAGAATGAACTGACCGGGATCGCTCCGCGCAACCTCGGGCTGCAATAACGAACACAGCAGCAACCGACTCCAGGACTCGGCCATCGCGAGCGAGCCGACCAACTGTGGCCCGTTGCAACTGGCGTAATCGAGCAAATGCCGTATATCGGGCCTGACCGCAAAAAAGCGCTTGTCATTGAGTGGGTCAAATGATGCAACCGTACCCTTCTGCGCCTCGCCACGCTCGGTCGAGACGTCCAGCACCAGGAAACGGTTATGGGTATTGGCCAGGAACGTATGTCGAGCCCCAGCAGAAATCACCACCCCCTGACTCGCATCGACCTTGCCACCTCGACCGTCGACCTCAATCTCCATCGACCCGGATTGAGGGAGCACGATTTGATGAAAGTCGTGCTGGTGAAGCTCGACCTGACCGGAGTAGGAGCGCAATGAGAGAGAGAACGATTGGGGGGTGGGGGTGCTCATCCGTGAGTCTCCGGGGGTGAGGGGGGTATCGTATGTCAGGGTTCTGGTTGGATGCCAGACTGTATCTGGGGGGATTCGTGGGGGGAAGACAGCGATAAACCGTCAGAAACAAGAAAGCCCGCACGGGGCGGGCTTCTTGGGGTGTTTCGTAGACTGTCTGAGACAGCCAGAAACTAGTATCTGGTGCCCGGCGTCGTTTGAACTGGACAGTAAGAACCCAGTATTCATTGGGTATGCTTGGTGTTTCTTCGGTTAGGCATACACGTGGGCATACCCGGCGCTTCCTTCTGGCCTCTTTTTCGAAGTGTCCCCGTAGGGTAAAGCAAAACCCAATGGTGGTTGATGTACTGCCAACCAGCTGAGTAGTTACTTCTTCGCTCGACCTTCTGCCGCCAGTGAGGCGAGCGCAAGTGTGATGAATCCTGCGTTTCCATCGAGGGTATCCAGTGCCCCTCGAATGTTCTGTGCCACTTCTGTAGATCCTCTTTGCTCAACCCAGTTTGACAGCTCCTCGATAGCTGCCCCCAGGGCCAGTTGGTTTTCATTCATGCGCTTGAGTAATGACGCAAGCAAAGGGGGGGGGCCATGATGTTCTCCCGCCCTGTTGTCAGGTAGTCAATTTACCTCGAGCCAGTGGCATTGCATATCAGCTGTACTTACCACCTGGTGATCAGAAATCACGCCGACCATCTTGATTCACTAGAGGCCACCAATGTGGTGTAGGTCCAATTTGGAAAGGCACCATGAGAGTACACACCCAGCCCCCCTCAAAAACCGGTGTTACGAGTGTAACGCCCTTCACCAAACGCCCGGTTTCATTGGCTTTCAAGCCTGTTACACAGTTGAGCGGCATTGCGTACATCGGATGTAACGCAGCCCGTGCGTGTAACGCTACAGTCAGCATCCAGGTGTTGTGGGCAGGCGCTTTGCGCTCCAGCCTACCAAGCGAATTTCGATGGCTCCGCCTCTCGATGAGAGAAAATCACGCTGGGAACCCTGAGAGGTTTCGCTTCACACGGGGCATGAAACCCGCCGGATCGTGGTAGCGGCAACCACACCAGCTTACTGAAATTTCAATGTTGAAATTGAAAGGATTTTGAAGAAAAAAGGGCATCGTTACCGTATTTGTAACGGTACTCGCAGATAGCTGAAAGGTTAGGGCATATGCACAGGTGAACTGGAGTTCACCAGGTTCACCTGTTCACTAAGCTGGGTGCCCTTCCGCTAACACGATCCGGCGGGTTTCATGCCCCGTGTGCGGCCGAATATCTCAGGGGCCCCCGCATATCTAACGCAATGTGCCACTATAGGAACCACCAACCCGCCACAGCTGACGCTCTGTCAAACTGAATAAGGGAAATCATCAAACAGGGATGAAACGATGGAAGGATTTTGGGACCGCTGGGGAAATCTGATTCAACGCCTTGTTGCTTCAGTAGGATCACAGGCTTCTTTGTTAGCACTTGTACTCGTCTTCATGCCGCAGCCAGTAGACCTTTACGGGTGGCCTGGTGCTCTGGCTCTTGCGGCAGGGGTGCTGGCGTTTGCCAGCATCTGCCTTGAGTTTAGGGCTGACAAAAAGGCTCACAACAACAGGAAAACGTACGAAAAGGACGATGTAATTGGCATTAAGGCCTATATGCACAGATGGATTGATGACAGCGGCAGAGCAATCATCTGGACACGCGACCTAAGCTGGGCAGACGATGACTCGACTAAAAAGCTACTCAAGGAGAAGGCGCAAGAAGGGAACTTAACTGTCTGTATGCCAAAAATGACGGAGTTAGGAGAGGTACTTAGAGCAGCCGGAGCCAACGTTTGGATCTACGGAAGACCGAGCTTTCTCGCTCCAGCATCACGCTTCACAATTGCACACTTTGGGAACGGCGGTTCTCAAGTCGCGATTGGTCGTGGAGGGCGTGGTATCCATGTGATTGAAGAAATTGACTCGAGCCATCCTGCACTTCACATGGCGGTTGATCTCGCTAGCCTAGCTGAGCTGCTCCATAAGGAGAACGCCGCCCATGTTTGATGTTCTGAACTCTCAACCAAAACCTCTGGCGGACTTGACCCAGCAATGGGATCAACTGGCGAAGGAAAGAGCGCGACAACTCAGCAGCGGGCTAGACATCAGTTTCAGTAAAGTGGTCGCTCCAACAGCGTTAGGACTCCTCCAGGGCGCAGACCTTTCAGCGCTCTTGGACATTGGCTCTGGCACTGGCCACTTCGCAACCCTTGTTTCCCCACTTGCAGGCTCCGTCATAGGGGTAGAACCTTCAGGTGCGAGCGTCGAAATTGCGATGCATCTCTGTGAGAGTCGCACCAATGTCAGGTTCATTCAAGCGGCCGTGGAAGACGTGACGGTGACTCAACTCAATGGTCTAGCTAGTGCCGCCACCGCAGTAATGGTGATGATGGCAGCTCCGGACTTGGGACGGTTCGCTGCAGCGGTGAATGCTCTACTTCGGAGCAATTCAACGTTCGTAGCGGTGATTCCCCATCCGTGCTTTTGGCCTGAGTACTGGGGATACGCAAATGCCGAGTGGTATGACTACACCAAGGAGACCTTCGTAGAAGCACCTTTCAAAGTCTCCCGTGATCAAACTTCAATACGAACAACGCACATTCACCGTCCACTCAGTCAATATCTATCTACCTTCGCAAAGCATGGCTTCAAATTGGTGGCCTTTGAAGAACCAATACCGGAAGAGAGCGTGCAGGCGATGTATCCAGAACCTTGGCATTTCCCTAGGTTCGCCGCGTTAAAATGGATTAAGGAATAGAGGCACACTCAAAATTATTAATACAGCGCCTTCGTTCGTGTATACCTACATGTATCCCTAAATGTAAAACCATGCTGTAGGGCACGAATTATATAGAACGCGCGAGTCTCCCAGGACCCTCGCCACCATGGGGTAACGAGGCACCTGGTAGTTGGTTTTCAACATCACATTCAGCTGTACGGATGTATTCATTGACCAGCCTGAGCTACGTTGCTGCAGGGAGGAGTAACCCGGTGACCTGTTTTCATATTTCCATACGTTCGGTTGGCTTTCGAATTCTCAGTGATTTATTAAGACAAGCGCGCCCGGGTTTCTGTCGCTGAGGGATCCGAGAGAATTGGGCGAGGGGGGATTCCCACTGCTGCTAAAACTGTGTAACAGGTGTAATTGGCATAGCAAATTTTAATAGGTCATTGAAAAATATAGGTATTTGTAAGGTGCATCTTGCCAGTCGTGACCATGCGTTAAATGTAGCAGGGGATACGGATGTAACGTTGTCGAAAGCGAGCAAAAATTACATTAAGTGATTGAATTTAATGGTTTTTTTAGGATTTAAACGTCGTTTAGACGGCTTTTCACTATCGAGCGCGTTAGATTAGGGTCACGTTCCTTAGAGGCAGGGTATTGAACGCTAGCTGATTAGCGTATAGCGTTCTGGAATGCTACTTGTATCGCGCTTGGAACGTTCACCGGCTCCCCGATGGTCTGGATCCGTCTGTTTAGTGAGAACATATCCGGTGTCTTAATCAGTTCAACTATGCAGGGAGCATTTTCTTGAGTCTTAGGTTTTCCACAGAAGGTCCAGCCTTTCCCGAGCAACTGGTCGATGCGTTACTCGCAGGGGAGGTGGTATTTCTATGCGGCGCAGGTGTGAGCGCTCCGCAACTACCTGATTTCAAAAGTTTAGTAGAGCGATGCTTTATACGACTAGGATTGGAAAAGAGTGCATCCGAAGAGCAGTCATTTAAAGACGGGCGCTTTGAAGAGGTATTGGGCTCTCTTAGCCGTCGTATTGTCGATCCGGGAGATATGACCAAGGCCGTGGTGGAGTTGCTAAAAGCCCCGGAAGAAGCAGACCTCGCTCACCACCGCACCATTTTGCGGTTATCGCGCAACCTGGAGAACCGTCCAGTAATTGTCACAACCAATTTCGATACAATGCTTGAAAGAGCTCTTCTTAGCTTCGAGGGCGTCGAGCAGGCACGACTACTAAGTTTTGCGGGACAGGATTTACCAACGCCAGGTAGTGCCGGCTTCGGTGGAATCATTCATCTCCACGGCCGTGCATCTGACGAACAAATCGGTTTGGAACAGACGCCGTTCGTTGTGACAAGTGCTGACTACGGAGACGCCTACATGCGTTCAGGGTGGGCATCCCGTTTTTTGTTCGATTTGTGTCGATGTAAAACAATTGTGCTCATCGGCTACAGTGCAGGCGATGCTCCAGTACGTTATTTCCTCAATGTGCTTGAAGCTGATCGACAGAGATTTCCAGATTTACGCGCCGTTTACGCGTTAGATTCGGTCAATGCCCGGGAGGAACCTGATGCGCGTTGGAGCGCACTGGCGGTTCAACCGATTGTGTATGAGGTAATTACCGATCCTATAAGTGGTAAGCGGGACTACAGCGCATTATGGCGTGATCTAGGTTTGCTCGCAGACGTTGTAGAGCGACCTCGTACAACCCGTCGAGCGTGGGCTCAAGCGATTTTGCGTAGAAATTTTTCTGAAGCTCAACCTTCTGACCATGATCGCATTTTGTGGTTGTTGCGAGGACGTCGCGACGTCTGGCCAGTTGCAATCTCCACTATTGACGACGTCTACTGGTTGGATTTTCTTGTAGAGCGAAATGTCTGGAGTAACGAAGATGCTGCTTGGCTCTTCGCTGCATGGCTCGCTCGTGATCTGCAGTCAGCTACTCGGTTTAAAGTAGCCATAGCTTGGCTAAAATGGCTTGGTAAACCCTTCGCGGAAGCTGTTTCTCGCCATGCTCGCCAGGCTAGAGGGCTGCCAGAGTTTTGGTTACGAGCTTGGCTCTTGTTTGCACAATGCCAGCCCCAGCGAGATAGGAGTTTAGAGGAGCAGCCCTTCGTTATACAGGAGAGACTTCGCAGTAAAGTGGTGCTTAGTTCTGATATATACCAAGCTATAGATGTTCTTGCGCCACTGCCCGAGCTGACGTCCCGTATAAGCTCGGTATCTATTCCTCCCACTCGGCTATCCGACTTAGTAAATATCAGATGGTCAGTGCAAAACGAAGGTGAAGCTTCAGATCTGATCGATACCCTTGTAGCGGTCGCGCGGCCGAACGCCATCATGACAGTTGCCACGGCGAAATTTGAAGAAATCGTATGTGCTTCGATTGACTTCGATTTGATTGACGAAGATTACGATAGTAATGAAAGTTCAGTTCCATCAATAGAGCCGCACATCCAAAACGAAAATCACGACGGGTTAGTATTTCTCGTCCAACTACTTGCACGATTACTTCCCGACGCAGCCCGAGCGGATAGAGCTGCGAGTCGATGTTTGGCGGATCGTTGGTACCAACTTCCGGGATTTCTTGGCATTCGGTTATGGTTGCACGCATTACGTAACATTACGCTCTTCACTGCGGATGAGGCTATTGCCGGGGTAGCAGCGCTGTCGCATAACGCTTTCTGGCATATACAGCGTGAGCTTGCGTTAGTTCTATCTGATCGTTCTAAATATGCGAGTCTTGAGATTGTTCGACAAGTAGAGACCCGAATTCTAACAGAGGCCGACACTTATTTTGAGCGGTACACTATCGAAGACGGACAGGTTGATTGGCGTGACCACGCTGCGGATACCGAAGTGTGGCTTCGGCTATCTATGCTGGAAGAGGCTGGAGTTTTGTCTGAGACTGGACTGGCAAAACTAATTGCGATAAAAGAGCGTCGTGATTATCTTGATCGTAATGTAGAAGATAGGGATCTCTTTAGATCTTACACGACAGGGGTGCAGATGGTTGTAGGCGATGTCCAACCGATTGTCGACGCTGCAGACGACGAACGTTTGGAGATTGCGAAAGCGGTAAAACAAAGTTCTGATATCAGAAAGCACCTAGGATGGAGTGTATATTGCAGCACTGATCCGAGAGGTGCATTTGATACTATTAGTCAAGCACCACTTGATTCCTCAAATGCTCCACTTTGGGGGGATCTAATTGGTTCATTGTCGTTTCGGCAAGAGGAACCTGACGCAGTCGTTCGCGAGCTTACCATCAGCGTTTTTGAAGCTCTCCTGCCAGCGTCTGACGCTTTCATTACACCGATAGTCAGTCGGCTAGCGGACCTTTATTTCAGCGCTGCAAGACAATCTTCGCCGGGTATTGTGGGCTGGTGGATACGTTTGTTTGATATTGCTGTAGATCAAGATAGTCAGTCTTTAGATATAAGTCGGGATCTTTTCTCTGACGCTATAAATTCCCCATGTGGGCGCCTTGTCGAAGCGGTGTTATTAGATATACGTAAAAATTTCCAGGCTGGTGAAGTGATCGGAAGAAGTAGGCTTGAGTTTATACTTCATGCAGCGTCTGCTGTGGGTCGGCAAGGAGCGTTCAGTCGCGCGATTCTGGTTCGAGATGCCGCTCTAATCTTATCGATGGATGATCGTAGCATTGTTAGGGTACTTGACTCTGCGCTTGATGGAATTTCAAGTGAAGCAAGAGCGTTACGTGAAGTATTAGTTATTCATTCAGCGGGGGGAGTGGTTGTGTCTTCGGCATTCAGTCGGCATATTCTTTTAGGTGTAGTCGAAAATAACGGACTGCAACGAGGGGGAATTGGTGCAGCTGCAAAGATTCTTGCTCCGGCGTTAGCGATCATTCGAAACGAACACAATGCCCCCGATTGGGGTATCGGACTTGAGCAAACTGCTTCGTCATTGCGCAATGGAGCATCGACGTTGCGCGAGGGGGCGATACAGGTACTGAGACAGTGGATTCCCAAATTAGGTGTTGGGCCAGATGATGCATGGAGGACTTGTATAGGACCGTTAATTTCTCGCGTCTGGCCGCGTGAGCGAGTGTTGTGTGACAGCCGATTAACAGTTCACTTTTCCGAACTGGCGATCGCATCGTCAGGTGCATTCCCTTACGCACTAAAACAATTGCTCCCTTACTTGACCCTGGCGGATACGCACTTTAGCCTTCACAGTATCGAGAAATCTGACTTGCCTGAAAAATTTCCTCAGGAAACTCTAGTATTACTTTGGAGGATCTTTGGTCCTGGCTCCACTGGCGTTTATGGATTGCCTAAAATTCTAGAGCGAATGATCAAGGTAGACCCTTCTATTGAGTTGGATCGTCGGCTTCAATGGCTTGATCAGAAAGCCCTGCGCTTTGAATAGAGGCAGCGCGGCCGACGTGCCCGCAGTTGGGTTTTGCGCATGGTTTTTCTGGCTATTGCTTAGCACGAAATAATAGTTGGCTTCAGGTGCAAGGATGTTTACATGCGAAAGCAGATATTGATGATAACGTCTACTAATGACTTGACATGTGATTATTTGACGAATGCATATTCTGGTGTTTCATTCTATAGACTGAATTTTGACGAGTTTTCTAAGTACTCCATAGGGGTGGATGAAAGTGGATTTCAGATAGATTCAAGTGAAAAATCTATAAATTCTCAGTCTTGTCTGTCAATTTATTATCGCAAGCCAGTTGTTGAGGATTTGGATGGAATATTTGAAGAGAAATATCATTCATTTGTTCATAAGGAATCGTATTCTCTAGTTGAGGGGATAGCCGAATCTTTCCACGGTCGCTGCTTGACACGCCCATCGGTAATGAGAAGAGCGAATAATAAAGTTGTCCAATTAATTCTTGCGAGAGAAATCGGATTTAAACTCCCGTCATCCTCAATCACTAACTGTCCTTCTAATATAACCTCTGTCGGCAAAGGGAGTAAGATAGTGAAGCCTTTGGCTGTTGGAACTATAGTCAGTGACGGTGTGAAAGAGTTTGTGCAAACTAATTTTTTGGATGAATGTGTTTCTACGGAGTACCTAAAATATTCACCTGCGTACTTTCAAGAGTATATAAGTAAGGATTATGAGGTTCGATCGACTTTTGTCAATGGAGAGGAGTTTTCAGTTAAGATTTTATCTGAAAATAAAGTCGACTGGAGGAAGGCAAATAATAATATAAGTTATGATCTAATGCAGCTTCCTAGTGATATTTATAATATGTGTGTTGTG
>NZ_LHVO01000051.1 GCF_001269925.1 Pseudomonas sp. MIACH
TATGTTCGGAATAGATAACCGCTGAAAGCATCTAAGCGGGAAACTAGCCTCAAGATGAGATCTCACTGGGACCTTGAGTCCCCTGAAGGGCCGTCGAAGACTACGACGTTGATAGGTTGGGTGTGTAAGCGCTGTGAGGCGTTGAGCTAACCAATACTAATTGCCCGTGAGGCTTGACCATATAACACCCAAGCAATTTGACTACTCGAAAGAGCATCAGATTGCGGTGTGTGAAGACGCAATGAACCGAAAGTTCGATGCTCACAAAACACCGACAGCTGTCACATACCCAATTTGCTGAAGCGAGGCCAACTGGCCACGACTCAGTACCCGAATTTCTTGACGACCATAGAGCATTGGAACCACCTGATCCCATCCCGAACTCAGCAGTGAAACGATGCATCGCCGATGGTAGTGTGGGGTTTCCCCATGTGAGAGTAGGTCATCGTCAAGATTAAATTCCGAAACCCCATTTGCGAAAGCAGATGGGGTTTTGTTTTGGGCGGTCGAAAAGTGCGCTAAAAATTTCTAGGGTGAGTTCTTGACTGTTCTCGGCGATAAAATTGCTGCGGTCGTCCCATTACTTCTCCCCTGGCAGGCATCGGATCTATCTAGAGTCAGCATCTATCAATGGACGTGCTAACACCCTCCTGAATCTTGATGGGCCCTTTGCGCGGATTAGGAAAAGCACTATTCCAGCTCGAAGTACGAGCTATGGTCCGTATGGGCTCATTGATAATGAGTAGAGGTGTTTTCAGCGTCCTTAGAGTGCCCCTGAGAGGCTTTGCTGGATTTTATGCTGGGTGGGGTGGGTGTCGCGTTATCTCGCCCTCTGAGCGCCATTAAAGCCTCAGGGCTTCAAGTTCTCACTTTTCTGCAGGCGAAAAAAAAGACCTTGAAATTCAAGGTCTTTCTTTAAGATGGTGCCCCGAGGGAGACTCGAACTCCCACTCCTTTCGAAAACGGATTTTGAATCCGCCGCGTCTACCAATTCCGCCATCAGGGCTCAATGGCGGCGAAGTATAGAGATGAGATTACCGTTGGTCAATCACGTTTCATGGTCTATTTTCACTATTTCCGCTAGACTTCCCGGCCCTGCTAGACGAACCCCATCATGCGCGTTGCTGACTTTACTTTTGAACTCCCTGATTCGCTGATCGCTCGCCACCCTTTGGCCGAGCGTCGCGCCAGTCGACTGCTGACCCTGGACGGGGTGAGCGGTGCCCTCGCACACCGTCAATTCACTGATTTGCTTGAGCATTTACGCCCGGGCGATCTGATGGTGTTCAACAATACCCGGGTGATTCCGGCGCGGCTGTTTGGCCAGAAAGCATCCGGCGGCAAGCTGGAAATTCTGGTGGAGCGCGTGCTGGACAGCCATCGAGTGCTGGCTCATGTACGCTCCAGCAAGTCACCGAAACCGGGTTCGAGCATCCTCATAGAAGGGGGGGGTGAAGCTGAGATGGTGGCGCGCCATGATGCGCTGTTCGAGCTCCGGTTTGCCGAAGAGGTTTTGCCGCTGTTGGAGCGCGTCGGCCATATGCCATTGCCTCCTTATATCGACCGTCCCGATGAAGACTCAGATCGCGAGCGCTATCAGACGGTGTATTCCCAGCGCCTCGGTGCGGTCGCCGCGCCGACTGCCGGGCTGCATTTTGACCAGCCGCTGCTGGATGCGATTGCTGCCAAGGGGGTCGAGACTGCCTATGTGACCCTGCACGTGGGGGCCGGTACGTTTCAGCCGGTGCGTGTGGAGAACATCGAAGATCACCATATGCACAGCGAATGGCTGGAAGTCAGCCAAGACGTTGTGGACGCTGTTGAGGCGTGCAAGGCGCGCGGCGGTCGGGTGATAGCGGTGGGTACCACCAGCGTGCGTTCGCTGGAGAGTGCGGCACGCCACGGCGTGCTCAAACCGTTCAGTGGCGACACCGATATCTTTATTTACCCAGGCCGGCCGTTCCATGTGGTCGATTGCCTGGTCACCAACTTTCATTTGCCGGAATCCACGCTGTTGATGCTGGTATCGGCCTTCGCGGGTTATCCCGAAACAATGGCAGCGTATAAAGCCGCCATCGACAATGGATACCGTTTTTTCAGCTACGGTGATGCGATGTTTATCACCCGCAATCCGGCGCCGCGCGGCCCAGAGGAAACCTTATGAGTCGTATGTCGTTTGAATTATTGGCCACCGACGGCAAGGCCCGTCGCGGCCGCCTGACTTTTCCGCGCGGCACCGTCGAGACTCCGGCATTCATGCCTGTGGGCACCTACGGCACCGTCAAGGGCATGCTGCCCCGTGACATCGTCGCCACCGGCGCCGAGATCATTCTCGGCAACACCTTTCACCTGTGGCTGCGCCCAGGCACGGAAGTGATCAAGAAGCATGGCGACCTGCATGACTTCATGAAGTGGCAAGGCCCGATCCTCACTGACTCGGGTGGTTTCCAGGTGTTCAGCCTGGGCGCCATGCGCAAGATCAAGGAAGAGGGCGTGACCTTCGCCTCGCCGGTGGACGGTTCCAAAGTGTTCATGGGCCCGGAAGAGTCGATGCAGGTGCAGCGCGACTTGGGCTCCGACATCGTGATGATTTTTGACGAGTGCACGCCGTATCCGGCTGATGAAGACGTCGCGCGCATCTCCATGGAGCTGTCGCTGCGTTGGGCCCAGCGTTCGAAAAACGCTCACGGCGACAACACCGCGGCGCTGTTTGGTATCGTCCAGGGCGGCATGCATGAAAGCCTGCGCAAACGCTCGCTGGAAGGCCTCGACAAGATCGGCTTTGACGGCCTCGCCATCGGCGGTTTGTCGGTAGGTGAGCCCAAGCACGAGATGATCAAGGTGCTGGATTACCTGCCGGGCCTGATGCCTGCTGAAAAACCTCGTTACCTTATGGGTGTTGGCAAACCCGAGGATCTCGTAGAGGGTGTGCGCCGCGGTGTGGACATGTTCGATTGCGTGATGCCAACCCGTAATGCCCGCAATGGGCATCTGTTCATTGATACAGGCGTGCTGAAGATCCGTAACGCGTTCCATCGCCATGATGATTCGCCGCTGGATCCGACCTGTGATTGCTACACCTGCCAGAACTTCTCCCGTGCTTATCTGCACCATCTGGACAAGTGTGGGGAAATGCTGGGTAGCATGTTGAATACCATCCACAATTTGCGTCACTACCAAGTCCTGATGGCTGGTTTGCGCGAGGCTATTCAACAGGGTACATTGGCCGCCTTCGTCGATGCCTTCTATGCCAAGCGCGGCCTCCCTGTGCCGCCCTTGGACTGAGTTTTCCGACCCTAAGATTCACTATTTGCAACTGGAGTGCTAAATGAGCTTTTTTATCTCTAACGCCATGGCTGACGCCGCTGCGCCTGCTGCTGCCGGCCCTATGGGCGGTGGTTTCGAGTGGATTTTCCTGGTCGGCTTCCTGGTCATCTTCTACCTGATGATCTGGCGTCCACAGGCCAAGCGTGCCAAAGAGCAGAAGAACCTGCTGGGCAGCCTGCAGAAAGGTGACGAAGTTGTGACCACCGGCGGTATCGCCGGCAAGATCACCAAGGTTTCCGACGCTTTCGTGATTCTGGAAGTCTCCGACACCGTAGAAATGAAGTTCCAGAAGGGCGCCATCGCCGCCACGCTGCCAAAAGGCACGCTCAAAGCGATCTAAGTTCCAACCTTTACCAATCGACGGGGCGCGCAAGGCGCCCCGCGTTATAAGCGGGCGGCGTGATGCTGAACAAATACCCTCTGTGGAAATACGTACTGATCCTGGCGGTGCTGGCGATCGGTTTTATTTATTCCGCTCCCAATCTTTACCCTGATGACCCGGCGATCCAGATCACTGGCGCCAGCACTTCGCTGCAGGTCAACCAGGCTGATCTGGAACGCGCGAGCAAGGCACTGACCGACGCGGGTATCCAGGTTAAAGCGGCAACATTGGCAGCTGGTGCGAAGGGCGGCTTGTTGCGCCTGACCAAGCAAGAAGACCAATTGCCGGCAAAAGATGTCGTACGCAAGGCCATGGGTGACGACTACGTCGTTGCGCTGAACCTGGCACAGACCACGCCACAGTGGTTGCGCAGCATTGGCGCGCACCCGATGAAGCTGGGTCTGGACTTGTCCGGTGGTGTGCACTTCCTGCTGGAAGTCGACATGGACAAAGCCCTCGACGCACGCCTGAAAGTCTATGAAGGCGACGTGAAGAGCCTGCTGCGTAAAGAGAAGCTACGTTATCGCAGCCTGCCGCAGCTCAACGGTGCCATCCAGCTGGGCTTCTCTGATGAAGCCTCGCGCGAACAGGCCCGTGCGCTGATCCGCAAGAACTTCAACGATTTCGACATCGTACCGGCCGACCTGAATGGTCAGGCTGTACTGCGTCTGGCGATGAGCCCGGCCAAAATCGCAGAAATTCGCGAATACTCCATCAAGCAGAACTTGACCACGGTACGTAACCGCGTCAACGAGCTGGGTGTGGCCGAGCCGATCGTTCAGCGCCAAGGTGCCAACCGCATCGTAGTTGAGCTGCCGGGCGTGCAGGACACCGCTGAAGCCAAGCGTATCCTGGGTAAAACCGCCAACCTGGAGTTCCGTCTCGCGGCTGAGCCGGGTGCTTCCCGTGCTACTTCCGAAGAGTTCGAGTTCCGTGAAGGCAATCGTCCTCCAGCGCTGATCGAGCGTGGCTTGATCATCACTGGTGACCAGGTAACTGACGCCAAGGCTGGTTTCGACTCGCAGCACGGTAGTCCTGAAGTGAACATCCGCCTGGATGGTCATGGTGGCGAACTGATGAGCCGCGCCACGCGCAGCAACGTAGGTCGCAGCATGGCGGTGATCTTCATCGAGCAGCGCCCGGTGACCACTTACACCAAGCAAATGGTCAACGGCGTCGAGAAAGACGTTCCGGTGCAAACCTTCAAGGAAGAGAAGAGGATCATCAGCCTGGCGACCATCCAGTCGCCGCTGGGTGCTCAATTCCGCATCACCGGCCTGAACGGCCAGGGCGAATCCTCGGAGCTGGCCCTGTTGCTGCGTGCCGGTGGCCTGGCTGCACCGATGTACTTCGCTGAAGAACGTACCATCGGCCCGAGCCTGGGTGCCGACAACATCACCAAGGGTATCGACGCGGCCTTGTGGGGCATGCTGTTCGTCTCGCTGTTCATCATCGCCATCTACCGCTTCTTCGGCATCATTGCCACAGTGGCCCTGGCGGGCAACATGGTGATGCTGCTGGCCCTGATGTCGCTGCTGGGCGCTACGCTGACCCTGCCAGGTATCGCCGGTATCGTTCTCACCATGGGTATGGCGGTGGACGCCAACGTGCTGATCTTCTCGCGGATTCGTGAAGAGATCGCCGCGGGCATGACCGTACAGCGTGCAATCAACGAAGGCTTCGGCCGGGCATTTACCGCGATCCTCGACTCCAACCTGACCACATTGCTGGTCGGCGGGATTCTCTTTGCCATGGGCACCGGCCCGGTCAAGGGTTTTGCGGTAACCATGTCCCTCGGTATCTTTACCTCGATGTTCACGGCCATCATGGTGACCCGCGCAATGGTCAACCTGATCTTTGGCGGGCGTGACTTCAAGAAGTTGTGGATTTAAGGGGCTGCCATGTTACGTACAATCAACTTCATGGGCGTTCGCAACATTGCGTTCGGCGTCACCGTGCTCCTTACCGTTCTGGCGTTGTTCAGCTGGTTCCATAAGGGCCTGAACTACGGTCTGGACTTCACCGGCGGTACGCTCATCGAGCTGACCTACGAGAAGCCGGCCGACGTCACCCTGGTGCGCAGCGAGCTGGTCAAGGCCGGCTATCACGAAGCCGTCGTACAGAGCTTTGGCGCGACCACTGACCTGCTGGTGCGTATGCCTGGCGAAGACCCGCAGCTGGGTCATCAGGTAGCCGAAGCCTTGCAGAAGGTCGGTGGCGACAACCCTGCGTCGGTCAAGCGCGTCGAGTTCGTGGGCCCGCAAGTGGGTGAAGAGCTGCGCGACCAAGGCGGCCTCGGCATGCTGATGGCGCTGGTCGGCATCATGATCTACCTGGCATTCCGCTTTCAGTGGAAGTTCGGTGTCGGCGCCATTGTGTCGCTGATCCACGACGTGATCGTGACCGTGGGTATCCTGGCGTACTTCCAGATCACCTTCGACCTGACCGTACTGGCGGCCGTGCTGGCGATCATTGGTTACTCCCTCAACGACACCATCGTGGTATTCGACCGGGTTCGTGAGAACTTCCGCGTACTGCGCAAGGCGTCGCTGATCGAGAACATCAACATCTCGACCACCCAGACCCTGCTGCGGACCATGGCGACGTCGATCTCCACTTTGCTGGCGATCGCGGCGCTGATGATCTTCGGTGGTGACAACCTGTGGGGCTTCTCCCTGGCACTGTTCATAGGCGTTCTGGCGGGTACCTACTCGTCGATCTACATCGCCAACGTGGTGCTGATCTGGCTGAACCTCAACAGCGAAGACCTGATCCCTCCTGCCGCCACGGGCAAGGAGGTCGACGACCGTCCTTGATGGGCGCTTGTTGATCTGCTGTTACAAAATAGGCACGAGTATTGAACTCGTGCCTTTTTTTTTGCTCCAAGGCTGGGTATAGCGCGGATCTTTCGGTCCGTTTGTGATGGTCAGGAGGTTCAACGTGAACAAGTCGTTACTGGTTGGTGCGGTATTGGGTGCTGTCGGTGTGACTGCCGGGGGTGCTGTTGCCACCTACAGCCTGGTAAAAAGCGGCCCTGAGTATGCGCAAGTGCTGGCGGTGCAGCCGGTGAAAACCCAGATTAAAACGCCTCGCGAGGTCTGCAAGGACGTCGCGGTGACCCGGCAGAAGCCGGTGCAGGATCAACATCAGATCGTCGGTACAGTGGTTGGTGCGCTGGCCGGTGGCCTGTTGGGTAACCAGGTCGGTGGCGGTAACGGCAAGAAGCTGGCCACCGTAGCCGGTGCGGTCGGTGGTGGTTACGCTGGTAACAAGGTTCAGGAAGGCATGCAGAACCGCGATACCTACACCACTACCCAGACTCGCTGTAACACCGTCAACGACATCAGCGACAAAGTAGTCGGTTACGACGTGCGTTACACCCTGGACGGCAAGGAAGGTTCGGTGCGTATGGATCGTGATCCAGGTGGTCAGATCCCGGTCGACAAGGAAGGGCGTCTCGTCCTGGGTCAGAACCAGCAGTAATCCCAAAGCCTGGTTCAGTTCAAAGTGTGGGAGGGGCACGCCCCCTCCCACATTTGATTTGTGGTGCTGCTGGTATTTAAGCCCGCACCAAATCACAGGCATAAAAAAAGCACCCCGTAGGGTGCTTTTTTGTGCTCGCTCGCTTAGCGCTTCAGCGAAGCCGGCAGGTGCGGCTGGATCGCCGTCAGTACTGCCTTGAAGCATTTGGTGTTGCCGGCAACCACGTGGCCTTTTTCCAGGAAGTCATGACCGCCGGTGAAGTCGCTCACCAGGCCGCCGGCCTCTTGGATCAGCAGGGCGCCTGCAGCCATGTCCCACTCGGACAGGCCCGACTCCCAGAACGCATCAAAACGACCGGCCGCCACGTAAGCCAGGTCCAGGCTTGCCGCGCCAGCGCGACGGATGCCGGCGGTCTGGCCAACCAGGGCGCGGAACATGCCCAGGTAGTTTTCCAGGTTGTCCATCTGGTCGTCACGGAACGGGAACCCGGTACCCAGCAGGGCGCCGTCCAGGCTGGTGCGACCGCTGACGCGCAGGCGACGACCGTTCAGTTGGGCGCCACGGCCACGGCTGGCGGTGAATTCTTCCTGGCGAACCGGGTCAAGCACGACAGCGTGTTCCAGGCGGCCACGGTATTTGCAGGCAATGCTCACGGCAAAGTGCGGGATGCCGCGCAGGAAGTTGGTGGTGCCATCCAGTGGGTCGATGATCCACAGGTAGTCTTCGCCTTCGCCGCTGCCTTTGTGCAGGCCGGTTTCTTCGCCGAGGATGCCGTGGGTAGGGTAGGCCTTGCGCAGCGCGTCGATGATTTTCTGTTCGGCGGCGCGGTCCACCTCGGATACGTAATCCTTGGCGTCTTTTTCGTCGACCTTGATGGTATCCAGGCGCTCGATGGAGCGGAAGATCAATTCACTGGCGCTGCGGGCGGCGCGCAGCGCGATATTCAGCATGGGCTGCATGGATGTGTCACCTAAGGTTGTTAAAGAAAGCCGAGCATTCTAGCAGAAACTTTCTTCAGGTGAAGGACGACGTTAGCTTTCATGGCATAACCTTAGGCTGTTCTGTAAGATTTGCTCCCCTTTCCCGTGTCCGAGAGCGCCTCCCTTGCTGCAAAACATTCGTGTCGTCTTGGTCAATACCAGTCATCCCGGCAATATCGGTGGGGTGGCGCGAGCCATGAAAAACATGGGGTTGACGCGTCTGGTGCTGGTCGAACCGCGCGTGTTCCCGCACCACGAGGCCGATGCCCGCGCATCCGGCGCCAATGACATCCTGGAAAAAGCCCAGGTCGTCGCCACCCTCGAAGACGCCTTGGTCGGCTGCAATCTCGTGCTCGGCACCAGCGCCCGTGATCGCCGTATTCCCTGGCCGCTGCTGGACCCACGCGAGTGCGGGACCAAAGTGGTGGAGGAGGCGGCCGGTGGAGCTGAAATCGCCCTGGTGTTTGGCCGTGAAGACTCCGGCCTGACCAACGAAGAGCTGCAGCGATGTCATTACCACGTGCACATTCCATCAGACCCCGAGTTCAGCTCGCTGAACCTCGGGGCTGCGGTGCAGGTGTTAAGTTACGAAGTGCGCATGGCCTGGCTGGCCGCAGAAGGGCAGCCGAGCAAGGTTGAAAAGGATGAAGTGGCATCGACCAAAAGTGGCGAGCTGGCCACCATGGACGAGCTGGAGCGATTCTATGAACACCTGGAGCAAACCCTGGTGGCCATCGAATTCCTTGATCCGGAAAAGCCACGCCACTTAATGGCGCGCTTGCGCCGCCTGTACGGGCGCAGCTCGGTCAGCCGAGCGGAAATGAATATATTGCGTGGCATCCTCACGGAAACCCAGAAAGCGGCCCGTGGTGAGCTTCTTAAGCGGAAGGATTAAAAATGTTCGAGCGTTTGCGAGAAGATATCCAAAGTGTTTTCCACCGTGACCCGGCGGCGCGCAACGCCTTTGAAGTGCTGACCTGCTATCCGGGCATGCATGCGATCTGGATCCATCGCCTGTCTGGTGCCTTGTGGAATATGGGCTGGAAATGGCTGGCGCGGCTGGTGTCGAACTTCGGTCGCTGGTTGACCGGGATCGAGATCCACCCGGGTGCCAAGGTGGGGCGTCGCTTCTTTATCGATCACGGTATGGGCATCGTCATTGGTGAGACTGCCGAGATCGGTGATGACGTGACCCTGTACCAGGGCGTGACGTTGGGCGGCACCAGTTGGAACAAGGGTAAGCGCCATCCGACGCTGGAGAATGGCGTGGTGGTGGGTGCGGGCGCCAAGGTGCTGGGTCCGTTCACTGTCGGCGCGGGTGCCAAGGTTGGCTCCAATGCCGTCGTGACCAAGGCTGTGCCGCCTGGCGCAACCGTGGTGGGTATCCCTGGACGAATCATCGTCAAGCCGGAAGTCGGCGAAGAGCAGGAAGCCAAGCGCAAGGCCATGGCCGAGAAAATCGGTTTCGACGCCTACGGTGTCAGCGAAGACATGCCTGATCCGGTGGCGCGCGCCATCGGTCAGTTGCTTGACCACCTGCAAGCGGTGGACGGCAAGCTGGACGGTATGTGTGGTGCGCTGAAAGAGCTGGGCAGCAGCTACTGTGCGAAAGATCTGCCCGAGTTGCGCGAAGAAGACTTCGCGCAGATCAAGGACGAAGTTGCAACCAAGGCCGGCTGAAGTCTGATCATCACCACAAAACCCCTGTGGGAGGGGGCTTGTCCCTCCCACTTTTGATCTCCATTGGTCTCGGGATTCCTGCTTGGCCCTGTTCCCGCTGTTCGTCGCGACCCCATCCTGCTATGATTCGCGCGCCCTTTTTACGGGTAATCCTGACTAAAGTACTAGGTCTTATAGTTGACTTAAATACTCGGGAATCGCATACTTGCTCCCATTCTGAAACACCTTGGTACTTGTCCATGAGACTGACTACAAAAGGCCGATACGCGGTGACTGCCATGCTTGACCTGGCCTTGCACGCGCAAACTGGGCCGGTGTCCCTGGCCGATATCTCCGAGCGCCAAGGCATTTCCCTGTCCTACCTTGAGCAGCTGTTCGCCAAATTGCGCCGTAGCAATCTGGTCTCCAGCGTGCGTGGGCCGGGCGGTGGCTATCAACTGTCCCGCGACATGCAGGGCATTCAGGTAGCCCAGGTGATCGACGCGGTCAACGAATCCGTCGATGCGACCAAATGCCAGGGCCTGGGTGACTGCCACGCCGGCGACACCTGCCTGACACACCACTTGTGGTGTGACCTGAGCCTGCAGATCCATGAGTTTTTGAGTGGTATCAGCTTGGCTGATCTTGTGACTCGCCGTGAGGTGCAAGAAGTAGCCCAGCGTCAGGACCAGCGCCGTTGCAATACCAAGGCGCCGCGTCTGGACAAGATCGAAGCGTCCGCCGTCGAGTGACAGCCGCAGAGCTAACGGCACGCCAGCCAGCCTGATTTAGGAGAAAGTCCATGAAATTGCCGATTTACCTTGATTACTCAGCGACCACCCCGGTTGATCCGCGTGTCGCGCAAAAGATGAGCGAATGCCTGCTGGTCGACGGAAACTTCGGCAACCCGGCCTCCCGTTCCCACGTTTTCGGCTGGAAAGCCGAGGAAGCGGTCGAGAACGCTCGTCGCCAGGTTGCTGACCTGGTCGGTGCAGACCCGCGTGAAATCGTCTGGACCTCCGGTGCCACCGAATCCGACAACCTGGCTATCAAGGGCGCGGCGCATTTCTACGCGACCAAAGGCAAGCACCTGATCACCACCAAGATTGAGCACAAGGCTGTCCTCGACACCATGCGCCAACTGGAGCGTGAAGGTTTCGAGGTCACTTACCTCGAGCCAACCACCGACGGTATCGTCACCCCGGCCATGATCGAAGCCGCGCTGCGTGAAGACACCATCCTGGTTTCCGTGATCCACGTGAACAACGAAATCGGCACCATCAACGACATCGCGGCCATCGGCGAGCTGACTCGCTCCAAGGGCATTCTGCTGCACGTCGACGCTGCTCAGTCCACCGGCAAGGTCGACATCGACCTGTCCAAGCTGAAAGTCGACCTGATGTCGTTCTCGGCCCACAAGACCTATGGTCCTAAAGGTATCGGCGCGCTGTACGTGAGCCGTAAGCCACGCGTGCGCATCGAAGCCACCATGCACGGCGGCGGTCACGAACGCGGCATGCGTTCGGGCACCCTGGCGACCCATCAGATCGTCGGCATGGGCGAAGCTTTCCGTGTAGCCAAGGAAGACATGGCTGCCGAAAACGTACGTATCAAGGCCCTGAGCGATCGCTTCTACAAGCAGGTCGAGAACCTTGAAGAGCTGTACATCAACGGCAGCATGACTGCTCGTGTACCGCACAACCTGAATTTGAGCTTCAACTACGTCGAAGGCGAGTCGCTGATCATGGCGCTCAAGGACCTGGCGGTTTCGTCCGGTTCGGCCTGCACCTCGGCGTCCCTTGAGCCTTCGTACGTACTGCGCGCCCTGGGCCGCAACGACGAACTGGCACACAGCTCGATCCGCTTTACGTTCGGCCGTTTCACCACCGAAGAGCAAGTCGACTACGCCGCGCAGAAAGTCTGCGAAGCCGTCAACAAGCTGCGCGTTCTGTCGCCGCTGTGGGACATGTACAAAGACGGTGTCGATATTTCCAAGATCGAGTGGGCGGCACACTAACTATAGAAGCCGCCACCCAAGCTCTGTAGGAACGTGGCGGAAAACGCAGGCGTTTTTACAGGGTTCCAGAGCGGCCCTGATGAGTGAGGATTCAGTACCATGGCTTACAGCGAAAAGGTCATCGACCACTACGAAAACCCGCGCAACGTCGGCAAGATGGACGCGGAAGACCCTGATGTCGGCACCGGCATGGTTGGCGCTCCGGCGTGCGGCGATGTGATGCGCCTGCAGATCAAGGTCAACGAAGCTGGCGTTATCGAAGACGCCAAGTTCAAGACTTACGGCTGCGGTTCGGCCATCGCCTCCAGCTCCCTGGCGACCGAATGGATGAAAGGCAAGACCCTGGATGAGGCTGTGACTATCAGCAACACCCAGCTGGCCGAAGAGCTGGCCCTGCCGCCAGTGAAAATTCACTGCTCCGTACTCGCTGAAGACGCCATCAAGGCGGCCGTTCGCGACTACAAGCAGAAGAAAGGCTTGATCTAAGCATTTGGCGACGAGTAAGGAGTCAACGATGGCTATCAGCATGACAGAAGCGGCTGCGCGGCACGTGCGACGCTCCCTGGATGGGCGCGGTAAAGGTGAGGGGATTCGTCTGGGTGTGCGCACCACGGGCTGTTCCGGCCTTGCCTATGTGCTGGAGTTCGTCGACGAGGTGGTTGAGGAAGACCAGGTGTTCGAAAGTCACGGCGAGAAAGTGATCATCGACCCTAAAAGCCTGACCTACCTGGACGGCACCGAGCTCGATTTCGTCAAGGAAGGGTTGAACGAAGGCTTCAAGTTCAACAACCCCAACGTACGCGGTGAGTGTGGCTGCGGCGAAAGCTTCAACATCTGAGGCTATTCGTGGGTACTCCTTGTCATTTCGCTTTATTCGAGCTGCAGCCGAGTTTTCGGCTGGACCTCGAGCAGCTTGCCACGCGCTACCGAGAATTGGCGCGTGGGGTGCATCCGGACCGCTTCGCTGACGCTTCCGAGCGTGAGCAACGCCTGGCGCTGGAGCAATCGGCCAGCCTCAACGAAGCCTATCAGACCCTTAAAAGTCCTCCGAAGCGCGCGCGTTACCTGCTCGCGATGAACGGTGGTGAGCTGCCGCTGGAAGTCACGGTGCACGACCCCGACTTCCTGATGCAGCAGATGCAGTGGCGCGAAGAGCTCGAAGACCTGCAGGACGAAGCCGATGTGGCAGGTGTCGCGGTGTTCAAGCGTCGTCTGAAAGTTGCCCAGGATGAGCTCAACGAAAGCTTCGCAGCTTGTTGGGACGATGCAGCGCAGCGTGAACAGGCCGAGCGCCTGATGCGGCGCATGCAGTTCCTCGACAAGCTCACCTACGAAGTGCGCCAGCTAGAAGAGCGCCTCGACGATTAACCCAGTGCTGCCCGTGATGCACGCCTGATAGACAGATAAGACCTGATTACCATGGCTCTACTGCAAATCGCCGAACCCGGCCAAAGCCCTCAACCGCACCAGCGTCGTCTGGCGGTGGGGATTGACCTGGGCACCACCAATTCCCTGGTTGCTGCCTTGCGCAGCGGCCTGTCCGAGCCGCTGCCCGACGCTGATGGCCAGGTGATCCTGCCGTCCGCCGTGCGCTATCACGCTGACCGCACCGAAGTCGGTGAGTCGGCCAAGTTGGCGGCGTCTACCGATCCTTTGAACACCGTGCTGTCGGTCAAGCGCTTGATGGGTCGTGGTCTGTCCGACGTCAAGCAATTGGGCGACCAGCTGCCGTACCGCTTTGTGGGCGGCGAATCCCATATGCCGTTCATCGACACGGTCCAGGGGCCGAAAAGCCCGGTGGAAGTGTCGGCGGATATCCTCAAGGTGCTGCGCCAGCGCGCGGAAACCACCTTGGGTGGCGAACTGGTCGGTGCGGTGATCACCGTCCCGGCTTATTTCGATGATGCGCAACGCCAAGCCACCAAGGACGCGGCGAAGCTCGCCGGCCTGAACGTGCTGCGCCTGCTCAACGAGCCGACCGCGGCCGCCGTGGCTTATGGCCTGGACCAACACGCGGAAGGCCTCGTCGCCATCTACGACTTGGGCGGCGGAACCTTTGATATTTCGATCCTGCGCCTGACCGGCGGTGTGTTCGAAGTACTGGCTACCGGTGGCGATACGGCACTGGGCGGCGATGACTTCGACCACGCCATCGCGGGTTGGATCATCAGCAGCGCCGGCTTGTCGGCTGATCTGGATCCGGGCGAGCAGCGTAACTTGCTGCAAGCTGCCTGTGCCGCTAAAGAGGCGATGACTGACGCTGCTTCTGTTGAAGTTTCCTACGGCAGTTGGTGCGCCCAGCTGACTCGTGAAGCCTTCGATTCGTTGATCGAGCCGATGGTTGCCCGCAGCCTGAAAGCCTGCCGTCGCGCCGTGCGTGATTCCGGTATCGAGCTGGAGGATGTCGGTGCCGTGGTCATGGTCGGTGGTTCCACCCGCGTTCCGCGCGTTCGCGAAGCCGTTGCCGAAGCCTTTGGCCGTCAGCCGCTGACAGAAATCGACCCGGACCAAGTGGTTGCCATCGGCGCTGCCATCCAGGCCGATACCCTGGCCGGCAACAAGCGCGATGGCGGCGAGCTGCTGCTGCTCGACGTGATCCCGCTGTCCCTGGGGCTGGAAACCATGGGCGGGCTGATGGAGAAGGTGATTCCACGTAACACCACCATCCCCGTTGCCCGCGCCCAAGATTTCACCACCTACAAAGATGGCCAGACGGCCATGATGATTCATGTGCTGCAAGGTGAGCGCGAGCTGATCAGCGACTGCCGTTCCCTGGCGCGCTTTGAATTGCGCGGTATCCCGGCCATGGTCGCGGGTGCGGCTAAGATTCGCGTGACCTTCCAGGTCGACGCCGACGGCCTGCTCAGTGTCGCCGCGCGTGAATTGGGTTCGGGCGTGGAAGCGAGCATCCAGGTCAAGCCGTCCTACGGTCTGACTGACGGCGAAATTGCCAAGATGCTCAAGGACTCGTTCCAATACGCCGGTGACGACAAGGTCGCGCGCGTGCTGCGTGAGCAGCAAGTGGATGCCCAGCGCCTGCTCGAAGCGGTGCAGGGCGCCCTTGACGCCGACGGCGAGCGTCTGCTGGATGCCGAAGAGCGCATGGTTATCGACCTGCAGATGCAGGAGCTGGCCGAACTGATGAAAGGCAACGATGGTTATGCCATCGAGCAACAGACCAAGCGCTTGTCGCAGGTCACTGACGCCTTTGCCGCCCGCCGCATGGATCAGACGGTGAAAGCCGCACTGGCCGGGCGCAACCTGAATGAAATCGAGGAATAATTAATGCCGCAGGTCATTTTTCTGCCACACGCCGAGCATTGCCCGGACGGTATGGTTGTTGAGGCTGAGACCGGCAAGTCCATCCTCGAAGTTGCCCATGACAACCACATCGAGATCGAAAGTGCCTGTGGTGGTGTGTGCGCCTGCACCACCTGCCATTGTGTAATTCGCGAGGGCTTCAATAGCCTGGAAGAAGCCGATGAGCTGGAAGAGGACTTTCTTGACCGGGCCTGGGGCCTGGAAGCCACTTCTCGCCTAAGCTGTCAGGCAAAGGTCGGGACTGAAGACATCACCGTCGAAATTCCGAAATATTCGCTCAACCATGCTGCCGAAGCGCCGCACTGATTCAAGGAAGTGTCATGAGTCTTAAATGGGTTGATGTGCAAGAGATCGCTATCCTGTTGGCCGACGGCAACCCGGATATGGATCCCTATTCCCTGAATTTTGTTGCTTTGCGTGACATGGTCATGGCCTTGCCAGGCTTTGATGATGAGCGCGATCGCGGTGGCGAAAAGGTTCTGGAAGCTATCCAGACTGCCTGGAAAGAAGAACAGGACTGACGCCGCCCTTACGCAGGTTAGGCAATACCCAAGAACCCGCGTATAATTCGCGGGTTTAATTTTTCGTAAATTACCGTTTCTGGAGTTACACCATGGCTGTTCAACGTACTTTCTCCATCATCAAGCCTGACGCTGTTGCAAAAAACGTCATCGGCGAGATCACCACTCGTTTCGAAAAAGCCGGCCTGAAGGTTGTAGCTTCGAAACTCAAGCAACTGTCCAAGGCTGAAGCTGAAGGCTTCTACGCTGAGCACAGCGCTCGTGGCTTCTTCGGCGACCTGGTTGCCTTCATGATCTCCGGTCCTGTTGTTGTTCAGGTTCTGGAAGGCGAAAACGCTATCGCTCTGAACCGTGAGCTGATGGGCGCTACCAACCCTAAAGAAGCAGCTGCCGGCACCATCCGTGCTGATTTCGCTGACTCCATCGACGCCAACGCTGTACACGGTTCGGACTCCGAAGCCGCTGCTGCTCGCGAAATCTCGTACTTCTTCGCAGCTACTGAAGTAACCACTCGCTAAGCATCGGCTTAAAGAGTGAGGGTGAATCCATGACGACATCGACTGTAAAAACCAACCTGCTGGGTCTGACTCAACAGGAAATGGAAAAATTCTTCGACTCAATCGGGGAGAAGCGTTTCCGTGCCGGTCAGGTAATGAAATGGATTCACCACTTTGGCGTCGATGATTTCGACGCCATGACGAACGTCAGCAAGGCCCTGCGCGACAAGCTCAAGGCCATTGCTGAAGTGCGTGGCCCCGAAGTGGTCAGCGAGGACATCTCCAGCGACGGCACCCGTAAATGGGTGGTGCGCGTGGCGTCCGGCAGCTGCGTCGAGACCGTGTACATTCCCCAGGGCAAGCGCGGCACCTTGTGCGTTTCGTCCCAGGCAGGCTGTGCCCTGGATTGCAGTTTCTGCTCCACCGGCAAGCAAGGCTTCAATAGCAACCTCACCGCCGCCGAAGTGATCGGTCAGGTGTGGATTGCCAACAAATCCTTTGGCAGCGTCCCGGCGACCGTCGACCGTGCCATCACCAACGTGGTGATGATGGGCATGGGTGAGCCGCTGCTGAACTTCGACAACGTGATTGCGGCCATGCACCTGATGATGGACGACCTGGGCTACGGCATCTCCAAGCGCCGTGTGACCCTGTCGACCTCCGGCGTGGTACCGATGATCGATGAGCTGGCCAAGCACATCGACGTCTCCCTGGCGTTGTCGCTGCACGCACCCAATGACGCATTGCGTAACCAATTGGTGCCGATCAACAAGAAGTATCCGCTTAAGATGCTGCTCGAGTCCTGTCAGCGTTACATGGCGACCTTGGGCGAGAAACGCGTGCTGACCATTGAGTACACCATGCTCAAGGACATCAACGACAAGGTCGAACACGCGGTCGAGATGATCGAGTTGCTCAAGAACACCCCGTGCAAGATCAACCTGATTCCGTTCAACCCGTTTCCACATTCTGGCTACGAGCGTCCGAGCAACAACGCCATCCGCCGTTTCCAGGATCAACTGCACCAGGCCGGCTACAACGTCACCGTGCGCACCACCCGTGGTGAAGACATCGACGCTGCCTGTGGCCAATTGGTAGGACAGGTGCTGGATCGCACCCGTCGCAGCGAACGTTATATTGCGGTGCGCGAACTGAGCGCTGCCGACGATATGCCGCAAAGCGCTGTGAATCGAACCTGAGAGAGGATCTCTATGCCCTTGCGCCTTGCGCTGCTCCTGCTTGTTACCGGTCTCCTGGCCGGGTGTATTTCATCGGGCCATGACAGCCCTGTGCAAACCGGCAAGAGCCGTGACGAGGCGCGAGTTGCCTATGTGCAACTGGGGCTGGGTTACCTGCGGCAAGGCATGAGCGAACAGGCCAAGGTGCCGTTGAAAAAGGCGCTTGAGCTGGACAGTGACGATGCCGACGCCAATGCCGCACTGGCGCTGGTATTCCAGGCCCAGGCCGAGCCTGAACTGGCCGACCGTTATTTCAACAAAGCCTTGGCCGCAAAGCCTGCCGACCCGCGGCTGCTGAACAATTACGGCAGCTTCCTGTTCGAGCAGAAGCGTTATGACCAGGCTTCCCGCTATTTCCAGCAAGCATCCTCCGACGTCCTCTACCCAGAGCGTTCGCGGGTGTTCGAGAACCTTGGGGTGACCTCGATGCGCCTCGGCCAGCGCGACAGCGCACGCCAGCAACTGGAAAAAGCCCTGCATTTGAACGGTCATCAGCCACGAGCGCTGCTCGAAATGGCTGAGTTGTCTTACGAAGACAGGCATTATGTGCCGGCACGTGACTATTACGAGCGTTTTAGCCTGCTCAGCGGGCAAAATGCACGTAGTCTATTGCTCGGTGTGCGCCTGGCGACGGTTCATGAAGAACGCGACACGGCCGCACGTTTTGGCCAGCAACTCGAACGACTCTATCCCGGTACGCCGGAATATCAGCAATACCTGTCGGAGCAATGATGAAAGCGGCGCACCCGGAAGTTGTAGCAGCTAATCGCGTAAACCCAGGCGACACCTTGCGTCAGGCCCGCGAAAGCAATGGTTGGTCGCTGGCGGAAGTGGCCCTCAAGCTCAATTTGACCACCACGTCCCTGGGCAACCTTGAGGCCGGCGCATTCGACAAGCTGCCTGGGCATACCTTCGCCCGCGGCTACATTCGCGCCTACGCCAAATTGCTGGGCATTGACCAAGCCATATTGGTCCAGCAATTCGATCAATTCACCGGTACCGACTCCCAGGGTAGCAATGTCCATGGCTTGGGTCGTATTGAAGAACCGGTGCGGGTTTCCCACACGATCCTGCGTATTGTCAGCCTCTTGCTGCTGATCGCCGTGATCGGCGGCGGTTTTGTCTGGTGGCAAGACCAGGCTTCCCAGCGCAGCAAGGACCTGACCAGCAACGCGATGGAGCACGTCGAAGTCGAGAGCGCCGACGGCACAACCCAGATTCATCCGTTGGACGAGCCGGAAGACCAGGCCGTGGCCCAATCCCAGACGGCTCCTGAAGCCCCGGCCACCACCGAGCAGTCCGAACCGGAAACCGCTCAGGCCCCTATCGCTGCCGTACCGGCCCCAGTCACACCGGCCGCGCCAGCGGCTCCGGTTGCCCAGGCTCACACACCAGCCGCTCCGGCCCCGGCCCCAGTGACTACAGCGCCAGCCGCACCGGCAGCCTCGACTATTTCACCGCCCACCACCCCTGCGTTGATCGCCGGTGACGGGCGTGTACAAGTTACCTTCGTTGCTGACTGCTGGACGCAAGTCACCGATGGCAACGGCAAAGTGCTGGTCAGTGGTCTCAAGCGTAAGGGAGATACGCTCGATCTGGGCGGCAAGCCTCCTTTGACGCTGCGTCTGGGCTTTGCCCGTGGCGCGCAAGTGGCCTACAACGGCCAGCCTGTGGACGTGGCGCCGTTCACCAGTGGCGAGACTGCTCGCCTGAAGTTGGGACAATAGTCATGCACGGCGAATCTCCAATCAAACGTCGCGTATCGCGCAAGATCTGGGTCGGCTCGGTGCCGGTGGGTGGTGATGCCCCCATCGCGGTACAGAGCATGACCAACAGCGACACCAATGATGTCGCCGCCACCGTTGCCCAGATCAATCGTCTGGAAGCGGCCGGGGTAGACATCGTGCGGGTATCCGTCCCGGACATGGATGCTGCCGAAGCTTTCGGTCGCATCAAGCAGTTGGTCAAGGTGCCGCTGGTCGCCGACATTCACTTCGACTACAAGATCGCCCTGCGCGTGGCCGAACTGGGTGTCGATTGCCTGCGTATAAACCCGGGCAACATCGGTCGTGAAGACCGTGTGCGCGCCGTGGTGGATGCGGCCCGTGATCGCGGGATCCCGATCCGTATCGGCGTCAACGCCGGTTCCCTGGAAAAAGACCTGCAAAAGAAGTACGGCGAACCCACTCCGGCAGCGCTGGTTGAGTCGGCACTGCGCCACGTTGAACACCTGGAACGCCTGAACTTCCAGGACTTCAAGGTCAGCGTAAAGGCCTCCGACGTGTTCATGGCGGTCGAAGCCTACCGCCTGCTGGCCAAGGAAATCGTGCAACCGTTGCACCTGGGCATCACCGAAGCCGGCGGTTTGCGCTCAGGCACAGTGAAATCTGCGGTGGGTCTCGGTATGCTGCTCGCCGAAGGGATTGGCGATACTATCCGCATCTCGTTGGCGGCAGACCCGGTAGAGGAAGTGAAAGTCGGCTACGACATTCTCAAATCCCTGCGCTTGCGTTCCCGCGGTATCAACTTCATTGCCTGCCCGAGTTGCTCGCGGCAGAACTTCGACGTGGTGAAAACCATGAACGACCTGGAGTTGCGACTCGAAGACCTGCTGGTCCCGCTGGATGTTGCAGTGATCGGCTGTGTGGTCAACGGCCCGGGTGAAGCCAAGGAAGCCCATGTGGGCTTGACCGGCGGCACACCGAACCTGATTTACATCGACGGTAAGCCGTCGCAGAAGTTAACGAATGACAATCTGGTGGATCAGCTGGAAAAGCTGATCCGCGAGAAAGCGGCCGAAAAGGTCGCCGCTGACGCAGCGCTGATCGCTCGCGGCTGATTGAACGAATTTAAGGATTTGATGTGAGCAAGTCTCTGCAAGCCATTCGTGGCATGAACGACATCCTGCCGGAGCAAACGCCGCTGTGGCGCTACTTCGAGAGCACGGTCGCGCGCCTGCTGGATAACTACGGTTACAAGCAGATCCGCATGCCGATCGTCGAATTCACCGAGCTGTTCAAGCGCTCCATCGGTGAAGTGACCGACATCGTCGAAAAAGAGATGTACACCTTTGAAGACCGTAACGGCGACTCCCTGACCTTGCGTCCGGAAGGTACCGCCGCGTGCGTGCGCGCCGTGCTCGAACATGGCCTCACCGGTGGTGGCCAGCCGCAGAAGCTGTGGTACATCGGTCCGATGTTCCGTCACGAGCGCCCACAGAAAGGCCGTTATCGCCAGTTCCACCAGATCGGCCTGGAAGTCTTCAATCTCGACGGCCCGGACATCGATGCCGAGTTGATCGTGCTGACCTGGCGCCTGTGGGGCATGCTGGGTATCCGCGATGCGGTCAAGCTTGAGCTCAACAGCCTGGGCACCAGCGAATCCCGGGGCCGCTACCGCGAAGCCCTGGTGGAATTCCTGTCCGCCCACCTGGACAAGTTGGACGAAGACAGCCAGCGCCGTCTGAAAACCAACCCGTTGCGCGTGCTGGACACCAAGAACGCCGACACGCAAGCCGTACTGGTCGACGCGCCGAAAATGGCCGACTACCTGGACGACGAGTCCCGCACGCACTTCGAGGGCCTCAAGGCCCGCCTGGATGCGGCCGGTATTCCCTACGTGATCAACCCGAAGCTGGTGCGTGGTCTCGATTACTACAGCAAGACCGTGTTCGAGTGGGTCACCGACAAACTCGGCGCCCAGGGCACTGTGTGTGCAGGCGGCCGTTACGACGGCCTGGTCGAGCAAATGGGCGGCAAGCCGACCACCGGCGTAGGTTTTGCCATGGGCATCGAGCGGCTGATCCTGCTGCTGGAAACCCTGGAGCAGGTTCCGGAAGAAATCTCCCGTCAGGTGGATGTGTACCTGTGCGCCTTTGGCGAGGCCGCCGAACTGGCCGCCCTGGCCCTGAGCGAAAAAGTACGTGACCAGTTGCCCAACCTGCGCCTGCAGATCAATGCCGGCGCAGGCAGCTTCAAGAGCCAGTTCAAAAAGGCCGACAAGAGCGGTGCGCTGTACGCGCTGATCCTCGGCGATGACGAGTTGGCCCAGCAAGTGATAGGTTTCAAACCCCTGCGTGGTCAGGGCGAGCAACAGAACATTGCCTTTGATGCGCTCGCCGCACACTTGGCCACCTGCGTCGTGCAGGGTTGAAGCTGTCGAACAGCCGAATTTAGCGATTAAGGAGTATTGGGGTGTCGAGTACTGATGATGAGCAACTGGCCGAGTTCAAGGACTGGTGGCAGCGTAACGGCAAGCCTCTGGTTACCGGCGGCCTGCTGGCTTTAGTGGTGGTGTTCGGCTGGCAAGCCTGGACCAAGTATCAGGCCAACCAATCCCAAGGCGCCTCGATCGTTTATCAGCAATTGCTGGAAACCACCCTGACGCCGGACGGCAAGCCTGATCCTGCGCAAGTGGCGGACCTGGCTGGGAAACTGAAGAACGAATTCGGCGGCAGTACCTACGCCCAATACGGCAGCCTGTTCGTCGCGAAAGTTGCGGTCGATACCGGCAAGCTGGATGACGCTGCTGCAGAACTGAAGGCCATCGCCGACAAACCGACCAACCCGACCCTGGGTGAAATCGCACGTCAGCGCCTGGCCCAGGTCCTGGCGGCACAGAACAAGGCTGACGAAGCACTCAAACTGCTCGACGGCGATGCGGACAAGGCATTTGTAGCCACTCGCGAAGAGCTCAAGGGCGACCTGTTGGTCCAATTGGGTCGTACCGACGAAGCCAATGCTGCGTACAAGAAAGCCAAGGCGGCGCTGTCTGATGAAGCGGCGGTCGGTGGCTTACAAATCAAGCTGGACGACTTGGCCAAAGGGGATGCGTGACGTGATCCGTTGGAAACATGCAGCATTGCTGGCTCTGGCCGTTCTGGCCGCGGGTTGCAGCAGCAACAGTAAAAAAGAACTGCCTCCGGCCGAGCTGACCAGCTTCAAGGAAGAAGTCGTCCTGCAAAAGCAATGGAGCCGCTCCATCGGTGACGGCCAGGGCGAGACCTACAACATGTTGGTGCCGGCAATCGACGGTGACAACATTGTGGCCGCTGACGTGACCGGCGTGGTGATCTCCATGGATCGCATGAACGGCGACGTGAAGTGGAAGAAAGACCTTGAATTGCCAGTGTCCGGCGCCGTAGGCGTGGGGTACGGCATGGTCATGCTCGGCACGCTCAAGGGTGAAGTCGTGGCGCTGGACTCCAGCACCGGTGAAGAGAAATGGCGCGCTCGCGTGACCAGTGAAGTCCTCGCACCGCCTGCCACCAACGGCGATATCGTCGTGGTGCAAACCCAGGACGACCGTGTGATCGGCCTGGACGCCAGCACTGGCGAGCAGCGTTGGTTGTACGACAGCACCCCTGCGGTGCTGACCCTGCGCGGTACCAGTGGTCCGGTTGTGACCAACAATCTGGCCGTTGCAGGCCTGTCGACCGGTAAAGTGGTCGCCCTTGACACCAAGAACGGCGTGCCGGCCTGGGAAACCCGTGTGGCCATCCCACAAGGTCGTTCCGAGCTGGATCGCGTAGTGGACATCGACGGTGGCTTGCTGCTGTCGGGTGAAACCCTCTACGTCGCGACTTACCAGGGCCGCGTTGCCGCGCTGGACCTGCAGAGCGGCCGTGTTAACTGGCAGCGTGATGCTTCCAGTTATGCGGGTGTCGCCCAAGGGTTTGGCAGCGTCTACGTAAGCCTGTCGTCCGGCACCGTTGAAAGTGTCGACGAGCGTTCCACCACTGCACTGTGGAGCAACGACTCCCTGGCCCGTCGTCAACTGTCGGCCCCGGAAGTGTTCTCCAGCTACGTAGCGGTCGGCGACTTCGAAGGCTACCTGCACCTGCTGAGCCAGGTGGATGGTCGTTTTGTAGGTCGTGAGCGTATCGACAGCGATGGCCTGCGTGCCCGTCCGCTGGTCGTGGGTAACATGCTTTATGTGTTTGGCAACAGCGGCAAGCTGGAAGCCCTGACCATCAAGTAAAGGTTTGACTATGCTTGGGGTAAAACCCAGGCGGCCCCGCTTCGGCGGGGCATGCGGCATTTGAATATGCTGCCCCGAGCACCAGCCGCTGCCTTGCAGCGGCTTTTGTATTTTCTGAAATAACGAAGTGGAGAGCCGCATGGTTCCCGTAATCGCCCTGGTGGGCCGACCTAACGTCGGCAAGTCCACCTTGTTCAACCGCCTGACCAGGACTCGCGACGCCATTGTCGGCGACTTGTCCGGTTTGACCCGTGATCGCCAATACGGTGAGGCAAAGTGGCAAGGGCGCTCCTACATTATTGTCGACACCGGTGGTATCTCCGGTGATGAGCATGGCATGGACGAAAAGATGGCCGAGCAGTCTCTGCTGGCTATTGAAGAAGCCGATGTCGTGTTGTTCCTGGTGGACGCCCGCGCGGGCTACACCGCTGCCGACCAGATGATTGGCGAGCACCTGCGCAAGCGCAACAAGCGTTCCTATCTGGTCGCCAACAAGATCGACAACATCGATCCTGAGGCGGCCCGTGCCGAATTCAGCCCGATGGGCCTTGGCGACGCGATCCCGGTCGCCGGTGCCCACGGTCGCGGCATCACCCAGATGCTGGAAATCGCCCTGCGCGACTTCCCTAAGGATGACGCCGAGGAAGAAGAAGGCGAAGAAGAGATCGTTGCCGAAGGCGAGGAAGCCAAGCGCATTCCTGGCCCTAGTGAAAAAGACGGTATCAAGATCGCGATCATCGGTCGCCCGAACGTGGGCAAGTCGACCCTGGTCAACCGTATGCTCGGTGAAGACCGTGTAATCGTCTACGACCAGCCCGGCACCACCCGCGACAGTATCTACATCCCGTTTGAGCGTAACGACGAGAAGTACACGCTGATCGACACCGCCGGTGTGCGCAAGCGCGGCAAGATCCACGAGGAAGTTGAAAAGTTCTCCGTGGTGAAAACCCTGCAGGCGATCAAAGACGCCAACGTGGTGATCTTCGTGATGGACGCCCGCGAAGGCGTGGTGGACCACGATCTCAACCTGCTGGGCTTTGCCCTCGAAGCCGGTCGTGCCCTGGTCATCGCGATCAACAAGTGGGACGGCATGACGCCGAGCGAGCGCGATTTCGTCAAGATCGAACTGCAGCGCCGCCTGTTCTTCGTCGAATTCGCCGATATTCACTTTATCTCGGCCCTGCACGGCACGGGTGTGGGCAACCTCTACGCCTCCGTACAGAACTCGTTCAAGTCTGCCGTGACCCGCTGGCCGACCAACCGTCTGACCCAGATCCTCGAAGACGCCGTTGGCGAGCACGCGCCGCCGATGGTCAACAACCGTCGGATCAAACTGCGTTACGCCCACTTGGGTGGTGCCAACCCGCCGATTATCGTGATCCACGGTAACCAGATCGAGAAGGTGCCCAAGTCCTACGTGCGTTACCTGGAAAACACCTACCGCCGTGTCTTGAAACTGGTCGGTACGCCGATCCGCATCGAGTTCAAGGGTGGCGAGAACCCATACGAAGGCAACAAGAACACGCTGACGGACCGTCAGGTGAACAAGAAGCGTCGTTTGATGACTCACCACAAGAAGGCCGACAAGAAGCGCCGCGACAAGAAATAGCAGCCGCTTCACGTTGTAAGCTACAAGCCGCAAGAGAGGGCTCCTTTGGAGCCCTTTTTTGTGCCTGGCGGTTTGTCGCTTGACCTGCTTGCAGCTTGCAGCTTAAAACTTGCAGCTCACCTGCAGGGGCCTCCGATGATCACCAGCAAGCTGCCAAATGTCGGCACGACCATTTTCACCACCATGTCGCAACTCGCTGCCGAAACCGGCGCGCTCAACCTGTCCCAGGGGTTTCCCGACTTCAACGGCCCTCAGGCGTTGCTCGATGCCGTGGGCAAACATGTTGCCAGCGGGCATAACCAATATTCCCCCATGACCGGCCTGCCGGCCCTGCGTCAGCAAGTGGCGGCCAAGATCGCCCGTAGCTATGGCGCCGCGGTCAGCCCTGACAGTGAAGTGACCATCACCCCCGGCGCCACTGCTGCGATCTTCTGCGCCATCCAGGCAGTGATTCGCAGTGGCGATGAAGTCATTGTGTTTGACCCCTGCTACGACAGCTATGAGCCCTCGGTCGAGTTGGCCGGTGGTCGCTGCGTGCATGTGCAACTGAGCCTGCAGGGCTTTGCATTGGACTTCGAGAAGATCAAGGCCGCGCTGTCGCCACGCACGCGCATGATCATCCTTAACACCCCGCACAACCCAACCGGCGCGCTGATCAGTCGTGCCGAGCTCGATCAATTGGCGGCATTGATCAGCGACCGCGATATCTACCTGGTCAGCGACGAGGTCTACGAGCACCTGGTATTCGACGGTGTGCCCCACGTCAGCGTGCTAGCGCACGAAGAGCTGTACCAGCGGGCGTTCGTGGTCAGTTCCTTCGGCAAGACCTACCATGTCACCGGCTGGAAAACCGGTTACGTCGTCGCGCCACCGGCCCTGACGGCGGAACTGCGCAAGGTGCATCAGTACGTCAACTTCTGTGGCGTGACCCCGTTGCAGTTCGCGTTGGCTGACTTTATGGCCGAACACCCGGAACACGTCGACGAACTACCGGCGTTCTACCAGGCCAAACGCGACCTGTTCTGCGACCTGCTGGCGCCGTCGCGCTTCCACTTTACCCGGGTGACCGGAACCTACTTCCAGTTGGTCGATTACTCACACATACGCCCGGACCTGGATGACGTCGCCATGTCCCTGTGGATGACCCGCGAACACGGCGTGGCGACCATCCCTGTCTCAGTGTTCTACCAGAGCCCACCGCAAGGCCAGCGCCTGGTGCGGCTGTGTTTTGCCAAGCGTGAGGAGACGCTGCGACAAGCAGCGGAAAAACTATGCGTGATCTGACTGCATTGCCTGACCTGACGATCGCCCTGGTCCAGACCACCCTGGCCTGGCATGACCGCCAGGCCAACCTTGAGCATTTCGAAGGCCTGCTGGAACAAGCCCGCGGTGCCGATCTGATCGTGCTGCCGGAGATGTTCACCACTGGTTTTTCCATGGAGTCGCAAACCCTCGCCGAGCCGGAAAACGGTGTGACCCATCGTTGGCTGCAAACCCAGGCGGCGAAGTACGACGCGGTGATCACCGGCAGCGTGATCATCCAAGCCGCCGACGGCAGCCACCGCAACCGCCTGCTCTGGGCGCGACCGGATGGTGAGGTGTGGCATTACGACAAGCGCCACCTGTTCCGCATGGCCGGTGAGCACGATCACTACACGCCCGGCGAGCGTCAGGTGCAGTTTGAGTTGAAGGGCTGGCGTATTCGTCCGCTGATTTGCTACGACCTGCGCTTCCCGGTGTGGAGTCGGGATGCCCAGGACACGGACTTGCTGCTGTACACCGCCAATTGGCCGGGAGCGCGGCGCCAACATTGGAACCGGTTGTTGCCGGCGCGGGCTATCGAGAACCTGTGCTACGTGGCAGCGGTGAATCGCGTAGGCACCGACGGTAAGGGCTTTGCCTACACCGGCGATAGCCAGGTGCTGGATTTCCAAGGCGAGTGCCTGCTGAGTGCGGGGGAGGCCGACGGCGTGTTCCAGGTGCGCCTGGGCGCGGCTGAACTGGCGGCGTATCGCACCAAGTTTCCGGCGAACCTGGATGCAGATAGCTTTCAGTTTGTCTGACACACCGCTATCGGGGACAAGCCCCCGATGAGTCCCTGACAGGCAACCCAAATCTGAAACTCAATAAAAAAGGCCCCTGGGTTCTCACCCAGGGGCCTTCTGTATGACGGCGAAGGTTACGCCGCTTTCGCTTCCTGCTGACTCAACGAACGGTTCAGTGCACTGAACAGTGCCTTGAAGCTCGCCGTGGTGATGTTTTCATCAATGCCCACACCATGCACCGGACGTTCACCGTTCACACGCAGTTCGATATAGGCCGCTGCCTTGGCATTGGTGCCCGCGCCGATCGCATGTTCGTTGTAGTCCATGATTTCCACACCAATCGGCAGGCCGGCCACCAGGGCTTCCAGCGCGCCATTGCCTTTGCCTTTCCAGTGCAGGTTGGTTTCGCCCTGGCCCTTGCCCGAGACTTCCACTTCGACAAAGCTGTTGCCGTTTTCTTCCTGCAGGCGATGGCTGACCAGCGCGTACGGGGTGTTGGCCTGCAGGTATTCGCGCTGCAGCAAGGCGTAGATCTGCGGTGCAGTCATTTCCAGGCCCACACGGTCGGTTTCGGCCTGGACCACTTGGCTGAACTCGATCTGCATGCGGCGTGGCAAGCTGATGTCGTATTCCTGCTCCAGCAAGTAGGCGATGCCGCCTTTGCCCGACTGGCTGTTCACCCGAATCACCGCCTCGTAGCTGCGACCGATATCGGCTGGGTCGATCGGCAAGTACGGCACTTCCCACAGCGCATCATCTTTCTGTTGGGAGAAGCCTTTGCGGATCGCGTCCTGGTGAGAACCGGAGAAAGCGGTGTGCACCAGGTCGCCGACGTATGGATGACGTGGATGTACCTGGATCTGGTTGCACTCCTCGACGACTTTACGCACGCCGTCAATATCGGAGAAATCCAACTGCGGGTCGAGGCCCTGGGTGTACATGTTCAATGCCACGGTGACGAGGTCGACGTTACCGGTGCGCTCGCCGTTGCCGAACAGGCAACCTTCGACACGGTCTGCGCCGGCCATCAGGCCCAGTTCAGTGGCGGCTACACCGGTGCCACGGTCATTGTGGGTGTGCAGGCTGATGATCACGCTGTCACGACGATTGATATGGCGACCGAACCACTCGATCTGGTCGGCATAGATGTTCGGCGTAGCGCACTCGACGGTGGCTGGCAGGTTGAGGATCATCTTGTGTTCAGGCGTCGGGTTCCACACCTCGATCACCGCATCGCAAACTTCCTTGGCGAACTCCAGTTCGGTAGCGCTGAAGGTCTCCGGCGAGTATTCGAAGGTCCACTGGGTTTCGGGCTGCTGGGCGGCGTATTTGACGAACAGCTTGGCCGCATTGACCGCGATGGCCTTGATCCCGTCCTTGTCCTGGTTGAAGACGATGCGGCGGAACGACGGCGAGGTGGCGTTGTACAGGTGCACGATGGCCTTTTTGGCGCCGCGCAGGGATTCGAAGGTACGTGCGATCAGGTCTTCACGACCCTGGGTCAGCACCTGGATGGTGGTGTCCTCGGGGATGTGGTTGTCTTCGATCAGGGTACGCACGAAGTCGAAGTCGGTTTGCGATGCGGCCGGGAACGAGGCCTCGATCTCTTTCACGCCGACGGCGACCAGGGTCTTCCAGAAGCGCAGCTTTTTCACCGCGTCCATGGGCTCGATCAGCGATTGGTTGCCATCACGCAGGTCGGAGCTGCACCAGATCGGCGCGCTGGTGATGGTTTTGGAAGGCCAGGTGCGATCCGGGATATCGATGGTCGGAAACGCGCGGTACTTCGAAGACGGGTCTTTGAGCATGCTCATCGGGAAATCCTTTGTTGTAGGGGCCGAGAAAAGGCGGCCTGCCGTAAAACTGTTTTTAGGGATAAAGCTTAAAGACGAGGCAGATCGATTCAGCCTGGCAGTCGTGCGCTGACAAGGCACAGGCTGCGGTGCTGGCGGAGCTGAATGAGGGTGTGAGAGGTTTTCATAAGCTCAACCCTAACCGCCGGGGTGAAAGATGGCAAGCAGTCGCTAAAAATTGAGAGAAGTTCTTTTATCTGTGTATGAAACGGGATTTTATGCTTGTGAATGACGCCAGGGCTAGATTAAATTGCGCGACCGTTATCGGGCGCGCAATCGCTTCATTCACGGTTGGAAGGCCCCGATGAAAATCGCCGGGTCGACTCGCGCATCGTTCAGGCTGACATTCCAATGCATATGCGGCCCGGTCGCGCGGCCGGTCGCGCCGACCTTGCCCACCACAGCACCGCGCGCCAGTTGCTGGCCGACCTTCACGTCGATCTTCGACATGTGGCAGAACATGCTGATAAAGCCCTGGCCATGGTCGACGAACACGGTGTTGCCGTTAAAGAAATAGTTGCCTACCAGAATCACCTTACCGTTCGCCGGCGTCTTGATCGGCGTGCCGGCCGGCACTGCGAAGTCCAGGCCCGAATGGGGATTGCGCTCTTCACCGTTGAAGAAGCGACGCACGCCGAACTTGCTCGACAGCGGTCCGTTCACCGGTTTGTCCAGCACCAGGTTGCTCGGCACGTTCGGGCTGAAACTGCGATAGGCCTTGAGCTGCACGGCCAACTCGCCCTCGATGCGCTTGAGTTGCGCCGGGTCGGGGTTGACCTGGCTCTTGTTCTTCAAGGTGATGCGTTGCTCGGGGTACTTCTTGTAACCAACGATAAACGGCAGGGTGCGCCCGCCGCTGCTGATGCGCTCGTTGCCCGGCTTGACCGTCAGCGGAATACCTACAATCGCCAGCCAGTTGTCTTGCTCCTTCACCACCAGCACCGGTTTGCCTTGGTACGTGGCTTTCGGCGCTGCGGCGGCGGGGCCCAGTTCGACCACGGCAACACCACCCGGTACGGGTTTGTTAAGGGTGCGGGTGATGTAGCTGTCGGCATGGGCATTAATGGCAAGGCATAGCAGCATCAACAGGCTGAATAAACGTGGCATCGATCAATCCAGTAGCGAAAGGGTAACGGGTGTCAGGTGGTTGTCTTCCACCCGCACTTGCAATTGACCTTCACCGAGGCGCGCGGTGAGGCGTTGGCCGGTGTGGGTTTGCGCGGCGTTGCGGATGGCCTGGCCACGTTCGTCGAGCAAAATGCTGTAGCCACGGCCCAGGGTCGCCAGCGGGCTGACCACCTGCAACGTCTGCACCTGGCTTTGCAGTTGCAGGCGACGCGCCTTGAGGCCTTCGCGCATGGCACGCGGCAGGCGTTCGGCGAGGCTGTCGAGGCGCTGGCGCAGCAGGGCCAACTGGCGGCCTGGATGCTGGCCGGCGAGGCGGGTTTCCAGACGGATCAGGCGTTCGCGACGGGTATTGAGGCTGCGCTCGAAGGCGCGGCGCAAGCGCATATCCAGGTCATCCAGGCGCTGGGCCTGCTGGCGCAGACGTTCGCCGGGGTGGCGCAGGCGCCGGGCCATGCCTTCCAGGCGCAGGCGGTCGTGGGTCAGGCGATTGCGCATCAGCATCACCAGGCGGCGATGCAGGTTTTCCACCTGGCGCACCAGGTGGCTGGCGTCCGGTGCCAGCAACTCGGCGGCGGCGGACGGCGTAGGCGCGCGCACGTCCGCCACAAAGTCGCTGATGGACACATCGGTCTCATGGCCGACGGCGCTGACGATCGGCGTCACGCAAGCGTCCACCGCACGGGCCACGGCCTCTTCGTTGAAGCACCAGAGGTCCTCCAGGGAGCCACCGCCACGGGCCAGGATCAGCGCGTCAAAGCCTCGGGCGTCCGCCAGCTTCAACGCCCGCACAATCTGCGGGATCGCTTCGCGGCCTTGCACGGCGGTAGGGATCAATGTCAGCTCGACGTTCGGCGCGCGACGACGGAACACGCTGATGATGTCGCGGATCACCGCACCCGTGGGCGAACTGATAATGCCGATGCGGCGCGGGTGGGCCGGCAGCGGCACCTTGCGCTCGGCGCTGAACAGGCCTTCGGCGCTGAGCTTTTCCTTCAGTGCATCGAAGGCCAGGCGCAGCGCACCATCGCCGGCGGGTTCGACGGTATCGAGGATCAACTGGTAGTCGCCCCGGCCCTCGAACAGCGAGACCTTGCCGCGCACCTTCACCGCCAGGCCATCCTTCAGCGCCTGGCGCACCCGAGCGGCATTGTTGCGAAACAACGCACACCGCACCTGGGCGCCGCTGTCCTTGAGGGTGAAGTACACGTGGCCGGAGGCCGGGCGGGCGAGGTTGGAGATCTCGCCTTCGACCCAGATATTGGTGAACACGTCTTCCAGCAACACCCGCGCGCGGCCGTTGAGTTGGCTGACAGTCAGGACTTCGCGGTCGAGGCCCAAGCGGGCAAAAGGATCTTTAATCATGGGCGGCAGTTTATAGGCATTCGCGCAAGGTTTGACAGAATTGCTCCACCAGCGCGCTCGGTGATGGCGGGCAGGCCAGGGCCACGGTGCTCAGGCAGTCCGGGTCGGCCAGGGGCAAAAAGTGCACGTCGGCCGGGGCGATGTCCTGCATGGACGTTGGCAGCAAGGCTATACCGAAGCCGGCCTGGATCAACTGCAACTGTGTAGTCTTGCGTGACATCACCCGCGCGGCCTTGGGGAAAAATCCCGCACGCATGCACAGCTCGGCCGACAGATAACTCAGGCCGCCGCGCTGGGGATGGGGGATAGAGATAAACGCCTCGTCCCTCAATTGCCCCAGTTCGACGGGAGCCCGGTTGCGTGCCAGCGCATGATTCGCAGGCACGGCCAGCAGCAGTTGCTCACTGTATAAAGGCATGACCCGCACACCGTCGCGCTGGCGCAACACGGGCAAGCGCAGCACCCCGACATCCAGGCGACCGTCGGCAATTTCTTCCAACTGCGCTTCGGAGGACAGTTTGGCGATATCCATCGACACGCCGGGACAGCGTTCCAGCCAAGTGCTGATGCCTCGCAGTAACGGGCCGCTCATCGGCACAGTGCTCGAATGGCTCAGGCGCAGGGTGCCGAGTTCGCCATTGCCGACCTGGGTCGCCATTTCACTGGCCTTGTGCAGCTCACCCAGCAGGTTGCGCGCCCGAGGATAAAAGGCTTCGCCGGCAGCGGTCAGCCGGGGCTGGCGCGCGGTGCGTTCAAACAGCGGGGTTTGCAGTTGGATTTCCAGCTCCTTGATCTGCCGGCTCAGGGCCGACTGCGCGACAAACAAACGTTCGGCGGCAGCGCTGAAGCTGCCGCTGTCGGCGATTTCGACGAAGTAACGCAGTTGGCGGGTGGAAATCACGCGTCATGCCTTTTCGAGATGGGTGGAGGACTTTGAAGATATTAGTCGCAACCCTCACCGCTGGCTAAAGTGATGGCAATCTCCTACAAGGAATATCCCATGAGCCCGGTTGAGCTGATGAGTCAGTGGTCATTTGGCGGTGTCGATTGGCTGGTGATCGGCCTGGGCATCGTCGTGGCCTATATCGTGTTTGGCATCGCGGGATTCGGCACGGCGTTGGTGGCCGGTCCGGTCCTGCTTGTGTTTATGCCCCTGTCGAAAATCATCCCGCTGCTGGTGCTGCTGGATTTTGTCGCGGCGTTTGGTGGCCTGCTGCAAACGCGACGAGAGGTGAACAAGCCGGAGCTGCTGCGATTGCTGCCGTGCATGGCGATTGGCTGCACCCTCGGCGTGGTGTTTTTGCTCAATCTGCATTCGGATCTGTTGCTGCTGTTGATGGGGCTGTTTATCAGCGCCTATGCGATTTACAGCCTGGCGGTGAAAACCCGGCCCACGCAAATGGCGGCGGGGTGGTCGATCCCGATGGGCACCGTGGGCGGGCTGTTTGGGGCGTTGTTCGGCAGTGGTGGCTTTTTATATGCAATCTATCTGAACAGCCGCTTGCCCAAGGACGCGGCACGCGCCACCCAAAGCGCGCTGATCAGTTGCAGCACGGTGGTGCGCCTGAGTCTGTTCCTGATCGCCGGGGTGTATGCTGATTTGCCGCTGCTGATGTTGGCACTCTGCCTGTTGCCCGCAATGGCCCTGGGGCTGTGGTGTGGGCGCAGGCTGACGATGCGCATGTCTCGTGAGGCCTTCGTTCGGTTGGTGACCTGGCTGGTATTGGCCAGTGGCATTGCATTGATTGGGCGGTACTTGAGCACTTGACCTGATTTCTTCAGGGATTAAGCTGCCGTCCTCCCGGGCCCGCGATGGGGCCAGAAGCCACACCGCAGGACTCTCATGAATTCCCAAAGCATCCTTGTCCCGAAAATCTCCACCTTGCCCGTCCACGAACCCCGCGCCCGGGCGATCGTGCGTTGGCTGGTGCGCAAGAACATCATCAAGGAAGAACTGACCACCTGTGGCCGCACCGGCAACCGCATGGCCTACGCCCTGGCCGACGGCGCCCGCGCCGTGGTGCTGCACCCCGAAGCGCTGCCGTTCAGCGAGCCGGTCAATGGCCTGGAGATCATCTACAAGCGCTGCATCTACACCCCGGCCAAGGGCTTTCTCGAAGAAGCCGGCTGCCCGGAATGCCTCAAGGAAGTCGGCGAGGCGTTGTTCGAAAGCCTGGAAGACTGGATGCCCGGCCACACCGACAACTTCACCTGCCCGCTGTGTGGGCATGAAGATGACATCAACGGGTTTCTGTTCTTGCAGGAGTGCGGGTTTTCCAACCTGGGGTTCATCTTCAACAACTGGGCGGAGGCGGGGTTCAAGCAGAGCTTTATCGACGAATTCGCCGATTGGCTGGACCAGAAGATCAGTTGGGTCAAAGTCGAGCTGTAGCCCTTCTATCACTATTCCCAAATATGTCAGAGTTTTACATTGAGACCTGGGGGGTGTCTGAGTATAATGGCGCGCTTCCATTTTCCCGCTCGGGAGCCCCCGCGATGCTGCGTATCAGCCAAGAAGCTCTGACATTCGACGACATTCTCCTAGTGCCCGGTTATTCCGAGGTGCTTCCTAACGAAGTCAGTCTCAAGACCCGCCTAACCCGTGGCATCGAGCTGAATATTCCCCTGGTTTCCGCTGCCATGGACACCGTCACCGAAGCCCGTTTGGCAATCGCCATGGCTCAGGAAGGCGGCATCGGCATCATCCACAAGAACATGACCATCGAGCAGCAAGCTGCCGAAGTGCGCAAGGTCAAGCGTTACGAAGCCGGTGTGGTGAAAGATCCGATCACCATCGAAGCCGACGCTACCGTGCGTGATCTGTTCGACCTGACCCGCCTGCACAACATCTCCGGCGTTCCAGTACTGCACGATGGCGACCTGGTCGGCATCGTCACTTCCCGTGACGTGCGTTTCGAGAACCGTCTTGAAGTCACCGTCCGCGAAGTGATGACGCCTAAAGAGCGCCTCGTGACTGTCAAGGAAGGCGCCGACAAGAACGATGTGCGCGAACTGCTGCACAAGCACCGCATCGAGCGCGTGCTGATCGTCGACGACAAATTCGCCCTCAAAGGCATGATGACCGTCAATGACATCGAAAAAGCCAAGGCTTACCCGCTGGCCAGCAAGGATGACCAAGGTCGTCTGCGCGTCGGCGCTGCGGTCGGTACCGGCAAAGACACTGGCGACCGCGTAGCGGCCCTGGTCGCTGCCGGCGTTGACGTGGTAGTGGTCGACACTGCCCACGGTCACTCCAAAGGCGTGATCGACCGCGTTCGCTGGGTCAAGCAGAACTTCCCTGACGTGCAGGTGATCGGCGGCAACATTGCCACCGGCGCTGCCGCCAAGGCCCTGGCCGAAGCCGGTGCCGATGCGGTCAAGGTCGGTATCGGCCCTGGCTCGATCTGCACCACGCGTATCGTTGCCGGTGTGGGCGTGCCGCAAATCAGCGCCATCGCCAACGTCGCTGCTGCCCTTGAAGGCACCGGCGTGCCGTTGATCGCTGACGGCGGCATCCGTTTCTCCGGTGACCTGTCCAAGGCCATCGTTGCCGGTGCTTCCTGCGTGATGATGGGCTCGATGTTCGCCGGTACTGAAGAAGCGCCGGGCGAGATCGAACTGTTCCAGGGTCGTTCCTACAAGGCTTACCGCGGCATGGGTTCGCTGGGCGCCATGTCCCAGGCGCAAGGCTCTTCCGACCGTTACTTCCAGGACTCCTCGGCAGGCGCCGAGAAGCTCGTACCGGAAGGCATCGAAGGCCGTGTGCCGTACAAGGGCACCCTGAGCGCCATTATCCATCAACTGATGGGCGGCCTGCGTTCCTCGATGGGCTACACCGGCAGCGCCGACATCGAAGAAATGCGCACCAAGCCAGAGTTCGTACGGATCACCGGCGCCGGCATGGCTGAATCCCATGTCCACGACGTGCAGATCACCAAGGAAGCGCCAAACTACCGCGTAGGTTGAGGCTTCCAGCAAAACGTTAAGTAACCGGGGCTGTTCTTTCAGCCCCGAGTTGTTTCTGATTCATTAGACGAGACTGACTTCATGGCCCTCGACATTCACGCCCACCGCATCCTGATCCTCGACTTCGGTTCCCAGTACACCCAACTGATCGCCCGCCGCGTGCGTGAAATCGGCGTGTACTGCGAACTGCACCCGTTCGACATGGATGACGAAGCGATTCGCGAATTCGCACCGAAAGGCGTCATCCTCGCCGGTGGCCCCGAGTCCGTGCACGAAGCCAACAGCCCGCGTTGCCCGCAAGCCGTGTTCGACCTGGGTGTTCCTGTCTTTGGTATCTGCTACGGCATGCAGACCATGGCCGAGCAACTGGGCGGCAAGGTTGAAGGTTCCGAACTGCGTGAATTCGGTTATGCCCGTGTCGACGTGGTCGGCAAGAGCCGCCTGCTGGACGGCATCGAAGACCACGTCGACGCCGACGGCCTGTTTGGCCTCGATGTATGGATGAGCCACGGTGACAAGGTCACCAGGATGCCGGAAGACTTCCACATCCTGGCCAGCACCCCAAGCTGCCCGATCGCCGGCATGTTCAGCGACGAGCGTCGTTACTACGGCGTGCAGTTCCACCCGGAAGTGACCCACACCAAGCAAGGCGGGCGCATCCTGTCGCGCTTCATCCTCGACATCTGCGAGTGTGAAGCCCTGTGGACCCCGTCGAAAATCGCTGAAGACGCCATCGCCAACGTGCGCGCCCAGGTCGGCACCGACAACGTCCTGCTCGGCCTGTCCGGCGGCGTTGACTCCTCCGTGGTCGCGGCATTGCTGCACAAGGCCATTGGCGACCAGCTGACCTGCGTGTTCGTCGACAACGGCCTGCTGCGCCTGCACGAAGGCGAGCAAGTGATGGCCATGTTCGCCGAGAACATGGGCGTCAAGGTGATCCGCGCCAACGCCGAAGAACAGTTCCTGAACAACCTGGCCGGCGAGTCCGACCCGGAGAAGAAGCGCAAGATCATCGGTCGTACCTTCATCGACGTATTCGATGCCCAGTCCAACAAACTGGACAACATCAAGTACCTCGCCCAGGGCACCATCTACCCCGACGTGATCGAGTCGGCCGGCGCCAAGAGCGGCAAGGCCCACGTGATCAAGTCCCACCACAACGTGGGTGGCCTGCCTGAGGAGATGAACCTCAAGCTGGTAGAACCACTGCGCGAACTGTTCAAGGACGAAGTCCGCCGTCTGGGCCTGGAACTGGGCCTGCCGTACGACATGGTCTACCGCCACCCATTCCCAGGCCCGGGCCTGGGCGTGCGCATCCTCGGTGAAGTGAAGAAGGAATACGCCGACCTGCTGCGTCGTGCCGACCACATCTTCATTGAAGAACTGCGCAAGGCCGACTGGTACCACAAAGTCAGCCAGGCTTTCGTGGTGTTCCAACCGGTGAAATCGGTTGGCGTGGTCGGCGACGGCCGTCGTTACGCCTGGGTCGTGGCCCTGCGTGCCGTAGAGACCATCGACTTCATGACTGCCCGTTGGGCGCACCTGCCGTACGAACTGCTGGAAACCGTCAGCGGCCGTATCATCAATGAGATCGAAGGTATTTCGCGCGTTACTTATGACGTGTCGAGCAAGCCGCCGGCGACGATTGAGTGGGAATAAGCAACCCCGGTCGTAAGGCCTGCGTTGAATCCTAAAAAACCTGGCCTCGGCCAGGTTTTTTATTGCCTGTTAAACGGGAAGCCGGCTTTGCAGGCTCATGCCCATATTGGTAAGGGCGCTGGAGAGTCTTTCCAGAGTGGGGAAGTGCACCTCATGCACGCCTGCCCAGGCGGGGCGGTCGATGTAAAAACTGCCATCGGCCAGCCGATTGATGGGCGTGGTGACGATCCCCATGGCGCGGCTGTGATGCAGCAGGGTATAGCGGCCCTGGCTTGCGTCGATCAGGTACATGCCCTTGCGCGTCAGCAGTCGCTGCTGTTGCTCCAGCGTGCGGTGTACCCGCGGGGCCTCCACTTGCACCTGCAGGTCGGCATGAAAGATATCGAAGCTGTCGCTGACGTCTTGATCGGAGGGGGCGCTGTCGCGATCAATGGCGATGCCGGGGTCCAGGCGTACCTCGTTGCCTTGCCCAGGTAGCACCTCTTCGATGCGCAACCCGATGCCACCTTCCAGTTCACTGATCCCGGCGAAACCCTTGAAGGTGTTGATGTTCCTTGCGCCGGTCAGCACCAGCCATTTACCGCCACCATTCAGGGCCCTGTCGGCCTGGATAACGCTATGGGTGAGATAATTGCTCATCGCCTGTTCTGAAAGGTCGGCGATAGGGCTGGGGTATATGGAGTGAGCCGCGCAGTCGGTGGCCTGCACGCGTATGCCGTTGGCCCTGGCGGTCTTGATCAGTTCCAGTTCGTTGAATTGCCCGGATGGATCGGTGCCCAGCTTGCCAAGGTAGCTTTCCAGGTCCTCGGACATCTCACCGGTCTGGAAGTAGCGATTCAGATCATCCTGGGCGAAATCGTTGAGCAGGCGGCGCATGTACAGGGTTTTTACGCCCTTGCGCGCGAAGACGGGCATGTTTTCGATCACCAGGCGGGTGCTGGTGACGCGGTCCAGGGTTTCACCGATGACGTAGCCCGGCAGGTCTTCGGGCAGGCGTTCGAGAGCGTCGGCGAATGGTGTGGCAGGCTCAAACGCCGGGATATCCGGGCGAGGGGGCAAGCGGGCCCAGGACAGTTCGTTGTAAAAGTCTTGCGCCGATTGCAGCAGCCTGCGGTGGGTGTCGCCGTAGTAGTAGTAGTTGAAGCGGTCTATGCGGCCGAACCGAGTGTGAACGTGGGTTTCGGTGAGCCCCATTGCCCAGCGTTTTGTTTCCGCACGGGTCGAGGGTGGGGTATCGAAAGGTGTGGTGACCCTGCGCACTGGGTTGGTCGGCGCAATCCTGGGTTGCGGTGGAGGCGTGAGAGGTGAGGGCGCTGTTCCCCTCGCGGCTTTACTGGAGTTACCACCGCCGCCCTTCAGGCCTTTGCCGGCGTAAACTCGTTGCCATTGGTTGAACTCGTCCAGGCGCACCGGCAGCGAGCCGTAGAAACTGTGGGGGTTGTTAGGGTCGACAATGGCCCAATAACCCCTGCCGTTGGGATCGCCTTCGTAGCGCACGTAATACGCCTCATCGTTCAGCAGGATGGCATGTTGTGGCATGCCGTCGGAGGTCCTGAGGGAATACACCTGGTGAAACTTTCCGGGAGCCGTGTTGAGGGTTTCGCCCTCCAGTATCAGGTTGGTCTGGTAGGCAAGGGGCACCACCGGTTCAGGCACTGCGGGTGTGACAACCGGTACCTGGGTTTCAACCGCCACGGTATCGGCCGCTTCGGCGATGTCGGGCACAACCCCATCGGCTTTCAGCAGCGCCAGGTTAAACAGCGTGTCGATGGCACTGAGAATCGCACCCAGCTCCCCGGCTCGGCGTTCGGCCAGGGTTTTGCCGTTGATCGCCTGGTCGATATTCAGGCCTAGATTGGCCACGCTGGCGCCTACCACCACCAGGGCCACCGGCCAGCCGGCCACCGCCATCGGGCCGAAGGTTTTGCCAAAGGCGTTCAGGTAGCCGATCCAGAGTTTCTTGCGCAGGTCGCCATTGCTGCGCAGGGCGAAGTCGGCATCGTTGTGCATGCGCGCCTGGCTCGATTGTGCCAGCCAGGTGAAGGCATCGTGTTCGAGGGTGTGGTCGGTCTGATTGATCAGGTGGTGGTCCCAGGTGCCCCAGTCGATAAACAGCTGGTCGAGTTGGTGGCACAAGCCCTTGTCCACCCAGTCCGGCGGCAGGGTGCCCGCCAGGGCCTGGGCGCTGCGGTAGATCAGCACGGGGGTGAGCAGCATCTGCTTCCAGGTGACGGCGTCGGTGTCGTCCTGTTGGACCTGGGCCGACAGCGGGAAGTGGGCCATGAAGCGGGCGCGGTTATCCGCATGGTTGGTCTGGTTCAGCAGCCAGAAATGCAGGTCGGCGGGGGTCTCGAAACCATAGAAGGTCTGGGACTCGCCTGGCACATAGAGGATTTGCCGGCCATCGCCGTCGATGATGCGCAGGATATCCGTGGCGATATGCCCACCGATATCCAGCGCCGCCACACGCAGTCCGTCGGCGGAAGTGACCTTGGCTTGCAGGTTGGACAGGCTTGGGGGCCAGGACAGGTTGCTGGCGAGGGCTTGCAGCACCGTGTGCAACTGGGGCTCGGTGAGGTGCCCGGCCTGTCGCGCCTGCAGGGCCTGGGCCAGGCAGTTGACTTTGGCCAGGGTGCGGAAGTCGTCGAAGTGGGCGCTCCAGAACTTCTCCATGCGGGTGGTATAGCGGTCGCTGAAATCGATGCTCCAGAAGTCGTTGAGCACCGCGCTGGCGGACAGCTGCACTTCGTTGTGTCGATCGAATAACCGTGCTTCGGCACCCTCGCGATAAAAACCACCGTCGCCATCGAGCAAGTCGGCATTGTCCTGGTCGTGCACCTCGAAGCGGTGAATGACCAACTGCGTCAGCGTCATCGACTGCTGGGGTTTTTGGTTGTGGCTCCAGCCGGTAAAGGTCGCAGGGTCACCGATGCCACTGTCGAAGCGGTGCCAGTAGACATGATCGGGATCCAGGTCTGGCAGGCCATGCTTGGTCAGAATCTCACGCGCAGCCTTGATCGCCATCGTCTGCATATTCGGACAGGCATCCAGCACCACAGGGGCCAGGGCGCGGAGTTTTTGCTGGGCGGCGGGGGAGGTGTCGGTCAGCGGCATGTTGCTCTCCTTGAAGGGGGAGAGCCGAGCATGCCAAGCGCTTCAGAGGGACAGCGGGTAGATAATTAACGCCTGGCGATATCGGAGAAGTAAAACTTATCCAACGTGTGCCGCGACTCGGTGTACTCGAACTGCCGCCCATCCTGCAAAAACGTCTGGTTGCTCACCACGATCACATGGCTTTGGCCGTCGAGGTCCAGGTGTGCCTGGTCGTCCTTGCTGCGGGGCAGCGCTTCGATGGTGCGCTGGGCGTAGCTGATCTGCAGTTGCAGGGTCTGCTCGATGAAGGCGTAGATCGACTGTTCGGCAATCGCCTGGTCCAGACCGGGGATCAGGTCGGCGACGAAGTGGTTGATGTCGAGGATCACCCGTTTGCCGCCGATGCGCCGTACCCGTTTGATGCGCGTGATGAGGCTGCCGGGCTCGGCTTCGATGTGTTGCAACAGCGGGCCTTCCAGCGGGAACTGGGTGAATTCGACCACTTCGGTACGTACGTCATCGCCCAGGTCGGCGTGGGTTTCGTGGAAGCTGACGATGCCACCGAGTTGGAACTCGATCGGGTTGGGCGAGAGCACGAAGGTGCCCTTGCCGTGGATCTTTTGCGCGAACCCACGCTCCTGCAACTGCTCGATGGCGCGACGCACGGTGCCGCGGCTGGCCTGGTAGCTGTCCATCAATTCGGTTTCGGAGGGCAGGCGCGTGCCGCGTTGCAGGCGTTCGGTGGTGATGCTGGCAAGCAGATCGGTATAGATCTGGTTGTATTTGCTCATGGATAGGGCTCTGTGCCGTGTTGGCGTTCAAGGCAGGAACCTTAGAGGCAGAGAGGGGGTTTGTCCATTAGACCCTTGGATTACTGCGGCTTGCAGCGGTGTGGTGTCCTACAGGAATTAAACAAATTGTAACTCGTACAGACGAGTTATTGCTTTAACTCGTCTGTACGAGTACTTTTGGCTTCGGCGTGCTGCCAATGACTGCCCCCCAATAAAAAAAATCAAAGTGGAAACCAAGCATGAGCCACGACTATTCGAACATTGCCCGCGAGATTCTTGAGCACCTCGGGGGCCGCGACAACCTTGAGCAAGCTGCCCACTGTGTGACCCGCCTGCGCCTGGCGCTCAAGGACCCGAGCCTGGTCAACAACAGCACGTTGAACCAGGTCGATCTGGTCAAGGGCTCGTTCTTCACCGGCGGTTTGTTCCAGGTGGTGATCGGCCCTGGCGAAGTGGAAAAGGTCTACGCTGCCCTGCGCGAACAGACCGGCCTCGCCGCCGCCACCATCGCCGACGTGAAGAAGAAGGGCGCCGACAAGACCAATGCCATGCAGCGTCTGGTGCGGGTGTTCTCCGATGTGTTCATGCCGATCCTGCCTGCGCTGATCATCGCCGGTCTGCTGATGGGCGTGAACAACCTGATGGGCGCCAAGGGCATGTTCATCGAGGGCCAGACGCTGCTGGAGGCGTATCCGAACCTGGATGGCCTGTGGAGCCTGATCAACCTGATGGCCAACACCTCGTTCGTGTTCCTGCCGGCGTTGGTGGGCTGGTCGGCGGCCAAGCGTTTTGGTGGCAGTGAAATCCTCGGCATTGTGCTCGGCCTGATGCTGGTGCATCCCGATCTGCTCAACGCCTGGAACTACGGCAAGGCGGTCGCCGGGCTCGACGGCCAGAGCCTGCCTTACTTCGATATTTTCGGTTGGTTCAAGATCGAGAAAGTCGGCTACCAGGGGCAGATCCTGCCGATCCTGATGGCGGCGTATGTGATGAGCGTCATCGAGAAATGGCTGCGCGCTCGCGTGCCCAATGCCATTCAACTGCTGGTCGTGCCGATCACCACCATCGTCGTTACCGGCGTGCTGGCGTTGGCAATTATCGGCCCGGTGACCCGTCACCTCGGCATCCTGATTACCGAAGGCGTGGTCACCCTGTTTGACCTGGCGCCGATGGTCGGCGGCGCGATTTTCGGCCTGCTGTACGCGCCGCTGGTGATCACCGGCATGCACCACATGTTCCTCGCGGTGGACCTGCAATTGATCTCCACCCAGGGCGGCACGTTTATCTGGCCGATGATCGTCATGTCCAACCTGGCCCAGGGCAGCGCCGCGCTCGCGGTGTTCTACACCACCCGCAATGCGCGGGATAAAAGCATGGCTTCGACTTCGGCGATTTCCGCGTACTTCGGTATCACTGAGCCGGCGATGTTCGGGGTGAACCTGCGCTTCAAGTTTCCGTTTTATGCGGCCCTGGTGGGCTCGGCGCTGGGCAGCATTTTCCTGTCGCTGAACAAGGTGCAGGCCTCGGCCATCGGGGTGGGTGGCTTGCCTGGGTTTATTTCGATCGTGCCGAGTGCCATTCCGATGTTTGTGATTGGGATGGTGGTCGCGATGGTGGTGCCGTTTGTTCTGACCTGTGCGTTGAGCGTGAAGATTGTTCGGCCGGGTTATCGCGTCGCCTGATCGACCGCTATCGGGGGCAAGCCCCCTCCCACATTTGACCGCGCTCACAATTCTACTGAAGGAGCCCACCATGCAAGACTGGCAACACTCGGTGATCTACCAGATCTACCCCAAAAGCTTCCACAGCCACGCGGGTAACGCCACCGGTGACCTGCTGGGTATCGTGGACAAACTCGACTACCTCAAATGGCTGGGCGTGGATTGCCTGTGGATCACCCCATTCCTGCGCTCGCCGCAACGCGACAACGGCTACGACATCAGCGACTACTACGCCATCGACCCCAGCTACGGAACCATGGCCGACTGCGACCTGCTGATCAGCGAAGCGGCCAAGCGCGGCATCAAGCTGATGCTCGACATCGTGGTCAATCACACGTCCATCGAACATGCGTGGTTCCAGCAGGCGCGCAGCAGCCTCGACAACCCCTACCGCGACTTCTACATCTGGCGCGACCAGCCCAACAACTGGGAATCCAAGTTCGGCGGTTCGGCCTGGGAATACGAGGCGCAAACCGGCCAATACTTCCTGCACCTGTTCGACCACACCCAGGCCGACCTCAATTGGGACAACCCCCAGGTACGTGCCGAGGTGTTCAAGTTGATGCGCTTCTGGCGTGACAAGGGCGTAGGCGGTTTCCGCCTGGACGTGATCAACCTGATCTCCAAACCCGCCGATTTCCCCGAAGACAACAGCGACGGCCGCCGCTTCTACACTGACGGCCCCAACGTGCATGAATACCTGCAGGAGATGCACCGCGAAGTCTTCGAAGGCTACGACCTGATCAACGTCGGCGAGATGTCGTCCACCAGCCTGGAGCACTGCATCCGCTACTCGCGGCCGGAGTCGAAAGAGCTGTCGATGACCTTCAACTTTCATCACCTGAAAGTCGATTACCCGAACCTGCAGAAGTGGGTGAAGGCTGACTTCGATTTCCTGCAACTCAAGCAGATCCTCTCCGACTGGCAACTGGGTATGCAGGCCGGTGGCGGCTGGAACGCGCTGTTCTGGTGTAACCACGATCAGCCCCGAGTGGTCTCGCGGTTTGGTGACGACGGTGAGCACCGCGTGGTCTCGGCCAAGATGCTCGCCACCGCGCTGCACTTCCTCCAGGGCACGCCGTTTGTGTACCAGGGCGAAGAGCTGGGCATGACCAATCCGGGCTTCGACAGCATCGACCAGTACCGCGATGTGGAGACCCTGAACATCTTCCGCCTCAAGCGCGATGCCGGTGAATCCGAAGCGGCGAGCATGGCGGCGATCATGCAGAAATCCCGCGACAACGGCCGCACGCCGATGCAGTGGAACGCGCAACCCCATGCAGGTTTCAGCACCGGCGAGCCGTGGATCGGCATCCCGGCGAATGCCGCGCAGATCAACGTTGAACACCAACTCGATGATCCCGACTCCGTGCTGCATCACTACCGCGCGCTGATCGCCTTGCGTCGTCACGAACCGCTGATTCAAGAGGGGGTGTACCGCCAACTGCTGCAGGACCATTTGCAGGTCTGGGCCTACCTGCGCGAAGGCCACGGCGAGCGCCTGCTGGTGCTGAATAATTTCTACCGCCAGCCCTGTGAGATCCAACTGCCTGACGACGTGATCGGCACTGCGACCGAGCAACGCCTGCTGATCAGCAACTACCCCGACTGCCCGCAACGCACGGCCACGGTTGTCTTGCGTCCCTACGAATCGTTCGTGCTGCATCTGATCGATTGATACGCCCCCTGTAGGCGCGGGCTTGCTCGCGAGAAACCTGAGAGCGCCGCGTTAAACCAGTCTCGCTGCGTAATCGTTAACGTTCTTCGCGAGCAAGCTCGCTCCTACAGGGAATCGTGTCGTGCAAGGACAGTAATAAAACAATAAAAATAGAAGGAGCATTCATGAAAACAACAATAAAGCTGGGCCTCGTTGCATCCTGCCTGAGCCTGCCATTCGGTGCGCAGGCCCTGGAATTTGCCGGTTACTTGCGCAGCGGCGCGGGGACGTCGACAGGCAGTGGCAAGCAGCAATGTTTCCAACTGCCGGGGGCGCAATCCAAATACCGACTGGGCAACGAATGTGAGCAGTACGGCGAACTAGAATTGCGACAAGACCTGCTGACCCTCGACGACGGTTCGGTACTCAGCGTCGATGCGATGGCATCGCTGTACAACAAATACGACCGCGCCCTTAAATTCCAGGGCGAAGACAACGGCTCGGCGCGCATGCCGCAGATGTATGCGCAGTGGTCCAACCTGCCGGCCCTCAATGGCGGTTCACTGTGGGCCGGTCGGCGTTACTACAAACGCAATGACATCCATATTTCCGACTTCTACTACTGGAACCAGAGCGCCACTGGCGGCGGTATTGAGGACGTGCTGATCGGCGACCTGAAATACAGCTACGCCCTTTCGCGCAAGGACAACCTGTACCAGAAGGAATACGCCACCCGTCATGACTTCAACGTCGCGGGCTTCAAGACCAACCCCGGCGGCGAGCTGGAACTGGGCCTGAGCTACATCGAAAAGGCCGGCGGGCGCGACACCAACAGCGGTTGGGCGCTCACCGCGCAGCATGTGCAAAAACCTTTTCTGGGCGGCAAGAACAAATTCGCCCTGCAGTACGGCGAAGGCCCCGGCACCGGCCTGGGCTACACCGGCAATACCTTCCTGGACAACAGCAGCAAAAGTTATCGCGCCGTGGAGTTCTTCGACTGGCAAGTGACCCCGCGCTTTGGTGGGCAGATCGAGGCGGTGTACCAGAAGGATATTCGTCCCGGCAGCCAGGACCAGACTTGGATGTCCATCGGCGTACGCCCCGCGTATGCGATCAGCGAACAATTCAAACTGGTCACCGAACTTGGGCATGATCAGGTCGATGCCACCGGCGGCACGCGCAAACTGAGCAAATTTACCTTCGCCCCGACCTGGTCGCCCAAGGGCCCGGATTTCTGGGCGCGGCCGGAAGTGCGGTTGTACTACACCTATGCGAGCTGGAACGAAGCGGCCAAACGTGCAGCGAATGAGCTGGCGGCGGGCTCGGCACTGTCCGATACCGGTGCCTACGGCACCGCGCGGCATGGGTCTAACGTTGGCGTGCAGGTTGAATACTGGTGGAAATAAGTCATCCGTGGGATAGGCATCCACCCAAGGATTTTTACAGAACAAAACAGCAGGTGACGTCATGACCGCAACTCAACCCCTGGAATTGCTGGCGCCTTTGTCGGGTGTGCTGCTGGCACTGGACAAGGTGCCTGACCCGGTGTTCGCCAGCCGCATGATCGGCGACGGCCTGTGCATTGATCCGACCTCGCAGACCCTGTGTGCGCCGCTGGCCGGCGTAATCAGCAATATCCAGGACAGTGGGCATGCGGTCAGCGTCACCGACGACAATGGCGTGCAGGTGCTGATGCATATCGGCCTGGACACCGTGAGCCTGGCGGGCAAGGGCTTCACCCGCCTGGTCGAGGAAGGCCAGCGGGTCGAGGCCGGGCAAGCGCTGATCGAATTCGACGCCGACTACGTGGCGCTCCACGCGCGCAGTTTGCTGACCTTGATGCTGGTGGTCAGCGGCGAGTCGTTCACGCCGTTGGCAAGCGGCCTGGTGGAACGGGGCCAGCCGGTGTTGCAGGTAGCGCCCGGCAACCGGGTAGAGGAGGCCGATGAGGAGGAGGGCGATGCACGCTTCTCCAAGCCGTTGATCTTGCCCAACGCCAACGGTTTGCACGCGCGCCCGGCAGCGGTATTTGCCCAGGCGGCGAAAGGTTTTAACGCGAGCATTTACCTGCACAAACAAACCCAGAGTGCTAACGCCAAGTCGCTGGTGGCGATCATGGCGCTGCAAACCGTACAGGGCGATACCTTGCAAGTGAGTGCGGCCGGTGACGATGCCGATGCGGCGATCAAGGCGCTGGTCGCACTGTTAATTGAAGGCTGCGGCGAGGCAATCGCGGCGCCGGCTGCACAGGTTGAAGCGCGCGTGCCGGCGTCGTCGGCGACGTTGCTGCGAGGCGTTTGCGCATCGCCGGGGTCGGCGTTTGGCCAAGTGGTTCAGGTTGCTGAGCCCGAGCTGAAGGTGACTGAACAGGGGGTGGGAGAAACCTTCGAACGCGCTGCTTTGGCGCGTGGCCTGTTGGCTGCAAACGAAGCGCTGCAAGCCCTGCAAACCCAGGCGGCAGGCAGTGCCCAGGCGGAGATTTTCCGCGCCCATCAGGAATTGCTCGAAGACCCGACGCTGCTGGAACAAGCCCACGGCCTGCTGGCCGAAGGCAAGAGCGCGGCATTTGCCTGGAACAGCGCCACGGTTGCCACCGCCCAACTGTTCCAGGGCCTGGGCAATGCCCTGTTGGCCGAACGTGCGGCGGACCTGGCGGATGTCGGTCAGCGCGTGCTGAAACTGATCCTCGGTATTCAAGACCACGCCTGGGATCTGCCCGACCGCGCGATCCTGGTCGCCGAGCAACTGACGCCTTCGCAAACCGCCAGCCTCGACACCCAAAAGGTGCTGGGGTTTGTCACCGTCGGCGGCGGGGCGACCAGTCATGTCGCGATCCTGGCGCGTGCCCTTGGCCTGCCTGCCATGTGCGGGGTTGGGCCTGAGGTGTTGGCACTGGCCAACGGCAAACAGGTCCTGCTCGACGCCGACAAGGGCGAGTTGCACCTGGACCCCAACCTGGCCGAGATCGAACAGCTGGAAGCTGCGCGTAAGCAGCAGGTGCTGCGACGTCAGCGTGACGTGGCGCAGGCTTCAGTGCCTGCGATTACCCGCGACGGCCATCACGTCGAGGTGACCGCCAACGTCGCGTCGTTGCAGGAAGTGGAGCAATCCCTGACCCTGGGGGGCGAAGGTGTCGGCCTGCTGCGGTCGGAGTTCCTCTACCTGGATCGCAATCGCGCGCCAAGCGTGGATGAGCAGGCCGCTACCTACAGCGCCATCGCTCGCGCCCTTGGCACCGAGCGCAATCTGGTGGTGCGCACCCTGGATGTCGGCGGCGATAAACCGCTGGCGTATGTGCCGATGGACACTGAAACCAACCCGTTCCTGGGCCTGCGCGGCATACGCCTGTGCCTGGAGCGCCCGGAGCTGTTGCGTGAACAGTTGCGCGCGATCCTTGCGAGTGCCGGGCTGGCACGCCTGCATATCATGTTGCCGATGGTCAGCCTGTTGTCGGAGCTGCATCTGGCGCGCAAGATTCTGGAAGAAGAAGCCCAGGCCCTTGGGCTCAGCGAGTTGCCCAAGCTGGGCATCATGATCGAGGTACCGTCAGCGGCGTTGATGGCGGATGTGTTTGCGCCCCATGTGGACTTCTTCTCCATCGGCACCAACGACCTGACCCAATACACCCTGGCCATGGACCGCGATCACCCACGGCTGGCCAGCCAGGCCGACAGCTTTCACCCGGCGGTATTGCGGCTGATCGCCACCACCGTCAAGGCCGCCCACGCCCATGGCAAGTGGGTCGGAGTGTGCGGTGCACTGGCGTCCGAAGCGCTGGCGGTGCCGGTGTTGATCGGGCTGGGCGTGGATGAGTTGTCGGTCAGTGTGCCGCTGATCCCCACCATCAAAGCCACTGTGCGCGAGCTGGACCTGGCTGACTGCCAGACCATCGCCCGCCAGGTACTGGGCCTGGAAGAAGCCTCCCAGGTGCGCGAGGCCTTGCGCCTGTACCACGCGGCTACTGTTGAAACCTCACCTGTCGTGGAGCACTGAGCATGTTCGAGAAATTGCAGCGGGCGTTCTGGAAAGCCTTGACCCCGGATTTGATTGCCGAGACGGTGCCGACACAGGGGCTTTTGTCGGCCGATGTGCTGAGTGCGTTGGGAGGTGCGGATAACCTCAAGTCGCAACAGCGTGTGGCGCTGACGCGGGTGAGGGTGCAATTGCAGGATGCTGAGAAGTTTGATGCTGCGGCGTTAAAGGCCGCGGGGGTCTCTGGGGTGATGGTATTGACGGGTGGGGTGGTCCATTTGCTCATCGGGCTCGAAGCCAAGTAGATATCCTGTAGGAGCGAGCTTGCTCGCGAAAAACGTCAACGATAACGCGTGCTTCCTGAATGAACGCGGCGCCTGTGAGTTTTTCGCGAGCAAGCTCGCTCCTACAAAAAGCCTTAACTGACTGGCATTAGGGCAAGCCCCCTCCCACATTGGTTTTGTGGTGTTGGGAAGATCAGTTTTACAGCTGCGGGGTGTCTTCCGGCGGCTTGGTCTTGTCCACACCCGGCACATGCAAATTGCCTTCCACCACCTGGTTGCCTTCCAGCTGCGGCTGGGTCACCCACGTCAGGATGTCGTAGTAACGCCGGATGTTCGCCACAAAGTGCACCGGCTCGCCGCCTCGGGCGTAGCCGTAGCGGGTCTTGCTGTACCACTGCTTCTGCGACAGGCGCGGCAGCATCTTCTTCACGTCCAGCCACTTGTTCGGGTTCAGGCCTTCCTTCTTCGCCAGAATGCGCGCGTCGTCCAAGTGGCCGGTGCCGACGTTATAAGCGGCGAGGGCGAACCAGGTGCGGTCGGGCTCGGCGATCTTGTCGTCCAGCTCGTCCTTGATCTTGGCCAGGTACTTGGCGCCGCCCATGATGCTTTGCTTGGCATCCAGGCGATTGGACACGCCCATGGCCTGGGCGGTGTTCTGGGTCAGCATCATCAGGCCGCGCACGCCGGTCTTGGACGTGACCGCCGGTTGCCACAGCGATTCCTGATAGCCGATGGCCGCGAGCAGGCGCCAATCGACTTTTTCTTCCTTGGCGTAAGCACGAAAGTGCTTCTCGTATTTGGGTAGCCGCTGCTGCAAATGCTGGGCGAAGGTGTAGGCGCCGACGTAGCCGAGTACATCGACGTGCCCGTAATAGCGGTCTTTGAGGCGTTGCAGGGTGCCGTTCTTTTCTACCTTGTCCAGGTAGCTGTTGATCTCGTTGAGCAGGCTGTTGTCGTCGCCGGCGGCCACGGCCCAGCTCTGGTTGCTGGCATTGCCGAGATCGAACGCCACGCGCACGTTTGGGAAATACACCTGGTTCATCGCCACTTCGTTGGAGTCCACCAGGGTCAGGTCGATTTGCCCCTCGTCCACCATGCGCAGCAGGTCGACCACCTCAACGGCGTCGGATTCTTCGTATTCAATTGCAGGGTTCTGCTGTTTAAGCGCCGCCAATTGTTCGGCGTGGGTGCTGCCCTTGAGCACCATGATCTTCTTGCCGACCAGGTCCGCCGCGTTCGTCGGGCGTGACTGGCCGTTGCGGTAGATGACCTGCGGGGTGACTTCAAGATAAGGATGGGAGAAACGCACCTGCTGCTGGCGCTGCTCGCTGCTGACCAGGCCGGCGGCGGCGAGCACCGGGCCGTTGGGTTTGCCCAACTGGCCGAACAGGTCGTCGAGGTTGTCGGCGGTCTCGATCTCCAGCTTCACCCCCAGGTCATCGGCAAAGCGCTTGACCAGTTCGTATTCGAAACCGGTTTCACCGTTGCGGTCCTGGAAATAAGTCGCCGGGCTGTTTCGGGTAATCACCCGCAATACGCCATCCTCCTTGATTCGCTCGAGCGTGCTGGGTTTATCAACACAGGCGCTGAGCATCAGGAAGAGTCCGGTTGCGATGAGCCATCTGGCGCATCGCGGGCGCAAAGCAGTTGGGGAGAACATCTGCGCAGTATACGCAAACGGCCCACGGCGCCATATCTCGACAGCGGCGGACTTGTCTGCTAGCGCCGCCAAAACTGTGCTGCAGCCCGCAGAAACGTGGCCTGGGGACCGATTGTGACGGTTAAAATAACTGCACGGATTGCCTGGGATAGTGCCCCGATACCGTGCAAACCGTGCCAACTGACGTTCGGCAGCAGCCAGCGGTGCCGTTTCGGGTGCCGTTGGCGATGGTTTACGCTAGAATGCACGGCCTCAAAGCACACCCCTTCCCGAGGCTGTCCCGAAGATGTTGATCCTGCGCGGCGCTCCTGCCCTTTCTGCCTTTCGCCACAGCAAACTCCTTGAACAACTGAGCCAGAAGGTTCCAGCGGTTACAGGCCTGTATGCTGAATTTGCTCACTTCGCCGACGTTACCGGCGTCTTGACCGCCGACGAACAGCAAGTGCTCGCACGCCTTCTGAAGTACGGCCCCAGCGTTCCCGTTCAAGAGCCGACCGGCCGCTTGTTCCTGGTTCTGCCACGGTTCGGCACCATCTCGCCCTGGTCGAGCAAGGCCAGCGACATCGCCCGTAACTGCGGCCTGGAAAAAATCCAGCGCCTGGAACGCGGCATCGCCTTCTATGTAGCAGGGCAGTTCAGCGACGCCGAGGCCGAGCTGATCGCCAGCAGCCTGCACGACCGCATGACCCAGATCATCGTCAGCCAGCTGGAACAGGCTGCCGGCCTGTTCAGCCACGCCGAGCCCAAGCCGCTGACCGCGATTGACGTGCTGGGCGGTGGCCGCGCTGCGCTGGAGAAGGCCAATACCGAACTGGGCCTGGCCCTGGCCGAAGACGAGATCGACTACCTGGTCAACGCCTTCACCGGCCTTGCGCGCAACCCGCACGACATCGAACTGATGATGTTCGCCCAGGCCAACTCCGAGCACTGCCGTCACAAGATCTTCAACGCCAGTTGGGACATCGACGGCGAGAGCCAGGAAAAAAGCCTGTTCGGCATGATCAAGAACACCTACGTGATGCACAGCGAAGGCGTTCTGTCGGCTTACAAGGACAACGCCTCGGTGATCGTCGGCTCGGTTGCCGGCCGTTTCTTCCCGGACCCTGAGACCCGCCAGTACGGCGCGGTGCAGGAACCGGTGCACATCCTGATGAAGGTCGAGACCCACAACCACCCGACCGCGATTGCCCCGTTCCCGGGCGCAGCCACCGGTTCCGGCGGCGAGATCCGCGACGAAGGTGCCACCGGCCGTGGCGCCAAGCCAAAGGCCGGCCTGACCGGTTTCACCGTGTCCAACCTGCAGATCCCTGGCTTCGAACAGCCGTGGGAAGTGCCGTACGGCAAGCCTGAGCGCATCGTCACCGCGCTCGACATCATGATCGAAGGCCCGCTGGGTGGCGCCGCGTTCAACAACGAGTTCGGGCGTCCGGCGCTGACCGGTTATTTCCGTACCTTCGAACAGTCCATCACCACCCCGCGTGGCGATGAAGTGCGCGGCTACCACAAGCCAATCATGCTGGCTGGCGGCATGGGCAACATCCGTGAAGAACACGTCAAGAAAGGCGAGATACTGGTCGGCTCCAAGCTGATCGTCCTCGGCGGCCCGGCGATGTTGATCGGCCTCGGCGGCGGCGCTGCTTCCTCCATGGCCACCGGCACCAGCTCGGCAGACCTCGACTTCGCTTCCGTACAGCGTGAAAACCCTGAGATGGAACGCCGCTGCCAGGAAGTCATCGACCGTTGCTGGCAGTTGGGTGACAAGAACCCGATCAGCTTCATCCACGACGTCGGCGCCGGCGGTTTGTCCAACGCCTTCCCGGAACTGGTCAACGATGGCGACCGCGGTGGCCGCTTCGAACTGCGCAACATTCCAAACGACGAGCCGGGCATGGCCCCGCACGAAATCTGGAGCAACGAATCCCAGGAACGTTACGTACTGGCGGTCGGCCCTGAAGACTTCGCGCGCTTCCAGGCCATCTGCGAACGCGAGCGTTGCCCGTTTGCCGTGGTCGGCGAAGCCACTGCCGAGCCGCAACTGACGGTCACCGACAGCCACTTCGGCAACAGCCCGGTGGACATGCCCCTTGAAGTGCTGCTGGGCAAAGCCCCGCGCATGCACCGCTCTGCGGTTCGTGAAACCGAGCTGGGCGATGATTTCGACCCAAGCACGCTGGACCTGACTGAGAGCATTGAACGCGTGCTGCACCACCCGGCCGTGGCGAGCAAAAGCTTCCTGATCACCATTGGCGACCGCACCATCACCGGCCTTGTTGCCCGTGACCAAATGGTCGGCCCATGGCAGGTTCCGGTGGCCGACGTTGCCGTCACCGCCACCAGCTTCGACGTCTACACCGGTGAAGCCATGGCCATGGGCGAGCGTACGCCGCTGGCCCTGCTGGACGCCCCGGCGTCGGGCCGCATGGCCATTGGTGAAACCCTCACCAACATCGCCGCGTCGCGTATCGGCAAGCTGTCCGACATCAAGCTGTCGGCCAACTGGATGTCCGCTGCCGGTCACCCCGGTGAAGACGCGCGTCTATACGACACCGTAAAAGCGGTCGGCATGGAGCTGTGCCCGGAGCTGGGCATCACCATTCCGGTGGGCAAGGACTCCATGTCCATGGCCACCCGTTGGAACGATGAAGGCGTGGACAAGAGCGTCACCTCGCCGCTGTCGTTGATCGTCACCGGCTTTGCGCCGGTCACCGACATCCGCCAGACCCTGACCCCGCAACTGCGCATGGACAAGGGCACCACCGACCTGATCCTGATCGACCTGGGCCGTGGCCAGAACCGCATGGGCGCCTCGATCCTCGCGCAAACCCACGGCAAGCTCGGCAAGCACGCGCCGGACGTGGATGACGCCGAAGACCTGAAAGCCTTCTTCGCCGTGATCCAGGGCCTCAACGCCGACGGCCACCTGCTGGCTTACCACGACCGTTCCGACGGTGGTTTGCTGACCAGCGTTGTCGAGATGGCGTTTGCCGGTCACTGCGGCCTGAACATCGTGCTCGACAGCGTTGCCGAGGACGCCTCTGAAATCAACGGCATCCTCTTCAACGAAGAGTTGGGCGCCGTGATCCAGGTTCGCCAGGACGCTACCCCAGACGTACTCGCACAGTTCAGCGCCGCTGGCCTGGACGACTGCGTCGCGGTGATCGGCCAGCCGATCAACAACGGCGAGATCAATATCTCCTTCAACGGCGACACCGTGTTTGCCGGCCAGCGCCGCTTGCTGCAACGCCAGTGGGCCGAGACCAGCTACCAGATCCAACGCCTGCGTGACAACGCCGACTGCGCCGAGCAGGAATTCGACGTGATCCTGGAAGAAGACAACCCAGGCCTGAGCACCAAGCTCAGCTTCGACGTCAACCAGGACATCGCCGCGCCGTACATCAAGAAAGGCATCCGCCCACAAGTTGCCGTGCTGCGTGAGCAGGGCGTCAACGGCCAGGTGGAAATGGCGGCCGCGTTCGACCGCGCCGGCTTCAATGCGATCGATGTGCACATGAGCGACATCCTCGCCGGTCGCGTTGACCTCAACGAGTTCAAAGGCCTGGTGGCCTGCGGCGGTTTCTCCTACGGCGACGTACTGGGTGCCGGCGAAGGCTGGGCCAAGTCGGCCCTGTTCAACAGCCGTGCCCGCGATGCGTTCCAGGGCTTCTTCGAGCGCAACGACAGCTTTACCCTGGGTGTGTGCAACGGTTGCCAGATGATGTCCAACCTCCACGAGCTGATCCCGGGCAGCGAGTTCTGGCCGCACTTTGTGCGTAACCGTTCCGAGCAGTTCGAAGCCCGTGTCGCCATGGTGCAGGTGCAGGAATCCAACTCGATCTTCCTGCAGGGCATGGCCGGTTCGCGCATGCCAATCGCCATCGCCCACGGTGAAGGCCATGCCGAGTTCGAAAGCGAAGAAGCCTTGCTCGAAGCCGACTTGTCCGGTTGCGTGGCCATGCGTTTCGTCGACAACCACGGCAAGGTCACCGAAAGCTATCCAGCCAACCCGAACGGCTCGCCGCGCGGGATCACCGGCCTCACCAGTCGCGACGGTCGCGTCACCATCATGATGCCGCACCCGGAGCGTGTATTCCGCGCCGTGCAGAACTCGTGGCGCCCGGAAGAGTGGGACGAAGACGGTGCGTGGATGCGCATGTTCCGCAACGCCCGCGTGTGGGTGAACTAAGGCCGTGTACAAACTTGCCTTCTTTGTGCCCGACAGCCATGTGGAGTCGGTGAAAACCGCCATCTTCGCCGCTGGCGGCGGGCGCATCGGCGACTACGACAGCTGCGCCTGGCAAGTGCTGGGCCAGGGCCAGTTTCGCGCGTTGGACGGCAGCCAGCCGTTTATCGGGCAAGTGGGCCAGGTTGAAGTGGTTGAGGAGTGGAAGGTTGAGTTGGTGGTGGCGGATGAATTAATTGTGGCCGTTGTGGCCGCGTTGAAACTCAGCCACCCCTACGAAACACCGGCTTATGAAGTGTGGCAGTTGGCGGATTTTTGATCGGCCTTCTGTTCTAACAAGAAACCCGCTGGGCCAGGTTGGCCAGCGGGTTTTTTGTGGGCGGTCAATCAGACAGGGTCAGCGCTTTACGGTGCGGGAATTAACCCCACTTCAGCCCGCAACGCTTCGATCAATGTGTTTTCGTAGCTGAAGCGCTGGCCTTGCATCGGCGCCCAGCGGTCGACATAAAACAGCCCATCGTGATCGATCTTGATCGGTGTCGACACGATCTCTCCACTGCGGGAGCGATGCAGCAGGTTGTTCTGTGACGGCGACGGGCGTTCGATCAGGAACAGGCCCGGTCGATTCAAGCGTGACCTGTCTACCGGCACGAAAGGCGCGGGCGCTTGGATACCGGCGACGCCGGCGTCGAGGGTGAAGTCGCTGCGCAGGGCTCTCCTGTAGGGGCTCATCCCCTCGGCAAATGACTCCCAGGTGCCCGGGCGAATGTTCTGGGCCAGTGCCGGGGCGGTGTCCCTGACATGCAGGCTGACCGCGCCTTGCAGTTCCGCCAGGCCGGGTACCCCCAGGTGCGTGTTGGTGTGGGCGCTGCCAACGAAGGCGACCCATTTATGAGGTCCGTGCGCCGCCTGGTCGGCCGCGATGACCTTGGACGCAAAGTAGCTGAACATCTGGTTGCGGGACACGTCTGTGTCCCCGAGCCCCTTGACGTAGTAACTGGCGGTGCAATCCAGGGCGCGGATGCGCAGGCCGTGCCTGGCTGCCACCTGGACAACTTCTGTATAGGTATCGCTGCCTTTGTAGCCGTGCATATGACCCTGATCCAGCTGTGTGAGGTAGCGCTTGAGGTCGTCCGGAAGCCGTTGCGTACTCAAGAACAGGTCCAGTTGTGCCTGGTGCATATCGGTCAGCAGGTGCTCCACGTACAACGTCTTGAATTCCAGCGCCTTGAGGTTCCTCATAAAGTCGCGCAGCCATCGCTTGCTGGATTGAGCGTTATGCCCTTCTCCGAGTACCAGCCCGGCAAAGTCGCTCTGGTGGATGTTCTCCAGGAACGCCTCCGGCGTCTTTGCTGTGGCCAGGGAGGAGGGGGCGGGCCTGGTGGGCGGCACGTGGTTGGCCAAGTAATTTTGCGCATCCGTACTTAAGCGATGCCTGGCATTCTGGAACGCCAGGAACGCTTCGGTATGGGCCGGATTCTGCGGAACATAGCGAGTGTCGAGCCCATGCGGCGCCGCCGCCTGGCGGGTGATGCTGTCATGTAGCGCGGGGGCAATGTCGTATTCGCTGTAGTGCGTCACCGCGTCCGCCACCGCGCTGGACACCGCTGCAGCCTTGGGCGCTGTGTACGGGGTCTGCAGGGTCAGGCGGTAATCGCCCTTGGCCAGCGAGTCACCGGCAATGGCGCCCGGTGTGTCGAGCCACAGGCCGACGGGCTGATCCGCGCCCACATCCACCACGCGCAGTGCGACGGCGTCCTGCAGGTCTGCCAGGCCAGGGGTGCCCTCGAACGTGCGCAGGCGGGAATGATCCACCAGGGCTACCCAGCGTTCACCCTGCTCGTTGAGGGCATCGGCCTCGATGACCTTGTGAGAGTAGAAATTCCTCACACTGTTGCTGCGTGGCAGGGTCGGTGGGGTGTCGCCCACCTGCAGGGCATCGTCCAGCAGGTAAGAGGTGGAGGCGTCAAGGGCCCTGACCTTCATACCCTTCTCCTGGGCCTTGCGCACCAGGCTGACGTAGGAATACTCGGCGTTCTCGGCAAAGCCCAAGGCTTTATCCACAGCCTTGAGGTGCTTTTCGATGTGTTGCCAGGATTTGCCGCTGTTGAGCTTCTGCAGTTTCGAGCGGAAGACATCGGTGGGCAGGTACTCGATATAGAGATGTTTGAAGCCTTTGCTGATCAGGGTGTCCATCTGGGTGATCAGCAGTTGTTTGCTGGCAATGGAGCCGGGTATCGCGCCAATCATCAGGTTCTTGTTGGCGCTGAAGGTGTCACTGGCGACGAGTTGCGAGAATGGCGTGCTGGCGTCTACGGCCGAGGGTTCGGCACGCGCCGGCAGCGGGTCGAGGTGTTTGAAAAAATCCTCGGCGTCGGTAGCCAGGCGTTTGGCGTGCTGCAGGTAGGTTGTGCGCAGGGGTTGGAGGTCTTTGGCTGCGCTGGCAATCATCACGTCCCGAGAGCCGAAATCCCATTCAGACCGCAGCAGCATCCCTTCGCGCACCTCCGGGTTGAGGACCAACTCCAGTTTGCTGGCGTGCTTCGTCGGAACCTCATAAGGCATGAGCTGTTCCGGTGCCTCGGGCAATTTTTCATATTTGGGCGCGCCACCGGTAACCCCGGTACGGCGCCACACGCCTTGCGCATCGGGGGCTGCCACGCGCGTGGTGGAGACCAGCTTGCCGGTGGCCGGGTCGAGCCGGTAGAGCAAATAGCGGCCGATCGGATCCGGGGTGTTTTTCGCCCACAGGGCCTCACCGTCGAACAGCACGGGCTGCATGTTCTGCAGCGCCGGCGGCTTGGGTTGCAGGGGCTCGACCAGGTCCAACAGCTCGCTCGACGAGGCGCTGTTTTTAGCTGCCTGGCGCAAGCTCGGGCGTGCAAGCTGTTTGAGGGACGCGAGGGCCGGGCGCAGGTCGGTGAACGCCGCGCCGGCGCTGTTGAGCACGTAACCGATCAAGTGCTGCACGGCCGCTTCGTTGTCACCCTGCTGATAAGCGTGCAGAGCCAGCATGCTGTCCTTGAATGCCAACAGCATGCCCAGGCTCAGGCTGAGAGTCGGGAACGGCGCAGTGGCGATGGAGGTGACCCACTCCACGCAAGTCCAGAGAATGCCAGTGACCATTTGGGTGCGGTTGTTCGTGGTGCCCTCAACGTCGTCGATCTTGCGCTGCAATGGCATGTCATACAGGGCCCGGCGCAGATCCTGCAGCGGCGTTTGTTCGTGGGTCGAGTCATAGCGTGGCGGGCTGATGTCGGTTCGGTTCAGATCCTCGGGCAGCTGTGCCTTGGCGGCATCCAGGAAGGCACGCACCCTGACCTGGGATTGGATACCCACCCGCTGGGTGAAATAACCGACCATGCCGGGGACTTTTTTCAGCAGGTAGTTGAACTGCCGAGCCTCGCGAAAACTGATGCCATCCGGTGCATTGGGGGTGTAGAGCAATGTCGGGAAATCGGTGTGACTGAAGAGGAAATTGCCCATTACCCATTCGCCGTCCAGCATCAGACGATGGATGGCATAAGTGGTGCGCGTGGAGGGCGCGGTCTCGCCCATGCTGGCGATACTGCGCTCCAGCCAGGCCCAATCAACCCCGGCGATCTCGCCCTGCAGGCGGCATTCAAGGCCGGCGTTCTGCATCTGGAGCTGAGTGATGGCCAGGGTCGCATTGCGTCGCAGGCCATAGTCCGCACTGCCGACGTTCAGCAGTTCAGCCTTGACCTTGTTGATGTAGCGTTGGCCGACCCAGGTGCCGGTCACCGAGCGCGCGACCATGAGCGCGCCCGTGGGCCCCGTGAGCGGGCTCAGGTCAACACCTTTCGGGCCTCTGAACTGCGCTGAGCGGGAGAATTTCTCGTCGAGAAAACCTACACCGTCGGCGTAACCGTCGCGGTACAGCTGCGTGTAGGTCAGGGGCTCAGGGGTCGATGAGCCAATCAATGCGGGGGGCGAGAAGGCCCACACGGTGTCGGGGTCCACATCGTTGCCCCTACGTCCCAACAGCAGGTTCAGGCGCTGTTTGGCCTGTTCATGCAGATAGTCGTTGAAGCTTTGGAACTTCGCGTCAGACAGCGGAAATTCATTGTAGGTGAGCTGCGCGCCCTCGCTGTCGTCCACCAGTTTCAATAGCTTCTGGCGGGTGTCGATGCTGGTGGAGCGGAACCAGTTCGGTGTGCTGAATTCATAGTCATCGACCCGTGTGGCCAGCACATGCTCCGCCATCGCCTTGAGGCACGCGGCGTGGCTGCCGATGTGGCCGAAGCTGATTTCTTTGTAGTCATGCGCGCGTGGCTCGATGCTCAAGCCGGTCAATACGAGTTTCATTGCTCTGCGAAAACGCAGCGCGACCCGCTTGATCAGGTAGTCGGTGAGGGCGCCAGGCGGTTGTCGCGTGCCGCTGTCCAGGCTCCAGCCAAGGAGATGGTTCCGGCACTCGACCTCACTGTTGAAGGCCAGGAATTGCTGTTCCCGTGGCGCCTGTGGCGTGCACAGCAGCAGGCGGGTCACGGCGCCGCTGGCGTCGGTCTCGCGCAGCACCCACAGGTCCTGCAACTGCGCTTCGTGCAGCGACAGGGTCGCGGCGCTCAGGTGCGGGTCGCTGCCTTGGCGCAGACGAGAGATCAGCCCGTAGTCTTCATCGCTGAGATGTCCCTGAAGCAAGGCGGTGTACGCCAGTGCGTTGATGCGTTGGTCGAGCATCCGCTCGATTGCCTGGCTGACAGCCGGTTTGGCATGCATCTGTTGTTGCAGGTCGGCGAACGCTATACGTGGCTGCAACGTGCTCAGCGTCTGCACCAGCCAGGTGGATGTCAGGTCCTGGTAGGCCTTGGGCAGTGGTGCGCCTTGATAGGTCAGCGTGGTTTTGCTCAGGAAGTCCGAGCCTGCCAGCGCGTCGCCGGTTTGCAGCCCACGCAGGGCCAGGTCGATCAGGGTGCGCTCGTGTTCGTATTCGCCGATGGGGGGGACGTAGCGCCGGGTGCTGATGACCAGGTCTTCCGGTGCCAGGTCGTGGATGTCCAGTTCATCGCTCAAGCGTTCGAGCAACTGATAGCGGGCCAGGGCTTCAGGTGTGGTCACCGGGCTCAGCAGATCGAGCAGTTGTTGGCGAGCCTCGTTGTAACTTTCCAGGTGGGTGGCGAGCAGGGCGCGGCGGGTCTCGCTGGCGCTGCGATACCAGTCCGGCGCGCTCTGGCGCAGGTAGTGTTCCACCAGAAGCCGGGCGCGCCACGCCAAGCGTGCGCTGAAGTCCGGCAGGGCTGCGGTAATGGCACGGTCCAGCGCGTCGATCAGTTGCGTGGCGTCCTGCGCCGGATTGTCCTCCAGGCTCAGGGCTCGCTCGATGTCCAGCGTGCGCTTGTCGATCAGCGCGTTGTAGGTGTGTTCAAACAGCGGTTTGTCGTTGATCGGCGTCAGCACCAGCGGCCAGATCGCCCCCGGCGTGATATCGCCATAGCGCGCGGGTAGCAGTTGCATAAAGGCGCGCCGTTGCTCGGCATCGTCCATCGCCTGCAGCCACTGCGTGTTCAGCTGCGCCAGTGAGCCGAAGCACTCGATGCCACGCGCAGGGGTGTACAGCATCACTTCGCCTACCGGGTGCGTAGACGTCAGGTCGGTGACCTCCGGGCTGGATTTTTCCGTCAGCACAAAGGCGCCCGCCAGTTCGACGGTGCGTTGCTGGTAGAGAAAGCTCAACGCATACAAGCCTGGACGCAACGTGCTGCCCAGTGGCACACGTTCAAGCATGGCTTGTTGCTGCGGATGCAGCAGGCGGTCCTCGGCACTGAGCGCCGTTTCGTTGGCCAGCGCCGTGTACCCGGCGTCAAACGTCATGAAGGATTTACGGGGTTTGCCATCGATTTGCTCATAGTGATCGAGGTGCTGCAAGTGGGCGTTCAGTGTGGTCTTGAGCGCCGTCACTTGGGTGGGCAGATTGCTCGACGTCAGCCCTTGATAGAGGGGCCGGCTCTTGGCCAGGAACTGCTGGCGATAACTCGCCAGGATCCGATTGGTTTTCTCCAGGTAGGCCAAGGCTGCGGACGGCGTGTGTTCGGGTAATAATGGCGATTCGACTTGGAGCAGATGATGCCCGATCTGATTGAGGTGACCTTTGATGCCTTCAAAGGTCTGGGGTGTGGTGCTCACAGGTACGCTCTCCATGCTGTGGGTAAGAACCCTCAGCATGCGCAGGCGTGCAGTTGACCAGGCGGTAGATAAATAGCGCAGGCGGGTGCCGGCACTTCACGCAGACTTGCCCGGCGCCCATGGGGAGCGAGGTGCCATGAGCGCAGCGTGCGCTCGGAGATTTCCCACAAGTCTTTCGGGTTGTCCCTCGGAACTTGCCTCACTAATCTTCGCCGGTCGTTGTCCATTCAGCGACCGGGACTGCAAGCCCGCCGAAAGTATGTTGGAGCTCATAAGCGCCGCTATAATCGTGGCGCTTTTCATGGTCATCGCTTTTATGGTGGCTGTGTGCGGGAGACCTTTGGGTCTACCCGGGATGCTCCTTCCTTGGTCTTGCAGGCCCGCACACAGCTGCCACCCATCATCTGCAAGTGATGTTGGTAGTTCCCATTATTTGAGGAGCATTACCATGATCAAAGACAGTCCAAATCCCCCATCCGACACTCGAACCACCGACCACCTCTTCAGCGTACTTCCCCATCTGAACAGCGAAACCTTGCTCGCCAATGCATCCCAGGACCTGGCATCCGTGCAGGCGCTGGCGGGGACTCTGGCGTTTGACGTCGACGGCCCGCAGCGTGACGCGGTGCTGGGGATTTATCGGATGGTAGAGGGTATCCAGTTGATGGTGGACCGGGTGCTGGATTTATCTGAGGTGCCTGCGCAGCCGTAATTCGGCGCCTATCAAGCCCATTCGCGGGCAAGCCCACTCGCACATTTGAGCGCATTGCCAAGTCGGGCACCGATCAACAAGTGGGCTTGCCCGCGATTGGCCGCGAAGGTCACCGCAGCTCTATACCCTGGCGCCGACGTCACGGCTACTGACCAACCGTTCCATTGCCTGCCCCAACCCCGAAGCCTGGCCACCCACCAACAGGTGCCAAACACCGCTATCCAGCTGGCTCACACCCTGGCATCCCAGCGCCGTCAACTGAGCTTCGGACACCAGCGAATCATCGCCCAACTCCACCCGCAGCCGCGTCATCGCCACCGCTTCCAGCTGCCGCACATTTCCCCGACCGCCCAGCGCGCTCAGCCATTGCTCGGCTTCCTGCACATTCACGGCGGCCAACTTATCCCCAGGTGCCACCGCCACTGGTGGGCTGGCCACAAACGATGGCATCGCCAACCGGATCTCATCGGCAATGCTGTCCGCCAGCGGCCCGACCACCACCTGCAAACTTCCCCCATTGCCCGGCCGCACCACTGCCATTGCACCCAGGGCTTTCAACTCGGCATCCACCGCTTTGTTGCGGTCGACCATGTCCAAGCGCAGGCGCGTGGTACAGGCCCCCACACTGAGCAAATTGGCCGCACCGCCCAAGGCCCGGATGTAAGCCGTGGCGCGCTGGTTATCGGTCATTACTTCAGCCTGTGCCACCTGGATATCCTCACGCCCCGGCGTTTTCAGGTTGAAGCGACGGATGCAGTAACTGAAGACGCTGTAGTAGATCGCGGCATACGCCAGGCCCACCGGGATCACCAGCCAGCCGTTGGTGGACTTGCCCCAGCCCAGCACCATGTCGATAAACCCACCGGAGAACGTGAAGCCCAGGTGGATATTCAACATATTGGTCAGCGCCATGGACAGGCCGGTCAGCAACGCGTGGATCAGGTACAGGAACGGCGCCAGGAACATGAAGGCGAATTCAATCGGCTCGGTTACCCCAGTGAGGAACGAAGTCAGGGCCATCGACAGGAAAATCCCGCCCATCACCTTGCGCCGCTCCGGCAGGGCATTGCGGTACATCGCCAGGCAGGCGGCGGGCAGGCCGAAGAGCATCACCGGGAACATGCCGGTCATGAATTGGCCGCCTTTGGGGTCACCGGCAAAATAGCGGGTCAGGTCGCCGGTCACCACTGCACCCGTCACCGGGTCGGTGAAGGTGCCGAACACGAACCAGGCCATGTTGTTGAGGATGTGATGCAGGCCGGTGACGATCAGCAGGCGGTTGAATACACCGAAGACAAAGGCGCCGAAGCTGCCACTTTCCATCAGCAACACACCGAAGTTGTTGATGCCGTGTTGGATCGGCGGCCAGATCAGGCCAAAGATCACCCCCAGCGCCACCGCCGAGAATCCGGTGACAATCGGCACAAACCGCCGCCCGCCGAAGAACGCCAGGTACTCCGGCAGCTTGATGTCCTTGAAGCGGTTATACAGCGCACCAGCCATCAGGCCGCTGGCGATACCGGCGAGCATGCCCATGTTGATGCTGCTGTCCATCACCTTGAGGGTGGAGACCATCACCAGGTAGCCAATCGCCCCGGCCAGCCCGGCCGTGCCGTTGTTGTCGCGGGCGAAGCCCACGGCGATGCCGATGGCGAAGATCAGTGCCAGGTTGGCGAAGATCGCCTGGCCGGCATCGTGCATCACCGCGATGTTCAACAGGTCGGTGTCACCCAATCGCAGCAGCAGGCCGGCAATCGGCAAGATGGCGATGGGCAGCATCAGCGCGCGGCCCAGGCGTTGCAGCCCTTCGATAAAAAGTTGGTACATGGCGGGTCTCCTTTTTCTTGTTGTTGTCAGCTCAGCGGCCAGTGGTGTTGACAGGCTTGGCGAACCGCTTTGGCGCTGCTCAGGTCGAGCAGCCCTTGGCTCAGTTGCCGGCATTGCGCCGCGTCCAGGTGACGGACGCGGTCCTTGATTTCTCCGATTTGCGGCGGGCTCACCGACAGTTCGCTGACCCCCAGGCCGACCAGCACCGGCGTGGCCAGCGGGTCGGACGCCAGGGCGCCGCACACGCCGACCCAACGTCCGTATTTCGCCGCGCCGGCACAGGTCTGGGCGATCAGCCGTAACAGCGCCGGGTGCAGCGCATCGACACGCGCGGCGAGGCCCGCGTGGTCGCGGTCCATGGCAAGGGTGTACTGGGACAGGTCATTGGTGCCGATGGACAGGAAGTCCGCATGCCGGGCCAATTGCTCGGCCATCAGCGCTGCGGCGGGGACTTCGATCATCACCCCCAGCTCGGGGCGTTGGGTCAGTTCCAACTCTGCACACAACTCATCCAGGCGCTGGCGAATCTGCAGCAGTTCGTCGACTTCGCTGACCATCGGCAGCAGGATGCGGCAGCGCGCCAACGGGCTGACTTGCAGCAGCGCGCGCAGTTGCTGGTCGAGCAATTCCGGGCGTACCTGGGCCATGCGGATACCGCGCAGGCCCAGTACCGGGTTGGCTTCGACGGGCAGCGGCAGGTAGTCGAGTTGTTTGTCGCCACCGACATCGATGGTGCGGATGATCACCGATTTATCACCCATGGCATCCAGCACGGCTTGATAGGCCTGGCGTTGTTCCTGCTCATCCGGCGCGGTGCGGCGGTCGACGAACAGGAACTCGGTGCGCAGCAGGCCGACGCCGTCGGCGCCGTTCTCGAACGCCACCTGGGCCTCGGCACTGGAGGCGACATTGGCGGCCACTTCGACGCTCACGCCGTCTGTGGTGCGCGCCTGTTCTTGGGCTTGCGCCTGTTGTTGCTGACGGCGCAGTGCCTGCGCGTCGCGAAGCTGATGCACTTGGGCATGGCGCGCCTCGCTGGGGGCCAGTTCGAGGCGACCGTTGCCAGCGTCGAGCACCACGCGTTGGCCTTGCGGCACATTGAGCACCTCGGCCCCCAGGGCGACCACACAGGGCAGGCCTTTGCCCCGCGCCAGGATGGCGACGTGGGACGTGGCGCCGCCTTCGGCCATGCAGATCCCGGCAGCCTGTTGCGCGCTCAGTTGCAGCAAGTCCGATGGCGTCAGTTCGTGGGCGCTGACAATTGCCCCAGCAGGCAATTCAAAGTGCCAGGCTTCGCCCAGCAGCGCGCGCAGTACCCGTTGTTGCAGGTCGCGCAGGTCATTGGCGCGCTCGGCGAACAGCGGTTTGCCCAAGGCCAGCAACACCGCGCACTGCGCCTGGATCGCATCCCGCCAGGCGTGGGTAGCGGCGCTGCCGTGCTCGATGGCGGCGGTGGCGGCGTCCAGCAGTGTCGGATCTTCCAGCAGCGCAAGGTGGGTGGCGAAGATCTCTTCTTCCTCGACGTTCTTGCGTTGGCGGGCATGCCCCAGGGTGCTGCGGATTTCGCTGCGCACCTGCTCCAGGGCGACGTCCAGGCGTTGCAGTTGTTCGTCGGCCACATGCCTGCCGGGGTCTGCCGGCAGTTCGATACCGCTCAGGCGGAACAACGGCCCGCAAACCAGGCCCGGTGCCGCACACACGCCTTGCAACACACCGGCTTCGGTAGCCCCACGGCGCGCAGTCGCCACCACCGGCGTATGGGTTTCTTCGTTGAAGGGCACCGACAGCGCGGCCACCAAGGCCTGCAACGCGGCCTCGCAATCGTTGCCACGACAGCTGACGTGAACTTCATCCCCTTCGCCAATCCCCAGTCCCATCAGGCCAATCAGGCTATCGCACGCGGCTGACTGACCGGCGAAATGCAACTGTGCCTGGCTGCTGAAACCTTGGGCGGTCTTGCGCACCAACGCGGCGGGGCGCGCATGTAAACCGCCACGGTGGGTAATGCGCACACGGGCGCGGGCTTCGCTGACGGAGTGATCCACAGCCGTCTGCAGCGGCGCCGTCGAGCGAGCCACAATGTGCAGCAACGGTTCGCCGACGTTGATGCGGGTGGCCGCCACCGAACGCAGCTCAAAACGCTCGCCGTTGGTCAGGATGATCAGGCTGACCAGGCTCTTGCACTGGCGCGCAATGCGATCCAGATCAAACTGCACCAGCGCCTGGCCCTGGCTCACCCGTGCGCCTTGCTTCACCAGCAGCGCAAAGCCTTGGCCGTTCAATTCCACGGTGTCGATGCCCACATGCATCAAGACCTCGGCACCGTTCCCGGCACGAATCGTCAGCGCATGCCCGGTGCGGGCCACATGAATGATCTCCCCGTCACAGGGCGCGTACAGGCAATCGTTGAGTGGGTCGATGGCGATACCGTCGCCCATGGCGCCGCTGGCGAACACGTCATCGGGGACGTCGCCCAGGGCCAGCAACGGCCCGCTGAGAGGCGCGTTGAGGGTCAATTCATTATTGTTGTAGGACATGGCACGGTACTCATCAGGAAAGCGCGACTCAGTGAGTGCGGGTAACTTTGCTCAGGTGGCGCGGCTGGTCCGGGTCCATACCCCGAGCGACCGCCAGGCCGGCCGCCATGACGTAGAAACTCATGATCGCCAGGATCGGATCCAGGCTCGGGTGTTCGGCGCGGCTCAGGGTCAGGTCGCGTTCGGCGATATCGTCCGGCGCGGCCAGCAGCACGCGGGCACCGCGTTGGCGCATATCGGCGGCCAGGCTCAACAGGCCGGCTTGTTCGGCACCGCGCGGGGCGAACACCAGCAGTGGGTAGTTTTCATTGATCAAGGCCATCGGCCCGTGACGGACCTCGGCACTGCTGAAGGCTTCGGCCTGGATCGCCGAGGTTTCCTTGAGCTTGAGCGCGGCTTCCTGGGCGATGGCAAACCCGGCGCCACGGCCGATCACCATCAGTTGCTGGCAACCGCGCAGGGTATCGATGGCGCTGCTCCAGTCTTGCCCGGCGGCTTCGCGCAGGCCTTCGGGCAGGGCTTGGCAGGCGAGCAGCAAGTCGGCCTCCTGGTTCCAGTGGCCGATCAACTGCGCGCTGGCGCTGAGGGTGGCGATAAAGCTCTTGGTCGCAGCCACGCTGAGTTCCGGCCCGGCGCACAGGGGCACATGGAATTCGCAGGCGGCTTCCAGCGGAGAGTCTTCGGCGTTGACCAGCGAAATGCTCAAGGCCCCCCGCTTGCGCAGCAGGCGCAGGCTGTTGACCAGGTCCGGGCTCTGCCCCGACTGGGAGAAACCGAACGCCACCTGACCGCTGACTTTCATCGGCGCTTGCAACAAGGTCACCACCGACATTGGCAACGACGCCACCGGGATGCCCACATGCTGCATGGCCAGGTAGGCGAAGTAGCTGGCGGCGTGGTCCGAGCTGCCCCGCGCAATGGTCATCGCCACTTGCGGCGGCTGGCGGCGCAGGCGGCCGGCGACTTCTTCCAGCAACGGTTCCAGGCGTTGCAGTTGCGCCGCGACGGCGTCACAGGAGGCCAAGGCCTCTTCAAGCATTTTTGAAGACAATGGTTTCTCCTTCGACCATGACGTCGGTGAGGTGCAGGGAGCGGTCCAGGCGCACGCAGTCGGCGAAGCTGCCGGGTTGCAGGCGGCCGCGTTGTTCCAGGCCCAGGTAGTCCGCCGGAAATTGCGACAGGCGTTGTGAGGCTTCGATGATGGGCAGGCCGATTTTCACCAGGTTGCGCAGTGCCTGATCCATGGTCAGGGTGCTGCCGGCCAGGGTGCCGTCGGCCAGGCGCACGCCGCCCAGGCATTTGGTCACGGTGTGGCTGCCCAGCTTGTATTCGCCGTCGGGCATGCCGGCGGCGGCGGTGGAGTCGGTGACGCAGTACAGGCACGGGATCGCGCGCAGGGCCACGCGCATGGCGCCGGGGTGCACGTGGAGCAAATCCGGGATCAGCTCGGCGTACTTGGCGTGGGCCAGTGCCGCGCCGACGATGCCGGGTTCGCGGTGATGCAACGGGCTCATGGCGTTGTACAAATGAGTGAAACTGGTGGCGCCGGCGGCGAGGGCGGCGACGCCTTCTTCATAGCTGCCCAGGGTGTGGCCGATCTGCATGCGCACGCCGCGCTCGCTGAGGGCGCGGATCAGGGCGTCGTGGCCGGCGATTTCCGGGGCGATGGTGATCACCCGGATCGGCGCCAGGCGCAGGTAGGCTTCGACTTCGGCCATCAAGGCGGTGTGGGCGAAGTTGGGCTGCGCACCGAGTTTTCCCGGATTGATGTAGGGGCCTTCCAGATGCACGCCGAGTACCCGGGCGCTGCCCGTAGGACGCTGCTCGCAGAAGCGCCCGAGTTGGCCGAGCACGCTGGTAATTTCCTCCACCGGCGCGGTCATGGTGGTGGCCAACAGCGACGTCGTACCAAAACGCACATGGGTGCGGGTGATGGTCTCGAAAGCGTCGGCGCCTTCCATGATGTCTTTACCGCCGCCGCCGTGGACGTGCAGGTCGATAAAGCCCGGCAGCAGGTACGGCAGGTCGTTTTCAGCCGGGTCGCAAGGCTCGCCTTCAATGGCGATGACCTTGCCGTGCTGGTGCACCAGGCGGCCGCGAATCCAGCCGTGGGGCGTGAGGATATTGTCTTCGGACATGGGCAGTTCTCTAAGGCCGCAACTCGGCGGCAAAGTCATAACGGCGAAGCTCTGCGACAAAGTCGTAGTAGTCGTTGCGGCAGTAGGTGTCGGTGATTTCGATCGGCGTGTTGTCGGCGGTGTAGCCGACCCGCGTCATCAGCAGCATGGCGGTGCCGGGGGCGATGCCCACCAGCTTGGCGAACTCGTCGGAGGCGTTGATCGCCTGGATGTGTTGCAGCGCACGGACGATGGGTTTGCCGATGCCTTCCAGGTATTCGTACAGCGAATTGCCGATGGCTTGCGGCTGCGGCAGTACCGAGGCAGGCATGGCGGTCATCTCGATGGCCATCACGGTGTCGTCGGCCTTACGCAGGCGTTTGAGGCGCGCCACCTTGTCGGTCGGCGACAGGCCCAGGCGGATCAGTTCTTCGTGGGTCGGCGGCGTGATCTCACGCTCCAGCCATTGGGAGCTGGGCACAAAGCCCTTGAGGCGCAACATCTCGCTGAACCCCGACAAGCGCGACAGCGGCTGCTCCAGGCGTGGCGTGATAAAGGTGCCGGAGCCCTGGCTGCGGCGGATCAGGCCTTGGGCGAACAACACTTCCAGCGCTTTTCGGGCCGTCACCCGCGAAATGCTCAGCTGTTCGCTGAGGGCGCGCTCCGAGGGCAGGGCCTGTTCGGATTTCCACTGGCCGGCATGGATCGCCGCTTCCAGGTTGCGGGCCAGTTGCAGGTACAGCGGCGTGGATTGTTTGTCGTCGGGACGCAGCGTCAGGATGGGGTTCATCTATGAGGTTTCCGATGCGGTTATTGGAGTGTTGTCGCCCGGTATTGGTCGGAAGCTAATACCACTTAAATACCATGTCAATGCTGCCAAAACGGTGCAAGTACCGGTTTCAGGGCACCTTAACGGTGCCTGGTATCAAGTGGTATTAGAGAGGTCTTTATTGCGCGCAGAGGTGCGCAGCCCGCGCGGTGAATTGGTATTCACCGGCAGGTGCTGCCGAGGGCAGGAATCTTTTTTGATTTATTTTACGAACGGTCCAGCGTCAGGGCCGAATCTCGATCAGCGTGCCGTCCTTGACCAGGTTCCAGACTTCGCGCATGTCGACGTTGCGCATGCCGATGCAGCCGTCGGTCCAGTCCAGGGTGTGGAACCACTGCTCCGGGTAGTCTTCGGTGTCGGGGGTGCCGTGGATCATGATCATGCTGCCGGGCTTCACGCCTTCGCGGCGGGCGCGGGCGGCGTCGCTGATATTCGGGTAGGAAATGTGCATGGACAGGTTGAAACGGTCGCTGGTCTTGCGCCAGTCGATCCAGTACAGGCCTTCCGGGGTGCGGCGGTCGCCCTCGATCAGCTTGTGGCCCTTGGGGTTTTTGCCCAGGGAAATCCGGTAGGTCTTGAGGGGCTTGCCGTCGTTGATCAACTGCAATTGGTGGGCGGACTTGAGCACCAGGACTTTTTCGACCGTCTTGCCGCCCAGGGTTTCCACGGTAGAGGCTGGCGACAGCGTGGCGAACGACAGGCAAATCAGAGCAAGCAACCAACGCATTAAAACGGTATCCCTATGGCGACGAGCTGCCGAATGGTTATTGGGCGGGCTTTGAAAGAGGTGGCACGGCTTCGCTGCGCACCGGGAACGACTGCTGGCGGCGGTCAGCGAAAAAGTATTCTAGGGTACGCCCGACCGTGCGGAAAGCCAGCTCGGACCAAGGGATGTCGGCCTCGTCGAACAGCTGTACTTCAAGGCTTTCGGGGCCTGCGGCGAAGTCCAGGTCGACCAGTTCGGCCCGGTAGAAGATATGCACCTGGCTGATGTGCGGCACATCGATCAGGGTATAGAGGCTCAGGTTGCGTACGCGGGCGCAGGCTTCTTCCTGGGTTTCGCGCACGGCGGCTTGTTCGACAGTCTCGCCGTTCTCCATGAAACCGGCGGGCAGGGTCCAGTAACCCAGGCGCGGCTCGATGGCGCGGCGGCACAGCAGCACCTTATCGCCCCATACCGGCACGGTACCGGCGACGATATTGGGGTTCTGATAGTGAATGGTCGAACAGTGATCACACACAAAACGCAGGCGGGCGTCGCCTTCGGGAATGCGTTGGGTAACCGGTTTACCGCACTGGCTGCAGAAATTCATGCTGGGGTTCCTGGAAAGTGCGTCTATCTTGGCTTGGCCGGGAGGGGCCTGCAAGTTGTCGTTTAGCGACACCGCCCAGGTTTTGGGGTTGGGCGCCCGGCAGCTTTGGTGCATGATGCAAGGTAGCCAACAGACCGAGATGACTCATGCTGGACGAGCTACTTCGCCGGGTAAGCAATCACACTCCCCACACGCTGGAAACCGACGGGCGTTTCCCCGAGGCTGCGGTGCTGGTGCCGATTACCCGCAGTGACGAACCTGAGCTGATCCTGACCCTGCGCGCCAGCGGCCTGTCGACCCATGGCGGCGAAGTGGCCTTTCCCGGCGGGCGCCGCGACCCCGAAGACCCGGACCTGATCTTCACCGCCCTGCGCGAAGCCGAAGAAGAAATCGGCCTGCCCCCCGGCCTGGTCGAGGTTATCGGTCCGCTGAGCCCGCTGATCTCCCTGCACGGTATCCGGGTCACACCCTATGTGGGGGTGATCCCCGATTACGTCGAATACCTGGCCAACGATGCCGAGATTGCTGCCGTCTTCAGCGTGCCCTTGGATTTTTTCCGACAGGACCCGCGCGAACATACCCACCGCATCGATTACCAGGGCCGCAGTTGGTACGTGCCCAGTTATCGTTTCGGCGAATACAAGATCTGGGGCCTGACGGCAATCATGATCGTCGAGCTGATCAATTTGCTCTATGACGATGCCCAGATCAGCCTGCACCAGCCGCCCAAGAGCTTCATCAATATCTAAGCCGTCGTTTGAACGGTCAGCCGTGAGGGAAAACCATGAAATACCGCCTGGGCGACGCCCGCGTCGAAACACATCCACACAGCTGGGTCGCGCCGAATGCCACGCTGGTGGGCAAGGTCAAGCTGGAGGAGGGCGCCAACGTCTGGTTCAACGCGGTGTTGCGTGGCGACAACGAACTGATCCTGATCGGCAAGAACAGCAACGTCCAGGACGGCAGCGTCATGCACACCGACATGGGCTATCCGCTGACCCTCGGCACCGGCGTGACCATCGGCCATAACGCCATGCTGCACGGTTGCACAGTCGACGATTACAGCCTGATCGGTATCAACGCGGTGATCCTCAACGGCGCCAGGATCGGCAAGCACTGCATCATCGGCGCCAACTCGCTGATTGGCGAAGGCAAGGAGATTCCCGATGGTTCGCTGGTGATGGGCTCGCCGGGCAAAGTGGTGCGTGAATTGACTGACGCACAGAAACGCATGCTCGAAGCCAGCGCCGCGCACTATGTGCATAACGCCCAGCGTTACGCGCGGGATCTGGTAGAGCAGGAAGAATGAGTGCAGTTGAACGCCCCGTCGCCTCGCCGTGCGTGAGCATTTGCGCGCTGGATGATGACGATATTTGCACCGGTTGCCAGCGCACCGTGGATGAAATCACACGTTGGAGCCGCATGGACAACGCCGAACGCCGGGTGGTGTTGGGGTTGTGTCATGAGCGGGCGGTGGCGGGGGGGTTGGTGTTTATGGCTTCTGGTAAATCCGGCGCCTGATGGATCGCCATCGGGAGCAAGCCCCCTCCCACACTTAACCGCGTTTGATCTGTAAGCATGCGGTCAAGATGTGGGAGGGGGCTTGCCCCCGATAAGGCCCTCCCAGACGACATATTTCAAAATGTGAAGTACCCTGTGCCCCTTGTTCACAGGTCCCTCGCCCCATGCTCTTCCTGATCGCCTACATCAGCAGCGTCGTGCTGATCAACTTCGCCTTCTCCACCGCCCCGCACCTGGATGTCATCTGGTCGGCCTGGGGTGGCCTGGTGTTTATCCTGCGCGACATGGTGCAAACCCGCTTCGGCCACGGTGCGATCATCGCCATGCTGGCGGCGCTGGTGTTGTCGTATATCACTTCGGACCCGTCCATCGCCCTGGCCAGCGCCACGGCATTCGCGGTGTCCGAGTGCATCGACTGGCTGGTGTTCAGCATCACCAAGCGCCCGCTCCACGATCGCCTGTGGATAAGTTCGGCGCTGAGCATTCCCCTCGACACGTTTATCTTCTTCGGCCTGATCGGCGCACTCACCCCTGCCGTGGTGGGCACGGCCTTGGCGTCGAAATTCGCCGGGGTCACGGTGGTGTGGCTGATCATGGCCTGGCGCATCCGCAAGCGGGCCGTCGCCAACTGAGGCCAATTTTTACAGTTCATGTAAAATGCCGGCCTTTCTCCCCATGATCCGCTCCCCTGAGGACCTGAGATGACCCGAATCGGAACTCCATTGTCGCCAACCGCGACCCGCGTTTTGCTGTGTGGCTGCGGTGAGCTGGGCAAGGAAGTGGTGATCGAACTGCAACGCCTGGGCGTTGAAGTGATTGCCGTGGATCGCTACGCCAATGCGCCGGCCATGCAGGTTGCGCACCGCAGCCATGTGATCAACATGCTCGACGGCGCTGCCCTGCGTGCGGTGATCGAGGCGGAAAAACCGCATTTCATCGTGCCGGAAATCGAAGCCATCGCCACCGCGACCCTGGTGGAGCTGGAGGCCGAAGGCTTCACGGTGATCCCGACCGCCCGTGCCACGTCGCTGACCATGAACCGCGAAGGTATCCGTCGCCTGGCCGCTGAAGAGCTGGACCTGCCGACCTCGCCGTACCACTTCGCCGACACCTTCGAAGACTACAGCAAGGCCGTCCAGGACCTGGGCTTCCCCTGCGTGGTCAAGCCGGTGATGAGCTCGTCGGGCAAGGGCCAGAGCCTGCTGCGCAGTGCTGATGATGTGCAGAAAGCTTGGGACTACGCCCAGGAAGGCGGGCGTGCCGGTAAAGGTCGGGTGATCATCGAAGGCTTTATCGATTTCGACTATGAAATCACCCTGCTGACTGTGCGTCACATCGGCGGTACCACCTTCTGCGCGCCGGTCGGCCACCGTCAGGAGAAGGGCGACTACCAGGAATCCTGGCAGCCACAAGCGATGAGCCCGATTGCCCTGGCCGAGTCCGAGCGTGTGGCCAAGGCAGTGACCGAGGCGTTGGGCGGTCGTGGCCTGTTTGGCGTGGAGCTGTTCATCAAAGGCGATCAGGTGTGGTTCAGCGAGGTGTCGCCGCGCCCCCATGACACCGGTCTGGTGACCCTGATTTCCCAGGACCTGTCGCAGTTTGCCCTGCATGCGCGCGCCATCCTGGGCCTGCCAATCCCGTTGATCCGTCAGTTCGGGCCTTCGGCTTCGGCGGTGATTCTGGTGGAAGGGCAGTCGACCCAGACCGCGTTCGCCAACCTCGGCGCCGCCTTGAGCGAGCCGGACACGGCGTTGCGTCTGTTTGGTAAGCCAGAAGTGAATGGCCAGCGCCGCATGGGCGTGGCGTTGGCGCGGGATGAGTCGATTGAAGCGGCTCGGGCCAAGGCGACCCGTGCTTCGAAAGCGGTTGTTGTAGAGCTCTAAAAGCATCGTGCCGGTCAGTTAAGCGTACATCGCCTCCTGTAGGAGCGAGCTTGCTCGCGAAAAACGTCAACGATAACGCGTGCTTCCTGAATGAACGCGGCGTCTGTGAGTTTTTCGCGAGCAAGCTCGCTCCTACAAAAAGCCTTAACTGACTGGCATTCGGGCTTGCCCCCGATAGCTGTTTATCAGGCAACCCTGTTCAAATCATTATCCCGCGTCTCTTTCAGGCACAGCACAGCAATCAAGCTGAGCAACGCTGCCGCCGACACATATCCGCCGACATAACTCAGCCCACCCATCGCCACCAGCTTGGTTGCGAAGAACGGTGCGGCCGAAGCGCCAACAATCCCACCCAGGTTATACGCCGCCGAAGCCCCGGTATAACGCACGCGTGTCGGGAACAATTCTGGCAACAGCGCACCCATCGGCGCGAAGGTCACGCCCATCAGGAACAGCTCCAGGGCCAAAAACAGTGCCACAGCCCAAGTCGAACCGTGGGTCAGCAACGGCTCCATGGTGAAGCCCGACAGAATCGCCAGGACCGCACCGACGATCAGCACCGGCTTGCGCCCGTAGCGGTCACTGGCCAACGCCGCCAACGGTGTCGCCAGGCCCATGAACAGCACTGCAAAGCACAGCAATCCAAGGAACGTCTCGCGGCTGTAGCCCAGGGTCGAAACGCCATAGCTCAGGGAAAAGGCCGTGGTGATGTAGAACAGCGCGTAGCACACCACCATCGACGCGGCGCCCAGCAGTACCGGCAACCAATGCTGGCTGAACAGTTCCACCAGCGGCACTTTCACCGGGGCTTCTTTCGCCACGGCATTGGCGAACACCGGGGTTTCATGCAGCTTCAGGCGCGCATACAGGCCGACCATCACCAATGCTGCGCTGAGGATGAACGGGATGCGCCAGCCCCAACTGCGGAACTGCTCGTCATTCAGGCTCATGGCCAGGATCAGGAACAAGCCGTTGGCCGCCAGGAAACCGATCGACGGGCCCAGTTGCGGGAACATGCCGAACCAGGCGCGTTTGCCCTTGGGGGCGTTCTCGGTGGCCAGCAACGCCGCGCCACCCCACTCGCCGCCAAGCCCCAGGCCCTGGCCGAAACGCAGCACGCACAACAGGATGGGCGCCCAGGCACCGATGCTGTCATAGCCGGGCAGCAAGCCGATCAGCGTGGTACACACGCCCATCAGCAGCAACGAGGCCACCAGGGTCGACTTGCGGCCGATGCGGTCGCCAAAGTGGCCGAACAGCGCCGAGCCCAGCGGGCGGGCGATAAAGGCGATACCGAAGGTCAGGAACGACGCCAGCATCTGCGCGGTACCGGAGGTCTGCGGAAAGAACACCGGCCCGATCACAAGGGCGGCAGCCGTGGCGTAGATATAGAAGTCGTAGAACTCGATGGCGGTGCCGACGATGCTTGCGGTGGCGACACGGGCGGTCGAGTTGGTCGGGGCGGCGGTCGCGGCCTCGTTATAGGTGGTGCTCATGGAGGTATCCCTGACGGTCGTTGCGCGTTTGGACGCGGATTATTATTGGGTCGAACCCCCTTGGATCAGGGTAGTGCGCGGGGCGGCTCGGGATGGGAGCGAACACCGGTCAGACAGAATGCAGCGGTGCCTGGACGCGCTCAGTGCGGATAGCACACGGTCGGGCGGGGCTTGGGTAAGCCGCAGGGATTATAGGAAGGGGTGTGGAAATACAACAAGTGGCTCGAGCACCCCTCCCACACTGGAGTGTGGTTTGTCAGGAAATCAGGCGGCGACCGGCACCCGGCTGGTGTGCCAGATCAGGACCTTGCTTACCCGGTTGTCCTCGGTCTCGAGGATTTCCAAGCGGTAGCGACCGATTTTTACGCACACCGCGCAATCCGGAATAGTCTCCAGTGCTTCGGTCACCAAGCCGTTGAGGGTCTTGGGCCCGTCGCTGGGCAGGTGCCAGCCCAGGCTCTTGTTCAATTCGCGGATCGAGGCGGCGCCGTCGATGATGTAGCGGCCATCGGGTTGCGCTTCGATATGCGGGTTGTCCGCACTTTGCTCGTTTTCGAATTCGCCGACGATTTCTTCGAGAATATCTTCCAGGGTGACGATACCCAGTACTTCGCCGTATTCATCCACCACCATGCCCAGGCGTCGTTGCTGCTTGTGGAAGTTCAGCAGTTGCAGTTGCAGAGGTGTGCTTTCCGGGACGAAGTAGGGCTCGTAGGAAGCCTCGAGCAAGGCTTCCTTGGTCAGGCTGGCGTCCGGCAGCAGATGCTGGATCAGCCGGGTGTTCAGTACGGCTTCGACCTGGTTGATGTCACTGTGGAACACCGGCAGGCGAGTGCGCGGGGAGGTGCGCAGTTGCTCGATGATTTCTTCGATCGAGTCATCCAGGTTGATACCGTCCACTTCGCTGCGGGGTACCAGGATGTCATTGACGGTGATGTTGTCCAGGGCGTGGATGCCTGGCATGCCAGGTGTGCGGCCTTCGTCGGCCTCAGGCTGCGGTTCGTCGTGGTCGGGCTGTGGCGCGTCGCTGTGTTTCACTACCCCGGCCTTGCGCGCAAACGGGCGCAGCAGCAACAGGCTGATGCCATTGAGCAACCAGGCGGCGGGGTAGAGGATTTTCAGTGGCACGCCCAGCAGCGTGTTGCCAAAACCCAGCACCGCTTGCGGATGACGGGTTGCCAGGGCGCGGGGCAGGTAGTCGGCCAGGATCAGCAGGACGGCGCAGGAGATCAGCCAGCCGAGCCACGGGCCGTTCTGCGCCCAGGCATAAATCGCCAGCAGGGTGCAGAGGATTACCACGGCTGCGCGGCACAGGCTGTTGCACAGGATCAGACTGTGGCGCGGGAAACTCAGGCGGGCGGCAGCCTTGTCGCCCTGGCGTGTGCCGGGGCGCAAGGCCAACAGGTGTTGTTGTGCGGCTTCGATGGCGGTAAACAGCGCCGCCCATAACACCAGCAAGGCGATTACTGCGAGCATCGGCCCCAAGGGCAAATTGTCCATTTTTTGCTGCCCGTCAGATATGCAGGATGTATTCGCGAACCAGCTTGCTGCCGAAATAGGCCAGCATCAGCAGGCAGAAACCGGCCAGGGTCCAGCGAATCGCCTTGTGCCCGCGCCAGCCAAGGCGGTTGCGGCCCCACAGCAATACGCTGAACACCACCCAGGCCAGGCATGCCAGCAGGGTCTTGTGCACCAGGTGCTGGGCAAACAGGTTTTCGACGAACAGCCAGCCGGAGATCAGCGACAGCGACAGCAGCGTCCAGCCGGCCCACAGGAAACCGAACAGCAGGCTTTCCATGGTTTGCAGCGGCGGGAAGTTCTTGATCAGGCCGGAAGGGTGCTTGTGCTTGAGCTGGTGGTCCTGCAACAGCAGGAGCAAGGCCTGGAACACCGCAATGGTGAACATGCCGTAGGCCAGGATCGACAGCAGGATATGAGCGAGGATGCCTGGCTCTTCGTCGATCACCTGCACCGTACCGGTGGGGGCGAACTGCGCGAGCAGCACCGTCAGCACACCCAGTGGGAAGAGCAGGACCAGCAGGTTCTCGACGGGAATCCGATAACAGGCCATCAGTGTCAGCGCAATGACCGCCGCCGCGATCAGGCTGGCGGCGCTGAAAAAATCCAGGCCCAGGCCAACCGGCGTCATCAGATGGGTGAACAAGCTCGCGGCATGGGCCAGCAGGGCGAGGACGCCAAGGCCGACCAGCAGGCGTTTGTCCGCCTTGGCGCCTTTGGCCAGACGAGAGCCCTGATAGAGGGTCGCAGCGGCATACACGATGGCGGCGGCGAGGCTGGGTAGCAAACTGGGTGACAAGGGGAGCATAAATCCTGATAGACAAGCCCGAAAGGCGCTGAGTTTGGCACACACCTGCGCTCCACGAAAGACTCCCCGGCCAGACAGCGGGTGTGCATGGGCTCAGTCTTCGCTATAATCCGCGACCTGCCCACGCCGCAGGCTCGCCGAACGCTGTTTTTAATAGCGATTTACCACAGCCTGGGCCGCCATTACCTCGGTCTACCAATGCATTTCGATGAATAGGGCCTGAAAGGATCGCGCATGTTTGAAAACTTGACTGACCGTCTCTCGCAGACGCTGCGCCACGTAACCGGCAAGGCCAAGCTGACCGAGGACAATATTAAAGACACCCTGCGTGAAGTGCGCATGGCGTTGCTGGAAGCCGACGTCGCCTTGCCTGTGGTCAAGGACTTCGTCAACTCGGTCAAGGAGCGTGCGGTTGGCACTGAAGTGTCCCGCAGCCTGACCCCGGGCCAGGCCTTTGTGAAGATCGTCCAGGCCGAGCTCGAAAGCCTGATGGGCGCGGCCAACGAAGACCTGAACCTCAGCGCCGTGCCACCGGCCGTCGTATTGATGGCTGGCCTGCAGGGTGCAGGTAAGACCACCACCGCCGGCAAGCTGGCGCGCTTCCTTAAAGAGCGCAAGAAGAAATCGGTAATGGTGGTCTCGGCTGACGTGTACCGTCCGGCCGCGATCAAGCAGTTGGAAATGCTCGCGGGTGAAGTAGGCGTGACCTTCTTCCCGTCCGACCTGAGCCAGAAGCCGGTCGACATCGCCAACGCCGCCATTAAAGAAGCCAAGCTGAAGTTCATCGACGTGGTCATCGTCGATACCGCCGGTCGCCTGCACATCGATGAAGAGATGATGGGCGAGATCAAGGCGCTGCATGCCGCGATCAACCCGGTCGAGACGCTGTTCGTGGTTGACGCCATGACCGGCCAGGATGCGGCCAACACCGCCAAGGCCTTTGGTGATGCACTGCCGCTGACCGGCGTGATCCTCACCAAGGTCGACGGCGACGCCCGAGGCGGTGCCGCACTGTCGGTACGTGCCATCACCGGCAAGCCGATCAAGTTCATCGGTATGGGCGAGAAGAGCGAAGCGCTTGAACCGTTCCATCCTGAGCGTATCGCCTCGCGTATCCTCGGCATGGGTGACGTGCTCAGCCTGATCGAACAGGCCGAAGCGACCCTCGACAAGGACAAGGCCGATAAGCTGGCCAAGAAGCTGAAGAAGGGCAAGGGCTTCGACCTCGAAGACTTCCGCGACCAGCTGCAACAAATGAAGAACATGGGCGGCCTCGGCGGCCTGATGGACAAGCTGCCGAATATCGGCGGTGTGAACCTGGCGCAAATGGGCAATGCCCAGAATGCGGCAGAGAAGCAGTTCAAGCAGATGGAAGCCATCATCAACTCCATGACCCCGGCCGAGCGCCGCGACCCCGAGCTGATCAGCGGTTCGCGCAAGCGTCGGATCGCCATGGGTTCCGGCACCCAGGTGCAGGACATCGGTCGCTTGATCAAGCAGCACAAGCAGATGCAGAAGATGATGAAGAAATTCTCCGCCAAGGGCGGAATGGCCAAGATGATGCGCGGCATGGGCGGTATGTTGCCCGGCGGCGGCATGCCGAAAATGTAAAGTATTCGAGCGGGAGTTCACTCCTGCTCCGACCCACAGGGATGTGGGATCTCCAGCAAACCCGCCGTTGGCGGGGGCTGACCTGCCGTTTTAACCGACGGCTCTATAGCAGATCTGAATGGCACGCTGATAGGCGCCAGAAAAAGACATTTGCAAAAGTCCGGATATTCCTTAGAATATGCGGCCTTTCGGGCACCTATGCCCGCTGTGCATTTAGATTTGCAGCACCGACTACAGGAACGATGTTCACATGCTAACAATCCGTCTTGCCCTTGGCGGCTCCAAAAAGCGCCCGTTTTACCACTTGACCGTAACTGACAGCCGCAACCCACGTGACGGCTCTCACAAGGAACAAGTTGGTTTCTTCAACCCGATCGCTCGTGGTCAAGAAGTCCGCCTGTCCGTGAACCAAGAGCGCGTAGCCTACTGGCTGAGCGTTGGTGCACAACCGTCTGAGCGTGTTGCCAAGTTGTTGAAGGACTCGGCTAAGGCCGCAGCCTGAGCAATATGAACGCGACGCCAGCTGTTGCTGATGATTTGATCGTTATCGGCAAGATTTATTCTGTTCATGGCGTTCGCGGCGAAGTGAAGGTGTATTCCTTTACTGATCCGACTGAAAACCTGTTGCAGTACAAAACCTGGACGCTCAAGCGCGAAGGTAGTGTGAAACAGGTCGAGCTGGTCAGTGGACGCGGGAGCGATAAGTTCCTGGTCGCAAAGCTCAAGGGTCTTGATGATCGTGAAGAAGCTCGTCTTCTGGCTGGTTATGAGATCTGCGTGCCGCGCAACCTGTTCCCTGAATTGACCGACGGCGAGTACTACTGGTACCAGCTGGAAGGTCTGAAGGTTATTGATCAACTCGGGCAATTGTTCGGGAAAATCGATCATCTTCTGGAAACCGGCGCCAATGATGTAATGGTGGTCAAGCCTTGCGCTGGCAGCCTGGATGATCGCGAACGCCTGTTGCCCTATACCGAGCAATGCGTGTTGGCCGTCGACCTGGCAGCGGGCGAGATGAAGGTGGAATGGGACGCGGACTTCTAAGCGTGGCTAATTTGCGCATTGAAGTGATCAGTTTGTTTCCCGAGATGTTTTCCGCCATCAGTGAGTACGGCATCACCAGTCGGGCGGTGAAACAGGGGCTGTTGCAGCTTACCTGTTGGAACCCGCGAGACTACACGACGGATCGACATCACACTGTGGACGATCGCCCATTTGGCGGTGGCCCGGGCATGGTGATGAAGATCAAGCCCCTGGAAGACGCGTTGGCTCAGGCCAAGGCTGCAGCCGGGGAGAAGGCGAAGGTGATTTACCTGTCCCCTCAAGGCCGCCAGCTGAAACAGGCTGGGGTCCGCGAACTGGCGAATGAGGAAGCACTGATCCTGATTGCCGGTCGCTATGAAGGCATTGACGAGCGTTTTATTGATGCTCATGTCGATGAAGAGTGGTCGATTGGGGACTATGTCCTGTCTGGCGGCGAGCTGCCGGCGATGGTCCTGATAGATGCGGTTACACGACTGCTGCCTGGAGCTTTAGGGCATGCGGACTCCGCGGAGGAAGATTCCTTCACGGATGGTTTGCTGGATTGCCCGCATTACACCCGACCGGAGGTGTATGCGGATCAGCGTGTTCCCGACGTATTGCTAAGTGGCAATCACGCACACATCCGGCGTTGGCGTTTACAGCAGTCCCTTGGTCGGACCTATGAACGACGCGCCGATCTTCTGGAAAGCCGCTCGCTTTCTGGAGAAGAGAAGAAGCTGCTCGAGGAATACATCCTCGCGCGGGACGATAGTTAACAACGTATCGATGGTAGGTCCATTGACTTACCTTAGGAGCACAGCATGACTAACAAAATCATCCTTGCACTCGAAGCAGAGCAGATGACCAAAGAGATCCCTACCTTTGCCCCGGGCGACACTATTGTCGTTCAGGTGAAAGTGAAGGAAGGCGACCGTTCGCGTCTGCAAGCGTTCGAAGGCGTGGTAATCGCCAAGCGTAACCGTGGTGTGAACAGTGCTTTCACTGTTCGTAAAATCTCCAACGGTGTTGGCGTAGAGCGTACTTTCCAGACCTACAGCCCGCAAATCGACAGCATGGCCGTTAAGCGTCGCGGTGACGTACGTAAAGCCAAGCTGTACTACCTGCGTGACCTGTCCGGTAAAGCAGCTCGCATCAAGGAAAAACTGGCTTAAGTCCAGCTTCCCGATGCAGAAAAAAGCAGCCTACGGGCTGCTTTTTTGTGCCCGCGATTTGAGCTCTGTCTCTGCGGAAGATGCGGCCGGCTACGACGGTTCATGCCCTCAGGGATGTGTACGTGGCCGGGCTGCGATAGGATCTACCCGATACCACCCTTTTCCTTGCCTGAGCCCCCATGCCCGCCATTGACCACCCCCTGATCGACCGCTTCCTTGACGCCCTTTGGCTGGAAAAAGGCCTGTCAGACAACACCCGCCAGGCCTACCGCAGCGACCTGGCGCTGTTCAACGGCTGGTTGCAGGAAAAAAAACTGGAACTGATCAATGCCGGCCGCGAGCTGATCCTCGATCACCTGGCCTGGCGCCTGGAGCAGAACTACAAGCCTCGTTCCACTGCGCGATTCCTCTCCGGTGTGCGTGGCTTTTATCGCTATTTGTTGAGGGAAAAACTGATCGCCCTCGATCCGACCCTGCAAATCGATATGCCGCAACTGGGTAGGCCCTTACCTAAATCCCTGTCAGAAGCCGACGTCGATGCCTTGCTCGCTGCGCCCGACCTCAGCGAGGCCATCGGCCAGCGGGACCGCGCCATGCTGGAAGTTTTGTATGCCTGCGGCCTGCGGGTCACGGAGCTGATCAGCCTGACCCTGGAGCAAGTCAATCTGCGCCAGGGTGTACTGCGGGTGATGGGCAAGGGCAGCAAGGAACGGCTGGTACCGATGGGGGAGGAGGCCATCGTGTGGGTCGAGCGCTACATGCGCGATGCCCGTAGCGAACTGCTCGGCGGGCGTCCCAGCGATGTGCTGTTCCCCAGCCAGCGTGGCGAGCAGATGACCCGCCAGACCTTCTGGCATCGCATCAAGCACCAGGCCAAGGTCGCGGGGATCGGAAAGTCGCTGTCGCCCCACACACTGCGTCACGCCTTCGCCACGCATTTGCTCAACCACGGCGCGGATTTGCGTGTGGTGCAAATGCTCCTGGGCCACAGCGACTTATCCACCACCCAGATTTACACCCACGTGGCGCGTGCGCGATTGCAGGATATGCACGCCAAGCACCACCCGCGAGGCTGAAAACCGCCAATTTATCCCGCCACGGGCTGCCCTGCGGCCCAACTGTGGTAGGCTTTGCCGGTTAGCAAAGGGGACGGCCCGCACCCGTGTTTGCGTATCGGCGTACCTGCACCCGTCCCTGCATCTGCCTTCAGGAGTTTCCATGCGCTTGACCCAGATTATTGCCGCCGCAGCCATTGCGTTGGTTTCCACCTTTGCCGTCGCCGATGACGCTGCCGAGCAGACCATCCGCAAGAGCCTGGCCAACCTGCAGCTCGACACCCCGATCGAAAGCATCAGCGCCAGCCCGATGGCCGGCCTGTATGAAGTCAAGCTCAAGGGCAGCCGCGTGCTGTACGCCAGTGCAGACGGTCAGTACATCGTCCAGGGCTACCTGTTCCAGCTCAAGGACGGCAAGCCGGTCAACCTCACCGAGAAAGCCGAGCGCCTGGGCGTGTCCAAGCTGATCAACGGCATTCCAGTGGCTGAAACCGTGGTTTACCCGGCCATCGGCGAGACCAAGACCCATATCACCGTGTTTACCGACACCACCTGCCCGTACTGCCATAAGTTGCACGCCGAAGTGCCTGCGCTGAACAAGCTCGGCGTGGAAGTGCGCTACGTAGCGTTCCCGCGTCAGGGCCTGGGTTCGCCGGGCGACGAGCAGCTGCAAGCCGTATGGTGCTCGGCCGACAAGAAGGCGGCCATGGACAAGATGGTTGATGGCAAGGAAATCAAGGCGGCCAAATGTGCCAACCCGGTTTCCAAGCAGTTCGCCCTGGGCCAGTCCATCGGCGTAAACGGCACACCGGCCATCGTTTTAGCTGACGGCCAGGTGATTCCGGGCTACCAGCCGGCACCACAAGTTGCCAAACTGGCGCTGAGTGCCAAATAAACCAGCATTGTCGAACCTTTGACGATGCTGGCCCGTGGATAAGTCGGCGGGCCATTAATTGAAAGCCGCAGTTGTGCGGCTGTTTTCCACGGCCGACCTAGCGTCGGCCGTTTCATGGGGAGTTCTTCAGTGAAACCGGTCAAAGTAGGCATTTGTGGGTTAGGGACCGTCGGTGGCGGCACCTTCAACGTACTTCAGCGTAATGCTGAAGAAATTTCCCGCCGTGCAGGGCGTGGGATTGAAGTGGCGCAAATTGCCACGCGTTCGCCAAAGCCTCAGTTCCAAACGACCGGTATTGCGATTACCAACGATGTCTTCGCTGTGGCCACCAACCCTGAAATCGATATCGTCATCGAACTGGTGGGCGGTTACACCGTGGCCCGCGAGCTGGTGCTCAAGGCGATCGAGAACGGCAAGCATGTGGTCACCGCCAACAAGGCGCTGATCGCCGTACACGGCAACGAGATCTTCGCCAAGGCCCGCGAGAAGGGCGTGATCGTAGCGTTCGAAGCTGCGGTTGCCGGTGGTATCCCGGTGATCAAGGCAATCCGTGAAGGCCTGTCCGCCAACCGCATCAATTGGGTAGCCGGCATCATCAACGGCACCGGTAACTTCATCCTCACCGAAATGCGCGAGAAGGGCCGTACCTTCGAAGACGTGCTGGCCGAAGCCCAGGCCCTGGGTTACGCCGAAGCCGACCCGACATTCGACGTGGAAGGCATCGACGCGGCGCACAAGCTGACCATCCTGGCGTCCATCGCCTTTGGTATCCCGCTGCAGTTCGACAAGGCCTACACCGAAGGCATCACCAAGCTGACCACTGCCGACGTGAACTACGCCGAAGCCCTGGGCTACCGCATCAAGCACCTCGGTGTCGCGCGCAGCACCCCGGCGGGAATCGAGTTGCGTGTGCACCCGACGCTGATCCCGGCTGACCGCCTGATCGCCAACGTCAATGGCGTGATGAACGCCGTGATGGTCAACGGTGATGCCGCCGGCTCCACCCTGTTCTACGGTGCCGGCGCCGGCATGGAACCGACCGCTTCGTCGGTGATCGCCGACCTGGTGGACGTGGTTCGCGCCATGACCAGCGACCCGGAAAACCGCGTGCCGCACCTGGCCTTCCAGCCGGATTCGCTGTCGGCCCACCCGATCCTGCCGATCGAGGCATGCGAAAGCGCCTACTACCTGCGCATCCAGGCCAAGGATCACCCAGGCGTGTTGGCCCAGGTCGCCAGCATCCTGTCGGAGCGCGGTATCAACATCGAGTCGATCATGCAGAAGGAAGTCGAGGAGCAGAACGGCCAGGTGCCGATGATCCTGCTGACCCACCGCGTGCTTGAGCAGCACATCAACGATGCCATCACCGCTCTGGAGGCCTTGCAAGGCGTCGTCGGCCCGGTGGTGCGGATTCGCGTCGAACACCTGAACTAACCGATCTGTTCCAGAGGCCCCGTATGTGCGGCGGCCTCTGTTCGAGAATGTTTTAGAGGAGCCAGTCATGCGTTACATCAGCACCCGCGGCCAGGCACCGGCCCTGAATTTCGAAGACGTTTTACTGGCAGGCCTTGCCACCGATGGCGGCCTGTACGTGCCGGAAAACCTGCCACGCTTTACCCAGGAAGAAATCGCTTCGTGGGCCGGCCTGCCGTACCACGAGCTGGCGTTCCGGGTGATGCGCCCGTTCGTCACCGGCAGCATCCCCGATGCGGATTTCAAAAAGATTCTGGAAGAGACGTACGGCGTGTTTTCCCACAGCGCCATCGCGCCATTGCGTCAGCTCAATGGCAACGAATGGGTGCTTGAGCTGTTCCATGGCCCGACCCTGGCGTTCAAGGACTTCGCCCTGCAACTGCTGGGTCGCCTGCTGGACTACGTGCTGGAGAAGCGCGGCGAGCGCGTGGTGATCATCGGCGCCACCTCGGGTGACACCGGTTCGGCGGCCATCGAAGGCTGCAAGCACTGCGAAAACGTCGACATCTTCATCCTGCACCCGCACAAGCGTGTGTCGGAAGTGCAGCGCCGCCAGATGACCACCATCTTCGGCGAGAACATCCATAACATCGCCATCGAAGGCAACTTCGATGACTGCCAGGAAATGGTCAAGAACAGCTTCGCCGACCAGGGCTTCCTCAAAGGCACGCGACTGGTGGCGGTGAACTCGATCAACTGGGCGCGGATCATGGCCCAGATCGTCTATTACTTCCACGCCTCGCTGCAGTTGGGCGGCCCGGCACGTTCGGTGTCGTTCTCGGTGCCGACCGGTAACTTCGGCGACATCTTCGCCGGCTACCTGGCGCGCAACATGGGCCTGCCGATCAACCAGTTGATCGTCGCCACCAACCGCAACGACATCCTGCACCGCTTCATGAGCGGCAACCAGTACGTCAAGGAAACCCTGCACGCCACCCTGTCGCCGTCCATGGACATCATGGTGTCGTCGAACTTCGAGCGCCTGCTGTTCGACATGCACGGTCGCAACGGCGCAGCCATTGCCGGCTTGATGGACACCTTCAAGAGCGGCGGCGGTTTCAGCGTTGATGAAGAGCGCTGGACTGAAACCCGCAAGCTGTTCGACTCCCTGGCCGTGGACGACGCGCAGACCTGCGAAACCATCGCCGAAGTCTACGCCCAGACCGGCGAGTTGCTCGACCCGCACACTGCCATTGGTGTGAAGGCTGCCCGCGAATGCCGTCGCAGCCTGGATATCCCGATGGTGATTCTCGGCACCGCTCATCCAGTGAAATTCCCGGAAGCGGTGGAGAAGGCCGGTGTTGGCAAGGCGCTGGAACTGCCGGTGCATCTGACAGACCTGTTCGAGCGTGAAGAGCGTTGCACGGTGCTGCCGAATGACTTGAAGGCGATGCAGGCGTTTGTCAGCCAGCATGGCAATCGTGGTAAGCCTTTGTAAGACACATCACGAAGACAAAAACGCCGCTTTCCCTTCCTTGGGTCAGCGGCGTTTTTTGTTGCTGGCAGGCCCGGCCTCAGCGCCTGGCAAACCCCAAGAACAGCAGCCCATTGCGTAAGCATTTATGTGCTGCCGTTTTTTGCCTGTCATGTTGCGAGCGCATGCTGGTCCAAGTCACTCCCTGGCGAGCCTATAAAGACGAAAAAGCGAACTTTCCTACGTGGCAACCGGTCATTTAGGATAGATGCAGCTCCCGTTGAAACGATTGTTCCCGAACTATTGAGTGGTGATCGAGATGGAAAGTATCAGCCTATTGCTCGAAGAAGCACTGAGCCCTTATCAGGTTACGCTGACCACCTCTGGTGTGCAGGGCGAGTGCCTGGTGACTGTGAAGAATCCTGCTGGCGCGATCGTGGTCGAGCGTGACGTCGACCGGGCGCAATTGATGGACAAACGCGTGTTGGTCGATGTTGTGGATTGCCTGCTACGTGACCTCAAGATCGCTGAAGGGCGCCTGGAACCCTCGGTCATCGCAGCCTTGCGCAATGCCGCACAGACCCGCGGCGCCGCCGTTGCATGAAGAATTGTTTATCGATGGAAACTTCCTACTGGATGCCCTGTCAGATTTTGTAACAGCAAGAGCAAACATTGTGCTCCGGTGTTTGTGGCTTGCTGTACTGGTCTTTGTAGGCCACGTTTAACCCCGAAGTGTCTCCCCACTCTTCGGGGTTTCTTTTTGCCCGGGATTTGTCAGGGCTCTGGCGAATCCTGGAAAAAGCTCGGGTTATCTCGCAGATAGTGTTCGCGCATGACAGGGTCCAGCCATGAAGCGTAGGACTGCTGCATCTGTTCCAGTGGGGTGTCGCGCAGCACCTGGTCGATTCGTTCGATGGCCTGACGCCCCTCTGCTGTGTCTGAGCAGGCAATATGCGTGCGCTGGTAAGGCGCCGTGCCTTTAATCGGGTAGAAGCTCAGTTCGTCGGGCGCGATCCCCTGCTGCATCGCGTGATAGCGGATTTCCGGCCAGTACCCCAGCACGGCTTCCAGCCTTCCCAGGCGCTGCATTTGTAACAGGCTGCCAAGGGCGTCGTTGCCGTAGTGGAGCGCCAGTTTGCGTGGATCGGCCTGCTTGAGCCGTTCATCGATAACGGGACCGTAGCTGCGTTCTGCGGTAGCACCCAATCGTGCTTTATGGGTATCGAGAAAGGCCTGCAGGTCGAACTGGCCGTCCACTATAAATGGCGCCATGGCGGAGTGCTGTCTGCTTCGTATCGCGACGCCATTACTGGGAACCACGAACGCCTGACGAGAAAACACGACGTACTTGGCCCGCTCTGGCGTCCATAGCAGCGAGGGATCACAGGTGAACGAGGGCTCGCGCAACATTTGCGTGCCCCGCGCGCGGTTGACGTGGAGTACCTGGTGGCGATACTCCGGCAAACGCTCAATCAGTATGGGTAGCAACTGGTCCAGCGCTCCCTGGCCTTTGCGTGGTCCTTCGAAAATAGTCAGCGGCGGCAAGTCGCGCAGCAGCCAGATCAAGGTGTCCTCGGCATGCGCAGGCAGCAGCCAGCCGCTGCTCATCATGGCGGCGAGGCATAGCCGGATCAGCCAGCGCTTGCAGCGAGAGGCCATCAGATCGCGCCGTCCTCACGCAAGCGGACAATGGCGGCTGCGTCGTATCCCAACTCGCCCAGCACTACGCTGTTGTGTTCACCCAGTTGCGGCCCCACCCATTCGCAACTGCCCGGTGTGTCCGACAGCTTAGGCACGATGCCCGGCATCTTGAAGTCCTTGCCGCCTGGAAGCTGGGCCTTGAGGAACATTTCCCGCGCCAGGAATTGCGGGTCGCCCAGCATGTCCTCGGCACTGTAGATACGGCTCGCGGGCACTTCAGCCTGGTTCAGCTGTTCCACCACCTGCTCCAGCGACAGCGAATTCACCCAGCGATCAATCACCCCGTACAGTTCGTCACGGCGACTGTCACGCCCGTCATTACTGGCCAGTTGCGGATCGTTGGCCAGGTCGTCGCGACCAATGGCCGCCATGAAACGCTTGAAGATCGCATCACCATTGGCGCCAATCTGCACATGCTTGCCGTCCGCAGTGGTGTGGATCGACGACGGCGTAATGCCGGGCATGATGTTGCCGGTGCGCTCGCGAATAAACCCGAACACGTCAAACTCGGGAATCATGCTTTCCATCATGGCGAAGATGGCCTCGTACAGGGCCACATCCACCACCTGGCCCAGGCCACCGTTGACCTCGCGATGACGCAGCGCCATCAAGGCACCGATCACCGCCCACAAAGCAGCAATCGAGTCGCCGATGGAGATCCCGGTGCGCACCGGCGGACGGTCCTCGAAGCCAGTGATATAGCGCAGCCCGCCCATGGACTCGCCCACCGCGCCAAATCCCGGCTGGTCCTTCATCGGCCCGGTCTGGCCAAAACCCGACAGACGGACCATCACCAGCTTGGGATTGAGGGCGTGCAGGGTTTCCCAGCTCAGCCCGAGCTTTTCCAGTACGCCGGGGCGAAAGTTCTCGATCAGAATGTCGGCGTCCGCCAGCAACTGCTTGAGGATTGCCAGGCCGTCCGGATGCTTGAGGTTCAGCGTCAGCGATTTCTTGTTGCGCGCCTGCACAAACCACCACAGCGAGGTGCCTTCATACAGCTTGCGCCATTTGCGCAGCGGGTCGCCGCCGTCCGGGGATTCGACCTTGACCACCTCGGCGCCGAATTCGGCGCAGATACGTGAGGCGAACGGCCCGGCGATCAGGGTGCCGAGTTCTATGACTTTCAGGCCTGCAAGGGGTTTGGCATTCAACGACATGGGGATCCTTTAGGGCATAGAGCGGGTGTATGAAGCCTTTTAACATAGGCGAGCGGCCCAGGGATAAGGATGATGCAGCGCAGTATTCGTTGAATGACCTCGCCATCGGTTAGACTGGCCGCCTTTCCCTGTCTCTAGAAGCCCGTTCATGGCCCAGCCGTCCACGACCTACAAATTCGAACTCAACCTCACCGACCTTGACCGTTCGGTATACGAGAGCGTCAAACAGACCATCGCCCGCCACCCTTCGGAAACCGAGGAACGCATGACCGTGCGTCTGTTGGCCTACGCCCTTTTTTACAACGAACAGTTGGCGTTCGGTCGTGGTCTGTCGGATGTAGACGAACCAGCCTTGTGGGAAAAAAGCCTGGATGATCGGGTTTTGCACTGGATTGAAGTCGGCCAGCCGGACGCCGACCGCCTGACCTGGTGCTCGCGCCGCACTGAGCGCACCAGCTTGTTGGCATATGGCAGCTTGCGCGTTTGGGAAGGCAAAGTGGTGCCGGTGGCGAACAACCTGAAGAATGTGCACATCGCAGCGGTGCCCCAGGAGATTCTGGAGGTCCTGGCCAAGGACATGCCCCGGGTGATCAAGTGGGACGTGATGATCAGCGAAGGCACGATCTTCGTCACCGACGACCGTGGCCAGCACGAAGTGCAACTGCAATGGCTGGTCGGCGAACGCGGTTGAAAACGTGGGAGGGGGCAAGCCCCCTCCCACATTTGATCTGTGCTGTCTTCAGAGTTGTCGTTTAACCGTTGTATTAAAGAGAAGCTCCCGTCACCCATGCGTATCGACCCCCGTCCATTGCCCGCCGTCTTGCCCTTCCTTGGTGAATTGCCACCGCTGTTGACCCGTCTGTACGCCGCCCGTGGCGTGCAGTCCGAGGCCGAGCTGGACAAGAGCCTGGCGCGGTTGATTCCCTATCAGCAGCTCAAGGGCATCGATGCGGCGGTGGACTTGCTGGTGACGGCATTGGAACAGCGCCAGCGCATCCTTATCGTCGGTGACTTCGATGCCGATGGCGCCACCGCCAGCACCGTAGGCACGCTGGGCTTGCGTTTGCTCGGCGCGGCCCATGTCGATTACCTGGTGCCCAATCGCTTCGAATACGGCTACGGCCTGACTCCGGAAATTGTCGCCGTGGCCCTGCAGCGCGAGCCGCAGTTGCTGATCACCGTGGACAACGGCATTTCCAGTGTCGAAGGGGTGGCGGCGGCGAAAGCGGCGGGGTTGCAGGTGTTGGTGACCGATCACCACTTGCCCGGTGATGAGTTGCCGGCGGCGGATGCCATCGTCAACCCGAACCAGCCGGGCTGTGAGTTCCCGAGCAAGGCCCTGGCCGGCGTGGGGGTGATCTTCTACGTGCTGATGGCCCTGCGCGCGCGCTTGCGCAGCCTGGGCTGGTACGAGAACAAGCCTCAACCCAACATTGGCGAGCTGCTTGACCTGGTCGCCCTGGGCAGCGTCGCCGACGTGGTGCCCCTGGACGCCAATAACCGCATCCTCGTGCATCAGGGCCTGGAACGTATTCGCGCCGGTCGCGCGCGGCCTGGGATCAAGGCGATCCTCGAAGTCGCCAAGCGCGATGCGGCGCGTATCACCTCCACCGACCTCGGCTTTATCCTCGGGCCACGGCTCAATGCGGCCGGGCGCCTGGATGATATGAGCCTGGGCATCGAATGCCTGCTCACCACGGATTTCGCCGCGGCCCGGGAAATGGCCGCGCAACTGGACGGCATGAACCAGGACCGTAAATCCATCGAGCAAGGCATGCAGCGCGAGGCCCTGGCCCAGCTCAAGGACTTGCCGGTGGAGTCGATGCCCTACGGCTTGTGCCTGTTCGACCCGGAATGGCACCAAGGCGTGATCGGGATTCTCGCGTCGCGCATGAAAGAGCGCTATTTCCGTCCCACCATCGCCTTCGCCGATGCCGGGGATGGCCTGCTCAAGGGCTCTGGACGCTCTGTACAGGGCTTTCACATCCGCGATGCCCTGGCGGTGGTCGCCAGCCAGCATCCCAACCTGATCACCAAATACGGCGGCCACGCCATGGCGGCGGGGCTGACCTTGCCTGAGGAAAATTTCCCACTGTTTGCCGAAGCCTTTGATGCCGAAGTGCGTCGGCAGCTGCGCGAAGAAGACCTAACCGGGCGCCTGCTGTCCGACGGCACCCTGGCGGTGGAAGAGTTTCACCTGGAGCTGGCGCGCGCGTTACGGCATGCCGGACCGTGGGGGCAACACTTTCCCGAGCCGCTGTTCCATGGCGTGTTCCAGTTGGTGGAGCAGCGAGTGGTGGGGGAGCGGCACCTGAAAGTGGTGCTCAAGAGCGAGTGCGGGTCGGTGAAGCTCGATGGCATTGCGTTTGGCGTCGACCGTGAAGTCTGGCCGAACCCGACCGTGCGTTGGGTGGAGTTGGCCTACAAGCTGGACGTGAATGAGTTTCGTGGGAATGAAACCGTGCAACTGATGATTGCCCACATCGAGCCGCGCTAGATTTTACTAACACCGCAAAACAACTGTGGGAGGGGGCAAGCCCCTCCCACAGTTTGTTTGGCGTACAGCCCGGAATTACTCGGACTTGGCCTGATGCTTCACGATGATGTCTACCAGACGCTTGGCCAGTGCCGGGTAGTTCTCATCGAAGTGATGCCCGCCCGGCAGCTTCACAGCCTCGCCCACGGCGGTCTTATCGGTGCAGCCACTCTCGTCGACTTCTTCTGCGCCGTAGATGCACACCACCTTGTCAGCCGGCAGCTTGGCCATTTCCGGCCCCGTCGCGGCTTCTTTGCCGGCGTTGCCCAGCCAACCTTCTACTTCGATTTCAAAGCTGCCGGTGCGGGCGAAGGCCAGCAGGATGATGACGTCCACACGCTGCTGCTCGTTTTCCGGCAGGCGGTTGTAGATCGCCGGCAGTACGTCGGCGCCGAATGAGTAACCGGTCAGCACGAAGCGCTTGGTGCCCCACTTCTGCCGGTAGTGCTGCATCAGCTCGGTGAGGTCCTTGGCGCTTTGTTCCGGGGTCTTGTGCTGCCAGTAGTAGCGCAGGGTGTCGATGCCGACCACCGGGTAGCCGATCTTGGCCATTTCGCCGGCCACATCGCGGTCCAGGTCACGCCAGCCGCCATCACCGGAAAGGAACAGCGTCACGGTGTCCTTGGCCTGGCCAGCCGGCACTTCCACCACGGGAATCGCCAGGCCGCCGTTGTCCGAACCCACCAGTTGCTTGCGCAGTTCGTTGTTCAGCACTTGCGGGTAGTGAATGTCGTAGTCGCTGATGCTGGTGGTGGCGCGCGGGGTGTCACGTACGAAACTGGCGCTTTCATCGTCAGGGTTGTCGTTCCAGGCCACCAGCCAATTACCGTGCGCGGCGGTTTTCGGCAGTGGATCCTTGCAACCTTCCTGTACCAGCGCGAAGCCGACGGAGATGGCGTTGGCCTTGTCGTCGTTCTGTGTGGCCAGCCAGCGCCAGGCGAGGGCGGCGCCAGGGCCGATGCCGCTGACCAGGGTCGCGGGCCCTTTGAGCTGGCCCAGGGCGCTTTGCAGCGCTTGTTCCTGCAACTTGCAGTCATCCTTTGGCAGGATCACTTGGACGATCTGCGCCTTGCCGCCCTGGCTCAGGGTAATCAGCTGGCTATCGGTCAGGGTTTCGTCAGCCATCACCGCCACCGCGACGCGGGCTTTCGGGGTGCCAGCCGGGGTCACGCGGGTCATCACCGAGCCGTCGGCCTGGGGCAGTTGCTCCAGGGTCGGCTGCGGGGCAGGGCGGTTCCAGAACCAAAAGCCGCCACCCAGGACCAGGGCGAGCAGCACTACAAAGGCCAATACATACCGCCAGGAGCGTCGAATCATCAGCGTTTCACCAATCCAGTCAAGCCGCCCGCGATCAGGGCGGCGGTATCGGCCAGTGCCACCAGCGGGTCAAGTCCTGCGGGCACGGCCATGTAACGGGGTTCCCAGTCAGGCTGGAACTTGTCTTTGAAGCGGCGCAAGCCTTGGAAGTTATACAGTTGCTCGCCGCGACGGAACACCATTGAGCCCAGGCGCTGGGTCAGTGGCGCGCCGCGTCGCGGTTGCAGGCCCGACAGCGGCACCATGCCGAGGCTGAAGCGGGCGTAGCCGTGACTCTTATAGTGTTGAATCAGGCCGACCATCATGAATTCCATGGTCAGCTTTGGCGCATCCGGGTGGGCGCGCATCAGGTCGAGGCTGGCCAGGTCGTGGTTGTAGGTCTCGAGCAGGTTGGCGAAGGCCACCGGGCGCCCTTCGAAGCGAATGATCGCGATACGAAAGTGCTTGAGGTAGTCGTCGCTGAAGCGGCCCAGGGAAAAGCCTTTTTCCCGCACATTCTTACCGGTCAGCCAGGCATCCGAGATGACTTTTAATTCATCCATCGGCGCCGTGCCGGGTTCAAAGATCTCCAGGGACAGACCGTCCCGGGTGCCCCGGTTCCAGGTGTAGCGCAGGTCCTTCATCTCTTTGCCCTTGGCTTCCAGGTCAAAGCGTTTCAGGTCGACGCGGGCCTCTTCGCCCAGCTTGATGGCGGTGAGACCGATGTCCATGTAGTAGGGCAGGTTCTCGGCGCGTACCTGATAGAACACGGGGCGCGCATGGTGGATATCGCACAGGTCGCGGAACTGCCAGATCATCTCGGCGCGGGGCTGGGTCGGGCCGATCGGATCATACAAGGCCACCAGGCTGCGCCCGCGACGGGCGTACATCAGGAAGGCTTCGTCATTCGGGTGGAACAGCAGCGCCTTGTCGCCGGTCAGCGCCAGGCCGCCGTCGGGTTGCGACGACGCCATCAGGATCTTGGTGGCGCGTTCCAGCTCGTCGGGGGTTGGCAGGTGGATCACCGGGCGTGCGGTGCGCAGCAGCCAGGTCAGCGATACGATCACCAGCAGTACGGCGGCGCCCAACAGCGAGCGCAGGCCGCGCGGGGCGTTCGCATCGAGGGTGAACTGCCACCACAGTTGGTGGCTGTAAGGCACATCTTGATAAGCAAACAGCAGCAGCCAGATCGAGGCACCCAGCACGCAGACACTGGCCACCAGGTACAGCGGCGAAAACGGCAGTTCGGTCAGGCGGCTGGCGCGATAGAACGAGCGGCGGAAGATCGCCAGCAGTATCGCCGTCATGGTCATCAGGCTGGCTTCTTCCCAGTCAAAACCCTTGAGCAGCGAGAGCAGGGCACCCGCCAGCAGCAGCACCATGGTCAGCATCCAGGCCGCCGACAAACGCCGGCGCAGGCCCTGGGCCAGCAACAGGCACAGCACGCCGATCAGGCTGGCGCCAAAGTGCGAGGCGTCAATCAGGCGGTGGGGAATCAGGAAGCCGATGTTTTCCAGGCGTGAGTCGATTTCTGGCGTGGCGCCGGAAAACAGCAGGACCACGCCGGACAAAAAAACCAGTACGGCCAGCACCGGTGCCGCCAGGCCAGAAGCCACTCGCAGACTCTGTTGGGTCTGGAACAGGCGCTGCGCCTCGTTGACCAGCAGGAATACACAGGCGATCAGCAGCGGCAACACCACATAGATCATGCGATACAGCAGCAGGGCGGCCGCCAGTGGCGCTGCGCCGAGCTTGTCGGCGAAGGCGGCGAGCAGGATGGCTTCGAATACGCCTACGCCACCTGGCACATGGCTGAGCACACCTGCGGCCAGGGCCAACAGGTACACCAGCAGGAATGGGCCGAATGGTGGCGCTTCCGGCAGCAGCATATAAAGGACGGCGGCGGCAGCGGCCACGTCCAGTGCGGTGATGATCAGTTGCAGGAAGGTCAGGCGTCGGCCGGGCAGGCGCAGGGTACGACGGCCGGCTTTTACCAGCAGGTTGTCCGGGTAGGGTTGTTCCGGCAGGTGGCGGCGATAGATGCCGATGCACAGCACGGCCGACAACAGCAACACCGCGCCGGCAACGCCGCCGAGCAGACTTTGTGGCAAATGCAGGTAAGTCGAGGCTGCCGGCAAGTTGCTCAGCGTGGCCAATGCGGCCAGCGGTGGCAGGGCGCAGCCCAGTGCCAGGCTGGCGAACACGGTCATGTGGGCGACTTCCGATGCCCCAATGCCATGGCGTGCGTATAAACGGTAGCGTACCGAGCCGCCCGAGAGCATCGACAGGCCAATCGCATTGCCGATGGCAAAGGCGGTAAAGCCGCCGAGGGCCAGGGTCTTGGCGGGCAGCTTTACGCCGGCGTAACGTGCGCCGGAAAACTCGTAGCCCAACAGAATGACGAAACCCGCGACAGCCGCGGCAAATGCACCGAGCAACGCGGGCTTGGGCACTTCCAGGATCGAGTCGTGGAGGGCGTAGAGGTCCAGTTCCAGCAGCAGGTGTCGGCAGGCGATCAGGGCGATTGCGAACAGCAACAGGGTCACGGCCAGCCCAATCGGTTGCCGGTACTTGCTCAACAGATCCAGCCAACGCAAACGGGTGGGAGCGATCGGTTGTTCCGCTGTGACGGTGTCTTGTGGTTCAGACGAGTTGGCGCGCATCAATCACCTCTTGGATTGTGCGCGACAGGATGGAGGTATCCAGCCAAGTTACCAATCCCTATGGACAAAATAATTACAAATATTAACGCGGATCACCGGGGTCGGCGACAGCGGCCATTGGTCGTAGAGGGCAGCGCTTGAGCACTGAGCATAGCTTGCAATGAGATGGACTCTACAAACCGTGTACGGTTTCATGAAAGATGCCATGCCATTGTTTCAGAAGAACTTTTTCACCGGATACAAAAAAGGCCACTCTTTCGAGTAGCCTTTTTTGATGTTTGGTTGCGGGAGCCGGATTTGAACCGACGACCTTCGGGTTATGAGCCCGACGAGCTACCAGACTGCTCCATCCCGCGTCTGTGGGCGGCATTCTACAGCCAAGCGGCGAGGTGTCAACCGTTAATGAGCCGATGGGTCAAATAAGTGTGAAATGAACGGTAAAGGTCGGCTGCGGAAGGTAAGTGCGCGATGGGTAAAGATTTTTTTGTCTTACAATTTTCGTACAAGCACAAAACAGATGCGCACAAAAAAGGCCACTCTTTCGAGTAGCCTTTTTTGATGTTTGGTTGCGGGAGCCGGATTTGAACCGACGACCTTCGGGTTATGAGCCCGACGAGCTACCAGACTGCTCCATCCCGCGTCTGTGTGTCGGCATTCTACAGAGGATCGCGAGTGTGTCAACCTGTGAATCGAAGAAAAGCGCTTGTGGTTCAATCGGTTAGCTCTCCATGGGAAGCCATTTGAGTCGCGCGGGCCAGTCGGGCCAAGGGTTTCAGCTCTATTGGGACACTGATTTCGATTGAAAAAATAAATTCATCTGGGAAATTTCCTACCGCTCAGACGGAAGAATCAAACTACTGGTGCTATATACAGGGGTGAGTGCGATACTGCCCATCCGTTGGATTACACCCCCTCTATCTATGACGCAGCGCAAAATCATCCACGTCGACTGTGATTGCTTCTACGCCGCCATCGAGATGCGCGATGACCCGAGCCTGGCGCAAAAGCCCCTGGCGGTGGGGGGATCGGCAGATCGAAGGGGCGTGATCGCTACGTGCAACTACGAAGCGCGCGCGTACGGGGTGCGTTCAGCCATGTCGTCGCGCCATGCCCTCAAGCTCTGCCCGGACCTGACCATCGTCAAGCCGCGCATGGATGCTTATAAGGAAGCGTCGAAGGAAATCCAGACGATCTTTCGCGACTACACCGACCTGATCGAGCCCTTGTCGCTGGACGAGGCCTACCTCGACGTCTCCAACAGCCCGCACTTTGGCGGCAGCGCCACGCGCATCGCCCAGGACATTCGACGCCGCGTCTCCAACCAATTGCACATCACCGTGTCTGCCGGTGTGGCGCCGAATAAATTCTTGGCCAAGATCGCCAGCGATTGGAAGAAGCCCAATGGCCTTTTTGTGATCACCCCGGACCAGGTCGAAGACTTTGTCTCGCAGCTACGGGTAAGCAAGTTGCACGGCGTGGGCAAGGTGACGGCAGACAAACTGGCGCGTCTGGGCATCGAAGACTGCCTGCAATTGCGCGAATGGAACAAGTTGGCGCTCGTGCGTGAATTCGGCAGTTTTGGTGAGCGGCTCTGGAGCCTGGCCCGTGGGATAGATGACCGTGTGGTGCAGAACGACAGCCGGCGGCAGTCCATCAGTGTGGAAAATACCTACGATGTGGATTTGCCGGATCTCTCAAGTTGCCTGGCGAAACTGCCCGAACTGATGGAAACCCTGGCCGGGCGCATGGCGCGTATCGACAGCAGCTATAAGGCGGGCAAGCCGTTCGTTAAGGTGAAGTTTCATGACTTTACCCAGACGACGTTGGAGCAGGCGGGGGCGGCGCGGGATCTTGAGAGTTATCAACAACTGATGACCCAGGCGTTTAATCGCGGTGGGAAACCGGTGCGGTTGTTGGGGATTGGGGTGCGGTTGCTGGACCTGAGTGGCGGCAACGAACAGTTAGAGTTCTCTTGGTAGAAACCGGAAACAAAATGTGGGAGGGAGCAAGCCACCTCCCACATTTGGATCTACAGTGTTTTCGAAGTCTCAGCGTGCTCCGGGATCTGCGACTAACCGCCCCGCATCCTTGGTCAGCGCCTGCAGGAATTCCTGCTGCAACTCGGGATCATTGCGGGTCAGTTCGATCAGGCTTTGTTCCAGTTCACTGGCTTCTTCTTCCAGGCCCAGCTCCGACAGGCGCTTGACCCGGTGCACCCACTGGTTGACTTCATCGTCTTCCAGGTCGTCGTAGATCAGGCCGTGGGCTTCGAGCAACTTGCCGCGCAGGGTGCTGCTGATCGCCAGGGTCGAGTCCGAGTGCACGTCGTCCTGGCCATCTTCCACGCTGATCTTCAAGGTCGTGACGCGGTTCAGGTCCTGCTCGGCAAACGGGCTGTCCAACAGGTTCAGGCGCAGTACGCCGTTGCGGTCGGTGGTCAGCTCATGGGTCTGTTTGCCGGCGATGACCTGCACCGGGCGTTCGCTCCAGGGCAGGCTCGAATACTCCACGCGCTTGTCGCGCTGGACCTCATCGATACCTGCCAGGTTCTGTTGCGCACGGCCATGGGACTGCACGTTCATGAACGGGTTGAGACCGTCCACGCCGTAGGTCAGCCAGTCGTGGGTCATGCTGGTCGGCAGGTTGCCGAGGGCGAAGATGTTCGCCACGTTGGCGCCCGCACCCGCCACCAAAGCCACTGCACCCAAGGGCATCTCATAGAGTTTGCGCCAGGGCTGGTAAGGCGTGTAGCGGTCGTAACGACGGGTGACTTCGAATTCGGTGACCTCAAAGGTCTTCTGCTCGTGAATACGAACCCGGCGTTGCGGCAGTTCCAGCACTTTGGGTTCGCCGACATCGATCTGCAGGCTGTGGTCGAGCAACTTACGCTCGACCCGTTCCTCGTGCTCGCTGCGTTGCGACATCTGATTGGCGCAGCCGCTGACCAGCAGGGCGCCGCACAAGGCGGCGCCCCCCAGGGCTCTGGTGTTTCGCTTGAACATGACTTCTCTTGATCTGGTTTTCAGCGACGAATACGCGCCTGAAGGAAAGACAGCACGTCAGCCACCGGCAACGGTTGGGCTTCGGCTTCGGTCCGGCTCTTGTATTCCAGATTGCCATCGGCCAGGCCGCGGTCACTGACCACGATCCGGTGCGGGATGCCAATCAGTTCCATGTCGGCGAACTTGATGCCCGGGCTGGTTTTCTTGTCCCGGTCATCCAGCAGCACTTCAAAACCAGCTGCCGTCAGTTCGGCGTACAGTTTGTCGGTGGCTTCGCGTACTTGCTCGGTTTCGTAACGCAGCGGTACCAGGGCAACCTGGAACGGCGCCAGGGCGTCACTCCAGATAATGCCTTTCTCGTCGTTGTTCTGCTCGATGGCAGCGGCAACCACACGGGATACGCCAATGCCGTAGCAACCCATGTCGAGGGTGATCGGCTTGCCGTTCTCGCCCAGCACTTCGCACTTCATCGCCTTGCTGTACTTGTTGCCCAGCTGGAAGATGTGCCCGACTTCAATGCCGCGCTTGATTTCCAGGGTGCCCTTGCCATCCGGGCTTGGGTCACCGGCCACCACGTTGCGCAGGTCGGCTACGGTCGGAACCGGCAGGTCACGCTCCCAGTTCACGCCGAAGTAATGCTTGTCGTCGATGTTCGCGCCGATAGCGAAGTCGCTCATCAGCTCGACCGAACGGTCGATGATGATCGGCAGCGGCAGGTTCAGCGGACCGAGGGAGCCGGCACCGGCGCCAATGGCGTCGCGCAGTTCGGCATCGCTGGCCATGACCAGCGGGCTGGCCACGCCAGGTTGCTGGGCCGCCTTGATTTCGTTGAGTTCGTGGTCGCCACGGATCACCAGGGCGATCAGCTTGCCTTCTTCTTCGGCGTGCACGATCAGGGTCTTGATGGTCTTTTCAATCGGCAGATTGAATTTCTCCACCAGGGCCGCGATGGTCTTGGTCTCTGGCGTATCCACCAGGCGCAGTTCTTCAGCCGGGGCGGGACGGGACGTTTCCCGAGGTACGGCTTCGGCTTTCTCGATGTTCGCCGCGTAGTCGGAACCGTTGCTGAACACGATATCGTCTTCGCCGGAATCGGCCAGCACGTGGAATTCGTGGGAGCCGGCACCGCCGATGGAACCGTTGTCTGCTTCAACCGGGCGGAACTTCAGGCCCAGGCGCGTGAACACATTGCAGTAGGCCTGGTGCATGCGGTCGTAGGTGACCTGCAGCGATGCCTGATCGGCGTGGAACGAATAGGCGTCCTTCATGATGAATTCGCGGCCGCGCATCAGACCGAAGCGTGGGCGGATTTCATCACGGAATTTGGTCTGGATCTGATACAGGTTCAGAGGCAGCTGTTTGTAGCTGCTCAACTCATTGCGCATCAGGTCGGTGATCACTTCTTCGTGGGTCGGGCCGGCGCAGAAGTCGCGGCCATGACGATCCTTGAAGCGCAGCAACTCAGGGCCGTACTCTTCCCAGCGCCCGGATTCCTGCCACAGCTCAGCCGGTTGGGTGCTCGGCATCAACACTTCCAGAGAGCCGGCCGCGTTCATTTCTTCACGAACGATGGCTTCGACCTTGCGCATCACCTTCAAGCCCATGGGCAGCCAGGTGTACAGGCCGGAGGCCAGTTTGCGGATCATGCCGGCGCGCAGCATCAGCTGATGGCTGATCACGACCGCGTCGGAAGGCGTTTCTTTCTGTGTGGCGAGCAAATATTGACTGGTACGCATGGTAGGCCGTTGTCGGTTGCTTGGACTTGAAATGACTTGGGATTGTACGGGCGCAAACTGCCGGCGTACAGGCGTCAGAATCTAGGGCTGTCTGTAGGAGCAGAGCGTGCTCGCGATGGGGGCGCCGCGGTCTGGCTTTTAAAGGGCCCCCAAAATCAGTCTTCGGCGGGCGGATTCAACCGAATCCGCCGATTTTCCTGATACCAGTGCAACGCAATCAGCAGCAATGTCGGCACACCCAGCATGCAGGTGATCAGGAAAAAATTGTGGTACCCGAACTTCTCCACCATCACCCCCGAATACCCGCCGATCAGGCGAGGCAGCAACAGCATGATCGAGCTGAGCAGCGCATATTGGGTGGCAGAAAACTTGAGGTTGGTCAGGCTCGACAGATAGGCCACAAACGCCGACGTGGCCAGACCCGAGCTGAAGTTATCCAGGGAAATGGTGAAGATCAGCATCTGCAGGTCCGGGCCCATGTCTGCGAGCATCACGAACAGCAGGTTGGTGCCGGCCGAAGCGATCCCGCCGATAAACAGGATCGGCAGGATGCCGAAACGAACAATCAGCAGGCCACCCATGCCGGCGCCGAGCAGGGTCATGATCAGGCCGAAGATCTTGCTGACCCCGGCGATCTGATCCTTGGTAAAGCCCTGGTCGATGTAGAACACGTTGGCCATTACGCCCATCACCGTGTCGGACATGCGATAGGTGGCGATCAGCCCCAGCAGCAGCAGTGCCTGCCAGCGGTAGCGCAGGATAAAGTCGTTGACCGGCGTCAGCACCGGCGCAAGGCCGCGACGGCCCATTGCCGAGAGGCACAGGGCGGTAAGCGTTATATAGAGGATGGCGCGCAGGAAGGCGCGGTCTTCCATCAACAGATCCCAGAAGCTGGTGTCATGGAACACCACGCTACCGAAGTCGGTGTTGTACAGCTGGGTAAACATGGCAGGCACGGAGACCAGCAGCACGATCAGCACAAACACCGACATCAATTGATGGGCAAAGCTGTAGCGCCCGGCCTGCAACTGGGTGCGCAGTGGCACATTGGGTTCGCGCATGAACAGGGTGGTCAGCAACGCCGGGATCATCAGCACGCCGAACAGCACATAGGTGCCGGTCCAGGCCGAGTGCTTATAGTTGAAGCCGGTGGAGCCGAAGCCTTCGGCAAAGAACAGTGCACCCGCCGTAGCCAGCAGGGCGGCAATACGGTAGCCGGACATATAGCTGGCGGCCAGGGCGGCCTGGCGGCTGTCGTCGGCGATTTCCAGGCGATAGGCGTCGACCGCGATGTCCTGGGTAGCCGATGCGAAGGCGACCACCACGGCAATGGCGATCAGCCAGGACAGGTGCTTCTGCGGGTCGCAGAAGCCCATGCCGATCAATCCGAGGATCACCAGCGACTGGGCAAGCACCAGCCAGGAGCGACGACGTCCGAGTTTACCGAGCAGCGGCAGGCGCCATTGGTCGAGCAGCGGCGACCAGACCCATTTGAAGGCATACGCCAAACCGATCAGGCTCGCATAGCCGATGGTCTCGCGGGCCACACCGGCCTCACGCAACCACACCGAAAGCGTCGAGAACACCAACATGTAAGGCAAGCCGGCGGCAAAGCCGAGCAACAACAGCACTAACGTCGAGGGGCTGGCATAGGCGGCGAGCGCGGCGCGCCAGGTTTTACGGGGCATGGGCTGGAGTCTGCCTCAGATTCACGGAAACAAAGCGCGCACTCTAACCGCTGTGCTCTACCGGGCGCCAGCCATGGCGCTGAATATCCACGCGATTGTTGCGGACAGTGACGCCTTCTTCGCGCAAGCGTGCCCGCTGCTCGTCGCCTGAGGCGCTGCCCACCGGCAGACTTATCCGACCACCGGCACCCAGCACACGGTGCCAGGGCAATGTCGTGCCCTCGGGAAGCTGACTCAAGGTACGCCCCACCCAGCGTGCCGCGCGCCCCAGCCCGGCCAGTTGCGCCAGCTCGCCATAACTCACCACGCACCCTGGCGGGATTTGCGCCAGGGTCAGGTACAGCGCGGTGCGGCGCATCTCGGCCGGGCTTTGGGGGGCGTCTGCAGGTTGCGTCACGGTGGATATTTCCGCTCAAATCGTCGGTATGGTTGTAAGAAATGTCTGTAATCATGCTGATGAGAATTGAACTCAATATAAATACTTGAGTCAGTCCTAGCTATCTAACACGATAATCGCCCTTTTTCGCCAATCTTGAGCTCCCTATCCGCTTATGTTGTCCAGAACCCTGCTGTGCCTCGCTGTTTTCAGTGCATCCACGCCCCTGTTGGCCGATACCGTCTGGTTGAAAAACGGTGACCGCCTGACCGGCAAAATCAAGGTCTTCGACGGTGGCAAGCTGCTGATCCAGACCGAGTACGCGGGCGCCATTCCGGTGGACTGGAAACAGGTGAAAACCCTGGAGAGCGACCAGGAGCTGTTGGTCAAGCAGGACGCCTACACCGGCGAGAAGGCCAAGTCTTTAAAAGCAGCGGACGATGGCAAGGTGGTGCTGGCCAATGGCGAGGCGCCGAAGACCGTCGAGCTGGCGAGTATCCAGCAGATCATCAAGCCCAAGCCTGTGATCGAAGACCTGGTGTGGAAGGGTAATGTCGACATGGCGCTGGACTACAAACGCGCCGAAAAAGACACCAACGACTACGACATCGACTTCAAGACCACTGCGCGCCACGGCCAATGGCGCCATACCGGCCAGGGCGAATACAACCGCGAATTCCAGGATGACGTCACCACCACCGACAACTGGGCCCTGGAATATGACCTGGACCGTTTCATCACCGAGCACTGGTTCTGGCAGGGCCGCCTGACCTATAAGCGTGACAAGGTCGAAGACCTGGCGCGCCAGCGCACCGTGGGTACCGGCCCGGGCTACCAGTTCTGGGATGACGAACTGGGCGCGTTCTCCCTCGGCTCGCTGGTCAACCGCACCGATTACGAATACGCCGATGGCGGCAAGGACAACTTCTATTCGCTGGCCATGAAGTGGAATTACAACCGCTACCTGGTGGGCAAGACCGTTGAGTTCTTCACCAATGGCGAGGTCGGCAAACCTATCGACGGTCCGGCGGAGTACTCCCTGGATGCGGAAATGGGCCTGCGCTACAAAGTCACCGAGTGGGCGTCGCTCAACCTCAAGGCCGAGCGCGACGTGATCAGTGGCGATTCGGAAAGCAGCCTGAGCAAGACCCGCTACACCGCAGGGTTCGGTGTGGCCTGGTAAGAGAGGCGCTGGCAACCGGCGCGTAGATTGATTACCTTGTATTGAGATCCATTCCCATATGCCATGGGCGGCTGAATACCCGAGGAGTCATACGTTGAGCGCGCACGTTGCCAAGAACGCCCGAGAGCTGTTGCTCAAGGAATACCGTGGGGCTCTCTCCACATTGTCCAAAGCCATGCCCGGCTTCCCGTTTGGGTCGGTCGTGCCGTATTGCCTGGACGAGCAGGGCCGCCCACTGATCCTGATCAGCCGCATCGCCCAGCACACCCATAATCTGCAAAAAGATCCGAAGTGCTCGCTGCTGGTCGGCGAGCGCGAAGCGGATGATGTGCAGGCGGTGGGGCGCCTGACCTACCTGGCAGAAGCCGAGAAACTGCAGGAAGGCGCCGCCATCGAAGCCGCCGCCGAGCGCTATTACCGCTACTTTCCAGAGTCGGCCAACTACCACAAGGCCCACGATTTCGATTTTTGGGTGCTCAAGCCAGTACGCCACCGTTACATCGGCGGATTTGGCGCGATTCATTGGCTCGACCAGTTGACCCTGGCCAACCCCTTCGCGGGCAAGGGCGAGCGCAGCATGATCGAACACATGAACAGCGATCACACCAAGGCCATTGCCCATTACGTCGAGTTGGCCGGCTTGCCGACCGTCGAACCCGCGCAATTGGCCGGCATCGACAGCGAAGGCATGCACCTGCGTATCGGCCAATCCCTGCATTGGCTGCCATTTGCCGAGTCTTGCAACACGCCGACACAAGTGCGCGAAGCCTTGGTTTCATTGGCTCACGCCGAGGTCTGGCCGAAAAAAGCCGCTGCTGACGCTTGAATTCACGAAACGGCGACGTCATCTAAGGTGGACTGGCAAGGCATTCTTGCGTTGAGGAACCATTTGATGCGCCCTTTTTTATTGCTCTTTCTGCTGTTCCCGGTGTTGGAGCTGTTCGTATTCGTTCAAGTCAGCGGTGCGATCGGGTTTTTCCCGGCCCTGTTGCTGATCATTCTCGGCTCGATGCTCGGCGTCCTGGTGCTGCGCGTCGCCGGCCTGGCCACGGCGCTGCGTGCCCGTGAAAGCCTGAATCGCGGCGAACTGCCGGCCCAGACCATGCTGGAAGGCTTGATGATGGCTTTGGCGGGCGGTCTGTTGATCCTGCCGGGTTTTATCAGCGATGTAGTAGGCCTGGTGATGTTGCTGCCGTTCACCCGCAAGCTGCTGGCCGGCAAGATGCGCCAGCGCGCCGAAGAAGCGGCGATTCGCCAGCGTGCATTCGCCGACGACCTGCAACCCCGAGGCGGTCCGGCTCCGCGCCAACCGTTGGGGCGAGAAGGTGATGTGATCGAAGGCGAGTTCGAACATCGCGACAGCAAATAACCACTTCACTGGCACGGCACCTTCGGGTGCCGTGTTGCTTTTATGGGCCGACAGACGCAAAAAAAATCATCTTCGGCCCCTTGTAATAAGCTTATGCGCCCTTATGTAACGGTCACCGCAAGGTTTCTGGTGGCGACACCAGACAGACTTCCGCGTTTCGCCCAGCGAACCGCGACCGGCACCGCCGGAATACAACCAGCCGGTACCGATACCGGCCGATGAAAAACACAATTAGGAGAGATCGACAATGAGCAAGCTTCGTCCTCTGCACGACCGCGTCGTAATCCGTCGCAGCGAAGAAGAAAAGAAAACCGCTGGCGGTATCGTTCTGCCAGGTTCGGCTGCTGAAAAAGCCAACCACGGTGTGATCGTCGCTGCAGGCCCAGGCAAGACTCTGGAAAACGGTGACGTACGTGCGCTGGCCGTTAAAGTCGGTGACAAGGTTGTATTTGGTCCTTACTCCGGCAGCAACACTGTGAAAGTCGACGGCGAAGACCTGCTGGTAATGGCTGAGAACGAGATTCTCGCCGTACTGGAAGACTGATTTCCCCGCTCATTTTCCCGTTACTACAAAGTATTTAAGGAATATCGATCATGGCTGCTAAAGAAGTTAAATTCGGCGATTCCGCCCGCAAGAAAATGCTTACCGGTGTCAACATCCTGGCTGACGCAGTAAAAGCGACCCTGGGCCCGAAAGGCCGTAACGTGATCATCGAGAAGAGCTTCGGCGCTCCGACCATCACCAAGGACGGCGTTTCCGTCGCTAAAGAAATCGAACTGGAAGACCGTTTCGAAAACATGGGCGCGCAGCTGGTCAAAGACGTTGCCTCCCGTGCCAACGATGACGCAGGCGACGGCACCACCACCGCTACCGTTCTGGCTCAGGCAATCGTCAACGAAGGCTACAAGGCCGTCGCTGCCGGCATGAACCCGATGGACCTCAAGCGCGGCATCGACAAGGCGACCATCGCCATCGTTGCTGAACTGAAAAACCTGTCCAAGCCTTGCGCTGACACCAAGGCAATCGCTCAGGTAGGCACCATCTCCGCCAACTCCGACAGCTCCATCGGCGACATCATTGCCGAAGCCATGGAAAAAGTCGGTAAAGAAGGCGTGATCACCGTTGAAGAAGGCACTGGCCTGGAAAACGAACTGTCGGTTGTTGAAGGCATGCAGTTCGACCGTGGCTACCTGTCCCCGTACTTCGTCAACAAGCCGGAAACCATGGTTGCCGAGCTGGACAGCCCGCTGATCCTGCTGGTCGACAAGAAGATCTCCAACATCCGCGAAATGCTGCCAGTGCTGGAAGCCGTTGCCAAAGCCGGCCGCCCACTGCTGATCGTTTCCGAAGACGTTGAAGGCGAAGCCCTGGCGACTCTGGTTGTGAACAACATGCGTGGCATCGTTAAAGTCGCAGCCGTCAAGGCTCCAGGCTTCGGCGACCGTCGCAAGGCCATGCTGCAGGACATCGCCGTCCTGACCGGCGGTACCGTTATCTCCGAAGAGATCGGCCTGAGCCTGGAAAGCGCCACCCTGGAAAACCTGGGTAGCGCCAAGCGCGTGACCATCTCCAAGGAAAACACCATCATCGTTGACGGTGCTGGCGTTGAAGGCGACATTCAATCGCGCATCACTCAGATCCGCGCCCAGGTTGCCGAGACTTCCTCGGACTACGACCGTGAAAAACTGCAAGAGCGTCTGGCCAAGCTGTCCGGTGGCGTTGCAGTGATCAAGGTTGGCGCTGGTTCCGAAGTTGAAATGAAAGAGAAGAAAGCCCGCGTTGAAGACGCCCTGCACGCAACCCGCGCAGCCGTCGAAGAAGGCGTGGTACCTGGCGGTGGCGTTGCGCTGATCCGTGCTCTGGAAGCCCTGACTAACCTGACCGGCGACAACGCTGACCAGAACGTCGGTATCGCTGTACTGCGTCGTGCTGTTGAAGCACCGCTGCGCCAGATCGCTGCCAACTCCGGCGACGAGCCAAGCGTTGTGGTCAACGAAGTCAAGAACGGCAAGGGTAACTACGGTTACAACGCTGCGACTGGCGTCTACGGCGACATGATCGAAATGGGCATCCTGGACCCTACCAAGGTGACTCGTTCCGCGCTGCAGGCTGCAGCCTCCATCGGTGGTCTGATCCTGACCACCGAAGCTGCCATCGCTGACAAGCCAAAGGCTGAAGGCTCGGCTGGCGGCGGTATGCCAGACATGGGCGGCATGGGTGGCATGGGCGGCATGATGTAAGCCAGCCTTACCCCAGTACTGAAAAAGCCCCGCCTGCAGTGATGCAGGCGGGGCTTTTTTGTGGGCCTTGGGTTCAGGTGGGGGTTGCGCGCGTGGATGGCCGGTACAGCAACAGGCAATACAGCCCCAGGCAGATCAGCCAGCAGAAAATCGCCGTCCACACATTATGGGAAAAGAAGTGGGCGCCTTGCATCATACGGCTGACGGAAAAGACGCTGCCCAAGCCGACGGCAAAGATGAATGCGCCGCGCGCCATCCGCGGCTGTCGGTCACGCAATGCAAAAAACAGGGCGAACACGGCGAACCCGGTGGCGGCATGACCACCAGGCCAGCAGCGTCCGGGTTTCTCGGTGGGTGGGCGAGGGCTCAGCAGTTTGCTGTAGGTTTCCTGACCGCCGAATTCCTGGACGCTCCACGGGCACTGGACGCCGGTGATGGTTTTCAGCGGAGAGACAAACGCGGTTGCCAGCCCGAGGGACAGCACCAGGCAGCCCAGTTCACGCCGATAGGGTTTGAGCCGCCGGAGGATAAACGTGCCGGCGAACCCCAGGATCGCCAAGACCGAGAACAGGATGACCAACTGTTTGGCGCGGTCATGCAGGATGTCTTCGAGGAAGAAACTGTAACGCCCGATGAAACCACCCTCCGCGCCGTTGTAGAACAGCTTGGCGAGATCCATGTCCAGCGACGTCAGTTCCAGCAACAGCAATAGAAGCGCAGCGCCGCCGGGGATGCCCAGGCAGAGCCATAAGTTGAGAGGTTTGGAGACCGGTACGGCGGGGGTGGTTCGCATGGTGAACCCTGGTGAAAAACCTCCCGTACTGACCTGTACGGGACGTTTTGGTTAGCGCGTGCTCAGTGCCGGGGCCTCTTCCTTGGGCGCTCTCCAGCTCAGCAACTGTTGTTTGAAGTCATAGCTGGCGGCCTGGTAGTAGGTGATCGCCCGCTGGATCAACGGGTCATCGCTGCCGACCCGCAACTCCTGGCTCTCACCCAGGGCTTGGTCGTGGCGGCGCAGGCCCAGGCGAGGGCTGAGAATCGCCAGGTCCTTGCCGTCGAACAACCCCAGGTGTTGGTAGTTACCGACCACGACCCGAGGTGGCAGTGGGTTGTCCTGCAGCAGGTTGCGGCCAAAGAAGGTTGATTCGTAGCTCAGGTTGAGCAGGCCCAGCAGCGTCGGCGCCAGGTCGATCTGGCTGGCCAGTTGTGCGCTTTCCCGTGCGTCGATCAGCTTGGGCGCATAGATGAACAGCGGAATCTGGTAGTTGGTGATGGGCAGGTCTTCCTTGCCTGCACTGCCGGCAGTGTGGTCGGCGACGAAGATGAAGATCGTGTTATCGAACCACGGTTTTTGACGGGCGGCTTGCAGGAATTGGCCGATGGCGTGGTCGGTGTATTTCACCGCGCCGTCGCGGCCATTACCGGATTTGATGTCGATACGCCCATACGGGTAGGTGTAAGGGCGGTGGTTGGAAGTGGTCATCAGTTGCAGCAAAAATGGCTGCTGCTTGGCGTAGTCGGCGTCGGCCAGTTTCAGGGTTTGGTTGTACAAGTCCTCGTCAGCCATGCCCCAGGCGTTCTTGAACGAGATTTCCGACTCGGGCACGCTGCTTTGGTCCACGACGCGATAACCGTTGCCGCTGAAAAACGCGTTCATGTTATCGAAGTACCCGCGCCCGCCGTACACAAACACGCTGTCATAACCGACGGCCGTGAGTTGCTGGCCCAGGCTGGCGAAGCCGCTTTCACGACCAATGCGCTTGACGATCGAACGCCCAGGCGTAGGGGGGATCGCCAGGGTAATCGCTTCCAGGCCACGGTCGGTGCGGGTGCCGGTGGCATAGAAATTATTGAAATACAGGCTCTGTTTGCGCAGTGCATCCAGGTTGGGCGTGAGGTTGCGTTCATCACCGTTGCTGCCCATGTACTTGGCGCTGAAGCTTTCGATGGTGACCAGCACGATATTGGGCTTGCGCAGCGTGCCCGGGTTGGTGATGGCGCGGCGGATATCCAGCGGGTCCTGGCCGATAAAGCGGGCGTTGGGTTCGCTGAGTTCTGCACGCAACTGCTTGGCGACAACGTCGATGGGCAGGCTTTTGTAGAACTGCGGGTAGTCCAGTTCGTTGTTACGGAATGCGGCGAAAAACTGATACGGACCATTACTGGCCAGTTCGTTCTTGTAGGCGTTGCCGCCCTGGGCTCGCGGGCTGTCCTGGCTGATCAGTTGCAGGCTGAGGCCGGCAACGACCAACAGGGCCAAGGCATTCACCAGGCGGCCACGCATTGCCGGCAGTGGGGCGCTCATCGCTGCATTGAACGGCTTGCGCAAGGCCAGGCTCAAGACGATGGCCAGCATCGCAAGCAGGCTCAACAGCTTGCCGATCGGATAAGACTCCAGCAGGTTGTTCAACACCTCATCGGAGTACACCAGGTAATCGACGGCGATGAAATTGAAGCGCACGCCGAACTCATCCCAGAACAGCCACTCGGCCACCGAGGTAAACAGCATGGCGAACAGGCTGACGGTGAGCACCGCCTGCAGGAACCAGCGGTGGCCGCGACGGCGCCATAGCGCGGGTGGGCACAACAGCAAATACAGGCCCAGTGGCAGTGCCGCATAGGCCAGGAAACCCAGGTCGTACAGCAGGCCCACGCCAAACACCGGCAGCAGGTTGCCGCCGACTTCGTCCAAGTGAGTGATGAGCAGCACACTGCGAGTGAGCAGGAAAATAGCCAGCCAGGCACCGGTTACCAACAGCAAATAGCGCATTGGCGCTGTTTTGACAAAACCCATGTCTATGTTCCTTATATCAATGGGTGGCGATCTTCTGCCTGACACTGTGGTCAGTTTGTGAAGCTATAGTGAAAAACTTGTTCAACTCTGTACTAGGTTGAAAACCTTTATCGTCGGACCTCTCAGCCCTATCCCTGAGCCACACTTGGCCTTAAGCTGCGCGAGCCAACACGGCCGTTACCGCGTACGGAGACACTGCCCATGCGAATTCTATTGGTTGAAGACAACCGCGATATTCTGGCCAACCTGGCCGACTACCTGGGGCTAAAAGGCTACACCGTGGACTGTGCGCAGGACGGTTTGTCGGGCCTGCACCTGGCCGCGACCGAGCATTACGACTTGATCGTGCTCGACATCATGCTGCCTGGCATCGATGGCTACACCTTGTGCAAACGCCTGCGTGAAGACGCCCGCCGCGACACGCCGGTGATCATGCTCACCGCCCGCGACCAGTTGGATGACCGGCTGCAGGGCTTCAAGTCCGGCGCCGATGATTATTTGCTCAAACCGTTTGCCCTGTCGGAATTGGCCGCGCGCATCGAAGCCGTGCTGCGCCGTGCCCAAGGCGGCGGTCGCCGCGCCCTGCAAGTGGCCGATCTGAATTACGACCTCGATACCCTGGAAGTGACTCGCGAAGGGCGCCTGCTCAAACTCAACCCGGTCGGCCTGAAACTGCTCGCGGTCTTGATGCAGAAAAGTCCCCACGTACTGCGTCGGGAAGTGCTCGAAGAGGCGCTGTGGGGCGATGACTGCCCGGACAGCGACAGCCTGCGCAGCCACGTCCACCAGTTGCGCCAAGTAATCGATAAGCCGTTCGCCAAACCGTTGCTGCAAACGGTGCACGGTGTGGGTTACCGCTTGGCCGAGGGCCGTGATGGAGTTTAAGCAAAGCCTTGCCCAGCGGATCATCATCGCCTTTGCCTTGATGAGTGCGTTGGTGGCGGGGGCCTTCGCCATGGGCATCGTCGCGACCGTGCACCTGGTGGAAGAGAAGTTGATCTCGGCAGGCTTGGGCGGTGACTTGCAGCGCCTGCTGCTGATGGACACTGTCGAGGACTGGCGGCACCGGCCCGAGCCGGACCAGCTGTTTTACTTCAGCGGTGGCCCCGGCGATTTTGAATTGCCCAAGGACCTGCGGCATCTGGAACCCGGTTTTCATGAAGTGTTTCGCGAGGCGCTGTCGTACCACGCGATGGTCGAAGTGGTCGACGGTCGGCGCTATGTGCTGCTGCAGGATCAAAGCGATTTCGAAGAGCGCGAGCGCGTGCTGTTTGCCGTGGTGCTGGTGGGCTTCGTGCTCAGCCTGGCGCTGGCAGTGTTCCTCGGCTGGGTGCTGGCCCGTAAAGTGATGGCGCCGGTGGTGCGCCTGGCCCGTCAGGTGCGGCACCGCGACCAGTTGCTGGGCCTGGCGCCGCCGCTGGCACCGGACTACGCGGCCGACGAAGTGGGTGAACTGGCGGTGGCCTTCGACGCCACGCTGGGGCGCCTGCGTCAGGCGTTGTCCCGCGAGCAGTTGTTTACCAGCGATGTCAGCCACGAACTGCGCACGCCCTTGATGGTGCTGGCCAGTTCCTGCGAATTGCTGCTGGAGAACCCCGCCATCGATCAGCGTGGGCGTAACCAGGTCGAGCGAATCGCCCGTGCCTGTGAAGAAATGCGTGAGCTGGTCCAGACCTTCCTGATGCTCGCCCGTGCCCAACATGACGACGGCAGCATGTCGCCCAAGGCCAACCTGTTGCAGGTGGCTGATGACCTGCTCGGCATTTGGCGTGAGCCCATCGAGCACAAGGGCCTGGAGTTGATCTATCAACCGGGCAACCCGCTGGAGACCCGCTACAACGCCACCTTCCTGCATGCCGTGATGGGCAACCTGTTGCGCAATGCCCTGCACTACACCGAGCGTGGCTTTATCCGCCTGACCCTGGAACCCACCGGGTTTGTGGTGGAAGACAGCGGCGTCGGCATTCCCGAAGACAAGCGCGAAGCGATGTTCGAGCCGTTCGTACGCGGCAGTGAGAAGCGCGGTGAGGGCCTGGGGTTGGGGTTGTCGCTGGTTCAGCGCATCTGCGAGAACCAGGGCTGGAGCGTTACCCTCAGCACCATGGAGCCCCATGGCTGTCGCTTTCATGTCCAATTGAGTCAGGTTAACGCCTGACCGTTCCCACTGCCGTTATCCTGCCAGAGATCCCCGTAAATCGGCGAACATGGCCCGATGATATTGCTTGTTTCTGTAAAGTCTTGAAATGTATGAGATTGGACAGGACAAGTTTTTCACAACGGGTTGACCTGTTGATCACAGGTCGCTGCTTAAGGTTGTAGGCATCAGTAACTGGAGATCCGTTGATGCCTACCCCGATCAAGCTCGAATTTTCCGATAAGTACGACGACCAGCACGCCCACGAATATTTGCTCAAGCATCAGGACAATCTGGCTCGCCGGTTGTCCCACAAACGCGACGAGCAACTGGCCCGTTGTGCGCTGGCGATGGCCGGTGAGCCTGGCCTGGTGCTGGACCTGCCGTGCGGCGCCGGGCGTTTCTGGCCGCTGCTGGCGGAAAAACCCAACCGCGTGATCATCGGCGCCGACAATTCGGCATCGATGTTGAAGGTAGCGACGGCCGCCCAACCCGCCGAAGTGGTGAAACGGGTACGGCCCTTGCAGACATCTGCCTTCGATATCGATTTGCCGGATAACTCGGTCGACAGCATTTTCTGTATGCGTCTGCTCCACCACATTGGTGATCCAGCGCACCGGCAGGCAGTTTTGCGGGAGTTTCAGCGGGTTACCCGCGACAGCGTGATCATTTCGCTGTGGGTCGATGGCAATTTCAAAGCCTGGAAACGCAAGCGTCTTGAAGGGCGGCGTCGCAGTAAAGGTGAGCAGGAAGGTTACCAAAATAGATTTGTGTTACCGGCTGCTACTGTTGAAGCAGAGTTTGAGCAAGCCGGCTTCCGTGTTCAGGAATCCCTGGACTTCATACCGCTCTACGCCATGTGGCGGGTGTATGTATTGCGCAAGAGGTAACAGGATGGCAGTTGAGTGCGTAGCAGGCAGTCACGTAGCTCCCGAAGAACGCTTCGATTATTTCTGGCGTCAGCAAGGCGAATGGGTCGAAGAACCCAATCGCCGGCGTGGCGGTGAAAGTGGTGTACAGCGCGTACTCAGTGCCAATGGCCGGTTGCTCTACAGCAAGCGCCAGACAGGCCATATCTACCGCAGTTGGCTGCACCCGTTTGGACGCCCCACGGTGCTGCGCGAGCGTGATGCTCTAATGGGCCTGCGGGGGTTGGATGTACGTGTCCCCGAAATGGTCTTTTGTGAAGCACGCCGTGACCCCGAGCACCGCTGGAAGGCACTGTTGGTGACTGCCGCCCTCGACGGCTTCGACGAAATTGAAAACTGGTACGCCGCCGGCGGTCGCCAACAGTACGGCGAGCAGGTGCACGAGCGCTTGCTCAAAGAGTTGGCCGGCACCCTGGCTCGTATGCACAAAGGGCGCTGGCAGCACGGCTGCCTGTACATCAAGCACATTTTCGTGCGGGTCACGGGCGAGGGTGACTCTGCCCAGGTGGAAGTGGCGCTGCTGGATTTCGAGAAATGCCGCCAGCGCTTGACGGCTTATCGGGCTGCTTCCCATGACATGTTGCAGTTGCGCCGCCATTCGTCGTGGAACAGCACCGACTGGGAAAAACTCAGCTACTTTTACGAGGCGGCGTTTGGCAGCGCTATCAAGGGTTTACTCAAATGAAGCTAGAAATAGCACGAGGTTTGTTCCTGGTCGGGGCGATGGGCATTGCTGCCTTGGCCCTGGCAGCGTGGGAGCAGCCTCGCACACAAGTGCTCAGCGCGGTGCAAGGCGGCGCGCAATGCCTGTTGCCGCGCGTCGCCAAGGCGAGTGTGGCGGCCAAGCCTGATCATGAGCTGTTGCTGTTCATGTTTGGCATGTCTCAAGGCATGAGGCCGCAGAGTTGAAACGATTCAAACCCCCGAAAAGGGCCTCGCGATGCGAGGCCCTTTTTTTGTCCGTCAAACCTTATCGGGCTTGGCCAGCAACGTATAAACACAGGGCAATACAAACAGTGTGAACAAGGTGCCGATCGACATCCCCGTGGCGATCACCATGCCGATATCAAACCGGCTCACCGCGCCTGCGCCGGTCGCGAGAATCAATGGCACCATGCCGAACACCATGGCGGCGGTGGTCATCAACACCGGTCGCAGGCGAATCGCCGCGGCTTCCTCTACCGCCTGACGCGGGCTGAGGCCCTTGTCCTTGCGCAGTTGGTTGGCAAATTCAACGATCAGGATGCCGTGTTTGCTGATCAAGCCGATCAGCGTCACCAACCCCACCTGGGTATAGATATTCATGCTCGACCAGCCCAGGAACAGCGGGATCAGTGCACCGCAGATCGACAGCGGCACCGTCACCAGAATCACCAGCGGATCACGGAAGCTTTCGAACTGGGCCGCCAGCACCAGGAAGATAATCGCCAGGGCCAGGGCGAACGTGACCCACAGCGCGCTGCCTTCCTGGATAAATTGCCGCGACGCGCCGCTGTAGTCGAAGGCATAGCCCGGTGGTGTTTCCTCAATCGCGATCTGGCGCACGGTGTCGATGGCTTCGCCCATGCTCACGATAGGAAAACCGGAGATCAGCGCCGAGTTGAGTTGCTGGAACTGGTTTAGCTGACGGGGCCGGGCGCGGTCGGTGAGGGTGATCAGGGTCGACAGTGGCAGCAGTTCACCCTGGGTGTTTTTCACGTAGTAGTTATTCAGCCAGTCAGGGTTGTCGCGGTAAGCGCGCTCCACTTGGGCGATCACCTTGTAGCTGCGTCCGTCGAGGGTGAAGCGGTTGATTTCCGCCTCGGCCAGCAAGGTCGCCAGGGTACCGCCGAGGTCCTGCATCGACACGCCCATCTGCGCAGCCTTGGCGCGATCGATGTCGACCACGACCTCCGGCTTGTCGAAGGCCAGGTCGATGTCCACAAAGGCGAACTTGCCCGACTCCATCGCACGTTTTTTCACGCGGTTGGCCACTTCCAGCAAGGATTCATAATCGTTGGCCGTGTTGATCACAAAGCCAAACGGCAGTCCTTCGCCTGTGCCCGGCAGGGACGGCAGGTTAAAGCCGAACACCTGCAGGCCCGGGATCTGCTCCAGGCGGTGCTGGACGTCGGGCAGGATTTGCATCTGGGTACGGCTGCGCTCGTTCCACGGCTTGAGCAGGAAACCGCCGATGCCCGATTGCACGCCATTGAAGCCGTTGATCTGGAACGACGCGTAGTACTCCGGGAACTCCTTGAAGACCTTGATGAACTCGTCGGTGTAGGTGTTGAGGTAGTCCAGGTTGGTCGGTTGCGGCGCGCTGGCCATCATGAAGATGACGCCCTGATCTTCGTCGGGAGCCAGTTGCGACTGGGTGAACTTGAGGAACACCGGGATCAGGCACAGCACAATCAGCGCAAATACGATCACCACCGGCCGCGTATTCAGGGTGCCATGCAGCATGCTCTGGTAACGGCGCTTGAGGCTTTCGAACGTCCGGTCAAGGCGATGGGCCAGGCCCGAGGGGTTTTCATCGTGACGCAACAACAGTGCGCACATCATCGGCGACAGGGTCAGGGCGACGATGCCAGAGATGATCACCGCCCCGGCCAGCGTCAGGGCGAACTCCTTGAACAGCGCCCCGGTGAGGCCTTCGAGAAAACCGATGGGCGCATACACCGCCGCCAGGGTGATGGTCATCGACACCACCGGCAGGGCGATCTCCCGAGCGCCCTCCAGCGCCGCATCCAGAGGCGTCTTGCCTTCCTCGATATGGCGATGGATGTTTTCCACCACCACGATTGCATCGTCCACCACCAGGCCGATGGCGAGCACCATCGCCAGCAGGGTCAGCAGGTTGATCGAATAGCCCATCAACTGCATGAAAAACAGCACGCCGATCATCGACAGCGGGATGGTGATCACCGGAATCACCACCGAACGCAATGCGCCGAGGAACAGGAACACCACCACGATCACGATCAGCACCGCTTCAAACAGGGTCTTGACCACCTCGTTGATGGACGCCTGGATAAACAGGGTCGCGTCGTAGGCAATTTCTGCCTTGAGGTTGGGCGGCAGCTGGGACTCCAGCTCCGGCATCAGCTTGCGCACTTCCTTGATCACGTCCAGCGGGTTGGCGCTGGGCGTGGCCTTGATGCCGATATACACCGAGGGTGTGCCGCCGAACGAGCTGATGGCGTTGTAGTTTTCCGCGCCCATTTCCACCCGCGCCACATCCCGCAGCAGCACGCGGCTGTCACCGTCGGTTTTGACGGTGATGGCACCAAAGGCCTCGGCCGACTTGAGGTCGGTGTTGGCATTGATGCTGGTGACCACGAACTCGCCTTTCACCTCACCGGCGGCGGAGAGGAAGTTGTAGTGGCGTACGGCGTCGGTGATGTCGCTGGCGCTGAGGCCAAAGCCGGCGAGTTTGATCGGGTCGAGCCAGATGCGCATGGCGAACACCTGGTTGCCGAGGATCTCTGCTTCGGCCATGCCGGGCAGGGTGGCAAGCTTGGGCTGGATGACCCGCGACAGGTAGTCGGTGATCTGCGGGTTGCTCAACTGCTGGCTGGAGAAACTGATGTACATCAGTGCCGAGGCGTCGGCTGCTTCTTTGCTCAGCACCGGGTCTTCGGCGTCCTGCGGCAGTTTGTTCTTCACCTCGTTGGCCTTGGCCAGCAACTCGGTAAACAAGCGGTCGCTGTTGGAGCCGATGCGTGCGTAGATCGAGATCACCGAGAAGTTCTGGCGACTCACCGAGGTCATGTAGTCGATGCCCTCGGCGCTCGCCAGGCTTTGCTGCAAGGGCTGGGTGATGTAGCCCTGGATCGTTTCGGCATTCGCGCCGGGGTAGGCGGTGGTCACCGTGATCAGGGCGTTTTCCATACTGGGGTATTGGCGCAACGGCAGCTTGCTGTAGGCCTGGAACCCGAGCAACACAATGAGCAGGCTGACCACCATGGCCAGTACCGGACGGCGGATAAAGGCATCTGTGAACTTCATGGCTCAATGCCCTGCCGGCAGGTTTTTGTCCGGGCTGATGGCGATGGGCGTGCCGTTGTCCAGTTTGAGCTGACCGGCGCTGACCACCTGTTCAACGGCTTTCAAGCCCTTGCTCACCAGCACCAGGCCACCGCGTCGCTCGCCGGTCTCGACAAAACGTCGTTCGGCGATCAACAGCGGCTGGCCGTTGGCGTCTTTTTCCACCGCGCCGTTCTCGGCCTTCTTCTCGGCCACGGCGTACACCGAGTTGCCGTAGAGCGTGTAGGTAATTGCGCCTTCCGGCACCACGATTTGCGCGGTCGGGTTGGGCAGCATCACCTCCAGGCTGGTGAACATGCCGGGCAGCAGCTTGCTGTCCGGGTTGGCCAGGGTGGCGCGCACCAGCACGTTGCGCGTGCTGTTCTCCACCTTGGGGTTGATCGCACTGACGCTGCCGGGAAATTGCTGGCCGGGGTAAGCCGAAACCTGCACCTGCACGGGTTGCCCGATGGCGACTTTGGGCACCGAATGTTCAGGGATATAGAAGTCGACGTAGAGGCTGCTGATGTCTTGCAGGGTGGCGATCACCGTGCCGCTGGCGAGGTAGTCGCCCACGTCCACCTGGCGAATGCCGATGGTGCCGCTGAATGGCGCAACGATGTGTTTCTTGGCCAGGGAAGCCTTGAGTTGGTTGACGGTGGCCTTGTTCTTTTGCAATTGGGCGCTGAGGCGGTCGAACTCGCCCTTGGAGATCGCCTGGCTGCCCACCAATTGGCTGCCGCGCCCGTAATCCAATTGCGCCAGGCCCAGATCGGCCTGGGCGGTTTCCAGCAGGGCGCTTTCCACGGCGCTGTCCAGCTGCACCAGGGGTTGCCCGGCCTTGACCTTCTGCCCGGACTCGAACTGCACGTCCTTGACGGTGCCGGCCACCTCCAGGCTCAGGTTGACCCCTTGCAACGCCTTGAGCGTACCCACCGATGGCAGGCGTTGCTGCCACGCCTGCTCGGTCGCGGTCGCGACAGCCACACTGACGGGCGGTTTGGGTGTGGAAAAGACCTGGATCTGCTGATAGATGGCAAAGACTTTATAGCCCGCCAGCAGCAGGACGATTAACAGGACGACACCTAACATGATCAGCATGCGACGGCGCAGCATATTCCGGTTCCTTGGAAAAACTGGGACAGACGAAGACAGACAGTGTCGGAACATTACTCCGAGTAATCAGGGGATTCCACCCGGCAAGCCGGGCCCCTGCAGGGTGGTGGGTCAGATCAGGTGCAGATGGTTATCCCAGAGCCCCGCCGGCAATTCCAACGGCTTGGCGACCAGCTGTTTCTGGCGGCAATCGTAGTAGCGGCAACGGCCCTGGCCCGAGGTGACGACAAACCCGTCGGCCACGGCACCGACGCCTGCGCAGTCGGGCAACGGTCCATCCAGGCGCAGTTCGCCGCTGTCCATGTCCCAGATAAAGAAGCGGTTGCCGCGCGGTGCGGTCAACGCCACCAGGCGCAATTCGCTGTGCACCGCGACGCTGGCGGTGTAATGCCCCATGGCCTGCAACTGCTCATCGGCCACCGGGAAGGCCACGAACGGCTGCCCCGGACGCTTGATCGCGAGCAGCTCGGAACGCTCCTGGGACGGGCCCATGAACTGCTGGCCGGTGAGAATGGTGCCGTCGCTGGCGATGCCCATATGGCGCACGCTGTTCATCTGCTGGCCGAGGGTTTCCTTGCTGATCAAGGTGCCGTCGCGCTGCATCAGCACCAGGCTCGGCTCCATGGCGTTAAGGTTCATCTCCACGCGGCTTTCGGCTTCGGTGCGGATGCCGCCGTTGGCCACCACCAGGGTTTCGCCGTCAGGCATCCACGACACCTGGTGCGGGCCGATGCCATGGGTGGAAATCTCGCCACTGTGCACCAGGCGCTCGCCTTCGAACTGATACACACCGAGCAGGCCACGGCCGGGGTCGGATGTGTCGTTCTCGGTGGCGTACAGCCAGTCGCCGCTCTTGTGGATGACCGCATGGCCATAGAAGTGGCGGTTGGCGTTTGAGGTGATGGTTTGCAGCAGCGCGCCATCACGTAGATCAATCAGATAACTCTCGGTGCCCGGGCGGCGGGCAACAAACAGCGCAATCGGCAGCGTCGGGTGGTTGATGATGTCGTGGCAGCGCTGGCCGACCTGGGTGGCGAACACTTGCTTGCCGTCCAAGTGAAAGCCCACGGCGTAGTGCTTGCCGTCGGCATCATCGCGCGCCGACAGCAACAGCGGGCGCTTGTCTTTCCCTTTGAACAGCGTCCAGCCACCCAGTGTGAGTGCGCTGAGCAGCACGCTGCCAATCGCCAAAGCCTGTCGCCTGAGCATCATCAGTCACCGTCGTTGGCATTGAAGCCCAGTTGGATCCCCAGCGCCTTGGCCAGCTCGCCTTCGTGCAGGCGGTGGACCACGTTGAGGCTGTCGTAGATATCGTTGAGTTGCTGGCGCCCGGCGTCATCGTTCAACAGCTCGTTGAGGCTGCGCTGGTTGCTGGCGAACAGTTTCAGCGAGGCGGCATAGGCCGCGTCGATCTTGTCGGCCAATGGCTTTTGATCCGCCGGCAGCAAACCACGCAGGCCCTTGTTGTCGACGCCGACCCACACGGTCTGGGCGGCGGCGAGGCTGGCCTCCAGGCTTTGCAGGGACGACTGGCTGCGCCATGCATCGGCCTGGAACGGCTGCGGGATGCCCTTGGTCTGGCGGCCCATGGGCGTGCCGAGTTTTTTCTTCAGGGTGTCCAGTGCGGTCACTTGTACGCGCAGCAGATCGGCGATTGCTTCGTGGGAATCAGCGTAGCGCTGGTTCGGAAACTTACTCATCTGCGCGAGCATGCCGTCGGTGCTGTTCCAACTGGCCAGGATCTCTTCGGCCAGGGCTTTCTGACGATCACCGATGGCCACCAGCAGCGGGCAGTAACGGGCTTTCTGCGCCTCGTCGGCGATGTCGGTCTTGGCGTCGTAGAGGATGTATTCGTAGGCCGACAGGCCCTGAACCACCACGCTGGACTTGGCCAGTGCGGCGCCGTCGATCTGCGGCTGGGCGGCGACCAGTTGCTCGACCTGACGGCCCACAAGGTTCTTCTTGTCCGGCCAGAACTGCACCTGCCACGAACGGTTGCCCTCGGCCAGTGGACCGATCAGCAGCGGTTGCAACTCGGCCCAGGCTTTTTGCGCGTGGAGGAAGTCGGCGCGGGCGGTGTCCAGGCTTTGCTTGCCCTGGCAGTAGGCCAGGGCGCTGACGGCCAACTGGCGATCGGCTTCGACCCAACGGCTATAGGTCGGCAGGATCACTTGCTTGGCGATCGCCGCCGAGGTCACGGCTTGCGGGTCTTGTGGCGAGCAGGCACCCAGGGCGAGGGCGGCCAGGCTGGTGAACAACAACTTGGGACGGAACATGTCGAGCTCCCTTCTGTAATTGGGGCGAAGCTTATAAAGAATTCAGGAACGCCAGCAACGCAGCGCGCTGCTCGGCATTGAAGGACAACACATGCTGCTGCGCCGCCTGTGCTTCACCGCCGTGCCACAGCACGGCTTCGAGCAGGTTGCGGGCGCGGCCGTCATGCAGGAACTGGGTATGGCCGCTGACGGTCTGCGTCAGCCCGATGCCCCACAACGGCGGCGTGCGCCATTCGCTGCCACCGGCCTTGAATTCCGTGCGGTTGTCGGCCAGGCCTGGGCCCATGTCGTGCAACAGCAAATCGCTGTAGGGGCGGATCACTTGGTTGGCCAACTCGGGTTCGGCGGCATTCGCAGCGGTGGTGAACATCGGCTTGTGGCAACCCTGGCAACCGGCCTGGTAGAACAGGTTTTTCCCGGCCAGCACCTGCGGCGTATTGACGTCGCGGCGCACGGGCACGGCCAGGTTGCGGGTGTAGAACAGCACCAGGCGCAGGATGTTATCGCTGACTTCCGGCTCGCCATCGGGGCCATTGCCGTTGGGCGCCTGTTTGCAGGCGACTTGGGCGTCGGTGCAGTCATCGAAGGGTCTCAGGGAGGTGGTGAGGCCCATATCACCAGAGAACGCGTGAACATTTTGTTGATTGAGGTTCGGTTGCCCGGCTTTCCAGCCAAACCGTCCGAGTACGGTTTTTTGCTCGGCGTCATCCCAGACCCAATTCGCCCGGCCGATGATGGCTTCCTTGTCGGCGGTCTTCGGCTCGGTATTGCGCAGGATATCCGCGTCGCTGATGGCTTCGAGCAGGCCCAGGCCGATCATCGGCGGGGCGATACGCGCGGAAAACCGTGTGTCCGGGTGCATCGGGCCATAGCCGAGCTGGGTGATCTGCAGGTTAGGTTTGCGTAACTCGACGACGCTGCCGTCCTTGAACGTAACGTTGACCGGCGTGTAGTCGACGCGCACCTTGCCTTCTGGTTCGACGCCGGGCACGGCCATGTCCTGCAATTGCCCGCCGTAGACGGGCTCGGGCACCACCCCGGCTTGCTCGATGAGCTTGGCGTAGGACGGCTGCTCCTGGATAGACAGGGGGATCGACAGGCGCACCAGCATCGACACCGCATTGGCCGCGTCGGGCAGCGGCGGATGGCCACGGCCGTCCTTGATATGGCAGTTCTGGCAGGCGTTGGTGTTGAACAGCGGGCCCAGGCCATCACGGGCGGTGGTGGTGGACGGCGCAATCACCCACGGGCTGCGAAAGAAACTGTTGCCCACACTGAAATCCAGGCGGCGCGTGGGTGACAGGTTGGCCGAGGGCAGGGAAAACGCATTCTGGTCGCGCTTGTTCACCGTCGTCGCGCCGCCCGCTCGCGACTCACCCGGCTCTGCCTTGGTGAAGCGCGGGGCGTCGTCGCAGGCAGTCAGGCTCAAGGCCATCAACGCTGCGCACAGGCGAAAAAGCGAACGAAACATCGAGTTTCCCGGACGAAGGCTGAAAATAAGGTCGCAAAGTCTAACAGGGCAGGGCGGATTGAATAAGAGCAATTATCGTTTGGTGGCATCCCGATTCATTCCCGCTAGAATGACCGCACATTTTTCTCTGGAGGTGGCCAATGCAGGCTCTCGACGCTTTGCTCAACCGTGTTTCCGTGCCGCGTTTGCTGGAACCGGCACCGACCCAGGAGCAGCGCGATGTGCTGTTCGCCGCAGCCATGCGTGCGCCCGACCACGGCCAACTGCGCCCTTGGCGTTTCCTCACCGTGGAAGGTGCCGCCCGTGAGCAGATGGGCACGCTGTTGGCCGAAGCCGCCCGCCTGCAAGACGCCGATGCCCCGCAAGCCGCCATCGACAAGGCCCAGAACGGCCCGTTGCGCGCGCCGCTGGTGGTGGTGGTGATTGCCCGCCTGCAGGAGCACTTCAAGGTACCCAAATCCGAACAATTGCTGGCAGCCGCCTGCGCGGCCCACGGCATTCTGCTGGCGGCCTATGCCCAGGGGATTGGCGCGGTGTGGCGCACGGGTGAGTTGTCCTACTCGGCCCACGTCGCCAAAGGCCTGGGGCTGACGGCGGATGAGGAAGTGATTGGCTTCCTTTATTTGGGGACACCGCAGAATCCGCCGCGTACGGCGGCGAAGGAAGATGTGGCGGCGTTTGTGCAGGCTTGGACGGGTCTCTAAGCAGTACGCGGTCAAAATGTGGGAGGAGGCTTGCCCCCTCCCACATGGGGCCTGTGGTGTTTGTTAAACCTTGAACTGATCCATGAGTTTCATCTGCTGGCTGGCCAAGGCATTGAGCTGGCTGCTGATGGCCGCCGATTCGGTGGCCTGGCCGGTGAGGGTTTCGGTCACGGTGCGGATCGCCGAGACGTTGCGGTTGACCTCTTCGGCCACGGCGCTTTGCTGCTCGGCGGCGCTGGCGATTTGCAGGTTCATGTCGCTGATCACCGTCACCGCATCACTGATCTTGCCCAAGGCTTGCGCGGCTTGATGGATCTGCCCGGCATTGCTCTGGGCCTGGCTTTGGCTGGAGTGCATGGTCGCCACCACGCCACGGGTGCCGCTCTGGATGCGTTCGATCACCTGGCGGATTTCCTCCACCGAATCCTGGGTGCGCTTGGCCAGGTTACGCACTTCGTCGGCCACCACCGCAAACCCACGGCCGCTTTCCCCGGCGCGTGCGGCTTCGATCGCCGCGTTGAGCGCCAGCAGGTTGGTCTGCTCGGCAATGCTGCGGATCACCTCCAGGACTGAACCGATTTGCTCGCTGTTGACCGCCAGGGCCTCGACTTCGCCCACGGCCTTGCTGACTTCTTCGGCGAGGGTGGTGATGTCGCGGGTGCTCTGCTCGATGATCGACATGCCTTCACGCGCGGACTGATCGGCGCCGCGTGCCGCGCTGGCGGCATTGGAGGCGCTGTTGGCAACGTCATGGGCGGTGGCGCTCATTTCGTTGGACGCCGTGGCCACTTGGTCGATTTCGCGGAACTGCACCTGCATGCCTTCGCTGGTCTGGCGCGCGATGGCCGAGGACTGGTCGGCCGTGCCGCGCGCTTCGGTGATGCTTTGCTTGATCTGGGCGATGGTCGGTTGCAGCTTGTCGAGGAAACGGTTGAACCAGTTCACCAGTTCGCCCAGTTCATCCTTCTTGGCGTAGGCCAGGCGCTGGGTGAGGTCGCCGTCGCCGCTGGCGATGTCCTTGAGCATGGCGGCCACGCTGTTGATCGGACGGGTCACACCGGTGGCGGTGAGCCAGATCAGCAGCAAACCGAGCAGGCCGGCAGCGGCCGCCACCAGCAAGGCCTTGAGCGTACCGCTGGCCTGGGCGTCATCGAGTACCGCTTGCAGCTTGACGCTATCGGCCAGCATCACACTTTTAGGCAACTTGATGACGACGCCCCAGGATTTGGCCTCGGCAATCGGCTTGACCGGGTAGACGGCGCGAATGGTGTCGTCCTGTTCGCGGATCATGCGGTTGTCACTGGCCAGCAGTTGCACGATGTCCTTGCCTTCGGCGCCGAGGGTGTCGATCAGGTTCTTGCCGACCTTGGCCGGCTCGCCGCTGTAGGCGGCAATCACACCGCTGCTGGAAAGGATCTCCAGGTGCGCTGAGCCGTTGAACAGGTCTTTCTGGGCGGCGTCGGTGGTTGCCTGCAGGGAGGTCAGGGCAATGTCCACACCGACGACGCCGATGAGTTTGCCGTCCACAATCAGTGGCGAGGCGATGGTGGTCATCAGCACCTTTTTGCCGGCCACGGTATCTTCATACGGGTCCAGCAGGCAGGTATTGCGGGTGTCCCGTGGGCAGGTGTACCAGATGTTGTAGGGCGTGCCGTTGAGGGTGAGGGTGGTCTTGTTCAGGTCCTCTTCGACCATGATGGTGTTCACGCCTTCACCGCCGGCACGGCTCCAATAGCTGGAGAAGCGCCCTTTTTCGTTGGAGACGCGCGCCTTGTCATCGACGAATTCGCTGTCCTTGCCGTCGAGGCCGTTGGGTTCGAATGACAACCAGAAACCCAGCACTTTGCTGTTGCGATCGAACGTCGTTTTCAGGCTCTGGTTGATTTCTTCGCGCAGCGCGCCGGCTTCCAGGCCACGCTTGCTGGCCATGATGCGCAAGTCCTTGATCTGGTCGTTCAGTGCGGTCAGCGCCATCAGGCTGTCGCCGAAGGTTTTCTGCAACTGCACTGCCTGTTCGCCGGCCTTGGCTTGCAGCAGTTGTTCGACGCTGGCGGTGAGCATGTGCGAGCTGGAATCGCTGACCAACTGATCGTTCTGGTTGGTGTTGTAGATGTTGATGCCCACCACCAGTGCAATCACCCCCAACAGGCAGAGCCCGGACAGCAGCACGATTTTCAAGCGGATAGAGAGGGTGTCGAACATAGGTTCACTCACGAATGGACTTGTTGGAAGGCACGCAGTGCACGCCAAGTCCATTCAGCGCTATGTCTGAAACATCGGCGTAACAAATCAATTCATGAGAGATAGGCGATGGGCGGTAGGAAAACACCTACAGCCAGCGTCACACGGGCTGTGCGAGTCGTTCGGGGCGTGACCAGATCCACAGGTTGCCCAGGCTCATCCCGGCAATCGCCAGGTAGATCGGCCAGCCGTGATCGAGCATCACCAGCATCAGGATCGCGCACAGCAGCATGCTCACGGTGGCGCTGACTTTGGCCCGGCGCGCGATGATCTTGCCGTTGCGCCAGTTGAACAGGATCGGCCCGAACAGGCGGTGGTTTTCCAGCCAGGCACTGAGGCGCGGCGAGCTTTTGGTCGCGGCCCAGGCGGCCAGCAGGATGAATTCGGTGGTGGGCAAACCCGGCACGACAATCGCCACCAGCCCGATGCCCAGGCTGACGTAGGCCAGCAGGCCGAAGAGGAACCGTGCGATTTTCGAGGTGGATTGGGTTTTGCCGGTCATGGTGTGTGCAAAGTAGGGGATAACAAAAGAGTCGGCATTGAAATGCGGTTTAAATGTGGGAGGTGGCTTGCTCCCGATAGCGGTGCATCAGCCAACAAATAGGTACCTGACCCTCCGCCATCGGGGGCAAGCCCCCTCCCACAGTTGATTGCATTTCAATGTGGGCGATCAGGCCAGTTCAGGGGCGCTAGCGTACGCCTGTTCCAGCAAGACGGTGAAGCGCACAAACGCATCCACCGCGCCTTTTTCCGCTGCGGCTTCTTCTTCGGCGCTCAACTCCAGGCCGTCGAGGGTGCGGGTGAAGCTTTTCCAGCCTTCGGCGCGACCGCCGGCCGGCTCACCCAGGTGGCGGGCACCGAAGGTTTCGCTCAGGCCCAGGCCTACGGCGCGCTTGATCAGGAAGGCAGCACCCAGCTTGGAACCTTCGGACACGAACAGCCAGCCCAGGGCTTCGGCCTTGCTCGGGTTCTTCAGTGCGCCCGCGACCGGGGCGGGCACTTCGGTGTCCAGGTCAGCCAGGTCCAGCTTGGCGGCCTCGGCGCGGCAGCGTTCGGCCAGGTCGGGCACGATCTTGATCAGTTCGGCATCGTTGTACAGGGCTACCAGTTCTGACTGGAACAGGTATTGCGCCACCACGAACCGCGCGAAGTTGGCCTGGGTTTCAAACGGGGCGTGGGCCTTGACCAGCGCATCCAACTTGGTATGCGGCTCGTTGGTGATCTGGTTCAGGCGCTGGGAGCGCAGGTTTGGGCGTTCTGCGGTAGGAGAAGCGGTCATGAAAAAGTCCTTGGGAAGGGGAGCGCCTTGTTGCCCTAAAGAGAGCTGTTATCAACTAGACGAACAAGAAGACGCGGCACAGTAAAAAATCCTCACCTCGCCGCTGAAATTTCGACGAGGTGAGTCGGGTCTCGTCAGATGTCCCAGATCAGGTTGATCGCAACGTTGCGGCCCGGCTGAGTCAAGCGGTCGAGGTTGGCCGGGCCGGTCACAGCGGCTTCGCCGACACTGTCGTAGCTGCGCACGTCATCCCAGTTCCAGTATTTCTTGTCGGTGAGGTTGTAGAGGCCGCCGTTGATGGTCACGTCGTTGGTGACCTTGTAGAAGGCGGTCAGGTCGACAACACCGAAGCCAGGGGTCTTGAAGGGGCCGCTGGTGTCGCCGTCCGGCGCGTGGAAGGTCGTGCTGTCGACGCGGTCCTGCTTTTTCACCAGGGTCCAGCTCAACAGTGCGCCGTAGTTGTCCTGGTCGTAGCCCAGGCCGAAGACGCCCTTGAGTGGGTTGACGCTGTTCAGCGGCTCGCCGTTATCGTCGTTACGACCGTAGGCATAGGAAACCGAACCCTGGGTGTAGAGGCCTTGCGGGGCTCCGAACGCATCGAGGTTCAGGCGGCCCTTGGCTTCTGCTCCCTTGATGGTGGCGCGCTTGATATTGACGGCCTGGAACTGTTCAACCGTGCCGCCGACGACGGCGTTGTCTTCGTCGATAAAGTCGCGGTACTTGTTATAAAACACGGCGATTTCGAAGGAGCCTTCGTCGAATTTGCCGCGAATCCCGGTTTCGACGCCTTTACTGGTTTCTGGCTTGAGGTCGGGGTTCGGCTCGACGGTGTAGCCCAGGTTCAGGTTTTCAAAGCGGCCGTACAGCGCCTTGGCGGATGGCGTACGGAAACCTTCGGCATATTGGCCGAACCAGGTGTATTGATCCGTCAGGGCGTAAGTCAGGCCAAACTTGGGCGTCACACGGTGCCAGGTTTTTTCCTTGTCGCTCACCGGGTCCGCGCCTGTCGGGTTGACGGTGTTGAGGAACTCCTGGGTCAGCTTCGGTTTGAGCTGGGTGTAGTCGTAGCGCACGGCGGGCAGGAAGGTCCATTTATCCCAGGTGATCTGGTCTTGTGCGAACAGCGAGTAGGTGTTGATGGTCGGGTCGGGGAAGTCGCTGGACTTCTTCACACTGTCGGAGGCCATCGGGCTGGGTGCGCCGATGGCGGTGCAGCCACTGCCGACGGCCACGCACGTCGCATTGCCTTCGCGCGAGCCCGTGACTTTCTGCTGCTTGAGGGTGGTGCCGTAGGTCACTTGGTGATCGGTTTCACCGAGGCTGAACGCTTTGTCCAACTGCGCATCGAAAACCCACTGTTTTTCCTGGTAGAGCGTGTCGCGGGTGCGCAAGACACGCCGGCCTGACTGATAGATCTCGGCGGTGGTCTGGTCGGTCTTGGCGATCTGGTAATTGAGGCTGGTCTTGATGCGGTCGGCAATCGGTGACTCAAGGGCGAAGCTGTTTTCCAGGCCGAAACGTTCACGGGTAATAGTGTCGTTACCACGACGATCACGGTACAGGTTGAAGCCTCGGCCACCGATGAACGGACCGCCCACCGCGTTCTTCAGGTTGACGTCGCGGTCGTCCTTGTACTTCTCATAGGTCAGGCCCAGGCGGTTGTCATCGCCATAATTCCAGCCGAGCTTGGCCAGGATGTTGGTGGTGCGTGCGTCCTCGGGGTTGGCGCCGGTACGGGCCAGGCCGGTGGCGTTGTTGCCGTCGTAGGATTCGGTCTCATGGCCATTGCGCTGGCTCAGGTGCAGCAAGCCATCGAAGTCCTGCACGCGGCCGGCGACGGTGCCGGAGGTCAGCCAGCTTTCGTCGGCGGAGCTGTAGCCGGTCTTCAGGCGTGCGCCGACGTCCTGGCCGGGCTTGATGATGTCGTCCGGGTCGAGGGTGAAGTAACTCACGGCGCCGCCGATGGCGCTGCTGCCGTACAGTGCCGAGGCCGGGCCGCGGAGGATTTCGACGCGCTTGACGATCTCCGGGTCGACATAGTTGCGGCGGGTCTTGGCATAAGGGCCGTTGAAGAAGTTGTCGGGCACTTCTACACCGTCCACCTGGGTGAGGATGCGGTCGCCGTCGATACCGCGGATGTTGAACCCGGCATTGCCGGCACGGGTACCGGCGCCGCCCACCGAGACGCCGGGCTCGTAGCGCACCAGTTCGCGGATGTTGTTGACGTTCTGGCGGTCCAGCTCTTCGCGATCATGCACGCTGACGGTGCTCGGTACGCTGTTCACATCCTGCGCGTTACGGGTGGCGCTGATGGTCACCTGTTGCAGGTTGAGGGTGCTGCCCGCGCTGCGCTTTTCCAGGACGATGTTGTTATTGCCCAGCTTGCGGTAGCTCAGGTTGGTCCCCACCAACAGCCGGTCCAGGGCTTTCTCCGGCGACAGTGCGCCGCGCACGCCAGGGGACGACACGCCCTGGCCCAGTTCGGCGGGCAGGCCGACTTGCCAGCCGGTCACGCTGGTAAAGGCGTTCAGCGCCGAGACCAGTGGCTGTTGTTCGATGCTGAAGCTGTAGTTGCCGTGGCTGCGGGCGGCCGGTTCGGCGGCAGTCGCGGCCATCACTGGCGCACCGGCCAGCAGGATGGCGGCGGTCAGCAAGGACAGCACGGGCGAGGAGGACCGGCGGTTGAAACAAGAGGACATCGAGAGCGCTCCGGAAGGTACGAATCTTATAGTTGCGAACCGAATCAAATAGGAATCAGTTGCATTGGCTAAGACGAGACGTACCGTCGGAGGCTATCGAGTAAAAATAATTCTCATTTAGTTCAGGATGACCAGCGCGGGGTATTCCGACAACTTGGCTGAGGTGATGTGGGCCAGGGAGCGCACCACGTCCAGGGGCTGGTCGAGGCGGTAATTGCCGGTGACAGCAACGCTGGCGAGCTTGTCGTTGGTGTTGACGATCCAACCGGGGTAGTAGCGACGCAGTTCGGCAAGCACTTCGCTCATCGGGCAGTTTTCGAAAATCAGCCGGCCTTGCACCCAGGCCAGGTCCTTGTTGGCATCCAGCCTGGCCGGTTGGCCAAAGCCCTTGGGCCCGATGCGGATGCTTTCGCCGGCGCGCAGGCGTACGCGGGCATCGTCGAAGGTGTTGCTCAGGTCGACATCGCCGCGCTGCACCTGCACCTGGGCTTCGCCATTGAGGTAACGCACGGCGAAGGCGGTATCACGCACGCTGGCGCGCACGGGGCCGGCGTCGATTTCCAGGGGCAGGCCATGGCCGGGCATGATTTCGAAAAAGGCTTCGCCCTGATACAGGCGGGCGATGCGCTGGTGGTCCTTGATGCTGCTGGAAAACGCCGAATTGGTGTTCAGCAACACTTTCGAGCCATCGTCCAGTTGCAGGCGCTGGCGTTCGCCCACCACGGTGAGGTGGTCGGCTTGCAGGCGTACCGGCAGGTTGCTGAAACTGAACAGGCCGATCAACAGCACCGCGGCGGTGGCCAGTGGTTTCCAGTGCGGCTTGATCCGGCGCCAACCGCTGGGCGTGCGCGGCGCAGCCAGGGCAACGGCGGCGCTGTGCACCGGCGCCCCACCCCACGCGGCCTGGGCCTTGCCGAAGGCGTGGACGTGGGCGGGGTCTTGGGCCAGCCAGGCTTCAAACTCGGCCTGCTGCCCAGGCGCAGGGCACTGCAAGGCGATCAGCCAGTCGAGGGCTTGGTCCATAGCCGTGTCTTGCAACACCTCATGAGCCAGCTCATGGGGGCGCAGTTTATTCGGGTCCGTCACGGTGTTCCTCGGGTCTTCGCCACGTTCTATTCATCTTTCCTACAGCTTGGGTCGAGACTTCTGTCGGCTGAAGCTTAAGGCTGATCCAGTCTTTCGGCCACACCTACGCAAATAGCCATGATCAATTTCAGTTCCTTTTGCACGGTGCTCAAGGACACGTGCAACTGATCGGCGATCTCCTGGTAACTGCAACCATGCAGGCGGCTGAGGATGAAAATCTGCTGCTGGCGCGCGCTCAACTGGCCGAGGCTGATGCTCAGGTGCTCAAGCAATTGCTCGGCCTGGGTGGCGTCTTCGGGGGTGCTGATGGGGGCGGCGACGCTTTGCAGGATGTCCAGCGGGACATCTTCCTGCAGCGTGCGCGCCTGAATCCTGCGCGAACGCAAATGATCCAGCGCCAGGTTCCGCGCGGTTTGGTAGACGAAGGGTTCGAGGTGATCGATCGGCCGCTCGCTGAGGGCCCGGGTGACGCGCAGGTAGGTTTCCTGCAACAGGTCCTCGGCGGTGCTGTGGTTATTCACCATCCGCTGCAAGGTGCGTAGCAGAATCACCCGTTGGGTGAGAAAGACTTGGTTGAAGCGAGATTGGCTCACAGTGATACCAGACCGATTTGCAGTTAATGATAATGCTTATCATCAACTGAAATGGCAAGTGGCTATTTCTCTGTGTCTACATACAACAAATGTGGGAGGGGGCTTGTACTGCCCCTCCCACAGGACCGCGTTACTCGGCGTTGCACAGCGCCAGGCAGTTATCCAGCATGCGGTTCGAGAAGCCCCACTCGTTGTCATACCAGGCCAGTACTTTCAGCAACTTGCCGCTGACCTTGGTGTGGTTGGCATCGAAGATCGACGACAGCGGGTTGTGGTTGAAGTCACTGGAAACCAGCGGCAGGGTGTTATAGCCAAGGATCTTCGAGTGTTGGCTGGCTTCCTTGAGCAGTGCGTTGACTTCCTCGGCCGTGGCGTCTTTCTTCAACTGCACGGTGAGGTCCACCAGCGACACGTTGATCACCGGCACACGCACGGCCATGCCGGTCAGCTTGCCTGCCAGTTCCGGCAGCACCAGGCCCACCGCTTCGGCAGCGCCGGTCTTGCTCGGGATCATGTTCTGGGTGGCCGAACGCGCGCGGTACGGGTCGGTGTGGTAGACGTCGGTCAGGTTCTGGTCGTTGGTGTAGGCATGAATCGTGGTCATCAAGCCGCTTTCGATGCCCAGCTCACGGTGCAGCACCTGCGCGACCGGCGCCAGGCAGTTGGTGGTGCACGACGCGTTGGAGATGATCTGGTGGGATTGACGCAGAATGTCGTGGTTCACGCCGTAGACCACGGTCGCGTCCGCGCCTTTGGCCGGTGCGGAGATGATCACCTTGCGTGCACCAGCGGTAATATGGGCGGCAGCCTTGTCACGGTCGGTGAACAGACCGGTGCATTCGAACACCACGTCGACCTTGTGCGCAGCCCACGGCAGGTCGGCCGGGTTGCGAATGGCACTGACGGCAATCCGGTCACCATTGACGGTCAGGCTTTCCTGATCGTGGGCGACCTCTGCATCGAAAGTGCCATGCACGGTGTCGTATTTAAGCAGGTGGGCATTGATCGAGCTGTCGCCCAAATCATTGATGGCGACGATCTGCAAATCCTGGCGATAGCCTTGGGTATACAGTGCGCGCAGGACATTACGGCCGATACGGCCAAAACCATTGATTGCGATACGAAGAGTCATTGGAAAGTGCCTGTCGTCGATTTGTTGTAAGAATTACAAGATTATTCGCATAAAAATAGAAAACAAGCCTTTTTAGTGGCAATATTTTGTTCAATCTACAACGAGTGACCTGAATCAACTGGTCCGATGATCCAAACGACTCTCTGCCATCCCATGAGCTGCGGGCGTTTGATCAGCATAGACACTCAGGTCGCCACATCCGTTAGCCTGGAGTTCTACACATGCATCCCCGCGTCCTTGAGGTCACCGAACGGCTTATCGCCCGCAGCCGCGCCACTCGTGAGGCTTACCTTGCGCTCATTCGCGGCGCAGCCAGCGACGGTCCGATGCGCGGCAAGCTGCAATGCGCCAACTTCGCCCACGGCGTGGCCGGTTGCGGCACCGAAGATAAAAACAGCCTGCGCATGATGAACGCCGCCAACGTGGCAATTGTTTCGTCATATAACGACATGCTCTCGGCGCATCAGCCGTACGAACATTTCCCTGAACAGATCAAAAAAGCCCTGCGCGAAGTCGGCTCGGTCGGCCAGTTCGCCGGCGGCACCCCGGCCATGTGCGACGGCGTGACCCAAGGCGAGCCCGGCATGGAGCTGAGCCTGCTCAGCCGTGAAGTCATCGCCATGTCCACGGCGGTAGCGCTGTCCCACAACATGTTCGACGCGGCGCTGATGCTCGGCATCTGCGACAAGATCGTGCCAGGCCTGATGATGGGCGCACTGCGCTACGGTCACCTGCCCATGATCTTCGTACCGGGCGGGCCGATGCCGTCGGGCATCTCCAACAAGCAGAAAGCCGACGTGCGCCAGCGCTACGCCGAAGGCAAGGCCAGCCGCGAAGAGCTGCTGGAGTCGGAGATGAAGTCCTACCACAGCCCCGGCACCTGCACCTTCTACGGCACTGCCAACACCAACCAATTGCTGATGGAAGTGATGGGTCTGCACTTGCCGGGCGCCTCGTTCGTCAACCCGTACACGCCGTTGCGTGACGCCCTGACCCGCGAAGCCGCGCACCAGGTCACGCGCCTGACCAAGGCCAACGGCAACTTCACGCCGATCGGCGAGATCGTCGATGAGAAATCCATCGTCAACGCCATCGTTGCGCTCAACGCTACCGGCGGTTCCACCAACCACACCCTGCACATGCCGGCCATCGCCATGTCGGCGGGCATCATCCTCACGTGGGACGACATGGCTGACCTCTCTGAGGTAGTGCCGACCCTGTCCCATGTGTATCCAAACGGCAAAGCCGACATCAACCACTTCCAGGCGGCGGGCGGCATGTCGTTCCTGATCCGCGAACTGCTCGAAGCCGGCCTGCTGCACGACGACGTCAACACCGTGGCCGGCAAGGGCCTGAGCCGTTATGTCCAGGAGCCATTCCTGGTCGATGGCGAGCTGGTCTGGCGCGACGGCCCGATCGAAAGCCTCGACGAAACCATCCTGCGCCCTGTGGCGCGCGCGTTCTCGCCGGAAGGTGGCTTGCGTGTAATGGAAGGCAACCTCGGCCGCGGTGTGATGAAAGTCTCTGCTGTAGCCCCTGAGCACCAGATCGTCGAAGCACCGGCGGTGGTGTTCCAGGACCAGCAGGACCTGGCCGATGCGTTCAAGGCCGGCCAGCTGGAAAAAGACTTTGTCGCGGTGATGCGCTTCCAGGGCCCGCGTTCCAATGGCATGCCGGAACTGCACAAGATGACGCCGTTCCTCGGCGTGCTGCAGGACCGTGGCTTCAAAGTCGCGCTGGTGACAGACGGGCGTATGTCCGGCGCGTCGGGTAAGATCCCCGCCGCGATTCACGTCAACCCCGAAGCCCAGAGCGGCGGGCCGCTGGCGCGGGTGCGCGATGGCGATATCATTCGCGTGGATGGCGTGAAGGGCACCCTGGAGCTTAAGGTGGACGCCGAAGAATTTGCAGCGCGCACGCCTGCCACGGGCCTATTGGGCAATAACGTGGGGGCCGGTCGCGAGCTGTTTGCATTTATGCGCTTGGCCGCAAGCTCCGCAGAGCAGGGCGCCAGCGCCTTTACCTGTGCCTTGGAGACGCTTAAGTGAAGCTAGCGCTGGTCGGTGACATCGGGGGTACCAACGCCCGTTTTGCGTTGTGGCGAGATCAGGCGCTGCACTCGATCCGAGTGCATGCCACGGCTGATCACCAAAGCCCTGAGGACGCGATCAAGGTCTATCTCAAGGAAGAAGGCCTGGAAATCGGGGACATCGGTGCGGTGTGCCTGTCCGTCGCCGGGCCGGTGAGCGGGGATGAATTTAAATTCACCAACAATCACTGGCGCCTGAGCAAAACTGCGTTTTGCCAGGCGTTGCAGGTGGATGAACTGCTGCTGGTGAATGACTTCTCGGCCATGGCACTGGGCATGACTCGCCTTAAACCCGACGAATTTCGCGTGGTCTGCGAAGGCACGCCTGAACCGTTGCGCCCGGCGGTGGTAATCGGTCCGGGCACCGGCCTGGGCGTCGGTACCCTGCTGGACCTCGGCGCAGACCGCTTTGCGGCGTTGCCGGGGGAGGGTGGCCATGTCGACCTGCCCCTGAGCAGCCCACGGGAAACCCAGCTGTGGCAGCATATCTACAGCGAGATCGGCCACGTCAGCGCCGAAACCGCCTTGAGCGGTGGCGGTTTGCCGCGTCTGTACCGGGCGATTTGTGCGGTCGATGGCCACACACCAGTGCTCGACACGCCGGAAGCCATCACGGCGGCGGGCCTGGCGGGCGACCCGGTGGCCATGGAAGTGTTGGATCAATTCAGCATCTGGCTGGGCCGGGTGGCCGGCAACAATGTGCTGACCACCGGTGGACGCGGTGGTGTGTATATCGTCGGTGGGGTGATTCCGCGGTTTGCCGACTTCTTTATCAACAGCGGCTTTGCCAAGAGTTTCAGTGACAAAGGCTGCATGAGCGACTACTTCAAAGGCATTCCGGTGTGGTTGGTGACCGCGCCGTATTCCGGGTTGACCGGGGCTGGCGTCGCATTGGAACAGGCGTTTGCCTGATCCGCACCGCCTATAACAACAAGGAGGACCCCGTGAGCGTAATCAGTAAATCGATTCTCCTCGTCGACGATGACCAGGAAATCCGCGAATTGCTGCAAACCTACCTCAGTCGCGCCGGTTTCCAGGTGCGTGGCGTGCCGGATGGCGCGGGGTTCCGCCAGGCGATGAACGAGGCGCCGTGTGACCTGGTCATCCTCGATGTGATGCTGCCGGACGAAGACGGTTTCAGCCTTTGCCGCTGGATTCGCCAGCACCCGCGCCAGGCGCAGGTGCCGATCATCATGCTCACCGCCAGTTCCGACGAAGCCGACCGCGTGATCGGCCTGGAACTGGGGGCCGACGACTATATCGGCAAGCCGTTCAGCCCCCGCGAGTTGCAGGCACGGATCAAGGCCTTGTTGCGTCGCTGCCAGTTCGGCCAGGAGCGCAGCGGAAATGGCGATGTGCTGGTGTTCGATGAATGGCGCCTGGACATGATCAGCCACCGGCTGTTCCACGTGGATGGCGAAGAGGTGATCCTCTCCGGTGCCGACTTTGCCCTGCTCAAGCTGTTTCTCGATCACCCGCAACAGATTCTCGACCGCGACACCATCGGCAACGCCACCCGTGGCCGTGACCTGATGCCGCTCGACCGCATCGTCGACATGGCGGTCAGCCGCTTGCGTCAACGCCTGCGCGACACCGAAAAACCCCCGAGGCTGATCCGCACCGTGCGTGGCAGCGGTTATCAACTGGCAGCCAGCGTGGTTGCCGGCAATGCCCACTGAACTGCTGACCGAGCGCCGCCGCCGCTTCCCGGTACCGCGCTCGTTACTGGGGCGCATGCTGCTGCTGACCTTGCTCGCGGTGTTGTTCGCGCAGGCGCTGTCCAGCGTGATCTGGGTTTCGCAGTTGCGCGCCACCCAGCTGGAAGGCCTGGTCACCAGCGCTCGTAGCCTGGCGCACTCGATGACCGCCAGCGTGAGTTATTTCCGTTCCTTGCCGGTGGCCTATCGCCCGTTGGTCCTTGACCAACTGCGCAGCATGGGCGGCACCCGTTTTGTCGTGACCCTCAATGATCGGCCACTCGACATGCAAGTGCTGCCGCAAACCCCGCGTAAACAGGCGGTGCTGGTGGCCGTGGATGAAGTGCTGCGCCAGACCTTGGGCGCCAACGTGCCAATCTCGGTGGAGTTCGTCAGCGCTGAAGACCTGCGCATCTTCAACGCCGGCTTGAAACTCGATGAGCTGCCGCGCTCCTGGGCGCATTACGCGCTGACCCTGGAGCCCGTCAACCCGCCGGTATTGGTCACCCAGATCGAACTGGCCCCCGGCGAATGGCTGTACATCGCTTCGCTGTTGCCCGAGCCCTACACCAGCCTTGAAGAACAGGGCCTGCCGTCCCAGCAGGTGTGGTTTATCGTGCTGACCAGCGGCTTTTTGCTGCTGTTCATCGGCCTGCTGGTGCACTGGCAGAGCCGGCCGCTCAAGCGCCTGGCGCGGGCGGCGCGAGACATGTCCCTGGGCGCCGATGTGGAGCCGGTGGCCGAAGGCGGCGGTAGTGAAGTGGTGGAAGTGGGCCGCGCGTTCAATGCCATGCGCGAACGCATCAGCCGTTACCTCACGGAGCGCAGCCAATTGTTCAGCGCGATCTCCCACGATCTGCGCACACCGATTACGCGTCTGCGCCTACGTGTGGAACTGCTTGAAGACGAGAACCTGCAAATCAAGTTCGGCCGTGATCTGGATGAATTGGAGTTGCTGGTCAAAGGCGCGCTGCAATGCGTGAAAGACACCGATATTCACGAGAATATCCAGCCGGTCGACCTTAACCATGTGCTCGAATGCCTGGTGGAGCCCTACGTGGCGCCCAACGGCAACGGTCGGGTCACCCTGGACGGCGCAGCAGTGGCGGCGTACCCGGGCAAGCCGCTGGCGCTCAAGCGCTGCATCGGCAACCTGATCGACAATGCCTTGAAGTACGGGCAGAACGCCCATTTGCATATCGAGGACGATGGCGCGGAGTTCATCCTGCACGTCGACGACGAAGGCCCCGGCGTGCCGGAACAGCGCCTGGAACAAGTCTTCGAACCGCACTTTCGCCTGGCCGGCCAGCAGCAGGGTTACGGTTTGGGCTTGGGTATTGCTCGTAACATCGCCCACAGCCATGGCGGTGAAGTGAGTTTGCAGAATTTGCGCGAAGGTGGCTTGCGGGTGACGTTGCAACTGCCCCGGACCCTGGACTGAAAAACACGGTTGGGCAAATGTGGGTCAGACGCTTTGGCGCAGCCTGGCCAAATCCCTCAGCGGCGGTGCCCCGAACAACCGGCTGTACTCCCGGCTGAACTGCGACGGGCTTTCATACCCCACCCGATACCCCGCCGCCGACGCTTCCAGCCCTTCGGCAATCATCAGCCGACGTGCCTCCTGCAAGCGCAGCTGCTTTTGGTACTGCAGCGGGCTCATCGCCGTAATCGCCTTGAAGCGGTGGTGCAGGGTCGAGACGCTGAGGTTCACTTCCTTGGCCAGGTCATCGATGCGCAGCGGTTGTTCGTAGTTGCCATTGAGCCACTTGATCGCCTGGCTGACGCGATGGCTCTGGCTGTTGGCCACGGCAATTTCATACAGGCGATAACCCTGTGGCCCGCGCAGCAAGCGGTAGAGAATTTCACGATTGATCAGCGGTGCCAGCATGGCGATGTCTTTGGGCGTATCCAGCAGGCGCGCCAGGCGTAGCACGGCGTCGAGCAGTTGGGGGTCGATACGGTCCACATACATGCCGCGCGATGTCGGGCGCGTGGGCACACCCATGGGGCCGGCCTCGGCGATCAAGGCGGTGAGTTGCGCCGGGTCGATATTGATGCGCACTGACAGGTTCGGATCTTCCGGCGTGGCATCGATGATCCGCCCGGCCACCGGCATCGCCACCGAGAACACCAGGTAATTGAGCGGGTCGTAGGCAAAGATTTCGTCGGCCAGACGCACTTCCTTGCTGCCGTTGGCGAGGATGCACAACGCGGGCTCCACCAGCACCGGCATGAAGTCACGCGGCGTGTTGTGGCGGTTCAGGAACAGTGAGGTAATCGCCGTGCCATAGGAGCCGTCTTCCCAGGTATGGCGATGCACGATGCCCGCCAGCTCGGCGCGCTGTTTTTCCGTCTCGGCATCGAGGGGCATGGGCGGGTGTTCGGGCGACGACATGGGACGTCCTCTGCAGGCTTTTTTGATGGGCTCAGCTTAGCGGCGGCTTTTCAAACAGTGTTAGGTCGATTCTGCACAATCCTTGCCTGATCCTGCGACACATCGTGAATCAGGCAAGCCCCTGGACTGTCATCTCCCTGAAACAAGGCATTGGCCTGTGCAATAAAAGCGGCGGGCCGCGTGTCCTGTCTACGCTTCTCGCAGGATTGTGCAATAAGCCAGCAGGAATTGACTAACCGCGCCCGCACTCGCGCCGTTATCTTTGATCCTGTGGCAACACGCCCTCACAGTGCTTGCCGAGCATCACTTCTCAACGGGAGAGTCGAACATGTCCACCCCCATTCCCGCGAGCCATATGGCCTTTATCCGCGCCCGCACCGGGTGCAGCACCGAACTGGGTGCACGCTTGAGCAGTTTGATCGAACCGGGCCGTCAGGCTCAGGGTTGCCTGCAATTCTCGTTGCAGCATTCCCAGGTCGATCCCGATGTCTGGTTGATCTCGGGTTTCTGGAGCAGCGAGCAGGCGATGAGCGCCTACTTCAACTCGCCGGCCCTGATGATCTTTACCGAGCTGTTGAACGACATGGTTGTGCGCAGCATGGACTTCCAGACCTTCACCGATGCAACCGCCGCCAATGCCTACGGCGAGTACCTGCAACTCGCCGGTTGAGGGTTAGAATGGCCAACTTTTCCATTGGCCAGGACCTGCAACATGGCACGTAAACAATTTGCCCATCACGAAGCCGTTTCCGCCGTAGTACCAGGAGAGGGTGGCTACAGCGCCGCCGTCGCCGTCAAGGCGCTGGATGGCATGGGCGCACCGCAGTTTCACAAGATCCTGGATGGACAGACCTTCAAGACCGCCTCCGACGCCGATGATGCCGCCACTGTGCAGCTTGAGCGGCTGATCGATGTGGATGAAGAGGGTCAACTGACCTGGGCGAGCGCCGCGAGCTGAACAACGCCGACCATCGAATGTGGGAGGGGGCTTGCTCCCGATAGCAGTGTGTCAGTCAACAACGATGTTGGATGTGCCATTGCCATCGGGGGCAAGCCCCCTCCCACTTTTTTGGTGTATTTCAGTCAGGGTTTGCTGGCGCCTGGGCGGTACATCTTGAACAACGCCTCCGGCCCCAGTTGGAAGTAGTCTGCCGGGCCGCCACCGCGCAAAATCGGCTCGGCGGCAGCGGTGTCGTATACCCCATCCTTGAGCAACCACTTGGCAATGTGCACCGCGACCACTTCGCCCAGCACCAGCCAGCTCGGCACCAGCGCTTTGTCGGCGCGCTGCAGCTGGATGATCTGCGTCACCTTGCACTCGAACGAGACCGGGCTCTCGCCTACCCGCGGTACGCCGACGATTTTCGACGCCACCGGCGTCAGGCCGGACAACTCGAACTCATTCACATCCGGTGAAACGGCCGCGCAACTCTGGTTCATCTGCTCGGCCAGCGGGCGGGTGGCCAGGTTCCACACAAACTCGCCGGTCTGTTCGATATTGTTCAGGCTGTCTTTGCGCCCGACGCTGGAAAACCCAATGATCGGCGGAATGTAGTTGAACGCATTGAAGAAACTGTAGGGCGCCAGGTTCAGGCGACCCTCGCGGTCGTGGGACGAAATCCAGCCGATCGGCCGTGGTCCGACGATGGCATTGAAGGGGTCATGGGGCAGGCCGTGGCCGTTGGCGGGTTCGTAGAAATGGATATCGTCAGGCATGGCCGGGGTTCCTGCTGCGGGGTTCGGGGAGGCAGCCATAGTGCAATCCATGGCGACGAATTTCCATCGACCGTATGGAATTTTGCGCGCTTGGGCGACGTCCTGACCAAACCCCATGAAAAGGGCGGGTTGGATTTCGGCACCATTGGTTCATCGGCGGTATTGGCGGCGGTACTGGTGCTGATGATTGCGGGGGCGTCGTATGCGCAGCGGCGGTATGGGCGGAGCGAGCTGGCGGAACTGTCCTGATTAACCTCGCGATAAAACCAATGTGGGAGGGGACAAGTGCGAATCGTCGCACCGCCCCTCCCACATTTTTAGTCCGTGGTAATCCGCGAATGCTTGCGTGTGTCCTTCATGGTCACATAGACCACCAGCGACACCGCGATACACGCGGTCACGTACCAGTAGTAACCGGTTTCCATGCCGATGCTCTTGAACCACAGCGCGATGTATTCAGCGGTACCGCCGAAGATCGATACGGTCAGTGCATACGGCAGGCCAACGCCCAGGGCGCGGATTTCGGTCGGGAACAGTTCGGCTTTGACCACCGCGTTGATCGAGGTGTAGCCGCTGACGATGATCAGCGCCGCCATGATCAGGAAGAACGCGCCCCACCAGGTCTGGATCGTGTGCAGGGTGGTGAGGATCGGCACGGTGAACAGGGTGCCGAGGATGCCGAAGGCGATCAGGATCGGCCGACGACCGACTTTGTCCGACAAGCCGCCGACGATCGGTTGCAGGCACATGAACAGGAACAGCGTCGCCGCCGAGATGGTGGTGGAGTCGGAAATGCTCATGCCGACGGTGTTCACCAGGTATTTCTGCATGTAGGTGGTGTAGGTGTAGAAGGCCAGGGTGCCGCCCATGGTCAGGCCGACCACGGTCATCAGTTCCTTGGGGTGACGCATCAAGGTGCGCATGGCGCTTTCCTTGGCTTTTTCCTTCTTGGTGAACGACTCGGTTTCTTCCATGCCGCGACGCAGGTACAGCGCGACCACTGCGCACAGGGCGCCGATGGCGAACGGGATACGCCAGCCCCAGTCGTACAGTTGCTCGGTGGTCAGGATCTGCTGCAGCACGATCAGCACCGCCAGGGCGATGAGTTGGCCGGAGATCAGGGTCACGTATTGGAAGCTGGAGAAGAAACCGCGACGCTCCTTGGTCGCCATTTCACTCAGGTAGGTGGCCGAGGTGCCGTATTCGCCACCCACCGACAAGCCTTGCAGCAGGCGGGCGAACACCAGCAGGATCGGTGCGCCGACGCCGATGGTTTCGTAACCGGGGCTCAGGGCGATGATCAATGAGCCGAAGCACATCAACAGGACCGAAGCCATCAGTGCCGCTTTACGTCCCGCACGGTCGGCGTACAGGCCCATCAGCCAGCCTCCGATCGGGCGCATCAGGAAGCCCACGGCGAAGATCGCGGCGGTGTTGAGCAGTTGGGCGGTGGTGTCGCCTTTCGGGAAGAAGGCTTTGGCGAAGTACAGCGAGAAAGCGGCGTAGACGTACCAGTCGTACCACTCGACCATGTTGCCGACCGATCCGCTGAAGATCGATTTGATCCGGCTGGAGGTGGTGCGTTCTTTAGCCGGCGCGGCTGCCGACCCCAGAGGCAAGGTGTTGGAGTTATCCATCGAAGGATCCTTCATCTAGTTGTTTTTATGGAGCGGCGCGTGCGCAGCCTGGCTGGGGCTATAGCAGGAGCTGTGCCAGGTGGATGAAGGTCCGGTCTAGAAGGGTTTGCGGATTTTTTTGAGCGGAAAGCCGCTGATGGTTTTGAGGGGAGTGAGCGGAAATCCGCTCATTCGTCTTTCAGGAACATGTCCCTGGCCAACCCATGGCGCTGCATTTTTTCGTTAAAGGTGCGCCGTGGCAGCTGCAACTCCGCCAGCACTGCCTTGATGTCGCCTTTATGCCGGGTCAATGCTGCCTTCAGGCAATGGGCCTCGAACGCCTCCTGCTGCGCGGCCAACGATTGCCCGGCTTCGATCCCTTCCGGTTCCGGTTCGCCAAGGCCCAGCACCTGGCGTTCGGCGACGTTGGCCAACTCGCGCACATTGCCCGGCCAGTCATGGCTGAGCAGGCGGCCTAAATGCGCGCCGCTCAGCGGCTCCACGCTGCGGCCCAGGCGCTCGGCGGCGTTTTGGGCAAAGTGGTCGAACAGCAATGGAATATCTTCACGACGCTCGCGTAGTGGCGGCAGGCGCAGTTGTGCAACGTTCAGCCGATAGGCCAGGTCTTCGCGAAAGCGCCCGGCGCGGGCCTCTTCGAGCAGGTCCGGCTTGGTGGCGGCGATGATGCGTAAATCCACATGAATGCTTTGATTGGAGCCCAATCGCTCCAACTTTTGCTCTTGCAGCACGCGCAGCAGCTTCACTTGCTGGGCCAGGGGCATGCTTTCGATTTCATCGAGGAACAGCGTGCCGCCATGGGCGTACTCCAGTTTGCCGATGCGCTTGCCCTGGGCGCCGGTGAAGGCGCCGCTTTCGTGGCCGAACAGTTCGGCCTCGAACAGTTGCTCGGGGATTGCCGCGCAATTGAGTGCCACAAACGGTTTTTTCGCGCGTGGGCCGAAGTCATGCAGGCAGCGGGCGACCAGCTCCTTGCCGCTGCCGGTCTCGCCCCGGATCAGGACGTTGACCGGCAAGGTCGCCAGGTCGAGTACCTGTCGGCGCAGGTTCTGCAAGCCGCGAGAAACACCGAGCAGGCTCGACTCCAACTGCGCCCGATGATCGGCTTGTTGGTGCAGGCGGCGGTTTTCCAGGATCAGCCTGCGCTTGTCCAGCGCGCGGCGCAGGCTGTTGAGCAACGCTTCGGGGCTGAAGGGTTTTTCGAGGAAGTCGTAGGCGCCGTCGCGCATGGCTTCGACGGCCATCGGCACATCGCCATGCCCGGTCAGCAGGATCACGGGCAGGTCGACGTCACGGCGCTGCACTTCGGCCAGCAGCTCCAGGCCGCTGAGACCGGGCATGCGCACGTCGCTCAGGATCACCCCGGGAAAGTCCCTGGGCAGTTGCGCCAGGCAGGCTTCCGCGCGGCTGAACAACTGCACCTCGAACCCCGACAAGCTCAGCCATTGTTCGACGGCCGTGCGAATGCTGGCTTCGTCATCGACCACAATCACCGCGTTCAACATAAGTCGGGTGTCTCCAGCGCGATAGGCAAGGTCAGGGTAAATACCGCGCCGTCGCCATGGTTACTCGCGATCAGGCGCCCGCCCAGTTCGTGCACGATAGCGTAGGAAACCGCCAGGCCCAAACCGAGCCCGTCACCCACCGGCTTGGTGGTGAAGAAGGGGTCGAACACGCTGTTGAGGTGCTCTTCGGCAATCCCGCCGCCGCTGTCGCTGACCGTGAGTTGCCACAGTTGCTGATCGGCGTGCAGGCGGATTTCCAAGCGCTTGCGTGGTTTGTCGGCCATGGCGTCGAGGGCGTTGCGCAGCAGGTTGATCAGCACCTGTTCAAGGCGGATCGCATCGCCGCGTACCCAGGCGGGACGGGCGAGGTCCAGCATGGTACCGATGGCTTCGTCACGCAGGCGTGCGTCGAGCAGTTGCAGGGACTGGTCGACCACGTTGGCCAGGTCCAGGCGTTCGCGCAAGCCGCTGGGGCTTTTGCGCGCGAAGGTTTTGAGGTGGCCGGTGAGGGCGGCCATGCGGGTGAGCATGTCGTCCAGCGGGGTGAGGGCCTTGTAGGCGTCGTCCACCCGACCGTGGTCCAGCAGCAATCGCAAAGTGGCCAACTGCATGCGCTGGGCAGTCAGCGGCTGATTGATCTCGTGGGCGAGGGCGGCGGACATTTGCCCCAACGCCGCTAATTTGGCCGATTGCACCAGGCCATCCTGGGCGGTGCGCAGGGCCTGGGTGCGCTCTTCGACAAGCTGTTCGAGTTCTTCGCGGCTGCGCTGGCGCAAACGGGCCAGGCGCCAGCGTTGGCTGAGGAACAGCGCCAGGAACACCAGCGCCAGCCAGGACCCGGCGGCGGCAAGGCCGGCGTTGCGCTGGTCTTCAAAGGCGAACTGGGGTTTGCGCAGCAGATGCAGGGTCCAACCCTCGGCCTTCAGCGGCAGGGATTCCCAGATGTAATTGGCGCTGCCATCGGGGCCGTTGACGCGCATCAGGTGGCTGTTTTCATCAAAGCGTTGCAAGACCTGGGTATCCAAGGGTTGCAGTTGTTTCTTGTCATATTGGCGGGTGGCCTTGAGTTCGGCGAGGTCGCTGGGCGACAGCGCGCGCAGGTTGCGATAACGCCAGTCCGGTTGGTTGGCGATAAACACGATGCCGCGCGCATCGCTGACCAGCAGCAGGTCATTGCCTTGGGCCCACTCACGCTCAAGCTCGGGAAATTCCAGCTTTACCACCATGGCGCCGAGGAACTGCTCGTGTTCATCGAGCACCGCGCTGGAGAGGAAATACCCTGGAATCCCCGTGGTCACGCCTACCGCGTAAAAGCGCCCGGTGCCTTGGCTCTTGGTCTGGCTGAAATACGGCCGAAATGCGTAGTTATGCCCGACGTAACTGCTCGGCAAGTTCCAGTTACTGGCGGCCACGGCCAGGCCTGTGCGGTCCATCAGTTCCAGGGTCGAGGACTGGGCTGCACCGTTGATGCGTTCGAGCTTGCGGTTGAGCAGGTCCTGGGTGCTGGCGTCCAACGGGCCTTTGAGCGCGTTGATCATTTCCGAGTCCAGCGCCAGCACAGCGGGCAGGGCGCGGTAGCGTTCGATCAGGGTGTGCAACGAGTTGGCATACAGCGCGAGCTGCTGGTTGGCGCGGGCCGCATCGTCCACCAACGCCTGGCGTTCGGCATGGCGCGTGGCCAAGGCAGCGGCCAGCAACGCACCGGCGATGATCAGTAGGGAATAGAAGGTCAGGCGCAGGGGACGCGGTATCACGATCATACGGTGATGGGCAGGCACAGTAAGGGGAGTGCACCATAGCATGCGCCATAAAAAAGGCGACTGGGCCATGGGGCCGCAGTCGCCTTTATCCTTGCGGGAAAAGTGCTTACTGCACTTCTACCGCCAGGCTTTCACTGATCTTTTTCTGCCAGATGGCAGGACCGGTGATGTGGACGGATTCGCCCTTGCTGTCCACCGCAACGGTGACTGGCATGTCTTTCACGTCGAACTCGTAGATCGCTTCCATGCCCAGTTCGGCGAAGGCAACCACACGCGACTTCTTGATGGCCTGCGCCACCAGGTAAGCGGCGCCGCCCACGGCCATCAGGTACACGGCCTTGTGGTCCTTGATCGCTTCGATCGCGGTAGGGCCTCGCTCGGATTTGCCGATCATGCCCAGCAGGCCGGTTTGCTCGAGGATCTGACGGGTGAACTTGTCCATCCGCGTCGCGGTGGTCGGGCCCGCCGGGCCAACCACTTCTTCGCGCACCGGATCAACCGGGCCGACGTAGTAGATAAAGCGACCCTTGAGGTCCACCGGCAGGGTTTCGCCCTTGTTCAGCATCTCGACCATGCGCTTGTGCGCGGCGTCGCGACCGGTGAGCATCTTGCCGTTGAGCAACACGGTTTCGCCCGGCTTCCAGCTCTGTACTTCTTCCGGGGTCAGGGTGTCGAGGTTGACGCGACGGGCCGATGGGCCGGCTTCCCAGACGATTTCCGGGTAGGCGTCCAGCGGTGGCGCTTCCAGCGACGCCGGGCCCGAACCGTCGAGCACGAAGTGCGCGTGACGGGTGGCGGCGCAGTTGGGGATCATGCACACCGGCAGCGAAGCGGCGTGGGTCGGGTAGTCCATGATCTTTACGTCGAGCACGGTGGTCAGGCCACCCAGGCCCTGGGCGCCGATGCCCAGTTGGTTGACCTTCTCGAACAGCTCCAGGCGCATCTCTTCGATGCGGTTCTGCGGGCCGCGCTTTTTCAGCTCGTGGATGTCGATGGATTCCATCAACACTTCCTTGGCCATCACCGCGGCTTTCTCGGCGGTGCCGCCAATGCCGATGCCGAGCATGCCCGGTGGGCACCAGCCGGCGCCCATGGTCGGAACGGTCTTGAGCACCCAGTCGACGATCGAGTCGGACGGGTTGAGCATGGCCATTTTCGACTTGTTTTCGGAACCGCCGCCCTTGGCCGCCACGTCCACTTCCACGGTGTTACCCGGGACGATGGAGTAGTGGATCACGGCCGGGGTGTTGTCCTTGGTGTTCTTACGTGCGCCGGCCGGGTCGGCCAGGATCGATGCGCGCAGGACGTTTTCCGGCAGGTTGTAGGCGCGACGCACGCCTTCGTTGATCATGTCGTCCAGGCCCATGGTGGCGCCATCCCAACGTACGTCCATGCCCACGCGCACGAACACGGTGACGATACCGGTGTCCTGGCAGATAGGGCGATGGCCGGTGGCGCACATGCGCGAGTTGATCAGGATCTGCGCGATGGAGTCACGGGCTGCCGGCGATTCTTCACGCAGGTAGGCCTCGTGCATCGCCTGGATGAAATCAACGGGGTGGTAGTAGGAAATGAATTGCAGGGCGTCGGCAACGCTCTGAATCAGGTCGTCTTGCTTGATCACGGTCATGAGTCGCGCTCCTCTATAAGGGAACATTCAATAAAGGTGGGCTCAGTGGGGTGCATCGGTCGGCTGAGTCCACCTTTCCAAGGCACGCCAAGTGGTGCAGGCGCGACGCTAAAAAGGCGCGGCAGTATAACCCGGCGCGGTGGCCGATACACCCGACTATGGTCATGAACCTCCGGCTCGGTTTATCTGTGGGAGCGGGCGTGCTCGCGAAAAACTTGAATTTGATGGGTTTCGTCAGACGGCCCGCGTTATCGTTAGCGATCTTCGCGAGCAAGCTCGCGCCTACAGTTGAAGAGTTATATGCCTGATCTACATGTCGGCGAACGCCATTGGTCGGTAGCCACCGGCAGCAACCTGCTGGATGCCTTGAACCAGGCGGGTGTAGCTGTGCCTTACAGTTGCCGGGCCGGCAGTTGCCATGCGTGCCTGGTGCGTTGCCAGGGCGAGGTCGAGGACCTGCAGCCCGAAGCGCTGAGCCCGGCACAACGCCAGGAGGGCTGGCGCCTGGCGTGCCAGTGCCGGGTGATCGGCGATCTGCAGGTCGAAGCGTTCGACCCGCTGCGTGACGGTTTGCCGGCCCAGGTGGTGGGTGCTGATTGGTTGAGCGCCACTGTGCTGCGCCTGCGTCTGCAACCGGAGCGCGGGTTGCGGTATCGCGCCGGGCAGCACCTGGTGTTATGGGCAGGGCAGGTGGCACGGCCTTATTCGCTGGCGAGCTTGCCGCAGGAAGATGCATGTCTGGAGTTTCATATCGATTGCCGTCAACCGGGTGAATTCAGCGATGTTGCGCGAGGGTTGTTGGTGGGGGATCGTCTGCGCCTGGGAGAATTGCGTGGCGGCGCGCTGCAATACGATCCCGACTGGCAATCCCGACCGCTATGGCTGCTGGCTTCGGGTACCGGCCTGGGGCCTTTGTGGGGCGTGCTGCGCGAGGCGTTGCGCCAGGATCACCAGGGCGCCATCCGCGTGATTCACCTGGCCCATGAGGCCGACGGTCACTACCTGGCCGGGCCCCTGGCCGAGTTGGCGGCGCAGCATCCAAACCTGACGGTGGAGTTGTGGAGCGCGGCTGAGTCGACCCAGGCATTGGCGCAACTGCGGCTTGTTTCCCGGCAAACACTGGCTTTGCTTTGCGGTCACCCTGCCAGCGTCGAGGCTTTTTCCAAGCGCCTGTTCCTGGCGGGACTGCCGCGCAATCAACTGTTGGCCGATGTGTTTCTGTCCCGTGGTTGAGCGCTGAATTCCACGGTCGTGAGATTCGCGATAACCCGAGTTGCTGTGACTGGACGAGGGGTTTAGCGGCGAGCAGGCGGCGCAGGGGCCGTGCTGGTGGTGGGGCGGGGTTGTCGGGGGGGGATTGCCAGGCGCTAACCCAGTGCGGGAGGAGGCAAGCCCCCTCCCACAGTGGTGTTTCAGCGTTTAACTCAGACCTGCGGGTCGCCCACGTGCAGGATCTTCATGCCATTGGTGCCACCGGTGGTGTGGTAGCTGTCGCCCTTGGTCAGGATGACCCAGTCGCCTTTCTCTACGACGCCGCGCTTGACCAGCTCGTCGATAGCCTTCTGGCTGACTTCGTTCGGCGCCAGTGAAGCCGGATCGAACGGAATGGTGTATACGCCGCGGAACAGCGCCGCGCGGGCCTGGGCTTCGCGGTGGGGAGTAAACGCGTAGATCGGCACCGAAGAACGGATACGCGACATGATCAACGGTGTATAGCCGCTTTCGGTCAAGGCGATGATCGCCTTCACGCCCGGGAAGTGGTTGGCGGTGTACATGGCTGCCAGGGCAATGCTCTGGTCGCAGCTCTCGAACACTTTGCCGATGCGGTGGCTGGAGGTCTTGCTGGTCGGGTGCTTTTCGGCACCGACGCAGATACGCGCCATGGCCTGCACGGCTTCCAGTGGGTACGGGCCGGCGGCACTTTCGGCCGAGAGCATCACGGCGTCGGTGTAGTCGAGCACGGCGTTGGCCACGTCGGACACTTCGGCGCGGGTTGGCATCGGGTTCTGGATCATCGACTCCATCATCTGGGTCGCGACGATTACCGCTTTGTTATGGCGGCGTGCGTGCAGGATGATCTTCTTCTGGATACCGATCAGTTCGGCGTCACCGATTTCCACGCCCAGGTCGCCACGGGCAACCATCACGGCGTCGGACGCCTTGATCAGGCCGTCGAGGGTTTCGTCATCGGCCACGGCTTCGGCGCGTTCGATCTTCGCCACCAGCCAGGCGGTACCGCCGGCCTCGTCGCGCAGTTTACGGGCGTATTCCATGTCGGCGGCGTCGCGCGGGAAGGACACGGCGAGGTAGTCCACTTCCATTTCAGCAGCGAGCTTGATGTCGGCCTTGTCTTTTTCAGTCAGGGCCGGGGCGGTCAAGCCACCGCCGCGACGGTTGATGCCTTTGTGATCGGACAGCGGGCCGCCGATGATCACGGTGCAATTCAATTCAGTCGGTGTAGCGGTGTCGACGCGCATCACAACGCGACCGTCGTCCAGCAGCAGCTCGTCACCGACGCCGCAATCCTTGACCAGGTCCGGGTAGTCGATACCCACGACGTCCTGGGTGCCTTCGGTCAGCGGGTGGCTGGTGGAGAAGGTGAACTTGTCACCGATCTTCAGCTCGATACGCTTGTTGGCGAATTTGGCGATACGGATTTTCGGGCCTTGCAGGTCACCCAGCAGTGCGACGAAGCGGCCGTGCTTGGCGGCGAGGTCACGCACCAGCTTGGCGCGAGCCTTGTGCTCGTCCGGGGTGCCGTGGGAAAAGTTCAGACGGGCAACGTCCAAACCAGCCAGAATCAGCTGTTCGAGGACTTCCGGCGAGTTGCTGGCCGGGCCAAGGGTGGCGACGATTTTGGTACGACGGACGGACATGCACAGACTCCTGAGTTCAAGCGCTGAGGAAGGCTACTATGCTCTTTGGTTGTAGTCATTGTTCGTTTGCACTACTTATCGACCAATCGCTTGTTTTCGCGTTGATCGAATAGACGAACATCCTTGAAGATTTTCGACGTGGGGTCGATACACTGCACAAGACAGGAGAACCCTCATGCGAATTTTGCTCATTGCTGCCCTCGCCGTCAGTGTCGTCGGCTGCACCCGCTGGTCGATGGACCATCATTTGAACAACGCCTACCGCGCCTATGGGGTCGGCGACTGCCAGCGCGTTACCCTGGAATTGTCCCAGGTCGACCGCGAAAGCCGAACCCGGCGTTATGTGCAGCCAGAGGTTTCGATGCTGCGCGGGCAATGCCTGGAGCGGCAGAAATTGTTCGTTGATGCTGTGCAAACCTATCAATTCATCATCAATCAGTACCCGTCGAGTGAGTATGCCTATCGTGCTCGCGCGAGGCTCGATACCCTCCAGCAACTGGGGTACTACAAAGGCGCCAGCGCTGCTCAGCCGCGTCCGGCGTCATTGTGATGATATTCGTCATTTAATAACTGGCCCGTTGCCAGTCTTGGGCTATTCTTTGGATGTTCGTTTGTATAAGTTTCTATCCGAACGAATGCGGGGTCTGGATTCGGCAGCTGCCTAGTGACAAGCGTTGTCTGTTGTCATACCGAGATCCAGGAGAGCGAGCGTATATGCTCGTTCCGAATCACTGGTACGGCCAGAGTCATGGCCATTGGATGGCGATCTCACCATGTTTACCGACCGACGGATCGAGCGGCATCAGCTACCTTACTTCCTTCAAGTGTTTAATCGCCTTACCGACAAACCCATCGGCTTCTTGGGGAATGTCTCGGAAGATGGGCTGATGTTAATCAGCCAGTTGCCCATGATGGTCGACGTGGACTTCGAGCTACGCTTGAAGATTCCTGGGGCTGATGACACCTTCCACGCTATTGACCTGACGGCCACTTGCCTGTGGAGCCATGAAGATATCAACCCCCAGCATTACGACTCCGGGTTCAGCGTGCGCCATGCGCCCGAGGAATACGGGCAGTTGATCAGTGTGTTGTTGCAGTACTTCAGTTTTGATCCCTTGCAGGCTTCGGCCTAGAGACAGCGCGTTGTCGACCCGGCTTTGAGGTTGTTGCCCTGGCCGTGGTCGTGCGCTCTTTTTCAGCGCGTCGCTTAGAATACGCCGGCTTTCTTCCACCCCAGGTAGCGTGTCACCAAGGCCGCTCCCAGTCCCGATGGCGAGGTGTCCAGCACCGACAGCCCATGGGCGCTCAGTCGGTCATGCAGTTCATCCCGAGTATTGAGGTAATCGACGGTGCCGCTGTAGGCGAGCGCTTCGGGCAAGGTTTGCACTGGAGATTGGCGCAGTTGATCGAGTACCTCCTCCCGCAAGCTGGCCACCAGCACCCTATGCTGGCGGCTGATGCGCTTGATGGCGGTCAGCAGCGCTTCATCGTCCTCATCGCGCAGGTTGGTGACCACGATCACCAACGCGCGACGTTTCTGCCGGGCTAACAGCTGGCTTGCTGCCGCCTGGTAATCGGCTGTTCGTCGAGTGGTGTCCAGGTCATACACCGCGTTGAGCAACAGGTTCAGCTGGCCGCTACCCTTTACCGGCGCCAGGTAGCGTGGAGCGTCACCGGCGAAGGTGCACATCCCCACCGCATCACCTTGGCGCAAGGCGACATAGCTGAGTAACAGGCAGGCGTTGAGGGCGTGGTCAAAATGGGAGAGCTCGTCATCCTGGCTGCGCATGCGTCGGCCACAATCGAGCATGAATACGATTTGTTGGTCGCGCTCATCCTGGTATTCCCGAGCGATGGGGGTGCGTTGTCGGGCGGTGGCCTTCCAGTCGATCTGTCGCAGGCTATCACCCTCGCGAAACTCGCGCAGTTGATGAAACTCCAGCCCCAACCCTCGCCGTTGACGTTGGCGTACGCCTAGTTGGCTCAGCCAGTTATCCACGCCAAGCAGCTGTGCACCGTATAGGCGGGCGAAATCCGGGTAGACGCGGGTGGCATCGTTGGCCTCGATAAAACGTCGTGCCGACCACAGGCCTAACGGACTTGGCAGATGGATCTCGCAGCGGCTGAAACTGAAGTGCCCGCGGCGCACGGGGCGAAGGCGGTAGCCCAGCTCGCTGCGTACACCGGGGCGCAGCGTAATGGCCTGGGGCATGTTCTCCACGGTCAGCCCGTCGGGGACGTGATCGAACACCTGCACGGTCAATGGTTGTGGATAGTCGTGTTCCAGGCTCAGGCGCACTTCTCCCCAGCGTCCCAGCGCCAGGCTGCCGGGCATCTGCCGTCGCAGCCGTGGGGCTGGCCGGCGACGCAGTCGCAGGGCATCCAGCATGGACAGCAGCAACAGTGCCAGGAGCAAGCCCCACATTACCGAGTGCAAGGTATCGGGCACCTTGAACTGCAACGCTTGTGCAGCACCCAGCAGAATGCTCAAGCTCAGCAGTACGCCAAGCCAGATCAACAGCAGACGGGATGGTTTCATGGGCGCGTCATTGCCGGGGTGCCGGAATCTGGTCGAGCAACTGTTTGAGCACCTGGTCGACCTCCAGCCCGTCGATATCCAGTTCCGGCGCAATGCGTACCCGATGGCGCAGGACTGCCAGGGCGCATCCCTTGATGTCATCCGGGGTGACGAACTCGCCGCCGCGTAACAAGGCGCGCGCACGTGCACCACGAACCAACGCAATGGAGGCCCGCGGGCCGGCGCCGATCGCCAGCCCCGGCCAACTGCGGGTGGCGCGTGCCAGGCGTACGGCGTAGTCGAGTACCTGCTCATCCAGGGCCAGCTCACTGGCGATCTGCTGCAGCTGCAATATGTCTTCGGCCTGCAGCACCTTGTGCAGGGGATGAACATCCAGCATGTCGGCCCGGGACGAACGCGTCACTTCGCGCACCATCTCCAGCTCCTGTTGGGCGTCGGGATAGTCCATGCGAACCTTCAGCATGAAGCGGTCCAGTTCTGCTTCCGGCAACGGGTAGGTGCCTTCCTGCTCAATCGGGTTCTGGGTCGCCAGCACCATGAACGGCTGTCCGATGGGCAATGCCTCGCCCTCCAGGGTGACCTGCCGTTCCTGCATCGCTTCGAGCAGGGCCGCCTGGGTCTTGGCCGGGGCGCGGTTGATTTCGTCGGCGAGCAGCAGGTGGGTGAATACTGGCCCTTTGCGCAACTTGAATTGCTCGGTGTGCAGGTCATAGACCGCGTGGCCGGTGACATCGCTGGGCATCAGGTCAGGGGTGAACTGGATACGTGCGAAATCGCCGTCGAAACAACGCGCCAGTGCCCGCACCAACAAGGTTTTTCCCAGTCCAGGCACCCCTTCGAGCAGCACATGGCCGCCGGCGATCAACGCGGTCAAGACATCGTCGATCACCTGGTTCTGGCCGATCACGGCCTTGCGCAGTTCAACGCGCAGGGCCTGGGCTTGCTGACTGGCGCGCTGCAGGGCTTCGCTGGTCAAAGCGGTAGCGCTTGGAAATTCGCTCATAGGGCATTCCTGAGAGTTTGCAGGCATGCCACCTGTCGGCTGAAATCGGCGCTGGAAAGCCGTTTTGCCGGAAGTGGGCCGAGAGCCTGGCTGATGACGTGAGAGGGTTGGCGCGTCAGGTGTGCGAGTACTCGCCATTGTTCCGTGTTGTCGAGATGTTCAAAGCCGGGATGGCGCCGCCGTGCGGTGCGCAGGATATCGTGCTGCAACGCCTGCAATAGGGTGCCTTGGCCGCTGCGACGCAGCAGGAAGTCGGCGCTGGCTTTCAGGTGCTCCTGCAACTGCCGACGGGCCTTGGGGGCGGGCGCATGGATGGGGCCCTGGCGCATGCCGGCCTGCCAGAGTGCCAGGGCAAGCAAGGCAATGAGCGTCACCAGCGCCTGGGGGAAATAACGCAACAGCAGGGTGAACAGGTCATCCACGTCGCTGTTGAACAACAAGGTCACGGCGGTGCCCTGGTTCAGATACCACAGCAGCCAGGCATTATCGTGTTTGCCAATGTCGGGCGTTTTCCACAGGTCGCTGTCGGTGATCACCGTTACGCGGCCTTGCCCGAGGTCGAGTTGCATCAGGTGGCTCGACCTGGCGCTATTGGCTGAAAACTGTGCCAGGTGCTTGGGGTCGATGAGATTGAAGTCGGTGTCGAAACTGAAATAGACCGGGGCGGTGTCATTGTCGACATACAGTTTGGTCAGGTCCGGTGCTTTGTTTTTGCGCGCCGGGGCGGGGTCATCGGGTTCGTCGCTGAGGGCTTGGTGGATATGCAGGCGATCGAGCAGCAGGTCGCCGCTCTTCCCGGTTTCTTCATCCCACAGGGCCTCGGCGACTACCAGTAGATGGCCGCCGGATTTGGCCCAGTCCAGGAGTTGCCCTACCTGGCGTGGCGACATGTTGCCGCGTTCGCCCAGTAGCAACAGGCTGTTGCCCCTGGCGGGCAGGGTAGTCAGGCGTTCCAGGCCATTGGCGTGCTCCACGGCCAGGCCTTGCTGGCGCAGAAAGTGTTCGGCCGCCAGGTAAGGGTTGGCCATGGCTTCCGGGGAGGGGCCGCGGTCCACGACCTCTTCATAGGGGGTCGCTTTGCTCCAGGCGTAAAAGCCGCCCGCTCCAATCAGGCACGCCACCATTAGGCCCACCCACAGTAATGGCCGGTTCATCGGGCACCTCCCGAACTGAACAGGGCGCGCCAATCGTTGCATAATTTCTGCTGGGCTGAGACCGGGGGCAGGTGATGGCCATAGGCAAGGTTTTGCCAGTGCCGAGTCAATTCGTCACTGAAGGCCAGTAACTGCGGCTGCTGCAACTGGTGAATGCGTTGCAGGACCTGACCTTCCGTGTCAGCGCTTTTAAGGGGCAGGTTGAAGTCATGCAGCAACCTGCTCAGCAGGCCACGATACAAAAGGCCGAGGGCTTCCCGTGGCTGGGTAGACCAGAGTTGCTCGGCGGTGCTGGCGATATCCTCAGGCAGGGTCTCGGTGCCCAGTTCCAGGCCGAACAATTGCGCGGGCACTGGTTTGGCCGCTTTGGGCATGCGTGCCCCGCGCTGGCCGACAAACGTGCGCAACCAGTCCCGATAACGCCACACCAACAAGGCCAGGCCACCGACCAGCAGGCTCCATAACAGTACTTCCATGCCTTGGGCGACATGCTTGAAAGTATTGCTGTTGAAGTTGTCCAGCAGTGCCTGCAGCCACGCCGGAAGTTTGCCGTCACTGTGTGCCTTGTTTTTAACGACGGGTTTTTCTTTGTCAAAGCGATAGCGGGTGACGGTTTCCGGATTTTTGAAGGGAGGCTTGTCCAGCAGCGACTTGATGGACTGGCTGGCATTCTGGGGGGGCAGTGGTTTGGCCTCATCCGCCATGGCGGGCGAGTTGAATGACAGCCATGTCAGCCCGATCACCAGCAGTAACAGTGGGGCCACATTGCTCAGGCGTTGGCGCAGGCGGCGGAACACCAGCTCCAGGTCCCATGCCTCCAGTACGGTGCGACGATTGAGATAAAGGCTGAAACCACAGGCGACATAGATAGGCTCCCAAAACACCAGGATCAAGGCGTAGAAGGCGTTGCTCAAGTGTTCCAGCCAGACCCCTTCAGAGCCCGTCGCCAGCGCCAGCCTTTGCCAATCCCAGTCCAGTTCAAGTTGTTGCGGAATGAATAGATAGAACAGCGCCATGCAGCCGAACCACAACCCGATTTCCAGGTGCACCCCGACGGTGGTCAACCAGCGCGCGGCACCGGCATTGCGCTGCTGCAGCACGCCCAGGCGTTTCTGGCGCGCCTCGCCGTCCAGTCCTTCGAGCTGGCTGACCGGCATCACAAAACTGCGGCTGAGGCTAAATCGGCGCCAGGTCAGGCTCGCCACCAGTTGGTGGTTAAGTAATCTTGGCCATTGGCGTACAGCCTGCTTGAGGCTGGGCGTTTCGCCGAACAGGGCTTTGGAGAGGATATATAAAGGCAAGCGGTCAAAGGCCGGTTTGAACCACCAGAACAGGAACATGGCGGCAGATGGGTATTTCCATAGCAATGCGGTGAGCAAGGCAAAAACCGGCAGGGTCACCAGCGCCCAACTGCTCATAAGCAGCAGGCGATGCTCGCGGGCCATTAATACCCCAAGGTCCATGGCCTCCCATGCGGTACGCGGGCGAATCGCCACGCTGGCATCACTCAGGCGCATGGCGAGTCCGTCCGGCAAAGGTCAGGTAAGTCGCCACCAGCAGCCAAAGTGCAGCGCCCACCAGGTATTTGACCCAAGGGGCGATCTGGGTGGTGGAGGACCAGTAGGCTTCGATAAATGCCGCAATCAGCAGGAACACCATGACACCGCACAGCAGTTGCACGCTCTTGCGAGCGGCGAGGCGTAGGGATTCGCCACGGGTCAGTTGCCCCGGTGCGATCAACGCCCAGCCCAGTTGCAAGCCTGCTGCGCCGGCGAGTGCAATGGCCGTCAACTCAAAAGCCCCATGGCCGATGACAAATGACCAGAAGGTCTGGCCATAGCCGATTTCGGTCAGGTGCCCGGAAATCGCGCCGATGATCAGCCCATTGAATATCAGGAAAAACACACTGCCCAGACCGAACAGCAAACCGGCGGCAAATGTCTGAAAAGCGATACCGGTGTTGTGCATGACGTAGTAGCCAAACATCATCCAGTCTTCGCTCGATGCGCGTTCGGCAGCACGCCCCAGCCGGCTGGCATCGGGGTCATACATGCCCTGCATTTCGGCCACTTGCTGGGGGCTGACAATGCTGTAGATCAGGTCGGGAAACAGGTAGACCAGCAGGGCAATGCCCAACAGGCTGCCAAAGAACAGCAGGCTGGCAATCCACACGAAGCGCCACTGTTCTCGCACCAGTCGTGGAAAGTCGGCCAGTATGAAACTCAGCACATTCGCCGCCAATTGGCTGCGGTGGCGATACAGTTGTTGATGGCCGCGCAACGCCAGTTGTTGCAGGGGGTCCACCAGGTAACTGCTGTAGCCGCGTTCCTGGGCGAGGGCCAGGTGCTGGCATAGACGCCGGTATTGATGTGGGAAATCGGCCACGTCATTGGCCTTGGCCTTGCCTTGTTCCAACTGCTCCAGTATTTCGGCGAAGGATTGCCACTGGGATTGGTAACGGCTTTCAAAGAGACTCTGCTTCATGTCGGCCCCAACAGGCCGCGGGCCACGCCATTGAGCTGCTCCACGGCGCGGGCCGGCGACACTTGCAGCGGCGTCGCAAGGATCGAGGCGAGCTCGTGTACCCGTTCGGCGGACAACTCACCCTGGCGTTCGGCGAAGCCAAGAATCGCTCGCTGCTCACTCAGTTCCAGGGCGAAGGGTAAGCGCAATGGTGCGGCTTGCGGTACCTGGGGACGTGCCAAGGGCTGTTCGCGGTAGACCACCAACGTGCCAGCGGCCAGGTCGCCGAGGCGTTTGAAGTGAGGATGATGCAGGCAACTGATTGCGCCGAGAAAGTAGCCGAAAGGCAGCATGTCGACGAACCGCAGGAGGTTGCGGATCAACGACGCTGACCAACCGATAGGTGTGCCGTCATCCTGCACTACCCGCAAGCCCATGACCTGCTTGCCCGGTGAGCAGCCCTGGTTGAGTACCTCGAACAGCACCATGTACCACCAACTGACCAGGAACAGCAGAAGCGAGCCCAGGCCGATACCAATATTGCCGAGCAACGCCAATGGCACCAGCAGCACGCCCATGACCACCGCGCGTGCGCCCAGGTCGAAGGCAAATGCCAGCGCCCGTGGCACCAGGCCGGCTGGACGCAGTGGCAGGTCGATACCCTCCGGGGTCTCGATCTGGTAGCGGGTATCCAATGGGGCTGATGGCATCGCGATCCTTGGCAGTGCAGAGCGTTTGGGAGACACGGATGCTAACAGCGTCGGCGATGGAAGCAACCATTCGAGGTTTTGCTGGATGTTTGTACAGTCTATTTGGTGCTGGCCCCGGGCACGGCTCAACGCCTAGACTTTGTCGATCTTCAGCACAGGAATAGCCCGTGACCTCCATTTTCTGGTACGACTATGAAACCACCGGCATCAATCCGCGCAGCGATCGCCCACTCCAGGTTGCCGGCATTCGTACGGATCTCGATCTCAACGAGGTCGGTCCGCCGGTCAATCTTTACTGCCAGCCCAGCGACGACATCCTGCCCCATCCGGCGGCGTGTGCTATTACCGGGATCACCCCTGTAATACTGGCGGAAAAAGGCCTGGCCGAGGCCGATTTCATGACCCGTGTACATGCCGAACTGGCGGCCCCGGGGACGTGCGGCGCCGGTTACAACACCTTGCGGTTTGACGATGAAATGACGCGCTACAGCCTGTATCGCAATTTTTTCGACCCTTACGCACGGGAATGGCAGGGCGGTAACAGCCGTTGGGATCTGATCGACGTGGTTCGCACCGCCTACGCCCTGCGCCCGGAAGGCATCGAGTGGCCGCAGCAGGACGGGCGGGTGACCCTCAAGCTTGAGCGCCTGACCGCCGCCAACGGCATTGACCACGGTCAGGCCCACGATGCGTTATCCGACGTGCGTGCCACGATCGCCCTGGCTCGATTGGTTCGCGAGAAGCAGCCCAAGCTTTACGACTGGTTGTTTCAGCTACGCAGTAAACAACGCGTGATGGATCAAGTGCGCTTGCTGCAGCCGATGGTGCATATCTCCGGGCGTTTTTCCGCCGAGCGTCATTACCTGGGGGTTGTACTGCCCTTGGCCTGGCATCCGCGCAACCGCAATGCGCTGATTGTCTGCGACCTTGGGCTCGATCCCCAGGCGCTGCTGGACATGGATGCCGCTGCCTTGCGTCAACGCCTGTACACCCGTCGTGATGACCTGGCCGAAGGTGAGCTGCCGGTACCGCTCAAATTGGTGCATATCAACCGTTGCCCCGTGGTCGCGCCCTTGAACGTGCTGCGGGCCGAAGATCGTGAACGCCTGCAGTTGGATATGGATATGTATCAGTCGCGGGCTCTGCGGCTAACTGACGCACAGGAACTTTGGCGCGATAAGTTGGCGCTCATTTACGCTGAGGAAGATTTTGCCCCGAGTGCAGACCCGGAACAGCAGCTTTACGACGGTTTTATCGGGGATCGTGATCGACGGTTATGCGAGCAAGTCCGGGCGGCTGAGCCTGCACAATTAGCCAGCCAGCAGTGGCCTTTTGATGATCACCGTTTGCCTGAATTATTGTTTCGTTACCGGGCGCGTAACTTCCCCGATACGCTGAACAGCGAGGAGCAACAGCGCTGGAAACTTTTCTGTCAGCAACGTTTGGAAAAACCTGAATTCGGTGCGCCGAATACCCTGGAGGCATTTAATCAAGCTCGGCAGGAGTTGGCCGTTAGTGCGACGCCGTTTCAGCAGCAGGTGCTGGAGCAGTGGCAGGAATATGCTGACGCTTTAGCCGCTCGTGTGAATACGTAATAGCGGGCTGTAGAAAAGACGATCAATAAAAAACGCCAGCAAGCTGGCGTTTTTAATGGGTCGCGTATCAAGCGCAGACCTGGCGAAGCTTAGCCCAGCAGGGTAGCCCAGCCTTCAACCACATCACCGCCCCACTTGGCTTTCCACTCTTTCAGGGTTTTGTGGTTGCCGCCTTTGGTTTCAATCACTTCGCCATTGTGCGGGTTTTTGTATTGCTTGACCTTGCGAGCACGCTTGGTACCGGTAGTTTTCACGGCGCCACCACGTGGTGCTTTAACTTTCGACTCTGGATCCAGCAGCGCAATGATGTCACGCAGGGATTTGGAGTACTCACCCATGAGGGTGCGCAGTTTGCCTTCGAATTCCAGCTCGGTTTTCAGTTTGTCATCTTGGGACAGGTTCTTCAAACGAGCTTGCAGCTCTTTGATAGCTTCTTCGGTGGCACGGTATTCGTTGATCAGAGACATGTGGACTACCTTATGTAGAACGCTGATTGACAGGGATAGTGGCCCAATAATAGTCAGGCGGTTTGCCCAAGTAAACATTTAAGGACGCATTTAGGTGAATTAGTTTGAATGTTTGTGGAGGCGCTATGCAATCGAGTTAATTATTAGGTGCTACGCGGAAAATAATGTCCTTAATTTCTTCATAATTGCTTGAGCTTGCGCTGTTCGTTCATATAGCTGCGGTAAAACCATACGCTATTAAGGGATGTGGCCAGGACGTCGGATCAGAATAACCCTCATCGAATACTGCAGTTTTTCTGCACAATCGCTAGAATGGCGGCCTTTGCGAAGTTCTGGAGTTCCCCCCTAATGCGCACTTTTCGGCTGGTGATTGCTTGCCCGGACCGGGTTGGCATCGTTGCCAAAGTCAGTAACTTTCTGGCCTCCCACAACGGCTGGATCACCGAGGCGAGCCATCACTCGGACAATCTCAGCGGTTGGTTCTTCATGCGTCACGAAATCCGTGCCGACACGCTGCCCTTTGGTCTTGAGGCTTTCCGCGAGGCATTTGCGCCCATCGCAGAAGAGTTTTCGATGACCTGGCACATCACCGACACCGAGCAGAAAAAGCGCGTGGTGTTGATGGCCAGTCGCGAATCCCACTGCCTCGCCGACTTGCTGCACCGCTGGCACAGCGATGAACTGGACTGCGAGATCGCTTGCGTGATCTCCAACCATGACGACCTGCGCAGCATGGTCGAGTGGCATGGCATCCCTTACTACCACGTGCCGGTCAACCCGCAGGACAAGGAGCCGGCGTTCGCCGAGGTCTCTCGCCTGGTCAAGCAGCATGAGGCCGACGTGGTCGTGCTGGCGCGCTACATGCAAATCCTGCCACCGGAGCTGTGCCGCGAATACGCGGGCAAGGTGATCAACATTCACCACAGCTTCCTGCCTTCGTTCGTGGGGGCCAAGCCTTACCACCAGGCTTCCCTGCGTGGCGTGAAGTTGATTGGCGCAACCTGCCATTACGTCACTGAAGAGCTGGATGCCGGGCCGATCATTGAGCAGGACGTGGTGCGCGTCAGCCACAGCGACAGCATTGAAGACATGGTGCGGTTTGGCCGGGATGTCGAGAAGATGGTGCTGGCCCGTGGCCTGCGTTATCACCTGGAAGACCGCGTGCTGGTGCACGGCAACAAGACTGTCGTGTTCTGATCAACGCGTTTGGATTGAAGAATGGAGGGCCTGGGCGTTAAATCGCGGCAGGCCCTTTTTCTTGCCTGCCGCTGAGGATTGACCCATGAGTGATCCCCTGGACAAAGCCACCTCCAAAGCACCCGCGACACTGGGGGAGGGGTGTTTGAGCCGGTATGACCCGGATGACCTGGACAGTGAGGATGGCACCGACTTTCCAGGTGCCGCCGAGTTGTGGGAGCAGGAACAGGAAAAGTCCCAATCCAAAGAAGAAACATAACCCGCCGCTGAATCCAGCGACGGGTGCCTGGATCAGATCCGGAAGCTGCCCACCAGTTGTTTCAACCGTGACGCCTGCTGTTCCAGGTCGGCGCAGGCGCGCAGCGTCGATTGCAGGTTTTCGACGCCTTCTTGGTTGAGGGTGTTGATCTCGGTGATGTCCATGTTGATCGACTCCACTACCGAGGTCTGCTCTTCGGTTGCGGTGGCAACCGACTGGTTCATGCCGTCGATCTCGCCAATGCGTTGGGTCACGCTGTTAAGGCGCTCACCGGCCAGGTTGGCGATTTCCACGCTGTCATGACTGTGGCGCTGGCTTTCGCTCATGGTGCTGACCGAGTCCCGCGCACCGACTTGCAGCTCCTCGATCATCTTTTGTACTTGCTGTGCCGATTCCTGGGTGCGATGAGCCAGGTTGCGCACTTCATCGGCAACTACCGCAAACCCGCGCCCGGCTTCACCGGCACGTGCGGCTTCGATGGCGGCGTTCAGTGCCAACAGGTTGGTTTGCTGGGAAATACTGGTGATCACTTCGAGAATCTGGCCGATATTCACCGTCTTGCTGTTAAGTGCTTCGATATTGCTGCTTGAGGCGCTGATCATTGCCGACAGCTGAGTCATCGCCTTGATATTACGTTCAACCACCTGTTGCCCGTCTTCAGCCAAGTGCCGCGCATCGCTGGCCTGGTTGGAGGCTTGTGCGGCGTTACGGGCGATTTCCTGGGCGGCGGCGCCCAGTTCGTTGATCGCGGCGGCAACGCTGTTGGTGCGGTTGGCCTGTTCGTCGGAGTTGACCATCGACGAGTTGGACGCGCTGACCACCCGCAGTGCGACTTCGTTGACCTGTTCGGTGGCCGAGGACACTTCGCGGATGGACGTATGAATCCGCTCCACGAAGCGGTTGAATGCAGTGCCCAGGGTGCCGAACTCATCGTGATTCTGGATGGTCAGGCGGCGAGTCAGGTCGCCTTCGCCATCGGCAATGTCTTGCATGGCACGGGTCATCACGTGCAGCGGTTGCAACAGGACGCGAATCAGCATGCCCAACAAGGCAATGATGATCACCACAGCAATGAGCGTGGCGATCACCGCCGAGGTGCGGAATTCGCTGAGCATGGCGAAGGATTTGTCTTTATCCACCGAAATGCCCAGGTACCAGTTCACCGACGGCAGGCCCTTGATCGGTGTAAAGGTCACGATGTTGTCCTTGCCATTGGCTTGGACTTCACTGAAGTCGCCGCTGATCTTCGGCGTGTTTTTTGGATACATGTCGGCCAGGGTTTTCATCACCAGGCTTTTGTCCGGGTGTACCAGCACCTTGCCATCGGCACTGACCAGGAACGCGTAGCCCATGCCGCCGAAGTTCAGCGCGCCAATGTTATCTACCAGGGTTTGCAGGCTCAGGTCGCCGCCCACCACACCAATGCTTTGGCCGCCTTTGGCGCTGGGGGTCGCGATGGAAATGATCAGTTGCCCCGTTGCGGCATCGATATACGGTTCGGTCAGCGTCGAGCCGTTGCTGCTTTGGGCACCCTTGTACCAGGGGCGAACACGCGGATCGAAGCCATCTGGCATCTTGGTGTCGGGGCGGATGGTGAAGGCCCCTTTGCTGTCGCCCACGTAGGTAGCCATGAAGGACGACGTCAGGGTTTTCTGTTCCAGCAGGCTGGCAACGGTCGACGGCTCGGGGTTGATGGCGATGTTTTGTGCCGCGTTTTCCACCAGTGCAATGCGCCCGTTAAGCCAGGTCTGAATGTTGCTGGCGGTGACATCGCCCATTTCATGCAGGTAATTGTTAAGGTCGTCGCGAATGGCATTGCGTTGCAGGTAGTCGTTGTAGAGGGTGAACAGTGCGAAGGCCGCGATGACGATAAGGGAGGCTGCAAGCAGGATTTTATGGCTGAAACGTAGATTTTTATTCATAGCTTGAAGGGTCCGCTAAGGTCTTAATATCCGAAGCGTGTCCTTGTGGAACACGCGAAAGGGTAGTGTCAAAAAAGCTTTGATATTCCCGTTGGTCCATGTAGGAACTATCTGAGCGATTTTTAGACTTTGTGGGTCTCACACCTGTCTTATCGACCTGGCGACACTAAAGATTAACCATGGGTGACAAAATGCCTGACTCCACGCAACTCCTTATCGGTGCCGGTCTTGATGGCCAGCCCATTGCCCAGGCCATGCGCCTGGCCAACCGTCATGGGTTGATTGCCGGCGCTACCGGCACGGGCAAGACGGTCACGCTGCAACGCCTGGCCGAAGCCTTCAGTGATGCGGGCGTGGCGGTATTTGCGGCTGATATCAAAGGTGACCTCTGTGGCCTGGGTGCTGCCGCCACCCCCGAGGGCAAGGTGGCCGAGCGTATCGCCGGCATGCCTTTCCTTAATTACACGGCCAAGGCCTACCCCGTCACGCTGTGGGACATCCACGGGCAGTCCGGCCATCCATTGCGCACTACCATCAGCGAAATGGGCCCGCTGTTGCTCGGCAGTTTGCTGGAGCTCACTGACAGTCAGCAGTCGGCCCTCTATGCGGCATTCAAGGTGGCGGATCGCGAAGGTCTGTTACTGCTGGATCTCAAAGACCTCAAGGCACTGCTCAACCACCTGCGTTATCACCCGCAGTTGCTCGGCGAAGACGCGGCGCTGATGACCACCGGCTCCAGTCAGGCGCTGTTGCGGCGTCTGGCCGTATTGGAGCAGCAGGGCGCCGAAGCCTTGTTTGGCGAGCCGGCCCTGCAGCTTGAAGACATCTTGCAGCCCACCAGCGATGGGCGCGGGCGTATCCACCTGTTGGACGCCAGTCGCCTGGTGCATGAGGCGCCAAAGGTATACGCGACCTTCCTGCTGTGGCTGCTGGCGGAATTGTTCGAGCAACTGCCAGAGCGCGGTGATGCTGACAAACCGCTGCTGGCGCTGTTCTTCGACGAGGCGCATTTGCTGTTCGCCGACACGCCCAAGGCTTTGCAAGATCGCTTGGAGCAAGTGGTGCGGCTGATTCGCTCCAAGGGGGTTGGAGTGTATTTCGTCACCCAATCGCCGGGCGACCTGCCGGACACGGTGCTGGCGCAACTCGGTTTGCGCGTCCAGCACGGCCTGCGGGCGTTCACCACGAAAGAACAGAAATCCTTGCGGGCGGTAGCCGATGGATTCCGGCCGAACCCCGCGTTTGATGCTTTATCGGTCTTGACCGAGTTGGGCACGGGTGAGGCATTGGTGGGCACCTTGCAGGAAAAAGGCACGCCGGAAGTCGTCCAGCGCGTGCTGGTCGCGCCGCCGCAATCGCGAATCGGGCCACTCAGCACGGCTGAACGCGCCGCATTGGTGGCCAGTTCGCCGTTGCAGGGGCGCTATGACAAGCCGATTGATCGCGAGTCGGCCTATGAAGTATTGATGGCGCGCAAGGAGCTTGGACCCGCCGAGGAGGCCACGCCGGCCGCCGAGGAGCCTAGCTTTGCTGACAAGGCCGGGGCGTTTCTGGGAACCACCGCAGGCAAGGCATTGAAATCAGCGATGCAGCAGGCGGCCAATCAGATGGGGCGCCAACTGGTACGTGGTTTGTTGGGGTCTTTGCTGGGGGGCAGCAAGCGCAAGTAGCGGTTCAGGGTTTGGGTTTGCCATGGGCGGCCAGCCGCTCAAGTGCTGCGCGCAAGCCCGGATCGCTGATGCCGTCGGCCGTGGCCTGAATCGTCTCGGCCGCCGTCTCCGACAAGTCCATGGTGTGGCCTGCCGCGCCTTGTTGCACGGTCGGTGGTTGTACCTTGAACTGGATGCGCGTCAAGCTGGCGAACTCATCGAATGCCATCAATTGACGCTGCAGGCGTTTTTGCTGATAGCGCAGACGGGTGGCCCAATGGCCGTCTGTGACAATCAGCAGCAGGTTGCCTTCTCGCCAGGACGCCACATGGCAGTGTTCGCGGGCGGCTGGTTGCAGTTGGCTTTCGAGCAGGCGTTGCAAATGGCCCAAGCGTTGCGCATGGCCAAAGATGGCTTTCAACGGCTTGGCTTCGCGAAGCAACACGCTGGGCGCGCGGGCTGTAAGAGGGCGAAATGCCATGTTTGGACACCTTAAGTAACAGAGCGGCCATCTTAGCAGAAAGCGTCTGCGCGGCCCCGGGCAATGCATTGCCGGGACTTTATCCACAAAATCAATCGACTCCACGGGTTGAAGTTCGCGCAAAAGCCCTTATTTTAAACAAGCCCTCTCACAGCACCATGCCAGCATCGGGGAACAACGCCACTTTCCTCACCCACGATTCCGGGTAGAATGCGCGTTCGCATGCGGCCGTGAGGGCTGCTCGGGCCACTCACGGTGCGCCCTCCATCCCTATGTGTGGAAGAACCTGCCGATATGTTTGCGCCTTTGTTAAAGAAACTTTTTGGAAGCAAGAATGAGCGCGAAGTCAAACGCATGCTCAAGACGGTGCAGCTGGTCAATGCCTTCGAAGAGCAGATGGTTGCCCTGTCGGACGAGCAATTGCGCGCCAAGACCGAAGAGTTCAAGGCCCGCATAGCCAAAGGTGAAACCCTCGACAAGCTGCTTCCCGAAGCCTTTGCGGTTGCCCGTGAAGCCGGCAAGCGTGTCATGGGCATGCGCCACTTCGACGTCCAGTTGATCGGCGGCATGACCTTGCATGAAGGCATGATTGCCGAAATGCGTACCGGTGAAGGCAAGACCCTGGTAGCCACCCTGGGTGTTTACCTCAACGCACTGTCCGGCAAGGGCGTGCACGTTGTGACGGTGAACGACTACCTGGCTCGCCGGGACGCCAACTGGATGCGCCCGCTGTATGAATTCCTCGGCCTGACCGTCGGCGTGGTAACGCCGTTCCAGCCGCCGGAAGAGAAGCGTGCGGCCTACGCCGCCGACATCACCTACGGCACCAACAACGAATTCGGTTTCGACTACCTGCGCGACAACATGGCGTTCAGCATGGAAGAAAAATTCCAGCGCGAACTCAACTTTGCCGTGATCGACGAAGTCGACTCCATCCTCATCGACGAAGCCCGTACCCCGCTGATCATCTCCGGCCAGGCCGAAGACAGCTCGCGCCTGTACACCGAGATCAACAAGTTGATCCCGCGTCTTGAGCAGCACATCGAGGAAGTGGAAGGCGTGGTGACCAAAGAAGGTCACTTCACCATCGACGAGAAGACCCGTCAGGTCGAGCTCAACGAAGCCGGTCACCAGTATGTAGAAGACATGCTGACCCAGATCGGCCTGCTGGCTGAAGGCGAAAGCCTGTACTCGGCCCACAACCTGGGCCTGTTGACCCACGTATATGCTGGCCTGCGCGCCCACAAGCTGTTCCATCGCAACGTCGAATACATCGTGCAGGACGGCCAGGTTGTACTGGTTGACGAACACACCGGACGTACCATGCCGGGTCGTCGTCTGTCCGAAGGCCTGCACCAGGCCATCGAAGCCAAGGAAGTGCTCAACATCCAGGCCGAAAGCCAGACGTTGGCGTCCACCACCTTCCAGAACTACTTCCGCCTGTATAACAAGCTGTCCGGCATGACCGGTACGGCTGACACCGAAGCGTTCGAATTCCACCAGATCTACGGTCTGTCGGTAGTGGTCATCCCGCCGAACAAGCCGCTGGCCCGTAAAGACTTCAACGACCTGGTGTTCCTGACCGCCGAAGAGAAATACGCGGCGATCATCAACGACATCAAGGACGGCATGGCCCAGGGTCGTCCGATCCTGGTGGGTACCGCCACCATCGAAACTTCCGAGCACGTCTCCAACCTGCTCAACAAGGAAGGCATCGAGCACAAGGTCCTCAACGCCAAGTTCCACGAAAAAGAAGCCGAGATCATCGCCCAGGCCGGTCGCCCAGGCGCGCTGACCATCGCCACCAACATGGCCGGTCGTGGTACCGACATCCTGTTGGGCGGTAACTGGGAAGTGGAAGTGGCCTCGCTGGACAACCCGACCCCTGAGCAGATCGCCCAGATCAAGGCCGACTGGCAGAAACGCCACCAGGCCGTGCTGGAATCCGGTGGCTTGCAGGTGATTGCGTCCGAGCGTCACGAATCCCGTCGTATCGACAACCAGCTGCGTGGCCGTGCCGGCCGCCAGGGTGACGCCGGTTCCAGCCGCTTCTACCTGTCCCTGGAAGACAGCCTGATGCGCATCTTCGCCTCGGATCGGGTGAAGAACTTCATGAAAGCCCTGGGCATGCAGTCCGGTGAAGCGATCGAGCACCGCATGGTGACCAACGCCATCGAGAAGGCACAGCGCAAGGTAGAAGGTCGTAACTTCGACATTCGTAAGCAACTGCTTGAGTTCGATGACGTCAACAACGAACAGCGTAAAGTGATTTATCACATGCGTAACACGTTGCTGGCCGCCGACAACATTGGCGAGACCATCGCTGATTTCCGTCAGGACGTGCTCAACGCCACCGTCAGCGCCCATATCCCGCCACAGTCGTTGCCTGAGCAGTGGGATGTCGCCGGTCTGGAAGCTGCGTTGAAGAACGACTTCGGTGTCGATCTGCCGGTCCAGCAATGGCTCGACGAAGACGACCACCTGTACGAGGAAACCCTGCGCGAGAAGCTCATGACCGAGCTGCTGGCCGCGTACAACGAGAAAGAAGAGCAGGCGAGTGCCGAAGCACTGCGCACCTTCGAGAAGCAGATCGTACTGCGCGTGCTGGACGACCTGTGGAAAGACCACCTGTCGACCATGGACCACCTGCGTCACGGTATCCACCTGCGCGGCTACGCCCAGAAGAACCCGAAGCAGGAGTACAAGCGCGAGTCGTTCACGCTGTTCTCCGAGTTGCTGGATTCGATCAAGCGCGATTCGATTCGCGTGCTGTCCCACGTTCAGGTGCGTCGCGAAGACCCGATCGAGGAAGAAGCTCGCCTGCGTCAGGAAGCCGAGGCACTGGCGGCGCGCATGCAGTTCCAGCACGACGAAGCCCCGGGTCTGGAAGCGCCTGAGGTGTTGGGCGAAGAGGTCGATGTGGCCTTGGCCCAGTCCCCGGTGCGCAACGAGCAGAAGCTGGGCCGCAACGAACTGTGCTATTGCGGTTCGGGCAAGAAATTCAAACACTGCCACGGCCAGATCGAATAAGATTTTCGCCTGACGCTGCAACACCCCGCGCCGCGACCGGCCTCTGCCGTCGCGGCGTTTTGCCATTAATTTCACCGTCGATCACGACGGCACAGACATCACCTAATTTTAAGGAGCGCATTCATGGCTGTTGGTCTTGGTCCTTTGCCCACATTGCACCCGGTTGCCGGTTTTGAGCTCGGTATCGCTTCGGCCGGCATCAAGCGCCCAGGGCGCAAGGATGTAGTGGTGATGCGCTGTGCCGAGGGCTCGACCGTTGCAGGCGTGTTCACCCTCAATGCCTTCTGCGCCGCGCCGGTGATCCTGGCCAAACAACGCGTTGCCGGCCCGATCCGTTACCTGCTGACCAACACCGGTAATGCCAACGCTGGTACCGGCGAGCCAGGGCTGGTCGCCGCTGCGCGCACCTGCGCCAAGCTGGCCCAACTGGCCGGTGTGGACGCAAGCCAAGTGCTGCCGTACTCCACCGGTGTCATCGGTGAGCCGCTGCCGGTCGAGAAAATCGAAGGCGCCCTGCAAGCCGCGCTGGATGACTTGTCTGTGGACAACTGGGCAGCTGCCGCCACCGGCATCATGACCACCGATACCCTGCCAAAAGGCGCGAGCCGCCAGTTCGTGCACGACGGTGTGACGGTTACCGTGACCGGTATCAGCAAGGGCGCAGGCATGATTCGCCCGAACATGGCCACCATGCTTGGCTATATCGCCACCGACGCCAAAGTCTCCCGTGACGTACTGCACAGCCTGATCCTGGATGGCGCCAACAAGTCGTTCAATCGCATCACCATCGATGGCGATACCTCGACCAACGATTGCTGCATGCTGATCGCCACCGGTAAAGCCGACCTGCCGGAAATCACCTCCGCCAGCGGCCCGCTGTTCGCGGCGCTGAAGCAAGCGGTGTTCGACGTGTGCATGGAAGTCGCCCAGGCCATCGTGCGTGACGGCGAAGGCGCGACCAAGTTCGTGACGGTTGAAGTCAACGGCGGCGGCAATCACCAGGAATGCCTGGATGTCGGCTACACCGTGGCCCACTCGCCGCTGATCAAGACCGCGCTGTTCGCCTCCGACCCGAACTGGGGCCGTATTCTGGCCGCCGTCGGCCGTGCCGGCGTGCCGGACCTGGACGTGAGCAAGATCGACGTGTTCCTGGGCGACGTGTGCATCGCCAGCCGTGGCGCCCGTGCCGAAACCTACACCGAAGCCCAGGGTTCGGCGGTGATGCAGCAGGAAGAAATCACCATCCGCATCGAACTCGGTCGCGGTGAGTGCAGCGAAACCATCTGGACCACCGACCTGTCCCACGAGTACGTGAAGATCAATGCGGAATACCGTACCTGATAGAAGAGGATAAGCGCGGTGAAACGAGTGCATGTAGCAGCAGCGGTGATCCGCGGTGTCGACGGCAGGATCCTGCTGGCGCGCCGTGCCGATACCCAGCATCAGGGCGGCCTGTGGGAGTTTCCCGGTGGCAAGGTGGAGGCCGATGAGTCGGTCGCCACGGCCCTGTCCCGTGAGTTGCAGGAAGAACTGGGGATCCAGGTCACCACGGCGCGACCGCTGATCAAGGTGCAGCATGACTACCCGGACAAGCAGGTGTTGCTGGATGTCTGGGAAGTCTCGGCCTTTACCGGCGAGCCCCACGGCGCCGAGGGACAACCGCTGGAATGGGTGGCCCCGCGTGATCTGCCCAACTATGAGTTCCCCGCAGCCAATGCGCCGATTGTGGCTGCTGCACGCTTGCCCGCCGACTACCTGATTACTCCGGGCGAGCTGGAAACGCCCACGCTCCTGCGCGGGATTCAGAAGGCTATCGCCGGTGGCACCAAGCTGATCCAGCTGCGGGCGCCCAACGGTTATGACCCCAAATACCGCGACCTCGCGGTAGATGCGGTGGGCCTGTGCGCCGGTAAGGCGCAGTTGATGCTCAAGGGACCGTTTGAATGGCTCGGGGACTTTCCGGCGGCCGGCTGGCATATGACCTCGGCCCAACTGCGCAAATATGCGAGCAAAGGCCGGCCATTGCCGAAGGACCGCTGGTTGGCGGCTTCATGCCATAACGCGGAAGAACTGGCGTTGGCGGAATTGATGGACGTGGATTTTGTCACGCTATCGCCGGTGCAGCCGACCCAGACCCATCCTGATGCACAGCCGTTGGGCTGGGAGCAGGCGGCAGAGTTGATCCGTGGGTTCAGCAAACCGGTGTTTCTGTTGGGTGGGGTTGGGCCTGCGCAGCGGGAGCAGGCGTGGGAAGCCGGCGCTCAAGGTGTCGCAGGGATTCGGGCGTTCTGGCCTGAGGTTTGATGGTGCTCTGAAGGGCCCTATCGGGGGCTTGCCCCCGGTGAAGCCCTGTCAGTCACAGCATCATCATCAGTGTGGCTTTGCCGCCGCCTGCCACAACACTTCTGCAACCCCCTGGCGCTTGGCAATCACCCGCGCCGCCACAAACAGCAAATCCGACAACCGATTGATATACGCCAACCCCACCCCTTCCAACGGTTCAACCGCATTCAAATGCTGACAGCGCCGCTCGGCACTGCGCGCCAGGCTTCGGCACACATGGGCCTGGGCAATCAGCGCTGAACCACCGGGCAAGATAAAGTTTTCCAGCGGTCCGACTTCCTCGTTCCAGCGATCAATCGCGGCTTCCAGCCGATCCACTTCTGCCGCATTCAGTGCCTTGTACTCCGGCATAGCCAACTCGCCACCCAGATCGAACAACCGATGCTGGCAAGGTGTAAGTACCTCGACCACGTCCTGCAAGCCCGGATGCTGTCCGCCCAGGGCTTCGAGATAGGCCAGCAGTAAGCCGAGCTGACTGTTCAGCGTATCCACTTCGCCAATGGCCTCCACCCGGGGATGGTCCTTGGGCACGCGGCGGCCGTCGCCGAGGCCGGTTTCGCCTTTGTCACCGGTACGGGTGTAAATCTTCGACAGGCGAAAGCCCATGGTCAGTGCTCCAGTTGGGTAAGTTCGTAAGGTGGCAGTTGGCTGCCGGCCAAGGGCAGGCGCAGGGTGAAGCAGGTGCCTTGGCCGAGGGTGGAATGCACCTCCATCTGGCCCTTATGGTTGTTGGTGATGATGAAATACGACACCGACAGCCCAAGCCCGGTGCCCTGGCCGATTTCCTTGGTGGTAAAGAACGGCTCGAAGGTGCGTTTGCGCACGTTCTCGCTCATGCCGATGCCGTTGTCTTCCACCTGGATCTCTGCCCACGGCGGGTTAAGGCGGGTGCGCAGGATGATGCGCCCCGGCTCGCTGTCGTCTTCGCGCAGGTGAATGGCTTGGGCGGCGTTTTTCAGCAGGTTGAGCAGCACCTGTTCCAGTTCGTTGGCGGTGCCCGGTACGGGGCCCAGTTGCGGGTCGAACTGACGGATGATCGCCTGGCCCTTGAAGTCGAAGCCAATGGCGAGGTCAAAGTCGTTACCGGCGATTTCTACGGCCTGGTCGATCAGTGCCGGTAAGTCGCAAGGAGCCATCTGGCGGTTGCTGCGGCGGCTGAAGCTGAGCATGTGGGTGACGATTTTTGCCGCCCGTGCCCCCGCCTGCTGAATGCCGTCGAGCAGTTGCGGCACTTCGCGGCTTTGCAGGTAGCGGTTGACGATGCCCAGCTCAACGCCCACTTGTTCGGCGTGTTCCAGGTTCTTGGGCAGGTCTGGGGACAGGCGCCGGCGAATGTTCTGCACGTTATGCAGGATCGCCCCCAGTGGGTTGTTGATCTCGTGGGCCATGCCGGCAGCAAGCCCGCCGACGGACAGCATTTTTTCTGACTGCACCATCATTTCTTCCAGTGAAAGACGCTGGGTGATGTCGTCGATACGGATCACTACACCGCGCCCGGCACCGCCCATCAGTGGATAGAAGGTCAGGGCGTAATGCTTGGGCTCGTCGTCCTTGATCCAGGTGACGCGCTCGATGCGCTCCACCGTGTGTTGTTCCACCGTGGCCTTGATCTGCGGCAGGTACGGTTTGAGCGGCTGGAAGGCGAGGTAGATCGGTTGATTCAGCGCTTCATCCAAGCGCGTGCCGGACAAGGCCGTGGCCTCTTGATTCCACTGAGTGACGTAGAGCTGTTCGTCCAAGGCGATCAGTGCCGAAGGCATCGAGTCGATGATGCTGTTGAGGTAGTTCTGGAAACCGGTGAGCTTTTTCTCGATCTTGCTGCGCACCTGGACTTCGAGCTCCAGCTTGCGGTTGGTGTGGCGCGTCTCTTCGGCCAGACCTTGTGCCTGGTCGTAGGCCGCTTGTGAGTCATCCCGAGCGCGCTTGAGCTGCTGCTCACGGGCTTCGATACGCGACAGCATGGTGTTGAAGGCTTCGGCCAGACTGCCGATTTCATCGTGGTTGCCCCGGCTGGCGCGCAGGGCGTAGTTCTCTTCGCGGGTCACTTGGCGTGACAACTCTTCCAGCTCATGGATCGGCCGGGTGATCAGGCGTTTGATCTGCCGGGCGATGATCATCCACAGCAACACACTGAAAATCAGGATGCCCAGGCTGGCTGTCAATGTGCCGGTATAGAAGGCCATCGGCAGCTCACTGCTGGCCACCAGCAGCAGGTGGCCGGACGGTTGGCCGGGGCGGGGCAGGGTGATGATCTGGTTACTGCGAAATTCGGTCACTCGCCAGGCTTCGATATGCCGGTAGTTGTCCGGCAGGTGCAGGCGATCGCCGTGTTGCATCTGCGCCAGGAGATTGCCTTCGCCGTCGTACAAGGCGGCGGCGCGCAAAGGCGAATAGCTGGTCAGTTCATTCAGCAGCGCGTCAGCCTTGGTCGGGGATTCGAGGGCTTCGGCGGCAAGGGCCGGGTTGGACACCAGCCGGCCGATGGCCTGCAAGGCCTGGGGTGCCATGCTTTCCTGGGAGATCCAGTAGGCGGCACTGATAAAGGTCAGGTTGGCCACCAGCAGGACGGTGGTCAGCAGCACCAGCAGGGCGGCCAGCAGTTTCTGCCCGACTGGTAGGTTTTCTAGACGCTGGCGCAGCGGCATCAGGGTTTTCCCAGGTGATAGACAGGCGGGCAGGGTAGCGCGTGGCTCAGTCGCGGGGCAATCCGCGTGCAAGTAAGTGCTCAACCAGGCGCACTTGCAGCTGTTGCAAATGCGGCAGGCTCAATTGGTGACGAGCGGCCGCCTGGCAAGCATAGCCCAGCAAGTAGCTGATTTCGGTGCGACGGGCGTTGACCACGTCCTGGTACATGGAGGAGTAGTTGGCGGCGGTGGCCTGGATCACCCGTTCCACTTCGTGCTGCAGATCCTGCGCGGCGGCGGGTTGGCCACAGCATTCCAGCAATTCGCCAAGTTCGGCGCACAGGGTCGCGACTTCACATTGATGGTGTTGCAGTTCACCGTTGCGGCACTGGTAAAGCACTGTCAGCGGGTTGATCGCGCAATTGAGCGCCAGCTTGCGCCACAGGCGGGTGAGGATGTCGGTGCTCCATTCGTGGGGGATGCCCGCAGCGTGCAGGTCGTCCAGCCACAACGGTGGGGTAGGGTGGCTCGCGTCCCCCAGCCAGGTGTAGCCATGGCCGGCGAACACCACGCGCCAGTCACCGTCGCGAAATGCGCCTTCGGTACTGGAGGCAAACATGCAGCGGGCCTGGGGCAGTTGGGCGGCCACCGCGTCCTGGCTGCCGAGGCCGTTTTGCAGCAGGATCAGCTCGGCGTCCGGTGCCAGGCGATGTTGCAGTTGTGCGACAGCGCTCTGGGCATCGTAGGCCTTGCACGCTACCAGCAGGCGATGAATGGGCTCTGGGTTGTCGGGTGTTTCGCCGATCACTGGGTAAGTGTGGGCGACGTCGTGCTCCACCAGGGTCAAGCCTGGTGTAGCCCGGTAGCTGGCCAGGCGCGCAGCATCGCGCAGGATCAACCTGACGGGCACACCGGCGCGCGCCAGGCGGGTGGCCCACAGTGTGCCCAGGCTGCCGGCGCCGAGAATATGCCAGGTGGTCGACATCAGTTTTTGCTCCGTAGGATCGCTCACAGTGAACGGGACGAAAGAACCGCTATAATGCCTCGGCATTTTAGCTCGGGCGCGCTCCATCTCTACTGAGCCCGCCCCTTATATTGGAGAAATCACATGCCTTCGTTCGACGTGGTATCTGAACTGGACAAACACGAAGTCACCAACGCCGTCGAGAACGCCGTCAAGGAGCTGGACCGTCGCTATGACTTGAAAGGCAAGGGCAGCTTCGAATTCAAGGAAAAGGAACTGACCGTCAACCTGACCGCTGAAGCCGATTTCCAGCTGGAAGCGATGATCGAGATCCTCAAGCTGTCGCTGGTCAAACGCAAGATCGACGCGCAGTGCCTTGAAATCAAGGATGCCTACGCCTCCGGCAAGCTGATGAAGCAGGAAGCCGTGCTCAAGGAAGGCATCGACAAGGAACTGGCGAAGAAGATCGTCGCCCATATCAAGGATGCCAAGCTGAAAGTCCAGGCTGCTATCCAGGGTGAGCAGGTTCGCGTCACCGGCAAAAAACGTGATGACCTGCAAGACGCTATCGCGGCCCTGCGCGCCAAGACCTTCGACATGCCGCTGCAGTTCAATAACTTCCGCGACTGATGGCACATTGGGGAACCTGCGGGCGTTTTCGGCGTCCCACGCCCCACAACCTGCGCCCTCACTTGAGCCCTACGGGGCTCATTTGCATTTTAAGCAGTCAATAAAGCCGCACATCCGCCATACAGGAGAAGCTACATGGATTTAAACGCTGAAATGGATCACTTGATCAAGACCTCGCAGTCGTGGATCCCGATGATCATGGAATACGGCAGCCGGGTGTTGCTGGCGGTGATCACCCTGGCCATTGGCTGGTGGCTGATCAACGTATTGACCCACCGAGTGGGCCGCCTGCTGGCCTTGCGTAACGCGGACCTGGCACTGCAGCACTTCATCACCAGCCTTGCGAACATCGCGCTGAAAGTCATGCTGATTGTGAGTGTGGCGTCGATGATCGGCGTGGCGACTACCTCGTTCGTAGCTGCCATCGGTGCTGCTACCCTGGCCATCGGCCTGGCGTTGCAAGGCAGCCTGGCCAACTTCGCCGGTGGTGTGCTGATTCTGTTGTTCCGCCCGTTCCGCATTGGTGACTGGATCGAAGCCCAGGGCACCTCGGGGACTGTCGATAGCATCCAGATCTTTCACACTGTGCTGCGAACCGGCGACAACAAGACTGTGATCGTGCCTAACGGCATCCTGTCCAACGGCATCATCACCAACACCAACCGTCAGCCGACCCGCAAGGTGGTGTTTGACGTGGGTGTGGACTACGAGGCGGACCTGCAGAAAGCCCGTGAAGTGCTGCTGGAGCTGGCAAAAGACCCGCGCGTGCTGGCCGATCCTGCCGCTGTGGCCGTGGTGTCGACCTTGGGCGATAGCTCGATCACCGTCTCCCTGCGTTGCTGGACCAAGACGTCGGATTATTGGGACGTGGTGTTCATGCTCAATGAACTGGCGCGTGATCGTTTGAAGGCCGCGAATATTGATATTCCTTTTCCGCAGCGGGTTATTCGAGTCATGCAGGAAGCAGCACCGAAGTAAGTTCAACAGTTACGTTTGAGTTGGCCGAAAGGTCAGGTTAAACGTATCACCTGTATCTCGTTAGTTAGCTTGCTAGTTATTCTTCGCTGAAATAAAACTGCAATGAAAAAGCCGCTCCCTTGTAAACAGGGGAGCGGCTTTTTTGTTTAAGGCCGAGGCCTTAAGTCATCGTTGTAATTGAACGGGCAATTACAAGATGTTCAGCGGGTATTGCGCGATCAGACGCAGTTCGTCGAGAGAACCCGAGTAAACCTGGTCAGACGAACGATAGGTCGCTTGACGTACGCGCAGGCTCAGGTCTTTGGCTGGACCGCTCTGGATCACGTATTTGGCTTCGATATCGCGTTCCCACTCTTTACCGTTGTTAGTGGTCGAGGTGTTGGCGCCAGTACCTTTCACATAACGAGTCATGAAGCTCAGGCCTGGGATGCCAAAGGTCGCCATGTTCAGGTCATAGCGAGCCTGGTAGGACTTCTCGTCTTCAGCGTTGAAGTCGGAACGGGCGATGGAGTTGGCCAGGAAAATCGTGCCGCCGCCGTCTACGCCGTAGCCGTACTGGCCGTCGCCGCTGACCTTCTGTGCTGCCAGGGTGAAGGTGTGAGCGCCAATGGTGTACGCGCCTTGCAGGCTGAACGCACGGTTGTCGAGCTTGGTGGTGCTGTCTTTGTCAGCACGGACCAGGCCGGCGCCGTCGCTCTTGGTGTCGTAGATGTTGAAGTCGACAGCCACGGACTGGTCATCGCTGAGCGCGTGGGTCCAGTTGACGTTGGCGTAGATCTTCTTCCAGTAGTCTTCCACTTTCGAGTAGTAGAGGCTGGTGGTGAACTCTGGGGTCCAGGAGTACACGCCGCCCAGGAAGTTGGCGTCTCGCAGGCCACGTTTTGAGCCTGGTTCGGAGCTGGCGATACTGTCGCGGTAGGTTTGATCCTGGGCAACGATCGAGGTGAAGTGACCGGCTTCCAGTTTCAGATCTTTGATTTCGTTGCTGGTGATGGAAACGCCTTGCGGCAGTTCCGGCAGCAAACGGCTGTCATCGGAGGCGAACACTGGAGCGGTGGTGTATTGATCACCGACCTTCAGGACCGTATTGGAAATACGGAACTTAACGGCAGCACCGGCTTTGGAATAGTCGTCCTGCGAACGGCCGTCGGAACCCTCAGGGAACAGACCGGTACCGGCACGACCCTTGCCGCTGTCGAGCTTGACGCCGAGCAGGCCGATCACGTCGACACCGACACCGATGGTGCCTTGGGTGTAGCCCGAGCTGAACAGGCCGTGGAAGCCGAGACCGGTTTCTTCGATACGGCTTTGTTCTGCATCGTGGTTGCGGCGGTCACGGCTGAAGTACAAGGCACGCGTCAGGATGCTGGCGGTACTGTCTTCGATAAAGCCCTTGGAATCGTCCTGGGCGGACGCCATTGCGAACTGCGAGGTGCCTGCTGAAACAGCCAGGGCGATCATGCTCCACTTCATCACGCGCATCGTGATTTGCTCCTTTGGTTTTAGGAAGAGTACTGCCGTCCCACCTGTATTTTTATCTGGGCGGCTCTTTCTTTTTGTGTCGGCGCAAAGTTATATCACGCAGACCCTATTGACGATACTTACCCAACTTTCCTTTCAGCTTCTTTACGAGGCTGTCGTAAATTGCTAGATCCATGTCGCAAATTCACAGTCCGAATGTAACGGGACTGACAACTTCAATGCTGTTTTCAAACGCCTTTCGAAGTTTGAATTCTTCCGTGGGATGCACTGAAACGCTGCTGTTCTGTTATCGCGAAACACCGGCGTCCGAATCGGTGTCGTTGTCGACGATAGGGGGGTGAATGCAACAAGCGCGCCCAAACCGATAATCGAATGTCATTTTTTCGTGAAAAACGTGAAGAGCCTGTAAAAACCGCATAAGCACGGGCTTTTTACGCCGTTTGGTTTGGGCTTGACGCCCGTGTGTTACCCCTGTTCGCAGGTGCAAAAAAGCTGTACCGGAGAAAAACGTTACCGGACCACCCCTCTGAGTGGGTACTGGCGGATCTCTTTGAAGCACAAGTGGGTCATTTTGGTGCAGCCCGGTGAGGCCCGAATTAGCGTAGCTCAAATAAATACCTGCATCGAAAGGGTGCAGGCTTTTTGTCGGATTGCGCAGGCCTCTGCGCAATCGCCGTGAAGCCTGAGGCATTCAACGGTATGCTGGGCGCCTGAACTTGACCTGCCGAACGGAGCGCCCGTGGTGTTTGCCTTAGATCAACGCCTGCAACAAGACACGCTGGTCATCGGGGACTTCCCGTTGTGCCGTCTGCTGCTGTCCAATGACTCGAACTACCCCTGGTTCATCCTGGTGCCGCGTATCAACGGTATCAGCGAGGTGTTTCAGTTGGGTGTCGCAGATCAACAAACGCTGTGGCAGGAAACAACGGCCCTGGCGCAGTGGCTGAACGAAGGCCTGGCCGCCGACAAGATGAATATTGGTGCGCTGGGTAACGTTGTCAGCCAATTGCATGTGCATGTGATCGTACGTAAGCGTGACGATGCCGCCTGGCCAGCGCCGGTATGGGGCAAGCAGCCGGCCGTGCCTTACACAGACCAGCAAGTGACGGCGATTCGCGCGCGTTTGCGCGAGCTGCTGCCGGCTGACTTTATTTTTATCCAGGGTTGAATCATGGATCTGCAAGACCGCGTCACCGATCTGGAAAGCCGCCTGGCCTTTCAGGACGACACCATCGAGACCCTCAATGACATCCTGGTCGCCCAGCAGCGCGCGGTTGAACGCCTGCAACTGCAGATGACCGCGCTGCTCAAGCGTCAGGAAGAGATGGGCGGTCAGTTCGAGGCGTCCGAAGAAGAGGCGCCGCCGCCGCACTACTAATCCCCGTGCAATAAAAAACCGCGATCCAGCCAGGCTGGATCGCGGTTTTTTTATGCCTGCGAAGGCGGGTATCAGCGACGCGGCAGGGCCGCGATCACGTCTTCGGCTTGCAGGCCTTTGTCGCGATTCATCACGGAGAACTCCACGCGCTGGCCTTCCACCAGGACGCGATGGCCTTCGCCACGAATGGCCCGGAAGTGGACGAAGATATCGTCGCCCGAATCACGGGAAATAAAGCCGAAGCCTTTGGACGTGTTGAACCACTTGACGGTACCGGTATCCCGATTGGTCATGTCGTAGTTTTGCGACGCGGCCGCCGGGGACGAACGGTAGAAGCTGATGGCCAGATGAAGAACGATGGCGACCACAGCAATCACCAGGCTGAGCAGGATGGCCGGGTGGCCGCCCACTTCAGGCATAGGTGCCAGGAGGGTGAGGGTTTGTACGACAACGGTCAGTACCAGCAGTGCGCTGACCAGGTTTTGCAGTTGATGACGTGTGCCTTTGTTCCAGTAAGGGATTACGGGAGCGAGCGTCAGGTTAAGAAGGCCGAACAAGGCCAGGTACAGAGCGTCGTGTTGTTGCAGGTAGGGCAGGCTTTCAGGCTGCAGGGTCGGGATAAAGGACAGCAGCAAAGCTGCAACGCCCGTTAGCAGGTGGACGATTTTCAACATTTTGATTAACTCACGTTAAGACGGATCACAAGGAAGAGCTGACTGGCACGGTTCGCTTCTGAACAATGGGAGGCGTTGGGCACGTGCGCGGGCATCAGCCTATGCCGCTTGCCGTGGGAAATAACGGCGGCGACACGCTGCCTATTTAACAGCAAAGGCCGTGCCTACTCAAATCAAGCATTTGCGGGGGGTGAAAGGGGTACGGCATTTCTGCGGGAAACGCTTGTCCTAGACATGTGCAGGTGTTTCAGGCGGACTTAAAGGAAATTTCCTATGCGCCCCAAAGGCTTGTCCTGCACGGGCTGACAGGTCGTGCAGGGGCGATTTGCCGCATGTCGCCCTAGCGTGCCGGGCTGCGTATCTGCGGTGCTCTTGCTAGAGTGGCCTTGCACCTGATCAATGAATGCTTGTCAATTGAAGGGGATAAACATGGCAATCGATATCGGTATCAGTGAAGAAGATCGTAAATCCATCGTCGATGGGCTTTCACGACTGCTTTCCGATACCTATGTACTGTACCTGAAGACCCACAACTTCCATTGGAACGTCACGGGTCCCATGTTTCGTACGCTGCACTTGATGTTCGAAGAGCAGTACAACGAACTGGCGCTGGCGGTGGACTCCATTGCCGAGCGTATCCGCGCCCTGGGTTTCCCGGCACCGGGCGCCTATTCGATCTACGCCCGTCTTTCCTCCATCAAGGAAGAAGAGGGCGTGCCCAGCGCCGAAGAGATGATCAAGCAACTGGTGGCAGGCCAGGAGGCGGTCACACGTACTGCGCGTGGCATTTTCCCGCTGCTCGACAAAGTCAGCGATGAGCCGACTGCGGACCTGCTGACCCAGCGCATGCAGGTTCACGAGAAAACCGCGTGGATGCTGCGCTCCCTGCTCGAAAACCAGTAAACGTCGACCCGCAGTGGCGCCGTTTTGGCGCCACTCGCTTGTTTCCGCGCATTTCCTGGCGTTGTCCTACGCTGATCAACGTCCCGTCTTCTGGCTGCCTGCCCCGTCCTGCTGTTTTATAGCTCCACTGTCCATTGGGAGAACCCATGGGCTGCTGTTTGGCAATGGAGTGTCAGGTGTATGTCACGTGGAGTGGATGTTGGAGTGATGGAAATCGGCGGTTTTCATAAGATAAACGTCGACCCCTTCGCTAAGGGGTTTGATATGGGACTGGCCAAGCCACTGTCCCGATCGGTAAGGCTCAATGGGTTTTCCACCTGTCTGCGACTTGAGCAGATTTATTGGAATATCCTCACGGAAATAGCCAGGATCAACGCTTGTTCGGTCAGTGCGTTGTTGTCTTATGTTGATCGGGAAGTGCACTTGCGCTACGGAGGTGTGAAGAACTTCAGTGGGCTGGTCAGGGTGGTATGTGTCGTTCACGTATTAAAAGGTCGGGTGACCTCGCCGACCCCTGAGTAGTCAACGGGCACCGGGGCCGGCCTGCCGTCGAGGTGGGCGAGGCTCCGGGCAGAAAGGCGGCTGCGCTGCCTTGATTTACCAGATATAATCCCGCGCTTTGCTGCGCATGCCGGGGCTGTATCCCTGGTCAGGCGTGGCGCAGTAACGATCTGATCGCCGAGACATCTCCATGCCCATGTACGACTATCAATGTGCTTCCTGTGGTCATCAGTTGGAAGCCATTCAGAAGATCAGCGCCGCGCCGCTGGTCGATTGCCCGGCCTGCCAGGCACCGGAGCTCAAGAAGATGTTGTCCATGCCGGGCTTCCGCCTGAGCGGCAGCGGCTGGTACGAGACCGACTTCAAGACCGGCACGAAGAAGAATCTTGCGGGCGGCGACAAAGCAGACTGAGTTGAACTCTACGCGCAGGCTCCTGCATTATCCGTCCCCTGCTTTAATGTACGGTGACGAGGCGGGCCTCCACCGAATTTCGAATTACGAGAAGTGAAACCACTACCATGATGCGCAGCCACTATTGCGGCCAACTGAACGAGACCCTGGATGGTCAGGAAATCACCCTTTGCGGATGGGTTCACCGTCGCCGCGACCACGGCGGGGTGATCTTCCTCGATATCCGTGATCGTGATGGTCTGGCCCAGGTGGTGTTCGACCCGGACCGCGCCGAGAGCTTCGCCGCTGCCGACCGCGTGCGCAGCGAGTACGTCGTGAAGATCACCGGCAAGGTTCGCCTGCGTCCGGCCGGTGCCGTGAACGCGAACATGGCGTCCGGTGCGATCGAAGTGCTGGGCTACGAGCTGGAAGTACTGAACGAGTCGGAAACCCCGCCGTTCCCGCTGAACGAATACTCCGACGTTGGCGAAGAAACCCGCCTGCGCTACCGCTTCCTGGACTTGCGTCGTCCGGAAATGGCCGAGAAGCTGCGCCTGCGTTCGCGCATGACCGCCAGCATCCGCCGTTTCCTCGACGAGAACGGCTTCCTCGACGTTGAAACCCCTATCCTGACCCGGGCCACCCCGGAAGGTGCGCGTGACTACCTGGTACCTAGCCGTACCCACGCCGGTAGTTTCTTCGCCCTGCCGCAATCGCCACAGCTGTTCAAGCAACTGCTGATGGTGGCCGGCTTTGACCGTTACTACCAGATCGCCAAGTGCTTCCGTGACGAAGACCTGCGTGCTGATCGCCAGCCTGAATTCACCCAGATCGACATCGAAACCAGCTTCCTCGATGAAAAAGAGATCATGGGCATCACCGAGCAGATGATCCGCAACCTGTTCAAGGAAGTGCTGGACCTGGAGTTCGGCGAGTTCCCGCACATGACCTTCGAAGAAGCCATGCGCCGCTACGGTTCCGACAAGCCAGACCTGCGTAACCCGCTGGAACTGGTAGACGTGGCCGACCAGCTCACTGAAGTTGATTTCAAGGTGTTCAGCGGCCCGGCCAACGACCCGAAATGCCGCATCGCCGCCCTGCGCGTGCCTGGCGGCGCGAGCATGCCGCGCAAGCAGATCGACGACTACACCAAGTTCGTCGGCATCTACGGTGCCAAGGGCCTGGCGTACATCAAGGTCAACGAGCGCGCCAAGGGCGTTGAAGGCCTGCAGTCGCCAATCGTGAAGAACATTCCCGAAGCCAACCTCAATGTGATCCTGGATCGCGTCGGTGCGGTCGATGGCGACATCGTGTTCTTCGGCGCCGACAAAGCCAAGATCGTCAGCGAAGCCTTGGGCGCTCTGCGGATCAAGCTGGGCCACGACCTGGACCTGCTGACCTGCAAGTGGGCTCCGATGTGGGTCGTCGACTTCCCGATGTTCGAAGAGAACGACGACGGCAGCTTCAGCGCCTTGCACCACCCGTTCACCGCGCCGAAGTGCTCGCCTGAAGAGCTGGAAGCCAACCCGGCAGGCGCTCTGTCCCGCGCCTATGACATGGTGTTGAACGGTACTGAGCTGGGTGGCGGTTCGATCCGTATCCACCGCAAAGAGATGCAGCAAGCGGTCTTCCGCCTGCTGGGCATCAACGAAGCGGAACAGGAAGAGAAATTCGGCTTCCTGCTCGACGCCCTGAAATACGGCGCGCCGCCCCACGGTGGCCTGGCTTTCGGCCTCGACCGCCTGGTGATGCTGATGACCGGTGCCCAGTCGATCCGTGAAGTGATCGCCTTCCCGAAAACCCAGAGTGCTGCGGACGTCATGACCCAGGCTCCAGGTGTGGTGGATGCCAAGGCATTGCGCGAGCTGCATATCCGCCTGCGCGAGACGCCGAAGGCTGAGTAAGGCTGCTGCGTGAAAGCGCTCTAGGGTTTTTACGCAGTCAAAAAGGCGCATCTTCGGATGCGCCTTTGCGTTAAAGCGCCTTGTTTTGAAGAGATGGGCCCGCCCGGCGGGTTTGATCAAGGTTTCTAAAGAATTTCGGAGTTGTGTTATGGCTGGCCATTCCAAGTGGGCGAACATCAAGCACCGCAAAGAGCGTCAGGATGCCAAGAAAGGCAAGATCTTCACCAAGTGGATTCGCGAGCTGACGGTTGCTGCCCGCCAGGGCGGTGGTGACCCGGGCTCCAACCCGCGTCTGCGCCTGGCGCTGGACAAGGCTCTCGGCGCCAATATGAGCCGTGACATTATCGACCGTGCCGTGGCCCGTGGCGCGGGTGCTGCCGACACCGACGATATGGTCGAGTTGAGCTACGAAGGCTACGGCCCGGGTGGCGTGGCAGTGATGGTCGAATGCATGACCGATAACCGCAACCGTACTGCCGCCGCCGTGCGTCATGCGTTCAGCAAGTGTGGCGGTAACCTGGGGACTGACGGTTCGGTGGCCTACCTGTTCGAACGCAAGGGGCAGATCTCCTTCGCGCCGGGCGCGGATGAAGATGCGCTGATGGAAGCGGCGATGGAGGCGGATGCCGACGACGTGGTGACCAACGAAGATGGCTCCATCGACGTGTTTACCTCGTTCGCTGGTTTCTACGCCGTGCGTAATGCCCTGGAAGCGGCCGGTTTCAAAGGCTCCGACGCCGAGATCGTGATGCTGCCGACCACCAGTGCCGAACTGGACCTGGACGGCGCACAGAAGGTGCTGAAGATGCTCGATATGCTTGAAGACTTGGATGATGTGCAAAACGTGTATTCCAACGCCGACATCCCGGAATCCGTGGCCGAACAGTTAGGCTGAAGAATGACGTAGATCCAAATGTGGGAGGGGGCTTGCTCCCGATGGCGGTGTAGTCAGTCAGCTTACGTCTAACTGGACGATCGGCATCGGGAGCAAGCCCCCTCCCACATTAGAGCTACGGTGTATCAAAAAATGTGTTTATCCAACCCGCAGGCATTATGACTTTAATCCTAGGTATCGACCCCGGTTCGCGTATTACCGGCTTTGGCGTGGTGCAACACACCCCGCGCGGCTGTGTTTACGTGGCCTCGGGCTGCATTCGTACCGGTGCGGGCGAGTTGGCCGAGCGGCTGCAGATCGTCTATCGCGGCGTGCGTGAAGTGATCCAGACCTACGGTCCGGTCACCATGGGCATCGAAAAGGTGTTCATGGCAAAAAACGCCGATTCGGCGTTGAAGCTCGGCCAGGCCCGTGGCGCCGCCATCGTCGCCGGCGCCGAGGAGGGCATGGAGATCGCCGAGTACACCGCGACCCAGGTCAAGCAGGCCGTGGTCGGCACTGGCGCGGCCAACAAAGAGCAAGTGCAGATGATGGTCATGCATATGCTCAAGCTCACCTCAAAACCGCAGATCGACGCCTCCGACGCCCTGGCAATTGCCATTTGCCATGCGCACACTCGTTCCAGCCTGCTGCCTCATGGCTTGGGCACGGCACGCAGTCGTGGCGGGCGCCTGCGTCTCTGATAGCATCAGCGCAATCGTTATTTCCGGTCAGGCCTCGATCTGACCCCCAAGCTTTAAGGATCTGAACCGTGATTGGACGCTTGCGCGGCACCCTGGCTGAGAAACAGCCGCCGCACCTGATTCTGGATGTAAACGGGCTGGGGTATGAGCTGGAAGTGCCCATGACCACCCTGTACCGCCTACCGTCGGTCGGTGAGCCGATAACACTGCATACCCATCTGGTGGTGCGCGAAGACGCGCAACTACTCTATGGTTTCATTGGCAAGCGCGACCGCGACTTCTTCCGCGAACTGATTCGCCTCAATGGCGTGGGGCCTAAATTGGCCTTGGCGTTGATGTCGAGCCTGGAAGTGGATGAGCTGGTACGTGCGGTTTCGGCCCAGGACACCTCGGCGTTGACCAAGGTGCCGGGCGTGGGCAAGAAAACCGCCGAGCGCCTGCTGGTAGAGCTCAAGGACCGCTTTAAGGCCTGGGAAGTGGTGCCGAGCATGTTCGCCCTGGTGCCGAACCAGCCGGGTATCCCGGCGGGCCAGGTTGCGAGTGCTGAAAGCGACGCCGTCAGTGCACTGATCTCCCTGGGCTACAAGCCGCAGGAGGCCAGCAAAGCGGTATCGGCCATCAAGGACAAGAACCTGAGCAGCGAAGACATGATCCGCCGAGCCCTGAAGGGAATGATTTAAGTGATTGAAGCTGATCGTCTGATCGCGGCCACCGGCCCGCGCGACCGTGAAGAAGTCCAGGACCGCGCCATCCGCCCCTTGAGCCTGGCCGACTACATCGGTCAGCCCACCGTGCGCGAGCAGATGGAGCTGTTCATCCAGGCCGCGCGCGGGCGCAGTGAGTCCTTGGACCACACCCTGATCTTCGGTCCGCCGGGATTGGGTAAAACCACCCTGGCCAACATCATTGCCCAGGAAATGGGCGTGTCGATCAAGTCCACCTCCGGCCCGGTGCTGGAACGGCCAGGCGACTTGGCGGCGTTGTTGACCAACCTCGAACCGCATGATGTGTTGTTTATCGATGAAATCCACCGGCTTTCGCCGATTGTCGAGGAAGTGCTGTACCCGGCGATGGAAGACTTCCAACTCGACATCATGATTGGCGAAGGCCCGGCGGCCCGCTCGATCAAGCTCGACTTGCCACCGTTCACCCTGGTGGGGGCGACCACGCGCGCGGGCATGTTGACCAACCCGCTGCGAGACCGTTTCGGCATCGTGCAACGTCTGGAGTTCTATAGCACCGCAGACCTCGCGACCATCGTCAGCCGTTCGGCGAATATTCTCGGCTTGCCCCTGGACCCGGAAGGGGCGTTCGAAATTGCCCGTCGGGCCCGGGGCACGCCACGGATTGCCAACCGCCTGCTGCGTCGCGTGCGTGACTTTGCCGAAGTGCGGGCCAAGGGGCATATCACCAAGGCCGTGGCGGACCTGGCCTTGAACCTGTTGGATGTGGACGAGCACGGCTTCGATCATCAGGATCGACGTCTACTCTTGACCATGATCGAGAAGTTCGACGGCGGCCCGGTGGGTGTGGACAGCCTGGCGGCGGCCATCAGCGAAGAGCGTCATACCATTGAGGATGTACTGGAGCCGTACCTGATCCAGCAGGGCTATATCATGCGTACGCCAAGGGGGCGGGTGGTGACGCGCCATGCCTATCTGCACTTCGGGCTAAACATTCCGTCACGATTGGGTGAGATGCCCGTGGTAGACGAATTCCTTGATGCAGTAGACGATTAAAAGCTTCACGCCAGTCGATTTATTCGATGTTTGTGCTGTCCTAGTGGCTGGCGTCGTCATTCAGTCACTGGATATGTTTTTCGAGAATGAAAAAACAGTTGCCCAGCCGGATTGGCAACCTGAGGAGTAAGCACTAGAGTATGCGCGCGCAAAACGGGGATCAGTCGTTCGCACATCGCTGTCGCGTTTATTACGAGGACACCGATGCCGGCGGCATCGTGTATTACGTCAATTACCTCAAGTTCATGGAGCGGGCTCGAACCGAGCGGCTACGGGAGCTGGGCTTTGCCCAATCCCAGCTGGCAGGGGAGGACCTGTTATTCGTCGTGCATTCCAGCGAGGCGCGTTATCACGCACCGGCGCGACTGGACGACGAGTTGCTGGTCAGCGCTGAAGTAATCGAATTGAACCGTGCCAGCCTGCGTTTCAAGCAGCAGGTCAGGCGGGCAACGGATGCAACGCTGCTCTGTGAGGGGCAGTTCCTGGTGGCGTGTGTGCGCACCAACAGTTTGAAACCTCGGGCCATTCCCGAAACTCTACGTGTGGCCTTTGCCGCCGTGAGCGGCGCGGGTAAACAATCAAAGCAGGAGATTTAGCGTGGAACCTACCGTCGTCGACCATTCCTCCATGTGGAGCCTGGTCAGCAATGCCAGTGTCGTGGTTCAACTGGTGATGCTGACCCTGGTAGCCGCATCGGTTACCTCTTGGGTCATGATTTTTCAGCGCAGCAACCTGCTGCGTGCCGGTCGACGTGCCCTGGAGAGCTTTGAAGAGCGCTTCTGGTCGGGTATCGACCTGTCCAAGCTGTACCGTCAGGCCGGCAGCAACCCGGACCCGGACTCGGGCGTCGAGCAGATCTTCCGCGCCGGCTTCAAGGAATTCTCGCGCCTGCGCCAGCAGCCGGGTGTGGATCCGGAAGCGGTCATGGAAGGCGTGGCCCGTGCCATGCGCGTCGCCATTTCCCGTGAAGAAGAGAAACTGGAGCAGAGCCTGCCGTTCCTCGCTACCGTCGGTTCCGTCAGCCCGTACATCGGCCTGTTCGGTACGGTGTGGGGGATCATGAACTCGTTCCGCGGCCTGGCCCAGGCCCAGCAAGCGACCCTGGCCACCGTGGCACCGGGTATTGCCGAAGCCCTGATCGCCACCGCGATCGGCCTGTTCGCCGCTATCCCCGCAGTAATTGCCTACAACCGCTTTGCTGCAACCAGCGAAACGTTGATCAGCCGTTACTACACCTTCGCCGATGAATTCCAGGCGATCCTGCACCGTAAAGTGCACACCAGCGAAGAATAAGCAGGTAATTCCCAATGGCTTTAATCGCTCGAGCTCGCAAAAAGCGCAAGCCGGTCGCCGAGATGAACGTAGTGCCCTACATCGACGTGATGCTGGTGCTGCTGGTGATCTTCATGGTGACCGCGCCGATGCTCAACCAGGGCGTGAAGGTTGATCTGCCCAAGGTTTCCAGTGAAGCCTTGCCGCAAGACAACAACACTCAGGTCCTGACCATTTCGATCAAGGCTGACAAGACCTATTACTGGAACCTTGGCAGCGAAGTCGACACTCAGAAGCAGCAGGACAAGGCCCTGACCCTGCCGGCGATGACCGACGCGGTGACCAAGATCATTCGCTCCGGCAACGAAGGCGGCAAGCACACCCAGGTGTTCATCCGCGGCGACAAGTCAGTCGACTACGGCTCCGTCATGGGCGCTATGGGCGGGCTGCAGAAGGCCGGCGTCGGTAACGTTGGCTTGATTACCGAGGCGCCCTGATGCACCAACAGCGAGAGCCGTCCGCCTCGGAAAGCTTCTTCTGGCCTAGCGTCTGGGCAATTGCCCTGCACGTCCTGGTATTTGGCATGCTGTTCGTCAGCTTTGCCATGACCCCGGACCTGCCGCCAGCCAAGCCGATCGTGCAGGCGACCCTGTATCAGCTGAAATCGAAAAGCCAGGCCACTACCCAGACCAATCAGAAGATTGCGGGTGAGGCCCAGAAGTCGGCTGCGCGCCAGACTGAAGTCGAACAGATGGAACAGAAGAAGGTCGAGCAGGAAGCGGTGAAGGCTGCTGCGGAACAAAAGAAAGAAGAGGCGGCTCAAAAGGCCGAGGAATCGAAAAAGGCTGACGAAGCCAAGAAGGCCGACGAGGCGAAAAAGGCTGATGAAGCCAAGAAAGCCGAGAAAGCTGCCGAAGCTAAAAAAGCTGAAGAGAAACAATTGGCTGATATAGCCAAGAAGAAATCTGAAGAAGAAGCCAAAAAGGCTGCCGAAGAAGAGGCCAAGAAAAAGGCCGCTGAAGACGCCAAGAAAAAGATAGTCGAAGACGCGAAGAAGAAAGCCGCCGAAGACGCCAAGAAAAAAGCTGAAGCAGACGAGGCGAAGAAAAAAATCGCCGACGACGCGAAGAAGAAAGCTGCCGCCGATGCCACCAAGAAAAAGGCCCAGGAAGCAGCGCGTAAATCCGCCGAAGAGAAAAAGGCCCAGGCCTTGGCAGATTTGCTCTCCGACACGCCGCAGCGTCAGCAAGCCTTGGCCGATGAGCGTGGTGATGAAGTCGCGGGCAGTTTCGACGACCTGATTCGGGCACGGGCAGCAGAAGGCTGGACACGTCCACCTTCGGCACGCAAAGGCATGACAGTAGTGCTGCAGATCGGCATGTTGCCGGACGGTACGGTGACTTCGGTCAGCGTGGCCAAGTCCAGTGGTGACGGTTCGTTCGACAGTTCGGCGGTTGCCGCGGTCAAGAATATTGGCCGGTTGACCGAGATGCAGGGAATGAAACCAAGTGACTTCGCTCCCTATCGTTCATTCAAGATGACATTCACACCTGAGGATCTAGCCTTGTGAGAAACCTTCTTCGAGGAATGCTTGTCGTTATTTGCTGTATGGCAGGGATAGCGGCGGCGGATGAAAAGAACATCCTGGTCACCAGCGGTAGCGATCGGGCCACCCCGATCGCGGTAGTGCCGTTTGGCTGGCAGGGCGGCAGCGTGCTGCCGGACGACATGGCCCAGATCGTCAGCGACGACCTGCGCAACTCCGGTTACTACGCTCCGATTCCGAAAGGCAACATGATCAGCCAGCCGACCCAGGCCAGCGAAGTCATCTTCCGTGATTGGAAAGCCGTGGGCGCCCAGTACCTGATGGTCGGCAGCATCACGCCGGCTGGCGGTCGCCTGCAGATCCAGTACACGTTGTTCAACGTGGCCACCGAGCAGCAGGTCTTGACCGGCAGCGTATCGGGCACCGCCGAACAACTGCGCGACATGGCCCACTACATCTCGGACCAGTCGTTTGAAAAGCTCACCGGCATCAAGGGTGCGTTCTCGACGCGTCTGCTTTATGTAACGGCTGAGCGTTTCTCGGTAGACAACACCCGCTACACCCTGCAGCGCTCGGACTATGACGGTGCACGCGCCGTCACCTTGCTGCAATCGCGTGAGCCAATACTGTCGCCGCGCTTTGCGCCGGACGGCAAGCGTATCGCCTACGTGTCTTTCGAACAGAAGCGTCCGCGTATCTTCGTCCAGCACATCGATACTGGCCGTCGTGAGCAGATCACCAACTTCGAAGGCCTCAACGGTGCACCGGCCTGGTCGCCGGATGGTTCGCGCCTGGCGTTCGTGCTGTCCAAGGACGGCAACCCGGACATCTACGTGATGAACATGGCTTCGCGCCAGATCAGCCGTGTGACCAGCGGCCCTGGCATCAACACCGAACCGTTCTGGGGTAAGGATGGTTCGACCATCTACTTCACCTCCGATCGCGGCGGCAAGCCACAAATCTACAAAACGAGCGTTGGCGGTGGGGGTGCGGAACGCGTGACCTTTATCGGTAACTACAACGCCAATCCTAAGCTTTCGGCTGATGAAAAGACGTTGGTGATGATTCACCGTCAGGATGGGTTCACTAATTTCCGGGTTGCGGCCCAGGATTTGCAGCGTGGAACCGTAAAAATCCTCACAGATACCAACCTTGATGAGTCAGCCACTGTTGCGCCCAACGGCACCATGGTAATCTACGCCACCCGCCAGCAGGGCCGGGGAGTCTTGATGCTCGTGTCCATTAATGGACGCGTAAGGCTCCCGCTTCCTACCGCACAAGGCGAAGTCAGAGAACCGTCCTGGTCCCCTTACCTGAACTGACGCGGCGCTACAAAAAGAAGTACTTAACACACTGGGGTTCATTAGGAGTTTCACGATGGAAATGCTGAAGTTTGGTAAGTTTGCTGCTCTGGCTCTGGCTCTGTCCGTAGCCGTTGGTTGCTCGTCTAAAGGCGGCGACAATGCCGGTGAAGGCGCAGCTGTTGATCCAAACGCTGGTTACGGCGCTAACACTGGTGCAGTTGACGGCTCCCTGAGCGAAGAAGCTGCTCTGCGCGCTATCACCACTTTCTACTTCGAATACGACAGTTCGGACCTGAAGCCAGAAGCCATGCGCGCTCTGGACGTTCACGCGAAGGACCTGAAAGCTAACGGCGCTCGCGTTGTTCTGGAAGGTAACACCGACGAACGTGGTACTCGTGAGTACAACATGGCACTGGGCGAGCGTCGTGCGAAAGCCGTTCAGCGCTACCTGGTACTGCAAGGTGTTGCTCCAGGCCAACTGGAACTGGTTTCCTACGGTAAAGAGCGTCCAGTTGCTACTGGCCACGACGAGCAGTCCTGGGCTCAAAACCGTCGCGTCGAACTGCGTAAGTAATTCGTCATGCGAACGTGCCGTCGTGCTCTAACTGTATTGGCTCTCAGCTTCGCCCCGCTTGCGGTGTGGGCTGCGGTTCCTGTGGAAGATAGCAACTCTGGCTATAACAATAGCGGGAGCAGCTATCCGCCAGCGGGTTATGGCACGAACGGCGCCTATGCTGGGGGGGCGGCTACGTCTGCCCCCTCGGCACAGGGCGAACTGTTCAACCAGCTGCAACGCATGCAGGATCAATTGGCGCAGCAACAAGGCACCATTGAAGTTCTGCAAAATGAGGTGCGTCAGCTGAAGCAAGAAGGCCTGGAGCGTTACCAGGATCTTGATCGACGTATAGGAGCCGGTGTCACACCTGCCGCTACTCCTGATAATTCTTCCGCCGGTGGCGCGCCCAGTGCCGCTATCGGTGGTGCCGCTGCCGGTGCTGCAGCAGGGGGCGCGGCTGCCAGCCAAGCCCCTGCCGCCAGCACTGAACCGGGTGATCCTGCGAAGGAAAAGCTGTATTACGATGCAGCCTTCGACCTGATCAAGGCCAAGGATTTCGATAAGGCCAGCAAGGCCTTTACCGCATTCCTGGGCCGCTACCCAAACAGCCAGTATGCGGGCAACGCCCAGTATTGGTTGGGCGAGGTGAATCTGGCAAAGGGTGATTTGCAGGGGGCGGGCCAGGCATTTGCCAAGGTCAGTCAGCTGTACCCCAAGCACGCCAAGGTGCCCGATTCGCTGTATAAACTCGCTGACGTAGAACGCCGCCTGGGTCATACCGACAAGGTCAAAGGCATTCTGCAGCAGGTCGTAGCCCAATATCCGGGTACTTCCGCAGCACAGTTGGCTCAACGGGATCTGCAACGCTTGTAAGCGATACTGCCCGTTTAGAAGAAACCCGCGCCTGGCGCGGGTTTTTTCGTTAGAATCCACGCCCTTTTATGACACACGCTTCCTGGGGCCTGCGCGTTGGCGGGGTTCCTTGAAGTGCCTGACGGAGGCGGACAGCCTGTTTAGCTGTTACGCCCGTGGCGACTATGCAAGACACATTACGCATCACCGAAGTTTTTTACTCGTTACAGGGTGAAACGCGAACCGCTGGCCTGCCCACAGTTTTTGTGCGCCTGACCGGTTGCCCCTTGCGTTGCCAATACTGTGACAGCGCCTACGCCTTCAGTGGCGGCACCGTGCGCACCCTCGAAGACATCCTGGAGCAAGTTGCCAGCTACCGGCCGCGCTACGTTTGTGTGACGGGGGGCGAGCCCCTGGCCCAGCCCAATGCCATTCCCTTGCTCAAGCAGCTGTGTGACGCCGGTTACGAGGTGTCCCTGGAAACCAGCGGCGCCCTGGATATTTCCGCAGTAGACCCGCGTGTGAGCCGAGTGGTTGACCTCAAGACCCCAGGCTCCAAGGAAGCGCACCGCAACCGCTATGAGAACATCGAACTGCTGACGCCTAACGATCAGGTCAAGTTCGTGATTTGTTCCCGTGAAGACTACGACTGGGCCAACTCCAAGCTGATCCAGTACGGCCTCGACCGCCGTGCCGGTGAGGTGTTGTTTTCTCCCAGTCACCACGACCTGAACGCGCGCGATCTGGCCGACTGGGTGGTTGCCGATAACCTGCCCGTACGCCTGCAATTGCAGTTGCATAAGTACCTGTGGAACGACGAACCGGGGCGCTGACATGACTGATCAAAAGCGCGCGGTCATCCTGCTGTCAGGTGGCCTCGATTCCGCAACGCTAGTGGCCATGGTTCGCGCCCAAGGTTACAGCTGTTACACCATGAGCTTCGACTACGGCCAGCGCCACCGCGCCGAGCTGGAGGCTGCCGTCCGTGTTGCCCAGGACCTTGGAGTGGTCGAGCACAAGGTGATCGGCCTGAACCTCGACGGCATTGGAGGCTCGGCCCTGACCGATAGCACCATCGACGTCCCAGAGAGCCCCACCCAAGGCATCCCGGTCACTTACGTACCTGCACGCAACACGGTCTTCCTGTCCCTGGCCCTCGGCTGGGCAGAAGTGCTGAATGCCCGCGACATTTTCATCGGCGTGAATGCCCTTGATTACAACGGCTACCCGGACTGCCGCCCGGCGTTCGTCGAAGCGTTCGAGCGCATGGCCAATTTGGCGACCAAGGCGGGGGTAGAAGGGCAGGGTTTTCGCATTCGGGCGCCGCTGCAAAACATGAGCAAGGCCGCTATCGTGAAGGCTGGCGTAGGACTTGGTGTCGATTACTCGCTGACAGTTTCCTGCTATCAGGCAGACAATGACGGCCGTGCCTGTGGGAAATGCGACAGCTGCCGGCTGCGTGCAGAGGGCTTCCAAATGGCCGGAATTACGGACCCCACGCGTTATTTCTGATTTATTTCAAATAAGGTGTTGAATAATCCTTAGAAATCAGTATTATACGCGCCACCACACAGCGGGTCGTTAGCTCAGTTGGTAGAGCAGTTGGCTTTTAACCAATTGGTCGTAGGTTCGAATCCCACACGACCCACCATTTTTGGCGGTTTAGAAAATCCGGAAGGCCCACGCAAGTGAGGATTTCCGGGTTTTTTTTTGCCTGTGATTTGGGGCTTACCTACCGGTGCGCAATGCACCCAGCTATACCAGCATTTGGCAAACCTCCCTGTTGACTCTCCCGTTACGGGCACACCCTATCCTGGCCGCTCAACTTTTCAGGATGAAGTGATGATGAGTAAGCGAGTACTGGTGATTCTGGGGCACCCCTCAACCGACAGTTTCTGCGGGGCATTGACCGACACCTATGTGAAGGCGGCCACAGATGCCGGGTACGATGTGCGTGTGTTACGCCTGGATGCACTGCGGTTTGATCCAGTGCTGCACGATGGCTACAAACAGGTTCAGTTGCTGGAGCCCGATCTGCTCAAGGCGCAGGCCGATATCACATGGGCTGAGCACCTGGCGTTTGTCTATCCCATCTGGTGGGGGGGAATTCCGGCCTTGATGAAAGGCTTTTTAGATCGGGTATTCCTTCCCGGTTTTGCCTTCAAGTACCGCGAAGGCAAAGCCTTTCCCGACAAGCTTTTGAAGGGGCGCACGGCTCACCTGCTGGTCACGATGGATACCCCGCCGTGGTACTTCAAGTGGGTCTACCGCATGCCGGGCCTGCACCAGATGCGCAAGACCACCCTGGAGTTCTGCGGCATCAAACCGTTGAAGACCCTCACCTTCGGGCCGATCCTCGGTTCCGGCGCCTCACAGCGCGAAGCGTGGCTCAAGCAAGCCCAGGCTATCGCGGGCCGCTGACACCGCCGTTGCACAGCATCGCCTCGCAACAGGCGATGCCGGCTTCATCCCTGCCAATACACTGCCTTTTGACACCTTCGGGTTTCCGACCCCGTAGACATGTGTGAAGATGCGGCGCGCCAAAGTACGCGCCTCTTCTTGTGCCATAAAAAAGGACTTTTCATGTATATCGGCAAAGCCGCCCAGCTATCGGGCACGACAGTCAAGACGATCCGCCACTATGAAGACATTGGTTTACTGCCGCCGCCCGTGCGCGAAGGGAAGTACCGGGTCTATAGCCAGCAAAGCGTTGAGCTGCTGACGTTCATCAAATGCGCTCAGCAACTGGGTTTCAAACTCAAGGAAATGCAGGCGATCCTTCAGGATCACCGGGGCCAGGAGCTGCCGTGGGATTTGGCCAACCAGGCCATTGCGGATAAAAAGCTGGAACTGAAAACCCAGATCGAAGGCTTGCAAAATATCTACGACGGCCTGGAGCAGTTCGAAAGCAGCCTCAAGGACGCCCAGTACCAATGCCAGTTTGAACATCTTTCCAAAACGGCCTGAACGAACTTGCTGCGTGACCTCATGAAGCGGTGTGCGCTGTTCGGAAACGCCGGCAACCAGTGGTTACTTAATGGCTATGGCCGGCGTCGCCCGTTTCAGCCTCTAGCTCAAGGCGGCCTCGCGTTCTGGGTGTTCGCGTTCATCAGCCCGTTGCTCGGGCACAATGGCCGCAAAGAACCACGGAGATATCAAGGTTACTAGCAAGATGGTCATGACGCCGCTGGAGAAGAGCGCCAGCGCTACCAGTGTTCCCAAGTCAATGACCGGCTTGTAGGCGGAAAACAGCAGGGCAAGGAAGCCCACGGAGAAAATCACCACGTTGACCACTGTCGAACGTCCGACACTGTGCATCGCCGTCAGAATCGCCTCGTCCACGTGGATACCTTGCTGAACCAGCAGCTTGATGCGCGATAGCAGGTGCACCGCGTAATCCACCACGCCCACCACCAGGAACGTCACCAGCGTCGTGCCGATATTCAACTCGATGCCCAACAGGTACATAAAGCCATACACCGTCACCGACGTGGTCAGCAGCGTCAGCATGCCCAGAATGCCCAGGCGGACGGACTTCAGCCAGAACATCATCATCAGCGTGACCACCAGCAGCGCGAGCGAGAAGCTCAGTACCTGGCCCTGGGTGATCTCGGCCAATATGCCGGTCCATATTTTTGGCGTACCGGCATGGGTAACCTGCAGGTTGGCCGGCTTGTTTACCAGCAGCCAGGCGTCCAGGCGATCGAGCATGGCCTTGTAGTCGCTGGCCACCGACGAGGTCATGGTGTAGAGCGTCAACGCCTTGGAATAGTCCGCGTTGAGCACGTTCTGCAAATCGGAGCCACCGCCGTTCTCGAACATCATGATGTGTTGCTCGATCAGCGCGTTACCGTCGACCTCAAAGGTTTCCGCCTGCCCCTCATCGTTGAGGGATGTCACTTGCTCCAGGGCCTGTGGTACCCGCAGGTAATCGGGGTTCATATCATTGAGCACAAGGTTCATGCGCTTGACGTAAGCCGCCACCGAATAGGTGTAGCTGACGTTGGGCTGGGACTTGAGAAAATGATCGAGTTTGTCGAGGAACTGCACCGTCTCAGTGGTCAACGCGCCACGCGGGGTCTTGGTATCGAACGCAATCCAGCCGGGGGAAGTGCCCGCGATCCGGGAGCGGTTGATGAACTCATCGGACACGCGCACCGGGCTGTCTTTCTTGAAGTAGGCGATGCCCGAGTCTTCGATATCGACCATGAAGGTAAACACCGTCATCAGTGCCAACAACGGCAAGCTGACCAGCAGCACCGGCTTGCGCCAGCGGATCAGGCGGGCACAAAAAGCCACCAGGTAGCGCGAGATGATCGACTCTTTGTGCACGGTTTTACGCGGCGGCTGATCTTTGCCCCAGATGGAAATCCACGCCGGAATCAACAGCAGCGAGATGATCAACGCGGCCGTCAGCCCGATGGACATGAACACGCCGAAGTTTCGGATGCTGACGATGTTGTTGGTGGTGGAGATCATAAAGGTGGCGATGGTGGTCACGGTGGTCAGCACCACCGGAACCACCATGCGGCGCATGGTCTCGCGGTTGGCCTCGCGGTACGTCTTGCCGGCATTGAGTTGCTCATAGTACTCAGCCATCACATGTATCGCGTCGGCGCAGCAGATGGTGAACAAAAATACCGGCAGCACACTGGTGAGCAGGTCGATGGGCACTTTTAACAACGCCATCAGCCCCAGCGTCCAGATGGTGCAGAAGAGGATATTGAACAGCGGCAGGAACACACCCAGCGGCTTGCGAAAGAAAAACACCAGCATGGAGGTCACAAGCAGGAACACGATAGGAAACAGCAGCGCCAGGTCGTGATCGATGATCTCTTGTTGGGCGGCGATGAAAATCGGCGTCCCGGCAATAAACACTTCATCGGTGAACTGCGGGTGTTTGCTTTGATAGTCAGCGACGATCTGGCGAACCTGCTGGTAAGCCCGTAGTTGTGCCTGGGCGTCGTCTTGCTTGGTGCCCAGTTCGGCCACCACCACCGCGACTTTTTTGTCCGGGGAAACCACCCCGCCGACCATTTGCTCGTTGCCCATGATCTGCGCTTCGACCACCTGCGGGTCCATGTCCAAGCCATGCAGGGTCTTGTGAATCCACAGCTCGCCATCCGCACTCAGGCTGATGTTTTCCAGGTCGGCCATCGAGGCCATTTCCTGGATCGGGTTAATCCGCTCCGCCAGGAAGGTCAGAAACTGTTGGTCGCGCTCTGCCCAGCCCTGGCTGTGGGCGTGATCGCGCAGGGCCTTGGCTTGGGCATAATCGTTTTGGTTAAACCCGCCGGCGAGGATATCGCTGGCCAACAGTTGGGCGCGGCTGTCGTCTTCGTGCTGGCCGACAACACGGCGCAACTCGACTTCATCATCGGCATTGGCCAGCATCAGCCGGCGAAGGGCCTGGGAGATTTCGAACTGCGCGTTCAGCGACTGTTTGTTAAACACGCTGTGCGCATTGCTCTGGGCCACCATGACCGAGTCATAGGTGCCGGTGAACTCGTGTTGCAGGTCGATAATGGTTTTACGCGCTGGGTGGCTTTCCTTGAGCAAGTAGGGGTTGGTGTCCGACATCAGCGAGCCGAGGGTATAGGTGAAGTAGGCCGTGATCGCCACCAGCACAAATACAATCGCGCGCGCATAGCGCTCAACGAAGTTCAGGTATCGTTCCATAGTTCAATCGGTTCCACGAAAGGCAGGCGCAGTATTCAGCGGGCGGATACGGCAAATTCAGGCAGGTCGCCGGTTTTCAGGCCGCGTTTTATCGCGGTCTGGTTGAACAGCCAGTCGTCCAGTTCGACGTTGTACTGCAACTGGTTGAACCGCAGTTGCGAGCGCGTGCCGGCGATGAAGTCTTCGGTTTCGCTGAGGGTGATGCTGTCGATTTGATCGACTGTCTCGACTTTCAGCGTACGCATCTGCTTGAACATCACGCCTTTGACATCGAAGAAATCCTGACGCATGACCAGGTTGTTCTGCTTGTCGATCCAGACCTTGAGCTGGTTGTAGCCGGTCTTGGCAAGAATCTGCGCAGACACCGGCGTGCGTTCGATGACGTAGCACTCGCGCCCGCCCATGGTCTCTTCGCCCACCAGTGTCTGGCGATAGTCTTCGGCGCGGATCTTGTCCAGATCCGCGTAGGAGTAATCGCTGCCCATAAACGCGCCACGCTTGTCGGTGGTTGAGATCCGACGGGTCTGTCGGCTGACCGGCAGGTACATCCACTGGCTGTCCTCGGCATTCAGCGCTTCGTGGGGGTTTTCGATGTGGAAGGCGACGTTGCGCACATCGTTGGGCGCCGAGAAGTACATGGTGAACTTGTCACTGTCCGGGTAATCCTTTTGCAGGTAGCTGAACTCCCGCACCCGGCTATTGCCTTGCTTGTCGAGCAGGATCAACGACACCTGCGACATGAAACTCTTGCCGTCATTGCGGTCACGGGCCTGACGAATGATGTCGTCGGCGTTCGGGGTGGCCAATGCCCCCATGCTGGTCAGCATCAGGAGACTGGCGGTCAAGACCTTGAGGGGCGGCAACATAGAATTTCCTTTTCTTGAAGAGGTTTTTATTGAGATCAGTTCGGGGCTCAGAACAGGTAGCCGGCAGACACGCGCAGTTGATCGCGTTGGCGGTACTGGCCAAAAGTGCGGTCCTCCTTGCCAAAAAACACATCCACCTCCAGGCCGAGCTTCAGCCAGTCCACCGGGGTGTAGGTGAAGATGCCTTGCAGCAAGGCGTCGTCTTTGGCCGGTGGTGACATGGCCAATACCAGGCGCGACTTGAGCCGGTCACGCAGGTGGTTGCCCTCGGCGGACAGGGTGAACAGCGGCTGGCGTTTGTCCTGCACCATGCCCATTTGCCAGTCCAGTAACTGCTGCTCCTGCCATTGCACAGAGATCAGCCAGTTGCGCAGCAGGTAGTCGACCCCCAGCAATGACTTGATCATCGGGCTCTGGCTGCTGCCGTGGGTGCGGTAGGGGTTGGTGACGTGCCAGCGATCGAAGTAGGCCACCTCGCTGCGCACCACGAAGCTGTGGCCGGCATCGATCGCCAGGCCTGCGCCGCCCATGCTGTAACGCGGGAACTGACGTTCCAGGAGGACGCGCTGATCGTCGGCGATGCCCTCGACCGCATACACCGGGTCCTGCTGGCGGGCGTTGAGGGCCACAAAGCTGGCGTCCACCGAGCCGATCCTGCCGTTGCCGCTCATGCCATAGGAAAACCCCTTCTGCCCGCGGTAGTCCGGCTTCGAACCGACCACGAACAGGTCCGGGTCCGGGACTGCGAACAACGGCGCGTCGAACTCGCTGCCCTGGGCCGGCGCCTGGTTTTTCAGGAAGTCGGTGATCCACAGGGCTTCCACTTCCCACTCGCCCACGGGCTGGGTCAGGCGCACCATCGGCACGGCGATGCGGCTGTCTTCAAGCAAGGCCGTCACCCCTTCGCGATAGTCGATGGGGTTGATCTGGTCCAGCACCCGCAACTCGTCGGCGCGACCCCAGACCACTTGCTGCCAACCTACGGTAACTTCACCGTCACCCAGGTACTGGCCCCAGTACAGGTGCCGCCAGTCGGCACTGAAGCGGTAGTCATCCCGTGCCTCCTGGCTGTAAGGGTTGTGCCCGTCATAGCGCGCGTCGTAGCGCACCCGGCCCTTGGCCTTGTAATAGCCGCTGTCCCAGTTGTCTTCCAGGTTGGCCTTGAAATACACCGCCTTCTGGGTGACAGGATCGTCGCCGTGCAGGCGCAAGGCACTGGCCAGTCCTACTTCCGCATCGGCATGGGCCGGCAACAGGTCTGCGCCGGCCAATTGCGGCGCCAGCGAGACCAGGCCGAGCAACAGGCTGCGCGTGAACAATGCTGTGTTCATGGCTACATCCCCAACCCGGCGCCGCCATCGATCATCAGGCTCTGGGCCGTGACCCCGGAGGCCTCGGGGCTGACCAGGTAACGCACCATGGCGGCGACTTCGTCGGCCTGGATAAACCGGCGCAAGGGCAGTTTTTTCTTGGCATTGCGCAGGATCTGCTCCTGGCTGATCCCGGCAATACTGGCTTGCGTCGCCAGCTCGCCTTGCAGCATCGGCGTATCGATCCAGGCTGGCAGAATCGCATTCACGGTAATCCGGCGCGGCGCCAGGTCCAGTGCCAGTGCCTTGGTCATGCCGATAATGCCGTGCTTGGAGGCGCAGTAAGCGGTGTTGCGGACCTTGCCGATGCGGCCAAGGATCGACGACAAGTTGATGATGCGTCCGCGATCCGCCAGCAGTGGCAGGCACAGCGAGGTGACATAAAAGGTGCCATTCAGATTGACGGAAATCACCTTGTGCCAGTTGTCCAGGTCCTCCGGTTCATTCTCGTTGCAGACCCCGGCGCTGTTGACCAGTACATCGATAAAGCCGAGGCGCGCCGACAGGTCGTTGAACAACCCCTGCACGCTGGCAAGGTCGGCTATATCGACGCCATGGGTTTCGATGCTCGCGGCAAAGGTTGCGGCGCCTACCCAGTCCCGCAGCGATGCCACGTCACGGTCCACCAGGATCAGGCGATGGGCCGGGTCGTTGGCAAAATGTTCCGCCACTGCCCGGCCGATGCCGTTGGCGGCACCGGTAATCAAAAACGTTCTGGGTGTATTCATGGCATTTTCAGCCCGCCATTGACCGACAGTACTTCGCCGGTCACATAGGTCGCGCGCTCGGCGAGGTACAGCACGGCCTCGGCAATGTCCCCCGGCACGGCAAAACGCTTGATCAACAGTCGCGACTGCACTTCCTGCTTGTGGGTTTCCAGCAAGGCGGCGGTCATGTCGGTGCTGACGATGCCCGGTGCGACCGCGTTGACGCGGATATTGCGCGGTGCCAGCTCGACCGCCAGGGCGCGTGTCAGTGCCTCCACACCGCCCTTGGCGGCGGCGTAGCTGCTTTGCCCTTTGCCTGGCTTTTGCGCAGCCACTGAACTGAGGTTGATGATGCAGCCTTGACGCTGACGCATCATGCCGGGCACCACCTGTTGGCAGCAGAGCAGGGTGCCGATCAGGTTGGTCTGGATCACCTCGCAGATTGCCTCGGTGGAGAGCGTCGCCAACAACCCATCGCGCGTGATGCCGGCGTTATTGACCAGCAGGTCGATGCGCTCGAAGCGCTGTTCAACCTGTTCGAAAAACACCTTGATGCTGTGGGTGTCACTGATGTCGCACTGCGCCGTGAAGCACTCGCCGCCGAGTTTTTCGACTTCGTCACGCACCGCCAGGGCCGCCGCTTCGTCACGCACGTAGTTGAACGCGACCTGGTAGCCGGCCTCGACCAGTGCCAGGACGACCGCTTTGCCGATGCCGCGACTGCCTCCGGTGACTACCGCTGTTTTAGGGGTCATGGCCGTTCCTTAGAGTGAGTTGTGGGTCTTGAACTGCGCCAGGCCAAAGCCATGGATCGCCGCCAAGGCACGAATCTGCTGCACTTGCTCGCGGCTGATGTCGCCGTAGGAGTAATGCTGGGTGATCCCCGCCAGGCCCATCAGCACCGACTCGGCCATGCAGGCATACAACTGGCCCTGTTTCAGATAGGCCCGCACATTCGGCGCTAACCCATCGTTGAACGGCGTCTGGACGATGCCGCCGTGCATGTACAGCACGTCGCTGCGCTGGGTGTTAATCGCCTGGTCAACGTTCAACGGCACGGCGATGTCACAGATCACGCTGTGTTCGGCAAAATGCCCGGCGTCGAGAAACGGCTGCGCCGCGTTTGCCGCACACAGGACGATGCGCGCCTGCTTGAGGGCTTGCAGGTCATCGGTGACGGTAATGAATGCGTTGGCGCCAAGGCGTTCCTGCACCAGGCGCGAGACCTGCAACCCCAGCTGTGTGCTGTTGCCGTATTCGCGCAGCAGTGCGCGGATGCCGTCGATTTTGAGCAGGCGCTGCGCCAGCAGATCCTCGGCGGCCGTGCCCTTGATAATCGAGCGGGCAGCGTCGGCGTAGATCAGTTGAGCGGTTTTTTCCAGGCGGCGTACCGAGCCATCGCGGCCGCTGCCAATCAGGATCAAGTGGTCGACCGTGGCGGACAGCAGCGACGCATAGGTAGACGCCACGTTACCGGCCGCGCCAACCACGGCGGCCGTCTGCGCATGCAGCTCCAGCCCCTGTTGCTTGCAGCCTTGCTCGATGGCCTCCAGGCCCATGCCGATGGTCAAGGCATTGCCGGAGGTCAGCGCCATGTCCGGGATTTTCAGGGCCTGGCAGTTGTTGGTCACGATGGAGGTATACATGCCCAGGCCCGCGACGCGGTAGCCATCGGCGCGAGCATCCAGGATGCGATTGCCGACTTCCTTGCGGATCACCTCAAGGTCGCCGCTGATGATGTAGTCCGCCATGGCGTTGGAGTCCATGCACAGCGGGTACAACGTGAACTCTACGGCCATGCCCAATTTCGAGCGGATCACTACCGGGCCCACGGGGGCCGCCCGGCGTTCCGGTGCAGTGCGTTGCATGAACACACGTTTTTGCTCGGTGCTCAATTGGCCCAGCGAAGGGTCGACATCACCTAGGATGTCGGCATCGATCAAATGATTGATAAAGGCCACGCGGGCGACGATGGGGGTGTCTTCTGGGGCATTGGCATGGGCGGTGACCTGGAAGCCGGTGTCGCGGGGCGCCACAGCCGGGATCAAGTCATGACAAATGGTGGCGGCCAGCGGGAATGCATCGCCGCGTTGCAACAGGTCGCAGACCTTCTGCAAGGCTTTGATCAGCCCGTCAATCTCGGCGAAGCTGATGCAGGCGGGTGGCTCCAGGCGGATCACATTGGAGTTGCTGCCCGACGGCGCCACGCGCAGGGCTTCGAATTGCAGCAGGTAGCCGGCAACCAGGTAGCCCAAGGCATCGTTGTACTGGGCCGAAGCCTGTACCAGCGAGCTGTTGGCGCTCTGGTCGTGCAGTTCGAAGCCGAGCAGCAGGCCGCGACCTCGCACGTCGGCGATCACCCCGGGGTAGGCCGCCTTCAGCTCAAGCAGTGAGGCCTTGAGGTATTCGCCCTTGGTGTGTACGTCCTTGAGCATCGCATGGTCATCGGCGAACAGACGATTGAGCGCCGCCAGGGCGATATGGCAGGAGGCGTCGTCTTCGGCGAAGGTCGAGCTGTGGATATAGCTGAAGTCTTTCTCATAGTGACTGCTGCGAATCACGGTGGCCGCAATCTTCATTAAGCCACCGCCCAGTGCCTTGGACAGGCAGTAGTAGTCGCCTTGCAGATTGAAATGGCTGCTGGCCAGGAAGGTCCCGGTACGACCGAAGCCGGACTGCACCTCGTCGATGATCAGCGGGCACTGCTGCTCATTACACAGGCGGCGCAAGGCTTTATAAAAATCGGCCGCGAACTCGATGATGCCGCCTTCGCCCTGGATAGGCTCCATCAATACGGCGGTGATCGCGCTGAACGCATCGCGCTTGACCAGCAATTGATCACCGCACCATTGCACGGTCAGCCAATGGCGGGTGTGGCGCGCTGGCAGCTCCTGGAGTTGATGGGGTTGTTGGGGGTCAATGAACTCCACGTTCAAGCCGAAGCGCGCGAACGGCTGGCGATACTGTCGGCCATAGGTCAGTTGCACGGTGTTGACCAACTTGCCGTGAAAGCTGCCGCGTAACGCGACGAACACCGGCTCGACGTGCAACTCGGCGAGGTTGTGCTGACGCACTGCCTCAACCACCTGACGCACCGTGGCCGTGGTCAGGTGGGCAGGCAGCAGGCCCGCCGGCAAATCGAGGTCAGCCACATCCACTTCGCGGTAGGCGCGGTCGCTGGAGGTCAGTTGGGCCAGGGTAAAGTCCAGTTCGTCGAACTGGCGTTGCAGGTTTTTCTGGCGGCGGAACTCGGCGTGCTTGACGGCAATTTCCACCGCTTCGGCACCGCTGTTGGAAAAGGTCGAGATGTACGCTTCGTTGTTCTTCAACTCACGGTTGAAGGCTTCGCTCAACGCGCGCCCCAGAGTACCGGCCGTAGCGCGGATCGACATCTGGGCGTTAAAGGGCACGTCGTTGCGCAGCAGTGTGCAGAGCTGGTCGACGAACTGCGGGTCGTTGTGACCAAACAAGGCGGCGCCGTAGCCGCCGAGAAAATCGGTGACAGTCACCTCGTCACCCTGGCGGTTGCGGTAGAACAATTTGCTGCCCAGTGCCCGCTTGAACTCACACTCAAGCCCCAGGGCCTGAAGCAGGTCGACAAACTTTGGGCGAACAAAATCACGGTAATCCATCACAGCCATGTCCTTTAAAAGAGGAGGGGGTGTACACACACGTCAGGCGTTGTTGGCCTGTTCGCTGTACTTCAATTGGTAGCAAGCGCTGAAACCGTTGTCGTCGCGGTTGAGCACCAGGCCATCGTCGAGCCGCGTCGAGCAGGGAGCCCCCATCACAAACGGCAACTGCGCGGCCACGGGTTGGCTTAATCCGGCAATCGGTGGCACACGCTGGGCGAGCAGGGCACAGCGGGCCAGGATCAGGTCCGCCAGGCTGGGAGCCGCACTCAGCAGGCCGGTCAGCGGCACGCCACTGGTAATGTGGGCGGCGCCGGTTCGGGCCAGCGTGAGGCTCAACTGTCGGTCTTGATCGGGCGTGCCGGTACCGCTGCACACCAGCACGTCGGCTTGCTGGTCTGGCAGGTTCAAGTGCTCGATCACGACATCGGCGGTCATTGTCTGCAGGCAGACCTGGGGTCCATCCCCCAGATCCTCGCGACGGCGCAGGACCAGGGCCGCCGCGCCTTCGCCAGCGATACCGCCGGTGCCTTGCGCATCGAAAGCGCGCAGGGTATCCGAGCCGTCGGCGCTGATCGTGCCGGCCTGCACCAGGGCGCTGAGTGCCAGCGCATCGAGTTCGCTGCCTGCACCGACGATGATCGCCACGTCAATTCGTCCGCCCTGCAAGGCGGCGCACGCTTCACGCAAGGCCGCCAGGTTGCCGGAGACCCCCTGCATGTAGGCGTTGCATTCACACTCCAGCTTGAGCGCCAGGCTGACCACGCCCAGCAGGATATTGCTCAGGCCCTTGAGCACCAGGAACGGGTCCTGCGCGCGCTCGTGCAAGATACGCCGGGCCAGGTGCTGCATATCTGCACCTTCGCCCTGGCGGCATTCGTGGAGCAACTCGCCGTAGGACGCCAGTGAAGGGTGGGTATAGCCACCCTGGCAGCAATAGAGGCCATAGGTCAGGCCGTCGGCCCCTGGCGTCAGTTGGGCTTCGGCCAGTGCCTGTCGAACGGCGCTGACGCCCCAGATGACGGCAGGCGTGCAGTAACGCTGCAGATTTTGGGCGAGGTCCTGGCGACTGCGCTGGTGATCGTCATAGTGAATCTGCCCGAAGGCCGTGACCCGTTCACTGTGAAACAGCAAAGAGCGCAATGGCTTGATCCCGCTGCGCGACTCACAGGCCGCCGACCAGAAGGCGTCCACGCCCCAGCCGCTGGCCAGGACACAGCCGCTGCCGGCAATGGCGATGGATGTCGGTACGCCGCTCATTGCGCGTGCTCCTGGTATTTGCCCAGCACCAGGCAGGTATTGAGCCCACCGAAGCCGAATGAATTGCTGAGTGCCACATCGACCCGGCGGTTGACGGTCTGATGCGCGCAGTAGTCCAGGTCACAGTCGTCGGCGGCACTGTGCAGGTTGAGGGTCGGGGTAATCCTGTCCTGTTGGCAGGCCAGTGCGGTGATGATGAACTCGGGGGCGCCGGCGGCCGCGATCAAGTGGCCGAATTGGGATTTGTTGGCGCTGATCGCCAGCCGTCGATAGTGCTCGCCCTGGGCGAACACCGACTTGATCGCCAGGGTTTCGGCGGCATCGTTGAGCGGGGTGGACGTGCCGTGGGCGTTGATCAGGTCCACCTGTTGCGGGCGGATGCCGGCGTCGTGCAAGGCTGTCTGCATTGCGAGGGCGGCGCCTCGCCCTTGCGGGTCGGGCGCGGTGACCTTGTAGCCATCCAGGCTGCTGCCAAAACCCAGCACTTCGGCATAGGGCACGGCGCCACGGGCAAGTGCCCGCTCCAGGGTTTCGAGCACCACAAAGCCTGCGCCCTCACCGGCAACCAGGCCGCTGCGATGGCGATCAAACGGGCGGCAAAGCCCGGTGCCCCAGCGTTGCTCGCTGCTCGCCGCGCCCAGTAGGTAAAGCGCGGTCATGGTGTCCAGGCTCAACACCGAATCGGCGCCGCCAGCGATAGCGACGTCGACTTCTCCCCGACGGATCATCTGGAATGCATTGCCGATGGCCTGGGATGCACCGGCGCAGGCGCTGCTGATGTTGATCACCGGGCCTTCGCAACCGATGTCGTCGGCGATCACCCGGGCCAGGCGGTCGTTGCTCTGGCACAACGAGTGGGCGGCATCGACCTGATCAGCCTTGGCCATCAAGTAGCGCCAGGCCGGGGAGGCGTTCGGCTCATTGGCGACGGTCAGCAGCATGTCCTGGATCTTGTGCGCCGGTGCGCCGGAAGCACACAGCACGGCGGCATCCCGCAGTTGCGCGGGGCTCAGGCCGCTGTCGCTGATCGCTTGGCTGGCCGCCACCCAACCCAGCTGGCTGCGTTTTTCCAGGGGCGTCTGCCAGGCGGGATGGCCTTGGAGGTAGTCCGGCAGTTGGCGGGTGTCCACCGGCGCCGCATAGCGCACCGGGAAGGTGCCATCGGCCACGCCTTCGGGCTGCCAGGGGCGGATGCAGTGCTCACCGAGCAGCATCTGCGCCCACATGGTTTGCCATTCGAAACCGAAACCGGTCACGGCACCCAGGCCGGTGATCACAATCCTTGGTGCGCTCATGCCTGTTTCTCCATGGCTTCATTGGCCAGTAATACGGCGCCCCAATGGCCGGTACGGCTGTGGTTGAGCAGCAACGTGTAGCCATCGTGTTGATCGTGAAGGGCCAGGGCTATTTCAGTCAGCAAGGCGCTGGCCCCCAGGTTGCCGGTCATGTGTCGGCAGCTGTGGAGAATCGCCTGGGTGTCTGTGAGTAGAAGCGCGAGGGATGGGGTGTCAGGCGCGGCGACAATATGGGCTACGTCGCGCAAACCTAGTTTTTCTCGGCTCAAGGTCTGTTGGATAACCTTGCACGCCACGGCGTGGGAGCGTTCGGGCACAGCGCTGTAGCCACGGGCGAAGCCGGCGATGCGCAGGGCGCGCGTACCGTTTGCGGGAGGGCTGGCGGTCAGCAACAGCGCTGCGGCGCCTTCGCCGTAGACATCTGGGGCTGCGAGAGCAGGGCGTTCGGTGGTGTCGCGCAGGTACAGCGCCGGCGAGAGGTTCGGGCTGCTGCTGACCACGACCCCTGCATCGGCACGCCCTTCGGCGATGTGTTCGAAGGCCTCGATCAGCGCATCGACCCCGGCATTACTCTGTGAGCAGAAACCGCCCATCGGACCATGGCAGTGCAACGCCTCGGCGACATAGGCCATGACGCTGCTGTTGAGCATCATCAGGGCGTGCAGCGGCGGGGTATAGGCAAACAGTTGCGCGAGCAGCGCATCCGGTTGTTCGGCGATGGCCTGCACGGCCTCCCAGCAGGAACTGGGGCCATCCACTTCCGGGATGGCGGCCATCAGCGCAACCCGCTCGCCAGGCAACTGCAAGTCATTCAACGGAGCGGCAATCTGCCCGGCGCAGAACAGCAACCGGGCGCCCTGAGGTTCGACGCTGCGTTGAATCTTGCGGTCGAACACCGTGGTCGGCAAGCGCGGTACGGTCACGGGGTACGCTAACTGGTCCGGGGCAAAATCCAGCGGTTGTGCGGCTTGCACCGTGCCGTGCAAGTCGGCGCACTCAGTGCCGGCGTGGTTAAACACCGAAGCGGCGATCAGGTAGACGGGTTTTGTTTGACGGCTGTTCATCTCATGCTTTTCCCAAAACCAGCGAACTGTTGACACCACCGAAACCGAACGAATTGGACAGCACCGCATTGATGGGCTGGCGCTGCGTTTCGGTCAGGAAATTCAACTCAGGGAACTCGGCGTTTGCCGGGTCATAGTTAAGGGTGGGTAGCAGCACGCCCTGTTGCAGGCTCATCAGTGACAGCACCGCCTCGAGGGCGCCGCTGGCTGCCAGGGAGTGGCCGATCGCCGATTTGTTCGCCGTGAAGGTCATCGTGTCCACGCCGGTACCGAATACTTGCGCAATCGCCAGGGCTTCACTGCGATCGTTAGCCTGGGTCGATGTGCCATGGGTATTGACGTGATCGACCGCGTCGCAGCTCAGGCCAGCATTGGCGATGGCGGCCTTCATGCAATGGGCGTAATGGCTGCCATCGCGGCTGCTGGAGGTGATCTTCTGCGCTTCGCAAAAGTTGGCGTAACCCAGGACGCGGCCGATTGGCGTGGCCTTGCGGCGCTCGGCATGTTGCCTGGACTCCAGCACGATCATCGCCGCGCCTTCACCGAGGACGAACCCGCAACGGTCGTTCATGAACGGGCGACTCTGTTGCTCGGGCGCAAGGTCTGCACGTTGGCAAATGGCACCCAGGCCGTCGAAGCTGTAATAGGACAGTTCATGGGCCATCAGCTCCACGGCGCCACATAGGGCCAGGTCGATGTCACCGCGCTCGATGGCGCGAAACGCGGCGCCGATCGCCATGGTGCCGGCGGCGCAGGCGTCGGAGTGGGTGCTGATATGGTCGCGAATCCCGAGCAACTGGGCGATGTGCCAAGTCTGCTGATCGATCCGTCGCGCGAACGGGCCGCCGGCCAGCGTGTGGTTGTCCAGATAGCGATCCAGGTCGACGCTGCCGACGTCGTCCATATAGCGGCTGGCTTCTTGCAGATCACGGCTCACGCAATGCTTGTTGGCGCCGAGGAATACGCCGCTGGGTACGCGGCAGAAGTCTGCCCGAACCAGGCCTGCCTGCTGGAGCGCCTGCCTGGCCACGAACTCGGCGAGCAGGCTCTGGCGCGGCAGGGGGGTGTCACCCGCCGCTACCTGTGCGGTGATGGCTTGCCACTGAACGGGGTCGATGTAACCCGCAGCGCTCGCTGCAAAACCCAACTCGGCAAACACCGGGTGTTGGCGGATGCACGAACGCTTTGCGCCGATCTGCGCAAACAGCGTTGCAGCGTCCAGTGCCGTGGGCGCTACCAACCCATAGCCCGTGACTAAAACCTCTCGCGGCCCCATGCAGAACTCCTAGACCGTTTCCGGCAAACGGGACGCTGCAAACTGCTCTACCAGTTGGCGAGAAATGTCGTCGCCTTCCATTGGCGTCAAGCGCGCGCTGCAACTGCTGCATACCACCTGGCGACGCTCATTCAGACGCGCCTGGTCGGCATTGCATTCAGGGCAGGTCGCGGGCAGGTGGTCGAACATCCGATAGCACTGCACGGCCCAGTTACGCACGGTGGTGGCCGCGAACACATCCGCCGGCTGCATGCCTGCGCGCAGTTGCCCGGGGGCAAATGCGCTCAGGCTTTGCTCCAGGAGTTCTACCCCGGCCTGGGTGATACGGCCTTTTTCGACCAGTTCGCTGACGTCGCCAAACACGGCTACCGCATGGTCCAGCACGCTGGTTTTAGGCAGCGTGCAGCCATAGTGGCGGCCGAGCTGAAAACTCAGGTCGACGATATCCAGGGAGTCGGCATTCAGATCCTCCACGATGCTGCTGTGCTCATCGACTTCTGCGAGGTCCATCACCAATAGCTGCGCGAGGATTTCGCGGGTGGTGGTGATGACGCTGTTCAAGTCCAGTGGATTATTCATCGGCTATTTCCCTATAACGCGTAAATGGGGGGCAAGCAGTGGCCCTGACGGCTATTTGCTTGAGGTGATTTCTGAAGGCGGGGGAGCGTAAACCCTCCCCCGAGGGGGAGAGTCAATGTGCCATTACCGTTTTTTTTGCCCGACAGGCACACGCGTCAAAGCCAGATTAGGCTTTTGAAACCATTGGATATTCTGTAGCCTTGCGCAGCTTCACCTTTACCCGTGCTTGATGAACACAATCACTTCGTCCGGCGGCGCCCGAAGGGCTCCAGAGCCGGTGGTACACTCGACTTTCGCGCAACTGCGCCTGCAGGTCTTGCGAACATGACGCATATTTCCGAACGCCTACTGGTTCAAGCCCACCTCGACGCCAAGCAGCCCAAGGCCCTGAGCGCCGACGAAGAGGCGAGCCTGCGTGCCGCCATCGCCGCCGAGCTCAAGGCTCAGGACGCGGTGCTGGTTGCCCACTTCTATTGCGATCCGGTGATCCAGGCCCTGGCCGAAGAAACCGGCGGCTGTGTCTCGGACTCCCTGGAAATGGCCCGCTTCGGCGCAGCCCATCCGGCCAAGACCGTGCTGGTCGCCGGTGTACGTTTCATGGGCGAGACCGCCAAAATCCTCACCCCCGAAAAACGCATCCTCATGCCGACCCTGGAAGCCACGTGCTCCCTGGACCTTGGGTGTCCGGTGGATGAGTTTTCGGCGTTCTGCGACCAGCATCCCGAGCGCACTGTGGTGGTGTATGCCAACACCTCGGCAGCGGTCAAAGCCCGCGCCGACTGGGTGGTGACCTCCAGTTGCGCGCTGGAAATCGTCGAAAGCCTGATGGACAACGGCGAGACCATCATCTGGGGGCCGGACAAGCACTTGGGCACCTACATTCAGCGCCAGACCGGTGCCGACATGCTGCTGTGGGACGGTGCGTGCATCGTCCACGAGGAGTTCAAGTCCAAGCAGTTGGAAGACATGAAGGCGCTGTACCCGGACGCGGCCATTCTGGTGCACCCGGAATCGCCGACCTCGGTGATCGAACTGGCCGACGCGGTGGGTTCCACCAGCCAACTGATTGCGGCGGCACAGCGCCTGCCGAACAAGACCTTTATCGTGGCGACCGACCGCGGCATCTTCTACAAGATGCAGCAGCTGTGCCCGGACAAGGTCTTCATCGAAGCGCCCACCGCCGGCAACGGCGCCGCGTGCCGCAGTTGCGCGCACTGCCCGTGGATGGCGATGAATACGCTGGAGCGCACATTGCAGTGCCTGCGTGAGGGCAGCAACGAGATCTTCGTCGAGCCGTCGGTGATTCCTCACGCGGTGCGACCGCTCAAGCGCATGCTGGATTTCACCCAGGCTGCGCGCCTGAGGCTGGCGGGCAACGCTTGAACCGAGGCGAGCTCGGTTAAACATGTGGGAGGGGGCAAGCCCCCGCCCACATGTTGATCTCCAATAAGAAGGGTATTATTTCTTTTGCTTCGGGATGCGCACCAACTGCGTGTCCGAATAGATGTCATGCCAGCAGCGTTTCTGCTTGTCGAACAACGACCAGACAAACCCCAGCCCCACGCACAACCACGATGCAATCGACACCACAAAGCGCAACAGCGCCTGCCATAGGCTGATCCGCGAACCGTCGGCGTTCTGCACGCGCACGCCCCAGACCTGCATGCCCAGGGTTTGCCCGGAATGGGTCCAGAACTTGGCAAAGAAACCAAACAGCACGAACAACAGAATGGTCGACAGCAACGGGTCGCCGTCCAGCGCGCCGGACTCGGTGAGGGTGCGCATCCTGGCTTCGCCCACGAACGCGATCCATACCAGCTTGTAGATAAACGCAGTGACGATCATCAGCGCGGTGCACAGCAGGAAGTCATAGAACATCGCTGCCAGGCGACGGCCCAGGCCAACGGCGGGGAACTCGCCTTGGGGACTCAGCAAGGGTTTGGACATGGCAGGGCTCTCTGAAGAAAACATGCAGTTTACGGAATAGCGCCCATAAAAAAGCCCCTGATGTCATGTCAGGGGCTTTTTGTCGCAGGAAGGATCAGCCTTCTGCTTGTACTTCGTCAGCCTGCATGCCTTTCTGGCCTTGCACTGCAACGAAGGTGACCTTCTGGCCTTCCTTCAGGCTTTTGAAGCCGTTGCCTTGGATAGCGCGGAAATGCACGAACAGATCCGGACCGCTTTCTGGAGTGATAAAACCAAACCCTTTCTCGTCGTTAAACCACTTGACGGTACCGCTCTGACGATCAGCCATTTTCTTATTTCCTTGACGCTAAAAATTAATGACAGCCCCTTTCACATGAAAGAGTACTGGGCTGGGTTGCAGGAAAGTAAGAGACGTCGAACGGGTTGTAGCAAACTTTGGCTACTGCCCAGGTCCAGGTTCCAAGCGACCCATGCAAACACAGTGGGCAGACTCTACGCCAACTAACAGAGAAAAAACAAGCCCCGCCAAAAGCCCAACGTTTACTCGGCCATATGGCACTTCGTTGAATAATGGGGAGCCGGCTTATTCGATAGAATGGATCACTTGTTATAGGTTATTCCCTATAAGGGTGACTATCGTCAATGCACTGTTTTATGGCGGTTGCGTTACAGATTAGTGCACGTTAACGCAACCGCGTTACTTATAGGAACAGTCAATCAACCGCGATAGTAACGTTGCGGCACAAATGGCATTTTACTTACACGAAGTGGCACCTTTTTCCCACGCACCAGCGCAGAGACTTCGGTGTCCAGTGCGATGAATGCACTGTCCAGGTATCCCATGGCGAGTGGGCCGCCCAGGCTCGGGCCAAAGCCGCCGCTGCATACGCTGCCGATCACGCTGCCGTGTTCGTCGACGATCTCTGCGCCTTCGCGCACTGGGGTGCGTTCCTGGGGCAGCAGACCCACGCGCTTGCGGCTCACGCCGGTTTGCTGCTGGGTGAAGATGCGGTCGGCACCCGGGAAGCCACCGGCGCGCGCACCGTCGGTGCGACGGGCCTTGGAGATCGCCCACAACAGGCTGGCTTCGATCGGGGTGGTCTCGGTGTTCATGTCGTGGCCGTACAGGCACAGGCCGGCTTCCAGGCGCAGCGAGTCACGGGCGCCCAGGCCGATGGCCTCGACTTCGGTCTCGGCCAACAGGCTGCGTGCCAGGCTTTCGGCGTTGGCGGCGGGCACGGAGATTTCAAAGCCGTCTTCCCCGGTGTAGCCGGAACGGCTGACGTAGCAGTCCACGCCCAGCAGGCGCAGTGAGGCGAACTGCATGAAAGTCATCTGGGTGACTTCCGGTGCCAGTCGCGCCAATACCTTCACCGCCGCCGGGCCTTGCAGGGCGAGCAGGGCGCGCTCTTCGAACAGCGGTTCGATGCTGCACTGCTCGCCGATATGCTCGCGCAGGTGCGCCAGGTCCTGGTCCTTGCAGGCGGCGTTGACCACCAGGAACAGTTCGTCGTTACCCAGGTTCGCCACCATCAGGTCGTCGAGGATGCCGCCCTGGTCGTTGGTGAACATGGCGTAGCGCTGCATGCCAACCGGCAGGTCGATGATGTCGACCGGTACCAGGGTTTCCAGGGCCTTGGCGGCATTCGCGCCGGTGAGGCGGATCTGGCCCATGTGCGACACGTCGAACAACCCGGCCTGTTCACGGGTGTGCAGGTGTTCCTTCATCACGCCCAGCGGGTACTGCACCGGCATGTCGTAGCCGGCGAAGGGCACCATGCGTGCACCCAGCTCGAGGTGCAGGGCGTGCAATGGGGTTTTCAACAGGGTTTGGGTGGACATATTCAGCTCCTGAAAAACGTGCTGGCGCGCCTTTAGGCGTCAGCACTCGATAATGTTGACCGCCAAACCGCCACGGGCGGTTTCCTTGTATTTGCTTTTCATGTCGGCACCGGTCTGGCGCATCGTGCGGATGACCTTGTCCAGCGAGACGAAGTGTTGTCCGTCGCCACGCAAGGCCATGCGCACCGCATTGATGGCCTTCACCGAGCCCATGGCATTGCGCTCGATGCACGGCACCTGCACCAACCCGCCAATCGGGTCGCAGGTCAGGCCGAGGTTGTGTTCCATGCCGATCTCGGCGGCGTTTTCCACCTGGGAGACCGTACCGCCCAAGACTTCGCACAACGCGCCAGCGGCCATGGAACAGGCCACGCCGACTTCGCCCTGGCAACCGACTTCGGCCCCGGAGATCGAGGCGTTTTCCTTGTACAAAATACCGATGGCGGCGGCGGTGAGCAGAAAGCGCACCACACCGTCTTCGTTCGCGCCGGGGATAAAGCGCATGTAGTAATGCAGCACCGCCGGCACAATCCCGGCCGCGCCATTGGTGGGCGCGGTGACCACGCGCCCGCCGTTGGCGTTTTCTTCGTTGACGGCCAGGGCGTACAGGTTGACCCAATCGAGTACCGACAGCGGATCGCGCAAGGCCGACTCCGGGTTCTTGCACAGTTGCCGATGCAAGGCGGCGGCGCGACGCTTGACCTTCAGGCCGCCCGGCAAGATGCCTTCGTTGCGACAGCCAGCGTCCACGCAATCCTGCATCACCTGCCAGATCTTCAGCAGGCCGGCGCGGGTTTCCGCTTCCGGGCGCCAGGCGCTTTCATTGGTCAGCATCACCTGGCTGATGGACAGCCCGTAGGTGGTGCAATGGCCGAGCAAGTCCTTGGCATGCTTGAAAGGGAACGTCAGGGGCGTGGCATCTTCGACGATCCGGTCAGCACCGGCGGCGTCTTCATCCACCACAAAACCGCCGCCGACCGAGTAGTACTCGCGGCTGCGAATCTGGATACCCGCCGCATCAAAGGCACGAAAAATCATGCCATTGGGGTGGTAGGCCAGGGGTTTGCGAATCATCGCCAGGTGTTCTTTCTCATTGAACGCAATGCTGTGTTCGCCGAGCAGGTTCAAACGCGCGTCGCCGCGCATCTGCGCCAGGCGCGTGGCCACGGTTTCGGTGTTCACGGTGTCCGGGTGTTCGCCTTCCAGGCCGAGCAGCACGGCCTTGTCGCTGCCGTGGCCTTTGCCGGTGGCGCCCAGGGAGCCATAGAGTTCCACCTTGATGCCGGTGGTGGCGCTCAACAGGTTGTCACGCTTGAGGCCTTCGACGAATCGAGCGGCGGCGCGCATGGGCCCGACGGTGTGTGAACTGGAGGGGCCGATGCCAATCTTGAACAGGTCGAACACGCTTAAAGACATGAGTTGTTCTCCGGTTTCTTGTTATGTATTGGGGTGTACTCGGTCAATGTGGGAGGGGGCTTGCTCCCGATGGCAGTGTGTCAGTCAACAGAGATGTTGAATGTAAAACCGCCATCGGGAGCAAGCCCCCTCCCACATTTGATTGAGTTCAGCCTCAGGTTACGCGTAGCTCTCGATTGAAGGGCATGCGCATACGAGATTGCGATCACCAAACACGTTGTCGACCCGGCCAACCGGTGGCCAGTACTTGCCTTCGATCAGCGACGCTACCGGGTACACCGCTTGTTCACGGCTGTAGGGGTGGCTCCATTCGCCCACCAGTTCCGCTGCAGTGTGCGGAGCGTTTTTCAGTGGGTTGTCGTCCTTGTCCAGGGTGCCGTTTTCCACCGCACGGATTTCTTCGCGGATGGCGATCATGGCATCGCAGAAGCGGTCCAGTTCTTCCTTGGATTCGCTTTCGGTCGGCTCGATCATCAACGTGCCCGCGACCGGGAACGACATGGTCGGGGCGTGGAAACCAAAGTCGATCAGGCGCTTGGCCACGTCGTCCACGCTGATGCCGCTGCTGTCCTTCAGCGGGCGCAGGTCGAGGATGCATTCGTGCGCCACCAGGCCGTTGCTGCCGGTGTAGAGCACGGGGTAGTGCTCTTCCAGGCGACGGGAAATGTAGTTGGCATTCAGGATCGCCAGCTGCGAAGCGCGCTTGAGGCCCGCGCCGCCCATCATGCTGATGTACATCCAGGTGATCGGCAGGATGCTCGCGCTGCCGAACGGCGCCGCACACACCGCGCCTTCCTTGCGCGCCATGGCCGCATGGCCGGGCAGGAATGGCGTGAGGTGCGACTTGACGCCAATCGGGCCAACGCCCGGGCCGCCACCGCCGTGGGGGATGCAGAAGGTCTTGTGCAGGTTCAGGTGGGACACGTCGCCGCCGAACTTGCCCGGGGCGCAGAGGCCGACCATCGCGTTCATGTTGGCGCCGTCGATGTACACCTGGCCGCCGTTGTCGTGAATGATGCCGCAGATTTCGCGGATACCTTCTTCGAACACGCCGTGGGTGGACGGGTAGGTGATCATCAGTGCCGCGAGGTGTTCGCGGTGCTCGATGGCCTTGGCGCGCAGGTCTTCAATGTCCACGTTGCCACGGGCATCGCAGGCGGTGACGACCACACGCATACCGGCCATGTTGGCGGTCGCCGGGTTGGTGCCGTGGGCCGACGATGGGATCAGGCAGATGTCGCGACGTTCTTCGCCACGGCTCTGGTGATAGGCACGGATGGCCAGCAGGCCGGCGTACTCACCCTGGGAACCGGCGTTCGGTTGCAGCGAGATCGCGTCGTAACCGGTGGCCGCGCAGAGCATGGCTTCGAGGTCGGACGTCAGTTGCAGGTAGCCGGCGCTTTGCTCGGCTGGGGCGAAGGGGTGCAGGGCACCGAACTCGGCCCAGGTCACCGGGATCATTTCGCTGGCGGCGTTGAGCTTCATGGTGCACGAGCCCAGCGGGATCATGGTGCGGTCCAGTGCCAGGTCTTTGTCGGCCAGCTTGCGCAGGTAGCGCATCAGCTCGGTTTCCGAGTGATAACGGTTGAATACCGGGTGGCTCAGGATCGGCGACTGGCGCAGCAGTGCGGTCGGCAGGGTGGCGTCAACCTTGGCGGTGAAATCCGGCAGGGCCTGGTCGCCTGCGAAGATCGCCCACAGGGTTTCGATATCGGCCTGGGTGGTGGTTTCGTCGACCGACAGGCCGACCCGCTCAGCGTCCACCACACGCAGGTTGATGCGCTGGGCGCGGGCCTTGTCGTGCAGTGCGGCAGTGTCGGCGCCGGTGTGCAGGGTCAGGGTGTCGAAGAAGTGTTCCTGCTCGACCTTCAGGCCCAGCGCGGTCAAGCCCTTGGCGAGGATCGCGGTCAGCTGATGAATGCGCTTGGCGATCTGGGTCAGGCCCTTGGGACCGTGGTACACGGCATACATGCTGGCGATGTTGGCGAGCAGTACTTGGGCGGTGCAGATGTTGCTGGTGGCTTTCTCGCGGCGGATATGTTGTTCGCGGGTCTGCATGGCCAGGCGCAGGGCCGGCTTGCCGAAACGGTCTACCGACACACCGACCAGACGCCCCGGCATGTCGCGCTTGAACGCATCCTTGGTGGAGAAGTACGCCGCGTGCGGGCCACCGAAACCCAGTGGCACGCCGAAGCGTTGCGCGCTGCCGATGGCCACGTCGGCGCCGAACTCACCCGGTGGGGTCAGCAGGGTCAGGGCCAGCAGGTCCGCAGCCACGGCGACCAGTGCGTTGGCGGCGTGGAAGCGTTCGGTCAGCGCGCGGTAGTCGAACACGTCACCGTTGCTGGCCGGGTATTGCAGCAGCGCGCCGAAAAACGGGCTGACGTCGGTCAGTTCGCGCTCATCGCCGACGACCACATCAATGCCCAGTGGCTCGGCACGGGTGCGCAGTACGTCGAGGGTTTGCGGGTGGCTGTGGATCGAGGCGAAGAAAGCGTTGCTGCCCTTGTTCTTGCTCAGGCGCTTGCAGAAGGTCATGGCTTCGGCGGCGGCGGTGGCTTCATCGAGCAGCGAGGCGTTGGCGATCGGCAGGCCGGTGAGGTCGCTGATCAGGGTCTGGAAGTTCAGCAGCGCTTCCAGGCGGCCTTGGGAAATTTCTGGCTGGTACGGCGTGTAGGCGGTGTACCAGGCCGGGTTTTCCAGGAGGTTGCGCAGGATCGGCGACGGCGTATGGCAGTTGTAGTAGCCCTGGCCGATGTAGGTCTTGAACAGTTGGTTCTGGCTGGCGATGGCCTTGATCTTGGCCAGGGCCTCGGCTTCGCTCAGGCCGTCTTCCAGGCCGAGCACGCTGGTGCCCTTGATGCTTTCCGGGATCACGCTGGCGCTCAGGGCTTCCAGGGAATCGAAGCCCAGGCTGGTGAGCATGTGCTGCTCATCTTCCTGGCGCGGGCCGATGTGGCGGGCGATGAATTCGTTGGCGGTGCTCAGGTTGATCGTCATGGCGCGCTCCTCAGGCTTCAGCGTTGGCTTTGATCAGGCGGTCGTACGCGTCCTGATCCAACAGTTTAGCTACCGCACCGGCATCGGCCGGTTTAAAGCGGAAGAACCAGCCTTCGCCCATCGGGTCTTCGTTGACCAGTTCCGGGCTGCCATCGAGCTTGTCGTTCACTTCCAGCACTTCGCCGTCCAACGGCATGTACACGCCGCTGGCGGCCTTGACCGATTCCACGGTGGACGCTTCGGCGCCCTTGTCGTAGGCCTGCAACTCCGGCAGTTGCACGAAAACCACATCACCCAGCGCGTTCTGCGCGAAAGCAGTGATACCCACGGTGACGCTGCCGTCGGCTTCGGCGCGCAGCCATTCGTGATCTTCAGTGAAACGCAACTCGCTCATGGAAACTCCTCAGGGCCAGATTCGTCTGGTGGACGGGATTGGAATAATGGGGAGTTGCTTAGCAATATCGCGGCCAATCTTATTAATCCGTTATAAATCAACAGGTTAATAAATATGGTTATAGGCTTATGCGTATTGACTGTAGCGATTTCGCTACAGTCCGGCCCGTGAAAAAAAGCCTATGTGGATCAAAGCCTTGCATGGCGCGCAAAAAACAGGGTTGTAGCGAAATCGTTCCACTGTAGCGCTTTCAGTACAGCGGATGTCGTTCTCAGACCCTTTTTGAAACGCAACCCTGTAGGCACCCAGCTCAGGACTTATTGGGTATGCCGTACTTGCGCAACCGATGGGCGATGGCCGTGTGGGAGGTTTGCAGGCGGCTGGCCAGTTGCCGGGTCGAGGGATAGCTGGCGTAGAGTTTCTCCAGCAGACTGCGTTCGAAATCCTCGACCGCCTGTTCAAGGCTGTCGACTTCGCCGTCGCTTTGACGGGCCACCGAGGTGCCGGCGATGTCCAGGTCGCCGATGTCCACCAGGCTGCTTTCGCAGATGGCGGCGGCGCGGAAGATCACGTTCTGCAACTGGCGCACATTACCCGGCCAACGGTTGCCCAACAGTGCCGGATAGGTGCCGGGCGCCAGGCGGCACACCGGGCGCTGGATCTGTGCACAGGCCTGCTGCATGAAGTAGCGCGCCAGCAACAGGATGTCCTGGCCACGTTCGCGCAGGGGCGGCACTTCGACGTTGAGCACGTTGAGGCGGTAGAACAGGTCTTCGCGAAAGGTGCCCTCGCTGACCATTTTTTCCAGGTTGCGGTGGGTGGCGCTGAGGATGCGCACATTGACCTTCACTTCACGGTCGCCGCCTACCCGGCGGAAGCTGCCGTCGTTGAGAAAGCGCAGCAACTTGGCCTGCAGGTAAGGCGACATTTCGCCGATCTCATCCAGGAATACCGTGCCTTGGTTGGCCAGCTCCATCAACCCCGGCTTACCGCCGCGCTGGGCACCGGTAAACGCGCCTGGGGCGTATCCAAACAGTTCACTCTCGGCGAGGTTCTCCGGCAGTGCCGCGCAGTTCAGCGCCAGGAACGGCGCACTGTGCCGCGCGCTGATGGCATGGCAGGCCCGCGCCACCAACTCCTTGCCGGTGCCGGTTTCGCCCTGGATCAACAGCGGTGCATCCAGCGCGGCCACCCGTTGCGCGCGGGCCTTGAGGGTGCGGATCGCCGGGGATTCGCCCAGCAGCGCATCGAAGCCTTCGGCATGGTCGTGGTGCAGTGCCGACAGTTGTTCACCGATGCGGTTGGGTTGGTACAGGGTGAGCAGGGCGCCGGCGTCGGTGATCGGCGTGGCATCGAGCAAAAAGGTTTGGCCATTGACGCTGATTTCACGCAAGGGCAGGCGAAAGCCATTTTCCAGCAAGGTCTCCAGCAGCGCCGGGTCGTTGAACAGCCCGGCGATGCTTTCCCCCGCCGGTTCGCGACCATACAGGGCGATCAACGCCGGATTGGCCAGCAGGATCTTGCCCGCGCTGTCCAAGGCCAGTACCGGGTCGGTCATGGCCGCCAGCAGGGCGTCGAGTTGCAGGTGACGGCGCTGGCCGGGGAGGATGTCCACGACAGTGACCGCCTGCACACCGTGCACGCTGAACAGCGCGTCACGCAGCTCTTCGAGCACGTCGGCGCTGAGGGTCGGCGCATCGATGTACACGTTGGGCGGCACCATCTCCACTGCATCCAGGTTGAGGTTGCGCCCACCGAGCAAGGCCAGGACTTCCTGGGTGATACCGACGCGGTCGATGAAGCTGACGTGGATACGCATGGGGCGAATGTTGGTTCTGGCGTACTGAGGGTGGCCAGTATGCCTGACAGGTGATGGAGATCAAAAATGTGGGAGCAAGCCCGCTCCCACATTTGAGTGTTGGTGTCGGGGGCGTCGGGTTATTCCAGGTGTTCAGGCTTGATCGGGTCGCCGGATTTCACATCCAGTTGATGCCGCACATCCTCGAACATCTGGTCGTACTGCTTGTGCATCGAGCCATTCAACACCGCAATCTTCGGCATCCCATACTTCTGCGCGATGTTCATCGCATGCCGGGCAAAGTCGAATGCCTGGTCCTTGGGTAAGAAAAACTCTTCCTTGAGGTCCTTGCCCTGCACCGAGCCGTGCAGCTTGAACAGCATGCCCTTGCCTTCCTTTGGGTCCTGGCTGACTTCGTAATCGATGCACAGGTTGTAGCTGTAGTCGTCGTTGTTAAGGGCGTGGCGTTCGACGTGCAGGTGACCGGGTTCAAAGGTGGCCATAGGCGTATCTCCTTTACTTCACAGATAGGTGATGCCAGGTGTCGCCGTGCTGATGCGCGTGCCGGCGCTGCTCTGGACGATGGCTTCGATGTCGGAGAGTGAACCGATCACCGCAGTTTTGCCAGTCTGGCGGGCGAACTCGCAGGCGGCTTGCACCTTGGGACCCATGGAGCCGGCGGCGAAGCCGAGTTTTTCCATGTCGTCGGGGTGGGCCTGGCCGATGGCTTTCTGGGTCGGCTTGCCGAAGTCGATAAAAACGGCGTTGACGTCGGTGGCGATCACCAGCAAATCGGCGTCCAGTTGCGCGGCCAGCAACGAGGAGCACAGGTCTTTGTCGATCACGGCTTCGATGCCCTTGAGCTTGCCGTCTTCACCGTACAGGGTCGGGATACCGCCACCACCGGCGCAGATCACGATGGCGCTTTTTTCCAGCAGCCATTTGATCGGGCGAATCTCAAAGATGCGTTTGGGCCGTGGACTGGCCACGACGCGGCGATATTTATCGCCATCCGGGGCGATGGCCCAGCCTTTCTCGGCGGCGAGTTTTTCCGCTTCGGCCTTGGAGTACACCGGGCCGATGGGCTTGGTCGGGTTCTGGAAGGCCGGGTCCTTGGCGTCCACTTCCACCTGGGTGAGCAGGGTGGCGAACGGCACTTCGAAGTCCAGCAGGTTGCCCAGTTCCTGTTCGATGATGTAGCCGATCATGCCTTCGGTCTCGGCACCCAGCACGTCCAGCGGGTACGGCGAAACGCTGGTGTAGGCCGCCGCCTGCAACGACAGCAGGCCGACCTGCGGGCCATTGCCGTGGGCGATGACCAGCTCGTTGCCGGGATGGATCTTGGCGATCTGTTCGGTGGCGATGCGGATATTGGCGCGTTGATTGTCTGCGGTCATGGGTTCACCACGGCGCAGGAGGGCGTTGCCGCCCAGGGCTACGACGATTCGCATAATGCAATCCTTCTAGAGCTCGCAATCCGTTGTAGGAGCGAGCTTGCTCGCGAAGGAGGTCAACGATAACGCGCCCATCCTGAATGAACGCGGTGCCCTTGAATTTTTCGCGAGCAAGCTCGCTCCTACAGTGGGATCGCAGCAGGGTTTAGATATCCGCGAGTGCCGACACCAGGATCGCCTTGATGGTGTGCATGCGGTTTTCCGCTTGCTCAAAGGCGATGTTGGCCGGCGACTCGAAGACTTCCTCGGTCACTTCCACGCCGTTGGCCAGGTTCGGATACCGCGCGGCGATGTCCTTGCCGACCTTGGTTTCGCTGTTATGGAACGCCGGCAGGCAGTGCATGAATTTCACCCGAGGGTTGCCCGAGGCTTTCATCATCTTGGCGTTGACCTGGTACGGCAGCAGTTGTTCGATACGTTCGTCCCACGCTTCCACCGGCTCACCCATGGACACCCAGATATCGGTGTGGATGAAGTCCACGCCCTTGACCGCCTCTTTCGGGTCTTCGGTGATGGTGATGCGCGCGCCACTTTCCTCGGCGAATGCCTGGCACTGTTTGATGAAATCTTCGTGGGGCCACAGGGCTTTCGGCGCGCCGATGCGCACATCCATGCCCAGCTTGGCGCCGATCATCAGCAGCGAGTTGCCCATGTTGTAGCGGGCGTCGCCCAGGTAGGCGTAGCTGATGTCATGCAGCGGTTTGTCACTGTGCTCGCGCATGGTCAGGGTGTCGGCGATCATTTGGGTCGGGTGGAATTCGGCGGTGAGGCCGTTGAACACCGGCACGCCGGCGAACTTGGCCAGTTCTTCGACGATTTCCTGCTCGAAGCCACGGTACTCAATGGCGTCGAACATGCGGCCGAGGACGCGGGCGGTGTCTTTCATGCTTTCTTTGTGGCCGATCTGCGACGACACCGGGTCGATGTAGGTGACGTGGGCGCCCTGGTCATGGGCGGCCACTTCGAAGGCGCAACGGGTGCGGGTCGAGGTTTTTTCGAAGATCAGCGCGATGTTCTTGCCTTGCAGGTGCGGACGCTCGGTGCCGGTGTATTTGGCGCGTTTGAGGTCGCGGGACAGGTCCAGCAGGTAATTCAGCTCGCGGGTGGTGTGGTGCATCAGCGACAGCAGGCTGCGGTTGCGCATATTGAAAGCCATGATGGAATCTCCTTAATAGTCGATAGGGTCGCGGATGATCGGGCAGGTCATGCAGTGGCCGCCGCCACGGCCACGGCCGAGTTCACCGGCGCTGATGGTGATGACTTCCACGCCAGCCTTGCGCAACAGGGTGTTGGTGTAGGTGTTGCGGTCGTAGCCGATCACCACGCCGGGCTCCACGGCCACCACGTTGTTGCCGTCGTCCCACTGCTCGCGTTCGGCGGCGAAGCTGTTGCCGCCGGTCTCGACCACGCGCAGGGCCTTGAGGTTGAGCGCGGCGGCCACGGTCTCGAGGAAGTTGGTTTTCTCGCGCTGAATGTCGATGCCGTGGGGCTTGCTGTCGTCAGGGCGCAGGGTGAAGGGCACGATCTGGTTGACCACTTCGGGGAAGATGGTCACCAGGTCGCGGTCGCAGAAGCTGAACACGGTGTCCAGGTGCATGGCGGCGCGGGATTTCGGCAGGCCGGCAACGATCACCTGTTCCACGGCTTTGTTCTTGAACAGGTTGCGCGCCAGTTGGCCGATGGCCTGGTGGGACGAACGCTCGCCCATGCCGATCAACACCACGCCATTGCCGATCGGCATGACGTCACCGCCTTCGAGCGTGGCGGCACCGTGTTCCTGGTCGGGGTCGCCGTACCAGATCTGGAAGTCCGCGTTGGTGAACTCGGGGTGGAATTTGTAGATCGCGCTGGCCAGCAGGGTTTCCTGGCGTCGGGCCGGCCAGTACATGGGGTTGAGCGTCACGCCGCCGTAGATCCAGCAGGTGGTGTCGCGGGTGAACTGGGTGTTGGGCAGCGGCGGCAGAATGAAACTGGCGTGGCCGAGGAAGTCGCGGAACATCTCGATGGTCTTGCCACCGAAGCTGCTCGGCAGGTCATCGGCCGACACGCCGCCAATCAGGAACTCGGCGATCTTGCGCGGCTCAAGGCTGCGCAGCCACGAACTGACTTCCTCGACCAGGCCCAGGCCCACGGTGTTGGAGGTGATCTTGCGCGCCAGGATCCAGTCCAGGGCTTCGGGGATGGCGACGATATCGGTCAGCAGGTTGTGCATTTCCAGCACATCAATGTCCCGCTCGCGCATCTTGGTGACGAAGTCGAAGTGGTCGCGCTTGGCCTGGGCCACCCACAACACGTCATCGAACAGCAGTTCATCGCAGTTATTGGGGGTCAGCCGTTGGTGGGCCAAACCTGGGGAGCACACCATGACTTTGCGCAGTTTGCCGGCTTCGGAATGTACGCCGTACTTCACTTTTTCCGTGGTCATTACAGATCCTCCAAGGAACAACAATTACAGAGTCAGGAAGCCGTCGTAGAGGCCATAGGCAGCCACCAGGGCGCCAATGACGACTGCGGCGAAAATCAACTTCTCGACGTTGGTGAAAATCGGTTTGCCCAGTTCATGCTTGGCCTTGGCGAACAGGATCGCGCCGGGGGCATAGAGCAGGGCGGACAGCAGCAGGTACTTGGTGCCGCCGGCGTAGAGCAGCCAGACCGCATAGATCAGCGCGACTGCGCCGATGAACAGGTCTTTGCTGCGCTCTTTGAGGGCGTTTTCGTAGGTTTCGCCGCGCACCGCCAGCAGCAGCGCGTAGGCCGCCGACCACAGGTACGGCACCAGGATCATCGAGGTGGCGAGGTAGATCAGCGACAGGTAGGTACTGGCGGAAAACAGCGTGATCACCAGGAATATCTGGACCATGGCGTTGGTCAGCCACAGGGCGTTGGCCGGCACATGGTTGGCATTTTCCTTGCGTAGGAACTCCGGCATGGTGTGGTCCTTGGCGGCGGCGAACATGATCTCCGCACACAGCAGCACCCACGACAGCAGCGCACCGAGCAACGAGATGATCAAGCCGACGCTGATCAGCACCGCGCCCCAGTGGCCCACCACATGTTCCAGCACGGCGGCCATCGACGGGTTCTGCAGCTTGGCCAGTTCCGGTTGGGTCATGATGCCCAGGGACAGCACGTTCACCAGCATCAGGAACAACAGCACAGTGATAAAGCCGATCACGGTGGCCTTGCCGACGTCGCTGCGTTTTTCGGCACGGGCCGAGAAGATGCTCGCGCCTTCGATACCAATGAACACCCACACGGTGACCAGCATCATGTTGCGCACTTGGTTCATCACGCTGCCCAGGTCCGGGTTTTTCACGCCCCAGATGTCAGCGGTGAAGATGTCCAGCTTGAACGCGAACACGGCGATCAACACGAACAGCACCAGCGGTACCACCTTGGCGACGGTGGTCACCAGGTTGATGAACGCCGCTTCCCTGATCCCGCGCAGCACCAGAAAATGCACGGCCCACAGCAAGACCGATGCGCCAATCACCGCCGCAGGCGTATTGCCTTCGCCGAAGATCGGGAAGAAATAACCGAGGGTACTGAACAGCAGTACGAAGTAGCCGACGTTGCCCAGCCAGGCGCTGATCCAGTAACCCCAGGCAGACGAAAAGCCCATGTAGTCACCGAAGCCGGCCTTGGCGTAGGCGTAGACACCGCCGTCCAGATCAGGTTTGCGGTTGGCCAGGGTCTGGAAGACGAAGGCCAGGGTCAACATGCCCACGGCGGTAATTACCCAACCGATCAATACCGCGCCAACATCGGCACTCGCCGCCATGTTTTGCGGCAGAGAGAAGATCCCGCCGCCAATCATTGAGCCAACGACAAGTGCAACCAGTGCGCCCAGTCGAAGTTTTCCGGGAGATTCAGACATTGCATAACTCCAATGCAGGAGAAGAGAGACCACAGAATAATTCTGTGCGCTAATCAAACAGCTGACTCAGATCACTTCATTGGCACATTCCATTGTGAATTAATGAGTTAGGGGGAAAGCTGCGAGCAATACTTCCCCTCGCAAAGTCGCGTTCCAGAGCGATTTCTGCGGTTTTATTAATTAATTAGTCTGCCGTGTGGACGTTTGAAACTAGACCCTTTTACTGAATGCGCAAGTTTTTCCAAAAGGCGACAATAAATGACCTGGAAACGACAAAGTAATGGTCGTATTTAAATTCTAAATAAGCCTGAACTAGATAAACTGTCATGCCGTTGAGTTATGAGCGTGGCGGTTTTATCGCTGTCTTTAATAAACGCTAAACTCGCTGACTTAATTAGTTGAGTTCAGGGTTGTCAGCTCAATTTTTATTTAGGAGTCTGCATGTCTCAACCGGTCCAGAAACTTCGGCTTGGCGCTTTGATTGCCCTGGTGGTGGGGTCGATGATCGGCGGCGGGATTTTCTCGTTGCCCCAGAACATGGCTGCGCGCGCCGAGGTGGGCGCGGTGTTGATCGGCTGGGCGATCACTGCCGTGGGCATGTTGACCCTGGCCTTCGTCTTCCAGACCCTGGCCAACCGCAAGCCTGAGCTGGATTCCGGGGTGTATGCCTACGCCAAGGCCGGTTTCGGCGACTACATGGGCTTTTCGTCTGCCTGGGGCTACTGGATCAGCGCGTGGATGGGCAACGTCGGTTATTTCGTGCTGCTGTTCAGCACCCTGGGGTATTTTTTCCCGGTGTTCGGGCAAGGCAACACGCCGGTGGCCATCGGCTGCGCATCGTTGCTGCTATGGGCCGTGCACTTCCTGGTGATGCGCGGAATCAAGGAAGCCGCGTTCATCAACCAGATCACCACCGTGGCCAAGCTGGTGCCGCTGCTGATGTTCGTGGTCATCGCCGCCGTGGCGTTCAAGGCCGATATCTTCACGGCTGACATCTGGGGCCTGGGCAAGCCGCAATTCGGCAGTGTGGTGGACCAGGTGCGCAATATGATGCTGGTCACGGTGTTTGTGTTTATCGGCATTGAGGGTGCCAGTGTGTATTCGGCGCGGGCCGAGAAGCGCGCGGACGTGGGGCGGGCCACCGTGATCGGCTTTCTTGGCGTGCTGGCGTTGTTGGTGTTGGTCAACCTGTTGTCCCTGGGGATCATGAGCCAGCCGGAGCTGGCCCAACTGCAAAACCCGTCCCTGGCCGGTGTGCTTGAACATATCGTCGGGCCCTGGGGGGCGTTGCTGATCAGTATCGGCCTGGCGGTTTCATTGCTGGGCGCCTTGCTGTCCTGGGCGCTGCTCTGTGCCGAAATCCTCTACGCCACCGCCCATGACAAGACCATGCCGGCCTTCCTGAAGAAGGAAAATGCCAACCAGGTGCCGGTCAACGCCTTGTGGCTGACCAATGTGATGATCCAGGTCTTCCTGGTGATCACGCTGTTTTCCCACAGCACCTACACCACCCTGATTTACCTGGCGTCGTCGATGATCCTGGTGCCGTACCTGTGGTCGGCGGCGTATGCCGTGCTGTTGAGCGGGCGGGGTGAAACCTATGAAGGTGCCCACCGCCATCGCATCAAGGACCTGCTGGTGGGGTTGATCGCCCTGGGCTACGCCGTATGGTTGCTCTACGCCGGGGGCCTTAAATACCTGCTGCTGTCAGCGCTGTTGTATGCGCCGGGCGTGATCCTGTTCGCCCTCGCCAAGCGCGAACAGGGCCAGCCTTTGTTTACCCACGTTGAAAAAGGCATTTTCAGCTGTGTGATCGCCGGTGCAGGGCTGGCGGCGTATGGGTTGTACAGCGGGGTATTGTCGTTGTGATGGGGTGAGGGCACTGGCCTCATCGCGAGCAAGCGCCCTCCCACATTTTGAATATGTTCACTCATCAAAGTGTGGGAGGGGGCTTGCTCCGGATAGCGGTAGTCAAGTCACCATTGCGGCCTGTGCGAGCCCAAGTCTCCAGCCGGCAAATCCCATTGCAATGGCGTTCCGCCGATGGTCAGCGGGGGCAGCAGCCGGTGGGCCTGGCCCCAGGCGGTCTGTTCGACGACCAGGCCTTGATCCCCTGGTTCTTCCTCTCGCAACGCCGGCTGCTCGGGCACTTGTCCGGCTTCCACCAGTAGCCTCGCCGTACGCGCCAACGACAACCGCGCCGAACCGCCACGACCCGATGTGAACCGTTCGCTCAATGCCCGAATCGCGCTGGCCGCCATCAAATACCCAGTGGCATGGTCCAGCGCCTGCACCGGCAGCGGCACGGGTTTGTCTGCCTGCTTCCAGGCCATGCCTGCCGCGGCGATCCCGCTGCTCATCTGCACCAGGCTGTCGAAGCCCCGGCGGTTACGCCACGGGCCGCTCCAGCCGTAGGCGTTGAGGCTGACGTCGATCAGGCCGGGGGCGAGGGCTTGCAGGCTGTCGGCGGTGTAGCCCAGTTGCTCCAGGGCGTCAGCGCGGTAACCGTGGAACAGGATGTCGGCGTCCTTGAGCAACCTCTCGAACATCAGCCGGCCTTCGGGCGTTTTCAGGTCCAGCCGCGCGCAGCGTTTGCCCAGGGTCATTTCCGGGACTACGCCGGGTTCGTTCCAGGTGGGTGAGTCGATGCGCAGTACATCCGCGCCGAGACCGGCCAGAAAACGACTGGCCACCGGGCCGGCCAATACGCGGGTCAGGTCCAGCACCTTGAGGCCGGCCAGCGGGCGTGCCACCGAGCCGCGCCAGGGTTTATCGGTGGTAGTTTCGAAAGTCTGGCGTTGGACCAGCGCCTCGGCGTTCACCGCCAACCCTTGTGGATGTTGCTGCCAGGCCTGCCATGTACGCATCTGCGCCGCGCAGCCACCGTGGTCGACAATCGCCTGTTCCAGTTCTGCGGCGTTCCACGCCGCGACCTTGCTGGCCATCTCGGCGCGGTCGGCGACCTTGCCCAGCACCCGTTCGGCGGCGGCACGGTGATGGGGCGCGTTGGTGTGCAGGCGAATCCAGCCATCGGCGCTGGCGTAGTCGCCGGCCACCGGGTCCCACAGGGGCGGCACTTGCCAGCCCAGCGGGCGGATCGAGGAAGAGAACCAGAAAGAGGCGAGGCGTCGGTCCACACTCACGCTGGGTAAGCGCCCGGTCTGTTGTTGGATCAGTTGGGCGACGGCCTGCCCGGCGGCGCCGATGCTGGCACTGGCCAGTTCGGTGACGGCGTAGGTTGAGGGCAGGGCGCCGGCCTCGGTGAAGGTCAGCGGGGTGTGGGGTAGGTCGAGTGCGGCTTGGATGGGGGTCAGCAGGTCAGTCATCAAAGGCCCTCCGTAAGAGAAGGGCCACTATAGAAGATCATCACACCGGTGTGACAACCCCGGGCGTCAACGGCAAGTCGATGCTGGCGATAAAACCACCGTCGGGGTGATTGGCCAGGATCAGGCTGCCACCGTGGCGTTCGGCCGCGCGTCGGGCAATTGCCAGGCCCAAGCCGTGCCCTTGGGCCGTCTGGCCGGGAGCGCGGTAGAACGGCTCGCCGAGTTGACTCAGGTGTTCGGCGTCCACACCCGGGCCATGGTCGCGCACGCTGATCAGGATGCGGTCGCCGTGGCGCTGGGCGTGCAAATCGATCGGTTGCCCAGGCGGGTTGAAGCGCTGGGCATTGCGCAGCAGGTTATCCACCGCTCGTTCGATCATGGTCGGCCAGCCCTTCAGTTGCAGGTCCGGGTCGCTGCTCAGTTGCACCACCTGGTCCGGCGCGCTGAGCTGGGCATCCTTTTGCAGGGTTTTGAGCAGTGGGATGAGGTCGACGTCTTCGGCGCTGGCATTGTCGGCGTCGACGCGGGCCAGGACCAGAATTTCACTGATCAGGGCTTCCAGGCGGTCGCATTCGCGGGTCAGGCGGGGCCAGAGTTTTTCCCGTTCTTCGGCGCTGGCGCGTTCGGCCAGGGCCAGGGCGATGCGCAGGCGGGCGAGGGGCGAGCGCAGTTCATGGGACACATCGCGCAGCAACTGGCGCTGGCTGCCGATCAGGCTTTGCAGGCGTGCGCCCATGCGGTTGAAGTCGGTGGCGAGTACGCCGAATTCATCGCGGCGGTTGGCCAGCTGCGCCAGGCTGTTCTGTTGATAGGTGGCCTGGCCGAGGTCATGCACCGCGCCGCGCAGGCGGCTTAGTGGGCGGGTGATGGACAGGGTGACGAACAGGCTGAACAAGGTCAGCACCACCAGTGCAATCACCAGCGCGCTCAACGGCCATGCCAGGCTGCTGCGATGCCATTCGTCCAGTTCGGGGTGCGGGATGCGGTAGATCAACAGGTAGGTGTCGCCGGTCTTGTCGCTGGTGTACTCGGCGGTCAGTCGCCGCCAGGGCAGATGGCCTTCCTTGCTGTCGTTCTGCCGGGCTTCGAAGGCGGCGGCGCGGCGCGGGAAGGTGCCGCGTACCACCGGCTCGCCGCTTTCGTTCAGCACTTGCACGTCGATGTGGTACTGGCGCTTGCGCTGTTGCAGCAGCTCTTGGGCGGCGTCCTCGCCCTGGGCTTCGTAGAGCTGGGTCCACTCTTGCGCCAGGTTATTGAGGCCGGGGTGACGGCTGAGAATCCAGGCATCCTGGTTAAGCATGTGCCCAAGCAGGATCGACAACCCGGCAACCAAGGCGATGGCCAGCCAGAAACTGGCCAGGATGCGCCAGAACAATGAACGCACAGGAAACCCTCAAACAGGAAAAGCCCAGTGGCGGGGGCCACTGGGCTGGGAGTGTTAACGCGGGGACATTATTGCGCTTTTTGCGGCTGCTGCGCTTTCCAGGCTTGGAATTCCTTCCATTCGGCACGACGCTGTTCTTGCTTCTTGACGATCTCGTCGAACTTCTTCTGCTGGTCAGGCTTGAGCACGGCACGGATGTCGGCCTGGGTTTTCTGCTTGCCGGCGGCGATTTCATCCTGCATGGCTTTCTGGTCGGCGGCCGGGAGTTTGTCCAGGTACTTTTTGACCAGGTCTTTGCGAGCGTGCCATTGGTCGCCCATCAGCTTGCCGATCTGCTCGCGCTGTTCGCGGCTCAGGTCCAGTTGGCTGAAGGGGCCGCCTTTGCCACGCGGACCGTGTTCACCGCCGTGGCCCGGGCCACCCATCATGTGGCCTTCAGGGCCGCCCATCGGGCCTGGGCCTTCAGGCATTGCGGCCATGGCAACGGTCGGCAGGGCAGCGGCGAACATCAAAGCGATAAGGGTCTTGCGCATGGTGATTCTCCTGTCTCTATTCCGGTGAGTCCGGATGTGAGTAGATTACGGAGATCAAGGTCAGCGGCGGTCAGGTGTGGGTAAAGCTTGGGTAAAGAGGGTTTTGTTGCGAACTGACAAAACCCTGTAGGAGCGAGGGGGGGGCTAGAGGCTGTAGTAGTAGCCGCGGCTGCGCAACGCCACGATCCGTGGCCGGCCATCCGGGTGCGGGCCGATCTTCTTGCGCAGGTTGCTGACGTGCATGTCCAGGCTGCGATCGTAAAGGGTCAGCTTGCGGCCCAGGGCGATCTGCGCCAGTTCCTGCTTGTCCAGTGGCTCGCCGGGCTGGCGCAATAACGCTTCCAGCAGGCGGCTTTCGGAGACGGTGAGGGTGAATTCCTGTTCGTCGATGCTGACCACGCCGCGCACTGGGCTGAAGCACAGGTCGCCCAGTTCCAGTTGGCTGGACACGGCGGCCGGGTGGCTGCGGCGCAATACTGCGCGCAGGCGCGCGGTCAGTTCGCGCGGGTCGCAGGGCTTGGCCAGGTAGTCGTCGGCGCCCAGTTCCAGGCCGAGGATGCGGTCCAGGGGTTCGCCTCGCGCTGAGAGCATCAGCACCGGCAGCTCCGGGTGGTCGTTGCGCAATTGCTTGAGCAGCTCCAGGCCGCTGCCGTCGGGCAGCATCACGTCGAGCACTACCGCCGCCGGGGCGCTGTCGGCCAAGGCCTTGCGCGCGCTCAAGCCATCGTGGCAGGCGCGCACCTGGAAGCCTTCCTGGCTCAGCCAACTGGTCAGCAGCTCGCAGAGCTCCTGGTCATCATCTATCAGTAACAGCTCGCTCATGACTCACTCAATTTAGCCATTGTCGACGGCGACGGTGCCCACCGCTGGCGAAGATCCCGCACAGCAAGGCGATCAGTGCGACGGCCCCACCGGTGACGAACCATTGTTGTTGCTCGGTCAGCCATCGGGTCAAGGCGCCGCCCTGTGCATCTTTGAGTTGCTGGGCCAGGCGTTGGTTCTCTTGGCGAAGGCGACTCAATTGAGCGCTTTCGCGGGCAGCATCCGCGCTCTGAAGTTGCTTGCTCAGTTCTTGACGCTGCCGTTCGCTTTCTTTCAAACGTTGCTGCAACTCGGTGATCTGGGCGCCGACACTCAAGGACAGGGGCGTGGAACTGCCGGTGTTCGAGGTTTCTTCAGCGTGGGCCGTAGCCCCGATCATTAACACTGCCAACAGACACAACTGACGTAAGCGCATCGGAACTCCTGATTCCACACGAATATTCAGAACGTTGTCGGCAGGTTACCGAGAATAATGAGCAATTAGGAGTGCGCCGGCCTCAATAGGTTCGGCGCAACCAGGATCAAGGCAGGACTTGCTTGAAGGGTTTGATCACCACGTCGGCGTAGACACCGGCTGCGACATAGGGATCAGCCTTGGCCCAGGCCTGGGCATCGGCCAGTGATGCAAACTCGGCGACGATCAGGCTACCGGTAAAACCGGCGTCGCCCGGGTCGTTGCTGTCCACAGCCGGGTGCGGGCCGGCCAGCACGATGCGGCCTTCGGCTTGCAGCACCTTGAGGCGCTCGACGTGAGCCGGGCGTACGGACAGGCGTTTTTCCAACGAGTTGGCAACGTCGGTGGCAATGATGGCGTAGAGCATGTCAGTCCTCGGTTTTCGGCGTAGTAGGCTCGGTGTCATGCAGATGGCGCGACAGGTAGATGCCCTGGGCGACCAGGAACAGCACAGTCATGCCCAGGCTGCCGAACACTTTGAAGTCGACCCAGTAGTCCTGGAAGGTAAACGCCACGAACAGGTTGGCGGCGCCGCAGAAGATGAAAAACACGATCCAGGCCACGTTCAGGCGTGTCCACACCGGTTCCGGCAGGGTCAGCGCATGGCCCATGATTCGCTTGATCAGCAGGCGATCACCGATGAAGTGGCTGCCGATAAACGCCAGGGCGAACAGCCAGTTCACCACCGGTGCCTTCCATTTAAGGAAGGTTTCGCTGTGGAAGGCCAGGGTCAGGCTGCCGAAGACCAGGCAGGCGACGAGGGTCAGCCACTGGCTTTTTTCCAGTTTGCGCTGGGAAATGAAGATGGCGCCGTAGACCACGACAGAGCTGATGATGAGCACCGCCGTGGCGCTGTAGATGCCGCCGAAGGTCAGCTCATGGCCGGCCAGGTCGATGACCCTGGGGTCGAGTTTGTAAACGATGAAAAACAGCAACAGCGGGATGAAGTCGATGAATTGTTTCACAGTAAGAGCCAGAAGCTGGATGTGGCGGCATAATAACAAACATCCTTGGTTGCGATAGCGCCAGCTGACTTGAGGTTACACACCCCCGTGAATGTTGATTTGCACTGCCACAGCACGGCCTCCGATGGCGCCCTGGCGCCTGCGGTACTGGTTGCGCGTGCGTTTGAAAAAGGCGTGCGAGTCCTCTCGTTGACCGACCACGACACCCTCGAAGGCCTCGACGAAGCCCGTACGACCGCCCATGCCCTGGGCATGCAACTGGTCAACGGCGTGGAATTGTCCTGCACCTGGGGCGGCGCCACCATTCATGTGCTCGGCTACGGTTTCGATCAAAAAGCGCCGCCATTGGTGGAGGCTATCGCGCAATTGCACGATGGCCGCTGGCTGCGGTCCGAAGAAATAAGCCGAAAACTCAGCCTCAAAGGCATGCCCAACGCCCTCGACGGCGCCCGCGCCATCCAGCAGGAACTGGGTGACAGCGGCAACGCGCCGGCGCGTCCGCACTTTGCCGACTGGATGGTGCGAGAAGGGTTTGTCAAAGACCGCGCCGAAGCCTTTCGCAAATGGCTGGGCGCCGGCAAGTTGGGGGATGTGAAGCAACATTGGCCGACCCTTGAAGACACCGTCGAGACCCTGCGGGCCTCCGGGGCCTGGGTCAGCCTGGCGCATCCCTGGCATTACGATTTCACCCGCAGCAAGCGTCGCAAGCTGATTGGCGACTATATTGGAGCGGGCGGTCACGCGATTGAAGTGGTCAACGGCTTTCAACCCGCCGAACAGGTGGGCAGCCTGTCGATCCTTGCCCGCGAATTTGGTCTGCTGGTCAGCGCCGGCAGTGACTTTCATGGCCCAGGCGGCTGGTCCGAGATCGGCGAGTACCGCGCGGTCCCGGAAGATTTGCCGCTGTTGTGGGGGAGATTCAAGCATGACCCCATTATTGCCACCGTCTGAACAGGTAGAACCCGTGAGTCAATTCTTCCAGATTCATCCGGAAAACCCCCAGGCGCGCTTGATTAAGCAGGCCGTAGAGATCATTCGCGCCGGCGGCGTGGTGATCTACCCAACCGATTCGTCCTACGCCATCGGTTGCCAGATCGGCGACAAGGGCGCCGTCGAGCGTGTCAGACGCCTGCGCCAGCTGGATGATAAGCACAACTTCGCGCTGATCTGCAGCGACTTGTCCCAGTTGGGCCTGTTTGCCAAGGTCGACACCGGCACCTTCCGCCTGCTCAAGGCCCATACACCCGGGCCCTACACCTTTATCCTCAACGCCACGCGCGAAGTGCCGCGCCTGTTGCTGCACCCGAAAAAACGCACCATCGGCCTGCGCGTGCCGGAGCATCCCATCGCCCTGGCATTGCTCGCCGAGCTGGGTGAGCCGTTGATGAGTGTGTCATTGATCATGCCTGGCGACACCGAGCCCCTGGAAGACCCCTACGAAATGCGCCAATTGCTGGAAAAGCAGGTCGACCTGATCATCGACGGCGGTTTCGGCGGCAACAAGGCCTCCACCGTGATCAACCTGGCCGACGGCGAACCTGAAGTGATCCGTGTCGGTTGCGGCGATCCTGCGCCCTTTATGGCCGAGGCCTGAATGTCAGCTGTGGAAACCGTCGACAGCCAGGCGGGCGCCCAGCAGGAGTTGCCGTTTGCCATGGTGTACGGCCAGGCGGTGCTGGAAATGCCGCTGGACCTGTACATTCCGCCGGACGCCCTGGAAGTCTTCCTTGAGGCGTTCGAGGGGCCGTTGGACTTGCTGCTGTACCTGATCCGCAAACAGAACATCAACATCCTCGACATCCCGGTGGCGGAAATCACCCGCCAGTACATGGGCTATGTCGAGTTGATGCAGTCGGTACGTCTGGAACTGGCTGCCGAGTACCTGGTGATGGCCGCCATGCTCGCCGAGATCAAGTCGCGCATGCTGTTGCCGCGCGCGGAGACGGTCGAGGCCGAAGAGGACGATCCGCGCGCCGAACTGATCCGCCGCCTGCAAGAATACGAGCGCTTCAAGGCTGCCGCCGAAGGCATCGACGGTTTGAGCCGCGTGGGTCGCGACGTGGTAGTCCCCAAGCTCGACGCCCCCGAAGCGCGGGCGCGTAAGCTGCTGCCGGACGTGAGCCTGGAAGAGTTACTGATGTCCATGGCCGAGGTGCTGCGCCGGGGCGATATGTTCGAACACCACCAGGTCAGCCGCGAGGCCCTGTCCACCCGCGAGCGCATGAGCGATGTACTCGAACGCCTCAAGGGCGGCGGATTTGTGCCGTTTGTCGAGCTGTTCACCAAAGAGGAAGGGCGCCTGGGGGTGGTGGTGACCTTTATGGCGGTCCTCGAACTGGTCAAGGAATCCTTGGTCGAGCTGGTCCAGAATGAGCCTTTTGCGGCTATCCACGTGCGGGCGCGAGCCGAATAAAGAGCTGAATCGATGAATCTGACTGAACCCCGCGAACTGGCCCCGTTGCTGGAGGCCTTTCTCCTGGCCTCGGGTAAACCGCAATCCCTGGAGCGTCTGTTCGAACTGTTTGAAGAAGCCGAACGCCCTGAACCGCCGGTGTTCAAGAAGGCGCTGGAAATTCTGCGCAAATCCTGCGACGGCCGTGCCTTTGAACTGCGCGAGGTGGCGTCGGGTTATCGCCTGCAGATCCGTGAGAAGTTTTCCCCGTGGGTCGGCCGCCTCTGGGAGGAGCGCCCGCAGCGCTATTCGCGGGCAATGCTGGAAACCATGGCGCTGATTGCCTATCGACAGCCCATCACTCGCGGCGAAATCGAGGACGTGCGGGGCGTGGCGGTCAACAGCCATATCGTCAAGACGCTGCTGGAGCGCGAGTGGATCCGCATCGTCGGTTACCGCGACGTGCCCGGCAAACCGGCAATGTTCGCCACCACCAAGGTGTTCCTCGACCATTTCAACCTGAAAAACCTCGACGACCTGCCGCCCCTGGCCGAATTGCGCGAGATGGAGGCCGAGCCGGTCCTCGACTTCGACGACGCCCCGGTCCCGGCGAGCTTGCAGGAACTGGCCGACGCCACGGCCGAGCCGAAGGACGAAACCAGTTTCCACACGTTGTTGCTGGAGCTGGACGACATGGAGCAGGGCATCAAGACCGACTTTGACGACTTGCTGCGCGATGGTGCAGCCGAGCCGGAAGCCCAGGTGAGCGTGGAGGTCGAACCGGAACCTGAGGAAGATATCCTCGGCGTGGCCGAAGCCCGCGAAAAACTCCTGGCCGCCGTCGCTGCCCTCGAACAACCGCCCCTGAGCGACGAGGAAGACGAAGCCCGGGCCCTGGCCGAGGCCATCGAGGCCGAACGCCGCCAGTTCGAAGACTGATGCAGTCCAATGTGGGAGGGGCGGTGCGCTGGGCACCACCGGTCGGCGGAAAAAACCATGACCTGGCGCTTATCGGCTAGTCTCTGATGCGCAATGCGCGCCATGCGCGTATGATTCGCGACCCTTTGCCGACCTATTCGGCCAAAGCCCCGCTTTCAACACTCTTCAGGCCACGCCTGAATCGACCCACCGGGAGGTGCTTAAGATGAACGACAAAGACCAGAACGACAGCCAGGAAATCGGCCCTGCAGGCGAAAAGCTGCAAAAGGTGCTGGCGCGTATCGGCGTGGGCTCGCGCCGCGACGTCGAAGCCTGGATCACCCAGAAGCGCATCAAGGTCAACGGCGTCGAGGCCACCCTTGGCCAGCGCGTCGACCTGCACGATGCAATCACCATTGATGGCAAGGTCATCAAGCGTGAAGAGGCCGCCGAATCGGTGCGCCGCGTGATCATGTACAACAAGCCCGATGGCGAGATCTGCACCCGTGACGACCCGGAAGGCCGTCCGACCGTGTTCGACAAGATGCCCAAGCCCAAAGAAGGCCGCTGGATCAACATCGGTCGTCTCGACATCAACACCACCGGCTTGCTGATGTTCACCACCGACGGTGAACTGGCCAACCGCCTGATGCACCCGTCCTACGAGATGGACCGCGAATACGCCGTGCGTGTACGTGGTGAAGTCGATGACGAGATGATCGAACGCCTCAAGGCCGGTGTCGTGCTGGAAGACGGCCCGGCCAAGTTCACCGACATCAAGCAAGCACCGGGCGGTGAAGGTTTCAACCACTGGTACCACTGCGTGGTGATGGAAGGCCGTAACCGTGAAGTACGTCGCCTGTGGGAATCCCAGGGCCTGGTGGTCAGCCGCCTGAAGCGCGTGCGTTTTGGCCCGGTGTTCCTCAACTCCGACCTGCCGATGGGCCGCTGGCGCGAAATGAGCCAGTACGAAGTCGACATCCTCAGCGCCGAAGTCGGCCTGACGCCGGTCGCCATGCCGCAGATGAACGCCAAGAGCAAAGACAAGCTCGATCGCATGCAGCGTAAATCGTCGCGCCCTGTGGCCCGCACCGAACGCGTTGCCCGCACCCTGCGCCCGGCGCTGGATGCACCGGCTACTGGCGGGCGTATCTCGCGTCAACCGCATATCGAAGGCGAGCGTCGCCCAACCGCGCCCTCGCGTCAGGAAGGCGAGCGTGCTCCACGCACCCCACGCCCAGCCGGTCGTGGCGACGCGCCAAGCGGTGGTCGCGGTAATCGCGGTGAAGCCGGTCGCGGTGCTCCGGCATCCGATCGTCCAGCCGACAGCGCCAACACCAAGCGCCCAGCCAAGCCAGCGCCGAAAAAACGCCCAGGCCTGAAACTGGTGGCGGACGAGCCGTCGGGCAAGCGCCGTGGCGCACCGGCCGGTTCGGGTCAGCGTCCTGGTTTTGGTCGTAAGAAGCCGCAGTGATGTAACCGCTGCACACAAACGCCAACCCTAGGGTTGGCGTTTTTTTGCCTTGGAATAGGGGTAAAACATGTGGGAGGGGGCTTGCTCCCGATAGCGGTGTATCAGCTTGCCAATCCGGCGACTGACGCACCGCTATCGG
>NZ_LHVO01000052.1 GCF_001269925.1 Pseudomonas sp. MIACH
TTTCTTTAACGTTTCTTCATCGTCACGCCACAGTCACTTTTTATAACAAAAACAAGCTCTTGAATAAACTTTTCCTATTAGGGTCTTTAGACGGTGGCGAGTTGCATCATTGGATTGAGCTTATGGCACCGGCGGATGAAATTATAACGCACATAGATATTGAGACTTTTGATCACTCGATGCTGGACAACTTTACATTTCATGCGCGATGACAGGCAAACATGGAAATCACGCAAATCTATCAGGCATGACATTTAGAACTGAATGCACTGCCCCAGATACAAACAGGAAGGATCATCATGCTTAAGTTGATTGAAGACTTCAAAGACGCCACCACCGGATTAGGTCCGCTGTATTTTCCCGCTCTGTTTCCGGCTAACGCCAATACCCCGGGTGTCGATGGCAGCCTGGGACAGCGTCACAGCGAACACCCTCAGATGGTCTACATCAATCGCCCGAAAAACGCCTACATCGGCGAGTTGCTGGAGTTATACATCGACGATAAACGCCTCCCCGTGTCTTACACGTTCATCCGGGAAGAGGATAATCCGCTGGCACTGATTCCGTTGCTGCTGCCCACCACCAGCATCCGCCCCAGTTGGATAAATCCATTGGAGTGCCGTATCAACCAAACGGGCGAGTCGTCATTACCCCTACGTTTGCGGGTGGACCTCAATCCTCCCGCCGGCGCTGACCCGAACTCCGATGACGCTGGCCATCAAGGCCTTAAGATGCAGTTACCTGAGGACATCTTGATCCATGGCCTCAGCGAGATCAGGGCTCGCGAGGACGTTATCGTTACGGTACGGCCCTATCGGCACATGGCCAAAAATGATCGGATCCTGCTGTGCTGGGGCGATCAACAGATTTATCACTGGGTCAAGGAATCGGAGTTCGGTCACCCTATCAGCATACGAGTCCCTTACGCGCTGATCATGCAGGCTCATGACAGCCGACAATTTCGCGTGATTGTGCAAGTTCGTGGCCATACGGGCAATTTCATGACCCCACGCTGGTCCGCCGCCACAGAGCTTGATGTCTACGTACACCCAACCCCCCTGGACCCACTGCCACCACTGGAGCCCCCGATCCTGGAAGGTGCTGACCCGCAGACCCATGTAATTGACCTTGAAGCGCTCGCGGGAGGGCCTGTGACCTGTGTCGTTTACGCAACACGCGACTATTTCGAAGTCAATGACACCCTGCATCTGTACTGCCAAGGCATCGATGCGCAAGGAAGGGTACTGACTCACCACGAAGAACGGCGCATCGAAAAAGTCAACCAATCCCTACGTATCCCCCTGGGCTACGAGTACCTACGGGATATGGCCCAGGGCCTGGTCAGCGTCTATTACGTCCTTGAAAAACATGATGACTTCGGGGTCATCCATTCCCACGCCAGCTATGCCACGGTGCAGGGCGACATACCACAGTGGCCACAGCCACACCTGAACGGACCTCTGATCAACGGGCATTTGTCGCCCGATACAACAGGCCTCAGCGTGTTTGTACCGTTCCATAAATACTGGAAGCCTTCGGACTTGATCAGTTTGGTTTGGTTGTTACCCGACCCGAATGGCCCAGTGGAATATCGGTTCAGCCGTAGTGCGGGTGATCGCCCGCAAAACGGCCTGCTGGAGTTCGAACTGCCGGCGGTCGAGAGCAAGCGTTTTGAAGGCCGACCTTCGCAGTTGTATTACGAGGCCAGCGACCTTGCGGGCGATCAGGCAAGGCTCGGCGAGTCATTGCGATTGACATTGACAGTGGGTGAGCCTTGGGCCCGTATGCTCGCCCCCGTGGTCCGTAATGTGGTGGATCATGAACTGGATGTGAGCCAGGCATCGGAAGGGGCAGTGGTACTCATCCATGATACGCCGGAGAACAGCATCGTCATGCTTAATTGGGTCGGCCCAGAAGCCAGTATCGCTATCCCGTCAAACCCCACCGAGCCCATCGGTATGCCCCGCCGGATTGTAGTTCCGGCACATGTCGTCATGGACAACGTGGGCAAGGCGGTCAAGCTTTACTGGACCAGCACCCCTGAAGGAAAACCGCTACGTTACTCGGAAGTGTCGACCGTTTGGATAGTGGACAAGGCCCGGCCGTAACCGCAATCAGGTCACGACCCACCAGCGCGGCAACAACTGACGGACCCGCGCCTCCCCAAACCGATCATCCATCAACATCACCACCCCTCGGTCGTGCTGGCTGCGGATCACCCTCCCCGCCGCCTGCACGACTTTTTGAACGCCGGGGTACAGGTAGGTGTAGTCGTAGCCGGCGCCAAAAATCGCTGCCATGCGCAGTTTTATCTGCTCGTTGACCGGGTTGAGTTGCGGCAAGCCCAGGGTGGCGATAAATGCGCCGATCAGGCGTGCACCTGGCAAGTCGATGCCCTCGCCAAACGCGCCGCCCAGCACGGCAAAGCCGATGCCTTGGCTATGTTCGGTGAATTGGTCGAGAAACCCTTGGCGTTCGGCCTCGGCCATGCCCCGCGACTGGTGCCACAACGGGATCTGCGGGTGTGTTTCGGCGAGCAGTTGCGCCACCTGTTGCAAGTAATCAAAGCTTGAGAAAAACGCCAGGTAGTTACCCGGTTGCAGGGCGAACTGGCGGGCGATCAGTTCGACAATCGGCGCCAGCGAGGCTTGGCGATGCACGAAACGGGTGGAGATTGCGTCGACAATGCGTACCTGCAGTTGCTCGGCCTTGAACGGCGATTCCACATCGACCCAAGCTGTGTCCGTCGGCAGCCCGAGCAGGTCGGCGTAGTAGTGGCGTGGGCTCAATGTGGCGGAAAACAACACGCTGCTGCGGGCTGCCGTCAAGCGCGGTCGAATGAACTCGGCGGGCACCACGTTGCGCAGGCACAGGGTTGAGCTGCTGCGTTTGCCGCCGAGCTGGCGTTTGCTGATGTCGAAGATGAAGTGTTCGTTGAACAGTTCGGCGACTTTGGCAAATTGCAGGGCCTCGAAGTAGAAGGCTTGCAGGTCGCCGCTGAGGGCTTCGGGATGGTCGTTGAAGTAATCGCCGAGGGCGCTGGTGCACAGGCTCAGGGCCTGGAGCAGTTTGTCCGGGCGCACGGTGTAAGCCTGGTACGGCGCGAGCTGGTCCTTGTGCAAGGCGTTCCATTCGCGATTGAGGCGCTGCAAGGGTTTCTTCAGCGGCTCGGGCGCGGTGTCGCGCAGGGTCTTGAGGCTGTATTGGTCGAGGCTGGCGCTGTACATCGAGCGGGCGCGCTCGACCAGGTTGTGGGCTTCGTCCACCAGTACGGCAGCGCGCCATTGGTTGAGCTGGGCCAGGCCAAAGAGCATGGCGCCGAAGTCGAAATAGTAGTTGTAGTCGGCGACCACCAGGTCGGCCCAACGCGCCATTTCCTGGCTCAGGTAATAGGGGCATACCCCGTGAGCGAGGGCGACATCGCGCAGGTTGCGCTGGTCGAGCAGGCGCACCTTGGACGCGGCGATGCGTGCGGCGGGCAGGCGGTCGTAGAAGCCTTTGGCCAACGGGCAGGAGTCGCCGTGGCAGGCTTTGTCCAGGTGTTCGCAGGCTTTGTCCCGCGCGACCAGTTCAAGGACGCGCAGGGGCAAGTCGCTGCTGGCGTGCAGTACCTTGGCCGCATCCAGGGCCAGTTTGCGACCGGGAGTCTTGGCGGTGAGGAAAAACACCTTGTCCAGTTGCTGGGGTGCCACGGCCTTGAGCAGCGGGAAGATCGTGCCGATGGTCTTGCCGATGCCGGTGGGTGCCTGGGCCATCAGGCAGCGACCGGTGCTGACGGCCTTGTACACCGACTCGGCCAACGCGCGTTGGCCGGGACGGAAGTCGGCATGGGGGAACCCCAGGGTTTGCGCCGCCGTGTTGCACGCTTCGCGGTGCTGCATTTCCTGGCGAGCCCAGCCCAGAAACAGTGCGCATTGCTGGTTGAAGAACCCTTCCAGCTCGGACGCCTGGAAGCGTTGATCGAGCAGGGTCTCGCCCTCGCCGACGATGTCGAAATACACCAGCGCCAGGTCGATTTCCGTCAGCCCGAGCTTCTGGCACATCAGCCAGCCATATACCTTGACCTGGGCCCAATGCAGTTGCCGGTGGTTGGCGGGCTGGGCATCGAGGTCGCCGCGATAGGTCTTCACTTCTTCCAGGCGGTTGGCGTCCGGGTCATAGCCGTCGGCCCTGCCCCGTACCTTGAGTTGTTGGTACTCACCTTCCAGGGCCACTTCGTTCTGGTAGTGCGCACTGCGGCGTGAGGCCACGGTGCGGTGGCCGACAATGCCTTCCTGGGCACTCGGCGATGGGGTAAAGCGCAGGTCCAGGTCGCCGACCTTGGCCGTGAACTCGCACAGTGCTCGCACGGCCACGCTGTAGCTCAAGCGGGCTGCTCCGCCCAACGCACGTAACAGACCGTCACTGGCATCTGGTACTCGCCACAGAACGCCAGCCAGCGCAGTTGGTTGTCTTGCAAGCGGTCGCCGGGGCCTTTGACTTCGATCATGCGGTAGGTTTTTTCGGCGGGCCAGAACTGGATCAGGTCCGGCATGCCGGCGCGGTTGGCGCGGATGTCCAGCAGCAGGCGTTCGAACCAGTAGCGCAAGTGTTCGGCGGGCAAGCAGTGCAACGCCTGTTCCAGCAGTTCTTCACTGAGCAGGTTCCAGAAGACGAAGGGTGATTGGATCCCCCATTTTTCCGCGTAGCGTTGGCGGATCGTGGCCTTGTAGCGATCATCCTGCAGTTGCTCCAGGCATGCGGCGAACAGCGGCGCACGGCGTTGGTGGAAGTCTTCGCTGTGCAGGTCCGCCGGCCCGCGCTGGAACGGGTGGAAAAACGCCCCCGGCAGCGGCGCGAAGATCACCTCCCAGCACAGCAGGCCAAACAGCGAATTGATCAGGCCGTTTTCGACGTAGTGCACCGGCGCATCCGGTTCGCTCAGGTGGGCCTGGACGCAGTACTCCACCGACATCAGGGGTTCAGGCAGTGCCAGTTCAAGGTCCAGGCGCGGGACTTCCCGGGGCTTGAGAGTGGGCAGCCGGGGTTCACCCAGCTTGCGCCGCAGACGTGGCATGACGCGCAACAGGTGTTGCTGTTCGGCGGCACTTTCCGGTGACTGTTGCGCGATGCTCGCCAGGGCCATGGCCTGGGCGTAATCCTCCTGGCGTTCCAGCACGCGAATCAGTCGCGCGCGGGCGCCGGGGTAGGCGCAGGTGCGATAGATCTGCGCCGCCAACGCCAATTCGGCGCTGCGCTCGCAATACTGACCCAGTTGGAACAACAGCTTGGCCCGGCGTTTTTCCAACCATGGGTTGTCGGTGGTCAGCAAGGCCACTTGCGCCAGCACATCCTGCAGCGCCTCACCGCGTTCAAAGGCTTGCTGGCATTGGTGCAGGAACAGCACGCCGTGCACGTCGTCACGGCTGCGCAAGCCACGGGATTCGGCACAGAACTGGACTTTTTCGTAGGTGTAGATGCCCAGGTCCGCCAGCACGAACTCCGACCAATCCTGGTGCAGGTTGCCGAAGAACATCAGGCGCAATCGCTCGCACAAGTCCATCACAGTGAGGCTGTACAGCGGTTCGGCAAGCTCGGGACACCACTGCGCAAAGCTGCGGGTTTCGGTGAACTGCGTCGCCAAGCCCTCAAGCCAGTCGGTCTTCTTGCCCCTGGGCTGCTCGATCCAGGGTTTGAAGGTGCTGAGGATTTCGCCTTTTTGCAGCAACGCAAACAACACCTCAAACGCCAGTGGGGATTGGTCATCGACCCAACCCAATTGTCTTAAGGGCCCCACAGCCCCATGGGTACACCCGATCTCTGGGTAGCGGAGTTTGCCCGCGCGAAAATGCACGCCCTTGCGCATCACCATGCGCACCAACAGCGCCTGGGACGCTTGGGGCAACCTGTCGAATTGCTGAATGAAATGCTGTTCGTCCGCATCGAGCAGGTCCGCATAGCGTTGCCCCAGCCAATGCAGGACCTGGCGGAAGTTATGCAGGTAATAGAGCGGGTTTTCGAGGGGGTTGGCCATGGTACGCATTGATCAAATACTGGTTATGCATACAGAGTGCCGCCACCCATGCGCTGTTGCAATCGGTAATAGATAAATGGCGCACGCAACTTTTTGTATAAAAGTGATCAGATGGGGGAGTCGATGGCGTAACATTTATGGCCCGCAGCCCTTGGCGCGGGACTTTTCAGGGTTAACGGTAAGGGTTATGAACATGAAGAATTTGGGTCTGCCACTGGTTGCACTCACTTTTCTGGTATTGGCCGGTTGCGCGACGCAAACCGTAGTAACACTGCAAAACGGTACGCAGTATTTGACCAAGGACTCCCCAAAAACCAAGACCGCCGACGGGTTTTATGAATTCACCGATATCGCCGGCAAGCGCGTCCGGGTCAAAGCCGACGATGTAGCCACGGTGCGTAAAGAAGACTGATTTCCAGCCGCCAGCGCTGTCCAAATGTGGGAGGGGGGCAAACCCCCTCCCACAGTTTTAACCGATAACGATCCCCTCCCCCGACAATCCAACCACCCCCACCAACGTCACCGAATCCCCACCAAAGCTGATCACGGTGTCGCCGCTGTGTTCGCGGTATTCCACGCTGCCCTCCACCCCCTTGAACACCAGCTTGTCCGTCGTTTGATAGCCGATGATCCGGTCCTGGCCAAACTGCCCGCTGAACAAAAAGGTGTTATGCCCGCTGCTGTCGCGGAGGGTGTCATTGCCCTTGCCGCCCTCGATAAAGTCTGCGCCCTTGCCGCCCTGGATCAGGTCATTGCCGTCGCTGCCAATGATGAAGGTGTTGCCCTTGTGCGGTTCGGCATTGCGGTTGAGGTCCTGTACCCAGGTGGTGGCCCGGGCGGGGTCGGACAGGTTGGCCACGATGATGGTCGAGTCGCGGCTCATCTGCTCATAGAAACCGGATTCCACAATGCGCGTCATGCCATCGCCATAACCCGTGGGCAAATGCGAGATCCAGGTCGGCAGGTTGGTGATGGAAAACGGCAGCACATTCCACAGCACCGAGGCGTAGTGGTCGTTGAAGCTGACGATATTGTCGGTGGTCGATTCATGGGGTTTGTCATGCACGCCCAATGACGACCAATTGAAGGATGAGCCGTCCAGCGCACGGAATACCGGGTCGTTTTCATAGCCGATATTAAGCACCTTGTCGCCGGCGCTCTGGGTCGGCGAGGCGTAGGCCACGTAGTTGGCATCCTTGTAGAAACCGGCCCATTTGCCGCTGCTCAAATCGGCCATGCTGTTGACGGCCAGGCCGCCCAGGCTGTGGCCGCTGACGACTACGTCGTGGCCGCTGAGGCCGTGGGCACTGGCGTACTCGGCGACGTTCTTGAGCAGGCCGCCAAAGGCTTCGCCGGCGTAGTTCTTGGCGTAATCCTTGGGCCCCAAGGCCGCGAGCAGATCGCTGACCAGGTCGCCAATGGAGTCGCTGATCAGCGTTTCCCGAGGACCCGACGTACCGCGAAAACCGATACCGATTTCCAACAACTTGCCGGCGTCATCGTACTTGCCCAGTACCTCGACCTGGGCCGTGGTGTAGCCGGCCTTTTCGCCGAAGAACGTGCCACGGGCGTCGACCTTGCCGGTATAGCCCAAGGTGCTTGCGCTGATGGGTGTCCAACCGGCTTGTTGCACCGCTTCCAGGGCAGCTTTTTCCGAATCCGGGTTCCAGGGAATGCCGGGAATCACGCCCTGGGAATCCGTGCTGCCCAGCAGAGCACCGACCAGCGTGGCCGGTAAACCGAGCCCCAGGCCGTTGTGCTGGTAGCCCACGGCAAAGCCGTTATCCAGGTTGTGGTAGGTATACAGCGTGATCGCCATGGCATCGGCGAACAACGCTTTGGAGTCCTCGGCCCCGAGGTTTTTATAGTCAAACACGCCCATGGTCTTGCCTCTCTGTTGTTGGAATTGTCGAGAAAGCCAATCAATGCGGTGCCGGTCCGAACGCCTCATCCACCTTGGCCAGGTCGGTGTCGCGCAGGTTGCCGGCGTAGTAATGCAATTTGGTCCAGGCCATCAGGTAGTCGTAACGCGCCTGGGCCAGGTCACGCCGCGTGCTGTAGAGCTGTTGCTCGGCGTTCAACGCATCGAGGTTGACCCGCTCGCCACCGAGGATGCTTTGCTTGGTCGACACCACCAGCGCTTCTGCCGAGGTCAGGGCCTTTTGGTAAGCGCGCAGTTTGCTCACACCGGACAGGCAGGCACTGAACTGCCGACGCAATTCGATCAGGGTCTCGCGGGTCTTGCCTTCCAGTTCGTACTCGGCCTGTTCCATGGCTCGGCTGGCCTGGCGGGTGGATGCGGAGATGCCGCCACCGGCATACAGCGGCAGGCTGACTTCCACGCCGATGGTGTTGGTGTCGTAACGCTGGTTGTAGGTGTTGCCGCTGTCGGACTCCTGCTGACGCGAGCTGGCATACGCGGTGACCTTGGGCAGATGCCCGGCGCGGTTGCGCTCCACTTCATATCGCGCCACTTCCAGAGCCTGGCGCTGGGACGCGAGCGTGGGGTTGTTGCTGATCGCCAGTTCATGCCAGGTGTCGTAGTTGGCCGGGGTCAAGGTGAACGCAGCAAAGCTCTGGTTGAGCGGCGCCAGGTCGTGGATGTTGACGCTCTGCACACCGATCAACGCGCCCAGTTCTCTTAACGAGGCGTCCTGTTCGTCCAGTGCCTGGATTTCTTCGGCTGTGGCCAGCTCATAGCGCGACTCGGCTTCGAGAATATCGGTGCGGGTGCCCTCGCCTTGCTGGAACAGGTGCCGGTTCTGCTGGAACTGCTGCTCGAAGGCCTTCTTCTTGGCGCGGGCGATGTCGATCTGGTCCTGGGCAAACAGCGCCTGGGTGTAGTAGCTCAGCACCCGCACCAGCAGGGCCTGGCTCTTGTCGCGAAAGCTTTCATCGGCGAACAGCGCCTGGGCCACGCCTTTGCGGTAATTGGCGTAGGCCTCGTAGTCAAACAACGGCTGTTGCAGGCTGAAGGTCGAGCCATAGCTGTTGTAGTTGCGGTCGTCGTGATAAGTGCCGCCGCGCCCGTCGGGCAAGGTGGCCTGGGAGTTGTTGCGGCCCTTGTTGTAGTTGTACGACAGCTTGGGCAGCAGGCCCGCGCGGCCGATGGTGCGGTTTTCCAGGCCGGCGTCGCGCTCCTTGATCGCGCCGAGAAACACCGGATCGTTGCGCAGGGCCTGCTCGTACACATCGAACGGGCCCATGGCGGCCTGGGCATTTGCGCAGGTCAACAGCAAGGCGATGAACACAGGTTTCATGCTCATTCCTCGGTCAACGCGGAGCCGGCGCGGTCGAGCAACGGCTTAAACAGGTAATTGAGCAACGAACGCTCGCCGGTGCGCACGAACATCTCGGCGGGCATGCCTGGCTTGATTACCAGGCCGTGGAGTGTCTCCAGCGCCGCCTCGCTGACGGTGGTGCGCAGCACGTAATACGGCGCGCCGGTTTTTTCATCGAGCATCTGGTCGGCAGAAATCAGACTGACCTCCCCCGGCACACGCGGGGTGCGGCTCTGATTGAAGGCGGTGAACAGAATATCCACCGGCAGGTGGGTGCCGACCTTGTCCACCAGGTGCACCGGCAAGTGCCCTTCGACTTCCAGGCGCGTGCCCTGGGGCACGATTTCCAGCAGGGTTTCACCGGCACGCACCACGGCGCCCTCGGTGTGCACGCTGAGGTTGACCGCAATGCCGTCGGCCGGCGCGTTGATCTCGCTGTGTTGCAAGTCGAAGCCGGCCGAGGTGAGTTGCTGCTCCAGGGTCAGGCTGCGCAATTGCGCGTCGGCCAATTGGCTGCGCACTTCCTTCTGGTATTCCTCGCTGTGCTGCTGCAATTTCAGGCGCGATTCGAGAATGCCCTGCTCCACCCGGCCGCTTTCGCCGGTGTTCTGCGCCAGGTCCTGTTGCACCTGGGACAGCTGGCGTTGGTACTCCATCAACCGGTTGCGCGGGATATAGCCGTTGTCGGCCAAAGGTTGCAGGTTGCTCAATTGCTCGCGCAGGGACTGGGCCTGGGCGGTCAGGTCGCTGCGGGCGCGGCGCATGCCGTTGAGCTGCGCCGTGGCGCCCTCGATATTTGCGCGGATGCCTGCCTGTTCACGGGCAAAGGCTTCGCGACGGCTGCTGAACAGTTGGCGCTGGCCTTCCAGTACCAACGCCAATGCCGGGTCGGGGCTGCTGCTCAGCTCGGCGGGAAAGGTGATCGAGGATTGATTGTCGCGCTCGCTCTGCCAACGCGCGACGCTGGCCCAGGCCATGCGGTACTGGGCTTGCAGGGACTGCACGTCGGCCTGGTGCTGGGTCTGGTCGAGACGGAACAGCGGCTGGCCTTGCTTCACCCACTGCCCTTCCTTCACCAGAATCCGACTGACCACCCCAGGGCTGAAGGTTTGCACCGCCTTGCGTTTGCCCGAGACCACCACCGTGCCCTGCACCGGGATGCCCTGGTCCAGGGGCGCCAGGCTGGCCCAGAGGAAAAAGCCACCGGCACCGACCACGGTCAGGAGCCAGCCCATGCGTACGAAAAATCGGGCGTCGTGTTGTTCGTGAATCATGCTGACATCCTTACTGCTTGACGCAAAACCTGTAGGAGCGAGCTTGCTCGCGAAAAACTCAGCGTCACCGCGTGTATCCAATCAGGGCGCGTCATCGTTAATGCCCTTCGCGAGCAAGCTCGCTCCTACCTTGGGGCGCTGGGTCCCGGTGGCCGGACAACGCCCGCAGCACATCCTGGCTCGGCCCGAACGCCTGCAAACGCCCTTCGTTGAGCACCAGCAACTTGTCGGCCTGGGCCAAGGCCGAAGAACGGTGGGTCACCAGCACTACACTGCTGCCCTGCGCCTTCATCTGCACAATGGCGCTGGCCAGCGCAGCTTCGCCGACGGTGTCGAGGTTGGAGTTGGGCTCGTCCAGCACGATCAGCCGCGGCCCGCCGTACAGCGCACGCGCCAGGGCCACCCGTTGTTTCTGGCCACCGGACAGGCCACCCCCGTTATCGCCCAGGACCGTGTCGTAACCGTGGGGCAGCCGCAGGATCAATTCGTGTACGCCGGCTTGTTGCGCAGCCTTCACCACCCACTCGGGGTCGGCCTCGCGAAAGCGTGCGATGTTGTCGGCGATACTGCCGCTGAACAGTTCGATGTCCTGGGGCAGATAGCCGATGTGCGGGCCGAGGTCGTCGCGGTCCCAACGATGGATGTCCGCGCCATCCAAACGCACGGTGCCAGCCAGGGTCGGCCACACGCCCACCAGCACGCGGGCCAGGGTAGATTTGCCGGAGCCGGAGGCGCCGAGCACGCCCAGCACTTCGCCGGCGCCAAGGGTGAAGCTGACCTGATGCAGGGTGGGCATGCGCCGCCCGGGCGGGCCCGCGCTGACCTGTTCAAAGCTGACCTGGCCCTTGGGCGCCGGTAATTTCATCTGCTCCACTTCCGGCGGGAACTCGCGCAGCAATTCGTCCAGGCGCTGGTAGGCCAGCTTGGCCGAACTCCATTGCTTCCAGACCGCAATCAGCTGGTCGATGGGGCTGAGTACGCGGCCCATCAGGATCGAGCCCGCGATCATCATCCCGGCGGTCATATCGCCCTTGATCACCAACAGTGCGCCCAGGCCCAGCACCAGGGATTGCAGGCACAGGCGCAAGGACTTGCTCAGAGAAGTGATCACCGAGCCGGTATCACTGGCTGTGTTCTGCAAACCCAGGAACTGCGAATGCACGGCGAACCAGCGGTGGCGCAACGCGCCGAGCATGCCCATGGCCTGGATGGTTTCGGCGTTGTGCAAATGGCTGGTGGCCAGTTGCGTCGACTGTTGGGAAAAACCACTGGCCTCGCCCAATGGCTTTTTCGTCAGGTATTCGTTGAGGCACGCAAGGCCGATCAACAGCAGCGCGCCGGCCGTGGCCAACACCCCGAGCCAGACGTTGAAGAGGAAAATCACCAACAGGTAGATGGGAAACCACGGCGCATCGAAGAACGCGAACAGCGCCGGTCCGGTGATGAATTGACGGATATGGGTCAGGTCGCCCAAGGATTGCCCGGCATGCCCCTGGCCGCGCTGCAGGTTGCGTTCGAACGCGGCCTTGTACACGCGCAAGTTGAAACGCCGTTCCAACTGGCTGCCAATACGGATCACGATAAAACTGCGGATCACTTCGAGCAGGCCAATAAAAGCAAAGAAGCCCACGACCATCAGCGTCAACATCACCAGGGTGGTTTCATTCTGGGAGGACAGCACACGGTCATACACTTGCAGCATGTAAATCGACGGCACCAGCATCAACAGGTTAATCAATGCCGTGAAGCAGCCAACGCTGATCAAGATGCTCTTGTATTCACCCAGCGCCTTGAATAAGGGCGCAACTGCATGGGGCTTGGCCATATGTTCTGATCTTCCTTGAACCAAATTACGCGCATAAGTTGCCCGCCCGTCCTTTTATAGCGGCCTGCCAACTAATGACATCGAGTTATAGCGTTATAGCAATAACTAAGGCACCCGTTTTAGTTCAACCACGGCGCCGGACTTCGTACGTGCCTGATACTCACCTTCTTTCTGACGATTCAGGTGGGTGATCCCGCTGCCTTCGGCATTGAATAGCCAGATACCGTCCGGGGTGGGCGACCACGTACGGGGAGTATCACCAAGCCATTGCGCGGCACAGGCCACATCGCCGCCCAGGGCATTGGCCTGTTCAAGCAGGTCGAGGGCACACGCCTGATCCTGCTGGTGCAACTGCCAGTGCCCGGCCAGTTGGGCGCTGGTGGGTAAAACAAGACTGCTCGCCATTGCGTGGGCTCCTGCCGACACGAACATCACCTGCAACACGCAGGCGATCACATTGTAAAAACGCTGCATCTGTACGCTCCAGCCGGGAGGCGCGGCGCTTGAGCGCCGCGCCCGTGGATCATGCCACGATGTCGCTGACCGCTGCCTGGCCGACGGTGGTGACGAGGAAATCCGCCACGCCGTGCCCGGAGAAGTCGACTGCCAGGGTACCCAGGTTGGTGCCTGCCGCGTAGCTCAACACCGCATCGCCGGCATGCCCGGTGAAGGCATTGACGAAGGTCAGGCCGGCCCCTTTGGTGATGCCGCTGAGGTCGATCTTGTCGGAGCCCGAGGTGAAGTCAAAGATCTTGTCCGCCGCCCCTGGCTTGGAATCGGAACTGGCACCGAACACAAACGTGTCGTTGCCCGCGCCGCCCCACAGTTGGTCCGCGCCGCCGCCACCGTAGATGAGGTCGTTGCCGGCGCCACCCTTGATCACGTTGGCCGCGTTATTGCCGATGATCAGGTCGTTGCCCGCACCGCCGAACGCGTTCTCGATGGTCACGCCCTTGGCGATGGAGACGTTGCCCACCAGGCCGCCAACGTCAGAGAACGAGGCCTCATTGAGGTTGATCTTCTGGTTCTGGGTGAAGCCGGAGAAGTCCAGGGTGTCGTTGCCGCCACCGTCCCAGACCGAGAACACCAGCTTGTCGGCGTTGGAAGTGGCGCTGAGGAAATCGCGCCCGGTGTTGGAGTTGAACCCGTAGGTGGTGTCGCCGGCACGGGTGTTGTAGTTGGCACCGTAGAGCTTCTGGATCGCGGCGATGTCGTCGATCAGCGGGCCAGAGGCATAGGCCTCAACCCCGCCTTTACTGAAGTTCTGGTTGGTGTTGCTCTCGCTCCAGTAGCTCATGAGGCTGTAGCCGCGCGTGTCCTGTCCATAGGTCGCGTCTTTGTAGGTAGGGGCGCCTTCGCCGGCGTTGTAGTCGCCAGGGTGAGCCAGGCCCAGGGTGTGGCCGATTTCGTGGGTCAGGGTCTGCCGGCCATAGTTGTTCAGGTCCGGGGTCTTGTTCGGCGTGTAGCTGTTGTTGGTCAGGTACCACGAAGTGCCGTCGTAGCCTGCACCGGTGCCGGGCAGGTAGGCGAAGGCTGCCGCGCCGTCCTGGCCGCTGCTGTAGTTGCCAAACGTCATGTGGCCGTCACCGCCGGTGGCTTTCTCGGTGAAGGTGACGTTGGCCACGTCCGACCAGGATTGCATGGCCAGGGCGGCCTGGGCTTTCTGCTGGGCGTTGAACTGGCTGAAGCCCGAGATACCATGTTTGTTCATGGTGCTCGAGGACGCCGACGTCAGGAAGGTGTAGGTCAGGTCGATCTTGCCGTTGCCATCAAAGTCCCGGTACGCGGCGCCGTCGCGCAGCAACTGGGTCGCGGCCTGGTCAACGGTGTAGGAGGGTTTGCCATTGATCGTGAGGTTGCCGCCACGGTCATACAGATGGCTGAAGCTATCGATTTGCGAGTAAGCGGTGCTGGCTTGCGCCGCCGACACGATAGCCTTGTCTTTTACTTTTGACATAAACGTACTTCCTTGTTTGCAAGTGCATCAGTCTTTGATCGATAGGAACCCCGCGGGCGAGATCGTCCTATCACTCGCCTCTTTTGAAGGCGTCACGAAACTGACACAACTTGAAATCTTTCGTCTACATCTTTTCCTGCATGAAAACTGGCCAATAAACATCGCCAACAAGTTTGGCGCCGTATCTATTGGGCAGCGGTGCCTTTGTCTGACAAAAGACACCGGGTACTTATTTAAATATTAAATAACGTTAAGGCCGCTCAAGTTGAGCGGCACACTTGATAATTGGATCCACTATATTGTCACCGTGTCATTGGCAACATTAAACAGCCACTATCTATATGATTATATCGGCGCTGTCCCCTATTACCGGGGCACACACCAGCCAGTGTTATGCAGTGCCTGTAACAACGTTTCACTTTTCAAGCCCGGCACCTGTACGCCGTCGTCGGTCACCATGTCTTCGCCAGCCAGGATCGCGTTGATGATGGCCTCCTCGACCGCCTCCGCCGCCGCGCTGAAGAGCGGTGAGATATGGTCGTTATTCACCATCTGCAAGGTGCTGCTCAACGGCAGGCCCTTGCGCGCGTAATCTGCTGGCGGCAAATCCTGGTTGCCGGTGGCGAAGGCCAGGAACAGGTCGCCGCTGGAATCCTCGGTGCCACCGCCGGTGCGCGCGATGCCGATCGACGCGCGTTGGGCCAGACGCTGGCACTGGTGTGGCAGCAAGGGCGCGTCAGTGGCGATGATCACCACGATCGAGCCCATGCCCGGCGTGCCCCGTTCGGCAAAGGGTGACGGAATGTCCATCAACTGGCGGCCCACCGGATAGCCGTCGACCCGCAGTTCCTGGCGCTTGCCGTGGTTGGCCTGCACCAGCACGCCGACGGTCCAGCCGCCCTGCTCCGCCGACAAACGACGCGAGGCGCTGCCGATACCGCCCTTGAATTCATGGCAGATCATCCCGGTGCCGCCGCCCACCGCGCCTTCTTGCACAGGGCCGGCCTCTGCGTTGTTCAACGCCTCGCGTACATGCTCAGGCTGCACATGCTGGCCCCAGATATCGTTGAGCAGGCCGTCGTAGGTTTCCATCACCACCGGCATGCACCAGTATACCGCCGGGTCCGCCAGGCGCTCGCGCTCCAGGGCTATCAGGGTGTCGCGCACAATACCGATGCTGTGGGTGTTGGTGATGGCCAGCGGCGTGGTCAACAGGCCCGCCTCGCTGATCCATTCCAGGCCCGTGGCGTCGCCGTTGCCGTTAAGCACGTGATACCCGGCAAAGCACGGTTGCAGCCGCGCTTCACCGGCGCGCGGCTGGACCACGCTGACACCGGTGCGTACCTGTTTGCCGTCGATGCGCGTCTTGAGGGTACTGTGACCGACCCGCACTCCGGGGACATCGGTGATGGCATTCAACTCACCGGGCGTGCCCAGCCCCAATGTGATGCCCAGTTGACGTGCTCGCATATCCACTCCTTACAATTTCTGAAACGCCGGACTTAACCGGCCACTGATGCAATACAGAATCACCGACAGGGCCAGCAAGCCGATGATGATCATGATGTCGCGCACTGACGCCGCCATCAGCAAGGTCACCAGTAGGTAGCCGGCGCCCAGCACAGCCGCCAGTGCCGGCAGCGGCCATAGCGGCATGCGATACGGATGCTCGCGATCACGCAACCGCACCCGGCTCATCAACGCGCTCAACGCCACCACCAGGTACACCAGCATGATCAGCAATACGCTGAACGAGGTGAGGTCGGCCAGGTTAGAGCTGAAGCTCAGCAGCGCCGATGGAATCGCCAGGAACAGCGTAGCCAGCCAGGGTGAATCCCAGCGCGGGTGGATACGTGTGAACAGTTTGTTGATGCCGGGCGTCCACAGCGCATCGCGCCCGCTGCTGAACACTACGCGGCCGATCTGGATCACGATGGCGACAATGGCGTTGAATACCGACAGGAAGATCCCCGCACTGACCAGGCGCGACAGGGTTTCGTTGCCATGGCTGGTCAAGAGGTAGCCGATGGGGTCCGGGCTGCTGATCATCGCACTCAGCGACGGCGCGCCGATCAACAGCGCAGTGATGGGGATCAGCTCGATCACCACCACCAGCCCCAGTGACCACAGCACCGCTTTGTGTACGCCCTTGCCGCCGCATTTCATGTCCTCGGCCAACAACACCGCCGGGCCGTATCCGTTGTAGGAAAACAGACCGATTCCCACTGCGCCGATCACCAGGGCCCAGGGCGCCAGGTGCAACACGCCGTTTTCGACGATCTGGGGTTGAAACAGCACACTGGCCGGCTGTACCGGGTTGCCGAAGCCAATCACGACGATCACCAGCAGTGCCGCCACTTCCAGCAGCAGGCAGGTGCCGGTGATCCAGGCATTGAGCTTGATATTGAGGATGCCCAGGGCGTAACTGCAGACCACGATCACCAGGGCGACAGCCTGTGAGTCGAACGTCGTGCCAAGGGCATTATTCAGGTACGTCGCCGCGCCCGTGGCCAGGACCGGCGGGATAAACAGCAGCATCACCAGCACGGTGAGGAACGTCGCGTAGCCGGCCATGCCGCCGAACACGCGCTTGGCATACACATACTCGCCACCGGCGCTGTTATGCGCGCGTCCCAGTTCGGCGTAGCAGAAGGCAAACATCAATGCCAGCAAGCCGGCCATCACAAAGGCAAGGAACACGCCGCTGCCGGCCTCTTGGATGGCAAAGGGGGCAATCACGAACACCGAGCTGGCGGGGGTCACCGCTGACACGGTAATGGCCACTACGTCGAAGACACTCAAGGTCGGTTTCAGTACGCCGTCGGGCGCTGGGGATGTGCTCATCTCGTTATCCTCTGTCGTTGTTCTTGGTGTGAGGCAGAAACGAAAGGTCTGAAGTGACGGGATATGTTTCCCGCTGAATGATGCCGACGGTAACCGCTGGGTTTATGCCAGCCAATTCCCCTATTGGCGTACTCCCCTTGACGACACCCGGTAAAAGCCGAACCCTTGGCCGATCTTTTACTGGCGGGAGCCTGCTACATGAGCCTGTTTCGTGAAGTCGGCATGCACGCCGGCCTGGGCCGCACCGTCGCGTACATCGGCACCGAGCGTTTCTGGAAACAGTTGGTGCTGTTGCTGCACCAGTGCGTGCCCTTCGATAACGCGCTGGCCATCTTCTATCCCCTTGATGGCCCACCCCAGGCCCTGGAGGAGTACGACGCCCAGCCGAGCAGCAAACCGGCGTCGATGCTGGCGTACCTCAATGGCCTGTATTTGCTCGATCCGTTTTTCCAGGCCTGTCGCGAGGGCTATGCCAGTGGCGTGTACCGCCTGGAGGAAGTGGCGCCGGACCATTTTCGCCAGAGCGAGTATTTCCTCAGCTACTTTCACGACAATGTGCTGGAAGACGAGGTGCAGTTGATCCTGCAGTTGCCGGGCGCAGGTACGTTGTCGCTGTCGCTGGGCATGCAGCGGCGATTCAGCGCTGAGGAGACCGGGTTGATGACGACCCTGGCGGCCTGGGTGCTGCCGTTGATGCAGCAGCATTGGCAACAAAGCACCCAGCGCGTGCCGGCCATGGACAGCCAGATCAGGGACGCCTTGAGCCAATTCGGCTGCGGCGTGCTCTCGGACCGCGAACTGGAAATCGCCCGCCTGGTGCTGCGCGGGTTCTCGTCCAAGGCCATGGCCGAACGCCTGAATATCTCGCCGGATACGGTGAAGGTGCACCGTCGGCATCTGTACGCGAAGCTGGATATCTCGTCACAGCCGGAACTGTTTTCGTTGTTTATCCAGTCGTTGGGGCATGACCTTGAAAACCCTTGAACGTATAAAACCCTGAACTTTTTATATAGGCGCGAAACGATCAAGCAGCGCAATGTTCACGCCTTGATCACCTTCACGCCCTCTTCATTTGGTCGGCATCACCAAAACTTTACATGCGCCGGCAGTAGTTTTACGTCATCAACTCGGATGGCGAAAAGCGGCCCCTTCTCCGTTAACTTCATGGTAAGCGTACTGAAACCAAAGGGACTATGGGATATATGCGCGTCGCCCACTTGCTGCGGCGGGCCAATCCGAACATGAACAATTTTTATATCGCTGTCCTTGACCATCTCGGACAAATCAATGCGGTCTTGTTTCGGGTTGAAGTTAAAGATGATATCGGAGTCATTGTTCAGGGAATCGCTGGCTTTTTCATATTTGAAAGTATTTGCGCCTGGCGCTCCAACCAGTTGGTCACTGCCTCCGCCGCCGATCAGCGTAGAGTCCTTGCCACGCTGGGCTTCGAGCCGCTCACGGCTGTCGGTACCGCGCAACACGGGGCGGCTATTTTCAGGGTACGTCCAGTGATTGATGGTAGGAAAACTTTGTACTAAGGCCATATTGATTACCTTTCGGAAATGTTTTGATTGGGTGGTGAGACGTGCAGCGCCGAGAAACTTCTCACGACAAAGACATCAACTTCCAGTCGGATTCTTTAACATCCCATTTCCGAAAAATATCAACGCTTATACAAAACATCATTCAACACTTCTCATCAAGTACCGGGTACCGCTTAATGTCGGAATATTGCTACACCACGCAACGCATTTCAGGAAATGAATTAGTGCCCAGGAGCGTAGGGCAATGCCCCACCTCCCTGGTAATCAACGGTTGACACCCGTCAGCTCGAACTCCACTTTGATCATGAACGTTCTGGTGTTGTCTTTCGTCCAAAACTCCAGTGTTCCTGCGATGACCGGCTCAGGGTCATCCGTCCTCGTCAAGTCCAAATGCCCCTTCGTTGCGTTCAGTCCATCTTCACCACCCCCCCTCAGAGGACGATAGGAAAAGTACTGAACCATTGGGTGGTTAAATTCATAAGAGCCGCTTTTCGCATCCTTGTCTTTGAGTTGCACCGAAATGACTGATCTGGCCGGAAAGCCGTCAGTCATATGCGCAAAAAAGCGTAATGAGCCTTGCATCTCATCACGATAGACATAATCTGATTCGAACGGTTCTTCCTTGCCATTTATGGTTACCGCGCCTTTCATATAACCTTTCGTAACGTTATCGGGTTTCACGTCATATTCGTTGCTCATGACCCTCTCCTATCAACAGTTGAACGTGAACGGTCATTAAACACTCGGCGTTGAAAAAAATAACCTGTCAGAAATAACAGTCTAGACAGGCGATTTTTTATGCTTTTATCGCCCCATACGGATGGTGTTCCACACCCGCGTACGAATCCGGTCGATATTCAGTGGCATCGCCTCCAGTGCGAACAACTTGCCCATCATTTCATCGCTTGGGTAGATCTTGGTGTCGGCCTTGATCTCAGGGTCTACCAGGCTATCCGCCGCACTGTTGCCGTTGGCGTAGTGCACGGCGTTGGTGATGTCTGCCATCACCTGGGGCTCCAGCAGGTAGTTCATGAACGCGTAGCCGGCCTTTTCATCGGGCGCATCGGCGGGCATGGCCACCATGTCGAACCAGATGGCGGCGCCTTCCTTGGGAATCCGATAGCCGATCTTCACGCCATTCTTGGCTTCCTTGGCGCGGCTTTCGGCTTGCAGTACGTCGCCGGAGAAGCCGACCGCCACGCAAATATCGCCATTGGCCAGGTCGCCGGTGTATTTCGAGGAGTGGAAGTACGCTACGTACGGCCGCACTTTCATCAGCAGCGCCTCGGCTTTCTTGTAGTCCTCGGGGTTTTTACTGTGGGGTGGCAACCCGAGGTAATTGAGGGCGATAGGCAGCAATTCCGGGCCATTGTCGAGGATCGCTACCCCGCACTTACTGAGTTTTTCCATGTACTCGGGCTTGAAGATCAGGTCCCAGGAATCCACCGGTGCGTTATCACCCAGTACCGCCTTGACCTTGTCGATGTTGTAGCCGATGCCGGTACTGCCCCATAGGTACGGGAAGCCGTGGGCATTACCCGGATCATTGTTTTCCAGGGCCTTGAGCAGCACGGGGTTGAGGTTTTTCCAGTTGGGCAACTGGCTTTTGTCGAGCTTCTTCAAGGCGCCGCCCTGGATCTGCCGCGCCATGAAGTGGTTGGACGGGAACACCACGTCGTATCCGGAGTTGCCGGTCATCAGCTTGCCGTCGAGGGTTTCGTTGCTGTCATACACGTCGTAGCTGAAACCGATGCCGGTCTGCTTCTGGAAGTTCTTCGTGGTGTCCGGCGCGATGTAACTGGACCAGTTGTAGATCTTCACCGTTTCGGCGGCCTGGCTGATGGACGCGACCACTATCAAGGGCAACAGGGCAATGGCTTTCATGGTTCGATTTCCTGGCGGTTTTAGGGCTGTTTTTATGGCAGGCGATCAAGGATCAAAGCGTTACAAAATCAATACGTAGGTCTTGCGCACGGTTTCCTGGATATCCCAGATGCCGGTGCTGTTGGCCGGCAACATCAGTGCGTCGCCGGCTTGTATGTGAACGATTTCGCCGTTGTCAGGGGTGAACGTGCAGCGGCCCTGGATAAAGTGGCAAAACTCCTGGGCTTTGATCTGCCGCCGCCAGCGACCTGGGGTGCAGGCCCATATACCGGTTTCGACGCCGTCGCTGCGTTCAACGCTCAAGGTCGAGGCCACCGCGATCGGCTCGCCCAGGGGCACGGCCACCGGCGATGAGTCTGGTAGGTGGGCATTCAGCGTGTCTTTGAATTGAGTGATGCTCATGGGATTTTCCCGTGTGAATGAAACGACTTAGTGCATGAAACCTTCCATAAACCCGGCCACGCCGGTCGCCAGCTTGCGGCGCCAGGGCGCACTGTTGGGGTTGGCCAGTACCTGGTCTTCATGGACAAAGCTGCGAATGATCGCGTTGTAGCCGAGCCAGCGGCACGGCTCCGGCTCCCAAGCCTTGAGCGCATCCAGGCCACGTTCGCGCAGCACCCAGGGTTGGTGAATCAGCGGCGTGTCGCGCCCAAGGATCAGGTCAGCCAGGGTGCGGCCGCCCAGGTTGGTGGCACCGACGCCCTCCCCGCCGTAACCGCCAGAGAGGGCAATGCCGGTCTTGTGGTCACAGAGCATGTGCGGGCGAAAATTGCGCGACATGCCGAGGTTGCCGCCCCAGGAATGGCTGATCCGCACCTTTTTCAGCTGTGGGAAGAGTTCGCCGAACAGGTAGCGACGCAGGTCCACTTCGCTGTCGGTCAAATCAAAGTTGTGCCGCAATTTGCCGGCGAACTGGTAACCGCCACGGGCGCCGAACACCAGTCGGTTATCCGCCGAACGTTGGCCGTAGGTGACTTGTCGGCTGCTTTCGCCAAACGCCTGGCCCTGGCTGAGGCCGATTTCGTCCCACATGCTGGCGGGCAGTGGTTCGGTGGCGACAATCAGACTTTGCACGGGTAACTGGTAACGACCGAGGGGCGGCAAGGTGTTGGCGTACCCTTCCACAGCCGGCACCACCCAGGTGGCGCGTACCCCGGCCCTGGCCGTGCGCACGGTACCGGACTGCCAGTGGGTGACCGGACTGTTTTCATAAATCGTCACGCCCATGCTCTCCACCACCCGCGCAAGGCCGCGCACCAGTTTGGCCGGGTTGATCGTCGCGACATGGGGGGCATAGATGCCGCCATAGGGCTTGGCGATGCGGATCTGTTCAGCCAACTGTTGCGGGCTCAGCCAGCGATAGTCGGCTTCGGTCAGGCCTTGGGCGTAGAGTTTGTCCAGGTAAGTGCGCAGGCTACCTTCCTGCTCGGGGTAGCGTGCGGCGCAATACAGCGCGCCGCCCTTGCGGTAGTCGCAGTCGATGCCTTCACGGGCCAGGACTTGGCCCACTTCGTCTGGAATGCCATGCAAAAGGTCGAATGAGGCACGACGCTGTTCAGGTGCAAGGCCGGCCAGCAGGCGGTCTTCGCCCAGCAGATTGCCCATCAGCCAGCCGCCGTTACGGCCCGATGCGCCGAAGCCAGCGGTTTGCGCCTCGATAATCGCGATCTTCAGCTCAGGCGCCTGGCGTTTGAGGTAGTAGGCCGTCCACAGGCCGGTGTAGCCGGCGCCGATAATGGCGACATTGACGTCCAGGTCATGCTCAAGGGACGGCCGCGCTATCAGCGGGTCATCCAACTGGTCCATCCATAAACTGATGTTGCGCCATGCCGGCATGCCAAGCTCCCCAACCACGTTTCGATGGGGGGATCCTAGAACTGCGGGTTATTCGCTGTCTTGCGCGCGTGCACGCAGGGAAATTTGTTTGACGTAGGCCTTGGGTGATTGGCCTGTGTGCTGGCGGAAGGCGCTGTAGAACGCCGACAACGAATTGAAGCCGGCGGCGAAAGCCAGATCGTCGACCTTGATCGGCGGCTTCGCTTTGTCCAACGCGGCCAGCAGATGCTGGAGCCGGGCCTGGTTGACGTAGCGATAGAAGCTTTGCCCCAGCACCTGGTTGAGCAGGTAGGAAATCTGATTGCGGCTGTAGCCACATTCCTTGGCGACGCGCTGCAGGTCCAGTTCCGGGTCCAGATAAGGCTGCTTGCGCTCGAAGTACTGTTGCAAGTCATTGGCCATATGCCCCAATTGCTGGGGCGACAGGCCCAGGCGGCTGACGCTGGGGCGCTGGGCCTGGGAGGGCTGTTCATGCACCAATGACGCGTACTCATTGACGCGCCAGATCAACCCATCGCGCACGGTGATGGCCTCGCTGGTACGGAATGACACCAGGCCCTGTCCGCCGCGCAAGGTGATGCGGTATTGGATAAAGGCCGTATCGCCGTCGGCGCGGATGCGGTCGGTGTGCTCAATGGCTTCATCGGCTTCGCGGGGCATGCTGGCTTGCAGGTAATCACGCAACTCGGGGTAACCAACCACACGGTTCTGGAAAAAATCGTGGTACTGGATATCCGGGTGGTAGTAGGACATCACCCCATCCAGGTCGCGATGGCGCCAACACAGGTGGTGGCGCAGCACCAGGTCCCGGGTGGCATGAGTGTGATGGCAATCATCGTCTGGGGCGATGTCGGGCATGGGGGGCTCGGAAGCGGGTAAACCTTGGAGATTGCCGAATTTTGCCAGGGCCTTCAATGGCCAATTGGAACTTCTGACTAGTGGCATTTCGCCCATCATCAGCAGGAGATGACCCACGTCAAGTGAATGGATAACAACCGCCGAACGGGGCAGAAAAAATCACATTGCGCGTACGAACGAATGCTATTTTTAAGCTCTTCAACGCCGCGACCAGTGAAGGTCATGGCGCCCTGCCGCGAGCTAAAGGAAGCGCTCAATGAACAAGGTGGGCAACATGAACAAAGTGACGTTCCCCAACGCCTGCCAGCTGATGCGCTGGCATTTCCATCCAATGGGCTTCGAGGGCAGCATGGACGCGCCCGGCAGTATGATCGCCCGCCTGTTCGACCGCGCCAGCGGCGAGACGCTGATTGCCATCGCCGGCATCCCCTGCGCGACCGTGATGAATGCCGCCGATGTGGAGCGGATTATCGAGGCGGTGGAAGATGAATTGGAGTCGTTTGTGCCGCCGTTGTCGCTGAGGGCCTGATCCCGGCCCAGCCAACAGAAAGAAGCTCAACGGTGGGAGGGGGCTTGCTCCCGATCGCGGTGGTTCAGTCACTGTCGGTGGTGGCTGACACTCTGCTATCGGGAGCAAGCCCCCTCCCACCGTTGGATTGCGTTCATTCTCTAGTGGCGCTGATCGTCGAAAAACGCTTTCTTGCCATCAACCCGCTCCGAGGCCTTCGGCACATTCACCGCCTGGCCTTCAGGTTTTTCCACATACCAGTAGCAATGGTTCACGGCGCGGGTAATCCCGACGTAGGCCAGGCGCAGCACCTCGTCTTTTTGCGCCGTGTCATAAGGTTCGCTATCGCCGTCCTTGCCCAAACCGGCCATGCGATACACCTGGTTCTTGTACGGCGAACTGGTCAGGTGCTGGCAATCGCCAAGCAGGAAGACGGCGTCTGCCTGCAGGCCCTTGGCGCTGTGATACGTCAGCTGTTTCAATCTGCGCGCCGCTGGAGCCAAGCTAGAATCAACATTAACTACCGAATGAATATGCTCTTGAATCAATAACTTATCGCTACTTTTTCGATAAAGCATTAACACCGAATCGCCCTTTTGATAGTGTTCCAGCAGTTGCCGGCCCAGGGCAGCATCGTCCCGCTCCAGTACTGTGACCGGCCTCAACGCCTTGGCTGTGCCACTGGCCTTGGCTTTCTTTCCGGGGATCGACGGCGCCGCGCGCACGATATGTTCGGCGGCATCAATGATGTGCTGATGACTACGGTAGTTCTCGCTGAGCATCACTCGGGTAGTGCTCGGCGATGGGAATTCGTTGTTGAACTCCATGAAGTACTTGGGCGAACTGCCGCGCCAACCGTAGATCGACTGCCAGTCATCACCCACGCACAGCAAGGACGATCGTTGCGCGCCACGGCCCACATGCATCGCCGGCCCACGGCTGCGGATTTCCCGCAGGCTGGCGCGTATCCACGAGACGATCTGGGGCGATACGTCCTGGAATTCGTCGATCATCAGGTGCGACATCGGCCGCAGCAGTGGATCGCTGAGCAGCTTGAGGTTTTCCGGGGTGTTTTCGCCGAACAGCGAGAACATGCGGTTATAGGTCATGATCGGCGGCGACTGATCAAGCAGGTGGTCTTCCAGGGCCTTCCAGAAAATGCTCAGGGCTTCAAAGAAGAACCGGTCCGGGTCGTCCTTGGCGAAGCTCATCTGGCCGACGGCGGTCGGCACGTCCAGCCCCAGGTTCTCGATAAAGCCGGCTGCCATCACGAAACTGTCCAGCAGCGGCGCCGACGCCAGCTCTCCCTTGACCTTGTAATCAAAGCCGGGACCGGCGCTGGCATCACTGGCGAGGCTGCTTAGAAGACGCCTTGACGAATCATAACTATCCAACCATATCAAAGGCTTACGATAGAAAGCTTGAAACAGGGTGCGCTTTACCGCCCACTCCGCACGCACCGACAGCTTCGAATTCGGCCGGCTGATCTGGGCGTTTTCCCTGGGATCAAAGCCCAGCACTACCCACGCATCCAGTTCGGGGATATAGCCGTGACAGTGAAACTGCGCGCCGTTGATTTCGACGCGCTGCCGACTCGGCTCAATACCCTGGATCGGCCAGGCGCCGGCGCGAAACCACAAGTCTTCGATCACATCACAGAGCTCTTCATCGCGCTTGGCCGCCAGTTCGGTCACCGCCACGCGCTTCTGTACATCCGGATGATCGCGCTCCAGCTCCCTGAGTTGCAGCCCATGGCGCGCAAGCGGTGCTATCAGCTCACGAAAGCGTGGGTGCTGGCCATGCAATCGGTGATAGCAGGCATTCATTTGCTGGCGCTGGGCGTCGTTGATGCGCAGGTCGAACGGGTTGCTGTCGGCCTCTTCGAAACCGGCGCTGAGGTTCTCGAACGCTTGCAGGCGTTCAAAACCCGGCAGGCTGCGGACCATCGGCAGGATGCGCGAGTGAAAGGTGCGCACCACCGCCTGGGCTTCTTTCATTTCAAGGGGTTGGCCCCACAGGTTGAGAATTTCCATGAGCTTGTTGATGAAGTCTTTGCGCGACTCGCGGGTGAAGGTCACTACGGTCATCGAGCTCAATTCGAAGCCCAGGTAATGGGTGAGCAGCAAAATACGCAACACCAGCGAGGTGGATTTACCCGCGCCGGCACCGGCGATCACCGAGGTTGACGGCGTGTCGCTGAAGATCATCTTCCATTGTGCCGCACTCGGCTGGGCATGGGCCGGCAGCAAGCGGGCCACGTCGGCCTTGATGCGCTTTTTGATATCGGCCGTCAGGGGCAGGCGCCAATCATCGAACAGGCTGTCGTCCACACCAGGCGCGCGGTGCTCATCGGGACGGAAGTCGCGGATCAACAGGACTTGTCGGCCTTCCTCAATGCCATCGGCCTTGCCCTCGCGATAGCCGTACTCCACGCCGGCTTCGTGGCCACTGCGAAAACCATCGGCCTGTCCGTGCAACCAGGAAAACCGATGCTGCGCGCGCAAGCGCGTCAGGCCATGGCCAAACAAGCGGGCGGCAAGACGTTTGAGCAGCGGCATTTCGGCCAATGGGCGCAGTTCGGGGGGCAGTTCAGGCTTGTGTTGCAGCACGCGGACTCCTGCGATGAGCTGGGTTTTGACAAGGGCGTCATGGTCGCCGGAATTGGCCCTCAGTTCCAGCCAATTGCTTTACGGTCATGCAGTTAGGCGATGAAGTGAACGTTATAACGCTGGAAACCAATCTAATCCTCCGATAGGAATCAGGCATTTTTTACGCTTTTTATCGATCAAAGGCTATTGGATCATACGCGCCATCAACAGGAGACGATCATGCTTGAACTTCGACCTTTCAACTCCCTGGGCGGCGCTCACCACGGCTGGCTTGACGCCCATCACCACTTTTCATTTGCCGAATACCACGACCCCAAGCGCATGCACTGGGGCAACCTGCGGGTGTGGAACGACGACATTATCGCCCCCGGCACCGGCTTCCCGCAGCACCCGCATCGCGACATGGAGATCATTACCTATGTGCGTGAAGGCGCCATCAGTCACGCCGATAACCTGGGCAACAAGGGCCGCACCGAGGCCGGTGATGTGCAGGTAATGAGCGCGGGCACGGGGATCGCCCACAGCGAGTACAACCTGGAAGCCACGCCGAGCAAGATCTTCCAGATCTGGATCATCCCGAACGAAGCCGGCCTTCCACCCTCCTGGGGCGCCAAGCCGTTTCCGAAAGGTGATCGCGAAGGGTTTGTGACCCTGGCCAGTGGCAAAGCCGGTGATAGCGAGAGCTTGCGCATTCGTGCAGATGCTCGCCTGGTAGCGGCAAACCTGAAAGCCGGGGAAAGTGCGGAATACCGCTTGGACAACGGGCGTCGTGCTTACCTGGTACCGGCTACCGGAGTGATCGAAGTCAATGGCCTGCGTGCACAAGCTCGAGACGGTGTGGCGGTTGAGGATGAGCAGGTGTTGCGGGTAACGGCGGTTGAAGACAGCGAGATCGTGCTGGTCGATCTGGCCTGATCCAACGCTTTGGCCCAATAAACTATGGGAGAGGCTTGCCCTAATGCCAGTCAGTTAAGCGTACATCGCCTCCTGTAGGAGCGAGCTTGCTCGCGAAAAACGTCAACGATAACGCGTGCTTCCTGAATGAACGCGGCGCCTGTGAGTTTTTCGCGAGCAAGCTCGCTCCTACAAGAAAGCCTTAACTGACTGGCATTAAGGCTTGCCCCCTCCCATATTGGTTTTGCGGTGTTATTCCGAGATGGCGCCGTCTACCAGCACCTGTGCCTCTTCCACCAGTTGCTTGAGGTGGTCTTCGCCAATGAAGCTCTCGGCGTAGATCTTGTAGATGTCTTCGGTACCCGATGGGCGTGCGGCGAACCAGCCGTTTTCGGTCATCACTTTCAGACCGCCAATCGCCTGGTTATTGCCCGGCGCATGGCTGAGGATCTGCTGGATACTTTCGCCAGCCAGCTCAGTGGAGGTCACCTGCTCTGGCGACAGCTTGCCCAGCAGGGCTTTCTGCGCCGGGGTGGCCTTGGCATCGACACGAATGGCGAACGGCTCGCCCAAGGCATCGGTGAGGCCACGGTAGATCTGGCTCGGGTCCTGGCCTTTGCGCGAGGTCATTTCCGCTGCCAGCAATGCCGGGATCAGGCCATCCTTGTCGGTGCTCCACACGGTGCCATCCTTGCGCAGGAACGAGGCACCTGCGCTTTCTTCCCCGCCAAAGCCCAATGAGCCTTCGAACAGGCCGTCGGCGAACCACTTGAAGCCCACCGGCACCTCGTAGAGGCGACGGCCGATGCGTGCGGCCACGCGATCGATCAGGCCGCTGCTGACCACGGTCTTGCCTACAGCCGCATCGGCGCGCCAGTCAGGACGGTTCTGGAACAGGTAGTCGATGGACACCGCGAGGTAGTTGTTCGGCGCCAACAGGCCGCCGGACGGGGTCACGATGCCGTGGCGGTCGTGGTCCGGGTCGCAGGCGAAGGCCACGTCGAAGCGTTCCTTGAGGCCGATCAGGCCTTGCATGGCGTAGCTGGAGGACGGATCCATGCGGATCTGGCCGTCCCAGTCGACGCTCATGAAGCGGAACGTGGCATCGACTTCAGTGTTCACCACCTCCAGGTTCAGGCGGTAGTGCTCGGCAATCGCCGACCAGTAGCGCACCCCTGCTCCGCCCAGCGGATCCACGCCCAGGCGCAGGTCAGCGCTGCGGATGGCGTCCATGTCGATCACGTTGATCAGGTCGGCCACGTAGCTGTTGAGGTAGTCATGGCGATGGGTCGTGTCGGCCTTGAGCGCCTGCGCATGGGTGATGCGCTTGACCCCAGCGAGTTTATTGGCCAGCAGCTCGTTGGCCTTGGCTTCGATCCACTTGGTGACGTGGGTGTCGGCCGGACCACCGTTGGGCGGGTTGTACTTGTAGCCACCACTTTGCGGCGGGTTGTGGGACGGCGTGATAACGATGCCGTCAGCCAGGCCGCTGGTGCGGCCACGGTTGTAGCAGATGATCGCGTGGGAAATCGCCGGCGTTGGCGTGTATTCATCGCCTTCGGCCAGCATCACGTGCACACCATTGGCGGCCAGCACTTCCAGCGCGCTTGCACCGGCCGGAGTCGACAGCGCATGGGTATCCAGGCCGACAAACAGCGGGCCGTTGATGCCCTGGGCTTCGCGATACAGGCAGATGGCCTGGCTGATGGCGAGCACATGCCATTCGTTGAAGCTCAGTTCGAAGGAGCTGCCACGGTGCCCGGAAGTGCCAAAGGCCACACGCTGGGTGGAGATCGCTGCATCAGGCTGTCCGGTGTAATAGGCCGTGACCAGTCGCGGGATATCCACCAGCAACTGGGCCGGCGCCGGCTTGCCCGCAAAAGGACTGATTGTCATGCATAAACCTCGGAAAGAAGAATTTGGAAAAAATGGCAGTTTACTGAGACTTGGACTACTGCGCGACGGTATCGATCCTACATCTTTAAGAGAAACTTCACCCAGTCTGCGCCTGTCGCAACGCATCACTCAATGCTTCCAGGGCAATATCCAGATTGGGTTGCCCGTGGAAGGTGTGACTCAAGCGCAGGTTCTGCTGGTGCAGGCCACTGACGCTGAACAGCTCGCCGGGGGCGATCACCACCTGTCGTGCGAGCAGACGCTGAAAGGCCTGGCGCATATCCACCGTAAGGGTGGAGGCCAGCCAGAACGCGGCGCCGGCGGTCGGCATCCGATAGGTCACCTGGTCGCCCAAATGCTGTTCCAGGCGCTGACTCATGTGCGCCGCCTGCTCGCTCAAGCGTTGGCGCAGCGAGCCCAGGTGCAGGTCAATCCGCCCGCTTTGGTACAAACGGGCGATTGCGCGCTGGCGGATCGACGATAAGCGGAATGAGCGCAGCAGGAACTGGCGCTGCAATTCGTTGCTCATACGCCGGGACAGCAGATACCCGTAGGGGGCTTCCGAGCCGAGTATTTTCTCGAAGGAGGAAAACACAATCAGCCGCTCAGGGTTCACCAGTTCGCGCAACGGAGTGTGCGTGGCGTCGAAACCCAGCTCACCAAACGTGTCGTTTTCAACCAGCCAGCAACCGTGCTGGCCCAGCAGACTGGCTACCTCCACACGTTCGTCGATTGACATGGCCATCCCCGATGGCAGGCTTACCTTCGACGAGAGCAACACCAGTTGCACCGATTCATCGCGCAACAGCCTGCCCAGCGCCGCTAGATCCAGGCTACCCTCCGGCGTCCAAGGCAGCTCGACGACGCGCACCCCGGCGTCCTGCAACAGACGCAGGATCAGCCAATCGCAGGGCGACTCGACAATCACGGTGGTGCCGCGCAGGCCCAGCACCTCGATCAGAATGTCCAGCACGCCACGCAGGTCGGCACCGATATACACGTCGTCGGCATGCCAGCAGCGCGTGGGTGACGAGGTATAGCGTGCGGCCAGCGCTGCGCGCAGCTCCCACACCCCGCAGGGCTGGGACCAGGGCTGCAGATACGACGGGTACTGGCGCACCAACTCCCGCTCCAGTCGCAGCAGCGTTGCGTCCAACGCGCCCGGCAATGCCGGCTCATCACCGCTGAGCACCACCATGCCGGGGCGCCGGGCCGCCGCGTAGAGGCGGTCAAGCAGATCCCCTCCGGCCCACGCCAGCGGATTGGCCGACATCGGCCAGGCGTAATAACCGGATTTGGCCACCGAATAGACCCTGCCCTCCTTCTCCAGCAGCGCGTAGGCATATTGGATGGTCGAAATCGACACGTTCAGGCGCCCCGCCAACTGCCGCAATGACGGCAGTTTTACCCGGGTGTCGGTACTGACTTCGTTGATCAGACTGATCATGTAGCGATAGACCGCCTGATACGCGAAATCCGCCTGACGCTCGCCGCGCAGTGTCATCGCCCGAACAATGGCACGGCCTGAGCGGCGCCCTGGGCCGCACTGACGTGACGCCCGCCGTTCGCCCTGACCGGCGGCCGCTTGCGATACAGGTGCTGTAACAAGGGCAGCGGCAGGCCGCTGGTGTCCGTTATCCACTGCTGCAGCATCTCGGCACAGGCGCTGCCTTGCAGGACTTTGTGCAACTCAGGCAACGCCACCAGCATGCCCGGATGACACTGGCGCAAATAGCTTTCCAGCCGCTCACCGTGATGCAGAAATGGCGAGAACAACAGGCAGACCAGTTGGGTTTCATCCAGGCCGAAAAACTGCTGGGCGTAAGTACTGGCGAGCATACGCCCTTCGCGGGTCCCGGCCTGGATAAGCAAATCCTCAGGCATGTGCAGGCGCCGCAGGTACCCATCGGCCTGCTGGGTAAAACCGTCGACGCCATCTTCATAATCCAGCTCACGCAGGCATTCGGCCTGCAGGCCACGCAAATGAGCCATCAGCAGCGGATTGGAATAGGTCGGTTGGCTGAAGTGAAAGCCCAGTGGATCGGGCTTGTAGGCCATGAACTCGGTCAGCAAGGAGGTCGACGCCAGGTCGACATCTTCCAGCAGGTCGGCAATGCCGATGTAGGCCAAGTGACGATGCCCCACCTGGCTGGGATTATCGCTGGCCGCATAGTGCTCACCGAACACATCACGGTAGTAACCCGTGCTCAACTCGTCCAGGCGCGAGAACAACGCGTTGAGCGACAGCGGATGGCCCTTGGGCACACGGATGCCGACGCTCTGGGCGGTTTTCTTGAGCCAGGCAAGAAACTGACTTTGCTTGCGCGGGGAATCACCGCTGACCAACGCATGGACGCCGCCGTTGCAGGTGGTGACGCGCTGGTAAAAATCCCCGACCGCCAGGTAGGTGTCGTTGCACAGCGTGGCGCGGCAGTCCCCGGCGCTCTGGTGGCCTACCATCACCCTATTGCGCTGGCTGATCTCTCGCCCCACCGCCGAGGCCGGGCGCAGGTGATTGAAGGGTTGTACTTCGTGATTTTCCACCATCAGCAATTCGACGCGCGGGTCGTCGTGCAGAAACAGCCTGCCGTAGCCACGATTGAGCGTGTCGAACTGGCCCTCGGTCATGCCTGCATGCCGTAACGTCGCGACCCTCAGGTTAAAGGTGCGCGGCGCTCGACCGGCAATGGTCAGTTGAGCCGCCCGCAGCAGCGCCAGGGTATAGCTGCTGACTTCACCGCCACCGTGGGCCACCAGCACCTTGAAATCCCCCACCTGCTCCATTCCGCCCGCGGCGACAACAATTCGCTGGACCAGCAACTGGAGGGCTGTACGTCCGGCACGATTAAAGTGCCCGATCAAGCGCTGCAGAACTTGCTGGTAGACATGATTCATAGCCTGTTCGTGAATAGTGCTCATAGTTCTACTACCCGAGTTGAAATATCAGTTTCAAGCAACTGCTGACAGTGTTTGCTTGACCTATTTTGCGTGTAGGAAAATCGCGCATCGCAGTGTGCGTCGATGATTAAACACTAGCACCGCGCAACAACACGACATGGATCTACCGGAAGAACACCCTCACCCTAAACAAGCACGCAACCCAATGAAAACATTGGATAATCCATTTGAAACGCGCACCCTAGGACTCTTCCGACAAGTTCCTACGGCCTTTTAATCGGCCTATTAAAGAAGTGTCCGACAAATAGACTCAAACAACTTTTCCATTTGCTGCGCAGGTACGTTTTATGAAAGCACCTGCCCTCCTGAGCCCGCAGGTGGACCGCATCGCTAGTTCGAATAACTATGTGCCGCCGCGTCAGAGATTCAATCATTGCTCAATCCTTGAGATGAAAGTGAAGGGGCAATTATCAGTGCTGGAATAATGATTAATAGATACAGAAGCCGGCCGAAAACCAGTTCAGATCAACGGCTGATACCGCGCAAATAGCGCAGATACGACGACGCCGCGCTGGTATTCAGCGCGGCGTCAGGGAGAAAAGGCCGGATTTGGGGGCGCAAGTGCCATTCAGGCACGTTCTGGGGCGGGCGGGTTAAGCCCTGTCAAATGGCGCATTTGCCCCATTCACTCGGGACCTGGAGTATTCATTTACGAATACTCCTACAGCTCAAACAGCCGCAACCTGCAACGCAACCCGCTCGCGGCAAGGGCATTCGTCCATATAACGGTGAGCTTCGACAAACTGATTGAACGGAAACACCGTGGTTTTCAGGGGAACGAGTACACGATCAGCGGTCAGTTGGTTGATATCACGCAACGCACGCTGCAAGGCCACCTGATCCTGGATGATGCCCAGCTCCGGTTTGCCGGTGAAGTTACCAATGCAGTGCACAAAGAACTGAATGTTCTTCTGAAACGCCGCACACGCCGGGAACGGTGTCTGGTTACCGCCTTGCAAGCCATACAGCACCAGGCTGCCACGGGGCGCCAGCACATCACCGAGCAACGACATCTGCGGGCCGCCCAAACCATCGAACACCACGTCAACGCCACGGTTGTCGGTGAACTTGTTGATTTGCATCAGCAGGTCCTGTTCTTCGGTAACGATCACCTTCTCTGCCCCGAGGGACAGCAGGTATTCGCGCTCTGCACCGTCCTTGGTGGCGGCAATCACTCGCACACCCAGGGCCTTGCCCAACTGCACAAACGACGGGCCGGCGCAGTGACTGGCGTCGGTCACCAGGGCAAACTGCCCGGGCTTGACCCGGGCCAGGTCCACATACGCAAAGTAGGCAATCAGCAGCGGCGTGTAGTGCACGCTGGCTTCGATGGGGCTCAAGACGTCCGGGTAGCGGGTCAGGGCCGAACGGGGCAGGACGATCTGTTCGCCATACACCGGGTAATCATTGGGGCTCTCGGCCGGAAAACTGGCCACTTTATCGCCCACTGCCAAATCATCCACGCCGTCGCCCAGCGCGACAACTACACCAGCCATCTCATGGCCAAGGCCGGATGGAAGACGTGCGTGGGAAGACGCCAGATTCTGGCGCCACAAAATGTCATACCAGCTGATGCCAATGGCCTCGACACGCACCTGCACTTCGCCCGGTGCGGGCTGCGCGGCCGCATGCTCTTCGCATTTGAGCACCTCGGCCGGACCAAACTTGTGAAAACGGATCGTGCGGGACATCGCAAACCTCGTCAAAGTAACCTCTAATGCCATGAACTTTATCTGGGCTTTGCAGGTAAGGCCATCGGTCGCCATTAATAGTCGACATGCCTGTCATTGATTCCACTACTGAGGAATAGACCTCAAACATCGTAGGAAAACTCAATTAGCCGGTGCAGAGTACCAGCCTTTCCCCGTAAGATTCATGCCGGTCACGCTTCTAAATGGAACCCAAGGGCTCTTATGTGACTGCTCTCGTCAAGTTTGCAGACTCTTCCAGGACACAAGATGAACCGTAACGACCTGCGTCGTGTCGACCTTAACCTCTTGATCGTATTCGAAACCTTGATGCATGAGCGCAGTGTGACCCGTGCTGCCGAGAAATTGTTCCTCGGCCAACCGGCCATCAGCGCGGCGTTGTCGCGCCTGCGAGGGCTGTTCGACGACCCGCTGTTCGTGCGCACCGGGCGCAGCATGGAGCCGTCGGCCCGCGCCGTGGAAATCTTCGCCCTGCTCTCGCCGGCCCTGGACTCGATTTCCACCGCCGTCAGCCGCGCCGCTGAGTTCGACCCTGCCACCAGTACTGCGGTATTCCGCATCGGCCTGTCAGACGATGTCGAATTCGCCCTGCTGCCCCAACTGCTCAAACGCCTGCGCGCCGAAGCCCCCGGCATCGTGCTGGTGGTGCGCCGCGTCAACTACATCCTGATGCCCGGCCTGCTGGCCTCCGGTGAAATCTCCATCGGCGTCAGCTACACCGCCGACCTGCCGGCCAACGCCAAACGCAAAGTACTGCGCCGCAGCCTGCCGAAACTGCTGCGCGCCGACAGCGTGCCGGGCGCCCTGAGCCTCGACGACTTCTGCGCCCGCCCCCACGCACTGGTGTCGTTCGCCGGCGACTTGAGCGGGTTTATCGATGAAGAGCTGGAGAAGCTCAATCGCAAGCGCCATGTGGTACTGGCCGTGCCGCAGTTCAACGGGCTGGGCACCCTGCTTTCCGGCACCGACATCGTCGCCATCGTCCCCGACTATGCCGCCGAAGCACTGACGGCCGCAGGTGGTTTGCGCGCGGAAGAACCACCGTTACCGGTGCGCTCGTTCGAGTTGCATATGGCTTGGCGGGGGTCTCAGGACAATGATCCGGGAGAGCGGTGGTTGCGGTCGCGGATTCAGATGTTTTTTGGGGACCCCGATAGCCTGTAACGGAACTCCACTAAATTCCATTAAACCTTTTAATAACAACAAGTTATTGGCTTTTTAAGTCCATAGCCGTCTGTCTAAATCCAATGGATTCCACGACTCATGGGGGCATAATTGGGGGCAAATTTCGGTTCCTTAAAAAGGATGCCCCCACCGATGCCCCCAAATAATCCGGTTGTTTTCAAACGAAAACTCAGCGATGCCTTGATCCGATCACTGACCGAACCTGGCAAACACGCCGATGGCGAAGTTCCTGGCCTCTACTTGGAAGTGAGGGCGTCGAGTAAGGTCGGCAAATCCCCTTCCAAGGTTTGGCGATTGAAGTATCGGCTGCATGGGAAGGAAAACCGCTTCTCCATCGGCGCTTACCCCGACATTAGCCTCAAGGAGGCGCGCGACATTGCCCGCGGCGCACGCCGCGACGTGGCTAACCACACCGCTCCGCTCAAGGCCAAGACCGCCAAGATTGAGGCACAGTTGCTCAATGAAGAGCGCACCTTCGCTTACGTGGCCGAGCAATGGTTGGCATTCAAGTCTGCCGAACTGGTGACCAAATCCATCTCGGGCTTTACCGGAGCGCTGAACAACCACATCTTGCCTGCCATTGGCAAAAAACCGATCAGCGAGATCAAGTTGGAGCACATCACTACGATCATCACTGAATTGCGCCGCCAGCGCACCATGGCCATGGCCCGGCGCGTGCGCACCATCATACGTGCCGTTCTGGGCTTTGCCGAAGGTCGCGGCTGGGTGGAGCGCAATGTGGCGCTCAGTAATATCGAGGAGTTGAAGATTCGCCACATCGTGACCAGCAACCCGGCGATCGAAAGGCCATCCGACCTGGGCAGGTTTCTTCTACGCCTTGATGACTGCAACGAGGGCAGCGTAGCCACAGCAATGCATCTGCTGGTCATGTTGCCGGTCCGACCAGGCGAACTGGTGCAGATGCGCTGGGAAGATGTCGACTTGGTGGGCGCCGATTGGCGTTATGTGGTGAGCAAGACCAAGCATCTGGACAAGAGCAAACACATCGTGCCGTTGCCTGAACAAGCCTTGGTTCTGTTACGCGAGCTACATAAAACCCGCGTGGTGGATGAGGAAGGCAAAGGCTGGGTGTTCGTCTCGCCGGTCTATCCGGGACGTCCCATAAACCCGACCTCCATGCTCAAGTCCTTTCAGCGTATTTGGCCGGAGTACAACATCACTGCTCACGGCTTTCGCGCGACCTACAGAACCATTGCACACGAGCACTTGGGCATCGATCCAATTGTGCTCGAACTATCGTTATCCCACAGAATGCCAGGTGCGCTAGGGGCTGTTTATGCGCGTGCGCAACTGCTAGCGCAACGCCGGGAAGCGGCTCAACGATGGGCTGACTATTTAGATCATCTACGGCAAAACGCTTGGCGAGTGACGACAGATTGAAGATATACGAAAATCAGGAGAATGGAGTAGGAAACGAGACTCATATCTGGCGTCCGACTCGTTGAAATCTAAGGGGTTTCTTTTCTTGCCGGAGCAGGAAAAGACTCAATTCTGGACTTGTTTTTGAGGTGTATCAAGGGCCAAGAAAGAGTGATTCCGGACTATGCCATTTTCTTCGCCCCCATAGCCAGTCGGACGGGAGGCAGCGTCGGCGAAGGATGATGTCGCGGCCCGATGGGGGGGGCTACCACTTCAGCCATTTCGCAGCGTAGTACATGCGCTGTTGCCTAGTTACCGTCCCACCCGTCATGCGCCGCTATACCGCCGCGTGTTACACGCGGAACTGGTCCATCAGCTTCATTTGTTGATTGGCCCGTGCGTTGAGCTGACTGCTGATCTGCGCCGACTCGGCGGCCTGTTCCGTCAGGGTCTCGGTCACACCGCGGATGGTCGAGACGTTGCGATTGACCTCTTCGGCCACCGCACTTTGCTCCTCCGCCGCACTTGCAATCTGCAGGTTCATGTCGCTGATCACCGTTACCGCGTCGCTGATCTTGCCAAGCGCCTGCACGGCCTGATGGATCTGCCCGGCGTTGTCCTGGGCAAGTGTCTGGCTGGAATGCATGGTCGCCACCACGCCCCGCGTGCCGGTTTGGATGCGTTCGATGACCATGCGGATTTCCTCGACGGAATCCTGGGTGCGCTTGGCCAGGTTGCGTACTTCATCGGCCACCACCGCAAAACCTCGGCCGCTTTCCCCGGCGCGCGCCGCTTCGATCGCGGCGTTGAGTGCCAGCAGATTGGTTTGCTCGGCAATGCTGCGGATCACTTCCAGCACCGAACCGATCTGCTCGCTGTTGACCGCCAGCGCTTCGACTTCCGTCACGGCCTTGCTGACCTCGCGGGCCAACGCATTGATGTCCTGGGTACTGCGCTCGATAAGGGTGATGCCCTCCCTGGACGCCTGGTCGGCACCGCGCGCGGCCTGGGCGGCATTCGAGGCGCTGTGGGCGACTTCATGGGCGGTGGCGCTCATTTCGTTGGACGCGGTTGCCAGTTGGTCGATCTCGCGAAATTGCACCTGCATCCCTTCACTGGTCAGCCGCGCGATTTCCGAAGACTGGTCGGCGGTACCGCGCGCATCGGTAATGCTCTGCTTGATTTGCGCGACGGTGGGCTGCAGTTTGTCGAGGAAACGGTTGAACCCGTTCACCAGTTCGCCCAATTCATCTTTCTTGCGGTAGTGCAGGCGTTGGGTCAGGTCGCCGTCGCCGCTGGCAATCGCCTTGAGCATCTGCGCGACACTGTTGATCGGGCGCGTCACCCCGGAGGCGGTGAACCCGATGAGCAGCAGGCCCAGCAGACCCGCGCCTATGGCCACGAGCAGCGACTTCAGGGTGTCGCGTGTTTGGGTCTGGTCAAGCAAGGTCTGAAGCGCTACCGAGTCGGCCAGCAAGACTTGTTTGGGCAAATCAATGACCACCCCCCAAGCCGGCGCGTCGGGGATAGGCGCGACGGGGTAGACGGCGCGGATCAAATCATTCTGGGCCAGCACCAGCGGTTTTTTTTGCGTCAATGCCGCGAGTATCGCCTTGCCGTCCTCGCCCAATGTGACGCTGAGCGGTTTGGCGACCTGGCCTGCATCCTTGCTATAGGCCGCGAGTACGCCGCTGTCGGACACAATAAGCATGCTTCCCGAGCCGTTGAACAGCGTACGCTGGGCATCGCTTGCGGCCGCTTGCAGGGCGCCGAGTGCGAGGTCCACGCCCAAAGCACCGATCACCTTGCCATCGGCAATCAACGGGACCGACAGTGAGGTCATCACTTGGGCTTGCCCGCCCAAGGTGTCTGCGTAGGGCGCAGTCAGGCAGGTAATTCCCTTGTCTCTCGGGCAGGTGTACCAGCTGTTGTATGGGGTACCGCTGATGCTGAGTTCGGTCTTGTGCAAATCGCTTTCGGTAATCTCCAGGTTCATCGACTGGCCGGCACCCCGGTTCCAAGCGCTGGCAAAGCGTCCACTTTCGTTGGATGCGCGCGGCGTGTCGTTAACAAACTCGCTGTCCTTACCTTCCAAGGCATTCGGTTCGAACACAAGCCAAAGTCCCAGAATCTGCGGGTTGCGATCGAATGTTGTCTTCACACTCTGGTTAAGTTCCTCACGTAATGTTGAGGCCGGCAACCCGCGCTGGGCGGCCATGTTACGCAGGTTGGTCGCCTGGTCTGAGAGGGAGGTGATGATCAGCAGACTGTCCCCGAAGACCCTCTGCAGGTTACCCGCCTGTTCGGCGGCCTTAGCCTGCAGCAGGTTTTGGCCACTATCGGTCAACATCTTGCTGCTGGAAGCACTGATCACCTGAATGTTCTGGTTGCCCTGGTAGAGGTTCAAGCTGACGATCAGACCTATCACGCCGAGAAGGCACAAGCCAGAAAGCAGGGTGATTTTCAAGCGGATGGAGATCGAATCGAGCATTGGAGTATCTCGCAAGTGAACAGCATGCTTGTTGACCATCAGCAGGCCTGGGCCACTGACTTCTTATTGGGTATGTCATATATCGGCCGGTCTCGCGTTTTAACTAGCCTGGTTTGGTGAGACATCAACTATCGCGTCCTTGAAGGTGGTACCGAATGAGTTGATGTCCAGACTGGAGCAGATTACGAACAATGACATCATGCGCGCATTCCCCGAGCTATCAGCGTCTTGTTCGAGCCGATCTTCAGGCGCCGCAATCATGACCCTCGGTGGCCAGTGGATTGGACTGGCGAGAATGATTGGCGCCGCCGATTGCACATTACTCGCGGTCATGGGGACAGCATTGATCATGCAATTGGCCGCTGTGACCAACGCGCTGCCGTTCCCGATAATCGAACCGCGAAAATTAAACGCGTTCCATATTGGTGCCATTTGAGGTGAGGTCAGTTTTAAACTGTCACCTGGGTCAATTCGGCGTCGGCGGCAACGCTAAGGCAAGACAGAGAGTCGCGAGACGGGTGATTTTGCTTGGTAGGGTCAACGGAATCGTGCGCATGGGGTACATCCTTGTGGGAGTAAGTTGGAACGAAAAAGGGTGGCGCTAGCCACCCAACTACGGTCAAAACGTCGTAGCAAACACTAACTGGCTGTAGACGTTGTTGTCGTTGCTGCCCAATTGAGTCCCCCCCTGCCCCGCGCTCTTGTCTGGCTGGTAGATACCGATCAACGGCATCACAGTCAGGTGTTCATTGAAGTGCCATTCGGCATACAGATCGACTTCATGGCCATCGGTATTGCCCAATTTCCGGTCGAGGGTGTCGTAGTTGAAGTACAGTGCGCCTACGGTCAGATTCTCCAAAGGCGAGACCTTCAACGTGACGTTCTGGATACGCGAATTACTGTTGAAGGGGCCGGCATAGTTACCCGCCACTTCGCCCTGGAACCAGGTGCCATAACCACGGCTCATGCCGTAAAACAGCGTGTCATAGCCTTCTGAAAAGCGGCTGTAGCGGTAACTGGCGCTCGGCGTCCACATCGCATCGGCAAAGGTCCACCCGGCTTCCAGGTACCAGGCGTCCTCATTTGCCGCATTGGGCTTGTTCTGCCTGGCGTATTCGCCGGACAAAAACAGGTTTTTCACGCCCGCATTGCCTGTTGCGCGAATGCTGTAGGTTTTCATGCCGTCACGTTCGAGTTGCAGCGGCGAGGCGTACTGTTCACGGATGTCGGTGGTGTTGATGTACGTCAGGCCAACTGTTCCCGCCTCGGCCACGTGTTCCAGCGTACCGACGTACATCTGGGTATCGGCCTGCGCACGGTTATCGGACTTAAGCCACATCAGATCGCCACGCCAGCCTTCCTTACCACCGATCCGCAATACGGCGGTTTGGTCAAAGTCCTTACGCGCCGCCAGGTAGTAAGCGCCGCCACGGTTGAATTGGCCGTCGGCCGCGCCGTGACCCAAATTGAGGGCGTCGCCCTGAATCAGGAAACCGTCACCCACCACAATATTCTGTCGGCCAAATGACAGGTCGATGCCGTCCTTGCCAAGGGCTTCAAACAGGTTGCCCGAACGCCACCCCAGATAGGCATCCTCGATCTTGGTCGTGCGTTCAGAGCCATCGGTAAAACCGGCCGCGTCGCCGTCGCCCCAAGTCCCCGAACTGAGCAGTGAGAAAGCGCCATAGGCCGTCCCGGCGCTACCCAGCCCATGATCGCCGCTCAAGCCATACTTGATGTAACCCTCCTGCCATGAGGACGACCCCGGCTGCAATCGACCGGAAGGTGCGTAATTTTGCTGACTGTGGAAAGCACCAAACGCCGCCTCCAGGGTGGCGTTCAGATGGGTATCGTCCTGGGCATACAATTCGTAGGCCGCCGCCTGAGTGGCAGTGCCGACAAGTGCTGCGAGTGTGCAAAAGCGGAGCATGGGATATTGGCGCATGGAGGCATTTCCAATTTTATTAGAATTGAGCGGTGCGTTAAACAGGCTGGGAATCAACCCTGCATTTAAATACCGCCAAGGAGTGTTGGAGTCGTTTGGGCAGTTAATGCGAGCAACTAATTATTATTAAAATTCTATCGGCGGCCCCGCCGTGCAGACGTAGCAAGCCACAGTAGTGCACGGAAATACTATACAATCCGCCGACACTCATCTATCCACTTTATTGGTCAATTTCATCCTGGAAATCAGTGTCTGATATCTTGTTAACATAAATAAAAAACCGTAGCGCTCACCAAGGTTTAAAGCACAATTTTTCGGACAAATTAACCAACTTCCAGGCTATCCGCTATTGACTCATATACTGCTTTCCAACTTAGAGCATGATGTGACCGCCAGCACCAACATGGTGCTCCCCCCTTTATGATCTAATTATCTGTTACGGGCCTTCCCGCTTTATCTTTCCGGTAACATGTTGTCAGCGGCCGCATAGGTTGCCAAAGCGTCCGCAAAGCCACTGCGCCAGGCATCCCGGCTTCGCCGGCGCTCCAGTCCGTGACAAGGTGCGATTATTGCTAGCAACCCCTTAACTTCTCTTATGCGGCCCTATCGAACATGGACACCAAGAAACTGCTGCTCGCCGTGAGGCTGGCCGAAACCCTTCATTTCGGGAAGGCCGCAGAAATTGAAAATATGGCGCAATCAGGCCTCAGTGCGCAGATCGCCAAATTGGAAAGCGAACTGGGTTTTCGCCTTTTCGTGCGTGCCAATCGCACAGTCGCGCTGACGGAAGCGGGTGAAATATTCATTAAAAAGGCGCGCGTGATCCTGGCCGACATGCACAATTCAATCGTCGAATGCAAAGCGCTTTCCGACAACAAACGCTCTGTGCTGAAGGTAGGCATGTTCGGCGATCAGGCAGCGGAATACACCCATCCGATGTTCGCCCTTTTTCAACGGCTGAACCCGGATATCCGACTGGTATTCATTGAGCTGCAAATGACAAACCAGGTGCAATCCCTGGTGGGCGGCCTTGTCGATGTGGTGATGATGCGCATCCCGACTCATGATGCGCGGCTGGAGTACTGCGAGCTGTTCAAGGAGCCTAGGGTTGCCGTCGTTCCCGCAACCCACGAACTGGCATCGCTGGGTGCACTGACCGTAGCGGATCTGCTCGATAAACCCTTTGCCATTCCGGCCGAAGGAGCACCGTCCGACCTGATTTCGTACTGGAGCCTGGCAGACGTCAGGAATGAGCCGAGTAAAGTGGCCGCCATGGTAAAAACCATACCTGAAGTGATATCGGCAGTCGCTTACGGGGGAGCGTTTGATACCTTCCCGTCGTCGTTAACCAAAGCCTACAACCATCCCGGCATTCGATACATTCCTATCGAAGACGCATCGCTCAGCGCAATGTCCCTGGCCACCCTGCAGGGCAATCGAAGCCCCGGTGTCAGGGCGCTGCGCTATTGTGCGGAGCAGACGTTTGAAATCAATTTTTCCCAGTAGTCGGTTGCGCCCTCACCCCACCGCGCTGGAGATGCCAGCCGCACCTATCACAAAGCGTGATTGATCAATCAGCTTTGGCGCATTGAATCCCCCTTCGGATGGTCACATTATCATGCTGCTGCCACACCAAACCGTGGCTGCGATAAGATTTAAAAATGCCTTTGCGTGAACGAGAAAAATAATAGCGTTTATCCGGACTGCTAAAAATAATAGGTGTCGAATATGAAAAAAATAAAGACAACTGTCCTGTTGCCCGTTGATACACTACTCAACCGGGATGCAATCAAATGACTGACACCCCAGCTTCCTCCTGAAATTGCGCCGAACGACATAACAACAAGAATTTTTGCCAATTCAAAAAATGCACCGGCTATTTTGTTCTTTGCCCCTGCGGCGAAAACAGTTCACTGCCCGTGCACGACTCAATACTGCCGAATAAAACAATCGCATTGCTGTAATAGGCCGCGTAACAGTTAGCCGGATCACAGCAATGCAGAATGGTATTCCGCGTGGAGGATGTGATGCAAAACCGTGATCAAAAAGACAACCTGAAAACAAACTCGCTGGGCGTGTCCGACATTGTATTTTTTGTTGTCGCCGCCGCCGCGCCACTGGGCGCGACACTCGGTGGCTCGCCAGCCGTGTTTGCCATAGGCGGGAGCAGCGCACCAGGCCTTTACCTGTGTGCGTCGGTGATCCTTATGCTATTTGCCATCGGATTTGCCGCCATGAGTCGCTATGTCGTCAGTGCCGGCGGATTTGCCGAGCTGGTTAAAGTGGGCATTGGCCGCACCGTGGGTAATGCGGCCTCCGGCATCGCGATTCTTGCGTACATCTGCATGCTGGCCGGTATTTACGGCGCATTCTCCGCGTTTAACTCGGATCTTGTTAAAAACTATACGGGTATTGAGTTCACCTGGCAGCTAAGCGCCTTATTGGCGATTGTCGTCGTCGGTATATTTGGCTACCTGGACGTGAACATATCCGCGAAGGTGCTCGGGGTCTTGATGATCCTCGAAGTGTTGATTCTTGTCATATTCGATATTGCGGTACTGATCCAAGCAGACCCGGCAGCCATGAACTTTGCCAATTTCATACCCAAAGACCTGAGCGCTCCGGGCCTTGGCGTCGCAATGATGTTTGCCTTCGCTTGTTTCGTGGGTTTCGAATCAACAACCCTCTACGGAGAAGAAGCGAAAAACCCTCATACCACGATCCCGCTTGCCACCTACATTGCAATCGCGCTGATCGGCGTGTTTTATACGCTCACTACATGGTGCCTGGGCATCGCCTATTCGGGCAGCGATATACAAGCCGCTGCAACCGGCGACCTGGTTAACTTCGTGTTCAACATGAACACCAAATTTGTCGGGCTCTGGTCAACCCAAATTATGCAGTTCCTCGCGGTTACCAGCCTGTTTGCCGTGCTGTTGTCATTCCATAATGCCCTGTGTCGATACCTCTTCTCCCTTGCCCGCTCGAACTTCCTCTTTAATGCGTTGAGCCGCGTACACCCTAAAAACAGCAGTCCTCACGTCGCCAGCCTGGCGCTCAGCGTCATTACGTTTCTCATACTGTCGGCATTTATGCTCACTGGCGCTGATCCGATCGGCAACCTTTACATGTGGATGGTGGCTGTCGGTACGCTCGCCATACTGGTGCTGCAATCGATGGGCGCGATCGCCGTGATTGCCTACTTTAAAAAGACCAGGCAGGGCTTTCTGTGGCAAGGCCTTATCGCGCCACTGTTGGGCGGCGCAGGCCTGATCTTCGTGGTAATACTGGCACTCACTAACTTCCATGAATTGACCGGTTCCAGCTCGGAGCTGGTAGGTTTTCTGCCCTGGTTGGTGCCGATTGCGGCTGTGGTTGGAATTATCAACGGGAAACGCAAGGCCGCCCACTACACGGCGAATGAAATCCCGACCTCGGCCTGACTCGAAATCATTGAACCGCACTTCTTCTGCTGTTCATTCAGATCGCTGAATCCAAGGTTTGCGTTGGGGGAGAACACCTTGGTTCAGCTAAATCCAATCGCCCCAACTACCTTCTTTAGCTCTTTACGTGGAAATAGCCATGAAGCTTGATTATCAACAATCCGTGAATAACTTTTCAGAAGCTTTTAACTTGTCCAAACGCGAAACAACCAAGGGCAAGGATTATATTCCAGGCGGTTTCAGCAGACGCACCTTTGCTTTTGGGCCACATGCTATTTTTGTAGAAAAGGGCGATGCTCAATATATTCATACCATTGATGGAAAACGCCTACTCGACCTCAATAATAATTTCTCTACCAACGTACTCGGACATAATCATCCTGCTGTCATTCAGGCAATCACGGACATGCTGCCGAATGGTTTTTCCTTCGGCAACCCGACCGATCATGAACTGGAACTGGCTAAATTAATTTGCGAACGCATTGAATCAATCGAACAGGTCAAGTTCTCTTGCTCGGCGAGCGAGGCATGCCTCAGTGCCGTGCGGATAGCGCGGGGTTACACCGGACGAACCAAGATCGCCAAGTTCGAAGGCGGCTATCATGGTTTTACCGATGACCTCGCGGTTTCCGCTCATCCAAACCCTGACAACTTTCCCGGTCCGGACTTCAACCCCAAAGCCCTTCCAGACTCCGACGGTATTCCAAGCTACAAAACCGAAAACGTCGTCATTCTGGTGCAAAACAACTACGAAGCCTGCGAGAAAATTCTACGCGGAAACGCAGAAGACATTGCCTGCGTGATGATGGAACTGCAGGCCTGTGCTGGCGGCATCGTAGTGCTGGACAAAACGTTCGTTAAGAAAATTCGCGCGCTGACTGAAGAACTGGGCATTTTGCTGGTCGTCGATGAGACGGTCACGCTACGCGCGGCTTACAACGGACTTCAAAGCGAATATGAGATCAAGCCTGACTTGACCGTGCTGGGCAAGATGATCGGCGGGGGCCTGCCTATCGGTGCAGTCGGCGGTAGCCGCAAGGTGTTCCGTGTACTTGAAGATAACCAGGTGATGATCTCCGGGACTCACCATGGCCACCCGCTGGCGTGCGTAGCCGGTATTGCATGTCTCAAGGCCATGGATGAAAAAGCCTATAAAAGGCTTAACGACATGTACGCGAAGATTAAAACAGAACTGAACAGCTGGGCCGCAGAGCATAACTACCCTTTCATTATCTACGGCGCCTTCTCCGTATTCGCTTTTGCGTTTACTCGTGAAAGAGGTCAGGCGATCACCACGCACCGCGATCACTGGCACAAGATTGACGACAACAGCATGAGTATCTATGCACTGGAGATGGCCACTCGCGGTTACTTCCCGGTGCATCGCGGTCAGGTCGGCTTGACGCTTCCCATGACTGACGAAGACGTTAACGGCTATATCGAAACAACGAAAGACGTGGTTACACTCATCTACGGCACCCGTTGATCCCACCTGTCAAGCCGGATTATTCATGCACTGGATAGTCCGGCTATTTCCACCACTCACTCGATCAATAAAAATGGCTTGGGATTAAAATCGACCAAGCCATTTGAGAATGTTGTGAATATACCGCGTTTCTACAATACACCCATCACATATGCGCCCGACCGCCATCATTACGATGTATCGTAGCGCTTGGAATCTCATTAAATAATTTTTTGTATTCGCTCGCAAACCTGCCCAAATGGTTAAACCCCCATTCAGTGGCGACAGTGGATATATTCGTACCCCGCCCACCGTCCAGCAACTGCCTGCGCACTTCAGACAAGCGTAACTTCTTCAGATACGCCATCGGCGACATGCCCATATGTTTACGAAACCCATCGAAAAGCTTAAATCTGGAAACACCGGCTGCATGCTCAATATCTTCGAGACGAATATCTTCGCGGGCATTGGAATGTATAAAGTCTTTGGCTTTAAGTAAAAAGCTGGGCAGCTTGCCGATCAGACACTGGTGAATCTCGTCGGTGTAATTACTCTTCTGAGCCAATATCAAGCCCCTGACAAGGGAGGCCTCGATGTCTCTTGAAAAGAGCGTCTGGTCGAAAATCGCCCCCCCCACCTCTCGCTCGGAAACAAAATGATTGACCAGTCGCCACCATGAAGCGCTCGCCCCTAATTGCCCGTCCATCAGCGGATCGAAGTTGATTGGGGTTTCCACGGGGCGCTTCAGGATTTCTTCGAGCGCAAGTCTCATTGTGACTCTAGGGATTACGACCGACAGCTTCTTGCAATCGCCCGCTATTGAAAGTTCCTGGCTATGGAAAGGCGAAACGATGACCCCCATAATTCTGTTGGACGGGATACGACGCCCAAGGTAAATCAGTTCCTGTTCGCCGGAAAGCGGCAGACTAAGGCTGTAGCTGTCCAACTGCTCAGAGCCCTCAACGCCGATACAAACATCGGCCCCGTACTCCAAAGTACCTAACTTCGTGGCATAGGAGCGAAACACTCTGGCACTGTGACGGAATGAAATCCGCCCAGGTTGTGCACTCTGCAGACTGTGAGGACCGCACACCCGCTCCATCCATGCTCGGGCGCCTTCCATATCACAGCCGTTGATCTGAATATCACCCTGGGGAACAAAATGCGGCTCGGTCATAGCAAGGCACCACAGTTAGGAAAGACAAAGCGCTCTTTGGCGCGTACCTTCTATGTTAATAGCAAGAAATATGCCACAGAGTTGATCAACGATTGAAGCCTGGCAATTTGGATAATACCCTCCGATTAATTGGATAGTTTCAAATCATTAGGTAATACCTGCCATTTCTGGCACCGGCACAAGCACTCTTCGTGGGCGATACCAGGGAAACTTGCACCACTTGTTACCCGAAAGACGACCTGATGTAAGGGATCGGCACCTTTCTACCCACGACCAGTAACACCCCTATTGCATGCCCCAACAATCCGTCGATTATCGCTCTCATTAATATGATGATTCATATCCAGCTATCCGCTTCGACTTTTTAATCTCATTAATCGGCTTTAAGTCATAAATAAATCGGATAGACCAATCGACGGCTGCCGCCTCTAATAGGAAGCCTGCATAACCGCACGATTGAGGATCTACCCATGAGCCGTATGCGCGATATTAGCCAGTGGAAAGAATATATCGAGAGTTGCCTGGACTTTCGAAGCGAGGAAGGCATCTATCGCATTGCCCGTGACATGTTCACGGAGCCAGAACTTTTCGATCTGGAAATGGAACTGATTTTCGAAAAAAACTGGATCTATGCCTGCCATGAAAGCGAGATCCTGAACAAACACGACTTCGTCACCATGAACGCAGGCCGTCAGCCGCTTATTATTACGCGTGATGGCGACGGCCAGTTGAACGCTTTAATTAACGCCTGCCAACACCGTGGCGCTACCTTGACTCGGGTCGGCAAAGGCAATCAATCTACTTTTACCTGTCCTTTCCATGCGTGGTGCTATAAGAGCGACGGACGCCTTGTAAAAGTCAAGGCGCCAACTGAATACGGGGAAGACTTCGACAAAGCCACGCGTGGATTGCAGAAAGCCCGTATAGAAAGTTACAAAGGTTTCGTTTTCGTGAGCCTTGACGTGAACGGCACTGACTCACTCGAAGATTACCTGGGCGATGCAAAGGTATTCTTCGACATGATGGTCGCCCAATCACCCACTGGTGAACTGGAAGTACTGCCGGGCAAATCCGCCTATACCTACGATGGTAATTGGAAGCTGCAAAACGAGAATGGCCTTGATGGCTATCACGTCAGCACCGTCCACTATAACTATGTGTCGACCGTGCAACATCGTCAGCAAGTTAACGCTTCCAAGGGACATAACGCCGGCGACTTCCTTGACTACAGCAAGCTGGGCGCCGGGGATGCCGAAACCGACGACGGCTGGTTCGCGTTCAACAACGGCCACAGCGTCTTGTTCAGCGACATGCCGAACCCGGAAGTTCGCCCAGGGTACGCAACCATCATGCCGCGACTGGTGGAAGAATATGGCCAGGACAAAGCTGAGTGGATGATGCATCGCCTGCGCAACCTGAACGTTTATCCGAGCATGTTTTTCCTCGATCAGATCAGCTCACAGTTGCGGATCATCCGCCCGATTGCGTGGAACAAGACCGAAATCAACAGCTTTTGCCTTGGCGTGAAAGGCGAGTCCGATGCCGACCGCGAAAACCGGATCCGCCAGTTCGAAGATTTCTTCAACGTGTCCGGCATGGGTACGCCCGACGACCTCGTCGAGTTTCGTGAAGCCCAGCGTGGTTTTCAGGCGCGCCTGGAACGCTGGAGCGACATCTCCCGTGGCCGCGACAAGTGGACAACCGGGCCGACGAAAAACACCGAAACCATCGGCATTTCGCCCGCGATGATCGGGGCCGAATTTACCCACGAAGGCCTGTACGTGAATCAACACGGCAACTGGCAGAAGTTTCTGCTCAATGGCCTCGCGCTCAAGGCCGCCGATGCCCAAGCGCTGAAACTGAAGGAGGTATAAGCAATGAACGTCGAACTTCAGTATCAAGTAGAACAATTCCTCTACAGGAAAGCAGAACTTTGCGATAACCAGGATTGGGACGGCTACCTCGCACTCTTTAGCGAAGACAGCGTGTTTCACCTGCCCCAATGGGATTCCGAGCACGTCTACACCACCGATCCCAAGCGCGAGATGTCACTGATTTACTATCCCAACAGGGGTGGTCTGGAAGACCGGGTATTTCGAATTCGTACAGGAAAAGCGGCATCTGCGACGCCCCTGCCGCGGACCCTGCATCAAATAAACAATGTTCGGATTCACCCGTTGGAGGGTGGCGATCTTGAAGTGCACGTCAACTGGCAGACCTTGTATTACCGCCAAGCCCTATCTGAGCACTTCTACGGGCGCGCTACCTACACACTTCGACCGCATGGTGATAGCTGGCTGATCTCCAAAAAGCACAGCGTGCTGCTGAATGACAAGATCAATTCAGTGTTGGATTTCTACCATATCTAAGTCCCAGAAAGGTTAAATCATGTACAAGGTTGCGTTGAACTTCGCTGACGGTAAAACACTGTTTTGTCCTGTCCAGCCTAACGAAATTTTGTTAGATGCTGCACTCAAGAGCGGGATCAAAATCCCCTTGGACTGCCGCGAAGGGGTTTGCGCGACCTGCCAAGGCCGTTGTGAGTCCGGAAGTTACACTCAGGATTACGTAGACGAAGAAGCCCTTTCCAAACAGGATTTGGCGGATCGCAAGATTCTGTCGTGCCAAACAAGGGTGTTGTCAGACGCGTCCTTCTATTTCGACTTCGACTCAACACTATGTGGAAGTGCTGGAACTTCGGAGGTGATAACGACTGTCACTGACGTCATTCAGGTGTCTGATAGCACCGCAATATTGAAGGTCGAGTTGGCCTCCGGAAGTGCTCCACTTAATTATCTGCCCGGCCAATATGCGCGCCTGCAAGTGCCGGATACCGGTCACAGTCGCTCCTATTCGTTTGCCTGTGCACCTGGAAGTAGAACGCTTGAATTTCTGGTTCGGCTTCTGCCCAGCGGGGTCATGACCGACTACATGCGCGATCGGTGCAAAGTCGGCGACATCATCAAGATGGAGGCGCCATTGGGGGCCTTCTACCTGCGCCATATCGACCGTCCGGTGTTGATGGTCGCAGGCGGAACCGGACTGTCCGCCTTCCTTGGCATGCTTGACCAGCTGGCAGAGAAAGGTGGGGCCGGGTTCCCGGTTCATCTTTTCTACGGGGTCAGGACAGAGCAGGACCTGTGCGAAATTCCGCGTATCGAGGCGTATAAATCAACGATTCAAGGCTTCGATTTCACACCGGTCCTCAGCAATGCCGCTGACGATTGGCAGGGTAAAAAAGGGTTTATTCCTGAACACCTCGCCCCCTTCGAGCGTTCAGATACCCCCTTTGACCTGTACATGTGCGGGCCTCCGCCAATGGTAGAGTCTGTAAAAAAATGGCATCTGGAAAAACAACTTACCTCTGTGCGGATGTATTTTGAAAAGTTTACGGAAAGTAATACCTGAGACCCTTTAGCCACTGCTGCTCACGCGATGACTATTTAAATAAATTTATTGCCTGAGTAATGAGCTTCACCGGACGCCCAGTTGACTTTTATTGACTGTTAGTTATGCACGCGGGTTCTTTATGTCCAGCTTATCAGTAAAAATAGAAAGTATTGAAGCGCTTACTCCCCGCATCAGGCGGTTGATATTAGTTGCGCAAGACGCTAGCCGGCTCCCCGAATTTACCCCGGGAGCTCATCTCGAATTGCATATCCCGGGTGATAGAAAGCAAAAGCGCGCCTACTCAATCGTGAACTTATCGACCGGTGACCACTATGAAATCGCCGTGCAACTCGATGACAAAAGCACGGGAGGTTCGAAGTGGGTACATACACTTACGGAAGGTCAAATCATTGAGGTAGAACCCCCTTGCAATCACTTTCCACTGGTCGACGAGGCCAAACACATACTGCTGATAGCCGGTGGAATTGGCATTACACCGATGCTGAGCATGGGCCGTGCACTGCTGGCCTCCAAACAGGCATTCACCCTGCATTACTCCGGCCGCGATGCCGCAAACATGGCTTATCTGGACGAAGTCCAGTGTCTGGGCAATAGCCAATGCTGGATAAGCGGCGGTGACGCCAGCAAACGTTTCGCGGCTCCCGCCGTGTTAGCGAACCCCTCTGAAGGCACTCATCTGTATATATGCGGCCCCGTGGAGATGATCACCTCGGTCATCCAAATAGCTCGGGAACTTGGCTGGTCGGAAGATCACATCCATTACGAACTGTTCGCCGGTGCCCTTGAAGAAGAGGGCGACCAGGCGTTTGAAGTAGAACTTCGCGCCAGTGGAGTAACGCTTGCAGTGAACGCAGGCCAGACCCTCTTGGACGTGATGATCGAGGCAGGCCTGGACCCGATGTTCGACTGCCGACGTGGTGATTGCGGTGTATGCGTAACGCAAGTCATTGAGGGTGAACCCGATCACCGTGATATCTGCCTGTCTGATCGCGAGCGCTCCGGCGGCGCCTTCTGCACCTGTGTTTCTCGTGCCAAGACTGCCAAGTTGGTACTTGACCTCTAATAAGTAAAGGAGCGAACAATGATTCCTAGCAATGAACAAATTGCCGATTTGATCCGGCCCGACAGCGTTCATAAAAGCGTGTACACCGACCCTGTTCTCTTTCAGCTCGAAATGGAGCGAATTTATGGGCATGCCTGGATTTATGTGGGCCATGAGAGTCAAGTAAAGAACTCTGGCGACTACCACACGACTCGCATCGGCGACCAGGATGTGGTGATGGTTCGTGCACCTGATGGCAAAGTAAACGTCCATTACAACCGCTGCCCTCACAAAGGGGCAAAGTTGGTCGCGGACGGTGACGGCAATGTCGGCAAGTTCTTCCGCTGCCCCTACCACGCTTGGACATTCAAGTTGGACGGCACTCACCTGTCGGCGCCGCTGAAGAGCGGCTTCGAAGGCACATGCTATGACCCGAAACATCCGGATTTCTCCATGGCCAGCGTGGCCCGGGTCGATAGCTACCGCGGCTTCGTATTCGCCAGCCAGGCGTCCTACGGCGAAGACCTGAAGACGTTCCTTGGCGGCGTCGTCAGCTCCATCGACAACATGTGCGACAGATCTCCGGTGGGTGAGCTTGAAGTAGCGGGCGGTATTTTCCGCGTACAACAACGTTCCAATTGGAAAGTTTTCTATGAAAACCTCCACGACACCATGCACGCACGGGTAACCCACGAGTCATCGGTCGATGCCGCCCGGGAACAGGCCGAAGCCATCGGCGAGATGCCGTTCGAACTGCTGATCATGGATGGCAATGGCGAGCCCTATGACTTCTGGGAAAAGCTGGAACTGCGCGCCTACCACAATGGCCATGGCTACATGGAGGCGATCTTCGATCCGGATGCCGCCGAGAAGGACGAAGTTTCGCGCGCGCACTTTGAATGTTTGAGCGAAGCCTACGGAGCGGACCGCGCCCGTGAAATCATGGGCATGAACCGCCATAACACCGTGATTTACGGCAGCGGATCGCCTCATACCGTCTTCATGCAATTTCGGGTTATCCGCCCGGTTGCTGTCGATAAAACCATGGTGGAGATCCAGACGTTCCGCTGTAAAGGTGCCCCTGATGTGGTGTTCGATCGGGCGCTGACTTACGCCAACGTCATCAACTCCCCCTCTTCCAATGTCATGCCGGACGACGTTGAAGTGTATGCACGCTGCCAGGAGGGCAACATGACCCGAGGCGGCAACTGGATCAGCATGCACCGTTATGTCGGCACCGACACCCTTCTTGAAGACGGTGCAGTCTCTACCAATGGCACCAGCGAACTGCCCATGCGTAATCAGTTTGCAGCCTGGAAAAAGTTCATGACCGGAACAATTATCGCCAAGGAGAGCAATAATGTTGCTTGACCGCGCTTTCAACGTAAATACATCCGACCTCAAGCCTGCAAATGCCGAAGAAGCCACCCTTCGCTCGGTCGAGCAATTTCTGTTTAAGGAAGCTCGCCTGCTGGATACGTGGAAGTTCTGGGAGTGGGACAAACTCTTTACCGACGATGGCATGTATTGGGTGCCGCAAAAGCACAACCAGGTAAATCCTTTCGAGCACATTTCGCTGTTCTGGGAAAACCGCATGCTGCGCGAGACGCGCATTCGCCGTGTGGAAAATGCGCGTAACTGGTCACAGCAACCACAAACTCAAACAGCTCACCTGGTTGGGAATGTGTGCATCGAAGGTCTGGACGAGGACGATTGCCTGGTGGTCAGCGCGGTGTTCCAGGCCACGGAATGGCGCCTGGATCAACGTCAGCTCGCCGGGCGTTACACCTACAAACTTGCCGGCAATAAAGTGGAGGGCTGGAAGATCAAGCTCAAGCGTGTGGACCTGGTCAATTGCAATGATGTGTTTGCCAACCTGGAGGTATTTGTCTGATGGAGCGGCCCGTGGTTATCGCGCTCCACTATCAGAATGATGTCCTGCATCCGGAAGGACGTATCAAGGTAGGCATGGACGAAGATGGGGCCGTTCGCGCGAATCTGATTGCCTCTGCGACGGCATTACTTCGTGGCGCGCGATTAAACGGCTGGCCCATCCTCCATGCGCGTGTCGCGTATCGAGGTGATTACTCCGACTTGATTGCCAACGCGCCCATCTTGAAGAACGTAAAGAAGATAGGTGCCGTGATTGACGGCACGTGGGGCGCCGAATTCCTCGACGCGTTGAGCCCCCATGAAAACGGCAGGGAATTCATCATTACCCACAAGCGGATCAATGCCTTTTACGGGACGCATGGGGAAGCACTTCTAAACATGCTTAACGCGAGGACGCTGATCATTGCCGGAGTGGCAACTCATTCGGTAGTGGAAAGTACCGTAAGGCACGCCGTGGACTGCGGTTATCACGTAGTCGTCCCCGCAGACGCCTGCTCGGCCGCAGACCCGGCGGCACATCACGCGTCACTTAAAAGCATGAGCCTGATCGCTGAAGTGTCCAGCGTTGATCAATTGTTCAAGGTGCAATCATGAGCCTGGAAGGAAAAGTTGCAATCATCACCGGCAGCACTCAGGGGCTGGGGCTGGATATTGCCAAAGTCATGATCGCCCAAGGTGCGCAAGTCATGCTGGTCGGGCGTAACGCCAGCGCGGGAAGCGCCCTATGCGACGAGCTGGGGCCATGCGCGTCCTACACAGAGTGCGATGTGGAAAACGATGAAGATATTGATAGGTGTATCGAGAACACCCTCAATCAATTCGGAAAAATCGACATCCTGGTGAACAACGCGTGTATCTACACCGACCAGGGCATCGAATCTTCCCGGGAAGATTGGCACAAAAGCCTGAACGTCAACGTCATCTCCGCCGCCATCTTCGTGCAAAAAGTATCGCCCCAGCTAAAGCCTGGCAGCACGATAGTGAACATCACCAGCACGGGCGGGAAATTCGGTGCAGCAGGCCGTGCACTCTACCCCGCGTCTAAAGCCGCGATGCTTCAATTGACCAAGAATTTCGCCGTGAGCCTGGCCCCCAAGGGCACTCGCGTGCTGAGCGTCTCACCGGCGTGGACCTGGTCGCCGGCCGTAGCCAACCTAACAAATAATGATATTGCGCTCGCTGACCGCGTCGGCGCTGACTTCCACCCTCTAGGGCGTATCGGACGAGGTGAGGAAGTGGGGAATGTGGTCGCTTTTCTCTGCACATCCGGCGCGTCCTGGATGACCGGCGTGGATATACCTGTTGATGGCGGTTTTTCCATCCTGGGTCCAGACAGAGGCATATCACCTCGCGTGTGGTTCCAGCGTCATTCCGATTCTGAATAGTTTGATCGAGAGGAACATAAAAATGGGCGAATTCATCGGTATCCAGACTCTGGACAAAGCACAAACGTTTCGCGGTTATCTTGCCGTACCCGCCAGCGGAACAGGACCAGGGCTGGTTCTCGGACAGGAAATTTTTGGCGTCAACGCAAACATGCGTGCCGTTGCAGACCTCTACGCTGAAGAGGGATACGTGGTACTGGTGCCCGACCTATTCTGGAGAATGGAGCGGAACGTCGACCTCGGCTACACGGAACAGGATTTTGCAAAAGCGATTGATTTCTTCCAGCGCCTGGATTTGGATCTGGCTGTTGATGATATTTCTGCAAGTTTTGCCAAGCTCAAAACCCTGGACCAGGTCGAAGGCGATGACTTTGGTTTCGTCGGCTTCTGCATGGGCGGCAAACTGGCGTATCTCACGGCCACACGTACTAAGGCTGCCTGCTCGGTAGGTTTCTATGGCATGGGCATCGAAAACTATCTCGACGAAGTGGATAACATCCGGGGTCGTCTGGTTCTTCATTTTGCCGAAAACGACGCTTACTGCGACGCCCAGGCCCGCGAAAAAATCAGCTCAGCGTTAAAGGGCAACAAGGGTTCGCAGATCTATGTCTATCCGAATGTCGACCACGCTTTTGCACGTGCAGGCAGTGACCACTTCGACAAACCCGCCGCCCTCATGGCGCATGAGCGAACCATTGCAGCGTTGAAGAGGGAGATTGGTCCAAACTTCAACCTTTCGGATTTGTGGGACGAACATGTAAAGCATGAGTTTGATACGCGGGACGTTCCTGCAACCATGGCCACCATGGTTTCGGAGCCCTACGTCAACCATATCCCGACGATGACCGGCGGAGTTGGCAGCAAACAGCTAAGCCGTTTTTATCAGCACCACTTTGTCCACGGAAACCCGCCGGACATGAAACTGATCCCCCTGTCCCGGACGGTGGGTGCACTGCAGATCGTCGACGAATTCATCATGTGTTTTACCCACACGACGGAGATCGATTGGATGCTCCCGAACGTGGCGCCTACCGGCAAGTACGTCGAAATCCCTATGCTGGGGGTCGTCCGCTTCAGGGGCGACAAGCTCTACCACGAGCATATCTACTGGGATCAGGCGAGCCTGCTGGTCCAGGTCGGTCTGCTTGACCCGACAGGCTTGCCTGTCGCAGGCGTGATCACTGCGCAGAAGCTACTGGATGAGGCACTGCCTTCGAATACGTTGATGGATAACTGGAAGAATAGCGAAACCTTGTAATGCGCCGCTGGACAGTCCTGCGAATAGAGACGCGCGGCCCACGTCCAGCTCGATACTTCAACAATAATTTTCTGCGCGTGACCCATAGGTGTGCTGCAATGACCGACTTAGCCATAAAAGACCTTAAAATCTACCACCCTTATATCAACGGAAAATCCTGGCAGAGCGACGACCAGCCGGAGCAGGTGGTGATCAACCCCTACACCCAAAAAGCCATTGCACGCGTGAAGCTTGCAACGGCAGCAGACATCGATAACGCGATCGCGTTAGCCTTCGAGGCGCAAAAGGCCTGGGGGAAAACCCTGGCCAAGGAGCGCGAGGCCATTCTCTGCCGTGCAGCGGACATCATCGAACGCCGTCGCGCCGACATTGCGAAGATCCTCATCGAGGAAGGTGGCAATGTGTTCGGCAAAGCCATGTTCGAATGCGACTACATGGTCAGCACCTTCCGCATCGCGGCAGGCCAGGCACGGGATATCCGTGGCGAAACCATGCCTGCCGACGGTGCAGGCCGTATCTCGATGTCCATCAGGCAGCCGCTGGGTGTCATCGCGGGCGTTGGTCCTTTTAACGCACCGCTGCTGTTGAACGGGAAAAAGCTCGCCCCTGCCCTGGCGGCCGGGAACGCATTCCTCCTCAAGCCGGCGCCACAAACCCCGCTGATTGGTTTGCTCTTCGCTGAGATTCTGGAAGAGGCTGGCGTTCCACCCGGCGTGTTCAACGTTCTGCCCACCACCAACGAAGCACTCGGTGACAAGTTCTTTTCAGACAAACGCGTGAAAATGGTGACCTTCACCGGGTCAGCGAAAGTCGGTCGGTATCTATCCGAGCTGGCTGGCAAGTTTCAGAAGCGAATCGTCCTGGAACTAGGCGGCAAGAGCCCCATCGTCATTCTTAATGATGCGAAGCTGGACTACGCCGTAAGCGCCGCTGCTTTCGGCATCTTCTTTAACCAGGGCCAAGTGTGCATGGCCAATTCACGGATCATTGTTGAAGAAGGCATCTACGAGGCGTTTTGCACAGCGTTCGTTGAAAAAGTTCGCTCCATTCGCTGCGGGGACCCCGTAGATCCCTCAACGATCGTGGGCCCATTGATCAGTGCCACACAGTGCGAATTCATCCGTGGCCAGATCGACGATGCCGTCGCAAAAGGTGCACGTCTGCTAACGGGTGGCGAGTACCAGGGGAACCTGTTCCAACCCGCCGTCCTGACCGACGTCACGCCCTCCATGAATGTCTATGACGAAGAGAGCTTCGGACCGCTGGTGTCTATCTACAAGGCTAGTGACTTCGAGCAGGCCATTGAGCTGGCAAACGATACGTCCTACGGCCTTTCTTCGGGAGTCGTGACAAACGATCTTCAGAAGGCATTTGACTTCGCTTTGCGTATCGAAGCAGGTTCGGTACATATCAATGACAATTCTTTTGACGACGACCCCAATGCGCCTTTCGGAGGTTTCAAGGATAGCGGTCACGGCAAGGAGAATGGTCGCTACTCCATTCACGATATGACTGAACTCAAGTGGGTGACCTTACAACTGGGTGAGCGCGCTTTCCCTATCTGATGACCCATACTAATGGCCTCGCCCTCGCAGATCGGGGCCATTGTATGTTGATGCTGACCCCAGATTGACCCAATTGCCGACGCAAGAATGCTCCATCTCCAAAATGGCAACAATCGATCAAAGCCAATGATTCACAACGATTCAGACTGGGTCAGTGAAATCTCGGCAACTGGGTCAACTCGGCTTCGGCGCCAACAGTATGGTCTTGGAAGTTATTCACTGCTTCTTGGATGCCTAGATGGAGTGAAGTCGCTCCCGCTGTATCGCCTCTATGAGCTCAATGCACCTGGTCTTGGAATTGCATCAACCTAATCTGCGAGCATCATCAATTCGCGGGCATTGCCCTAAAACCTCTGAGTGATCACTCAGAGGACTGCTTTCGGCAGATTCTGTTGAAACAGTCGGCTTGCCCAAATCGAACGAACGCTGACTCTAATTACTCCATGATCACCGTAGGTTCTGCACTCGACTGAATTTTCGGCGTTTTGATAATCAGCAGCAGCGGCATGACTGCCAGTGACAACACCATCAGCAATTTGAAGTCATCCACGTAAGCGATCCAGCTGGATTGCACCGTGACCATTGCGTCCAATGTTGCGCGTCCGGAAGCGACCATTGGGTCCAGAAAGTGCTTGATCGGCCAGGCCTCGAAGGCGCGGTTGAATGGCGTGACGTAGGCACTTATTTCTGCGTGGTTGGCCTGGATGCTCTGCGTGAGCAGCATGGTCACGATGGAGATCCCGACGCTGGAGCCGACGTTTCGTGACAGGCTGTAAAGCCCGGTGCCTTCTGCGCGCAAGGAGGCGGGCAGTGTCGCGAAGGCCACCGTGGTCAATGGTACAAACAGCATGCCCAGGCTGGTGCCTTGAATGAAGCCGACCACGATGATGGTTTGTATCGACACATCAGGCGTCCAGCCAGTCATCAGCCACATCGACAGCGCTGACAAACCCAGCCCCGTCAGCAGTAACAGGCGGGTATCGACTTTGCCCTGCAGTTGGCCGGCAAGGAACATGGTCAGCATTGTGCCCAACCCGCGTGGGCCCATCACCATGCCGGCGGTCAGCACCGGATAGCCCATCAGGGTTTGCAGGTAAGGGGTCATCAGCGCCAGCGAGGCCAGGTAAGTAATGCCGACGATAAAAATGAAGATGACGCTGATCGAAAAGTTACGATCCTTGAACAGCTTCGGGCTGATAAAGGGCGCGTCGCTTGTGAAGGTATGGACCAGAAACACATAGGTGGCGACAGCGGCCACCACCGCTTCGATCAGGATTTCATCGGAAGAAAACCAGCCCAGTTGCTCACCTCGATCCAGAAACAGTTGCAGGGCCATGATGGCCACGCTCAAGGAACCAAAGCCGAGCCAGTCCAGTCGTGACGAGGTGTCGGTCGACGTTTCGCTGACGTAGTAGGCGATCCCGGCCAGCGCCAGTAAACCAATGGGCAAGTTGATGAAAAACACCCACCGCCAACTGAAATTCTCCGTCAGCCAGCCGCCGAGCATCGGGCCCAGTACCGGGCCGACCATGACCGACATACCAAACAGCGCCATGGCTGAGCCGCGCTCTTTGAGGCTGTAGATGTCCAGCAGAATGCCTTGGGACAATGGTACTAACGCCGCGCCCGCCAGCCCCTGCAGCAGGCGGGCCAGGATGATTTCCTCCAGCGACTGCGCCAGGCCGCAAAGGATCGACGAGACGACGAAGCCGACAATCGCCCACAGCAACACGCGTTTGCGACCGAAGCGCCTGGCCAGGAAGGCTGAGGGCGGCGTCATGACGGCAGCGGCGACGATGTAGGAGGTCAGCACCCAGTTGATCTGGTCCGAGCTGGCCGAAATGCTGCCTTGCATGTAGGGCAGAGCGACATTCGCAATGGTGGTATCGAGCGCTTGCATGATCACGGCCAGCACGACGCAAGCGGTGATCATCCCGCGATGGGCCACCGGTTGCGTGGTTGCCGGATTACTCATGGGCGGAGGCTTCACTCGCCAACAGCCCCGAGAACAGGTGCGGAAGGCCACGTACCGAGCCTGTGTCGATCTCTGCTTGCACACTCATGCCAGTGCGCAGCGACGGTTTGTTCGCGGCATCATCGATGCTGATGCGCACGGGAATCCGTTGCACGACCTTGACCCAGTTGCCCGTGGTGTTTTGTGCAGGCAGCAACGAGAAGCTTGAACCCGACGCCGGGCTGATGCTTACGACAGTGCCGTGCCACCGGACGTCGGGGTAACTGTCGACGCTGATATTGACGGGCTGACCGGGCTTCATGTGGGTCAGTTCGGTTTCCTTGGGTGACGCTGCCACCCACAGGTGATCGGCCGACACCAGGCTGATGCCCGATTGTGGAGGTTGCAGATAGGAGCCGACTTGCAGCGAATCAACGTTGGTCACGACACCGTCGAACGACGCCCTGACGACTGAGTTGTCCAGGTTGCGCTGCGCTTCGTCGACGGCAGCCTGTGCCTGTAGAAACGTGGATTGTTGTTCGATGGGTGTCTCGATATGCCCGCCCAATTGCGCCAGCACCATTTGCGCCGTGGCCTTGGCAACGGCGATTTTTTGCCGGGTGCTGTCCAGCGCATGCTTGGCATCGTCGAAGTTGGTTTTGGACACCGCAGAAACGCTGAGCAAGGCTTGCTGGCGCTGGAAACTGGTCTGGTAGTACGCGAGGTCGATTTGCGCCTGATCGATTTCAGCCAGTGCCTGGTTATAGTTGGCCTTGAGCGTGAGGATCTGATTACGCACGTTATCCCGTTGCGCCTTGGCGCTCGCCAGCGCAATCTGAAACGGCTCGGGTTTCAGGGTGAACAGGACTTGACCTTCGACGACCCGCTGATTGTCTTTGACGACCACCGAGGCGACCAGACCCGAGACATCCGTGGAGACGCCGACATGATCAGCCTGTATGTAGGCGTTGTCGGTGGAAATGATTTGCCCGCCCGTGACATACAGGTAAGCACCGACCAGCAGGGCGATGGGTAACAGGGCAAAGAGTGCTGTACGCACCATCTGCCGCTTTGGACGGACGAGGGATGTATTGCTCTGGCCACCCTCAAGTTGTGAGCTCGCGGGCATCACAGGCGTTTGCGCCGGTGACTCCAGGTGTTGATCAGTCATGGCTTCGCGTCTCATCGTCGTCGATGGGAAGACTGCAGGCTTCGATAAGGTTGGACCTCATCCGCTTGAGCATCTGCAGCAGCAGTTGTTCTTCTTCTTCAGAAAAACCGGCCGTGGCCTCCAGGCGCGTCGACCGGCCCATGTCACGCATGAGTTCCAGAAGCGGGTGTGCCTGCTTGGTCAAAAAAAGCAGGGACAGGCGTCGATCCTTAGGATGACTGCGTCGTTCAAGCAGCCCACGCTCCGCCATTTTGTCCAGCAGGCGCACAAGGGTGATCGATTCCAACTCCAGTAAATCCGCGAGGCCTTTTTGATGGATGCCCTCGTTCTTCGACAACATGGCCAGTACTTGCCACTGCGAGCGGGTCAGGCCGACATGCCGCGCGCGTTGCTCAAAGCGTTTGCGCATCAACCGTGCGCTGTCATGCAGGGCAAAGCCAAGTGTCAATGTGTCAGTCATGTCGAAGTCTGCGGCTAAGGAGTTACCTTATCATAGGTTAGCTTGTGATTAGCTTGCTAACTAAATATGTGAAATGTTCGACACCAGCAGAAAAAAGACGCCCCGTTGAGGTTTTGCGGTCAGGTTGGTGCGCGCCAGAACGAAGCTCCAGAGTTCTAACGAAAGGAGACGGTGTGACCCCCGTCCACTGCGATGGTCTGGCCATTGATGTAACCACCCGATGGCGAGGCCAGCATCACGGCAAGTCCGGCAATTTCGTCAGCCTCACCAAAGCGCTTGGAGGGATTGCGCCCGTTGTACCACTCGACCATGGCAGGATCCTCCCACTGGGAACGCGCCATCTCGGTCTTGAAAGTACCGGGTGCGATGCAGTTGGACGTCACACCCCGGCTGGCAAATTCATTGGCCATGTTGCGCACTAGCTGCATGTCCGCAGCCTTGGTCAGCCCGTAGGTACCACTGACCGGATCACCCAGCAGGCCGACGATTGAGGCCACGACGATAAAACGTCCATAACCCCGCTCCAGCATGGCCGGCAGAGTCATCTGTGTCAGCCAGATGCTGCTCTGCACATTGACCTGCATGAATTTGTTGAAGGTTTCGTCCTGTAGATCCAGGACCGAGCCGCCCCAGGGATGGATGGCGGCATTGGCCATCACGATGTCGATCCTGCCCCAGGTTGCAAGGGTGGTATCCACCAGATTTTGCAGCTCATCCTTGCGACCAATATTGCAGGGTACGGCGATGGCCTCGCCCCCGGCGTCGCGAATCGATTGAGCCGCCTTTTCACAGGCGTCCGCTTTACGGCCAGAAATCACCACCTTGGCGCCATGCTCTGCCATGCCTTTGGCACTGGCGAATCCAAGGCCGCGGCTTGAGCCGGTAATGACAGCAACCTTGCCGTGGAGATCGAACAGACTGGAGGTCATCTTATTTTTATCCTCTGAATTTATTCGCACAGCGAATGTTGAATCTGCCATGCGAATGAATGTAGGTTACCTGAACATCGTTTACAATAGCGAACTCCATTCAGGATAACAACGAGATGGACTCATCCTCGGCATTGGCGTCATGCACCCTCAATTCAACGCCGTGGCGGTACCCATTCGCACCCAGGACACCGGGGAAATATACGGTTTGTCTGCTTCTGGTCTGACCTTGGATTGGCCGCGTAAAAAGCTGCTGGCTATTGGCTCCGAACTGGTTGAACTGGCGAAAAAACTGTCTCTCGTTTCCAACTGATCCCCTCTGCATCGACCCAGGAGTATTGAAATGAACCACCGTAATTCACCGATCCTCGTCACTGGCGGTACAGGTGCCCAAGGCGGGGCAACCGCACGGGCGCTGCTGGCGGCGGGATATCCCGTGAGGGTTTTGACGCGCTCTCCTGACTCTCCTGCTGCGCAGGCGCTGGTCAAACAAGGGGCAACGGTTGTGGCGGGCGACATGGACGATCCCGTGTCTTTGGCCAATGCGCTGCAAGGTATTTATGGGGTATTTTCGGTCCAGATCCCGGACAGTTCCAACACAGACAGCGAGCGTAAACAGGGCTTCGCGCTGGTGGAGGCCGCCCACCAGGCCGGCGTTCAACACTTCGTGCATACCTCGGTGTGCGAGGCCGGTAAACACACAAGTTTTGCACGCTGGGACAGTGGCTATTGGTGGCAGAAATACTGGACCGATAAGTGGGATATTGAGGAGCACGTTCGCCACGCCGGACTCCCATGCTGGACGGTGCTCAAGCCGGCCTTCATGCTAGACAACTTCACCCTGCCCAAAGCCCGGTACATGTTTCCACACCTGGTGGACGGCAAAATCATCACCGCCTTCGATCCTCAGACCCGTATGCAATTGACCACGGCCGATGACGTCGGCGCCTTTGCACGAACAGCGTTTGAATACCCTGAACGGTACAACGGCAAGAGCATCGATCTGGCCAATGAGGCGTTGTCAATGGATGAGGTTGCAGCACTGCTGAGCCGTGTGCTGCACAGAAACATCATCAGTGAGTCGGTCTCCCCCGACGAGGCTATCGCGGCAGGCTTATTTCCAGGTTGGGTGCGTTCGCAGGAGTGGACAAACGAAGTGGGTTATCGCGCTGACATTAACGCGCTGGCTGCCTACGAAGTGCCACTTACACCGCTGGAGCAGTGGGTAAAAAACCATACCCGTGAGTTTCCGGGCTGATTGTAGAGACGCCTGTCGGTGCACGCCCAAACGCTCAAGGAGCCATATATGCCTAATCTTTATGACTTGCCGCCAGAAATCCAGGTGACTGCCGAAGGCGGCCTGCGCCTGATCACTCTTAATCGGCCCGACGACCTCAATGCATCATCTACCGATATGTTATTCGCCTATCCAAAACTGTTTCGCGCCCTGGCCGAAGACAGTGAAGCACGTGTTGCCATCCTGACCGGTGCCGGCCGTGCCTTCAGCGCCGGTGGCGACTTTCAGCACTTCGTCAAGACGCTGGAAGATTCCGACTTTGCTCGGTCGGTGCAGGAAAATGCCCGGCGCACCATTCTCAGTTTCATTGATCTGCCCATTCCGATTATCGCCGCAGTGAATGGCCCGGCCGTGGGGTGGGGCGCGACCATGGCCACCCTGTGCGACATCGTGCTGATGTCGGAAAAATCGTTCATGGCCGAGCCGCACATCAATATCGGCTTGGTCGTGGGCGACGGCATTTCGGTGGCCTGGCCGCTTTACACCAGCCTATTAAGAGCCAAGGAATTGATCTTCACGGGAGATCGCATCACCCCACAGCAAGCCATGGAGTACGGGCTGGCCAACCGCGTAGTCGCGCCGGAAAAACTCATGGAAGAAGCCCGCACATTGGCCGAAAAGCTGCTCAAACAACCCAGCCAGGCACTGCGTGAAACCAAAAAAATCATGAACAGCTACCTGCATCGTAGCGCTGCCCAAGTGCTTGACACCACCTTGGGGCGGCAGTTGGCGGCCACCTTGAGTGAAGAACACCACAGCCTCGCGACGGCATTCATTACCCAGCAAAGACGTACACAGAAGAAGCTTTGATCACTTCTAGACCAACCAACTGGCTTTCTGCTGGGGATCGCCAACGGCCTGATTTCTCGTCTTAAAATCAGACCCTGCCGTTGACCGCGATCGACGCGCCAGTGATTGCCGACGCTGCGTCAGACGCCAAAAACAGAATCACCTGGGCGATCTGTGAAGGTTGGACCCATCGCGTGAAGTCAGCATCTGCCATGTCTGTTCTGTTCTGCGGCGTATCGATAATCGACGGCAAGATCGCGTTGACGGTGACCCCATGATCCTTCAGCTCTTCAGCCACCGCCTCGGTCAGTCGCACCACCCCGGCCTTGGACGCGGCATAGGCACCCATGCCCAAGGCTGCCTTGCTGGCAGCACCGGCTGCAATGTTGACGATGCGCCCTGCCCCGCTTGCCTTCAGATGGGCGAGTGAGGCTTTGCAGGCCGTCGCGGCAGTACGCAGGTTCATCTGGTACAGCAGATCCCAGGTCGCCAGATCGCCGTCCTCCAGCGTTTCCCAGCGAAACCCGCCCGCGACGTTAATCAGCGCATCCACACTGCCAAAATGCGCCTGGACCTTGGCCAAGGCACTGTTTGCCGCGGCCAGGTCCGTCAGGTCCACATCGCCCAGCAACAACTGCCCACTGAACTCGGCGTTGATCGCTGGCAGAGCCTGCGCCGCCCGATCTACCAGCGCCACCTGCCAGCCTGCCTGTGCAAATGATCGGCCTACTGCAACACCCAGGCTGCCGAAGCCGCCCGTAATCACCGCGGTCTTACTCATATCAGATGCCCTTTTTCAATACAGTGAGTGTCAGCGACCCTTGAATACCGGTTTACGTTTTTCCCGGAACGCATTGACTGCTTCCTGATGGTCTTCGGTCTGGTTGGACAAGGCCTCGTAGGCGAACGAGGCATCGATCACCGAGCTGACGATCTGCTTGAGGCTGATGTTGACCGCAAGCTTGGTCCACTGGATGGCTTTCGAGGCGCCCTGGGCCAGCTTGAGCGCCATCGCCTGGACGGTTTCGTCAAGCTCTTCGGCCGCGACAGCATGGTTGATCAAGCCGATACGGGCAGCCTCTTCGCCGGTCAATGCCTCGCCCGTCAGTAGATACTCCTTGGCCTTCGCATAACCGATCAGTTGCGGCCAGATGGCCGCGCCGCCATCACCGGCGACAAAACCCACGCTGACATGAGGATCGCCGATTTTGGCGGTTAACGTGGCGTAGGTCAGGTCACAGAAGAGTGCCAGGGTGGCGCCCAGGCCTATGGCATGACCGTTGATTTTGGCAATGATCGGTTTAGGACAATCAAGCATCGAAAAGAGCAGTTGCTTGCCACGGCGCATGCCGTCGATAAATCGCTGGGGCTCATCGATGACCAGTTGCATTTCTTCAAGGTCGCCGCCCGCGCTGAAAGCACGGCCGGCACCGGTCAGGATCACCACGCGGGTCTGCTCGTCGTATCCGACTTCGGTGAACACTCTGCCCAATTCCTCATCCATGCCCGCATCCACGGCATTGAGTGAGTCAGGACGGTTGAAGGTGATCGTCAAAATACCGTTCTCATCGCGTTCCAGCTTGAGCGCTTTATAACTTGAAAAATCCATTCGGGTATCCTTTTGGAAGTAGGTTGACGTCCTGGACGTCTATCGCCTTAAGGTGCGAGACAATCAGACTTCGACCATGGTGAAATCAACTTTGGCGGCACCACATTCAGGGCACATCCAGTCTTCGGGAATATCTGCCCAGCGCGTCCCGGGGGCGATGCCCTCTTCGGGCAGACCCAAGGCTTCGTCATAAAAAAAACCGCAGAAAATGCATTGCCACTGTTTCATCTCGACTCCTTAGATAACGTCCCAGACCAGCGGCAAATGAAGCACCCCATTCACCGCTCCTGACGCCGTACGCGCTTGCTCGCCTGGCTTCACGCGAAAATCTGGAATGCGCTTGAGCCATTCCTGCAGGAACACCTTGATCTCGGTGCGGGCCAGAAACGACCCGGGGCAGCGGTGCGGACCATTGCCGAAGGCTGCGTGGATCACTGGCTTGCGTGTCAAGTCGACATCCATGGGATCGGCAAAGCGGCGTTCGTCGAGACCGAAAAGCGCATTCGGAACCTGAATCTGATCGCCGTCTTTGAGCGGCACACCTTTGAAGTCGAAATCGCCAGTCACGACCCGCGCGGTATTGGTGACCCCGTGACGACGAATCAATTCGTCGACCGCGGTATTGATCAATTGGGGATCGTCAACCAATTGCTGCCTTTTAGTTGGGTGATCAGCCAGGAAGCGGCAGATAAAACTCATCATTGAAGCAACGGTGTCCAAGCCACCGAACAGCACCACAATCAGCATGCCAAACATCCGTTCGGGCCGGATCGGTTCACCGTCGATCTGCGCATTGACGATCAGGCTGATCACATCGTTGCCAGGCTTGAGCGTCCGTTCCTGAATCCACTTTCCAAGGTAGCGTTGCAGTAAAACCTGCGACTCGATGCGCTCTTCCAACGTGCCGCGCACGGCCATCTCCGCCATCGTCAGCAACTCAAGGCGATCACTGCTGGGCAGGTCCACCAGGCGCAAAAAAATCAGGATCGGCAACATTTTGGCGAAGTCGTTGACGAACTCACACTGACCGTTCGCCTGAAAACCTTCGATCAACTCGATCGTCAGAGCCCTGATATCGTCTTCCATAGAGGCAATGGCCTGCGGTAGGAAAGACGGTGTGATCAACGCTCGATAAGCCGTATGTTCCGGCACATCCAATTCCAGCGGAACCAGAGTGATTTGCGGCGTAGGCGGGATGTTTACGATGCGATGAGAGAAACGAGCACCATCTTTCTGGATGACTTCAATGTCCTCGGCGCGGGTGGCGATCCAGTGCCCGCCGTTATAAGGCGACCAGACAATGTCAGGGCCGTCATGCAGCACCTTCCAGGCAAGGTGCACGTCGGTCTCGGCGCCTGCCGGATGAAGGCAGTCGAAATCAACCACCAGATGGGGCGGGACATGTGCAGGTACTGTCCAGTTATCAGGGTAAGTCACGTTACTTCCCTCCTCTGCCGTCTCTGGTCACAAAGCGGCTGTTATTGTTGTTTTTATTAACGTCGCAAGCGACGAACTCGATCCCAATTACCGCGACTGCCAGCTTTAAACAGGATCCCAGGTAAAGACGTCGCCGGAGCGATCCATGGGTATGAAGGAGCCTTTCAGCGCGGGCATACCGTGCTCAGCCAGGGTTTCAGGGGTCCAGCCTTCCGAGCGCTGTACCGATCGGATCGGTCGCGGCTGGCTCATCAAAAATATCTCGTTATTACGCACCGCAAACACCTGAGCGTTGACCTCAGCTGCCTGATCACTGGCCAGGTACACGCAAATGGGGGCGATTTTTGCCGGCGTCATCTGTTTGATTTTTTCGACGCGGGCCTGCTGCTCAGGCGTATCGGTGGGTATGGCGCCAATCATGCGACTGAACGCGAAAGGCGCGACACAGTTCGACCGGACATTGAATTTTTGCATGTCCAGGGCGATGGACTTGGACAACGCCATAATGCCCAGCTTCGCCGCGTTGTAGTTGGCTTGACCGAGGTTGCCGATCAGGCCAGAGGTAGAAGTCATGTGCACGAAGCACCCCGACTCCTGTTCCTTGAAATAGTTGGCGGCAGCGCGGCTGACGTAGAAGGTGCCGTAGAGATGGACCTTAAGTACCGCGTCAAACTCTTCGGCTGTCATTTTGTGAAAAAAACGGTCACGCAAGATACCGGCGTTGTTGACCACGACATCGATCCGCCCATAGGTTTGCACCGCCTGCTCGATCAGCCTGGCCGCCGCCGCCGGGTCGGAAACACTGTCGGTATTGGCCACGGCATCGCCGCCGGCGGCCCTGATCTCATCCGCAACTTTCTGCGCGGGCCCGACATCCAGCCCCTCACCACTGACAGAGGCCCCCACATCGTTGACCACCACCTTGGCACCGTATTTCGCCATGAGCAGTGCAATGTCTCGCCCAATCCCGCCACCGGAGCCCGTGACGACCACCACCTTGCCCTTAACCATATCCGTCATGCCTGATCCCTCGATCGTGAATACTCATCACCTATAATCCCGGACAGGCTCACAGCAGCGAGCAGATAGCCGCAATTTGAGGTGATCACTCGCAGCAGAATACTGAACAGCATTCACATATGCAAACAAATAAGCCGTTCAGAAAGCACCAAAAAAAACTGCGTACTGAGCAAATTCCTTCTATAAATAAGCCATAGGCTCAGAAAATATTGGCTACAGCGCAGCATTTACAGGGCGTTCAAGATCAAAGGGAATTGTTAAACGGTATTTGGTATGATGCACAACTACTTCAAGCAGTACCGTTGCATGCGATGGCCTAGACATCAGTACAACGATTTTGATCAATCATGGAAAAGGTAATACACGTGGATAGTGCTGAATCTCAAGTATCCATGGGCCCACGCTCTGTAACGCGGATCCTGGGCCTGTTCGAAACCCTGGCCAAGGCCGTCGACGGCCTTTCACTGGCCGAATTGAGCGTGACTCTGGAATCCCCGAAAAGCAGTCTGTTAACGCTGCTGCGTCCGCTGGTCGCTGAAGGCTATCTCAGCCATGGCAGCAATCGTTACCGGCTTGGTCCGTTTATATACCGGCTGGCGGGAGACATCCTGGCCACCCGCAACTTCCCCAAGCTGATGCGCCCCTATCTCGAAGAGTTGGCCGTCAAGTCTGGCGAAAGCGTGTACCTGTCCGTGATCGATATGGAGTCACAGATGGTTACCCACATCGACGGTATCGACTCACAGAACCCGGTGCGTTACGTTTCGCCGCTGGGTGCTCCACGTCCTCTCCACTGCACAGCCCCTGGTCGTCTGTTGTTGGCTTATCAGGATGAGCGTAGCCAGGAGACCTACCTCAAGTCCGCCAAGCTGAAGGCCATGACTTGGCGCACCATCACAGATCGCAGCACGTTGAAAAAGCAGCTGAAAGAGATTCGTGAAACCGGCGTCTCCATCAGCATCAGCGAGCTAAGCGAAGGCGCCGCCGGCATTGCAGTACCGGTCCACAACACCGACGGTACAGTCGCTGCAGCGTTGGTGATCGCAGCACCTGCCGAACGCATGCAGCACAAACTCAATGAGCTGCGCGAGCTACTGATTTCAGTAGGCACCGCCGCATCCGGTCTGCTCGGTCACGCATGAGCAACCGCTGCAACACCTGATTCGATTCCATCGGAATTGGGTGTTGCACTACAACCTAGGCGGACTCGCCTTGAGCGATGATTTTTCGCGCTTTGAGCAGCACCGGTAGATCGACCATTTCCCCGCGCACCCGCACTGCGCCGTCATTCGAGAGTGCGAAGGCCTGGACGACCTCCCTGGCCCAGGCCATCTCACGCTCGGAGGGGCTGAACACCTGATTGACCAGAGGCACCTGCCGCGGGTGGATACACATCTTGCCGCCGAAGCCGAGCGCCTTGCCGTGCGAGGCCTCATGCCTTATCGCATCCTGGTTATCGATGCTGACACTGACCCCATCGATCGGCCCTTCAATACGTGCCACCCGCGAGGCGACGACGATTTGCGAGCGCGCGTACAACAAGGCGTCATCACTGCCATCACAGCCCACGTCCAATTGATAGTCCACTGACCCAAAAGCGATGCGCTGGACCCCAGGGGCTTGCGCCACGATCAGCACTTGATGGATACCCAGCGCGGTTTCCACTAAAGCGATAATCGGCGCCTGCGTCACCTCGCGTAAAGCCAGGAATGGCTCCAGGGTCTCAGACTTCGGCAGCATCACACTCTCGACGTTAATTGACGACAACAGTGCTAGATCGTCAGCGAACCAGGGCGAACCGTAGGCGTTAATCCGCAGGCAGACACGCGCGCCGCCCGCCACGGCTGTGCGCACATGCTCACGAGCCTGAGGTTTATCGGCATCGGCCACCGCGTCCTCCAGATCAATGATCACGACGTCGGCACCCGCTGCATAGGCTTTGGCAAAACGCTCAGGGCGATTACCGGGAACGAACAAATAGGAACGCATGGGTTCTCCTTGATGCTAAGTCACTGGATCGCGGCGCAGGGTCAAGCCAGCGTGGCGGTCGCTTCCATACCTATTTCCCCATCGGGCCCTTTAGCCCACAGCAGCACCGTTGCCCCGTTGTCAGCGGGTAAGGCACACAGGGTGATCGGTGCCGTATCGAACAACGGCCGCATGGCGCGGAAACTGAAGTGTTTGAGCCTGACGCCCGGCATCTGCCGATGAAATAAATCCACAAGCAAGGTGGCGATCAGCGGACCGTGCACCACCAACCCCGGATAACCCTCTACCGCCTGTGCGTAAGGTCGGTCGTAATGAATACGGTGGCCGTTGAACGTCAGTGCCGAATACCGAAACAGCAGGACCGGGTCCGGGGTGATTTCCCGGGTCCACAACGGCTTGCGCAGCGTCGGTTCGGTAGCCTGTAAGGGCGTCCCTGGCTGCGGATGATCACGGTAAACCAGATCTTGCTCTTCGCGGATCAGCACTCCGCCTGAATCTGCGAGTTGGTGCTCCAACGTGACGAATACCAGCTCACCGCTACGACCGCTCTTGTGGGTGACATCAAGAATCGTCGAAGTCCGCTCGACCGAACTGCCCACCAAAGGACTGCGCAGAAACTCCAGCCGCCCACCGGCCCACATTCTGCGAGGCAGTTCGATGGGCGGCAGAAACCCGCCACGCCGCGGATGACCGTCATCGCCGATAGCCGACTGTTGTGCAAGCGGCAAAAAGTACAACCAGTGCCACAACTCCGGCAGCGCATGCTCCGGTCCGGTAAAAACCGGCTCATGCTCCAGCGTCGCGGCCAAGGCTGTCATGGGCACCGGCGTGAGCCGGTCGCTCTGATGTTCTTGCCGACCGATCCAGGATTTCAAATGTTCGATGTCAATGCTCATTCAAATACCCAATGCCTCACGTACTGCCTGAGCAATGGGCAGCAGCGGGTCTTCTTCCGGACTGGTCGGGTTGAACAGCTTGTTATGACAAATCGCAACAGCCAGATTGACATCCGGGTCTGCCCAGCCAATCGAGTTGCCCTGGCCCGGATGGCAGATCGCGCGGGGGTTCTGCACGCAGGTCACGGGAGGGTAGTTGCCACCGAACCAGAAACCGCCGATGGTGATCGGAATCGGAAAGCCGAACATCACCGGGTCGGGCTCTTCGCTGTTGGCCCGCGGCGTGTTCAGGGTCGCGACCAGCTCCCTGGAAAGCAAGCGTACCCCGTCAAGTTCGCCACCGTTGGCGAGGAACGCCCAGAACCGCGCCTCAGAGCGAGCGTTGAATATACCCCCTACCCCCGCGACCTCTGCCCGACGCACGTCGGCCCGCTCGAAGACTTCGGGAACCAACGCAACGGCGTCTGGCATCGAGGCGCTGAACAGCGGTGGCAGGTACTCGGCAGGCACCGACACCATGGCATTGGTTTGCCTGGCGACACGCGGCTCAACCTCATCGGTGATGCCGATCCACAGGTCGGTAATGCCCAGCGGCTCAGCGATTTCCTCGCGCACAAAGCGGCCAAAGGAACGCTGCTTGCTATCAACCCTGCGGACCAATTCGCCGATGATCCAGCCGAAGGTCATCGACAGGTACAGGGTCTTGGTGCCAGGCGTCGCCAACGGTTCCAGGTCTGCGATGGCCTGAGTCATCCAGTCCCAGTCGCACATCAGTTCCGGGGTCACACCCTCGGGCATTTGCGGTACACAGGCGCGATGCGTCAGCACATCACGAACGGTGGTCAATGCCTTGCCATTGGCAGCGTATTCGGGCCAGTAACGACTGACCGGCGAGTCGTAATCGATCTGGCCTCGGTCGGCGAGAATATGCAAGGCGGTGGCCGCAACGGCCTTGGTCACCGAGTAGACATTAAACAGCGTATCGCCATCGACCGCTTGTGTCCGTGCCTCGTCCGTGTAACCACTCCAGGCGTCGATCACCAGCTTGCCATTGAGGTAGGCAGCCACCTGAACGCCGACTTCACCGCCTTGGGTGGTGGCCAGGTCCAGTGCTTTTTGCACGACAGCCTGAGCATGGGGATCTAAAACGTGAGTCATTGAAAAACCCTCTTGTGACCGTTATTGAGTCATGGCGATCGTGGCCAGACCTTCCATTGCCAGGCCGTAGCCCAACTCCTCCAGAAGCCGGCGCTTGATCGGTTGAGTGAAGGCGACACGGGTATAGCGCAGGGTATGCAGAGGCTTGCTCGCCAGTTGCCCAGCCAGTTCCCAGGCCCGCGCCAGCAGCTTGTCCGCGGGCAAGACTTCGGCGACGACGCCCAATGCCAGCGCTTGAGCGGCCCCCAGGCGCTGACCGGTCAGCAGGAAGTAACGCCCTCGATTGGCGCCCAGCAGCATCGGCCACACCACTTGCACGCCATCGCCGGGGACGACGCCGTGGACGAAGTGCGCCAGATCAGCCAGCTCCGTGGTTTCGCTCGCCAGTACGATGTCCGACAGCACCGGGATTTCGGCGTGGATGTGCGCCGGACCATTGATGGCACCAATGACCGGGACTTCAATGTCCAGCAGGTTCATCAGCAAATCCTTTCCTTCACGCTGCAAGCGGTGCCAACCTTGAGACATGGGCTCGCTGGGCATTTCGGCCATGTTCATCGCTGCGCAAAACGCATCACCGGTGCCGGTAATAATCAACACGCGGACTTCAGGGTCGCGGGAAATCTCACGAAAGCAATCACCCAATTGGGTGTGGATGCTGCCCTCCAACGCCCCCCATTGCAGCGAGCCGCCGTCGCTATGCACCGACAACTGCACAATGCCGTCCTTGCGCTCCAAGTGAATGTTTGCGAAGCCCTGTACGTAGTCCTCGAATCGACTCATGGCGCGTCCTCCAGAATCAAATCGGCTGCATGCCATGCCATAGCCATCATTGGCCCGTTAGTGTTGCCTGACACCATCGTGGGGATTACCGACAAATCCATCACGCGCAATCCCTCAACGCCTCTAACCCGCAACCTCGGATCCAGGACGGCATCGTCATGCGAGCCCATGGCGCAAGTCGAACAGGCATGAAACCCCGACTGCCCACGCCGCCGAAACTCGGCAAGAATTTCCTCGTCGGTCTGCACTTTCGGTCCCGGATGCGTTTCTTCCAGGACCATGTGATTCATCGACGCGCTGTTGACGACTTTACGCATGAACCGAAACGCGGCCACCGATACCTCACGGTCGTAAGGATCGGCCAGGTAATTGGTGATGATCTGTGCAGGCTGAGCCGGGTCCGCCGAGGTGATCTGTACGCTCCCCAGGCTGCGCGGACGCAAGGGATAGGCAAATAACTGCATACCCGGAAAGGTATCAAAGCCATAGGTTGGCGACGAAAAGTCCAACGAATAGGGGGCCATCATCAATTGCGCGTCGGGGCGATCAAGCCCGGGACGGCTTTTGAAGAACCCACCGACTTGATAAGAACCCAGTGCCATGAGGCCGGTTCTCGTCAGAAAGTAACGCAAGGCATTTTTGATCAACCGTACACCGCTGAACTCGCGGTTCTGGCTGTCACGCCAATGGCGCAGGCGCACCTGCAGGAAATACAGCAGGTGTTCACGCATGTTGCGACCGACGTTCGGACTATGCGCAACCACCGGGATTCCCAGCGTCGTCAGGTGTGCGCTGTCGCCGACGCCGGACAGTTGCAAGAGACGTGGAGTTTCCAGCGCCCCCGCACTGAGTATGACCTCACAACGCGCAGTGTAAGACACCAACGTCCCGCCCTGTATGCACTCGACACCTACGGCGCGCGTACCTTCGAATAGCACCCGCTGCACTTGGGTATCAGTGACGACGGTGAGGTTCTTTCGCTGACGGACCGGGCCAAGAAACGCTTTCGCCGCGCTCTGCCGGACACCGCCGCTGATGGTGTACGTCAGGTAGGCCACGCCTTCGTGATCGAGTCCGTTGATATCGTCGCGCAGCTTCAACCCCAGGCCCTTGCAGGCATTGACCACGGCATTTCCCAGCGCATTACGGTCGCTGTAGGTGGACAGCTTCAAGGGGCCTTTACCGCCGCGCAGCTCACTTTCACCCAGCGCGTGGTTCTCGATACTGCGGAACGCCTTGGCCATGGTCTTCCAACCCCAGCCGGTCGCGCCGTTGGCTTCCCAGTCATCGTAATCCTGTGGGTGGCCGCGCATGTAGACCATGCCGTTGATGGCGCTGGAGCCGCCCAGCATCTTGCCGCGAGCCCAAATCTCCGTGGTGCGGCCGGTGCCTTGCTCTGTCGTCACCGGAAGAAACCATGCGTGTTTCGGGTCCGACAGTAACTTGCCGAACCCTTTGGGCATGTGGATCAGCGGGTTACGGTCTTCTGGCCCTGCTTCGATCAGCAGGACGTTATTGCGCGCATGCTCAGAGAGGCGGTTGGCCAATACGCAGCCGGCCGAACCCGCACCGACGATGATGTAATCGAAATCTTTCATTGGGCTTAACTCATCAAAAGCCCGTCATGGCCGCATTGACCATGACGGAGCTGCATCCTGTGCGTGGAGGCTGTCAACCAAACTTCACGTGAATCGAATGCGGCACCCGCATCATCGTTCCACGCACTTGGGGAGCCGGCTTGTCCGGATCAAGGCGCAGGTTTGGCAAGCCGTCGAGAATCGCCGTCAAGGCGCGAGTCATTTCAACTCGGGCCAGGTGTTGACCGATACAGACATGAGGACCAAAGGAAAACGCAAAATGCCGGTGCTGAGGCTTGCGGAAAATATTGAAGGCATCCGGGTCGGGGAATTTACTCTCATCACGGTTGGCCGATCCCGCCACCACATCGATAAAGGTACCCGCCGGGATATTGACCCCTCCCAAGACCGCATCAGCACGCGCGTAACGGCTCTGCATCAATACCGGCCCATCCCAACGCAATGCCTCTTCGATTGCCTGAGGAATCAGCGAGCGATCATTGCGAATAGCCTCCAGTTGCTCTGGGTTGGTCAACAGCCCCGTCAGCAACACACTGGTGCCGCGATAGGTGGTATCGCCCGCAGCATTGACCAGTTGGCGCAAGAACGAAATCAGCACATTTTCCGGAAGATATTCGCCATCGACTTCTGCCAATGCCAGAGAACTGACCAAGTCATCGCCCGGATTGGCGCGGCGTTCGGCCACCAGCTTGATGAAATAGTCACCCAGCTTGCGCGACGCTTCCGTGCCGTGTTCGATGTCCACCGACACCACGGTCTGGGCAATCGCCAGCTTATGGAAAATCTTCGCGTCTTCAGGCGGCAACGCCAATTGGCGATAGATGATGTGGAAGGGATAGTGCAGGGTGAACTCCTGCACCAGGTCCGCTTCGCCTCGGCCTTCGAACGAGCTCATCAAGTCCCTTAACACCGGGTCGACTAGCGTTTCACCCCAGGCGGCGACTGTTTGCGGCAAAAAAGCTTTCTGGAAAATCCGGCGAAACCGTGGATGCTCCGGAGCATCCATGGTCGAAATGCTCTGGCCGAAGCTGATGCCAATGTTGTAGTCGTAGGCATGATTGCCGTAGGTGGCCGGGTCGCCCAATACCTGAGCCACCTCGTCATAGCCGAAGACGCTGTAATACTGCGCATCCGCTGGCTTGGTGATGTCTGCGTACAAACCCATCAACGTCCGATATTCGCCTTTGTGCAACGACCCCTGGCGACGCATTTCGGCAATTTTGGCGTAGGGATCAAGGTGATCGCCAAACATCAACGCGTCTTCCAGGAACGGGTCAAAGGAAGGGTCGTCGAAGTCTTCAATATTCAGTTTTGCACCCATTATTATTATCTCCGCGTAGCATCAGGTATCGGTGTGCGCTGGCCACAACATCGCCGAAGTCGACCTGAAGCCGCTTCAGAGGGCGCATCTCCAACATACACGAACGCCGTTCATATATGCGAACCTCGTTCACTATAATCACGGAGTCCTATGGCGGCAAGCAGCTCCTCGAATAAAGTTGATCCGCGCCAACGTGGCGCACCTCATCACAGATGACATCCCACGGAGAGAGCGGCGACAGCCCTAACTGACTAGAAAGCCGCCGTCCACGGCCAGCAATTGCCCGGTCACGTATCGAGACGCCGGACTGGCGAAGAACAGCACGGCATTGGCGATGTCTTGCGGCTCTCCCATGCCACCCAGCGGAACCCGCCCTTGACCCAGAATGGGCCCTTTAATCTCGATCGCTGCCGATGCAGCTTTGGCGCCGGAGGTCATCACGCCACCTGGCAGTACGGCATTGACCCGGATGCCGTCGGCGGCGAACTCAAGCGCCGTGGTCCGGGTCAAGGCGTTCACCCCGGCCTTGGAGGCGTTATAGGTTGCGTTGTGATAGACCACCGCCTGCAACGATGACACCGATGAGATATTCACAATGGATCCGCCGCCCAGGGTTTTCATATGCTTGATCGATTCGCGCAAGCACAGGAAGGTGCCCCTCAAATTGATCGATTGCAGCCTGTCCCAAAACGCTGTGTCGATTTCCAAAAACGATCGTTTCGGAAAAATCGCTGCGTTATTGATCAAAATGTCCAGACGCCCGAAGTCGGCCACTACCCGGTCAAACAGTGCGACGACATCGGCCTCATCGGCAACATCCACTTTCAACGCAGTCGCCCTGCCCCCATCTGCTTCGATACGTTGGGCGACAGCGCACGCGGCCTCAAGGTTGATATCGGCAACGATGACCTGCGCGCCCACGCGGGCAAACAACTCGGCAATGCTTCGGCCAATGCCTGAGCCCGCGCCGGTCACAACGGCAGTCTTGTCGTCCAGGCGAAACACAGTTTGATCGTTACTCAAGAGGGGCATCCTTAGCGGAATGATTGGTTCGCTTATCCAAGAGGAGTTCAGTTGAACACTGTTCAACCAAATAAATTTATGTGATCTTCACCGCTAGATAAACCTGCATAAACCGAATTAATCTTTCAATTATCTTGAAGAATCAGCAGGGCCTATGGATAAGTTGCGCTGTATGGAAGTCTTTCTTGCCGTGGTCGACCGCGGCACCCTGAGCGCAGCGGCGGCGAGCCTGGGGCTGTCTCCGTCGATGGTGTCGACTCACCTGAGCAACCTGGAAACAGACCTCGGCGTCAGGCTGCTCAATCGCACCACACGGAGCTTGAGCCTGACGGATGAAGGCGTGACCTATCACGTGCACTGCCAACAGATTCTCGATCAAATCAGCGGTGTCGAAGCCGAGCTGGCGGGCAAAGGCGGCACACCACGTGGGCGGCTGCGGCTGGACATCCCCAGTACCATCGCCCAGCACCTGATCATGCCCCTGCTCCCGGAGTTTCGACGGCGTTATCCGGCTATACACCTGGATTTTTCCGACTCGGAGCAGATCCTCGAAACCGTGGAAAACCAGTACGACGTGATGATACGGCTGGGCTTGCTCCGGGACTCCGGAATGATCGCCAGGCCGCTTGGCCATTCAGCCCTGCTGACGGTTGCCTCACCGCATTACCTGGCCCAGCGGGGAATTCCGCTGACACCTGACGACCTGCATGGGCATGAGTGCATCAACTATCTGATAGAGCGTACCGGCCGTTTACTTCCATGGTCCTTCCAGCAAGGTGGGCAGCCGATCGAGCTGCAAACCCTGGGAGGATTGTCGATCAGCCAGGGCAACACGCGAATCGAAGCCGCCTTGAATGGCCTGGGCATTGTCCAGGGAATGGCTTTTCACTTGAAAGGTTCATTGGCGTCGGGGCACTTGCAACAGGTGTTGCCTGACTGGGTTTCGATGGCGCCCACGCTGGAAGTACTTTATCCGCGAGGCCGCAGGGAATCGCGCAAGGTCCATGCATTTGTCGATTTTCTTATTGAGCATTATCCCGCTGGACGCGAAATCATAGCGCCCGCTCGTTGCCATTGAAAATAGGCCCAGACCCGGTTACGCCGGCCATCTCTGGCATGAAGTGGTTTGACAGTCACCACACCAATGGTTCAGCATATGAAACAGCGTTCATAATAAAACCCATAACAACAATCATAACGGCTACGCTCAAAGCCCTCATACCAGGCCAGGTGAACAATGACTGAAAACACCCATCGCACGGCTGTGATCGTTGGCGCCGGGCATGCCGCCGGGGAGTTAGTCACCAGCTTGCGTGACAACGGTTGGAGTGGACGAATCATCTTGATCGGTGATGAACCCCATTTGCCCTATCACCGCCCGCCTCTTTCCAAGGCCTACTTGTCCGGTGCGGCCACAGCAGAAAGCCTGCTGATCAAATCCCCTGCCACCTATATCAAAGCCAACGTCGAGATCATCAATAACACGCGGGTCTTGTGCATCGATCGACAACGCAAATCTGTCGAATTGGCGAATGGCGAATGGATTGGCTACGACAAGCTCGTACTGACCACCGGTGGCCGCCCTCGCCCGCTGTCGGTACCGAAAACGAGCCTCGCGGAACAATCGGGCAATTTTCATTACTTACACACCCTGGGTGACGTTGATGCCATGCGTCGTCAGTTTGAACCCGGCATGCGACTGGTCATCGTGGGGGGTGGCTACGTCGGTCTGGAAGTGGCGGCCGTGGCAGTCAAGGTGGGCCTCAAGGTCACCGTGCTGGAAGCCTTTCCTCGCGTACTGGCCAGGGTCACAGCACCGGAACTTTCAGCCTTCTATGAGCGCAAACACCGCGAAGTCGGCGTGGAGATTCGTACGGGCGTGCAGGTCAGTGACGTAGAGATGGACCGTTCGGGCGACGCGGTATCAGCAGTGCTCTGCGCCGATGGCACTCGCGTACCGGCGGACCTGGTGGTGGTCGGTATCGGCCTGATCCCCAATACCGAGCTGGCGCAGGAGGCAGGCCTCGCCGTCGACAATGGCATTCTGGTCGATGAGCACGCACAAACCAGTGATCCAGATATCTACGCAGCCGGCGACTGCACCAATCATCCCAATGCATCGCTGGGGCGGCGCTTGCGCCTGGAGTCGGTCCCTAACGCTCTGGAGCAGGCCCGTACCGCAGCGGCGGCGATCTGCGGCAAACAAAAGCCCTATAACGTCATCCCCTGGTTCTGGTCTGATCAATACGACCTGAAGCTGAAAATGGTCGGTTTGTCCCAAGGCTACGAGCAGTTGGTGGTGCGCGGTTCGCTGGACAGCGATTCGTTCAGCGCCTTTTATCTCAAGGACGGCCTGGTGCTGGCGGCCGATACCGTCAATCGTCCGCCCGAATTCATGCTCGCCAAACGTATCATCGCCGAGCGTCTGCGACTGGACCCTGAACAGTTGGCAGACGACAGCATCCCCTTGAAAAGCCTGTTACCGACCCCGTGATTTCCCTGGCCTGAGAATAACAACGATGCCGAAACTTACGTTTATCCAGCACGATGGCACGGAACAAACCGTGCAGGCCGAAGTCGGTCAATCGGTGATGCAGCTTGCCGTCAATAATCAAATTCCAGGGATTCTCGGAGACTGTGGCGGGAGTTGCAGCTGCGCAACCTGCCATGGCTATGTCGAACCTGAATGGGCCGCACACATGCCAGAAGCCGCCGCCTATGAAGTCGACATGCTCAGTTGCGCCATGGACGTGGATGACAGAAGCCGACTGACTTGCCAGATCAACATGACCCCCGAACTCGATGGCTTGATTATCCGCCTGCCCGCGTCGCAGACCTGAGCGCCCCAGCAGCCCGTCGCACCTCACTGTGCGACGGGCGATTGTGGAACTACAACAAGCCGCTTTCGTCGGCCTTTTTCACCCCACCGTCCAACCCGCGCTCGCGCAACACTTCAATCGTCACCGTCAACGCACTGGAAATAGCCGGAAAGCCCACGTACGGCAGTGTCTGAATGATGATTTCCTGCAGCTCCAACACCGTCAGACCATTGTTCAGGCCGAAGCGCAGATGGTTCTTCAGTTCGGCCGGCTGGTGTTGAGCAATCAGCGCGCCAATGACCACCGCGCTTCGGTACTTGAGTTCCAATCCGGGACGTGACCACACGCTGCCAAACGCATGCTCGATGGCCATGCGCGCGACATCGGCGGCAAAACCACCTGAGGTTGCCCCCGCCTCTATCGCCTTGGCGAACTCAGGCCCCATCATCTGGACCATCAACTCATGCCCTGCTTGCCAGTTCTCGTTCATTGTTATTGTTCTCGTCGTGAAGAAGGGGTCAGATTTCAGATTGAACCTGGCCATAGGCAGTCAGCGGTGCAACCTGCGTCACGCCGCCATCCACAGGCAAACAGATCCCGGTGATGAACCGTGCCTCGTCGCTGGCCAAAAACAGGCATGCAGCGGCGACATCCCAGGCATCACCCTCAATGTTCAAGGGGGCAATACCGCGGCGCAGGGTACGCATGCTTTCGTTAAGCAGACCGTCCACCAACGGCGTAAAGATGTGCCCTGGCGCGACGGTGTTGGCGCGCAGCCCCTGTCGGCCATACATCACCGCCAGCTCACGGGTCATTTGCACCATCGCCGCTTTAGACGGCCCATAGGCGACCGAGCCGTGGCCTTGCAAACCGGCCGTCGAGGCGATGTTGAGCACCGCCGAACCGGGCTTTGCCAAGAGGTGAGGCAAGGCGTGCCGACTCATCAAAAAAGCACTTTTGAGGTTAACCTCCATCACCCGCTGCCACAGGTCGAGGGGATGCTGTTCAAAACGCTGCGGGCCGGTGGCGATGCCGACGTTATTGACCAAAATGTGCAGCGCCCCGTAACGCGCGACCGTATCGCTGACGAAACGCTGGCAGTCCTCATCGGAGGTGACATCACCGGCGCAAACAAACGCATCGCCGCCCGCCTCGAGAATCATCGCCAGGGTTTCTTCCGCGCGCTCGGGGTGTTGATCTACCAGGCAGACCCTCGCGCCTTCCCGTGCAAACTGGTAAGCGATGGCCTTTCCGGTGCCAACGCCTTTGCCCTGGGAGCCCGCGCCGGTAACGATGGCCACTTTGCCGGCCAGCCGTGTATTAAAAACAGTGGGTAATGGCATCGAAGGCTCCTCAGTGCGGCGGACGAATAAGGGTGGCGTGGCCGTCGCTGAAAGCAACAATCGCAGAATCACCGGCCTTCATGCGCTGGGGAATTTCATCCAGAGGGACCTTCTTGCCGTCGATACCCCGGCAATAGGTTTGCGTATCGACGACGAATGTCCCTGTGCGCCCATCGTCACCGACCACGCTGACCGAACTGCTGGATAACGCGGTCAAGGTGCCGATAATCGGAGTGTGCCCCGAGGCTCCCATGATGCGAATGTCCATCGACAAACGAAAACGGTCCGAGTAGTTGGCCAGCCCGCTGTGCGGGGTGTTGATATGCATCAGCAGCACATCGCCGGGGCGGTAGGTGGTTCGCCGCCAGGCGTGATCAGGGACTGAGCCATTGGGGATCGGAAACAATGGAGGCGTGTTCACATCGTGCAAATACGGCCCTTTGTGCATGCCCTCGGCCAGGACCAGGCCACCAATCTCATCACTGATCACTGACAACGGAATCCAGCAAATCAGGAACGGAATACCCACGTTGTAGAAACCATCCTGATGCAAGTAATCCAGACGGCTGGGTTTGCGCTCTGCGGTGGGTGGCGTGGCACGGTACTCCACGGTTGGAATCCAGAACGGTTGGTCATCCAGCAAGCGCTGGAAGAACGCGTGGATCGGCGGTTCCTGGACAAAAGGGCGCCAGATTTCACGTTCGACCAAAGGTTCCATGCGGAACGGAAACCCCTCGAGACTTTTGCCGCTGTAGAGCGCCTCGGCGTCGTCTTTTTGGGTAACCCCAAGCTCATCCAGTAAGTCCATGTAGACGCCGCGCAAACGGGACACCGATGCCTGATCAAGGACATCACGGAAGAACCAATAGCCATCGCGTTCCCAGGCTGCGTTCAGTGCCTGGCGGTCATCGAGCAAGTCGTTGGAAACATTCAACTCTCGCATCGGCGGTTGGTTTGATATAGGCGAAGAAATATTCATCAACTGCAGCCCTTTCTTGTTGTCGTTGTAGAGCATGGGTACCCGCATCAGCACCCCAGCACTGGACTGATACTACCGAGAAGGCGACGCCGGATAATCCGCCTTACCACCAAAACACCCTTCAGTTTTATTGATTAATCACTCGAGATACCGCAGCCAGGTCAACGGATAATGTCAAAGGTGGGCTGACCGACCGCCATCCACCGCAAGAATTTGGCCGCTGATATAAGGTGCGTCCGCCAGCAGAAACAACACGGTGCGAGCGATGTCATGGGGTTCGCCCGTGCGTTTGAGCAATGTGGAGTCGATCATCGTCTGCCGCGTTGCCGCATCGAATAAGCCATCCGAAGGCCACTCTATGGCGCCCGGTGAAATGCCATTGACCCGTACGTGGGGGCCCATTTCGACGGCCAGCGCTTTGGTCAGCCCCAATAGCCCGGCCTTGGCTGCACAGTAGGTCGAAAAGCCTGCGATAGGTCTCTGCGCATTGATGTCGATGATATTGATGATGGCGCCACCGGTTTCCTTCAGGTGTGGCCATGCCGCTTGAGACAGAAACAGCGGTGCCTTGAAGTTGCTGCCGATCAGGTCGGTCCAGGCCTGTTCGTCAATACTGCCCAACGGGGTCGGGTAGAAACTGGAGGCATTGTTGATCAGCCCGTCAAGACGGCCAAAGCTCTCAACCGCACACTCGACCAATCCTGCGAGCGCCTGCGTGTCCAGCAGGTCGGCTTGCAATAAGGTGACAGAGCCCGGACGCTCCCAGTTCAGCCGTTCGGCCAGTTCGTTGGCATCCCCGGCGCTGCGGCGGTAATGCAGAATGATCGAGGCGCCGGCATCGTGCAGGGCTCTGACAATGGCCGCACCGACGCGTTTTGCGCCACCCGTGACCAGAATCGCCTTGCCGTGGAGGGACGAATTGGACATTGCGTATCTCCTTACTCAGCTGTTGGCAAACCGTGGGTGAGCGGCGAGACCGATGATCGCCAGCAGTTCGCGGCGGGTTTCGCCATGATCGCGGAACGCGCCGACCATCCGGCTGGTGACCATCGAGACGCCCGCCTTGTGCACGCCACGGGTGGTCATGCACTGGTGAGACGCCTCGATGACCACGGCCACGCCGAGCGGTTGCAGCACGTCACTGAGTGTATCGGCGATCTGCACGGTCATTTTTTCCTGAATCTGCAGACGCTTGGCGTAGACCTCGACCAAACGCGCAAGCTTGGAAATCCCCACCACGCGCTTGTCTGGCAGATAGGCCACGTGGACCTTGCCAATGATCGGCACCATATGGTGTTCGCAGTGACTTTCGAAACGGATATCGGTCAGCACGATCATCTCGTCGTAGCCTTCGACTTCTTCGAAGGTGCGCGACAGAATTTCTCGTGGGTCCTCAAGATAACCCGCGAAGAATTCGTCATACGATTTGACCACCCGTCGTGGCGTATCGAGCAGGCCCTCACGATCGGGATCGTCGCCGGCCCAACGAATCAGGGTGCGCACTGCCTCTTCGGCTTCGTCACGGGTGGGCCGTGCCTGGATTTGAAACTGTTCTTTGACCGTCATCACATCACTCTTCTTCATGCTTTACGGAGGCATCCCGTGGGAACCCAATGCTTGATCAGGTCAATACGCTCAGGGATTCATTGCTAAAGGGTTCGAAAACCTGGCCCTGGCGGGCCTTGCTTGCCCAATTGGGGTCCTGCAACAGAGACCGGCCAACACCGACCAGGTCGAACTCACCCCGCTCATAACGCGCCATGAGCAATTGAAAGTTGTTACTGGAGTGGGCCCCACCCTGTTTATTGCTGTCGTACATACCGTTTTCCAACCCGACACCGCCGACCGTCATGCTCATGCAGCCGGTGACTTTCTTGGCCCAGCCCGCCAGATTCAACTCACCGTCGCTCCCTTTGATGTCCGCAAACTCGGCGCGATTGAAATAGCGCACGCTGGCATCGAAAACATCGACGCCGGCCTCGGCAATCGGCAGCAGAACGTCCTGTAACTCTTCAGGCGTCGCCGCCAGCCGAGCCTTGAAGTCCTGCTGCTTCCATTGGGAAAAACGGAACAGGATCGGCAGCTCCGGACCGACCGCCGTACGAATGGCCTTCACTACCTCGACGGCAAAGCGGCTGCGCGCCTTGCGGTCACCGCCCCAGGCATCGGTGCGCGCGTTGGTCACGCACCACAAAAAGGTATCGATCAAATAACCGTGAGCGCCGTGGATCGCGATCCCATCGAAACCGAGCGCCTTGGCATGAGCGGCACTGCGCGCATAGCCCGCAATGACATCGGCGATGTCTTCTTCGCTCATCGCCGTGGTCGGCACCAACTGTGCCGCTACGTAGTCGGCGGGCGATGAGGTCAGGCCGGCAGGCGGCCCCCATATCCCGGAGGGACGCGACGATGGTATGTGAGGGTTAGGGCCGGTCCCCTGCAAACGCATCACCCCTTGGTGCCACAGTTGCGGAAAAATACGCCCACCCACGGCATGCACCTGCTCGACCACCCGACGCCAACCGGCTAACGCCGCTTCGCCGTAAAGATGCGGCAGGTCGCTTTCGCCGATGCCCGCCTCGCCCAAGGCCGAGGGATGATCGACGCCGACACCTTCGGTGATGATCAGACCGGTTTCGCCTAGTGCCCTGCGACTGTAGTAGCCCGCGACGTCTTCACCTGGCACGCCACCAGGGGAGAAGTTGCGGGTCATGGGCGCCATCACGATACGGTTGTTCAAGCGCAGCGATCCGAGCTGCAAGGGTTCAAATAAAGGTGCGACAAGGTTGGACATGGAGTGCTCCTCGCAGGCAGTCATGGTTGCTTCGTCAGGCGTTGGCGCAACTCACTGGAACTGCGCGACCAAAAGGTGTCCCAATGCGGGAAGCTGCTCGGCAAGCGCGGTTCAAATCGCGGCTCAGTGTATTTGCCCGGCCAGTGCTGCCATTGCGGAACCCCTGGGCGTTGCTGCCAGTCGGTGGAGTACCAATGACGTTCGTCACGGCGTTCAAAGAACCATTCCCCGTCACGCCGCACATAGCTGTCGAAGTAACAGATAGCCATGACCACCCAGTGTTCACCGTCTTCATGTTCGGCGCGGCAGTACACGGTGCCGGTCGCATGGTCGGCATCCTGCAAGTCGATGGTGTGACCGCAGATCTGGTGCACGCTGCGGTAGAACGCCTGGAGAATCGATTCCGAAGCGTAAAAGTCCTTGAGCGCCGCACGCCCTCTGCCTCGTCGGCCACAGTCCACATCGTCGGTAAACAGCGCGACCAGCGCATCGAGGTCACGACCGTCGACACTCAGGGCATAACGCGATGGAAGTTGCTGAATAGCCAGTTGCGCCTCAACCCTTTCAAGACGCTGTTCAAGGGTTTGAACTTGACTCATCGAATGGTTACTCCTGAGCAATGGCCATGGCGCGGCGCTCATCGGCGTAATAGGGCTGATGCGCCAGAAGCCCGCCGTCCACGTTGATCACTTGGCCGGTCACGAATGCCGCTTCGTCCGAGGCCAAATACAGGGCTGCGCTGGCGATGTCCTCCACCGAACCCAGGCGTGGCGTGAGGTGATGTTCAAGCATCATTTGGCCGGCAGGGCCGGCGTAGCCCTGCTCGGTGGCGGGCGTCACGATCAAACCGGGTGAGATGGCATTGCAACGAATACCCTCTTTGCCGTGCTGGGTCGCGATGTACCGAGTCAAGGCTTCGATCCCGGCCTTGGACACTGCGTAGGCGCTGTACCCGAGTGCGCCGGCCTGGGCGGAGCCGGAACTGGTGTTAATGATCGAACCACCGCCCCCCTGACGCATCGGCGCGATCGCCATGCGGCTGGCGAGCATGCACCCGCGCAGGTTGATGCGCAGGGTGTCATCCCAAACCTGAGTATCCATCTGCTCGACGGGTGAGTCCTTGAACTGGGACAAATGGGTTGCAGCCGCGTTGTTGAACAGCACGTCCAGACCGCCAAAGGTCTTGAGGGTAAAATCGATCATGGCGCGGATCGACGTTTCATCGCCCAAGTCCACGGTGACGGCAACCGCCTGCGCCCCGGCCGCACACAGGCTGTCCGCTTCTCGACGTGCACCTTCGCCATTAAGGTCGGCCAACACCACTCGCGCGCCCTCTTGCGCAAAACGTCTGGCAGCGCCCAGGCCGATACCTGACGCCGCCCCTGTAACGATGGCGACTTTGCCTTGTAGTCGGTTCATTGATAGCACTCCTGAACGTTAAACCGCGGTATAAAGGCCGCCGTCGACCTGGATGATTTGCCCTGTCACATAACTCAGGTTGGGATTGCACAAGGCCGTAATGGCACGCCCCACATCCTCGCGTTCACGCCCCATGTATCCCAGCGGGAAGTTGGCGATGTACTGATCGCGCAGCACCGGATTCATGGCGAAAAAAGCCTCAGCCGCCGGGGTCAGTGCTGCTGGAGAAACCGCATTGACGGTAATGCCGAAGGGCCCCCATTCCCGCGCCAGGGCCTTGGTCAGGCCGCGAATCGCGCCTTTACTGGCGGCATAACCCGGATTGAGCGCCGCGCCGTGCAAACCGAACGCCGAACACAGCAGAATCAGGCGGCCACACCCCGTGGCATGCAAAGCGTCGAACGCGGCGACGGCGCAGTTGTGGGCACCGACCAGATCCACCGCCAGTTGGTTATCCCAATCGTCATCTGCAAAGTCCTCGAGGTTTTTCGGGTGGCCTGAGGCACCGTGAGTGGCGTTATGCACCAAAATATCCAGGCCGCCAAAATGGCTGACGGCAGCGGTGACTGCCTGGCGCATGCCTTCCAGTGAGGTGACATCGGTCTCGATGGCCAACGCCTCGCCACCCTCCGCGCGGATCAGTTGCGCCGTTTCTTCGCCGGTACTGCCTCGGCGTGCGGCGATCACCACCCGGGCACCGACTTCAGCCATCGCCAGCGCGATGCCTCGGCCAAGCCCGCCTCCCGCACCGGTGACCAGCACGGTTTCACCGTCGAGCACTCGCGTCATTTGATTACTCATGGGACCATCCATAAACCACCGTCCACGGGAAGCGAAACCCCGGTCAATGCGCTAGCAGCGACCAGCATCGCGATCGATTCAGCCACACCCTTGTCCAGCGTCGGGACGTAGCCTAAAGCAGGAGGCGGTGGCCCCATTTCCGGGCTTAACGGGATGGGCACATCCTGAAGCGATGGCACGAAGGTCACCGAGTCGACGCCTACCCAGTTCACACGGACGCCTCTGCTACCCCACTGCCTGGCGGCAGATTTCATCAGCGCACGCTGCCCTTCACTGAAGGCGCAAAACGCGGTCAGGCCCGCGCTGCCCGTCAGTGAAAGATTCGCCCCCAGCAGCACCACACTGCCGGACCGTCCGGCAAACAGCGCGAATGCCTCCTGCAAACAGTGGCGCGCCAAACGCAAGGGCGTCAGGCAAGCGCTTTGCCAGTCCTCGGAAGACATCGAAGTAATGGGGCGTGCAACCAGCGAAGCCGGCGGAGTCAAGGCCACAACCACGGCATCAATCTCACCCAATTGCTGAACGGCCTGCCGAAGCGCCAATGCCAGCCCCGATTGGGAGCTGAACTCGCTTTCGCACACCGCATTCAAGGTGCTTGCTTGCACCGCATCGGTGACCAGGCTAACGCTGGCGCCCTGCGCGATTAGCCCCTGCACCAGGCTGTCTGCGGCACCGAAGCCCATGGCGATGACAACGATTTTTTTATCCTTGGCGCATTGCAACGCTCCGGACATTGGGTTGACGGTCATGCATACACTCCCGTTTTTTGTTGTTTTTCGGAGTCGCGATCTTAAGGCTTGCAGGTATGACGCAGAGCTCGATATATTCATCTATGTAAACAGCGTTCATATTTACTGTCAAGCCAAGCTTCTGCTGGGCACGACAGTGCCCACTAATAAAAATAATAACTGGAGGGAAACCGATGCAGCCCGCGCAACGCCGCAACCGAGTTGGGCTTTACACTGCACTGATGCTCTTAAGCATCGTATCCTCGGCAGGTATCACGGTGATCTACAGCATGCTGTCAGTGCTGTACCGGCACTTCCCAGACTCCTCCGCCATCGGCTGGGTGGTAACCATTTACTGGCTGGTGTCGGCCATCGCCGCCGCGCTATGCGGGCGACTTGGCGACCTTATGGGCCGACGCAAAATAACGCTTTGGGTCTTGGGTTTGTGCATGGCCGGTGCGTTGATTGCGGCCTTGGCCACAAGCCTTGAATGGATGATCGCCGGTTGCGCCATACAAGGCCTGGCGAGTGCATTGACCCCGCTGGCCTTCGGCATTCTGCGCGAAAACCTGGACGCCAAATCCATACCGTTTGCAGTAGGTCTGTTGAGCGCGGTGGGAATGATCAGTGCTGGCGTGATCTATTTATCGGCCGGCGTTGTCATTGATCACTACTCATGGCAGGGCGGCTTCTGGTTCAAACTGATACTCGCATTAGCGGCGATGCTGGCCGTCTACCTCGCGGTGCATCACTCCGAGCCCAAGGCCGGACAACGAGTCTCTCTATTTTCCGGTCTATTGTTCGCGCCAGGGCTGGCTGCGTTGCTGGTGGTGGTGCAAAAGGGCGCTGCATGGGGCTGGGATGCCTATACCTGGGGATTGTTGGTGGCTGGCGTGGGCGTTCTGCTGGTCTGGGGACGCCAACAGTGGCAACAACCGGCACCCTTAATCGATTTGCGCCTATTGGCTAACCGCCAAGTCATTCGCGCCAATCTCTGCATGGTGTGTATTGGCATGGGCTGCGTTCAGATCGGGCAAGTCATGTCGCTTTATTTGCAGCAACCTGGCGGCACGCTGGGCAGCTTTGGCTTGAGTGCCACCTATGCCGGCCTGTCCATGTTGTGCATCAACCTGTTTTCGCTCATTGGGGGACCGCTCAGTGGCCGTATTGCTGCCCGCAGAGGTGCTCGTTCTGCGGCCATCATCGGTCTGTCGATAGCCTCAGCGGCATGGGCCGCGATGTTGTTCTTGCATGCGACGCTGGCGGCCACCCTGGCGTGCGCCGTCCTCTCGACCATCGGATTCGCGTTCGCTCACCCAGCCATCTACAACCTGATCATTGAAGCCACGCCTGCCGAACGGACCTCGGAAACCACAGGCGTCACCTATGTGTTCTTCGCCTGCGCCTTCGCCATCGGCGCGCAAATGATTTTCACGCTGCTGGCATCCGACCACGCCCCCTCCACGACCAATGCCCTGAGCTTGCCGAGCGACCTGGCTTACATGCGGGTGTTTGGCTATGTGCTGGTAATGACGCTGGCAGGGCTGGCGGTGGCGTTTACCTTGCCCAAGAGGCCGGCAAAGGAAAAAGTGGAGCTTGCGTTGGTTGAGTAGAAGAAGGGACTTGGCGGCGCCATGCTTGGCGCCACCGAGTCCCTTTCAAGCCGCGCCCCAGGGCAAGTACCTCAATCGATACGAATCACCACCTTTCCAACGTGCTTGCGTTGTTTCAGATGGGTAAACGCTTCAGGGACCTGTTCAAAACTGAACACCCGGTCGATAACCGGCTTGAGTCGGTGTAAGGCAATGGCGCGATTCATCTGCTCGAACTGCTCGCGACTGCCGACGCCGATGGTATTGACGCTCAATCCTCGGTAGAAGAATCCCTCACTGAGTGCGGGGCTCCCGGATAACAACCCGACGACACTGATACGCCCGCCAATACGCGTCGATTGCACCGAGCGCTCGATGGTTTCGCCACCACCGACTTCCACCGTAACGTCCACTCCCTCCCCTTCGGTGCAGTCCAGGACCTGCCGATGCCAATCCTCATGGACGCGATAATCGATCAGGTGATCGGCGCCCAATAACCGTAAATGTTCAAGCCTTTCGGCGCTGGATGACAACGCGACGACCTCAGCCCCAAACAGCATGGCCAGTTGCAGCGCGAACACCGAAACCCCGCCACTGCCCTGCACCAACACGCGCTGTCCGGGGAGCAGCACACCTTGCGCGCAGAGCGCCGACCAGGCGGTGAGTGCGGCACACGGCAAAGTCGCGGCTTCCTCAAAGGATAGATGCGCAGGCACCTTGACCAGCTCCTCTTCGGACACACTGGCATATTCAGACAAGGTGCCGTCCACAGAGCCCCCACGCCCTAGAATAGTCCGCCCCAGAGGCCTCTCACCGGCAATCCAGTGTGGATGAAACGTCAGGGCAACATGATCACCGACACACACCCGTTGCACCCCCTCACCTACCGCGACCACTTCTCCCGCGCCATCAGAGCAAGGCACGAGATCCGGTTTGCACAGCTGTTGGTATCCCCCGGCGAGGATTATCAGGTCACGAAAATTCAACGAAGCGGCCCGCAGCCGCACCAGCACCTGACCCGTTGCCGGCGCTGGCGCCGCGTCGGTTTCACGAAGGCGTAAGCCATCGACTCCGCCATAATGCGAAATGACATAGGAACGCATGGTTGCCTCCAGAAGCTTGATGGCCGAACAGACTCAGACGGGTTGGCGTACGTTCAGCGGGCGCATCCAGGACACGTCGTCTTTCGACCGGGCGCTGGTGGCGTTACCCATCTGCAGCTGTCGAAACACCTCTGGTATCTCGGCGGGCGTCAGTTCGTTGATGCTTTCCGTGACGCACACCCGTGCCGCTATGGCCCAATGACCGTCACGCTTTTCGAAACGATCAACGTAGCGCCCCACCGCGACCGTGTCGGGCTTGGTGCGATTTTCACCGAAGAACAGCCAGTAGGTTTCGGCGTGTGCGGTATCGCCCTCGATCTCGGTCGTATGGTTAGTGATGATGTGATGGTGTGAAATCTGGTATTCGTTGTGGTAGGTGAAAGCCCAGTCTATGAAGGCTTCGCGCCCCCCGCAAAATGCACCATGATCGTCAGTGGCGTCCTCGTGATAAACCGTGCGCAGCAGGTCCCGGTCAAATCGGTCTACTGCCCGGCAATAGCGGGTGACGCAGTCGGAAATGGCTTGGCGATCAAGCAACAGCCGAACATTGGCCAGCAGTTCTTCGGTGACGTTCATGAGCAAGACTTCCTTTTTTATTATCGGCAGGCTCTCGGGTCTGCGGACAGACCCGAGTGACAGCGGTCAACTGTTGGCGGCAAAGCGGGCCAGATGGTAGTCGATATCGCCGAAGTGTTTTTCCAGCAAGGTCATCAGGCGGAAGTAATGGCCCACCTGATACTCCTCGGTCAGGCCGATACCACCGTGCAACTGCACCCCCTGGGCACAGACGAACCGACCGGATTTGCTCGCGGCGGCTTTGGCGGCCGAGATAGCCTTGCTGCGCTCTTGGGGCGGTTTCTCCAGGTACGCCATACCCCGGAACAGTATCGACCGGGTGTGCGTGGCTTCGACGAACATCTCGGACATTCGATGTTGCAGAGCCTGAAACTTGCCAATGGGCTGGCCGAATTGCACACGGGTCTTGATGTATTCAGCCGTCAAGTCCATGACACCGTGCATCACCCCAAGGATCTGTGCGACCACCGCCAGTGCCCCTCGATCATGAGCCTCCTCCAGCACCTTCTGGCTGGCCGATGGCGCAAGCAATAAGGCAGACGCCGGTAACTGAACAGCGTCAAACCGTACGTCGGCTGCCCGAGTACCATCGATCAACGTGTAACTATCGAGGCTGACGCCCGACGCATTCCGGTCAACCACAAACACCGCCGGATCGCTGAAGTCGTCCAGGCTGGCGGTCACCAGCAGTTTGTCCGCCGAAGCAGCTCCCATAACCAGGGTTTTGAGACCGCTGAGTGTATAACCCTGGGCAGTTTTCATCGCAAACGTCTCGGCGCAGCACCCGACCGCAAAACGTGAACCGTTTTCACTGTCGGCCAGGCTCAATAACATACGCCCTTCGATCAGCGCCGGGAGCAAGTCATGTCGATGGTGGTCGTTACCGGATTGGTCGATGATCCGTGCGCACAACACCGCGCTGTTGATATAAGGCTCAAGCACCATGCCACGCCCAAAGGACTCCAGAACGATAGCGGTTTCAGCGAATGAACAGTCCAGGCCGCCCACGTCCTCCGGCAGGTTCAAGGCCAGCCAGCCCAGGTCGGCAAATTGCTGCCAATGTTCGCGGCTGAAACCTTCGGCGCTCACAGCATGGTGACGGCGCTCCTCAAACCCGTAAGCATCTTTGATATAACGCTCTACGCCATCGCGCAGCATCGTCTGCTCTTCAGATAGATTGAAATCCATGGTACGTCCTCAGAGGCCGAAGGCCAGCTTGGCGATAATGTTTTTCTGTACTTCGCGGGCTCCGCCATAAATGGTCGAGGCGCGCTGGAAAAAGTACATATTGCTGCGCCCTGGTACATAGGCTGGCCAGAGCTCGTCGGCGGCGCTCGGTTCATGGGCTTTGCGATTGGGTCCATGGTCGTAGAATCGCAGGGCCCTAGGCCCCAATGCGTCGATCTGCAGCTCGGTGACCTGCTGCTGCAATTCCGAGCCACGGACTTTCAGGGTCGAGACCACCGCATCGATGTTGTCGCGCAAGGTCTCCTTGCTCAGAATGCGCAGCACCGACCACTCCAACCCGAGAATATCCACCTCTATCGCCGCAAGCCGGCGACTGAAGGCCGGTGTATCAATCAACGCAACGCCGTCAATTTTTTCGAGACGGGCGATGGCTTTGGCCTTCTCCAATTCACGCTTGTTGAAGTAGATGAAGGCACTGGATGTGCGTTCTTTTTCCAGCAGGTATTTGGCATAGGTCCAGCCCATCCCCGGCTCGCCGACCAAGTGCTCCTTAGGTACCCGCACATTCTCCAGAAACACCTCGGCGAGCCCGTCACCACCATCGATGGAGATGATTGGCCGCACGGTAATGCCTGGGCTTTTCATATCGATCAACAGAAACGAAATACCGCGCTGAGGCTTGACGGTCGTGTCGGTGCGTACCAGGAAAAACCCCCAATCCGCAATCTTCGCGTCACTGGTCCAGATCTTCTGGCCATTGACAATGTAATGGGTGCCCGCCTCGTCCAGCTCGGCACGTGTGCGCAGGCTGGCCAGGTCGGAACCGGCATTGGGTTCAGAGAAGCCCTGGCACCAGAACGTGTCGCCCGCCAACAAGGGGGGCAGAAATGTCTCTTGCTGCCAGGTATTACCAAAGGCGATCACCACCGGCGCCATCATGTGCGTGCCTTGCCAGCCGTAGTCCAGGCCGTCGGCATTCACCAGCTCTTCCAGAAAAATGTGCTTGCGCAACGGCGACCAATCGGTACCGCCAAACGCCTCAGGCCAGTGCGGTGCCCCCCAACCACGGGCATGCAGGACTTTTTGCCACTGACGCAACACCTCACGGGGTGGCGGGTGGCAGCCCTCAAAACTGTAGCGCGCGACCTCGGGGTTTACGTTTTCCTTGAAGAACTGCCGGACTTCCTGGCGAAATGCTTCATCTTCGGGGCTGAATTCGAAATGCATGGTCTGACCTCTGTCAGGTGAAACGTCGAGGACGTCGGGCCTACTGCCCCTGGAATTCGGGTTTGCGTTTGTCGCGAAAGGCCTGACGACCTTCTGAGGCATCGGCGGAGTTGACCGCCAACGCCACCGCATTCAATTCAAGCGCCAGGTACGCCTCGAAATTGCCGGACGTTGCGCGAAACAGTTGCTTGGTCAATCCGATGGAAAAGGTCGGCGCTTCGGCCAGTTCCTGGGCAAGTGCTTGTGCGGTCACCATCAATTGATCGTCCGTCACCACCTTGCTTGCCAGACCGATGTCAAAGGCCTCACGACCGCTGAGTGTGCGGTTCAGGTACATGATTTCCTTGGCCCGAAACTCACCGCAATGGCGTGCCAACAGGTGCAGCATGCCGCCCTCCGGCACAGTCGCCCGGGCCAGAAACGCCGGAATGAACTTGGTGGTTTCGGAGGCAACCAGTTGATCGGCGCACATCGCGAACGACCAGGCGATGCCCACCGTCGCGCCACGAACCGCCGCGACCACGGGTTTATTCAGGTTGTAGAGTTTCAGTGCCACTTGCTGATAAGGCACCAACGAACGCCGAGCATGGCTGACGCTCATGCGTACCGGCGCCGAGCCCGAACCCTTGACGTCAGCACCCGCGCAGAATGCGCGACCGGCCCCGGTCAAAATCAGGGCGCGGATTTGCGGGTCGCTTTCCACGCGGTCCAGGTGCTCGATAATCAATTCCAGCATCTGTGGCGTCAGTGCGTTCAGGCTGTCCGGGCGATTCAGGATAAGCGTTGCCACCGAACCGTTGACTGTCAGTTCAACATCCATTAATGCGCTCTCCAATTCACTCTTCGCCACGGGCGTAGAGCTTGATCATTCCGTCACCGAACGGTTCGTCGCGGCGTTTAAGGGCATCTTTCAAGCCCAGGTTCTGCATGTCTTCCTTGAACTGGGTGCGGCGGGGGCCTTGGCATTGATGGGCCCGGGAGTCGTTCTCCACGGCCAGCCGTTGCAAGGTTTTGGAGCCTGACAACTCAAGCGCCAAATTGACGATGCGTTTGTTGGCCGACAGAAGATCGGCGTCGACGAACGATAAACGCCGTGCCAACTCACCGACCGCCTCGTCAAGCTGCTCGGGCGGCACGGCATCCAGCACCAGGCCCAGCTTGGCGGCATCACGCCCCCACAGTGAGTCACCACTGAGCAGCATGCGTTTGGCCCATTGCGGCCCGAGGTGGTAGAACCACATATGCGCCGGTGGCGATCCATTGGCCCGGGTAGCCGGAAAACCGATCCTGGCAGTGTCTGCAGCCAACACCATGTCACAGGCCAGCGCCAGGTCAGTCCCACCGGCCAGACAATTGCCATGCACCCGAGCGATGATCGGTTTGTGGATCTCGGCGAACAGGTTGATGGTTTCGTTCTGCCGCTCCATCGACCAGCAATCGTCATCGAAGTTTTTCTGCGTGCCGCGATAGTCCGTCGGGTTGACGTCAGCAAGGTCGCCATAGGTGGTGACCAGGTCATAACCCGCGCAGAAGTCCTTGCCCGCGCCCTGGAGCACAATGACGTTGACCGATTTGAGGTCATCCGCTTCAAGCAGCGCCTGTTTTAATTCACGTAACAGCACGTTGTTAATGGCGTTGCGTTTTTCCGGGCGGTTGAGCGTGATGCGCGCAACACGATCAGCCACTTCAAAGGTCACGCATTCACTCGATTGCAGCCACTTAGCCATGTGTAGTTCTCCGCTCAATGCGTTTAGACGCTGCGTTGACGCTCACGCAGAACGACTTTATTGATCTTGCCCGTGGCCATGCGCGGCAGCTCATCAATGAACTCCACGGTTTTTGGGCACTTGTAACTGGCGAGCACCGCCTTGCAATGTGCGATCAGCTCTTGTTCGCCGAGGCCTGCGCCGGGACTCAAGACCACGATGGCTTTTACCGACTCACCCCAACGCGGATCGGCCACGCCAATGACGGCGGACTCGACCACCAGCGGGTGCAGTTCCAGCGCGACTTCAACTTCGCGGCTGTAAATATTTTCGCCCCCCGAAATGATCATGTCTTTCTTGCGATCAACCAGGAACACATAGCCTTGCGCGTCCTGGTAGCCCATGTCGCCGGTGTGATACCAGCCGTTGCGCAAGGCCTCGACAGTCGCGACCGAATTGTTCCAGTAGCCGCTCAGTTGTGTGTCGGAGCGCAACAGCACTTCGCCGGGCGTGCCCACAGGGCAATCTTGACTGTGCTCATCGACGATTCTCAGCTCGATACCCGGGCACGCATGGCCGACCGACTCCAGTCGGTGAAGTTGTTCCGGCGTGCCCTCGGCGACCACTTCATGGCGTTGCATGACACAGGCATTACTTTCAGTCATGCCGTACTGGATAGAGAAGATTGGCCCCAGAAGGTCCATCGCCCGTTTGAGCAGCGGCACAGGAATCGGGGCGGCGGCCGTGACCACATGTTCAAGCGAGCGCAGGTTGAAATCCGCTACACCCGGTAGATCCAGCAACGCTTGCAACATCGCCGCGACCATGAAGGTGAAGGTCACGCCCTCCTCCTGGACGGCCAGCACCACGGCGCGCGGATCAAACCCTTGGTGGACGATGGTGGTCCCGCCTAGCCATGCAGCCGCATTGACGAATCCGACACCGCCGATATGGAACGCCGGCGTGGTTTGCAGCACCCGCGTTGAACCTTTGAATTCGGTCATCAAGGCACAGCTGTCGGCCGTGACGCACATTGCATGATGAGTGCGGACCACACCTTTGGGTCGACCAGTCGTTCCGCTGGTGTACATCAAATAGGCGTAATCGTCGGGGTTGGAGCGCATGGGCGGGCCTTGCACCAAACCTTGGTCCATCGCACGCTCAAAGGACTGCGCCCAGGCAGGCCCATCGCCAATACAAATAAAATGCTCGATGCCAGGCAAGTCCCGCCTCAGTTCTCCCACCACCTCGGCGTATTGGGCTTCAAACACCAGCGCCTTGGGTGAGGCATCCTGCAGGATGTAGAGAATTTCCCGTGGCGCCAGGCGAAAGTTCACCGTCGCGGCAATGAAGCCCGCCCATTCGCAAGCACGATACGTTTCAAAGTACTCAAGATTGTTCATCGACAGAATGGCAACCCGGTCCTGTCGCCGCAGGCCCTGGTTATACAGATGACTCGATAGGCGCTTGGCACGCTCGGCGAGCTGGTGGTTAGTGATCCTGCGGGAAGCCGAAACGAAGGCTTCTTTATCAGGAAAGTACCGAGCATTCCGCTCGATCATCTCACCCAGTGTTTTCATCGAAATCCCGTCTTTATTATGTTGTTGAACGGTTCGAAAGGCCCCGACGGAAAACGGTCTCTTTTAGACGAGGGTTTTCCGGTCGGTTCAGGTATTGATAACACGCCGTGTTCAGGACTCCAGTGCAGCGACGTCAGCGAGTAAATCAGCCAGTTTTGCCGTAAAGCGAGCGGCGTCGGCGCCATTGATGACTCGATGGTCATAGCTCAACGAAAGCGGCAACGTAAACCGCCAATCGATGGCGTCATTGGCGCCGCGTCGAGGCTTATCACCGGCGCGAGTCACGCCCAGGATGGCGACTTCCGGCGCGTTGACAATCGGGGTGAATGAGGTGCCCCCGAAGCTTCCCAGTGAACTGATGGTGAAACAGCCACCCGACATTTGCGCCATGCTCAGGCCCTTGTCCCGTGCCTGGGTGGAGATGCTCTGCAGCTCGGCCGCAATCTGCGCGAGGCTTTTCTTGTCGCAGTCACGCAGCACCGGGACCAATAATCCGAAGCGCGTATCGACCGCCACGCCGATGTGAAAATACTTTTTCAGCACCAGGTTTTTACCGCTGCCGTCCAGTGATGCATTGAACTGTGGAAACGCCTTGAGTGCGCCGACAACGGCCTTGATCAGGTAGGGTAGCAAGGTCAGTTTGGTCGCTTCGCCGGCCGCATTACGCGCCTTGCGTTGCAACTCCAGACCCGTGATGTCTGCCTCGTCGTTGTGGGTCACGTGCGGAATCATCACCCAGTTACGCGACATGTATTGCGCGGTCAGCTTTTGCACCCGCGACAGCGGCTTGCTCTCGACTTCACCAAACTCGCTGAAGTCAACCTGGGGCCAAAGCGGTAAATCACTGCCAAAGGCTGCGGGCTTCGGGACATCTACCACTGTTTCAGCGCTCATCAGACTCCCCCTTGCGTGCCGATAACGGCTTAAACGATCTCCGCCAGCACGGCGCCGACTTCGTAGACTTCGCCTACCTGGGCCAGGATCTTCAGCGTGCCGCTGGCCGGCGCCTCGATTTCCTGAACTGACTTGTCGCTTTCAAGTGCGTACAGCGCTTGCCCTTCAGTGACCGTTGCACCGTCGTCAATCAGCCACTCACTGATGGTCCCTTCATTCATCGAGAAACCCAGCTTGGGCATAAGTACTTGTGTCGTCATCGCAATGTATTCCTTCGGTTGATCACTTCAGCGTGGCGCGAATCGCCGCTTCGATTTGGTCCAGACCCGGGACATAGGCGTCTTCGAGCGGTTTGGAAAATGGCACGGGCGAGAAATGCGAGCCCACCCGTTGCACGGGCGCCTTGAGTTGAGCAAACAGTGATTCGTAGATGCGCGAGGCAATCTCGGCACCGACTCCGAAAGGTTTTACCGCCTCATGGACGATCACCGCGCGGCCAGTCTTGGCCACCGAAGCCAGAATGGTGTCGGTGTCCATCGGCGCGATGGTGCGCAAATCAATCAGCTCGACCGAAATGCCTTCCCCGGCCAGTTTCTGAACCACGGCACTGGCTTCGAGTACCCGACGGCTGTAAGTGATCAGCGTCACGTCCTTGCCTTCGCGAAGAATATTGGCCTTGCCCAGCGGGATTTTTTTGCCGCGCTCAGGGGCCTCGCCGGGCGTCCAGTACGTCGGCATGTTTTCAATGAACAGCACGGGATCATCGTCCTCGATGGCCGAGAGCATCAGCCCGTACGCATCCGCAGGGCTGGAAGGAGCCACTACCTTGATCCCGGCGGTATGAGCGAACCAGGCTTCCAGATAATCAGCGTGTTGGCCGCCCGTACCAAAGCCGGCACCGGTCATGGTTCGAATAACCATCGGGACATGGGTCTGGCCACCGGACATGAAGCGCAGTTTGGCCGCATGGTTGACGATCATGTCCATGGCCACGGTGGTGAAGTTCATCAGCATGATTTCGGCCACCGGCCGCATGCCGACAATCGCCGCGCCAATCGCCGCACCAATGATCGCCTGCTCGGAAATAGGCGTAGAGCGCACACGGGAGTCGCCATATTTGGTCGACAAACCACGGGTGACGCCCACAATGCCGCCCTCCTCTTTATCGCCGACGTCTTCGCCGAGAATAATCACATTCTCGTCCGCGGCCATGGCGTCATCCAGGGCCAGGTTGACGGCCTGGATCGTATTGAGCTTGGTCTCTACTTTCTGGTTCATGCGCTCACCTGATCCTTGTAGATATCGCGATCAAGTTCGGCGAGATCCGGATATGGGCTGGAAAGTGTGAATTCGACGGCCTCATCGATATCGCGTTCGATGCTGGCTTCAAGGGCGGCCAGTTGGTCTTCGCTGGCGTTGCCGGTCGCGATCAACCAGGTGCGAAACAGCGGCACCGGGTCTTTGGCGATCCAGGCGTCCTTTTCACCCTTGTCCATGTACGCATCGACATCGCCGAACACGTGGCCATGAAAACGGAAGGTCTTGGCCTCGATCAGCGTGGGTCCGCCACCCTTGCGAGCGCGCTCAATAGCGTCTTTAGCCGTGTTGTACATGGCAATCGGGTCATTGCCGTCGACCGTGATGCCGGGCATGCCATACCCGGCAGCCCGCATCGAAATGTTCGCCACCGAGGTGCTGTAGGCGTATTTAGTGTGCTCGCCATAGCCGTTGTTTTGGCACACGAACACCACCGGCAGTTTCCAGACCGACGCCAGGTTCAACGATTCGTGGAACGCGCCGATGTTGCTGGCGCCATCACCGAAGTAGGCAATCGCCACGCGTTTCTCGCCGCGAATCTGCGCCGCCAGGGCCAGGCCGTTGGCAATCGGCATGGAGCTGCCGACGATACCCGTGGTGACCATCACGCCTGTGGCCGGGTGTGTCACGTGCATCGGGCCGCCCTTGCCTTTGCAAGTACCGGTGGCACGGCCACCGAACTCCGCCCACAGGTCTTTGAGCGGGATGCCCTTGGCGATCATGTCATGTACGCCACGGTAGATCGTGCAGATGTAATCGTCGTCGGTCAGGTTCGCCGACACCGCCGACGGAATGACTTCCTGTCCACGGGGCGAGTAGTACGGCATGACTAACTTGCCGGACTTGATCACCGCACGAAAGCGCTCATCATTCTGTTTGATACGGGTCATGCGTTGGTAGATGTCGACCAGCGTGCCGCTGTCTGGAAGTGTGCCTGCCATGAGGTGAATCTCCGTTAAAACCGTCACGAATGGATTCGAGGGGTTACCAGATCTTTTCCACACCGGCCGAGTGCTGCGCGGCGATGTAGGCGAAAATGAACGAGGCCGCAATGCTGGTGCCCGCACCTGGATAGCACCGCCCGGTGACACCTGCCGTCGAGTTACCGGTGGCATAGAGTCCTTCGAGGGGGCTGCCGTCCTCTTTGAGGACACGGGCATATTCATCAGTGACCAAACCACCGGCGGTGCCCACGTCGCCCGGGTACATACGCACGGCGTAAAACGGCCCTTCTTCAATGCTGCCCATGTTTGGATTCGGCTTGACAGTCGGGTCGCCGTGGCAGCGGTCGAAAGCGCGGGAACCGCGGCCGAAATCCTCATCGACTCCGCTTTGACAGAAACCGTTAAAGCGCGTCACCGTCGCAGCCAAACCCTTGCGATCAATACTGCATTTGCGCGCCAGTTCGTCGAGGCTGTCGGCCTTGATCATGTAGCCGCTGTCCAGCCACTGCTGGGGAATCTGCCCAGGCATGGCGGTGCCCCAGGGGTAGAACTTGCGCTGACGACTGTCCATGAGGACCCACGCAGGCACCGCCTTGCCGGTCTCGGCCTGACGTTTGTACATGCGCTGGCCGATTTCCATATAGGCACCGGCTTCGTCACAGAAACGCTGGCCGTCCTGATCGACCATGATCGAGTACGGCAGCGACAAATCCAGGTGATGCATGAAGGGCAATGGCTTGCCTTCCGGCGTCAGCGCGCCTTCCGGGAAACTTTCGTTCGGGCCCAGGGACGTCACGACCCACCAGGATTCGTCCATGCAATCCACGGCGGCCCCCAGCTTCATCGCGGCCTGAATAATCTCGCCGGTATCGCCCAGGTTGGCGTTGGTCCAATCGGCCGACGACGGCTGTGGCTGATACTGCTTGCGCATGGCTTCATTACGCGAGAAGCCACCCACATTGATCAGCACACCCTCACGCGCTTGAATGCGAACGGGTTTGCCCTCGCGCTGCGCCAGCACCCCGACCACACGACCGTCTTCGACGACAAGATCAGTGACCGGGGTTTCGGTCCAGATCGGCAATTCGTTCCGCAAGGCGATTTGTAACATGCGCCCTTGAATCGCTGCGCCACCGCCCAGCAACTCCTGTTTCAGCAACTTCTGCTTGAGGATGCGCAGGCCCAGTTTCATCGCCATGCGCTTACCGGCCCAGGTGCGCTTCATCAGAAACAACGTCGGGTATTCGTTGGTAGTGGCTGGAATACCGGCTCCGCGATAGCGCGAAAGCTTCTGGGTCCATGCTCCCAGTTCATTGATATTGAATAGCTTGGCAATTAACGAGCGACCGCGAGGTTCGCCGCCGGGAAGCTCGTCGTAATAGTCTGACCAACCATCCGCGTACTCGAACGCCATGCCTTTGCGCTCGAGAAAATCGACCATGATCGGACCGGTCTTGAGGAACGCCTCACGACGGATCGGCGATGTCGACGGACCGTCATAGGTGACAGTGCTGTCCATGTATTGCCGAGCGCGTTCATAGGAGTCCTGTACGCCATGCCGTTTCATCACGGCATTGTTGGGTACCCACCACACGCCGCCAGAATACCCGGTCGAACCGCCGACCTTGTCTTGCTTCTCGATGATCAGGGCTTTTTTGCCCAGTTGCTGCGCCATGAGCGCAGCGCACATCGAACCGCCGCCACTGCCGATGATCACCAGGTCATAACTCTCCTGCCAATCGCTCATCGAGTGGTCCCCTTGCCATTGATGTACTCGGACAGCTCGCGATGGAAGTTGGAGATCGCTGTTTCCTGCAGCGGGTTGGTTCGCGCACCGGCAAAACCACGGGACTTCATGCCCTGCTGCACTTGCCCCATGTTCATGAAGTCCTGGCTGAGGATCACGCCAAAGTTTTCCGCCGTGTCGACTTTCCAGTCATCCACACCGTGATAAAACTCACGGTTGAGTTTTGGCTCCTTGCCTGGCGCATAACGTTTGAGCGACCAGATATCAAAGATGCACGAGTCCGGGTTATCGCCGTCCGGGCGGGAGCGGTAGAACAATGCGCCATCCGGGTACAGCAGGAACACCAGGTTCGGAAATACGTGCCAATCCGTGCCGGCACGCCCCATTTGCTCGAAGGAAATGTCCGGCCAACCGGCGCCATCGGCAATGGCCGCTTCGCGCTGAAACTCCATGGCTTTGGAAAGCACCAGGAACTGATCCTGAGTCGGCTCAAGCTCCGTCATCAGGCGCTTGGTGGCTTCGTTGTCACGGTCAGTGAAGATGGCCTTCAACTGATCTTCCATCAGTTGGTAAAACTTGACCATGCCCGGGCGAATGTCTTCTGGAATCGGCTTGCCCGTACGCGAAGACGGTGTGCCTGGCATGCGCACCGCCGTCGAATAGCCGAACATGCCGTGCTTGCCGAAGGCGAAGCTGCGGGTCACGTCGTCACCCTGGGTATCAAGGATCTGCGGGTGAGTGGCCGCCACGTGGTAGCCCTCGCTGAACGCTTCCTGGGCAACTTTCCAGTTGCACGGCAGCTTCACCGACTTGTACCAGCGGTAGCGCATTTTCTCGAATTCGTAGCAATCGGTAATTTCCGGCACCGGCGCCAGGTACTGGGCCAACGGCTCGGCTTGCGGGTCCATATTGATGAACACGAAGCCGCCCCAGGTGTCGACCAGCACTTCCTTGAGCGCAAGGTCTTCCTTGCTCATGCTGGGGCAGCCGGCCCAATCGCTCTCGTCAAGAATGCGCAGCACGCTGCCGTCCAGGTTCCATTGCCAGCCGTGGTAGTTGCAGTGGAACTTGGTGACATGGCCGCAGCCCGTGGTCAAACGCCGACCCCGGTGCTGGCACACGTTGTAGTAGGCCTTGATTTTGTCGCCGGTCAAGCGAGTGATGATGATTGAGTCACCGACCACATCAAAGGTCACGTAATCGCCGACGTTCGGGATTTCCTCAAGCCGGCAGGCGACTTGCCAGACTTTCGGCCACATGCGCTCGTTTTCAAGTTGCAGGAACTTGGGAGAGATGTACCCGTCACGCGGGACGAAGTCTTCTCGAATCGGCTGAGGAGCCTCTTCATGAACAGTCATCAGAAATCCTCCGGTATCTGGCAGCGCACTGCCTTTTATTGTTTTCGGTACAGGACTATCTATTTGAACCACATGGAACTGTGTAAATGGAATTTTTTATGAACGATGTTCAAAAATATAAACGGCAAGCAAATGGGTGTCAATGTACTTCGTTAGCTAATCATTGGTGCAATCGCCTGGCTTGGTACGCTTAGCTGGAAGCCGTGCGATAGCGCTCGCGCAGAACCATCTTATTCACCTTTCCACTCGGCAGCCTCGGCAGCTCTTCTACCCAGTCGACACTCGCAGGCTTCTTGTAGCGGGCGATACGCGTGGTACAGAACTCGATCAGTTCGGCTTCGGTGACAGACATGCCGGGGTTGCGTACAGCCACCGCCTTCACCGCCTCGCCCCATTTCTCATGGGCGATACCAATGACCGCGACGTCGACCACGCCAGGATGATGCATGAGGGCCTGCTCAACCTCCTGGCAGTAGATATTCTCGCCACCGGAAATAATCATGTCTTTCTTGCGGTCGACCAGGAACAGGAAGCCAGCCTCATCTATCCAGGCCATATCGCCGGTGCGCAGCCAACCGTCACGCAACGTTTCGATGGTGGCTACGCTGTTGTTCCAGTAATACGCCATATTGGCAGGCGAACGGACCCAAATTTCACCCGGCGTACCGCAGGGGCAGTCCTGATCCTGCTCATCGACCACCCGAATGTCGCAATAGGTCATGGCCTGGCCGATCGAGCCCAGGCGACGCACCTCTTCGGCACTGCCTTCGAGCTTGTGCAGATGGCGCGGCAACACGGTCCCGCTGGTCTCGGTCATGCCCCAGGAGTTGACGAATATTTGTCCGAGCAGCTCGACGCCACGCTTGAGAACAGCCACCGGCATGGGGGCTGCGGCGTAAAGGATGGTTTCCAGACTCGACAGATCGAAATCACCGATGTTCGGCAAGTCGAGAACCTGCTGCACGATGGTGGGCGCCATATGGACGGTTTCGATACGCTCGCGCTCGATGGTACGCAGTACTTCCTCAGGCTCGAACTTGCGATGCAAGACCACGCAGCCGGCGTGCCAGAACTCCGACAGCATCATTGAGATACCACCGGCGTGAAACATGGGCATCATCACCAGCATACGGCCGTTGGTGCGAATATCCATGGTTGCGGACTGGTTCTGAGCCAGCGCAAGGTCGCCCTGTTGCGAGCGTGCCGCACCTTTGGGCCGGCCGGTGGTGCCGCTGGTGTATATCAGATGGACGATATCCTCCGGCAGCGCGCGCAGCCCTGGCCCCGCCGGATCACCCGTGGCCAGGCTTAGCTCGTAAGGTTGTGCCCAGGCCGGGCATTCGCCGATGCACAAATAGTGCTCGATGGCAGGCAAACCGGGGCGCAACGCATCAACCAATTCAGCGTACTGCGCTTCAAAGATCAACACCGACGGTGCGCTGTCGCTCAGGATGTACTGCAACTCCGGGGCCGCCAGTCGAAAGTTGACCGTGGCACAAATAAACCCGGTCATCTGGCAGGCGGCAAACACATCAAAATACTCGTTACAGTTCATCGCCAGGACCGCCACGCGATCCTGATGCCGCATGCCCATGCGATGCAGGCTCGAAGCCAGGCGCAAACCGCGCTCCAGCAACTGGCCATAGGTGATGCGACGATCCTGATACACCACGGCTTCCTGCTCTGGAAACAGACGAGCGTTGCGCTCCAGCAGTTCTGCAAGCGTTTTCAAAATAGCTCCCCCAACATGAGCATCCGTTTCCTGCCTTTTATAGTTATGAGCCAAGAGTCCGCTATACCCTCGGCGTTTGGCAACACACCATGGCAGCTTTCCCGGCACTGGCGGTTGAAACTAGCCGAGTGCTTCGGCCATTTCGGGTACCGCCTCAAACAAGTCCGCCACCAGCCCGTAATCCGCGACCTGAAAAATAGGTGCGTCAGGGTCTTTGTTGATCGCAACGATGACCTTGGAATCCTTCATGCCCGCCAGATGCTGAATGGCGCCTGAAATACCCACGGCAATATAGAGTTCAGGGGCCACGATCTTGCCGGTCTGCCCAACCTGATAGTCGTTGGGCATGAAACCGGCGTCCACGGCCGCGCGCGAGGCACCGACCGCGCCCCCCAAGTTGTCGGCCAGGGTTTCCAGGAGTTTGAAGTTGTCCGCGCTACCCATGCCGCGACCACCGGAAACCACAATGGAAGCAGCCGTCAGTTCCGGGCGATCCGAGCGGGTCAGTTGCTGGCTGATAAAGCGTGACAACGCAAAGTCCGCCACCACCGGAATCGCTTCGATAACGGCCTGCCCACCCGTCACGGCGGGATCAAAACCCGTGGTGCGAATGGTCACCACGGTGATGGGGTCGCAGGTCTGGACAGTGGCCAGGGCGTTGCCGGCATAAATCGGTTGAACGAAGGTGTCGCTCGCCACGACCGCAATCACATCGGACACCTGGGAGCTGTCGAGCAGAGCCGCGACACGCGGCATAAAGCTTTTGCCTACCGCACTGGCCGCCGTGACGATGTGACTGTAGCCACGCGCCCGCTCAAGTACCTGAGCCGCCAGGTTTTCCGCCTGTGCATAGGCGTGCTCGATACCATCGGCCTGCAACACGTGACTCACACCGGCGATGCTCGCAGCCTCTTTGGCTGCATCTGAACATTGGTGTCCGGCGACCAGCACGTGCACGTCGCTGCCCATCTGCAAGGCCGCCGCTACCGTATTGAACGTCGCGCTCTTGAGCGAACGGTTGTCGTGTTCCGCAATTACCAGGACAGCCATATCAAATCACCTTTGCTTCCAAACGAAGTTTATCAATCAGCGCCTTCACATCAGCGACCAGCACCCCACCTGCTCGCGCCATCGGTTCACGCACGCTGACTGTTTTGAGACGGGGTGCAAGATCGACTGAAAGCTCTGTCGCACTGAGGGTTTCCAGGGTTTTTTTCTTGGCTTTCATGATGTTGGGCAATGAGGCATAACGCGGGGTGTTGAGGCGCAGGTCGGTGGTGATGACCGCAGGCAGGGACAATGCCCGGATCTCCAAACCGCCATCCACCTCGCGGGTAACCACAACAGTGTCTGCCGACAGCTCAACGTTTGAAGCAAATGTCGCTTGTGGCCAGCCCAACAGCGCGGCGACCGCTTGGCCGGTCTGGCAGGCGTCATCGTCAATGGCCTGCTTGCCAAGAATCAACAGACTTGGCTGCTCACGTTCACAGATCGCTTTCAGCGCCTTGGCTACGCCCAGCGGCTGCACCTGAATGTCGGTTTGCACCAGAATCGCCCGGTCCGCTCCCAGGGCCAACCCGGTCCGCAGCACGTCCTGACAAGCCTGGGTGCCGATGGAGACCAACACCACTTCGCTGGCGATACCGGCCTCCTTGAGCGCTACCGCTTCTTCCACGGCGATTTCATCGAAAGGGTTCATCGACATTTTTACGTTGCTCAGATCAATACCCGAACCATCAGGTTTGACGCGCGGTTTGGCGTTGTAATCGATAACCCTCTTGACGGCGACCAGCACTTTCATAACGGACCTGCCCGATAACCTGAATGATGTTCAGTATACTGAACTTCGTTCAGGTTATCTGTCAATCCTGAAAACGTCCGGCTCACACGTCAGTGGTGACCATCATGGCCCAGCGGTTGATCCTGACCCACAGGGTGAGTCGGCTCGAGGCGAAGTTATGCATGTGAGCCATCGAGGGCACGACAAACACCGAAACGTCGCGGGCCTGGGCAAACGCGCTGGGTTCCAGCTGCGGATTCTGGCTGACATCCCGCTCCCCCATGGCCATCAGCACAGGAACCGTGATCAGGTTCGCCTCTTCACGAATAAATCCTTCAGACATCATCGCCACGGCGCAGGGCGGAACGGTCAGGCTGCCAAACGGAGGGGCTTTGAGTCGGATGGGGTAGCCACCGCTCATATCAGTCTCGAGGATGTCCCGAGGAACGTCTTCCCAGTGGAAGGGGTAGACGAAATCCACGACTTGCAGGCTTGATTGCTGCACAGACAGCTCGGCTGGAGCGGCCTCGCGTCCTTGGTTGTGGGCGTCGATACCGCGCTTCACGTCCTCGGGATTACGCTGTGGCAATACCGTATGCAATGCGCTGTAGCCCAACGCCGCCACCGCATCAAAGGTCGCGTGCCGCCCTTGCATGATCAGCGTGATGCAGCCGCCCATCGATTGACCGATGCCCACCTTGCGCAGCATTGGCAACGCTGCGTAGCCCTCGGTCAACGTACCGCTGCGCAATAGCTCGATCACTTGACGCACCGCGCTGTCATTCGCCGCTGCCAGGTGCTCGACGGTATAGGTGCCGAGGTGCTCCGTGGAGCTGTCGCCAACGCCCAGATGATCGTAGGCAATGAAAATCACCCCCTGCCCGCAGTGATATTCAGCTTCGCTGTAGCCTGCGTGGCCGGCAAATGACATGTCGTAATAGTGACGCGTGTAGCCGCCACCCGGCGAGGCGAAGATAGCGACCGGCGGCTGGGTCAAGCGGTCGACATCCGGCAAATACACCGTCATCGCCACCCGATGCGGGCCTGGCAGGGGAATCACCGCACTGACATCGACGTGCATGTCCAAGCGTTTGCTGATAGAGGAAGCACTCATAGATCACTCTCGTTTTTGTTGTGAGCATCAAGGATGGGGAGAGCACGTAGACTCGCGCCATACGTCGGCACTCCCCTGTGAGGAACTTACGGCATGCGATTTATATTTGTAAACACCGTTCACAATAACTGAATAGTGTGGGAGGATGAGTGTGTTCGAGGCCTTATCGACACCAGCGCAGGTTGCGGTTGGAACAGGTGCTGGACTTTCCAAGACACTGCTAACAGGCAGGTAAAGACATGAAAACAATAATAAGCACGTCTGTTTTGTTACTTTCGATCATGGTGTTTGCTGCCGCAGTGAATGAAATTCGCATCGCGAATCCTCAGGCGGCAATCAATAATTGCAAGATGAATCCCCTTCAGTGCGTGACACCCTCCGTGAGCTTTGCCTCACTGCGTTGAGGCGTCGGCTGGCATCTGGGCTCATCTGTGCTCGCTCGCAGCCATTGCTGCGAGCGAGTATTCGACTGCCCAGCGATATCCAGCGCCGGGATTCCCCTCAGGACAACAACGCCCTTAAAGTAATGATCAAGCCCAATGGCTGATCCAGCATCAAATGGTGATGCCCCTGCGGCATGACTACCGGTCCTCTGGCATTGGGCAGTCTCGCCAGGACTGCGCCAATACGTTCCGCACGGGCGCTACTGACTACCTGGCTAAGCTCACCACAGACGAAATCCAGGGGCACCTTGATCTGTTGCAAGACAGACTCACCGTCGCGTTCAAATAGCGCGAACGGCAGGTCGGGATCGAACTTCCAGGTCCATCCTTGTTCGGTCTCACGCAACGAATGCCGTGCGATGTATTCACGCGCCCATTGATGGGCCGGCTGCTCAGGCATCAAACGAAAGCGCTGCATTGCGGTGGCGGCATCCGGATAGACATTGCCGCCGTATTGACGCTGCACAGGTGGCGTGTCGGTGTCGATAAACGCGACATAGCTGTCGACCACCACGGCGCGATGAATCAACTCGGGGCAGACCGAACACGCCCGAAGTACACGGGTACCGCCGTAGCTGTGGCCCACCAGGGTAGCGGTGCCCATATCGGCGTGTTCGATCACCGCTCGTAAGTCTTCGACGAACACTTCAGCGCTGTACTGTGTCCGCCAGGCGCTGTCGCCCATGCCGCTGAAGTCCAGGGCAAACACCCGATAGTTTTCGCGAAAAAACGGCGCGATAAAGTCCCACCAGTGCGCATGTCCACGGTAGCCATGGGCGAACAGCAACGCCGGTTTGTGCCGCTCCTCCTCGTTCCAGGCCAGGTAATGCACCGCGACGCCCTCGCTCGTAGCGAAATGAGAGCGTGCGGGACACCCGATAGCCTGGTCAAACCAGGCCGGTGTTTGCTCATTGAAGGTCGTCATATCACAGCAGTTCACTGTAGCGTTCGACATGGTGATCAGCGTCTCCCCAGGTCATGTCGATGCAGGTCAGTCGCTTGAAATACCAACCCACCGCCAGTTCATCGGTCATGCCCATCCCGCCGTGCAATTGCACCGCCTGTTGCCCGATGAGGCGCCCTGCCCGCCCGATCAAGGCTTTGGCAGCCGACACCGCCTTGCACCGTTCTACGGCCGGCCCGTCGAGGCAGGACGCCGCATACAGGGTGATTGAGCGGGACTGTTCGACATAGCCCAGCATGTCGGCAAGTCGGTGCTGAAGTGACTGAAAGCTGCCAATCGCCTTGCCAAACTGCTTGCGGGTCTGCAGGTAGTCGACGGTCAGCTCGGTGAGTCTGGCCATGCAGCCCACGGCCTCGGCACACAGGGCAAAGAGCCCCCGATCAACCGCCCAATCCAGGTCGTCGAACCCCAGATCAACCCGGCCCATCAAGGCTTCAGCGTTGACATGAACATCGTTCAGTCTGATCTCGGCGACACGTTGACCATCGAGCCCGGAAAAGCCCCTGGTTTCAACACCAGCGGCTGTGGCGGGGACCAGGAACAGACTGATACCCTGCCGGTCGCGCTGCTGGCCAGAAGTGCGCGCAGAAACGATCAGCCAGTCGGCCGAATCACCATGGGCCACCACGGCTTTTTGCCCGTTAAGCACATATCCATTATGCGAACGCTTGGCGTCGGTCAACACATCACTCAAATCGAAACGAGCCTGTGGCTCCAGTGCCGCCAGCGCTACGCGCAACGAGCCGGCCGCCAATTCGCCGAGCAAATCGCTTTTGAGTGCGTCAGTGGCCGATTTACCGATCAGCGCTGCACCGACCACGGCGGTGGGCAGGTACGGCTCAAGCAACAAACCCCGGCCAAACGCCTCCATGACCATCATGGTTTCTGCCGGACCGGCCGCCAGCCCGCCATAAACCTCGGCAACGTTCAACGCCAACAACCCGGTGTCGGCCAGCGCGGCCCAGTTTTGCGTCGACCAACCCTGTGCGGTCTGCGCCAGCGTGCGGCGGTTTTCAAATGCGTACTCGCGCTCAATGAAGCGGTTGACCAGGTCGGTCAGCATTCTTTGTTCTTCGTTCAGCGAAAAATCCATGGCAGTACCCTCATGGCCAACCCACCCGCACGCTCGTCATCCGGGCGTCGTTCAAGCGAATGGACCGATCCGTCGACAGTCAGAGACCAAGCGTCAACTTGGCGATAATGTTCTTCTGCACCTCGTTGGAGCCGCCATAGATCGAAATCTTGCGCCAATCGAGGTAGTGCGCCGCCAAGGCGTTGAGCAACTCGCCATTGGCCGTGTCGACCTGCGCATCGGCCTCCATCGCCTCGCTGGTGAACGGCACGGCGTAAGGGCCGGCACATTCCATGATGAGCTCGGTCAGGGTCTGCTGGATTTCAGATCCGCGCACCTTCAGCAATGAAGCTTCGATGCCTTTGCTTTGCTGCTTCTGTTCCTGGTCGATCAGCCGCAGTAAAGACCACTCATGGGCCAGCAACTCCATTTCGATACGTACTACTTTGTCGCGAAAGCGCACATCTTCGATCAGTGGTTTTCCGTGTTTGCTGACGCTGGCGGCAATTTCCTTCAGGCGCCGCATGAAGCGCTTGCAGTTACCCAACCCGGCAATATTGGTGCGTTCATGCCCCAGCAAATACTTGGCGATGTTCCAGCCTCGGTGTTCTTCGCCCACCAGATTCTCGACCGGGACCTTGACGTTATCGAAGAACACTTCGTTGACGTCATGGCCGCCATCCAGGGTTTTGATCGGGCGCACCTGGATGCCGGGGGTGTTCATTTCGATCAATAGAAACGAAATACCTTCCTGCTGGCGTCCCGACGCATCGGTACGCACCAGACAAAAAATCCAATTGGCCCATTGGGCAAACGAGGTCCAGATTTTTTGCCCGGTGACGCGATAAAAGTCACCCTCGCGTTCGGCCCGGCAGCTCAGTGACGACAGGTCCGAACCGGCTCCGGGCTCCGAATAGCCCTGACACCACCAGTCCTCCATGCTGAGAATGCGCGGCAGAAAGCGCTCTTGCTGAGCCGTAGTGCCAAACTTCTGCAGCACCGGCGCGACCATCGATAGCCCGAACGGCATTTGTCTGGGCGCGCCGGCACAGAAACATTCTTCGTCGAATATATTGCGCTGGGCTGAGTTCCAGCCGGCACCACCGAAGGACTGCGGCCACGCTGGCGCGCCCCAGCCCTGGGCCGCGAGAATACGCTGCCAACGAACGTAGTCGTCGCGCACCGGGTGCTTGAAGTTGAGCACCCGGTCGCGAATGTCAGTTGGAAGTTGGGTAGCAACGAATTCACGCACCTGCTGGCGGAAGGCTTGGTCTTCCGAGCTTTCACTTAGGTTCATAGGCTTATCTCAACTCAGTATGATCAGGCCGTTATTCAGCACGATTACATCGCGCGCATCGATCCGCGCGAGCAAGTGCCATCGACCGTTATCACCTTTCCAGAACTGAAAGCGCAGGGTCTCGCCGGGATAGACCGGTGCGGTAAACCGCGCGGCGACACGCTTGAGTCGACGGGCATCGCCCGCCGCCAGACAACTGATCGCCGCGAACGCCGCCATGCCGTAAGTCGCCAGACCGTGCAGGATCGGTTTGCTGAAACCGGCTTTGGCCGCTATCTCCGGGTCCGCGTGCAGCGGATTGGAATCCCCCGACAAGCGATAGATCAAGGCCGCCTGGGCCGGAGAGGTCAATTCGAACTCCGCATCCGGTGCGCGCTCAGGCACTCCTGGTAACCCCGCGGGGGGGGCGTCGGTCACGCCTGAAACTTCGCTGAAGCCACCGTCGCCACGTAAAAACGAGATTTGTCGGGTTTCGGCAATCCGTTCGCCACTGGCGGTATCGATGATGTCGCGCAGCAACTCTACAATCGCGCCCTTACCCACGCCCTTGTCGCAGATCCGGCTGACCCGGGTGCGGCTGGTCACCGTGCCACTGGCTGGCATTGGTTTGAACAAGCGGGTGTCTTGCTCACCGTGAACCAGTTTGAGGTAGTCGATACCGGTCTCGGGATTGCGCATCCACGATTTTGGCCAGGCAATCGCTGCCGCCAGCGTCGGCACAGCTTGCAGATCTTTTTCGTAGGTGAACCGCAACTGGTTGGCATCCATAGGATCGCCACCCACGCCCAGACCCAGTGCGTAGAGGATGCTGTCGCGCTCAGTCCAGGTCTGTGTGACGTCTTCTATGGGCCAGTGTTTGACTTTGTCGTAGTTCAGCATGTTCGGGTCCTCAGGGTTTCCAGGCGCAGTGATGGGTTGACCGACAGTTCAGATCGGGTCCCAGCTGTAGACTTCATGGGTCTGTTGCAACGGCAGGAAACTCGCGCGCAACGCCGGAATAGCGTGTTCGGCGACCGATTGCGCGGTCCAGCCAGCGTCGCGGTGGACTGAACGAACCACCCGTGGCTGGCTGACCAGCATGATTTCGTTGGAGCGCACATAGAAAATCTGACCCGAAACATCCTTGGCCGCATCACTCGCCAGGAACACCGCCAAGGGCGCCTGCTTGGAGGGGTGCATCATTTTTTCCATGCGTTCGGCTTGCAGCTTTTTCTCCGGAGTGTCGGTGGGGACCGCACCGATCATGCGGCTCCATGCGGCCGGCGAGATGCAGTTGGAACGTACGCCAAAGGCCGCCATGTCCAGCGCTATCGCCTTGGACATACCCACGATACCCAGCTTGGCGGCGGCATAATTGACCTGGCCGACGTTACCCACCAGGCCGGTGTTGGAGGTCATGTGAATGTAAGAGCCGCCGTTTTGCTGGCGAAAGTGCGGTGCGGCAGCACGCGCCAGAAAAAACGAGCCGTTGAGATGGACGTTAAGCACCGCCAGCCATTCTTGCTCGTCCATCTTGTGGAACATCCGGTCACGCAGAATGCCCGCATTGTTAACCACCACATCAATACGCCCAAAGGTGTCCATGGCGGTCTGCACGATACGGTGCGCGGAATCCCATCCCGCAACGCTGTCGGTATTGGCCACGGCATCGCCCCCCAGCGCCTTGATCTCGTCGACCACTTTCTGCGCAGGCCCGGCATCCTGGCCCTCGCCGTGTACGGAAGAACCGAGGTCATTCACCACCACACGGGCGCCTTCAGCCGCCATTTCCAGGGCGATGGCACGACCGATGCCATTGCCGGCGCCACTGACGACTACTACCTTACCTTCCAGCATTGCACTCATGTCTGCGTCCTCTTGTCATTATTTGAGCGCCGGGAGCAGTTCCCGCAACGCTATCGATAGCTTTCGTCTGGCCTGTAGCCCACGGGGGCGTTTACAGGTCGTCCGGGAATTCGGGTTTGCGTTTTTCCATGAAACTGGCGATGCCTTCCTTGTAGTCAGGGCCCTGATTGGCAATCGGCATATCCAGCCCGGCGCTCATCACCGCTTCATGACAGGTCTGGAATGGCACTTCCCAGAGTTGCTGCTTCATCACTCGCATTGAACGAGGAGAACAGTTCTCAGCCAGATCCCGGGCATAGGCGTAGGTCTCTTCGACCAATCGATCTGCCGGGATCGCCCGGTTGACCATCCCCATGCGCTCGGCCTCACGCCCTTTGATCTTGCGGCCCGACAACAACAGGTCGAGGGCATGGGCATGGCCGACGTGACGCTCAAGAATCCACGCCATGCCGTATTCAGCCGTCAGCCCGCGACGCGCGAAGGCGGTGGTGATGGTGGCGTCTTCAGCCACAAACCGGATGTCGCAGAACAGCGCGTGAATCAGCCCGATCCCGACCGTAGCGCCATTGAGCATCGCAATCACCGGCTTCGGAATCGCCGGGTAGTAGGAACAGCGCGTCTGCCAATCCGGACGCTGGCGCATGTCGAACGGGCGCGGCAGCTTGGTCATCAAGCGGTTCGGGTCGCCGCCAAAGCTGTTGATGTCGCCGCCGGCACAGAAGGCCTTGCCCGCGCCGGTGAACACGATGACCCGCACGCCTTTATCCGCCCCGGCCTTTTGCATCGCGTCGTAGACGTCGGTAGCGACCGCGTCGTTCCAGGTATTGAGCTGATCGGGTCGGTTGAGGGTAATGGTCGCAATGCGATCCTTGACCTCATACAGAATCGTTTCATAGCCAGAGGCTTCAACGCTCATGGGTGACTCCTGTCAGAAAGAACGTGGCAGGCCGAGGATGTGCTCGGCCACGTAGGAAAGGATCAAGTTGGTGGAGATGGGCGCAACCTGATACAGACGCGTCTCTCTGAATTTGCGCTCGACGTCATATTCACACGCGAAACCAAAGCCGCCATGGGTTTGCAGACAGGCATTGGCGGCTTTCCAGGACGAGGTCGCCGCCAGGTGCTTGGCCATGTTGGCTTCGGCGCCGCACGGTTGATGGCTATCAAACAGCGAGCAGGCCTGGTAGCGCATCAGGTCGGCGGCGCGAATGTCCATGTAGGCTTCGGCAATCGGGAACTGGATGCCCTGGTTCTTGCCGATCGGTCGGTCGAACACGATTCGCTCATTGGCATACCGCGTCGCGCGATCAACGAACCAGTAACCATCACCGATGCATTCGGCAGCAATCAATGCGCGTTCCGCGTTCAGGCCATCAAGGATGTACTTGAACCCCATGCCCTCTTCGCCAATCAGGTTTTCTTCTGGAATCTCCAGGTTGTCGAAAAACAGCTCGTTGGTCTCGTGGTTGACCATGTTCGGAATCGGCTGCACGGTCAGGCCGTTGCCAATGGCGCTGTGCAGGTCGACCAGAAAGCACGACAAGCCCTCGGACTTTTTCTTTACGTCAGCCAGCGGCGTGGTACGCGCCAGCAGAATCATCAGGTCCGAATGCTGTACCCGGGAGATCCAGACCTTCTGCCCGTTGACCACGTAGCGACCGTCTTTTTTGACGGCCATGGTTTTCATTTTGGTGGTGTCGGTACCCGTCGAAGGCTCGGTGACCGCCATGGACTGCAAGCGCAGTTCACCACTGGCGATTTTCGGCAGGTACAGCTGCTTTTGTGCTTCTGAGCCGTTACGCAGCAGGGTATTCATGTTGTACATCTGGCCGTGACAGAAACCGGAGTTGCCGCCATTGCGATTGATCTCTTCCATGATCACCGACGCCTCGGTGAGTCCCAGACCCGAGCCGCCGTACTGCTCGGGGATCAGCGCGGCCATCCAGCCGGCGTGGGTCAACGCATCGACAAAGGCTTCCGGGTAAGACCGTTCATGGTCGATCTTGCGCCAGTACTCGTTCGGGTATTCGGCGCACAGGTCGCGCAAGGAGTCGCGCAGGTCACGGTACGGATCGTTGTTGGCGTGTTTCATCGTGCTCTTCTCCGGAAAAATCAGGCGTTCTCTGCGATCAGGCCGCCATCGCGGGCCAACTGCGCCAAGTGATGGTCGGTATCACCGAACATGAATTCGAGCATCGACAAGCGACGCATGTAGTGGCCGACCTGGCACTCTTCGGTGACGCCAATGCCGCCATGTAACTGCACCGCTGTTTGCGAGACGAAACGTGCCGAGCGACCGATTTGCACCTTGGCGGCCGAGATCGCCCGGCGGCGCTCCAGAGGGTCCGGGTCATTGCTCATCATGCTGGCGTAAAGCGCCATGCTGCGGGCCTGCTCGGTCATCACCAGCATGTCCACCGCTTTGTGCTGCAGGCTCTGGAAGGAACCGATGGCCACCCCAAACTGTTTGCGCACTTTGAGGTACTCCACGGTCATCGTTTGCGCTTGTTCCATAGCCCCCACGGCTTCAGCGCACAGGGCCGCAATGGCGCCATCGACCGTCTGCTCGATTGATTCAAGGGCCTTGCCGGCTTCACCCAACAAGGCCGCCGGGCCGACCCGGACCTGGGACAAACGGATGTCGGCGGCACGCAGTTGGTCCTGCATCCTGTAGCCACGCCGTGAAACGCCTTCGGCCTGCGCATCGACCACAAACAAAGCGATGCCGTCACGCTCGCGTCGTCCACCACTGACACGAGCCGAGACCAGTAGCGTGTCGGCGCAGTCACCATGCAGCACGAAGCGTTTGGCGCCGTCGAGAATCCAGTCATCGCCGTCTTGCCGGGCGGTGGTCGCCACATCAGCCAGGTCATAGCGCGACTGGTCTTCACTGTGGGCAAAGGCCAGCAGCCGTTCTCCACCGATCAACGCCGGCAGCCAATCCGCACGTTGTGCGGGGCTGGCCAATGCGCGTAGCAACCCGCCCGCCAGCACCACCGTCGCCAGGTAAGGCTCGAGCAGCAGGGAGCGCCCCATGGCCTCCATCACAATCATGGTCTCCACGGATCCACCGTTGAAGCCGCCGTCTTCTTCCGAAAACGGCAACCCGAGCAGCCCCAGTTCGGCAAACTGCGCCCACAACCGCCGGCTCCAGCCGTCTGGCTGCGCCAGGTAACGCCCCCTCTGGTCAAAGCCGTATTGATCGGCCACCAGACGCTCGACCGCGTCCTTGAGCATGCGTTGTTCTTCGTTAAGATCGAAATTCATGCTTAAAGCCCCAGCAACGTCTTGGCGAGAATGTTGTGCTGAACTTCATTGGAGCCGCCGACAATGGAGACGTGGCGGACCCAGTAGTAATTCGGCGCGATGGTCAGGGCCCAGTCATGCTCGCCGGACGCCGTATTTTCGCCGGTGACAAACGACAGATCGAATTCCAGTGCGTTGTAGCCAGCGACCTCCATCAACAATTCAGTGGCCGCCTGTTGCAATTCGGAGCCTTTCATCTTCAGGATCGAGCTGCGCGGATCCGGGACATGGCCATATTTTTCGCTGTCCGCAATAACGCGCATCTGGGTCATTTCCAGTGCTTTGAGCTCCACTTCGATGGACGCTACCCGCTCGCGAAAACGCGGTTCGTCCGCCAGGCAACCATCACCGACGCTCACGCTGCGCGCCAGTTGCTTGGCGCGCCTTACGCGAAACTTCGACAGGCCAACCCGAGCAATCCCTCCGCGCTCACTGCCCAGCAAGAACTTGGCGACATCCCACCCCTTGTTCACTTCTCCAATGACATTGGCGATCGGCACACGCACGTTGTCGAGGAACATTTCGTTGGTTTCGTGATGCCCATCCAGGGTGATGATCGGCCGCACCGTGATACCCGGCGTGCGCATGTCCATCAGCAAGAACGTGATGCCCTGTTGTTTTTTCGCGGTGGCATCGGTACGTACCAGCATGAAGCACCAGTCGGCATGGTGCGCGGTCGAGGTCCACATTTTCTGGCCGTTGATCACGTATTCGTCACCGTCACGTACCGCGCTGGTACGCAAGGAGGCCAGGTCCGACCCTGCGCCCGGTTCCGAAAAGCCCTGGCAGAACCAGTAGTCCATATTGGCGACACGCGGCAAGAATTCGCGTTTCTGTGCCTCGGTGCCAAAAGCAATCAACACCGGACCGATCATGTTCATATTGAACGAGATCGGTTCTGGCGCCGGTGCCATGTGCAGCTCTTCCTTGAAGATGTATTGCTGGGTCGCGGTCCAGCCCTGCCCTCCCCACTCCGGGGACCAGGCAGGGGCCGCCCAACCCTTGGCGTTCAGAATGCGCACCCAGTCGACCATCTCCTCTTTGGAGATGCGCTGACCAGACTCCACCTTGCGCCGAACCGCCACCGGTAGCGCACTTTTAAGGAATGTCCGCACTTCATCGCGAAAGGCGACTTCCTCAGCCGTAAAGCGTAGATCCATGGAAACATTCCTTCTCAGTCGATGATGCCGTCGCCACGCAACGCGGCAATTTCGCTGGCACTGAACCACGCGGCGAGCGCGGCATTGGTGTTCTCAGGGGTAACCGGTTTTGGCGCCGTCGGGGTCGAAGGCTCGCTGCGGGAAAAACGCGGTGCCGGGGCTGGCTGCACGACGCCATCGACCTTCACGAACGTGCCGCGCGCTTTAAGATGTGGGTGCTCGGTGGCTTCGGTAAAACTCAGTACACCGGCGGCGCAGGCATCGCTGGCCTCCAGCAGGCTGACCCATTCGTCGCGGCTGCGACTGAGGAAGCGCTCGGCGATAATCTGTTTGGCTTTAGGCCAGGCGCTACGGTCCATCTGTGCCCCCAAGCTGACGGGATCAATATCCATCAGGCGCAGCAGCTGATCGTAAAACTTGCTTTCGATCGGTCCGACGCTGATGAATTTGCCGTCCTTGCAGGCATAGCAGTCATAGAAAGGTGAACCGCTGTCCGTGATGTTGGTGCCTCGCCCTTCTTTCCATATGCCCGCGGCGAGCATGCCGAAAAAGGTGGTTGCCAAGTGCGCTGCACCATCGACGATCGCTGCATCGACCACTTGGCCTTTGCCGGACTGCCGAGCTTCCAGGACACCCGCCAGAATACCCAGGGCCAGGTACAGCGAACCGCCCGCATAATCACCCAATAGATTAAGGGGAATGGTGGGGGGTTGCCCCTCACGACCGATGGCATCGAGCACCCCTGTCAGCGCCAGGTAGTTGAGGTCATGACCGGCATACGCTGCCATCGGGCCTGTCTGGCCCCAGCCCGTCATACGCCCATAAATCAGTTGAGGATTACGCGCCAGGCAGTCATCGGGCCCCAGCCCCAGACGCTCGGTGACACCGGGACGGAAACCTTCGATCAGCGCATCGGCTTGTTCGACCAGCTTAAGCACGGTCTCTACGCCCATCGGGTCTTTGAGATCCAGGGCAATCGCATAGCGGTTGCGCAATAACGTGTTGTATTGCAATGGGCGCTCGATCCCCAGCTTGACCGGTTCCTTGCGATCCACCCGAATCACGGTCGCGCCCAGGTCGGCCAATAGCATCGCGCACATTGGCCCAGGGCCGATGCCGGCCAGTTCGACCACCTTGAAGCCGGTTAGCGGGCCGGCCATGGTTATTTGCGCCCCTTGTTGCGCATGGCTTCCCACTGATCTTCCGACCAGCCCTGCATGGCACGGGCAGTCGGGCCGCCAACGCCCTGCATCCAGCGTCCGCCATCGATCACGATCATTTCACCGGTAATGTACCCAGAGCCATCACAGGCAAGGTAGCTGTACAGATCAGACAATTCCTGATGCTCACCAAAACGCCGCAGCGGCACACTCAGGTCTTGCGGTTCCACTTGAGAGCCTTGCGGATAGAGCTGCTCCCAGGCGCCCGGAGTCGGAAACAACCCAGGCGCCACACAGTTCAAGCGAATGCCTTTAGGGCCCCACTCCACTGCCAGGCTGCGGGTCATCGCCAGCACGCCGGCCTTGGCCGCGGCGCTGGGGGCGGTGAATGCCGAACCGGTCATGGTCGGCGTTGACACCGTACTGATGACATTGCCCGGCCGGCCTTCAGCGATCCAGCGCTTACCTGCGGCGATAGCACAATAGAAGCTGCCATGCAGCACGATATCCAGCACCGCATCGACCGCTCGAGACGAAAGGGTTTCGGTGCGCGCGATAAAATTAGCCGCTGCGTTGCACAACAACACGTCCAGGGGACCTTCCCGCCAGATAGTTTCCATCATCGTTTCGACCGATTCGGCGTCGCGTACATCGACCTGCACCGCGCTGACGCGAACCCCTGGCATGGCCTCGCGGAACTCGTCCAGCGTCGCGTTCAGGACCTCAAGGCGACGCCCGGCGATCACCAGTTCGGCACCCAGTTCCAGGTAACGCCTGCCGATGCTTTTACCCAACCCTGTGCCGCCACCGGTGATCAGGATTTTCTTTCCGGCCAACAAATCACTTGCATACATGGCATCAGTTCCCGCTAAAGGTCGGTGGGCGTTTTTCCATAAAGGCCGCAACGGCCTCCAGGTGATCGTGGGTCTGGCGGGTCAAGGGGTTAAGGTCGACTTCCCGGCGCCAGGCCGCGCTGATGGTGTTATTGCCGTTGACCAGGCTTGCCTTGAGCAGCGCGAGGGTGACGGGCGGAAGTTGTGCCAGCTGAGAGGCACGGGACACCGCCAGGGCCAATGCTTCACCGGGCTCGGCGACTTGATTGAACAGGCCGATACGCCCAGCCTCAACGCCATCAAAGGCAGCGCCACTGAGCATCAATTCCCGCGCCTTACCACCGCCCACTTTTTGCGGCAGGGTCCACAGCAAACCGGTATCAGGAAGCAAGCCGACCTTGACGAAGGCGCAGGAAAGCTTCGAAGCAGCACTGCCGATGGCCAAATCGCAGGCTGCCGCCAGCGAGACCCCGGCGCCCATGCAATTGCCTTCGACGGCGGCAACCACAGGTTTGCTTCCCGTGAAGATCATGCGAAACAGGCGCGTGCCGATGGCGATCCGTTCACGCATGGCGAGCAGCGACGGGTCTACAGAGGTCATCTCCGACAGGTCCCCCCCGGCACAGAAATGACCACCAGCGCCGGTCAGCACGATGGCCCGACTCTCGCTGTCTTCGTTAAACAGTGTATGGAAGGTGTCCAGTAGCGCCAGACGCATCTTCATCGAGAACGCATTCCTGCGTTCCGGGCAGTTCATCGTGACCACAGCCACCGCGCCTTCGCGGTGCACCTGGACGATGTCGTTGTGTTCGCTCATCGGTATCTCCCTACTGGCCGGTGAAGACAGGCGCGCGTTTCTCGATAAAGGCGTTGGCGGCCTCCAGATGGTCTTTGGATTGGCGCAGCAATGGCTGAAAGTCGATTTCGGCACGCAATGCGGCGTCCATGTCGTCGGCACCGAAGGTCAGTGCGGCCTTGAGCAGCGCCATGCCCAAAGGCGGTTGTTTGGCCAGCTCCTTGGCATAGGCAATGGCCGCCGCCAAGGCTTGCCCAGGCTCAACCAGCTGATTGACCAAGCCAATGCGCGCCGCTTCGACGCCATCGATTTCGCGCGCCAGGGACAGCAGTTCGCGCGCTTTGCTCATACCGATTTTTTTCGGCAGCGTCCAAAGGATGCCGGTATCGGGAATCAACCCGATGCGCAGGAATGCCGCGCAGAAACGCGCCGAAGAGGACGCCACGATGTAGTCGGTTGCCACGGCCAGCGACAGGCCAGCGCCGAACGCAATGCCCTCTACGGCACAAATCACCGGTTTCGGGCCGCCCAGCATGTCGCGCACGACCTGGCAGGATTCATCGAGTATTTCCCGGCTTTGCAACACGGTGCGCTGGACCATTTCGGAAATATCGGCACCCGCGCTGAACTGGCCGTCGGCCCCCGTCAGCACGATGACCCGCGAATCCGGGTCGGCCACCAACAGGTGATGGAGGGTGTCGCGCAGGGTCAAGCGCATCTGCCGCCCCAGTGCATTGCGTCGTTGCGGGTTAGCAATGGTCACGATCGCGATTTCACCGTCGCGAGTGACCTGGATACGCTCGTCCGCATGTTTCAGGTTGAAGGCATTCATGTCTGCTGCTCCTTAGTTGCCGACGAAAACCGCGGGGCGTTTTTCCATGAAGGCTTTGGTCGCCTCGACGTGGTCCTGGCTGCGACGCAAAAGCGGTTGCAGATTGACTTCGGTTTCGATCGCTTCATCCAGTGAGTCGATACCGTTGGCTAATGCAGTCTTCAGGTGCGCAATGGCCAGCGGCGGCATCAGCGCATACTCATGGGCAACCTTCAGCGCGGCGGCCAACGCCGTCCCCGGCTCGACCTGTTGATTGGCAAAGCCGATGCGAGCAGCCTCTTTCCCATTGAATTCCTGGGTGGTCAGCATTAATTCTCGAGCCTTTGCGGCGCCCACACGCTGGCTCAATGACCAGAACAAACCCGTATCCGGCATCAGCCCCACCTTGAGGAATGCGCAGGCAAAGCGAGCATTGGATGCGCAGACCACATAGTCGCTGGCCGCCGCCAGTGACACCCCGGCGCCCATGGCAACGCCTTCGACGGCAGCGACTATGGCTTTGGGGCCTTCGACCATCAGCTTGAAAATGTCCAGAGGCAACTGGTTACGTTCGCGGTATTCCAGAACGGTGCGCGCCTGCATCTCGGAAATATCGCCACCGGCGCAGAAAGTGCCGGCGGCACCGGTCAGGACAATGGCCCGGCACGGATCGCGGTGCATCAGTTGATTCAGACGCTTGAGCAGGGCTTGGCGCATCCTCAATGAGAACGCATTGCGGCGCTTGGGGTAGTTGAGGGTAACGATAGCCACCGCGCCTTGATGCTCGATGTAAACGATGTCATCCGAAGCCACGTGCTCAGAAGTGCTCATAGTGTGTCCGCCGTACCAAGAATGAGGGTCGCCTGGCTGGACAGAACGCCGCCGTTACCATGGGCAATCGCCAGTTTCGCCTGCGGGACTTGCCTCGCATCGCACAGCCCCATCAGCTGCTGCGTGGCTTCGACCATGGTGAACAGCCCGTACATCCCGGGGTGCACACAGGAAAGACCGCCGCCATTGGTGTTGACTGCCAGATGGCCACCGGGGGCAATGCCTCCATTGGCGACGAAGTTGCCGCCCTCGCCCTTCGGACAAAAACCCAGGTCTTCGAGAAACAGGATCGGGTTGATGGTGAATGCGTCGTACAACATCACCACGTCAATATCAGCAGGCCCCACGCCGGCCATGGTGTAGGCGCGCTGTCCCGATTCACGCGCCGCCGTCACGGTGAGGTCGGCCATGCACGCGATTTCGCGGTGGCTGGTGGCCGAACCCGCGCCCAACAGGTAGGCCGGTTTGCTGGCCAAATCCCGTGCACGATCGGCACGCACCATGACCACTGCGGCAGCACCGTCGGTCACTAGGCAGCAATCGCGTACGCTCAATGGGTCGGACACCATCCGGGCACCGAGCACATCGTCAATGCTCAGATCATCACGCATGTAGGCCTCAGGGTTGAGCTGCGCCCATTTACGGGCCGCCACCGCCACCTCAGCCAAATGCTCGCGGGTGGTGCCGTACTGGTGCATATGGCGAGCGGCTGCCATGGCATAAGACGAGACTGGATTCATCGGACGGTAAGGCGCTTCCCACGGCGAGGGCCGTGAGGACTGGATCAGTTTCCCGGAGGCGCTTTTCTGGTTACTGCCATAGGCGATCAATGCGACGTCAATCTGCCCGGTCGCCAGGGCCATCGCCGCCGTATGAGCATAAATCTGGAACGCAGAACCGCCGGTACGGTTGTTGTCGGTAAACGTCGGGTGAATACCCAGGTATTCGGCAAAGGTCAGTCCAGACAACATGTCATCCGGCACACACACAAACAGTCCATCGACGTCAGCCGGGGTTAATCCCACCTGGGCCAGTGCCTTGACGCTCGCACTGGCGGCAAGGTCCATGGAAGAAAGGCCGGGCGCTTCACCGATACCGTAAGTGGCAGCGGCAACAATTGCCGTACGCCCACGCAAGTTGTAATCCATAGGGTCCTGCCTTGTTGTTATGGCTGCAGGTAAATAGAAAGACACTGGCTCTTTGAAGCGATGCCCGTTAAACCGGTTCGAAAATCAGCACCGCCACATCACTGGCATCACGCACGATACGGGCTTGAACGTTTTGCCCGATCTGCACGGCCTCAGGCGCGATCCCTTCGACGCGACTCATCATGCGCACGCCTTCAGCGAGGTCGATCAGGGCTACGTTGTAATGAGGTGTGGGTGGGCGCTGACGGACGACGGTGGTGGAATACACCACGCCGCGGCCGCTGGACGGGACCCATTCAAGATCAGTGCGCCCGGATCCCGGCTCGGCAACACGCGGGTAGAACACGAAAGCACCGCTCTGCCGACTGCGCTGCAGCATGAATCGCCCCTCGCAGAGGTGGCGCTGGTAATCAGACTCAGGGAGCAAGGCATCCATGGGTTTTACCTTAGTATGTTCGCAGACAATAAGTTGTTTTTATGAACGTCATTCCGAATAGTAAACGCCGTTCTTCTGCAACGTCAAGCATGCTGCATCTATTGCGCACTCACAAGACATACATAATACCGAACGGCATTTTCATATTTTTTACCTGACCGACCCTCAAATATCTCCCCAGCACATTTTTTGAAATCCTCAAAACCGCTTAACCCACCCATTAAATAATGGATATACAGGGTTCTTAGCCCTTTTCGAGGGTCCATCCCTTGCATTCAGCTCAAATGCGCTTGACACAAAACCTGAACGACGTTTACTTTTGCGAACGACATTCAGAAACATGAATACCGGTTTCTGACAGCGTTGTATTGGCCGAGCCCGCTGATAGGTTCGAGCCGCCGCCGTAACCAGTGTGTTTGGGGAGTAAGCATAACCGTGACGTACGAACTGACCGATGATCAGCGTGAAATTCAGGATCTGGTCCGCCGGGTAGCGAGGGACAAGGTTGCCCCACGTGCCGACGCTATCGACCGCACCGGTGAATATCCTCACGATATGTTCGCCCTTCTCAAAGAGCTTGGATTGTTTGCCCTGCCATTCCCCGAGGAATACGGCGGCACCAACAGCTTGTTGTCTGCGTGTATCGCCGTCGAAGAGCTGGGTCGGGTTTGCTACAACACCGGCTATCTGTTGGTGGTTCAGTGGACGCCGTTCGGCGCGATCCTGGGCGGCGGGACTGAAGAACAGAAGCAGCGATTGTTGCCGGGATTGGCGTCGGGTGATTTACGCGGCGCGCTGTCATTGACCGAGCCGCAGAGTGGTTCTGACGTTTCCGGAATCAAGACCACAGCGCGCAGAACCGAAGGCGGTTATGTGCTCAATGGTGCAAAAATCTGGTGCACCAACTCGCACATCGCCGATTTCATCCTCGTGGCGGCCAAAACCGTGGCCGAAGACGGCACCGCGCGGGGGATCAACCTGTTCATTGTCGACCGGACGACACCTGGCCTGACCATTGGCGCCCCCGAACACAAGATGGGCGCACGCGGCATTCCGGCCTGCCCGCTGTTTTTCGATGATGCCTTCATCACCGATGACAACCGCCTCGGCCCCGAAGGCGGCGAAGGATTCAAAGTCGCCATGGAAGCGCTGAATACCAGCCGCCCCTTGATTGCCGCGAGGGCTGTGGGCCTGGCCCAGGGCGCCACCGATCACGCCATCGACTACATCCAGAACCGGGTGGCGTTCAAACAGAAAATCAGCGATTTCCAGGGCATTCGCTGGATGGTCGCCGACATGGTGACCCAGACCGAAGCCGCCCGCCAATTGGTGTACCGCACCGCCTCAATGGTTGACGCCGGTATCAGCGGGAGGGCTCTCGCGCCAATGGCGGCCATGGCAAAAATGTTCGCCTCGGACGTCGCCATGAAAGTCGCGACCGATGCCGTCCAGCTGTTCGGGGCCGCCGGCATTTCCAACGAGTACCCAATCAACCGCTATTTCCGTGATGCCAAGGTGATCCAGATCATTGAGGGCACCAACCAGATCCAGCGAAACATTATCGCCGACAGCGTATTGGGCCGAGTGGCCCGGCGCGATGCCTCATGACTTCAGCGCGCGGTGACCTATCACTCGCACTCACCAACAAAAACGAGAAAGGACAAAACCATGGAGCAGATTGAGACCGTAGGCCTGGGCATCCATTGGGAAGATCTGCCTGTCGGGAGGAAATTCCAGACCGTTGGGCGCACCGTGACCGAAACCGATGTTGTCAACTTCGTTTCCGTGACGGGCATGCTCGAAGTGTTGTTCACCAACATTGAGTTTCTCAAGGAACAATCTGCGATCAAAGGCCGCGTTGCACCCGGCGCACTGGTCTTTACCTTCGCGGAGGGGCTGCTGACTCAAGCCACCATGCAAGGGGTTGGTTTTGCCTTCCTGAACATGGAACTGGACATCAAGGCACCGGTGTTCGTCGGCGATACCATTCACGTCGAATGTGAGGTCATCGAGTGCCGCGAAAGCGCCAATCGCCCTGGGCTCGGTCTGGTGCGCACGCGTAACCGGATCATCAAGCAAGATGGCACGCTGGTGCAGGTCTACACGCCGCTGCGCCTGGTCAAAGGCAAAGACTATAAGGGTAATTGACCATGGCCCAGCAGGAATTGGAGAAACCGACCGGCCCCCTCGCGGGTCTGCGGGTCATTGATTTGTCGATCAACGTGCTCGGCCCGGTGGCGACCCAGATCCTCGGTGATATGGGCGCTGACATTATCAAGATCGAACCGCCCTCCGGAGACCAGAACCGTCAGAATGGCCCAGGCAAAAACCCGGACATGGCGGTGTTTTACCTGATCATGAACCGCAACAAGCGCAGCGTGGTGCTCGACCTCAAGCAGGCCGAGTGCATGGAGGCACTGCTCAAGCTGGTAGAGACCGCCGATGTGGTGGTGCACAGCATGCGTCCCAGTGCTGCCAAGCGCTTGGGTATTTGCTACGAAAAGATCCGCGAGCGAAACCCGAAGATTATCTACGCCTTCGCTCCGGGTTATCGCGGCGACGGTCCGTACAAGGACATGCCGGCATTCGACGATGTCATTCAGGGCGAAAGCGGTTTGGCCGCGATCAACCGAGGGCTCGACGGCCAACCTCGCTACTTCCCGACGGTCATCGTCGACAAGTTCTGCGGTTATGTCCTGGCCTCCTCAATCAGCATGGCATTGCTGCACCGCGAGCGCACCGGAGAAGGTCAGCAGGTGCTGGTGCCCATGCTCGAAACCATGCTGCAGTTCAATCTGTTCGAGCACCTGTGGGAAGGTGCGTTGGGCTCATCCAACGGTGAAGGTCTGGGCTACACGCGGATGTTTTCAACCCATCGCAAACCCTACGCCACCCTGGACGGTCACATCTGTCTGCTGGCGGTCAACGACGAGCAATGGCGACGGGTGCTCAAGGCCATCGGCAGGCCCGAGCTATTGGAAGACCCGCGCTTCTGCCGCATGAGCGAACGCATGCTCAATATCAACGAACTCTACGGAATTCTCGGTGAGGCCATTGCCACCAAATGCTCTGCCGACTGGGAAAAAATCTTCGCCGAAGCCGATGTGCCTCACGGCCAGGTGCGCGAGTTGAACGATTTGATGAAGGACGAATACCTCAAGGAGACCGGGTTCTTCCAACACGTGGAGCACCCCACTGAGGGAGAACTGGTGATGACCTCCATCCCGGTTCAGTTCTCGGCGTCCCCCGGCAATGTCCGTTATCTCCCCCCGAATCTGGGGGAGCACAGTCTGGAAATTCTGGCCGAGGTTGGTTACAGCGCTGAGACGGCAACCCGATTGTCGCAAAGCAAGACGAAAAAAGCCGGTACGGCGAGCAGCACGGCCGCCCAGCCCATGCCCTTGGCTGCGGCCGAGTCTCCAAAACAATAAATGCCCTTGGGGCCAGTCCGCGAATCGACTGTTAGAAAAAGGTATTGAGCATGAAAGGATTGAAAGACAAGGTCGTATTGATCACCGGCGGTGCCGGCGGGATCGGCAGCGCCATCTGCCGGCGCTTCGCCGAAGCCGGTTCGACCGTCGCCGTGTTCGACCTCAATAGCGACGCCATGCAAAAGCTGACCAGTGACCTTGAGGCCTCGGGTGCGCGCGCGTGCGGCTACAAGGTCGATATCACCGATCACGACGCTGTGAACGCGGCCGTTGCCAGGGTTGAGGACGAGCTCGGGCCCATTGATGTGCTGGTCAATAACGCCGGTTGGGACATTGGGGCATTTTTCCTGCAAACCGAAAAACCGTTTTGGGACAAGGTCGTTGCGATCAACCTTTACGGTCCGCTGAACATGCACCACGCCGTGCTCAAGCGCATGAGCGCACGCGGTACCGGGCGCGTGGTGAATATTTCCTCGGACGCCGGCCGGGTCGGCTCGTCGATGGAGGCGGTCTACTCGTTCTGCAAAGGCGGCCTGATCGCGTTCAGCAAAACCATGGCCAGAGAGATGTCGCGCCAGCAGATCCCCGTCAATGTCGTGTGCCCTGGCCCGACCGAAACCGCGCTGCTGGACAACCTCGCCCAAGGCGAAAAAGGCGAAAAAATCAAAGCGGGCCTGGTCAGGGCCGTTCCGTTCGGTCGCATGGGGCAACCCGACGACGTGGCAGGCATGGTGCTGTTTCTGTCCAGCGACGATGCCGCCTTTATCACCGGCCAGGTCATCAGTGTGTCTGGTGGCTTGACGATGGTCGGCTAAGCCCACTCATTTCATTCAGGAACTGCCCATGGAATTCAAAGACATTCTCTACACCGAAGACAACGGCATCGCGACCATCACGATCAACCGTCCGCAGGTGTACAACGCCTTTACCGCCAACACCTGTGAGGAATTGATCCAGGCGTTCAGCAAGGCCGGCTACAGCAAAGACATTGGCGTGGTCGTGTTGACCGGCGCCGGTGACAAGGCGTTCTGTACTGGCAGTGATCAATCCGGTGGTCGCCATGCGGGTCGCGGCGTGGTCGGCCTGCCCATCGAAGAGCTGCAAAGCATCATTCGCGACATCCCGAAACCGGTCATTGCCCGCGTCAACGGTTATGCCATCGGCGGCGGTAACGTCCTGGTCACGCTCTGTGACCTGGCCATCGCAGCCGACAGCGCGCAACTGGGCCAAGTCGGGCCTAAAGTCGGCTCGGTCGACCCCGGCTTTGGCACCGCCCTGCTCGCTCGACTGGCCGGTGACAAGCGCGCTCGCGAGATCTGGTACCTGTGCCGCCGTTACTCTGCCAAGCAGGCGCTGGACTGGGGCCTGGTCAACGCCGTCGTGCCATTCGACCAGCTCGACGCGGAGGTGAAGAAGTGGTGCGACGAAATCCTGATGATGAGCCCGACCGCCATCGCACTGGCCAAGCGCTCGTTCAACATGGACAACGAAAACATTCGTGGCATAGGCGCTTTCGCCATGCAAGCGCTGGCCATGTACTACGACACCGAAGAATCCAAAGAAGGCGGTAACGCGTTTCGCGAAAAACGTAAGCCTGAATTCCGTAAATACGTGAAGTGAAGATTTGACGTGCATCGTTGCATTTTTATTTGTCGCGCTGCTTGATTCCCTGACATGCCAAGCCGGCTCAGCAATGAACCGATATAAGAAGAGCGTGACGTTCACCCATTCAGGGTGACCTCCGGCCGCCTGTTCCACGACTGGCGGCCTTTTTAGACTCAATACAATGACGACGCACTGGATGCGGCGTCCGATCAGCCACATCCGCAAACTGCTCGGTAGCCTATCCGATGCGCAGAGGACAATATGCCCTACGCAGCCCGTATCCATGAATTTGGCGGCCCCAATGTTTTCCGGTGGGAGTCGATTGATGTAGGCGATCCCGGCGCAGGGAAAGTACGCGTGAGGCATACCGCAATAGGGCTTAACTTTGTCGACGTCTATAACCGTCGGGGCCGATACCCTATGCGATTACCCGCCATTCTTGGGAATGAAGCGGCAGGCATTATCGAAGCTGTGGGCGCGGGCGTCACCGAATTCCAGATCGGCGACCGTATTGCCTATGCCCCGTTCACAGGCAGCTACTGTGAGCAGCGTCTGATTTCCGCTGACAAACTCATTCGACTACCCGCCAATATAGACGATCGAACGGCCGCTGGGATGATGCTGGCCGGGATGACGGCCCAGTATCTGCTGCGGCAATTGAGCCCTGTCCAGCCGGGAGATACCGTACTCGTACAGGCGGCTGCTGGCAGCGTCGGATTGATTCTATGCCAATGGGCCGCAGCCCTGGGCGCACGGGTGATTGGCACCGTCTCAAGCGCGGGGAAGGCACAGCTTGCTCTCTCTCACGGGTGCCATGACGTCATCAATTATTGTGAAGAGGATGTCGCCCACGCCGTGGCCCGAATTACCGAAGGTAAAGGCGTGAGTGTGGTGTACGACGGTGTTGGCTCAGACACCTTTCGTGGCTCGCTCAAATCGCTGAAACCCTTGGGTCATCTGATCATCTTTGGCCAAGCCTCTGGCCCTGTCCCACCCTTCGACGTGCATGAGCTTGCGGCGCTTGGCTCACTCAGTATCACCGTTGCCAGCCTGCAGACGTTCATTGAGGATCTGCCACTGATGCGCACGATGGCTCACGAGCTTTTCGACATGGTCAGTAGCGGTCAGGTAAAGATTCATATCGGCCAGACCTACCCTCTAAGCGAGGTTGGCCGCGCTCATCAGGACTTAGAGGCGCGCCACACACAGGGCTCCACTTTGTTATTGCTGTAATAAAAGGTGTCCTATCGACTCTGCTTGTCGGTTCGATCACGACGGTCACAACGAGGAACTTGACATGATCAAAACGCGCATAACACAACTATTCGGCATCGATTACCCCCTGATCATGGGCGGCATGCGCCACGTCAGTCGCGCGGAGATTGTCGCAGCTGTCGCCAACGCTGGCGGACTTGGTTTCCTTTCTGCACATACCTTGCCTTCAGCCGAGGCACTGCGCGAGGAAATTGCCAAGGTTCGCGCGCTCACCGACAAGCCCTTTGGCGTCAATCTCACCATTCTGCCGGGTCTGGGCGTCGAGCCTGAAGACTACGCCCGAGTCATCGTAGACTGTGGTGTAACGGCCGTGGAAACCGCTGGCGGCAACCCGGCTCGCTTCATCGCCGCATTCAATGAAGCCGGCGTCAAGGTGCTGCATAAATGCACCGCTGTACGCTTTGCCCTGAAGGCCCAGCAGTTGGGCGCCGATGCGGTGAGCATTACAGGATTTGAAGCTGCCGGGCATCCTGGCGAAGACTATGTGCCAAGTTTAGTGCTGATCCCTGCGACAGTGGCCAAATTGGAGATTCCAGTGGTGGCTGCCGGTGGTTTCGTCAACGGTCAGGGTCTGGTGGCGGCACTTGCACTGGGGGCCGAGGGTATCAGCATGGGCACCCGCTTCATGATGACCCGCGAGTCGCCTATGCACGAGGCGGTCAAACAGCGTTATTTACAGGCGACGGAGCGCGATACAACATTGATTTGCCGCTCGATCGGTGATTCGACACGCGTGTTGAAGAACGAACTAACGGCGAAAATCCTTGAGCTCGAAAAGGGTGAGATCACTCATGAGGAACTGCTCGGTCTGGCCAGCAGTCACCGTTGGGTTCAAGCAGCGCTTGCCGGCAATCCAGACGACGGCGCCTTCGCCGCTGGCATGGGGGTTGGCCTGATCGAGGATATTCCCAGTTGCGCCGAACTTATCCAGCGAATTATCAATGAAGCACGCAGCAGCGTCGGTGAGCGTTTGAAAAACATGCTCGGCTAATACCCTCGGCGCATTGGCGGGTTAGGGCATCAATCCTTAAAGGCTCCGATGTCTACTTTGCGTGCTGTCGCATCACGTGCCTTTTTGTAACCTGTTAAACCTGATCTACACCTCAGTCATGGGTGTGCACGCGCTGTATGCCGATCCAGGCCCACAGACATGCCGAGTTGGCTGGGCAATGAGCAGCCATAACAAGCGCATAAAACATTGTCCCTTCCCAGATGATTCACAGCCGCCTGTTCCACGACTGGCGGCTTTTTTCGTTGACGTACACCAGAAGCTATTACACATCCTCAATCCAGAAATTAATCTCTTCGATATGTGCGTTCATCTGCGTCCTGGCACGCTCGTTGTCTCCTGCGAGGATTGCCTCAACGATGTGCTCGTGGGCCTCCAGCGTCCGTGTGAAAGCCTCTGGGTGTCGGCGTGCCTGATGCTGCCGGGTGTGGTCACGAAATAGGCGCAACATCAGGTGGGTCAGCAACTCCAGCGTCGGGTCACCGGTCAACTGGGCTAGCAACAGATGGAACTGCTGCAGTTCCTCGGCTGAGGCCGTGCGGCGATCCAGTGTGCGTTCGAACTGTAAGAGTTCAACCAACTGTCGTCGTCCGTTGCCATCGATACAGACCAAACAACGCTCCAGAATCAGCCGCTGAATATCTTGGCGAGTACGTTGTAAATCCGCGCCTTTGATGCGCCGAAACTCAAGGTATAAGCCTACCGAATAGGCCACCGCGTCGATATTGGGTACCGCGACAACCAGCCCGCCACCCGATCCGGGTCTGATGCGTACCACACCCTGATGTTCCAGCAAGCGAATGGCCTCACGTAAAAGATTGCGGCCGACACCATAGAGTTTTTGCAGCTCACTTTCGGAGCCCAGTACCCGGCCGACCTGCCAGCCGTCGCGAACGATGGTGTGGGCAATGGTTTTAGCCAGCACTTGCGCCAACTTGAGCCCCGGCTGGTCCAATTGCAGCTTGAGCCCCGAGCTCGCCACCCAGTGCTCGGCCAAGGCCAGTTGCGTCGCCGGCATCTTGCGCCCGGCAAAGGCCGCATCGTGAGGAAGATGTTGCGGCTTTACCCTTTTCTTCCGTTGGGCCGACTGCGCCATTTCGCGGAAGAACGGGACCTCACTTTCAGGGATGGACAAGGTAATCGACACCAGTCCACTCGCCTTTTGCCGCTCACGATACTCCGCGACCCGAAGCGCATTGCTTTTTGCCATGACAGCTCCCGACAATCAATCCTTTAAACAAATCGTTACCTGACACAGCTTAGTGAAAGGCCCGCATAAAACCGCGTTATTAGCGACATTTTGCTCTAGACACCTTGATTTTACGAACTGCCGATCACATGACGCCAGCTATCAAGGGCCCTATATTGGTTATGGCTGATTCCCCAGAAAATAACAACAAGGAGAGCACAATGACTTCACGTCAAACGACTCACTGGCTGATCACTGGCGTTTCCAGTGGCTTCGGCCGAATACTCGCTCAAGCGGCGCTGGCGCGTGGTGATTCCGTGGTCGGAACCCTGCGGCGCACTTCGCAAATCAGCGAATTCGAAGCCCTAGCGCCAGGCCGTGCCCATGGCATCCAACTCGATGTCACCCAGTCTGAGCGCATCGGCCCTGCGGTTACCGAATCCATCGCGGCACTGGGGCATATCGACATCCTGGTCAACAACGCCGGTTATGGCCTGTTCGGCGCCATCGAAGAAACCACGGCTCAAGAGCAGCAACAGGTGATGGACACCAACTTCACCGGTCCGCTGCGCCTGATTCAAGCCGTCCTGCCCCATATGCGCGCCCGTAAACAGGGGCACATCATCAATTTCTCGTCGCTTGCGGGGATGATTGGGATGCCGGGTGTCGGCCTCTATTGCTCGGCGAAGTTCGCGCTTGAAGGCATGAGCGAGTCGCTGGCGGGAGAGCTTGCTCCGTTCGGTATCCAGGTCACGCTGATCGAGCCGGGAGGCTTTCGTACCAACTTCGCCAGCAGCTCACTGGCGATTGTGGCCAACCCCATTGCGGACTATGACGCGACACCGGCCGGGCAGACACGAAAACACATCAGCGGCTACGCCGGCCATGAGCCAGGAGACCCCGTCAAAGGCATGCAAGCGATTCTGGACATGCTTGACGCACCCAAGGCGCCGCTACGGCTGGTGTTGGGCGCCGATGCGGTCGCAGCGATCCGCAGAAAGCTAGGCCAGGTCAGCGCCGACATCGACAGCTGGGAAAGCACCTCTGTCGCCACCGCCTTTGCCTGACCTGCGCCGGACCTCATAACAACAAGGAAAAACCCATGAGTGCACTTCAACAGATTCTTAAGCTCGCCCACAATAAAGACCCTTTTCGCGAATCGCCGGACAACCTTTACCAACTGCAATTGCAGGCCGCCGGCGAACGCTTCGCCCAGCGTCGGCAGCAGATCAAGCTGCTTGATCGGCGCGCGAAAGACGCAGGTATCGATGAAGTGCGCAGTCGTGAAGACCTGGTGCCCTTGCTATTCGCCGACGCCAATTACAAAAGTTATCCAGACTCCTTCCTCGATCAGAAACGTTGGGACCGCATGACGTTGTGGCTGCAAACGCTGTCTACCGTGCCCATCGTCGGTATGAACTATGACGCGATTCAAGACATGGACGATTGGGTCGCTGAACTGCGACGTAATGGTCACTACGTCGTGAGTTCCAGCGGCACGTCAGGCCGCCAATCATTCCTTAATCAGAGCGAAAGCGACCGAGAGATGAGCTGGCAGTTAACGACCCAGGCCATCGAGTGGGCAGTGAAAAACTTCCGCGAACGCAAGGCGCCCTACCCGGTCTTCGCCCTGCTGCCGTCGGGCGGCTCCTATACCGCGACCGAACGCACGGAGCGGTTCATCCAAGCTGTCGGCAAACCCGACGACATTCACTATATGTCGTACGTGCCACAAAGCGCCCAAGACCTGATGACCGGCGCACGACTCAAACGAGAGATGGCCGCAGGGACCGCCAAGCCCAATGAAATAGCAGCGTTCGAGGCGCGGACTCGGGAGCGCCAGACCATTATTCAGCGCGAGTTTGCTGATTTCCGTCGCCGGCTGCTGGAGCGTCGACACGAACCGCAGTTGATCATCGGCATGCTCGGGATGCTCTATACGCTGGTGGCCGAAGGCAAGGCCCAAGGGATTGTCGACGGCGACTTCCACCCTGACACCGTGTTCAGCTTTGGCGGCGGCAAGAAAGGCCTGAACTTGCCAGAGGACTTTCAGGATCAGTGCTACCGCTTCTTCAATCTGAACGAACATAATTTCAACGACGGCTACGGTATGGCCGAGATGTCCGGATTTTGCCCCACCTTCCATAAAACCGGCGGCTGGGTGATTCCACCATGGATTGTTCCACTGGTACTCGACAAGACCGGCGAGCAATTACTCAACCCTGAAAACGGCCGTGGTGAGGTCGAGGGTCGGTTTGCCTTTATCGACTTGCTGGTCGATGGTCGTTGGGGCGGCATGATCAGCGGCGACAAAGTGCGAATTGATTTTTCGTGCGATCAAGACGGCATTCGGGCGCCACTGATCAAGGAGTTGGTGCGTTACAAAGACCTGCCTGGCGGCGTTGACAAGTTGAGCTGTGCCGGGACCATTGATGCCTATATCCGTGGCGCGATTGAAGACTGAGGACTGTGTGATGACGAGTATTCCAGACGTGGCTGCGGCCACAACGAGTGAGGCGATTCTGGTGCCACACTCGCTCAAGGGTGTATTGAAAAACGGTCACGATATCGAACATGTGTCTCGGGATCTGGGGGCCAGCTTCTACACCCCCGCGCTGGATCTGGACGATTTGGTGTGGCTGCGCGGCGAACCTGGCCCGGCTTTCGAGACGCCGTCCTCGGAAATCATCGACTACCTCGTCGAGCTCGGCGCTCGACTGACACTGGATGACAACCTTTACCTGCAACATGCGCTGGAGATGAGCGTCAAGGTTAATCCCCTGGGGCCGCGCATACTGGAAAACTGCTACCGCGACATGGGTAATATGTTCCAGCGGCAGGTGTTGGAGGATGAAATCGACATCAGTTTCGGCCATCGCGGCCCGCTGGATGGCTGGGCGGAACGCACTCTGCGCGGTCGTAAAAGCCGTCTACGCGCGTTTCCGCCGCGGTTGGTGCACATCCTCGCCGGCAACTCGCCGATGGTCACCGCGATGAGCATCATGCGTGGCGCACTTAGCAAGGGTGTTCACCTGCTCAAATTGCCTTCCAATGATCTGTTCACCGCCACCGCTATCCTGCGCACCATGGCAGAGATGGCCCCTGATCACCCGGTCACCCGCTCGTTCTCAGCAGCTTACTGGCGCGGCGGTGATGCTTCGGTTGAGTCGTCTATCTATCGCGCCCAGTACTTCGACAAGCTAGTGGTTTGGGGTGGTGAAAGCGCGGTGCGTCATGCGGCCAAATATACCGGGCCGGGGTTGGAGCTGATGGCGTTCGACCCGAAGGTGTCTTTTTCATTGATCGGTCGCGAGGCTTTTGCCTCAGAACAAACCCTTCGCGAGGTAGCCCGACGTGGCGCCGCCGATGTGCTCTCGTTCAATCAGGACGCCTGCAATTCCAGTCGCTATCAATTCATCGAAGCCAACACCGACGACGCGGATCGTTACGCTCATGCACTGGCCGAAGCCTTGAGTCATGACGTGCGTTATGGGTCGGGCATTGGCCCGGTGGTCAGCGAAGACATTCGCAGCGAAGTGGAAGTATTGCGTGATCTTGAACCGTTCTACCGGGTATTCGGCGAGTACGAAGGTCGAGGGCTGGTGGTCAGGTCCGATGAGATGGTCGGCTTTCACCCGACCAACAAAACCGTGAACGTGGTCTGCGTGGAGTCACTCGCCGTGGCAGCGCGTAAGGCCAATGTCGCCACTCAAACGGTGGGGGTTTATCCTGCCAATCGCGTCATTGAAGTTCGTGACATTCTTGCCAGTGCTGGCACCCAGCGCATTGTCAATCTGGGCGAAGTCATCTCCGATGGCGTAGGCGGCTATCCCCACGACGGCATGATCCCCCTGCATCGATTCATGAAATGGATTTCTGAAGAAGCGCAAGGCGAATAATTCCATAGAAAATACCGGGAGCCTGCAGGAGCAGACTGGTCTGCTCCTGCACTCTGTGTATGGCGTCAACGCAACAACTCCAACGTGCTATGGGTCAAAGCTGCATCGCCAAAACGAGCGGCATATGCGGTATTGACCGACTCGGTTTGAAACCGGGTTTCGTTGATCAGGAACACAAACAACCCCCACGCGATCTCTCGGCGATAGCACTCCAGGGCCTCTTCAAAACCCGGGGCATCGACCCCTTCCTCGGTCAGACATTTCAAGTAGTGCTCAAGCAAAAGCAGTTCCGATTCGCGGCGGTCGACGATGTCTAATGCGCAGATCAGGTGATAGGTCACGTCGGCAAACCATGGTGCCCTGTTGATTTGCATGTCGAGAAAACCCGGCGTCCCCAGCGGATCCTCGTACAGATTACCTAGATGGGTATCCCCGTGACTGAGGGTCGGCGGATGGGCCTGATGCAGTTGCGCCAGTTTGCCAAACGCGTTGCGCATCCACTCCAGGTCATGCAAACGCGTCGACACTGCTGCACCACGGGGCGATTCCATGTAGCCGCGCCAGACCTTGGGCTGCAAGTAACGGTCGGCATACATCAGCGTGTCGCCGGTCATCCGTGGTTCGACCCACGCCATGGCCCCGCCCGTCTTAAAATCCGCGTGATCCCACCATTGGGCATGGTAGCGGGCCATCGCCTGCAGACGTCTTTTGACTTGATCGGGACGTTGCGGGCGCAGCGCGTTGCAAAATCGTACGCCGGCCAGATTCAGGTCCTCCATCAATATGATGGACTGGTAACTCGCGGGGTCCTCGTCGCTCTGGGCGAAGAAACACCGGGGCGTGTTCATGGCGACCCGAGGCAGTACCTCACGGTAGGTCCGCGTTTCCTTGGCATACATGAATCCCATGGACGCGCTGTGTGCTTCGAACCCACCTTTAACAATCATACGCGGCGGCAACCCGGCCAGCTCACCCACCGCGTTATAACGCAATTCAACCCGGATTTTAGTCGAGGTGCCTAACAGGACATCGACGACCCTGGCCTCGCGCACCTCTACCCCTGGCCAACTCAACGCCAGCGCCTCGCTCAACCAGTGTGCGGTGATGCCTTCAATCGTCAGTGGAAGCCGCATGCTGCTACCTCAATCGTTGCAACGCCTGAAACAGAAAACACCGGCGCACTCGCGCATGAACACCGCAACTCAATAAACGCTGGCGTTGGGCACCTTGGCAATGGGTTTTGACTCACTCGCCTCAGCAGTGGCTAACTCGTCCGAGCCTGATGCGCTGACATCGTCGGACCGAAAGTCCACCGGGCCTCGCAACAGGAAATAGGACATCGCAGGTATCAGAATCAATGCGCCGACCATGTTCCCCAGGAACAGGAAGGTCAGCAGGATGCCCATGTCGGCCTGGAATTTGATCGGCGACCAGACCCAGGTCACCACGCCCGCCGCGAGGGTCAGGCCCACCAGGGCCACGACACGTCCGGTAAATTGCAAGGCATGGCGATAGGCTTCGAGCAGACTTTGGCCGGCCCGCTGTTGTTGCAACTGGACACTGAGCAGATACAGCGCGTAATCCACGCCAATCCCGACGCCCAGCGTAATTGCGGGCAAGGTCGCGACTTTCATGCCAATCCCCAACGCCACCATCAACGCCTCGCACAAGAGGGTGCTGATGAACAGCGGTACCACGGCAATAACGGCGGCTTTCCAGTTACGAAAGGCGATCAGACACAGCAAGGTCACCGTCGCATACAGCGCGAGCAACATCTTGAGATTGGCGCGTTCCACCACAATGTTGGTCACCGCTTCGATCCCGGCGCTGCCTGCGGCCAACTGGAATTGGCGATCGTCGGTGTCATGTTGTGTGGCGAAGGCTTCCGACGCTTTGACCACACGCTCCAGCGTGTCGGCCTTATGGTCTTGAAGATAAGCCACGATAGGGGTGACCGAACACCGCCGGTCTACCAGCTCGGGCTTATCCACCTGAACCTGCTCAATCGCGCCATTGAGGTTGCTGGGATTGCGCGGAATGCTCAGCCATTTGGGGCTGCCCTCATTCTGACCGGAAAACACCATGCGTACCGAGTCAGCCGCTGACATCGTCATCTGTACCCCCGGGACCTGACGCAGCATGTTGCTCATGCGGTCGGCCTCGACCAGTGATGAGAACTGCTGACAGCCACCTTCCGGGGTTTTCATCATGACCACGAACATGTCGCTGGACAGCGCGTAGTGCTGGGTCAAATAACGCACATCCTTGTTGTAACGCGAGTCTGGACGCAGCTCCGGAGCGCCGGCGTCCAGGTCGCCGATCTTGAGTTGGGTACCGACCACGAACCCGCCGATAGCCAGCAAAACCGCAACCGATACGGCTTTTATCGCCCGGCCACGCTGGATGAAACTGGCGAAAAACTCCCAAAACCGACTGGTCCCTTCTCCACGTTCCTGACGAATGCTGCGCTCGGCGGCGCTTTTGCTCACCCCGACATAAGACAGCGACACCGGCACCAGAACCAGGATGGTGAAGATCAGAATTCCGACACCAATCGACATACTGATAGCCAGCTCCTTGATCACCGGAATGTCGATGATGATCAACACAGCAAAGCCCACCACATTCGCCAGCAATGCGGTCAACCCGGCGCGGAACAAACGGCGAAAGGTATAACGCGCGGCGACATATTTGTGAGTACCACGCCCGATATCCTGCATGATCCCGTTCATTTTCTGCGCGCCATGGGACAAGCCGATGGCGAAGATCAGAAAGGGCACCAGAATAAGATACGGATCCAGCACATAGCCGATAACGCTGAGAATACCCAGCAGCCAACACACGCCCAGCGTGGCGTAAAAGACCAACAATAAGGTGCTGCGAATGCAGCGCGTGTAGAGGAAGACAAACAGCGCAGCGATAGCGGCGGCAAAGGCAAAAAACTCGCTGACCTGCCATAACCCATCGATAAGGTCTCCCACCAGTTTGGCAAAACCAACGATGTGAATTTTTATCTTGTCGGTTTCCAGCACCCGGACTTTGCTTTCCAATTGATGTGAAAAGTCGTTGTAGTCCAGGGGCAGATTGGTGTCCTGATTCTTGTCCATCAACGGCACGATGATCAGGCTCGAGCGGAAATCGGACGCGACGTAGTTGCCGACGATCCCCGACTGCAGGATGTTGCCACGCAAGGCATCCATCGCCGCGGCGGACCCATCGAAAGGATCCGGCATGACCGGGCCACCGCGATAGCCCTCCTCCGTCACCTCGGTCCAGCGCAAGCTCGATGTCCATAGGCTGCGCAATGCCGACCGATCGACACCAGGCATCAGGAACAAGGTGTCGCTGGCTTTTTGCAAGGTCTCAAGGAAGTCTTTGTCAAAGATGTTGCCTTGGGTATTCTCCACCACCACGCGTACGGAGTTACCCATCCCGCGCAGCGCATCCTTGTTCTGAAAGTAGTTCTGAATATAGGGATGGGACTGGGGGATCATTTTTTCGAAACTGGCATTGACTGGCAGTTTCGAAGCCTGCCAAGCCCAGAACACAGTCGCCAGCAGACAAATCAGCAGGATCGGCAGACGATGGTTGAAGATAAACCGTTCGAACCAGATGCCGCTGTTTCGATCAAAATCCTTGGGATCGCGGATGACTTGCATGTCACCCTGATTGCCGGCAGGAATAGCCATAAATGTCTTCTCGATTATTATTGTTCAGTAAGACTGGCCATAGCACGATAGCCGCCCTGATCAATCCCCGGCTTTCACCGGTTACTGACCACTTGCACACCTGACAAGCCAACGATGGCGACCTGCCCTTTGAGCAGCGCCAGCCCGGCAAATAATGCAGGGTGAACGTCTGGCAATGGGGCAAAGCTCTTGCCCTGATCGCTGCTGACAAGGACCGCGCCGGCTTGACTGGCCAGCAGAATGCGCCCCTTTTCATCGATAGCGCCGTCGACAAGCCCTGCACTGCCAGCGGTTTCCACGCGTTCCCATGTGCTGCCCTGGTCGCTGGACTTGTAAGCGTTGCCGCGCAATCCGTAGGCAATCAGATAGTGCTCGTTACCCAGCACCCCGAAAAAGCTGCCGGGGTAGCCTGTGGACAGCTTGATGAAGCGTTGCTGGCCAGCGTCGAGCACAAAGACCGTGCCTTGCTCGCTGGCGATATAAAGGCGCCCATTTATCCCGGTAATCGAGTTGTAATGGAACATCTCGGGGTTATCGACCTTCTCCACCCAGGACTCCCAGGTTTTACCGCCGTCATGGGTCCCCACGATCGTGCCGAAGGCGCCAACGGCGAACCCGTTTAACGGATCACTGAACCAGACGCCCAGCATTGGCTGTTCAGGTCCGTTGGCAAAGTTCAGCTTGATCAAGTCCAGGTACTGGGCGGCTTTTTCATCGCCCTGGCTGGACAGGGTTTCAAAATGGTCGACCAACAGTTTTTGCAGGCTGTTGCCGTCGAGCTGTTTTTCCCAGGTGCTTGCGCCATCACCGCTGTGCAAGACGATGCCATCGTGGCCCACCGCCCAGCCCTGCCGATCAGTAACAAATTGCACGGAGACCAGATCAGAACTCGCTGGCACCTTGGCTTGTTGCCAGCTTTTGCCTTGATCGTCAGATAGCACCACCAAGCCTCTTGCACCGACTGCCACCAGGCGCTGGCCGGCCAGCGTCACCGCCGTCAATTGCGATGTACTCGCGAGCCGATTGATCTGCGCGGGTGCATTTAATGGATCTTCATAGGGTTGTGCGTGCAGCGCGGCATAAGGCAGCAACCCTAACGAAAACACTCCGAAGAGCAGTTTGCGGTAACCCGTCAAGAGCACCTCCAAAACGGTCAAAACAGGGGGTAGCAATCACCACCCCGCCCTGTGTTAATGGCTGGACTGCGTGCAGCAGGTTATCGCTGCTCGCCCAGAATATCCTCAGCGAATACCGGCCCCGGCCATAGCGGCAGGTGACAGTAGGTTGGGTGAGAAAGGTTCCGACGTGTACCAACCCGTGCGAGTGTCAAATGGGAGTGATGCCAAACCATAGGCGCCTTTGGTGTGGTCGTACATCAACACCCCTTCGCTGCGAATCATCGGTACGCCCTCATAAGCGACAAACGGCAAGAAGTTCTGCGAGCGGTACAACTTGCCTGCGCCATCGTAGGCGTTGTAAATCGTCATGTTCCAGCTGTCTTCGTCGAGGTAAAACACCTTCTTGGAGTTGACGTGACGCTGACCCGGTTTGAGCGTCGCTTCCACGACCCAAACCCGATGCAGTTCCCAGCGGACTTTGTCGGGGTTGGCAAACCCTTTCTTGACCAGTTCATCCACCTTTGCCGAAACCGTGCGGTACGTGTTGTAAGGAACGTACATCTCCTTCTTGCCGAGTAGTTTGAAGTCGAAACGATCCATCTTTCCGTCAAAACCGGTAATCTCGTCGAAGGTAATCAGACCGCCGTACTGCGCAGCCACGGTGTCGTACTTGAACTCCGGCGCGAGTCGCACCCGGCGCTGGCCTGGCGAATAAGACCAGGCACTGTCAGCCTTGATATCCAGTCGTAGCGGCGAGTAGCGCATATCCTTGGAGCCCGACTTGGACGCGGGGGCATTGTTGGCGTTGACCAAGCGGTTACTGTACTCAGAGCTGGTTTTGGAACCATCCCAGTATTCGTGCTCGTAATGCACGTTAGAGTCGGTCACCAGCGTTTTTTCACCCGCGCTATCGATCAGATACGTCGCAAAATTGCCCACTTCGTAGGGCCGGAAGAACCGCGTGGAGAAGTTCCACATGGCCTCATAACCCGTTTTGGGAATTGGAAATGCGATCTGTGCATGAGCATCAGCCAGGCCAGTGTTATCGCCCTCAGTATGAGGCTTGGCGATATTGTTGATGGTATTGTCATGAGCAAACTTGGGCAGCGGTGGTGCACTTCGATGCGTGGGGTAAACATCGATGCGATAGTCAGGGTAGCGAGACAACAGTGCCTTGTTACCGTCATCGATTTTATCGGCATACTGCGCCATGTTTTTGCTGGTGATGGAAAATAACGGCTTTTCGTTGGCATAGGGGTCGATGTAAGGGAACCCACCGGCAGCGTTGATCGGTTTGTACCCGGCCGGTGGTTTGGTCAATGCCTTGGCAGGATCATAAGCCGGAATGCTGCCATCACTGTTACCCGCGATGGTTGCGCCAAACTCAGTCAAGGTGGTGCCGATCTGCTTGATCTCGTCGGCACTTGGGGCACCGAAGCCTTGGGCCGCCATGGCATAGGAGACTGCGATGGAAAGAAGGTATTTCTTGTAGTTCATGTTTTTCACCCGTCCGTTCCGCACTGTTGAAAAAACTCAGAAAGAAGTTTTCAAGCTCAACGACAACCAGCCGTGATCGTTCTGCGACCAATTTCCGGCACCGGTCATGCCTTCTCCTCCGGTCGCCGGATGCGTCGTGTGATTAGGCGACCAGGAATCGTTCCATGCCAGCTTTATAACGTGCGTCTGGTAAATATCCGCTTGTACGCCAAACGAATAAGTGATCTGCCCTTCCGCACCGGTCATGCCGCCGGTGGCCGCGTTACCTTGAAGGCCATAGCTGGCAAACACCGGCGAACTGATATCGACGCCCGGAAATACCTGCAACCAGCGTGGCGTGAAGTTGGTGGACAGCACCGTGGAGTTGCGCGTCACACACCCATAGGACTCATCACCTGAACCTGGAACGCCACTACGATTGGCACACAATGGCGAATCAGACCCTTTCAGCGGGTAATTATTGCCACCCAGAGGCGTGAACACGCCGCCTGAACTGATGCCAAATTCAGGGTTGTAGGTGACCTTATCCAAATGCTGGAACGCCAGTTCGGCGGACACTTCACCTGCGTCCCAAAGCATGGTTTCAGGCAACAGCTTTACCGCGTTCAGCACCAGGCCATAGACGTTTCCGCGGGGAGCATTTTCAGAGTCGAACCCAGCGATCACACCCGGGGCAACTTGAGCAAGCCGCCCCGTTACCGGCGTAAACAACTGCGCATTGCGCCGATAGGTGGCTTCCATCCCGAAGTTAACGCCCTCGATGTTTTGTTCCATCGCAAAACCAAAGAGCTGGTTCTTTTTCGGGTTGTAAAAGCTATCCAACGTGCCGTCAGGCGCGGTCGCAAACGGATTTGGGGTTTTCTCGTAGAACTCGCGGTAAACGAGGCTCATGTTGCCACCATCCAGGAAATCGGGTTGCCATTTGGCCATAACCCCCCAGTCGTGGTCGCCGCTGCCCGGTTTATTGTGAGTGGAGCCGATCAAAGGGCCGTCAGCCCCATAGAAAGCCGGCGATGCGGCTTCAAAATAAGTACCGCCCTCTGGATAACGATCGCGACGCCATTCCAGTGAGTACTGCCAGGCAAGCGAGAACTCAGGCGTGAGCTGCGTAGTACCGGTAAATTGATTCTGCGGCAGAAATAGCTCCTTGGCTTCCAGGCCAGGACTGAGTGCCGCTTTCTGTAGGTCCATGGCCGCTTGGCTATAGGCAATCGACGACTGCTTCGATTGCGGGAAGAGCGAGTTCCCCCAATAGATGTTGTGTCTGCCGAATTTTACCGATGTTGTGGTTTGACCAAGGTCAAAGGTATTGAACACAAAAGCGTCAAGCACTTCAGCATATGGCCCGCTCGTGTAGTTGCGGGTGTAGTCCGAATACTTGCCGTTTTTGAAGAACTCATTGGAAAGAAAGTTATTCGTTGTGGGGTCATCCACACCACCACCGTAGGTCGAGTCGTACCAACCCGCCGCGCTGACCCGCAGGCCGTAGCTCCCCTTGATGATCAAATCGAATTCGGACAGTACGTCGAGGCGATTCAGAATCACATCGCCCTTCTTGAAGCGATTATTACCCAACGCAACCGCGTTGTTGTTGGCATCCGCCGTGCCACTAGGCCCCAGCTTCAACCGCGAGTCCGTGCCTTCCCCGCGGATGCCCAGGTTATAGCGAACCGTGGTGTCCAGACGGCTCTGAATGTCCGGATTGCCAAAATCAAGACTGATTGCGTCGGCGTCGTTGATTACACCAGCCACCGCCAATGCCAACAATGACACCTGCAGGAGGTTACGCCGGTAAAGCCTATGCTGAGGTTGTGCGAAGCGAAGATTCATTATTATTGTTCTCCATCTCTGATGCCACACCCGCTAGGTGCCCATAGGAGGCGCCGGATACCGGCAACCGCTCCCGTTTTTTATTTTTATCTCCCCTCGCCGGGTTTCGCGAAAGGGTGCCTATCGATCACGTTTGGTGAACGACGTTCAGATAATTGTACATGGGCAGTAAGTTGTCAATCCCAACCTGGTAACGATTCGCTCTCCCGGCCATCCATACCCCCCTTCACGCACGGAAACGCTCCATGGGCGTCTGGCAACCGGCCGTTTCGTAACACGTGAAGGCGACCTGACGCGCACGGATTCTAAACGAGATCGCTGGTGCAGCTTGGTGACCTTAAGCCAAACATCGGATAACCGCTGAAGGATATTCTCAAAGGCCATGCGTACTGCCGGGAATTTTTCACCTCGCCCCGCTTGCCCTCCGGCGACAAACAACAGCTCGATCAGCTGTTGAATCGACTCCATCGCTTTTCGACACCTCAGATCGAGGATCCGGCATTGACGCCGAACGCATATATGAATAACGTTCAGAAATAGCCTTCAACACCAATAACAATCAGAGGGTCGTTTTATGAGCAAGGTCGATTTCAGCGGACGCGTCGCCATCGTCACCGGTTCAGGGGGCGGCCTTGGCCGGACCTACGCGCTGGAGCTCGCCGCACGCGGCGCTTCAGTGGTGATCAATGATTTGGGTGGTAGTTTTGACGGCAAAGGTGGCTCTCACCGGATGGCCGATCAGGTAGTCGAGGAAATCCGCTCTGCCGGCGGCAAAGCGGTGGCCAACTATGATTCAGTTGCCACCCGCGCCGGAGGCGAGGCTATCGTTCAGGCCGCGCTGGATGCCTTTGGCAAAGTCGACATCGTTATCAATAACGCGGGTCATCTGCGCAATGCGCGGTTTGAAGACCTGAATGACGAAAACCTGGACTCGATCCTTGATGTGCATCTCAAAGGCGCGGTCTACGTCACCCAACCCGCCTACAAAATCATGAAAAAACAAGGATACGGCAGAGTGGTATTTGCCTCTTCGGCCGCAGGTGTTTTCGGCAATGCACAGCAAGCTGCCTATGGCACAGCAAAAGCAGGGCTTATCGGCTTGATGAACGTTTTGTCGCTTGAGGGCAAGGAGCATGGTGTGCTGTGCAACGCTTTGTTGCCAACCGCCAACAGCCGCATGTCCGAGGCCATGGACCCAAAACAGCTCGAAGCCTTCGGTGCTCAGTACGCTGCCTTCGGTGAACATTTGGGGCAATCCTATGAGCCGGCATTTGTCACCCCACTGGTCGTCTACCTTGCCAGCGAAACTTGCCAGAGTACTCACGCCATCTATTCGGCTTCGGTAGGCCGCTACGCCCGCGCTTTCATCGGTATCGCCGATGGCTGGAACGGACCTCGACTTGAACCGGCCAGCGTCGAAGAGGTGGCGGCCAACTTCGAGCAAATTACCGACACCCGCAGCTATAGCATCCCTGGCTCGTTGTCCGACGAATTCGACATTATCAATCGCAATTTCCGCAAGTAAAACGCTACCGACAGCAACCGCCTCATCGAGGCGGTTGCATCGTTGACGAAGCCCGCCCCTAACAATAATAAAGGCACGTACCCATGGGCAACTTCTCGATCAAATCCAAACTGGCTTTCATGGCCGCGTTTGCAACATTGATGCTGGTACTGGTCGGTCTAAGCGGCTGGAATGGCATACGCCAATTAAGCGCTGCGCTGGAACACATCAGCAACGAAACAGATCCTGCGGTGAGTCATCTGCTGACCCTGCGCCTAGGGCAACTTGGCACGGTCAACTCGACCCGGGAAATGATCGGCTGGAATCTGGACCAGTTCGATACCATTGACGATAAAACCTCGATCATTGAAGAGGCTCACGCCTTCTATAGCGGCGTGGCACAGGACAAAGAGTCGGCAGAACGCATGGCCGCTCAAGCCTATGACAGCTACGCAAAACTGCCTAAAAACCCGGAAGAAATCGAGTCATGGAAATCCGTTCAGAGCGAATGGGCGAATTTCAAAGACAGCAATGACTCAATCCATCGGCTACTCGACCAATTGCGTACGGCCACATCCTGGGACGCATTACGGCAGAACATGAGTGAGATAACCGGTCTGGATCAGGTCGCCCAAAGCGCGGTCAACAACCTGGCCGTGGCACTGGATAAACTGATCAAGCTCAACAAGGGTTATGCCAACCAGGCAAAACTCGACGGCGAACAGGCCCAACAACGCGCACTGCACTGGATCCTGCTCATGTCTGGCGCTGCCGTGCTCGGCCTGGGTTTGATCACCTTTCTGGTCGCCCGCAACATTGTCGGTGCCCTAACCACAATGCGCGGCACCATCGTCGAAGTCGCCCAAAGCAATGATTTCACCTTGCGCGCTCAGGTTCGCGGACGTGATGAGACCAGCCAGACCGCCCGCGCCTTTAACCAATTGCTCGATAAGCTGCAGCTGTCGTTGCGCGAGGTGCTGAACAACGCCGACCAACTCACCCAGGTGGCCGACAGCGCGTATAACGCATCGCGCCACGTGTCAGCCTCCTCCACCAGCCAGAGCGAAGCTGCGACCCTGATCGCCGCGGCGGTCGAGCAGATGTCGGTCAGCATTGGTCAGGTCAGTGAAAGCACCCAGGACGCACTGCTGCGCGCTCAGCAAGCCGGCGAAACCGCAAGTCAGGGCAGCGCCATTATCACGCGCAATACATTGGAAATGGATCTGATCGCCTCGACGGTCAGTGATACCGGCGTCACCATTACTGATCTGGGGCAGCAATCAGACAAAATATCCCTGGTCATGCAGGTCATTCGCGACGTCGCGGAACAAACGATCCTGCTGGCCCTTAATGCCGCCATTGAAGCTGCACGCGCCGGCGAGCAAGGACGCGGTTTTGCCGTGGTGGCAGACGAAGTTCGCAAGCTCGCCGGGCGTACGTCAGTGTCATCGGATGAAATCGCGCAGGTGGTGACAACAATCCAAGCATCCGCGCGCGAGGCCATGACCCGAATGCTCAGCGTCACCGATCGCGTGGTGGCCGGCAAGCAGCTGTCGGACCAGGTAGCCGATCGCATGCAGACGATCCGTGTCAGCGCCAGCCAGGTCGGCGACGCCATCGACTTGATCGCCAGCGCCATCGATCAACAGAACACCGCCACACAAGACATCGCACGCAGGGTCGAATTGGTGGCGCGCATGAGCGAAGAAAACAGCCAGTCAGCGAGTCAGACGTCGGAAATCTCCAGCCAACTCAATGCCCTCGCGCGCTCGCTACAGGCTACGGCCGGCCAGTTCCGGGTCTGAATTGGATGTACCACGGGGAACGTTATGCAAAATGACTTGATTCCACTTAACGCCCTTTATGGTCAGGGCTGTTATCGACGACGGATCTTGCTTCAACGCAATGGCCGCAGCGTAATTGCCGAACTGGAAGACGACTATCACGGTTTTCGCCTGGCGCTGGAGCATGACGGGCACTACTTGACCCACATTACCGCCCAGAGCCTGCGCATTCCGACCACCGCCTGCCTGGAAGCACCGGCCTTGCTGCACGCGTTGGTGGGTCACCCTCTGACGCCGGATCGTTTGCAGTTTCGCAAAGACACGGCGCCTCGTCTGCATTGCACGCATTTACATGATTTGCTGTGGTTGTCGATGGCACACGCTGGCCGGTGCGAGGACTCGCGCCTTTACGACATTGAAGTACCGGACGTGCGTGAGGGTATGACTCGGGTCAATGTGCAACTCAATGGCCGGGAAATCCTGGCCTGGGAAACTGATCTCGACGCCTTGCTGGGGCCTGCCGAACAGGCTGGAAAACCCTTGCGCAATGGCTTTTCACACTGGGCCGCGCAGGACTATCGCGGTGACCGGCTGGAAGCGGCCTATATCCTGCAAATTGCAATAATGGTCGCTCGCGCCCGCCGACTGGATGTGGAGGCGATGCGTGCCGCTCGGGACCAGCCTGTCAAAGCACTGCTGGGCGCTTGCCATGCGTTTCAAGCCAACGTCATTGACCGCGCCCTGCCCGTATTGGGCACCGTGCGCGACTTCAGTGAGCGGCCGCAGGACCTGCTGCTGTTCGAGTGAAGGCGCCCGCTGGCGCCCGCCTCTTTCTACTGCCGCTCAGACAATACGATTTTGTCGCAAGTCCTGGACCGCACGGTCATCCAACCCCAGTAAGCCCTTGAGAATTTCCTCCGTATGTTCTCCCTGGAATGGCGGCGCCGTGTACTCGGTGATCGGCGTCCCGGAGAACTTCACCGGGTTGGCAACCAGCTTGACTTTGCCACTGGCTGACAACGCGTGGTCGGTTTCCACACACATATTGCGCGACTGAACATGCGGGTCGGCAAACACCTTGTCCAGGGTATTGATGGGGCCAGCAGGCACTCCGGCCTCATCCAGCGCGGCTAGCAAATCGCTTAATTTCCACGAGGCCACCAGTGGTTCAAACACGTCTCCCAACGCGCGACGATTGACTACGCGCAAGGCGATTTCCGAGAAACGTTCGTCGGTGGTCAACTCAGGATGACCGAGCACGTCGCACAGGCGTGCGTATTGCTCGTTATTACCGGCGACCACCATGATGTCGCCGTCTGCACAATGGAACATGCGTGACGGCATGCCGCCATTGCCCTCGGTCCCGCGCCGCACCGGCACGTCGCCGGAGACCAGGTACTGACTGGCGTAATGCGAGGTCGCGGCGATCAACGAGTCCAGCAAGGCGACGTCGATATGCTGCCCCGGCTCGCCGTTCAGATCCCGAGCATAGAGGGCTGCCTGAATCGCATACGCCGCATATTGACCTGCCAGGATGTCGGCTAGGCTGGGCCCGGTTTTCATCGGGCCACCGCCGGGGACATCGTCCGGCAGACCGGTGATACTCATCAACCCCCCCATGGCCTGGAAGATCGAGTCGTAACCCGGACGAGGCGCATAGGGGCCAGTCTGGCCAAACCCGGTCAATGAACAATAAATCAGGTTCGGGTTGACCTGTTTGAGGCTTTCATAATCAAGCCCGTAGCGCTTCAGATCACCGACCTTATAGTTTTCCAATAGCACGTCGCACTTGGCGACCAGTGCGCGGATCAACGCCTGCCCCTCCGGTTTCGCAATGTCACAACTGAGGGATTTCTTGTTGCGGTTGGTGCTGATGTAAAACGACGACTCGCGCGTGTTGTTACCCTCGGCATCCTTGAGGAAGGGTGGGCCAAACTGGCGTGAATCATCGCCCTTGCCTGGGCGTTCGATCTTGATCACTTCGGCGCCGAGGTCGGCAAGCATCTGTGCTGCCCAGGGGCCGGCGAGAATTCGGCTCATATCCAGCACGCGGATACGAGAAAGCGGGCCTTTAGCCATTTTGTTATGTCCTTTCCTTAACGTCCGATAAAACGCGCAGTACGTTTTTCGACAAACGACTGTACGCCCTCTTTGGCGTCTTCAGTGTTGTAGAGAAACTTCTGCGTCGATTGAATCTTCGAGTACGCCGTCAGCCAGCCTTGCCCAAGGGAAACACGCGCATTCTCGCGTGTCGCCTGAACCGCCAGCGGCGCTTGAGCCGCGATTTTTTCCGCGTACTCAAGGGCCTTTGCAAACTCTTCACCCGGCTCAACCACATCCTGCACGAAGTTCATGCGATAGGCCTCCTGGGCACTGAACTCGTCGCCGGTCAGGAGCACCTTCATCGCATTGCCCCAGCCTGTGCGCTCGACCATCCTGATCGTCGCGCCGCAGCCGGCCATGATCCCGCGCTTGACCTCCAACTGAGAGAACCGGCAGTTGCTCGCAGCGACCGCAATGTCGCTGGCCAGCATCAACTCGACCGCAACCGTAAAGCAAATACCTTTGAGGGCGATGACCACCGGCTTTTTGCGTAACGGTTCACGCAGGTTGAAAGGGTCTGCCTCACTGGCCGGAAACAGCACTTTGCCTTCCTTTCTCAGCGGCGCGATCTTTGGCATGTCCAAACCGGCGGTGAAGTGATCACCTTCGGCGTACAACAATCCGCAAAACAATTCCGGCGACTCTTCCAGTCGGGTAAACGCCCTTGCCAGTTCTTCGAACATTTTGGGTGTGAAGCCGTTGCGCTTTTCTGGCCGATCAATGCCGATCAGCAAAATATTGCCCTGTTGCCGGGCGGTTACTTGCCCATCTGGATCGCGTGTGTCGGTCATGCCCCTGCTCCCCCTAGTTGACTGCCTTGCATCGTGACATCGGTACCCTGCTCAACCCGCCATAAACCCATGCAAGCGCATTGACAGCCACCAAAGCTGTGTTCAGAATGATAAACACTGTTCACAATATTGACAATAGCATCAGTCCTGTTCAAGGACCGTTCCGACACCGGGTGGACACATGCCGCAGCGTGAACCTGAAACCTCTGCCGTCTCCTTGTCGCCGCTGCACTATCCGCTGTTTCGCGCAGTCTGGATCGCCACGCTCACTGCCAATATCGGCGTATGGATGCAGAACGTCGCGGCGGCCTGGCTGATGACGTCCATCAGTGACTCACCGCTGATGGTCGCGCTGATTCAGACCGCAATTGCGTTGCCTGCCTTTATGTTCGGCTTGCCTGCGGGGGTCATGGCCGACCTGGTCGAAAAACGCAAGTTGTTGCTGCTGACCCATACCTGGATGTTGATCGCCACGGGCCTGTTATGCCTTCTATTGCAGCTCGATGCCATTACCCCATGGAGCCTCTTGCTCCTGACCTTTTTGCTGGGCAGTGGCAGTGCCGCAAGCATCCCCGCCTGGCAGGCCTCTACGTCGGACGCCGTACCTCGCACAGCCCTGCAGGCGGCCATCAACCTCAACGGCATTGCCTATAACGCCGCTCGCGCTGTCGGACCGGCCCTCGCCGGGCTGGTCATCGCAACAGCGGGGGCCAAAATGGTGTTCACCATCAACATCGTTTTGTTCCTGATTGTGCTGTCGCTCTTCATCTTCGCGTACCGCCCCAACGTTGCCCCACCGCTGACAACAGAGCGACTGTTTCCTGCCATGCGTGGAGGATTGCGCTACGTCCGGCACGCCAAACCCTTGCATGGCCACATCATTCGCACCTTCGCCTTTATCGGCTGCGCGAGCGGTTTATGGGCGCTACTACCATTGGTGGCAAAAAATATCGAGACGGGAGGTTCCAGTGTTTATGGGCTGTTGCTGGGCAGTCTGGGCGCTGGCGCGGTGGCAGGCGGTTTATTGCTACAACGCTTTCGCAATCACGTCAGCAACCTGCAGCAGTTGGTGATGGTGTCGAACCTTGCGTTTGCCGGCGCCATATTAATTGCCGCCTGGGCGACTTCACTCTGGGTGATTTGCCCCGCGCTGATCATCGGTGGCGCAAGTTGGATCAGTTTCAACTCAACCATCAGTGCAGCCTATCAAACCAGCCTTCCCGCCTGGGTCAGGGCGCGGGCATTGGCCGTTTTCATGCTGACCTTTCAGGGCTCCATGGCGCTGGGAGGGGTGTTTTGGGGCAGCATTGCCAGTCATTTGAGCGTCGCCCAGACCTTGACGCTGGCAGCTGGTCTGATTGGCCTGAGCCTGCTGCTGACCCGTAGGTTGCCCGTTCGCATGGGCCACGATGATGACGTCACGTTGTCGCAACACTGGGCAGAACCAACGATCGTGGGCCACCTGGGACCCGATGATGGCCCGGTAGCGGTGCAGGTCGACTATCACATCCCGTACGAAAACCGTCTCGCGTTCACCCAAAGCATTTATCAGTTAGGCAAGGTTCGCCGTCGTGACGGGGCCAGCCATTGGCTGCTGTACCGTGATATCGCCGACCCGGCGCATTTCAGCGAGCGCTTCATCATTGCCTCCTGGGGTGAACATCAACGCCAGCGGGGACGCTCGACGCTGGCCGACCGAGAGCAGGAACAAGCACTGCGTCAGTTCTTCAAGCCCGGTTCAAGCGCGGTGATGTCGCTGTATATCGTCGCGCCCTATCCCGACGCCGCGGCAGATACCGCCATCCGAAAAACAACCGAGGCCATCGTAGCCGTTGGTACACCGCCCCCTGGAGGAAAGAGTTTTGTCTGATCGTGAATACATGGAATTCGACGTGGTCATCGTCGGCGCTGGCCCGGCAGGCCTGTCCGCCGCCTGCCGCCTGAAGCAGAAGGCCGCCGAAGCCGGTAAGGAAATCAGCGTCTGCGTGGTCGAGAAAGGCTCCGAAGTCGGCGCACACATCCTCTCCGGTGCCGTGTTTGAACCACGCGCCCTGAACGAACTGTTCCCGGACTGGAAAGCCCTCGGCGCCCCGCTCAACACCCCCGTGGTGCGCGATGACATCTATGTACTGCGCAGCCCCGAAGCGTCCACCAAAGTGCCTGACTTCTTTGTGCCCAAGACCATGCACAACGAAGGCAACTACATCATCTCCCTGGGCAACCTGTGCCGCTGGCTGGCCCAGCAGGCCGAGAACCTGGGCGTGGAAGTCTACCCAGGCTTCGCCGCCCAGGAAGCGCTGTTCGACGAAAACGGCGTGGTCCGCGGAATCATCACCGGCGACCTCGGCGTCGACCGCGAAGGCAACCCCAAAGAAGGCGTGTACACCCCCGGCATGGAACTGCGTGGCAAGTACACGCTGTTCGCCGAAGGCTGCCGTGGCCATATCGGCAAGCAACTGATCCAGCGCTTCAACCTGAACAGCGACGCCGACGCCCAGCACTACGGCATCGGCCTCAAGGAAATCTGGGAGATCGATCCGGCCAAGCATCAGCCAGGCCTGGTGGTCCACACCGCCGGCTGGCCGCTGGACATCATGAGCAACGAGAACACCGGAGGTTCCTTCCTTTATCACCTGGAAAACAACCAGGTGGTGGTGGGTCTGATCGTTGATCTGTCCTACAGCAATACCTTCCTGTCGCCGTTCGATGAATTCCAGCGCCTCAAGCACCACCCGGTGCTGGCCCAATACCTGGAAGGCGGCAAGCGCATCAGCTACGGCGCCCGTGCCATCTGCAAAGGCGGCCTGAACTCGCTGCCGAAAATGGTCTTCAACGGCGGCGCGCTGATCGGTTGCGACCTCGGCACGCTTAACTTTGCCAAGATCAAAGGCAGCCACACCGCGATGAAGTCCGGCATGCTCGCCGCCGACGCCGTGGCCGACCGCCTGTTTGCAGAGTCCGAAGGCGGTGATGAATTGACCGCTTACGTCGACAGCTTCAAATCCAGCTGGCTCTATGAAGAACTGTTCGCCAGTCGCAACTTCGGCGCTGCCGTGCACAAGTTCGGCGCCATCCTCGGCGGCGGTTTCAACTGGCTGGACCAGAACATCTTTGCCGGCAAGCTGCCCTTCACCCTGCACGACAACAAACCGGACTACGCCTGCCTGAAGCTGGCAAAAGACAGCACAAAGATCAACTACCCCAAACCCGACGGCAAGCTGAGCTTCGACAAGCTGAGTTCGGTGTTCCTCTCCAGTACCAACCATGAAGAAGAACAACCATGCCACTTGAAGCTCAAGGACCCGAGCATCCCGATCGGCACCAACCTGCCGCTCTACGATGAACCGGCGCAGCGCTACTGCCCGGCTGGCGTGTACGAAGTGATCGCCCAGGAAGACGGCGAGAAACGCTTCCAGATCAACGCGCAGAACTGCGTGCACTGCAAGACCTGCGACATCAAAGACCCGTCGCAGAACATCACCTGGTGGGTGCCTGAAGGGGCCGGTGGTCCCAACTATCCCAATATGTAAACCGCCGCAAACCGTCCTTGCGACGTCCAGCAACCTGGAGCCAGACATGAGCTATCAACACTTGACCCCGCACACGCTGATCCTTGAGGTGCATGACCGGGTCGGCCTGATCCGCTTGAACCGCCCCGAAGCCTACAACGCCCTCAACGATCAGTTGATGGATGAACTGACACTGGCACTCGATGCTTTCGAAGCTGACGACGCTATTGGAGCGATTGTCATCACTGGCAGTGACAAGGCGTTCGCCGCCGGGGCAGACATCAAGATGATGCGCGAGTGGGACATGATGAACGTGTTCAAACGCCAGTTCATCACGGCCAATTGGGAGCGCGCGACGCGCTGTCGTAAACCGGTTGTGGCGGCAGTCGCCGGTTTGGCATTGGGTGGCGGCTGCGAGCTGGCGATGATGTGCGACATCATCCTCGCTGCCGACAACGCCCGCTTCGCCTTGCCGGAAATCACCCTCGCCACGATTCCCGGCGCCGGCGGTACGCAGCGGCTGACCCGCGCCATTGGCAAATCCAAGGCCATGGAAATGATCCTGAGCGGGCGTCCCATGCTCGCCGAAGAGGCCGAACACTGTGGATTGGTCAGTCAGGTGCTACCCGTCGCCGAGCTGCTGGATCAAGCGCTGCTGCTGGCGAAGAAAATTGCCAGTTTCTCGCTACCGGTCTCGATGATTGCCAAGGAATGCGTCAACCGAGCGTTCGAAAGCTCCCTGACAGAAGGTGTGATGTACGAGCGCCGCATGTCCTACGTCACTTTCGGCACTGAGGATCAGAAAGAAGGGATGGCAGCCTTCAGCGAAAAACGCGCTGCTGTGTTTAAACATCGCTGAGGGCGGGGCCATGAGCATAAAAGAAGATAGCGCAACGCTGATGCCCTATTCCGAATACCGCATGGAAGTACCTTTTCTCGATCACTTGAGCGTTCTGGTCGAACGCCAGGATAAAGGCGCAACCATGGTGGTAAATCTCGATAGAAAGCACATGAACGGCGGCATGCAGGCACATGGGGGCTTGATCATGACGTTGCTCGACATGGCAATGGCCAGCGCCGCCCGGCATGGCGATGACCTTGATCGCTCCAGTGTCACCGTGGAGATGAAATGCAACTTCATCCGCCCCGGTGGCGCGGTTGGCGCAACCTTGCGCGCCAGCGGCCGCTTGCGCCACGGGACTCGCTCTCTGGCATTTTGCGAAGGTGATTTATATGACCTTGAGGGCCAATTGATTGCCACCGCCAGCGGCACATTCAAGTACCTGAACAAGCCGCTCAACGGCGATATCTGAACCTGACGATAACCCGGAGACTCTCAATGCGTGAAGCTCTGTTCAAGACGCGGATTACCGAAATGCTCGGTATCCGCCACCCCATTCTGTGCGGCGGCATGGGGCCCAAAGTGTCTGATTCGCGCTACGTGGCCGCTGTCGTCAGGGCCGGCGGCATGGGTTTTATCGTCGCCGCCGGCTTTCCCGACCCCGACGAATTTCGTGATCAGCTGCGTACCTGCAAAGCATTGACCGGTGGAATGCCTTTTGGCGTAAACCTCTACATTTCCCGCCAAGCCGGCGGTGCCGAGCGCCTGGGCCGTCAGTTGCAAATTCTTATCGACGAAGAAGTGATGTGCGTGGAGACCGCCGGGGCCAGTCCGCAACCCATCATTGCGCGCCTTAAAGAAGCCGGGATCAAGATTCTGCACAAGGTGCCCGCCGTGAAATACGCCCATACAGCTGCCCGTTTTGGCGTCGATGCCGTGATCATTGTCGGGAATGACTGCGGAGGACACCCGGGTATATTCGGCATCAGCAGCATGGTCCAGGGTGCACATGGCCCCGCCGTCATTGATCTGCCGGTGATCATCGGCGGCGGTATCGGCACGGGTAAGCAAGTCGCTGCGACCCTTGCCATGGGGGCCGATGCAGTGATCATGGGCTCGCGCATGTTGGTGGCTGAAGAGTTGAACATTCATGAGCACTACAAACAGCTGGTAGTGAGGGGGGATGGCAGCGAAAGCGTAGTGGTCAAGAAAGCCATCCGCGACCACCACCGGGTATTGCACAACGACAGTGCTCGGGCCGTGATCGAGCTGGATGAAGCCCAGGTAACCGACTTCGAACAATACCGTCCGCATGTGATCGGCGCTCTTGCCACCCAGGCCTACGCCTCGGGGGACAGCAGTAAGGGCATGCTGGACTATGGACCCGCTGTGATTTTTGCCGATGCCATCAAACCAGTCGAACTCATCTTCGATGAAATGCTCGACGACGCAATGCAAGCCATGCGGCGTCTCAACGCATTGGCACTGGTCGACAGGCACTCTGTATGACGACTGACGTTCTGATCCAATCCCGAAGTAACGGTGTGCTGGCACTGACCCTGAACCGCCCGGCAGCGCGCAATGCGCTTAATCTGGAACTGGCCCGGGCGCTGATCCTGGCGCTGACGGCGTTCGAGAATGATCCCGAGTTGCGCGTGGCCACCTTGACCGGGAGTGGCCCGGCATTTTGCGCCGGGCTCGACCTCAAAGACTTTTCAGCACCCGATGCACCTCGCCATGAAGTCGCGGCACTGCTCGACTTGGTGCCCAACCTGAGCAAGCCAATTATCTCCGCCGTGAACGGAGCGGCCATGACCGGCGGGCTGGAACTGGCCTTGGGCTGCGATTTCATCATTGCCTCCACACTGGCTCGGTTTGCCGACACCCATACCAAAATCGGCGCGTTGTCGGGAAGCGGTGCGACATCACGCTTGCCTTTCGCTGTTGGCGTGCGGTGGGGCAAACAGCTGAGCCTGACCGGCCAGCCGATCGACGCCGAAACGGCGCTGCGCATCGGGCTTGTCAACGAATTGCAGGCACCAGAGACCTTACTCGCTTACGTGCAGGGCCTTGCAGAATGCATCGCAAGCCACGACGCTCATCTGGTGGGCACGGTCAAACGTGTACTGGATGATGGCGCGCGCAGCTCGCTGGCCAATGCCCAACAACTGGAAAAGAAGGCGCTGGCGGCCAGCAAGCTAAAGGGCGGCACAACATGGAAAACCCCCTGAAACGCCCGCCTTGCTCTGGAGCTGCGATGAAACTCAACGGCGTAAAAGTCTTGGACCTGACACAGTTCATGCCCGGTTCCGTCCTGACAGGGATGATGGCCGACCATGGCGCCGAGGTAATCAAGATCGAATCCCACGGCGGCGACCCGACCCGTCAGCATGAACACCGCGACAATCCTGATCTGGCTGCTGCAACCGTGGGATTCTTTGCCAGTTGCAACCGGGGCAAATACAGCCTGTCCCTGGACCTTAAGCGCTTCGCCGCCAAGGAGATCCTCTACCGTCTGGTCGAAGACGCCGATGTGCTGGTCGAGTCATTTCGTCCGGGCGTGGCCGAACGTCTTGGCATGGATTACGAGACGCTGCGCCAGCGCAATCCCCGGTTGATCTACTGCTCATTGAGTGCCTTTGGCCAAACCGGCCCCTTGCGTGACACCCCGGCCCATGACAGCGTTGTTCAGGCGTATGGAGGCTCCCTCCCCTTGGCCGATGACGCAACGCCGGTGACCGACTGCCTGCCCACTGCGGCGCTGGCCGGCGCACTGAACGGGTTAGTCGCGATTCTGATGGCATTGCTCAGCGCCCGCAGCAACGGTCGCGGTGAACGCATCGACATAGCCATGCGGGACTGCCTTTTGCCGGCGCAGCCCTTCCGCACCCGTACGGGCAACCCCGAGGAGAACCAGGGTCTGGCAATGTGCAGCGCTTACCGTACCTCTGACGGCCTGTGGCTTTGCCTGGGGGGCCGGGAGCGCGTGTTCTGCGAAAACCTGCTGAGGCCTCTGGGTCGAGCGGATCTGATCGATGTCGCCACAGGAGCGACGAGCGGTGACCAAGGGTCCGTGCATGCCTTCCTTGCAGAGGTTTTCAGCACGCAGCCGCGAACCTATTGGCTGCCCTGGCTGGAGACGCGTGGCATCAGTGCCGCGCCAGTGCTCGATTTCCGGGACGCCCTCAAGCATCCCCAGACCCAAGCGCGACAGATGCTCCTTGTCGATAATCAAGGCCGTGAGCACATTGGCACGCCACTCAAATTCCAGGAAGAACCCGGCACTCCGAACCTGCGCGTACCGCGTTTGGGTGAGGACAACACAACGATATTGTCGGCGCTGGGTTATCGCGAACAGGAGATTGCCGCATTGCGTCGCGCGAGGGTCATCCACTCACACTGAATGATCGGCTAGCCCTTCGTCGGGTGCTGCACGCTCACGCTCGGCAATGCGTTCGATCAGGCTGATCATCGCCCGCAGGGCCGGGGTCAATGCACGAGGCACCCAGGCGACCGCTGCTTCACCATGCATCGAATCAGGCAGGTCTCGCACCGTGACGAATCGCACACCTTCTATCGGCAGGTGTCGCGCAGTGTCCTGCACGAAACCGATCCCCAGCTCATTGGCGACCAGATTGAACATGCTGTACGGCTGCGCAACTTGTTGAATGCGCTTGGGCGAAAACCCGGCGTTACGACACGCGGACTCGAGTGCCGTATGAAAGTGAGGTGTCAGATGCTGCGGCGACAGCACAAACGAATGACCGGCGAATTCTGCCAGCCGCAATGTTCCATTCTCGTCCCCCAGCTTCCACCTGGCGGGTACCGCCGCAATGACTCGGGAATACTCAATGACTCTGACGTCAAGGCCGTCGGTATTGACAACGTTGCGGTTGAGAATGCCGATGTCCAGGCTACCGTTACGCAACCCCTCGATCTGTTGGGTGCTGAGCTGTTCATCAAGGTGGACTTCGATATTGGGCCAGCGCTCATTGAACACCTTGACCGCCGCCGGCAAGATCCGCATCGCGCTCATCGGTGAGAACGCGATGCGCATTCGGCTCAATTCTCCCCGCGCCTGGCGGCGTACTGCCTGCTCGGCAAAATCAACCTGAGCAATGATAGTCATGGCCTCTCGCTGCAGGACTTTGCCAGCAGGCGTCAAACTGACTTGTCGGCTGGTACGGTCCAGCAAGCGCGCATCCAGTGACTCTTCCAACCGCTGAATGGATTGGCTAAGAGGGGGTTGCGCCATTCCAAGCCGCGTGGCCGCTCGACCGAAATGCAACTCTTCGGCCACCACGATGAAGTGTCTGAGCTGCCGCAGTTCCATTATTGATACCTGCTCAAAGGGACTTGGGGGAAATCAGATTGCGCTCCAACGCGGGGCTGAAAAGTGCTCGACCAGACCGGCGTGAACATCGGGGTGCAGGCCGGCAACGCCCGGCTGGATCAAGTTATAGGCGAATTGCGTGTCCCCGTACCAGATCGTCCCGTCGCTAAGGTCGGCCCGCCAGCTGGCTGCAATGCTGCCATTGGGAAAATGCTGTTTGAGCAAGCGAATCAGGAACAACTCAGCCGCCTTGACCGTGGCAGGCTGAAGTTCAGCTTCCATTCTGAAATCTACTTCCAACTGGCGGCGCTTGCTGGTCGGAGCACTCGTGTCCTTTATCAGTGCTTTTACGCGGCTACTTTGGGAGCGGGTTTCGCCGCTCTGCCATGCCTGTTGGTGGTTTGAAACGTCACGACTGGCGTACGCTAAAGAACCAGGCTTGGCGAGCAAGGTGTCGAAATACAGTTCGGCCGTTGCCACTTCCTGAGGACGGAGTGTCGGCGAAGGGACGCAGATCACCAGAAAATCGTCGATAAACTCAGGAGTTCCTTCAATGAAAAGCGTGACCATCACCTTCGCGACAGTTGGAAAAGCGGGCAGATGTGCCATGTAAACCTCATGGGATGCAGTGAGCAGATACGGCAGCCGCCAAAAGGCAACAAAATGAACGCCGTACACAAATATAAACATACGCACGGTCTTCAGCGCTACAGGGCATCCCTGATGATTGTGTCAGCCACTCCAACAGAAACCAGATCTCGTCAGTCTGGTTTATGTGTACATCGGGTGAAGCATGGGCCCTTGAGGCGAAAATTTTCTGTGAGATCAATATCGATATGATATCAATCGTGCGAAATACGATATTGCGTTTGCACATACCGGACCTTTCTATAAGAATGACCCAACGCACACAAGTGTGAACACCGTTCATAAAAAAGCAACCGGAGATTAGTGATGACCACGTACACAGGCGCGATTTTCGACGGCGATACGCATATCTACGAGCAACCCGACTCCTGGAGTCGTTACCTGCCCAAGGAATTGGAAAAGGATTGGAGCTTTCAGTGGCGTGTCGGCGCCGACGGCGAGTACGCGCTTTATGTAGGTCAGAAGAAGGTGGAGGTCAGCGCCGGTTACTTCACCGCCGACGGCAAGGTACCGCCACCTGGCAAGCTGCATGAATGGTTGCGCGCAATGAAAGATGGTCATGGTGAAGTAGAAATGCGCGTCGACATGACGCCGGATATGTACAACGCCGCAGACCGTCTGAAAAAAATGGACGAGTTTGGCGTGGAAGGCTGCTTCATGTACTGCGGCAACATGGTCGCGGCGGTCAGCTACCTCGACGACCCCAAGCCTGCGGCAGGGGTGTTGCATGCCTATAACCGCTGGATGCTTGACGAGTGGAAATTCAATCACTCCGATCGGATCTACTCGGCCCCGCTCATTTCCCTGGCCGACATCGATTCGGCCATTAAAGAAGCCGAGTTCGTGGTCAAGAACGGCGCCCGTCTGGTGCTGATGCCAATGGGCCCGAACGAAATCGGTCGCTCTCCTGCCGATCCTTACTACGACCGCTTCTGGTCAATTCTCAATGAAGCGCATGTACGTGTCGTCTATCACGTCTCGGAAGCCATCTACCTCAAACACCACATGGCGGTCTGGGGCGAGTTGATGCAGCAATCGCGGATGCGCCAGTCGGCGTTCGTCTGGATGCACGGCTACAGTGAACGCCCGGTGATCGAGACCATCTCGAACTTCATCTTCTGGAACTTCTTCGAACGTTTCCCGAACATCAAGCTGCTTTCGGCCGAGAACGGTGCCGAGTGGGTCCCAAACATGCTGGTGAAAATGGACAAAGTCCGCGGCATGGCGAAGATGGGTCTATGGCCAGCAGGGCAGTTGAAAGAGCGCCCAAGCGCAATCTTCAAACGCCACGTGGGTGTAGTCGCCTACCCGGAAGACAACATTCGCAGCCTGATCGATCAAACCGGCAGCGCCGATTGGATCATCACCGGCTCCGATTATCCCCACGCCGAGGGTGTACCGACCCCGGCCGACTTCATTGGTGAGGCATTGACCAACTGCAGCGTCGAAGAACAACGCAAAATCATGTATGAAAACGGCAAGAACTTCATCGCCATGAGCTGAGATTCGCTGCCGTGCAAAAAAGCCCTCACTGTGTGAGGGCTTTTTTGTTGGCGTTGAAAAAGCACTTGCGGCGTGTCCTCAGCACCATGCTATTCTGAATGCAGTTCACAATAACGAATGAAGTCATGACTCTGCATACCTCCGTCGAACGCATCGACCTGTCCCGTTGGATCCTGCCCGGTGATACCGTCCTTTGGGGTCAGGCGAATGCCGAGCCTCTTCCCCTGACGCAAGCATTGATGGAGCAACGGGCTGCAATAGGCCAGTTCCGAGTCATGCTCGGCATCAGCAACAGCGACACCTGTCGGCCGGAACATGCCGATCACGTCAGCTTTCTTTCCTACTGTGGCGGTGGAGCGAATCGCGCACTGGCGAAGGCCGGTGTGCTGGATATCCTGCCCTGTCATTACTCGCAGTTTCCCGAAATGATCCGCGACGGTTCGTTAAAGATCGATGTGCTGTTGCTGCAACTTGCGCCTCCCGATCAGCACGGCCGTTACAGCCTGAGTCTGGCCCATGAATACCTGCTGCCAGCGCTTGAGCACGCTCGCGTGATCATCGCTGAGGTTAATCAGCACGCGCCCTGGACCTTCGGTGAGCGCTATCTGTACGAAGAAGACATTGATTGCATGGTGGAGACTTCGCGGTCGCCGCTTGAAAGCCCTGCGTCGAAGCCCGGTCAGGTCGAACAGGCAATTGCCAATCGGGTCGCTGGCTTGATCGAGGACGGTTCCACTTTGCAGTTCGGCCTAGGGGTCATTCCCGAAGCGATCCTTAGCGCCCTCGGCAACCATCGCAATCTGGGGGTGCATTCCGGTGCAATCGGTGATGGCGTCGTCGACCTGATGGAAAAAGGTGTGATCAACAACGCACACAAAACCGTCGATCGTGGCGCCACAATCGCTGGTGTGCTCATGGGCAGTCACCGCCTGAACCGTTTCGCCCATTGCAACTCAGCCATCCAGATGCGCTCGACGGCTTACACGCATGACCTGCAGGTGCTGGGCAGCCTGGAGCGTTTCGTGGCGCTGAATTCGGCCATCGAAGTCGACCTGAGCGGCCAGATAAACGCTGAAACAGCTGGCGGTACCTATATTGGCGCTGTCGGCGGCGCACTGGATTTCCTCCGTGGTGCACGGCGGTCCCGGGGTGGTTTACCCATTATTGCGCTGCCTTCCGTTTCCGGGAGCCACAGCCGCATCGTCTCGCGCATCAACGGTCCTGTCAGTACCCCGCGCAGCGACGCGGGCCTGATCGTCACCGAATACGGCGTAGCTGATCTGCGAGGCCTGAGTATCAGCCAGCGCCGCTCAAAGATGCTGGACATTGCCCACCCCGATTTTCGCGAACAACTGGAACAAGCCGCCGGCCTCTAAAGGCAGGCCTTACCTGGAGAAATAAGTGATGAGACGTGCCGCGATCGTTGCGCCCTTACGCACCCCTGTTGGAACCTTTGGCGGCACTCTGCGGACGGTGTCCGTCGAAGTGCTGGGCGCTCATGTCGTCAAGGCGATACTGGAGCGGACAGGTCTGGATCCAGCCCGTATCGAGGACATCGTTTTTGCTCAGTCCTACGCCAGCAGTGAAACACCATGCATTGGACGCTGGATTGGGTTGCAGGCCGGGCTGCCCACCGAAGTCCCCGGCATGCAACTCGATCGTCGCTGCGGAGGTGGCCTGCAAGCGGTCATTACTGCCGCCATGATGGTTCAGACGGGGGCCGCCGATGTCGTACTGGCCGGCGGCGTAGAAAGCATGAGCAACATTGAATATTACTCGACCGATATGCGCTGGGGCTCACGCGCCGGCAGTGTAACGATGCATGATCGACTCGAACGTGGACGTGAACGCTCGCAACCCGAGGAACGCTTTGGCCAGATATCGGGAATGATCGAAACGGCCGAGAACCTCGCTCGGGAATACCACATCAGCCGAGAGGAAGCAGATGCTTTTGCCTTGCGCAGTCATCAGCGCGCCGCCCAGGCGTGGAGCGATGGTCGTTTCAATGACGAGGTCGTGCCTATCAGCGTGCCACAACGCAAGGGCGAACCAATTTTGTTCGACCGCGATGAAGGCTTTCGTGCTGACTCGAGCCTGATTTCACTGGGTAAATTACGCCCGCTGATCAAGGACGGAACAGTTACGGCAGGCAATTCAAGCCAGCAAAACGATGCGGCGGCGGCGTGCTTGATCGTAGCGGAAGACAAGCTTGAAGAGTTAGGTCTCAAGCCGATGGGCTTTCTAGCCGGCTGGGCAGCCAGCGGTTGCCATCCTGCGATGATGGGCATCGGTCCGGTGCCTGCCGTGCAAAAGCTGATGGCAAGGACAGGACTGACCCTGGACCAAATGGATCTGATTGAGCTCAACGAAGCGTTCGCCTGCCAGGCACTCTCGGTGCTCAAGGGGTGGGGTTGGAATGATCCGGATCGACTCAACGTCAACGGTTCGGGCATTTCACTGGGCCATCCAATCGGTGCGACCGGTGTGCGCATGCTCAGCACTCTGCTCCATGAACTGGAGCGGCGCAAAGGTCGGTATGGGCTGGAGACCATGTGCATCGGCGGAGGTCAGGGGCTGGCGGCGATTTTTGAACGCACCTGACTTTGCTGAGTGATGCCACTGCATCACCGCGCCATGACCCCATGAGCAGTTGCCATAAGAACAAGGATCAAGCATGAGTTCCACTGAAGTATTTATCGTCAGCGCTACACGGACCGCCATTGGTTCTTTTGGCGGATCTCTCAAAGACGTGCCGATGGCGGATTTAGCCACCACCGCCGTTAAGGCAGCATTGCAACGAAGCGGCGTCGATCCGGCGCAGGTCGACCATGTGGTGATGGGCAATGTTATTCCCACCGAACCACAGGATGCTTACATTTCCAGAGTGGCCGCGATGAACGCCGGCATCCCGAAAGAAACACCCGCGTTTAACGTTAACCGTTTATGCGGTTCAGGACTGCAAGCCATCATCTCGGCGGCACAGACGCTCTTGCTGGGTGACGCCGAAATCGCCATAGGCGCCGGGGTCGAGTCCATGAGCCGAGGCCCCTACCTCTTGCCCGCCGCTCGCTGGGGCGCACGAATGGGCAACATCCAGGCTGTCGACTACATGCTCGGCATCCTGCATGACCCCTTTCATGGCATCCACATGGGCATCACTGCCGAGAACATCGCGGTACGCAATAACATCAGTCGCGAAATGCAAGATGCATTAGCCATGGAAGATCAGACGCGTGCGTTTCGCGCCATCGAGAACGGCCGGTTCATCGAGCAAATCGCTGCCGTTGAAATACGTACTCGAAAAGGCACGCAAGTGTTCGACGTCGACGAATACCCTCGGCTCACCTCTACAGAACAACTGGCGCAGATGAAGCCGGCGTTCAAGAAGGACGGTTCGGTCACTGCTGGTAACGCCTCAGGACTTAACGATGGCGCCGCAGCACTGGTAATGGCCACCGGCGCAGCGGTACGGGCTAATAATCTGCGTCCTCTCGCCCGTCTGGTTACCTACGCCCACGCGGGAGTAGAACCCGAGCTGATGGGATTAGGCCCCATTCCGGCTACACGTCTGGCATTGAAGCGTGCCGGCCTGACGATTGCAGATCTAGACGTTATCGAAGCCAACATCGCGTTCGCCGCCCAAGCCTGCGCGGTTAATCAGGAACTGCAGTTGGACCCGGCGAAGGTCAACCCTAATGGCTCAGGGATTTCCCTTGGCCACCCGGTAGGGGCAACCGGAGCGATCATTGCCACCAAAGCCATTCATGAACTGCATCGTATTGGCGGTCGTTATGCCTTAGTCACCATGTGTATCGGCGGCGGTCAAGGTATCGCTGCTATTTTTGAGCGTGTATGAGGAAATATTCGTGAGCATTCAACATATCGCAGTGATTGGCGCGGGCACGATGGGTAACGCAATCGCGCAAATCTGTGCGCTGGCAGGCATCAATGTCGCTCTGCTTGATGTCAGCGACGAGGCGCTGGAAAAAGGAGTGGCGACTCTCACTGCAAACCTGGAGCGCCAGGTCCGCAAGGAAAGCATTAGTCCCAAAGACAAACAGGATGCCCTCGCCCGAATATCACCAGGCACCGACTATGCCGTACTAAGCGCTGCCGGTCTGGTGATTGAGGCGGCCACTGAGAATCTGGAACTGAAGAAGCGCATTCTCAAACAGATTGATAGCGTCGTGAGTGATCACTGCATTATAGCAACCAACACATCTTCGCTGTCGATTACCGAGTTAGCGGCAGTCGTTACCCAGCCGAGCCGCTTTATAGGCCTGCACTTTTTTAATCCAGTTCCCCTGATGGCATTGGTTGAAGTCATACGCGGTATACAAACCTCGGATGTAACCCATGCCCTGGCAATCAAACTGGCTGAACACATTGGCAAAAGTGCAGTGACGGTGCGCAACAGCCCAGGCTTTGTCGTCAACCGAATCCTGTGCCCGATGATTAACGAAGCGATCTTCGTCTTGCAGGAAGGATTGGCCTGTGCCAAGGACATCGATACGGGTATGCAATTGGGCTGTAACCATCCTATCGGTCCGCTGGCGCTTGCCGACCTGATAGGTCTGGATACCATGCTGGCAATCATGGAAAGTTTCCACCAAGGCTTCGACGACCCTAAATATCGGCCGCCGCAGTTACTCAAGGAAATGGTTGCCGCAGGTTATCTAGGTCGTAAAAGTGGGCGTGGTTTCTACATCTATCAATGAATACAAATATTCTTCAATGAAGATCCAGAGTGATCGGAGAAGTGAACTTTAAAATCGGATAAAAACTCGTTTAACTGGAAATGGAATGACCTCACCGAATTGCTCGACTGGGGGACAACTAGCATGATTAGCTAGTTTAAATTTATAGATAATCGGTGAGAGGCCTATCCATTAGGAACGGAGGTCCATCACGTTATGACTGTTTATGTTTTCAATCCGCATAGCAAAAGCTTCTATCGCCCTATAGATGCAGCATTGCGCTGGTGCAATCTCACTCGCTACGAAGCCAAAATTGTCCAGGAGGATTGGTCTCGTCCCGAGAACCTTGCAGTCCTATTCCCCCAATGGCCCAATCTTCACATCGCTTTCGAAAGGATTTTAGACGCCATACGCAATGGTGAACTGCCGTACGGCTGCCTTGGCATTCCTGTTCCTTTGGGAAGCTATGTAGAGCCCTATCAGCTGACCATCCGCCATTCGGACTTACGCCGTTGGATGGAGATTCACTACCCCGACCATAAGCCCAGCTTTTTATTCGAGTCCGGTGAGGGTACATCTGCAAAGGTCAGTCTCGGAACTTTTCTTTCAGTAAAAGCAGATCGAGACGAGTTATCGAGAGCGTTGAAAGCGCAACAGCAACACATTCAAGAAATCTTGGGAGAACTCCAGTCGATTGGACTTGAAAGAGATGATCTCAAAGCGTTGGCCAAAACGAATGGTCAACTCAGCGAGCGTAGTGAGCTGACCTATCACAATATCATTGGGGCATTGGTCAGCCTTCTTTTGGACCATTCGCCCGCCGGAAAACCTCTTTCGGTATTCACGAATCAAGCAGCCATCGTTGATGCCATTGTCGCTCGTCACAAAGATGTGCCCGGCCTCAGCAAGCGCACGTTGGATGAAAAGTTTGCCGTGGCCAATCGTAGCCTCAAAAAAAATACCTGATCGAGCCAATTGCGTTGCAATAGGGTTGATTGCAACGCAATGACTCATCCGCCGTGGTGCGATTCAATCCATGTCACTTCCCACCACGCGCCAATTGGCGCCAGGAGTGACTAGCATGTCCAGCCAATCTGAACCCGTCGTTGAAACATCTCAACTACCGCGCTACATCATGCGCCGTGAGGAGGTCGAGCAAAAAACCGGCTTCAAACGTGCGCACATTTACAACCTGATGAAGGAAGGCAAGTTTCCGCGGGCGAAGCGTATCGGATTGCGCGCAGTTGGCTGGGACTCACTGGAAATCGAGCACTGGATTGCAGAACGCCTTTCGGGACAGGAGTGAGGGTGATGCACGTGGTCTCGGTGGTTTCCACCAAGGGTGGCGTAGGCAAAACTACAGTAGCGGCGAACCTCGGTGGCCTGTTGGCCGATGCTGGTCTGCGTGTTCTGCTCTTGGATCTGGATAGCCAACCTACCCTCTCCAGTTATTATTCATTGAGCCAGAAAGCGCAGGCAGGTGCGTACGAGCTCATTGCACTCAATCTAACAATACCTGAACGAATAATTTCTAGGACTGCAGTCGTCGGTCTCGACCTGATTTTCTCCAACGACGATCAAGGTCGACTGAGCACATTGTTGCTGCATGCCCCTGACGGGCGACTACGCCTGCACAATTTGCTCAACGAGCTGTGTCTCAATTATGACCTGCTTTTGATCGATACTCAGGGAGCACGCAGTGTACTGCTGGAAATGGCCATCCTGGCCTCCGATCTCGCCCTCTCTCCCATCACGCCAGAAATGCTCGCTGCCCGCGAAATGCGCCGTGGCACCTTGAAGCTACTGAGTGAGCTCGAACCGTTTCGCCACCTAGGCATCGACCCGCCGCCCTTACGGCTCTTACTGAACCAGGTGAACGTCAATCGAGTGGACACCCGGATGATCATCCGGAGCCTGCGTGAGACTTTCGCAGAAGCTACCAATATCTCGGTGCTAGACACCGTGATCCCGGACCGGGTGGCATATATCAATGCCGCATCCCTCGGCTTACCGGTCCACCGAATAGATAAGTGCCCGTCGAGTAAACGCCGACGCTCGCAGTGTGCGTTAGAAATCATGCAGGCGCTGGCCATCGAATTATTCCCTGAATGGCGCGAAGCGATCTCATCGGTAATGAGGTGTGCGAAGCCTCGATAAAACAAATCGCCCAATCAGCATTTCACCAATTTATTTTTGTTTGATCAGCCTTGAGCCCAGCAGGGCTTGGTAAGGAGCTTTCTAATGTTGGATCAGTTTCCTATCGTCGTTCAGCCTTCCATTCGACCACGCGACGCGGCTTGCGAGAAGTACTGCACCGTGGTTTTTCGTTTGCAAGGGGGGCGCTCGGCCATGGTGTGGTTCCTCGCAGAACTCTCCCAACATTTCGAAGGTTCAGGGACTGCCGAAATCGTAAAATTCGAGGTCGGTGACCATTTGCGTAGCCGGCGTTGATCGAGGCGGTTCAGATGAAGAAGCTCAGTCAGGAGGAAATCACCGGCAAGCTGCACCAGGACCACTTCACTCAAGGTCCTGGACTGGAGCGACTGTCCGATCCAGACATCGACACTCCCATGCTGGTCACTCTGGAACAGTTACGCCCCTACGAGCACAACCCACGCTTCATTCGTAATCCGCTTTATGACGATATCAAGGCGTCGATCCGTGAACGCGGGCTGGATCAACCGCCACCGATTACCCGCCGCCCGGGTGAAACCTCTTTCATCATCCGCAACGGCGGTAATACGCGCTTAGCGATTCTCGGCGAGCTGTGGCAGGAAACGCGCGACGAGCGTTTCTTTCGGATTCACTGCCTGTTCCGACCTTGGAGCAATGAAACCAACGCCCTACTCGGCCATCTAGCGGAAAGCGACCTGCACGGCCAACTCACGTTCATCGAAAGGGCCCTGGCAGTAGCCAAACTCAAAACCATGCTTGAGTCGGATGGCCCAGAGCTCTCACAACGGGAGCTGGCTCGACGTCTTGCCGCTGGAGGCTATCCGGTTTCGCAGTCGCATATCAGCCGGATGCTGGACACCCTCGAACACTTATTACCCGCCATTCCACAAACTCTGTATGCCGGCTTGGGTAAGCCTCAGATAGAACGTCTGATCGGTCTACGTAGTCAGGCTGAGCGAACCTGGAACAGCTATCCAACCGCCACAGTCGCGTTTGCAGAGTTCTGGCTGGAGACCATGGGCTACTTCGATGGTGATCCTGAATCCTTTGATCTTGAGCAGATCCAGGACGAATTGCTCGAACGCATGAGCCACTTGCTCGGACAGTCCTACCGTATGCTGGCCCTGGAGCTGAGCGATACCCAACGGGTCGTCTCCACGCCCGGGGCTGTAACGACCACGCCCTCCAAGAGCATCTATCCGCAAAGCGTACATGAAGCCACGGCAGCCCGCCCCTCCTCCGACACCAACCCCGAATCAACTGATGCCAAGAGCAAGGTAGAGCCAAATCCAGAAGAACTGCTCAGAGCACCCGAAACAAATACTTTACCTGCGGTCCGTCACCTATCACGCGTTCAACAAATTCGTGAGCAAATCGATCGCGAGATCATTACCGAAGCGGGGTCTTCATTCGAAACCTGCACAATCGACGACCTCTGGACCATCGCACCAACGCTGGATACGCCCGAACAACTGCGTTTAGCCATTGCTGGACTGGCTCGGGAAATGGCGGCCTATGCCGGAGATGCCGAGAGCATCATTGATCAAAAGCTTGGCTTGGGCTTCACCCTAGACATTGAGCGACTTGATCTTTCAGCACCTCGCTCGACCGGCGTTCACCTAATGCTCCTGGCCCTATTAAGGGCTCAAGACGAGGTGAACTGGGAGGACCGCAAGCAAATACCTTCCGCACTGTTCGGGCAACTGTTGTTAGGGGTCTATCAACTCTATCTGCCAGATCGACCAGTCACGGACGTGGGTCTGGAGCGACTGCCTGACAGTCTGTTAATCAAACTGTTTCGCCTGATCCGCCTGGCCCGGCGTCTAATCGACTTAACACTCATCTCTGAAGACAAAAACTCACCGGAGGAGCTGAGATGAACTTGTCCTTCAATATGCTCAATCAAGCCATGCTAACCCAGGTACTGCACGAACTACGCCTGGGCAACCTGCAACGCTGCAAGGCACTTGGACTGAGTGAGGATGACATCTTCGTGCTGCAATCCTTACCACCGACCACGCTATCGCGCCTGGCCCATGCCACTGTCCCTTGGCTTGAGGTCAAGATTGACTCGCCAGTGCTGCATCGTTTGATTGAACAAGCTGAACGCGACGAACAGAACGAACGGTTGATCAACCGAGCGCTCAAACTCGGCGCCAGCAGCACCATTATGTACCAGTGTTTTGGCTTGGCGCATTCGGAAACAGCCATGCGTCGGCGTCTACTCAAGATAGAAACTCGTAAAGGCCGCCCCCAACATTTAAGCGAAGCGCAGGAGCATGCGTTGTGGCAACGTTGGTGCCAAATACGAACAGAGGACGGCACCGAGGATAAACTCGACGCCATGATGATGCTTGCCGAAGAACAGCAGATCAGCTTGACCATCGTTTGGCAGCAAATCGACCAGTACAGCAACAAAACATGAATGCTATTCCTTCCAGTCGCTGGCAACGTGTCCTGCAGCAATGCACACAGCAGCTGCATGAGCGCTGGCCAGCACGCCCTACCACTGAACAGCCCTCCAACCAGGCTCTACAGGCTGGCTTTCTGTTTAGTGGCCAATCACACGAAGTCGTGCCACGTCGGCTGCTGTTGGATAATCGGCTGACGCCATTGGAGCGAAATGCTTGGCAGGTATTTCGGCTCATGCTGCAAGGCCAGGGCGTGGTTACGCCACGCTATGAGGATTTGCAGCCTTACCTCTCGAGCGTGCCCTACGGTGCGTCAGCCTCGCGTGAAACCATTGCACGCGTGTTGACGATGCTCAGGCTCACTCGTTGGCTCAGTTTGGTTAGCCGCGGTCGCGATCAAATCAGCGGGCGGCTACAAGGTTCTTTGTACGTTCTGCACGATGAGCCGTTAACCCCCGCCGAAGCCATGGAGCTCGATCAGGATTACCTAGAACTGGTCGGACATGCCCTCGGACATGCGACAAAGGCAGTACGTATTGTCGCTCAGCACATTGTGGAGGAGGTCCGACAGGACATAAATATCGATCAGGGTCGATTACCGACGCGGCTCGAAAGTTGGGGCGAACAGTGGACGCAGCAAGGCGTGGGTCAGCCACCCGGTGATGCATTCCACGATTCCGAACAGAGGGAAGATCACCGCGTTCGGAATCGTGCAGGCCCTCGTTCGGATTCCGAATCAGGCTTGAACCCTAACGTTTCCAGCACCGTTCGGAATCCGAACGCTGCCTGTACTGTATTAAAAGAAAGTAAATGTACAGTACCGCGCGCGACCTCTACTGTGGATAACCTGCACTGGCCCACTTCGCTGCGCCTAAACCCAAGCGAACGTCAGGCCATCGCCGTGGCGCTGAACAAGCTCAACCCAGCGGATCAGCAGGCGGTGCTTAACGAAGCGGGGGCACGCTGTGCGGCCGGTGGTATACGCAAGCCAGCTGCCTATCTGATGGGCTTGGCCCAACGTGCGCTGAAGGGCGACTTTCGTCCTTGGGCAAGTCAGGCCGAACCATCACCCATCGCAGAACCGCCCCCAACCGCCCCCTCGCGGCCATCTCGAAAAAAGGGCGAACCTGCATCAGCCCTCGCCCAAGCGTGCCTAAATGAGCTGCGCCAACTGCGTGGAGGCAGTGGACGTCAGTAGATTTGATGCCAGTGGCATCAAATCCATAGCGTTCCAATCTACGAAAAATATCGGACCGAACCATGGAACGTTTAGGGAAACGCCTGGGCGTAGTTCCAATAAACGTAGACGTCAGGTATTTGCCCTCTCTCACCAAACCGAATAGACCGCATTCAGCTTTTTGGCTGTCCTTGACCCTCATTTGTCGCAACGTCCCGTCCAAGCCAATGCGAGGACAACACCATGGCCGATCACTATCAACTCAATCTGGGTTCATTGCGCAGCAGCATCACCCTGACCCTGCATACCCACCATGCAGCCCGTATCTGGCAAGGTCGAGCCGCACGCGAAGGCGTCCACTCGATCATGGGTATGGCCGGTTACATCAGTGTCACCAACCTGATCAAACAAACTGCGGCTCAGGACGATCCCTATGCAGATTGGGCCATCGTGCAGCTCGAAGAAAAATTGATGCAGGCAAAGGCTGGAATGCTGGAACTGACTCAACAGTTAGACCGAATAAGACAGGACCTGCCGACACAGATCGACATGGGGGACAACCTCAACATCCACCCCGTTACTTTGCCATTGTACATCGGTAGTCAGCTGGGTTTTCTAGCCGTCTACCTGCTAACCGATTACGACACTCTGGTACGCCATACCCTATTGGCCCATCACACCGCCTTGATCGGCCGAAGAGACATGGAAGCGTGGATCGACGACGGCGCCCACCTGTTACGCAGCTTGTTCGGCCAGGCGCAACGTTATAGACATGCTGGCGTTACACGCGATGATATGGCCGCAAATAATGCTCGCGCACTGGCGGCCGTGGAGAAGTATGGATTGCCCCCGATGGACATCCTTGAGGGGCATCGCCGTTCTCAGTTTGCGCCGCCGATCATTCGCCGTGGTGCTGTAGCAGTGGATGACGCTGACGCGTTGGCAGAGGACGTGGATGGTCCGTCTGTGACCGTGAATGAGCCGGAGGCTGACGCGTGAATCCCATGACCCCGATTCAACCAATGCCCTTCGAAGCGTTGACACCGGATGCCTATCGGCAGCTCGAACACGCAGCCTCCCTAAAAGGCCTTTTAAAACCTTTTAAGGGTAAGGGGGAGTTGGAGCACCTGGCGCAGGTGGCGAGGGAAATCGAGGCGCAGTTATGTCGCCTGATGGAGGCTGTCGTGCAGCAGGCCGGGCAGCCGCCGTACTCGCTATTGAAGATACGATTGGTGCTGCAGAAGACCAGCGCGGGCAGCACCTTTTTGCGTTGGCGCACCCGTGATTTTTCTCGCATGGGTGTGGCGGTTTGGGAACGTCAGATCTCCAACAAAGCATTGCCGCAGATCGTACGAAAGGAATTACACCGTTTCGAATGCGCGCGTATCGCACTAAACCTTCAGATGAGTGTGGTGCATTCGCTCTACCGCCAGGCTACGACCTGCGCGATCAAAATGGCCAGTGCCGAACAGTTGCTGCGCCAGTTCACACCCGCAGTGGAGAAAACACGATGAGTACTTTTTTCGTCGGCGAAGGCAATATCGGCAGTGCGCCAGAGTTCCAGGAGTTCGCCTCAGGCAATGACGAGCCACGGCGTTTGCTACGGCTGAATGTGTACTTCGACAACCCCATCCCACGCGAGGGCAGCTATGAGGATCGGGGCGGCTATTGGGCGCCGGTTGAGCTCTGGCACCGTGAGGCTGAACACTGGAGCACGCTGTACCAGAAAGGCATGCGCGTACTGGTCGAAGGTCGTACGGTGCGCGATGAGTGGGAGGACAGCGAAGACAATGCGCGGGTGACCTTCAAGATCGAGGCCCGTCGAGTCGGCATCCTGCCTCACCGGGTGCACAGTGTGCTCATACGGGAACGCTCCAGTGAAACGGCGGCCTCTCAAAATACAGAACAGGGCAGTTCACCGACGTCGAAACCCAAGAAACACAGAGGTCAATCACCTAAGGCCTGAACGACTTCAGGCATAAAAATTGCGCCTCTGCGCGAAGTTCCAGGCCTGTCATTGCTCGCTGCTCATGAAGTCCCCCACCCATTTACAAACGCTCCAAAGGTAGCAGCTTCAGCCAACTCAAAGCCGCCCTCACCGACTAATATGAGGAACCTGCCATTCGGGTTTCTCATATCTCGCCCCTGCTACTTCGAACAACGCTGCTCCGAACTCAATCCGGAGTAGTTATATGCGCCTCTTCCTCTGCGAAAAACCTTCCCAGGGTCGTGACATCGCCAAGGTTCTCGGAGCCATCCAGCGTGGCGATGGTTGCCTGATCGGCCCCGAGACAACTGTCACATGGTGTATCGGCCACCTACTGGAAACGGCCCCGCCTGAAGCCTACGGCACTCAATACAAGAACTGGTCGTTGGACCATCTACCGATCATTCCGGCGCAGTGGCAAGTGCAGGTCAAACCCAAGACTGCCGCGCAGTTCAAAATCATCAAACGCCTGCTCAGCGAAGCCACCACCGTTGTCATCGCAACCGACGCCGACCGCGAAGGTGAGATGATTGCCCGCGAATTATTGGAGCTCTGCCAGTACCAAGGCGCTGTTCAGCGCCTCTGGCTGTCCGCACTCAACGAAGCATCGATTCGCAGGGCACTGACCTCGCTGAAGTCTGGTCAGGAGACCTTCCCGCTCTATCACTCGGCCCTCGCCCGCAGCCGTGCCGACTGGCTGATTGGCATGAACCTCAGTCGTTTGTTTACCCTTCTTGGTCGGCGGGCAGGCTACGACGGCGTTTTGTCAGTGGGGCGCGTCCAGACACCCACCTTACGTCTGGTGGTCGATCGGGATCGTGCGATTGTCGGCTTCGTCCCGGTACCTTACTGGAACATTGAGGTACACCTATCGTCGATGGGCCAGCGATTCATCGCGTCGTGGTTACCGCCATGCTCAGGACGGGACGAGTCGGGGCGTTGCCTACAACAAGTGCTTGCCCATCACGCGGTCCAAACAATCACCGACGAGAAGTCCGCCACGGTAATCTCGTTACATACTGAGCATTTCCGAGAACCGCCGCCCCTGCCCTTCGACCTAAGCACGTTGCAGGAAGTCTGCTCGCGTGAGCTGGGGCTCGGCGTCCAGGAAACCCTGAACATCGCCCAAGCCCTGTATGAAACCCACAAAGCCACCACCTACCCGCGCAGCGATTGCCGCTATTTGCCAGAGAATATGCTCAACGAGGCACCCGCGGTACTCAATGCCCTGCTCAAAACGGATCCTGCACTCAAACCTGCATTCGGGGGCCTCGATCAATCACTGCGCTCCCGCGCATGGAACAATGCCAAGGTCACCGCGCACCACGGCATCATCCCCACCACCGAACCGGCAAACCTGGTGCGGATGTCCGAACAAGAACGCCATGTCTACGAACTGATCCGTAGCCACTACCTAGCGCAGTTTCTTCCGCATCATGAGTTTGATCGGACCCAGGTCGAACTGGCGTGTGGCGAAGAACGATTGACCGCTGTGGGCAAACTGATCTTGGTCCAGGGCTGGAAAAGCTTGCTCTCCGAAAACACCGAGGAGGATGAGCCCAGTCACAAATCCCAAATCTTACCCATCTTGCAACAGGGCACGCAGTGCGCAGTGGACAATGTCGAACTCAAGTCCATGCGAACTGCCGCTCCTAAACCTCTCACCGAGGGTGATCTGATCAAGGCGATGAAAAACGTCGCCAAGCTTGTCAACGACCCACGCCTGAAACAGAAACTTCGGGACACCACCGGTATCGGAACCGAAGCCACACGAGCTGGCATTATCAAAGGGTTGATTGATCGCGGTTATTTACTGAAGAAAAAACGCGCGTTAATAGCTACGGCGGCGGCCCATACCCTGATCGAGGCGGTACCCGCTGCAGTTGCGGATCCTGGCATGACCGCGATCTGGGAGCAGGCGCTTGAGGAAATCGAAGCGGGACGTCTGACCTTGGAGGCGTTCGTCGCAAAGCAGGCGAACTGGATTGCTAAGTTGGTCGAACACTATGGAGCGCTCAACTTGTCGATACCGGTCGAAGCCGGCCCGGCCTGCCCCATTTGCAATGCCTCAATGATCAAGCGGAAGGGCAAATCTGGGCCGTTCTGGTCATGCTCGCAGTATCCGAACTGCAAGGGCACTACGCAGTTCAGAAAAGAGACGCGCCGCGCATGACAGTTCGATTGAGATCAACATGAAGTTAGGGTGGTGCACAGCTCAGTGCATCATCAGCGGCGCCTGATCCCGCTCCAAGTCGATCAAAGGTTGTCCGACTTCACGGGCCAAAGCGATGCCTGTCGAAATCCATATCTGCCCCAGTTCGTTGAAGGCTTTTAGGTGGGCAGGATCTTCGTTGAGCCAATGAACAAGGCGTTCGAAGTATTCGGGGTTATCCGGGCAGTCATGAATCTTGATGAACAGCTCCAGTGTTTGATCCCAAATCAGATCCATGTCGTCCTTGCTCTCATCTTCCATGCTCAACCATCCCTCAACTTGGTCCTGTCAGACCGTCGTTCTTAATAACCACTCTGGACTCTGATCCCTGGAGGGACAGAAACCACGTCGCGATATACAGCTGTTTCAGTCACTATAACAACCCACTGAGTCGATACTCAACCCTTAAGGATGTTCATGTCAACGGGTCTTTGCTCAACCATTCGGGTTGAACTGGAGAACTCATCACTTGGCACATAAACATCCAACCCAAGCCCAAATCGGGCGCATGATCGCGAAGCACCGCAGCGAGCGTAATCTGACCCAGGAAGAGGTGGCTGAACGTTTAGGGATCGGTAGCGAAGCCATCTCGCGCCTGGAGCGGGGTGTAGTGGAGCTTTCAGTGGTCAAGCTGATGCAACTGGCTGATATTTTCGATTGCCGGATGGACGAACTCCTGACGGCATCGAGTAATCGCCCCAATGACCAGGGTCAGATGATCGCGGGTCTGCTGAGTGGACTGAAAGAAAGCGACCGTGCCTTTATCTTGGCAACCGTCGAACAATTGGCCGCACATCTCGGCAGTAAGTAACCTCTTTCATCGTGTTCAACGTAGCGTCTTATGAAGGGGGCCTGAAGGCTTGACGTCGTATTGACGTATCTGCTGTAGTAGCTTCGGATAACCGCCAACGGCGACCCAAGACCGATTAGCTCCGGGCAGTTCGGTCAAACTCTTCGAGTTCGGAGCCTCCTCTTCTGCGGAATTTAATTCCCGTTTTTTTGCTCGACCTGATTGTGGTGGCGGATGACCACTGTTGCCTCTACCCGGCAATAGCGGTCATCCGCTTCGGCGATCGTATTCAGTCCCGGAGCCCACCGGGGAGACACAGGGCACCCTTTGTGCGCGGATGCGTGCCAGCATATTCCGACCCAGGCCACGACAAGGGTCGGTTGGCGAATCATTGCGCAGTTCAACCAAGTTTTGCGAGGAGCTTGTCGACTGCGTTGGACCGTCAAAGGTGGTTTTTCTCTTCCTCGCCTGGCACACCGCTAGGCCCACTCTTCTTTTTTTCATTTTCTTAATTCCAGTGACTACCACCGTATTCCGGCCTTAAAAAATCGGGTTGTGGCGTCTTGACGCTCCCCTGTGACTGGCTTATACAAGGGGCGTGGTTTGCTGTCGTTGACAGCCCAGCCCAGGTAGCCAAAACCTTCAAGGCTACGCCACGTTCGTGGTGGTTTACCCAAGTGCGATCAGCGTTCGGAAGCTCGCGCGGTTGCCGCTTAAGCGGTGATGAATGCCGACTACTCCATGCCTGCGGATTACCACCGCAGACGCTCCTCTGCTGCACAGCTATTCCCCCAGAAGCATCGCTCGGATGGTCATCGGCTTGCCGGTGACGAGTCGTTCATTGCTTGACTTCATCTTACCCAACCTGACGGGGGCTCACTTTCCCGTCAGGGGCTGTGCGTCGCCGTTTTCCCTTGAAACAGGAGAATCACCATGGCCTACGCCAACCAATCCCAAGAAGCGACTTCTTACTTCAACCTGCACACCGTCGGTATCGGCTACCTCAACCGTGTTCGTGAAGTACAGGTCCGCCGCGGTCAGCCATTCATGGCCTGCGATATAGCAGCCTTGCATGGTGCCTCCGATGCGGTGGAGTACACCCGCTTTGATTGCAAAGTCGCTGGTGGCGAAGCTGACCGTTTGATTCGTCTCTATATGGACGCCGTCAAGGCCGAGAAAAAGGTCTTGCTGTCGTTCCGTATTGGTGACCTGTGGATCGACCCATTTCTCTATGAGAAAGGCGATAAACAAGGCCAACCTGGCGCCAGCTTGAAAGGTCGTTTGCTGTTCATCGACTGGATCAAGGTCAATGGCAAGTTCGAATACAAAGCGCCCGCCAGGCAGGAAGCAACAGCACCTGCTGAGCCAGCGCAGATCAATGAACCCTCTCCAACGTCGGCTGATGCCGAAGCGGAGGATACCGACAACCCTACAGGGGCCAGGATTGAACCTGAATCTCCAACCACTCCCCGCACGGCCCGCCGTGTCGCCACACGTGCTGTTCAGTCCGCCTGAACAATCCATGATGTTTTACATCAAGGCGCTCAATCGAGCGCCTTTTCTTCAACTAGCACAGGAGAACCAATATGGAATCCTTCTGGCTTTGCGACGACTGCCTGTTCGGTGCGGCTTACGAGGACTACAGCACGTTATCGCTGTATTACTCGCCGGATGAGATCGAACAACGCATCGCCGCGATACACCGTAGGCTGGTTCGCTTATTGCCCATCAGTGCCGACTTCGATCCCGAAACCGGCTGGGGCATAAGAGCCTTTTCTCCATTGCCTTGCGACGGTTGTGGTTCACCTCTACACGGTCAACGCCACCGATACACTCGGCTGTAAACTCTACATCACCTGCAAACGCCTGCAACTCCACACCCACTCTGGGGATACCACTCCCCTTGGGCGTGTACCCCCTGATTATTCCCTTCGGAGGTAGCGCCATGAGCCCCCAACTCACACTGATTGAGACCTCGGATTTCGAGACTGATCGCATTGTCCAAGAAAACCAGCTGATCGACGAAGCGCTGCATATTCTGGATCGTCGGCTTTTCGCCCGCGGGCCTATCCTGACGTCGCCTGACACCGTAGCGGCTTACCTAAAATTGCGTCTTGCGCACCAAGAACATGAAGTCTTTGGTGTGGTTTTTTTTGATGCCCAGCACCGGGTGCTGGCGTTCGAAATCCTCTTTCACGGCAGCATTGATGGCGCCAGCGTTTACCCCCGCCAAGTCGTTAAGCGTTCCCTCGCGCATAACGCTGCGGCCGCCATTTTTGTTCACAACCACCCCTCAGGGTGTACGGAACCCAGCCAGGCGGATCGCGTCTTGACCGCTCGGTTGAAAGAGGCCTTGGCCTTGATCGACGTGTGCGTACTGGATCACTTCATCGTGGGTGAAGGTCGCCCGCTCTCCCTTGCCGAATACGGCTGGCTTTAACCCTCACAGGCGCCTACGGGCGCCTTATTCATTTTCATTCTGGAGCACGGTCATGAACCCCACACACCAAGCCCCCGCCCTGCTGATCGCCTCAAATCCATTTACTCGCGGCTACGACAAACTTTATATCGAACGGCTGTTAATGATCGCCTACGAGGACGGTTGTCCTCCCTGCTTTCGGCCTATGCACAACTCCCAGGCGCATCTGCCCGACGATACGTTGCAACTGGTCCCCTGCATCTTCAATGATGATTTCGCCTTGATCAGCGAAGGCCAATCCATTTTGAATGAATTGGATGGTTGCTGCCCGTCCAACGGACTGGTGCACCAGGTGGTCTATGCCGTAATAGGCGAAGTGTTCAACGAGCAGTGCCACGTCGCGGACTTTGACTCCTTGAAAGAAGCCAAGTCCGTGGTCCATCGCTTGAGTTTCGAGACTGGACACTACAGCCGAGCTTGGGAGATCAGTACCGCACACCTCACTGAAGAAGCATTGCGCTACTTGGAACACCGGGCGGGCTATTTCGACTCTAGCCCAACCGGACTGCTGTTCGAACCCTTTGTCCTGACGGACTGCAATGGCGTCGGGTGTAAGCTGATCGGCACGCCCTGGACAGACGATAACCTGGTAAAAATCGAGGGCTGTTCTTACTCATCGCTGAGGCAAGAACAACTCGATGCCGGTACGCCGGCAGCCTTGGTCAACGTACTGTATTTGGCGGCATTGGCGGATGTGCGATTGTTGATCTTCGATCCCGACGCTGCTGTCTTGGATGGACTAGCTATCTATGATGCATAGCAAAGTATTTAGCGTTAACACGACCTGCCATAAATCGGATTTCTCACTGAATCGCTCCTTCACCTCATGTCAGGTTCTGCACTGAATCTGACATGAGGTTTTTTTCATGGAGCGTTTTTTTACGCCTGTCTGCCTGCTGGTTTTTTTGAGTGCCTGCAGCGCGCAAATCCCCACCACATTGCCAACTAATCCAAAGATCGACATTGGCTCCAATTTGACCCAATTATCAAGGAGCCCGGCCGTAGCAAGCCATCCGGCGGAGATTCGTTATGGTCGCTATACGCTGGTGAGCACAGAGCCCACTACGGAGCAACGTGATCTTCTCGCTCAAATCATTGATGTGAACATACAGTCCAACCTTAATCCCTCGGTACAGGAGGCGATGCACTACGTGCTGCAGCGCTCGGGTTATTCGCTCTGCCCTGCCACCGAGCCAGTAAAGACACTTTTCACTCGGCCTCTGCCTGCTGCCCATTTTCAGCTCGGTCCGATTCCGTTACGCAGCGCACTACAGGTACTGGCTGGCTCCGCCTGGCAACTCACGACCGATGAGGTCAGCCGTTCGGTCTGCTTCGAACAGCAGAAAGCTGATGTCGGCATCGTGCGGGCTACACCAGAATCGTCCCACCAGGCGGAGGCACGTCCATGAAAGCTTCGACGTTTCAAACCATAATTGTTGGCTTACTTTGCATGGCAGTCGCCGGGCTGAGCGGCGGTTTGTTTAACCAGTATCAGCGCATGGCCGAGCTACAGAGTACGAACACCCAGCGCTTACAAACTTTGGACAACTTGCAACGTGATTTAAGCGCGCTCAAGGACGCACAGGAGAAACTGCAGTACGCGCTGAAAGACTTGAAGCAGATGGTCGATACCGGTGAACAACAGGCCAATACCCTCGATCCGATGCTGGATCAGTGGGCGCAAGAGATACAGGAGATGCGCGACGGTCTGGCAGACCGCGCCACCGTGAAAGACCTGACAGCTCTAAGCGGACGCTTTGAGCACGTCGAACAGCAGCTACTGGAGCTCAAGACTCAGCCAACCCTCCCACCGCCAACCTCTTCCGCGAACAAGCCGAAAAAGACGGCTCGCCCAAAATCCGTCCCGCTATCGCCACCGTTCTCAGTGTTGGGTGTCGAGTCCCGCGGGGGTGAGCGCTTTTTGGCAGTCGCACCTCATGACAGTAGCTCTCTCATAGATGTTCGGCTGCTGCATGCCGGCGAGCAGTTCGGAGCCTGGCACCTGAAAGTGCTTGAGCCGCACTCAGCCATATTCTCGGTGGCCGCTCAGCCAGATCAGACCGTGCAACTCCCTTGAGAAGCGATCATGAACAGAGTGCCACTACTCCCCTTCGTTTGTCTCGCGTCACTACTGGCCATAGGCACTGCGATGGGCACCCCTGCCACGACACGGTCACAGATCCAGGACACACAATCCACTCCGCTGGGACGCTCGCACTCTGAACAGGCCGCAAGCTGGGGGCTCACGGAGCAGGAGTGGACACACTTCGAACAGATCCAAGCCGGCCCACGCGGTTTCTGGAGCCCGAACCTCGATCCGTTGACCGCCCTCGGGGTTGAGGCCCAGACCGACCAAGAACGCCAGCGCTATGCCGAATTACAGGTAGCACTGGAAGCCAAACGCGCCGAGCGTGAATTGGCCTACCAAAACGCTTACACCGCGGCCTGGATCAAGCTGTTTCCTGGGCAGCTACCGATCCAGGGCATGGCATCTTCTTCCCCTACCAGCTCATCAGTCGCCCCGCGCACAGCCCTGTTTGTAGAGGACCACTGCACTGCATGCACCACTGAAGCACAACGTTTGCAGAACAGTGACACGGCGTTCGATATCTACCTGGTGGGCAGCCAAGGCGAGGATGAACGCGTCCGCAGTTGGGCTCGGCAAGCGGACATTGATCCGGCCAAGGTTCAACGCCGGCAGATTACCCTGAACCATGACCGTGGTCGATGGTTCAGCCTGGGGGCTCCGGGGCCATTGCCCGCCACATTTCAACAGGTGAATGGACAATGGCAACGTCTCGATTGATTGCTATTGCGCTCCTGCTGACGGTGCACACGGTTCGGGCTAACGAACTTCCGCCTCCGGCTTATCAACTGGCGGCGCATGACGCCAACATCCCTTCTACGGTGTTGTTCGCGATTGCCTTACAGGAGAGCGGTATTCGCGTCCGTGGTCGACTGCTGCCGTGGCCTTGGACCCTGAATATCGCCGGAACACCCTACCGTTTCGCCACTCGCCAGGCCGCATGTCACGCCTTGCTCCAGGCGCTCACACAATATGACGCTAAACGGGTCGACGCCGGACTTGGGCAAACCAACCTGGGTTATCACCGACAACGTTTTTCCAGTCCCTGCGAAGCTCTCGAACCCTACCGCAATCTAGCTGTGACTGCCGCCCTGCTGCAAGAGCATCACGCCGTCACCGGTGACTGGGTTTCAGCCGCAGGGCGTTATCACCGCCCTGCGGGAGGTTTACCCGCCGCGCGCTACCGCGATGGATTCTCTCGGCACCTCGCACGGCTACAGGCTTCCGCTGAACAAGGCACACCACCATGAAACGAATTCCTATTGCCTATTACTTCTTCCTGCTCTTGGCTGCTTTCGCCCAGTCGAAACAATCCGTTGCAGAAGACCAGTTTGGCGGCCTCACCCATCCCCATCTTCAAGTTACCAGGCCGCCCATAAACAACAATATCCAACCTGGTCGCGCCATGCATGCGGACTTGTCCACGTTTGCCGATGAAACCTGGATATTACCCGTTCACAGCTCCCACTTGAGCCCCGGCCAAATCAAGTCTCGCGCCTTAAACATGCCGGGATTACGGCCATTTTTCCTGGTGGGTGAGGATACCCACTCACTGGCTTGGTTGCGTCAACGCGCGACTGAATTGCAGGAAATGGGCGCGGCTGGTCTAGCGGTTGAAGTAACCGATGCCGAAGCTTTGATCCGGATTCGAGCAGCCGCCCCAGGCATCACCATCCTGCCGGTCAACGGTAACGACATCGCCACCCGCTTGAAGATCGAGCACTACCCCGTCTTGATCACCGCCACCTCATTGGAACAATGAGTCCAGGTCATGGCCGAACATGCGATGGAGTCCAAGCTCCGGCCGGCGGTGGAGTTGTACACAGTAGCGATCTGCATCGCCGCCGCGGTGTTGTGCGTGTACTCGCCCTGGGCTGTGGCCCTGTCACCCGAAATCGGGCTGGTTGCGGCGCTGGCCTATACCCTATTCGGCCTGATACGCCTGCGACAAGCCTGGGAGGTGTTGCGCTATCGGCGCAATATCCGTCGGCTATCCCGCTACGAGCTGACCAGTCGGCAGATTCCGGTCAGTTGTAAGCGTCTGTTCATGGGGCGCGGATTTCGCTGGACCCGCATACATACCCAGCGCCTGGTCGAGGCTCAGGACCCAGCGGTCGCCCATTATGTCGACCAACCGACACGCTATCGCATGGCCCGTGGTCTCGAACGGTCCCTTGAGCATGCACCGTTTCCGCTCTCGATATTGGCCCGTGTCACTGCCTGGGACAGTGCCTTCAATCCGTTGCGCCCTTTACCACCGGTAGGAGGCTCGCCACTGCTGCATGGGGTCGAGCCCGATGAAACGGAAGTCAGTCTGCCACTGGGCGAACGGGTCGGTCACACCCTGGTGCTAGGCACGACCCGCGTCGGCAAGACGCGACTCGCCGAGGTGTACATCACGCAGGACATTCATCGCGTTGAACATGAGGTAGTGATTGTCTTCGATCCGAAGGGCGATGCCGACTTGCTCAAGCGCATGTACGTCGAAGCCAAACGCGCCGGTCGGGAGAAAGAGTTTTATGTCTTCCATCTGGGCTGGCCAGAAATCTCCGCCCGCTACAACGCGGTGGGACGTTTCGGACGTATTTCTGAGGTGGCATCTCGCATTGCTGGGCAGCTCAGTGGAGAAGGTAACTCCGCGGCCTTCCGTGAATTCGCCTGGCGTTTCGTCAACATCATCGCACGGGCGCTGATCGAGTTGGGCCGACGCCCGGACTATCTGCAGATTCAGCGGCATGTGGTCAACATCGATGCGCTGTTCATCGAATACGCCCAGCAGTTTTTCGCCAAGACCGACCCGAAAGCCTGGGAGGTGATCGTCCAGCTCGAAGGCAAGCTCACCGAGAAGAACATTCCCCGGCATATGATAGGACGCGAAAAGCGGGTGGTGGCCATCGAGCAACACCTGGCGGTGAAGCGTGTATTTGATCCGGTGATGGACGGACTGCGTTCAGCGGTACGCTACGACCGCACTTACTTCGACAAAATCGTGGCCTCGCTGCTGCCGCTACTGGAGAAACTCACCACCGGCAAGACCGCCCAGTTACTGGCTCCCAACTACACCGACCTGGATGACCCGCGGCCGATCTTCGACTGGATGCAGATCATCCGAAAACGCGGCATCGTCTACGTTGGCCTGGATGCGCTGACTGATGCCGAAGTGGCCGCCGCCGTGGGCAATTCGATGTTCGCCGACTTGGTCTCGGTCGCGGGACATATCTACAAACATGGCATTGACCATGGGCTGCCTCAATCTGGCAACGCTGGTGACAAACTGCCAATCAACCTGCATGCCGATGAGTTCAACGAGTTGATGGGCGATGAGTTCATTCCGCTGATCAACAAGGGGGGCGGTGCTGGTATCCAGGTAACCGCCTACACCCAAACCCTCAGCGATATCGAAGCACGTATAGGCAACCGCGCCAAGGCCGGCCAGGTGGTCGGCAATTTCAACACCCTACAGATGCTGCGGGTGCGCGAAACAGCGACCGCGGAACTGCTCACCCAGCAGTTGCCCAAGGTTAATGTGCTGACCAAGACCTTGGTCTCGGGCGCGACTGACACCTCCGATCCGGAGGCCAACACGGACTTCACCTCGTCCTCACAGGACCGTGTCAGCAGCACCAGTATGCCGTTGATCGAGCCAGCGCACATCGTCAGCTTGCCCAAGGGGCAAATGTTCTCCTTCCAGGCCGGTGGGCAGCTCTGGAAAGTCCGCATGCCGTTGCCAAAACCCTCCAACGACGATGCTATGCCCAAGGACCTTCAGGAGCTCACTCAAATGATGCGGGCGGCTTACAACGAGCAGGCGGGTCAATGGTGGAGTGCAAGCGGTGGCGGCCCAACTACAAACTTCGATTTGGATCAGGTGGGTTAGCCCGGCCCCACCACAGGAGTCGATTCAGTAGCAAGCTATTCAGAAGATTTTGTGACGACACCAAATGCAAAGCACAATGGAGTGAACGATGGCGACCTCCGTCCGGAATACGCCGCCACAACCGCCCCAGCGCCCGGGATTGATCATCTCGGCGATAGGCTTAGCTCTGCGGATTATCGGCTTGTTAATTGCCTCATTGCTGTTCTCGATCTTGATCGAGTGGGCAGGTGTGATCTTCTTCTGGGAGGATCAAGGCTGGAGACACAGCCAAGGCATGCTGATCAACGAACTGGGCTGGCTTAGCGACCACTTCAAATCTTCACTCATTCTCCAACAACCCGGGCAGATGATCGTCCAGGTACTGGATCTCCTCACCCAGTGGCTTTTGGTCAAAACTGGATTTGCGGACTTTGCTAGTCAGGCCCGGGTGTCGAGCCAGGGAAACGGGTTCTGGCACTGGACCAATCAGCTCTACGTGAGTATTGAAGATTTCGTGCTGGCCGCTGTGTACGTTACTTTTACCTTTGTAGTGCGTCTGACCATTCTGCTCTTATCCACGCCGCTGTTCTTACTGAGCATGCTCACTGGCTTTGTTGATGGGTTAATGCGCCGTGATCTGCGCAAATTTGGCGCTGGGCAAGAAAGCAGCTTTGTTTATCACCGTGCTAAGCGAGCAGTGTTACCACTGCTGAGCGTGCCCTGGATTATTTACCTATCCCTACCGTTTTCGCTCAATCCGATGGCGATTTTTTTACCTTGCGCGGTGATGCTCGGCATAGCAACCGCTATCACCTCGGCAATGTTCAAAAAATATCTTTGATAGAACGTACTGCTGGAGTGCTAAACCATCCCGGTCAGCTTAGCCAACACCGCTACAACATAACCGCCGATTATAGACAAACCAACAATACCCCACGGCCGCTGCCACCAATCACTGGAAGGAGATGGCGGCATTGCTTGCTGGTAAAAATTGATTTGGCCGATGTGGTTTGCGTTGACTTGGGTTACGGCCCCACTCTGCATCGAGCTGCGCCACTGGGCTTCCTCAAGACGCTCAAGCTGGACCTGAACACGCCCATTGAGCTGTCTAGCAGAAAGAAGCAATTGCTTTCCAACAATCATCACACCCAGCAAACCGAGAAACAGCAAATTCCCATAGCTGAGTGGGTTTTCCTGACTGAGGGTGGGCGCGTTGTTCCATACAAAACCGATATAGGGCGATGTGATTTGGTAGATGTCGGCTACCAGATTTTGCATCAGTCCACCCAAATGGCCAAAAAGAGGTGACTCAGCAAGTTTCGCCGCTTGATGGTGCAAAGATTTCAACGATGAAACCAAATAAAATAGCGCACCAAAGAAAATCAAGGATAAACCCATGCCCTGTCGAAGACGATACCGCCGAATTGCTTGTTGGATATTCACTCTATGCACTCACTCTACGTTACTGATCTCGTTCGCGCTCCGCGCCCTGCTAAAATTTTTTAAGCAGAATCAAACGTTAACGGCGCTTAATCGCTTTTCATGAGAAATCTAGATCACTCAGTGGTCCGACTGCGTCCCTTTCTCTCCAAGTTTTCTAACCCTCGACGCGGTATCCAAGCTCGCCACGTAGTCAGCGCCTGTATCGAAATAAAATGACGCAGCGTGTTTCATTTTTTTTACTGCTAAGCCCTAGCCGTCAGTTGGATGCTAGACCCAATAACCAAATGGGCTATCCACATGCCGACTGTACTATGCCGAATCTGTTGTCTACTCGTACTGATCTCGTTCAATAGTGGCAGCTATGCCGCATCTGCTAATGAGCAGGATCAGTTGAGTCTGATTTTGCAGCAACTCGATACTATCGAGCATCTTGCGACACGAGCCAAGATAGCTAGCCCGACTGAATCATTCGAACGTTACCGCTTTGACTATCCCCGCCTAACTGAAGACATCCAACGCATCCGCCAGGGTGTGCAGGACTATCTCTCCCCCTCCCGCGCTCAACCTCGCGACTCCACTGAGTTGGTCGGAGAATACCGTCTCGACACACCATCCGCAGAGTCCTCGCCATGAGCATGACTGACGCCCAGACCGCCGCCTTTCAAAACGCTTCCGGCTTCTCGGCACAGAGCAGCTCGACACTGTGGCTGTCCTTGGTTCTCGTCCTGGCTTTGCTGTGGTGTGCCTGGGTGATGTGGACCGCTTACCGGGGCTGGGCGACAGGAAGCGTGCGCTTTGGTGCCTTTGGCGGCAGTGCTGCGCGCGTACTGCTCACCTTGCTGATTTTGATGTTCTTCACCCTGTCCTAACATCGGAGATCGCCATCATGCTCAAGTGCCTTGCCCCTCTCAAAAACAACCTGCGTGATCGTGCAAACCAATGCTTGATAGGTCTGATGCTGGTCCTTGGTCCAGGCCTAGCTTTTGCCGAGCTACCGACCATGGAGGCGCCTTCCCGAGGCGAAGGTTCCGGATTGATCGAAACGATCAAAAACTACGCCTACGACGCCGGCATTCTACTAGGCCTGCTGATTGCCCTTCTCGCGTTTCTCGGCGTGGCTTGGCATTCCCTGACCGTATTTGCCGACGTCCAAAACCAGCGCAAGACCTGGAAAGACCTCGGCGCGGTAGTCGGTATCGGCGCCCTGTTGGTGGTGATCATCATCTGGTTTCTCACCAAGGCTGCCTCGATTCTGTGAGGTCGACATGAACGACACTATCGAACGCCTTGCCGACGGCACCGTGGCCTTTCTGCCGGAGCGACTCAATCGTGATCCAGCCGTATTGCGCGGTTTAACCAATGATGAAATGTGGGTAGCCCTAGGCACAGGCGCCGTCATTGGCCTCCTGGTCGGCGTTCCTCTGGCGATCGCCACCGCCTCGATTGCCGTGGCGCCCACCAGCATGATCGCAGGCATGACAGTGGTATTATTGGTCGGGGGCACGCTACTGCGTCGGGCCAAACGTGCTCGTCCCGAGACCTGGTTGTACCGCAAGCTCGAATGGATACTCGCCAGCCGTTGGCGCCTGGGGCGTGGAAGTTTGATTCTCCACTCCGGCGCCTGGACAGTTCGCCGTTCGCGTCGACTTGGCCACGCCCTGTCCCGGTGGCAGCCATGAGTCGATTTCGAAACAAGGTCGATGCCCAACAGGCACATATCTTCAGCCTGCGTCTGGCGATAGTGATGCTCGCTCTACTAAGCGCCGGGCTATGGTATGGCTGGCGCTCAGCACCGACCGATCTGACCGTGCATGTCCCCCCTGATCTGCGCGCGGGCAGCACGCGCAAGTGGTGGGATGTCCCCCCAGAGAATGTGTATGCCTTTGCCCTGTACATCTTTGGCCAACTCAACCGCTGGCCCTCGGATGGCGAGCAGGATTATCGCCGCGCCATCTATGGCTTGCAGTCCTACCTGACACCTGCCTGCAAGGCCTTCCTCGACGGAGACTACGAGTACCGCAAGGCCGCCGGCGAGTTGCGCCAGCGGGTGCGTGGCGTCTACGAAATTCTGGGCCGTGGCTACAGCGAAGATCCGGAACTCAGGGTCAAGCAACTCGACCGCGACAGCTGGCTGGTCACGCTCGACCTCAACGCCGATGAGTATTACGCCGCCGAACCGGTAAAACGGGTGGTGGTGCGCTATCCATTGCACGTGGTGCGTTTTGACCTGGATCCCGAGCGCAACAAGTGGGGGCTGGCTCTGGACTGCTACCAGGGCACTCCGCAAAAAATCTTCCTGCCTGGAGGTGAACCATGAAGCGGATGTCGACCCTGGGACTCACCGTCGCACTAACGCTGTGGGGAGTCGCGGCAAAGGCCGTCGAGCTGATGCATTGGGAACGCCTCCCCCTCGCGGTCCCGCTGGTGATCAATCAGGAGCGAGTGGTATTTGTCGATGAGGCTGTTCGCGTCGGCGTGCCCTCAAACTTGACGGGCAAGCTGCGCGTGCAATCCACCGGCGGCACGCTGTACCTGCGCGCGTCGGAAGCCATTGCCCCGACCCGACTGCAACTGCAATCAGTCGCGACGGGTGAGATCATCCTGCTGGATATCGCGGCCACGCCTGGCGATCAACCGCTGGAGCCGGTGCGTATTCTCAAGCATGCTCCGGTGCAGGCTGCCGAGACTGAATCGAGCACCGCCCCTGTTCAAGAACGTACGCCGATCCCGGTCGCGTTGACCCGCTATGCCGCACAGAGCCTGTACGCGCCGCTGCGCACCGTAGAATCCCTACCCGGCGTCCGCCGCGTCCCACTCAAGCTGCGCAGCGAACTGCCGACCCTGTTGCCGAGCGAAAACGTGTCCAGTACGCCCACCGCCGCCTGGCGACTCGGTGATTACTGGGTGACGGTGGTGAAGTTGCGCAATCGTGGTTCAGAGACGGTGCAACTCGATCCACGTCGGCTTCAGGCCACGCTGTTCGCCGCGACCTTCCAGCATGCTTTCCTCGGGCCGGTCGGCAGTGCGGAAGACACCACTATTGCCTACCTCATCACGCGCGGTGCCGGCCTCGAACACGCCCTGATGCTTCCGCCCGTTGCGCGAGGTGCTGACGATGAAGGCTAACGCCTTGCTCAAATGGCTAGTACCAGCTGCGCTGCTGGGCGTAGTGCTGATCATCATGAAAAGCTGGGTCGCGGGAGGCAGTACGCCTTCTCCAGAGCACCCAGTTGATCAGGGCGATATTCAATTATCTGCCGAGCAAGCCAAGTCGCTCGGCATTGCGGGCGATACCCCACGCGACACGGTCGCCACCTTGGTAGGCCAAGTGAAGGCCATGCGCAGCGACATGCTCGGTTTGAAGAAACACAATGATTCACTGCAAACGGAAAACAACCGTCTACGTGAGCGGGAAAACAGCGTCGACTCGCGTATTCAGACGGCACTTGGCAGTGTGACCCAGCAGGTAGACGAAGGCCGCCGACAAGCCAATGAAGCACGCCTCAAAGCGGAACAAGACAGTCGTCAGGCTCGCGGTCTGCTGACGCAATTGCAGGAACAGTTGTCGGGGCTGACCGGCAAAAGCAAGGATATGCCGATCGGACTGGGGCTTGAACCGGGCGATGGGGACCAGTTCGAAGGGCGGCATTCTGCCAACGATGCGCTGCAGTGGATTGAACCCTCGGATGCTCCCTCCACCGAAGCCCGAGGCAAAACCAAGACCTCTTCCGCACCGAGTCTGCCTAATGCCTTCAACTCGCTCGAGGGCTTGAAGGACAATGCCATCGACCGCAGCCAAAAGCAGTTACGCGAGGTCACCAAGGGTGAGCGTGACCTGACGCGATCCGGTGATCGTACCGAAGGTGCGAAGCCGGTCTACACCATTCCCGAAAATGCGACATTGATGGGCTCGGTCGCCATGACCGCGCTGATTGGCCGAGTCCCGGTGGATGGCACCGTGAATGATCCCTATCCCTTCAAGGTGCTGGTCGGTCCGGAAAACCTGACGGCCAACGGCATCGACCTGCCAGACGTCGCGGGGGCTGTGATGAGCGGCACGGCGTCCGGTGACTGGACCCTGTCATGCGTACGCGGACAGGTCGAGTCGATCACTTTTGTGTTTACCGATGGCACCATCCGCACGGTGCCTCAGCCGAAAGCGGTATCCAGCCGCAATGTCTCCACCACCCAGAGCTCAAACACCGACAAGATCCGCGGTGGACTCGGTTACCTCTCCGATCCGTATGGCATTCCCTGCATCGCCGGCGACCGCCGCTCGAACGCCCAGCAGTACCTCGGTAGCCAGAGCCTGATCACTGCTGCCGGCGCGGGTGTCGCTGCCTTGCTCGGGAATGAGCAAAACAACAGCAGCGTGATCAGCTCTGGCGGCAGTGCCTTCGGGGTCACCAGCAGCAGTGGCAATAGCACACTGAACTCAATTCTCAGTGGTGGGGTCAGCGACATTCGCGAGTGGGTCAACAAACTGTATGGCGAAGCCTTTGCTGCCGTGTATGTACCACCTGCAGCACAGGTCGCCCTACACCTCGACCATGAGATCACCATCGACTACGAGCCCAAGGGCCGGAGCGTTCGCCATGAAAAAGATCCTACGTCTCTATCTGATCTGGATTAGCTTGCTCTGCTGGGTCCTGACGGGGTGTTCCACCGACAAGGACACACTTTTGCCGCATGGCGAGCAAACCATGCTGGACATCTGGAACGGCGCCGGCTCACAGGGTACTCAACAGCAACTGTTGGATGCTCGGCAACAGTTGCGTCGCCCGTTGGCTCAAACAGATCTCTACGCTGCGCTCCAGGAACCGTATACGCGTACAGCAGCGAATGAAATTCGCAACCTGTTCCCTCGCCTGCCCAATCCTGATTTGGTGATGTACGTGTATCCGCATCTGAGTGGTACCGAGCAGGCACCAGTGCCGGGGTACTCGACCGTCTTTCCATTCTACCAACGGGTGCAGTACGCACTGCCGGGTGAACGTCAGGAAAACCTGTAATGTGTAGCGACGATACGGGCAACTGCACGTCTGCATGGAAAGCCTGGCGCAACCCATTGCGCGCCCGCGCCACACTGGCCGATGAAGCTGCGCTCTATGCGCACAATCCCAGCTTCACCGATCATCTGCCGTGGGTCGAATACCTCGAAACCGAGCAGTGTTTTCTACTAGATGACAATCGCTCTGTGGGTGCGGTTTTCGAGCTACTGCCCATCGGCACCGAAGGGCGCGAACCCGATTGGCTAATGGCAGCCCGCGATGCCCTCGAAGATGCCCTGCAGGATAGCTTTGATGAGCTGGATCAAGCGCCTTGGGTGGCGCAGTTTTTCTGCCAGGACGACAATGACTTCACCCCCTATCTGACTTGGCTAACAGATTATATTCAGGACAGCGCCCGAGGCACAGTTTTCACCGAAGCATACCTGGAACTTATTCGCCGACATCTGAAAGCCATCTCCAAGCCTGGCGGCCTGTTCGAAGATAAGGCAATCACGCGCCTGCCCTGGCGAGGAAACAACCGTCGGGTGCGATTGGTGATCTATCGCTGGCTTGAGTCTGACGGTGAGGAGGCGGGACTCAACCCAGTGCAATCGCTGCAACAAACTTGCGAACGTGTCGCTGTTTCGTTGCAGGCGTGCGGGGTGCAATCGACGCGAGTCGATGGCCGAGGTTTGTATGCATGGTTGTTGCCCTGGTTCAATCCAGCCCCCAAGCTCACAGATGAATCGCCCGAAGACTTTTACCGCCGCGTGGCCTATCCGGGGTCTGACGAGAGCGAGTCGCTGGAACTACCTTTCGATCATGACTTTGCCGAACGGTTGTTCTTTAACGAACCGCGTTCGAACGTGCAGCATGGACTCTGGCTTTTTGATGATCACCCCCACCGGGTAATGGTCGTGGACAAGCTGCGCCGGGCGCCATTGATTGGTCAACTCACTGGCGAAATCCGCAAGGGCGACGCGGTGAATGCCCTTTTCGACCAGCTACCCGAAGGCACGGTGATGAGCCTGACCTTGGTGGTCAAACCGCAGGATGTACTCGAGGATCAGTTGAACCGTTTAGCCCGCAAAGCGATCGGTGAAAACCTTGCCTCGACCCAAGCCCGTCAGGATGTTGAAGAGGCTCGTGCGATCATCGGCCGTCAGCACAAGCTGTACCGCGGCACGATGGCGTTTTACGTGCGCGGTTACGATGAACAGCAACTGCGCCAGCGCTCGGTCAGCCTAGCCAATGCGCTGCTGGGTGCGGGCCTGCAGCCGGTACGCGAAGGCGATGAAGTCGCGGCCTGCAACAGCTACCTGCGTTGGTTACCGATGGCTTACAACCCAGCCCGCGACACACGTAACTGGTACACACGTCTGATGTTCGTCCAACACCTGGCAAACCTCGTTCCAGTCTGGGGACGCAGCATTGGCACCGGCCACCCGGGTATTACACTGTTTAATCGTGGTGGGTCGCCTTTGAGCTTTGATCCGTTGTCACGTTTAGACAGGGCAATGAACGGCCACCTGCTGTTATTCGGCCCCACCGGCGCCGGCAAGTCAGCGACCCTAGTCACCTTGTTGATGCAGATCATGGCTATATACCGCCCTCGCCTATTTATCGTAGAGGCTGGCAACTCGTTCGGCCTGCAGGGTGACTACTTCGCGACCCAGGGCTTGTCGATCAACAAGGTCCAATTGAAACCTGGTGCCCCGGTCAGTCTCGCCCCATTCGGCGATGCCTGGCGCCTGGTCAAACAACCGGATCAAGTGGCGAGTCTTTCCATTGATGAGTGGGACGATGAAACAGTCGCCAGTCGAGAGGACCAGCGCGATGTGCTCGGCGAGTTGGAAATCACCGCTCGCCTGATGATCACCGGCGGCGAGGCCAAAGAAGAGGCGCGACTGAGTCGAGCTGATCGTAGCTTGATTCGTGAGTGTATTCTCGATGCGGCGCAAACCTGTGTCGCAACGAACCGTCAAGTACTGACCCGCGATGTGCGCAACGCTTTACTGCGCGTCGCCAAGGACTCGCGCTTACCGGAAAAGCGTCGCGAACGTGCACAGGAAATGGGCGAGTCCATCGATCTCTTTTGCCAGGGCTTCGAGGGTGAGCTCTTCGACCGTGAAGGCACTCCGTGGCCGGAGAGCGATGTGACCATCGTTGATCTCGCAACTTACGCTCGCGAAGGCTATGAGGCTCAGATGTCTATTAGCTACATCAGCCTGATGAACACCGTAAACAACCTCGCCGAGCGCGACCAGTACTTGGGCCGACCGATCATCATGGTCACCGACGAGGGGCATATCATTACCAAGAATCCGCTGCTGGCGCCTTTCGTGGTTAAGGGCACGAAGATGTGGCGCAAGCTCGGCGCCTGGTTCTGGCTAGCCACGCAAAACCTTGCGGACTTTCCCACGGCTGCGCAGACCATGCTCAACATGATCGAATGGTGGATTTGCTTGAATATGCCGCCCGCGGAGATTGAGGAAATCGCAAGGTTCAAAAAGCTCACGCCGGCGCAGAAAGCCTTGCTGCTTTCCGCTGGTAAGGAGCCGGGAAAATACACTGAAGGGGTCGTGCTATCTCAAAAAATTGAGACGCTGTTTCGGGCCGTACCACCCAGTCTTTATCTTGCCTTGGCGATGACGGAACCTGAAGAGAAGGCCGAGCGCTGGACACTGATGCAGGACCTCGGCTGCTCAGAACTGGAAGCAGCGTATCGAGTAGCTGAACGGATCGATAGCGCACGAGGGATAAACCCGAATAGGTGAGTCTATTTTGATCGCGCGCGCCCTAAAGCCAACGGCGGGTTATCGTGATGTTCCTTGAAGCCGCTGCTGAATCCTCAATAAGAATCCAGCCTCAAAAGCGTCTTGGCAGCAACCTGCGGGAAAGGTCTTGCGTGTTTGCGCTAGCTCCCACCACAGTGGAACGTCGCCGGGCGCATCTAGCCAAGCCTGAGCGCATTGCACGCCACGCTCAATCATTGAGGAAAATTCGCTACCCCACGGAGTCAGAAGACTTGGGCAACCATCCGCCGCTGGAATTGAAACGTAGTTTTCGTCCATACACACCTAAATTTCTGATTTATTTTCAGACGCAAAGTCCAGCTTCGAAAACTTTTAAGCGCTCGCTTACAGCCATAAGCCTTCAAATGGCATAGATCAGCCCTAATGCAGACTATATCCCGTGGATTGAGAGTCCCTCAAGGCGCAATTTGCGCGCATGACTCAAGACTACGAACAGCTACGTCTGCAACTGGCGGAAAACATCCGCTTGATGCGGCGCGTGAAAAACCTTTCCCAAGAGCAGCTCGCGCTAATGGCCGAGGTCGATCGCACCTACGTTAGTCAAATTGAACGATGCACGGGCAATCCGTCGTTGTTAGTTCTTTGTAAGCTCGCGAGCGTTTTCGAAATTACCGCAGATCAGTTACTTGTGGAACCCGAGGTACTGCGTAGCTCCCTTCACGCCAAATAATAGTCTTACGTATCACAAAGCCGATAGATTGGCCTTCATAATATCCGCTGACAATCTCCAGCCCCTCACCGATTCTGCCCAGGCCATACATATTGAGCCTGGATTATGACTGCCGTCTATTCGTCAATATCGCCCGCAAGACTACGCCCCTTGGCGCTGAGCATCCTACTGGCATGCGGCCCAAGCGTGGCGCTGGACACCGGAAGCATCACGTCCTCCGTGCTTTCGCCAGAGTGTCTCGAATACAGGGTCGTCGGCATTTGCTTCTGGCTGCTCTGCACGCCATTCGGCTGCACAATCAAAACCTCGACCAAGGTTCGTCATTTCATTCCTGAACTGGTGGTCTCAAGCTACACCGCTACGGGCAATAACCCATGGACCGAGATGGCCACCCTCTCCTCTCCTATCAGCGGTGCGGAAGGTGGCGGCAATCTGATCACGCCGAGCGCTCAGCGCAACAACCTGCCCCGTTTCAAGAACGTTGATGGTATCGGCCACCCTGGCGGATGGGCAGCCACGCAACTGGCTTCGCAATCCGGCTACGCCTGCGCCAGCGGCGCAACTGCGTTTATGCCTTACTACTTGAGTACCTTGGACTCACTGGCTTGGCGCCATGGGATACCGGAAAATTTCTACCCCGAGTCACTTGTGCCTGGGATCCGCGAAGTCGGCAGTCAAGTCTTAGGAAGCATGTGGGGTAACATTTATCCCCGGCAGGGTTTTCTGGTACAGCCCGACGATTTCAAGGCAGCCGCAGTCATGGCACAACGGGCCGGTGATGTGGTTACCCGAAACTGGCAGACGCATGTGTACTTACCACTCACACCAGCCAAACGCGACGGCTACTGGCCACCCGGCCCGATCGTCGAAAACGACGCTTCGACCCACAAATGGCAATTGCTCTCCCCCCAAATTCAGCCCACGTGCGCCATCTTCCCCAGCAATCCAGTCCAGAGCGCGGATGGCGGCTACGCCTGGTCGCTTTGGCGTCCCTATAGCTGCTGCAAACGTGAGGGACAGACGTTTCTATTCAGCATCGACTTCGAAGGAGGTGCTTCATGAGTCGGCTTCTCGCACGACCATGGTTGGGCGCGATGAGTCTGTTGTTCTGTGGACTGTTTGCCATGGCCACGCATGCCCACTCCGCCGAAGGCGATTACCGCCTGGGCACTCAAGGCGAAGTGCTTGATGACCGCGTGATGTACACCATTGGTGGCGGCTCGGCAGTCGGTTCACCGAGTTCGCTCTATCGACCCAGTGGTCTCGGTGTCGGTGGTTCTTGGCGAGCGAACATGATGTGCGGAAACATGAGCCTCACCAACACCCTGCAAAACCAGCTGAACGGCGTCACCGAAGGTTTCCAGCAGATCATGGGCAGTATCGTGCAGAACGCGACCCAAGCCGTTATGTCGCTGCCGGCCTTGATCATACAGCGCGCCAACCCAGGTCTCTATGAGTTGCTAAGTAACGGGGTGATGCAGGGGCGCATCGACTTCGACCGCTCCAAGCTGACCTGCCAGGCCATGGCCGAAAAGATGGCGGACAAGGTCGGTCAAGCTGGCTGGGGCGCGCTGGCCAAGAACCAAGAAATGCAAGGCAATCTGGAGCAAACCGGCGGTGATGCGGTGGCCGCGGTGAAAAACACCGAGGCCCATAACGGCAACAATGGAGTGGCCTGGGTCGGCGGTTCAAAGGCCGGAGGTGATGGGCAGACGCCCATTCGTGTGACTTCCGACGTGGTGCGCGCGGGCTATAACCTGCTGCATAACCGGTCAGTAGATGACAGCACCTCAATCAATAGCAGCGACTGCTTAGGTGGGACTATTTGTCAGACCTGGGCTTCGCCCCAAGAGGAAGCCGAATGGGCCGTTCGCGTACTGGGCGAGAGCGAAGTCGCGACCTGTGACAGCTGCGAAACCCTGCGCGCGACCGCGGGTAGCGGATTGACGCCGTTGATCCAGGAGGCCTACGGCGAGCGACTGAAATCCTTGCAAGGGTTGCTATCGGGCTCTCTGCCGCCTACCCCTGACAACCTTGCGAAAGCCTCGAGCCCAATGCTGCCGGTGACCCGTGGCGTGGTTGAAGCCCTGCGCGACGATCCCGACCAGGATCTGCTGGCACGACGCCTGGCCAGCGAGACAGCCTTGTCCAGCGTACTCGACAAGGCGCTCCTGCTACTGCGTACGCTGCTGGCGGGCAGTCACGAACCGAACATCGCTTCCGCCGAGCCGGCGCAAATCGCCTTAACGAAAAACATCGACGCCCTGGAGCGCGAAATACGCCTGCTGCAGACCGAACTGCAGGTTCGCCAGCTGCTGGCTACCAACACCGCCAGCCTTGTGCTCGATCGGCATGCCGGTGGTGCCGATGCTTCGCGTAAAGTCGAGCAAGGCGACCCCGAGCCCGGTCGACTCAATGATGCTGACGCCAGACGAAAGTAAGCCATGAAACGTTCACGGCTATTCACTTTGCTTTCAGGTCTGGGCATTACCGCGGCGATGATCCTGAGCGTCGCACTGGTCGCCTGGATCGGCCTCACTGCACTGGGTAGTTTCGAGGCCTGGCAGCAGGCATTCGCATCCGTAAGACCTTATCTGCGGTGGTGGCGTGCCTTGCTATACAGCGCCCTCTTTGCGATCTGGTGGGATCTACTTCGACGCTACCGACATCGACCACAGGATCGATTGCGCGTGAAGTGCATCGGAGCGTTAGGGCTCGTGCTCGTTACTTGCGTCGAACTCACCCGACTGTGAGGCCACCACCATGCTCATGAGCACCAACAGCTACCTCGAGTTTTACCTCTCTCTGCTGGCCTGGATCATCAATAACGGCCTCTGGAGTGTCCTTTCCGACACCGGGCTATTCGCCGCGCCCTTTGGTGCAATCATCTTGCAGGAATGGTTGTCTGCCCGTCAGCAAGGCGCGGATGAAGGCAACAAGGGACTGCTCTCGGTACCGCGGATCGAGAACCGGTTGTGGCTGGCCTACATCGTTGTGTTGTTCGGTTGCGCGCCTGTGTTTCCGTTGAGCCTCTCGTCAATGACGTTCGATGATGCGGCGAGTCAGCGCTGCGGCGTGAGTGTGGCCAAACCAGAAGAAACTGCCTGGGGGACGACCTTCAATACCATTGGCGGACGCTCTGCCAATGTGCCGATCTGGTGGTTCCTGGTACATGCCTTGAGCAAAGGCGTGACTGCGGCGGCCACCGCCTCCATCCCTTGCGCACCGGATATCCGACAAATGCGCATGGAGATCGACAGCTCGCGCATCGACAGTCAGGTCCTGCAGCAGGAAGTTGCCGACTTCACCCGCGACTGCTACGGCTATTCCCGCTCTCGGCTGTTCACCAACCGTCCGCAGTTGGACAAGGCACAAAGTCACGACGCGTCCTGGATCGGCTCAAGCTATTTTCTCGACACTCCGGGCTACTACGACACCGATCGCTCACGTACACCGCGCGTCAACTGGCCGTATGACGACAACCGCGATGTTTCCTTGCCGCGGTTGGAGAATGGCGCGGGCTACCCCACCTGCAAGCAGTGGTGGAGCGACAGTGGTGTTGGGCTACGCGAGCGCTTGATCGAGCAGGTCGACCCTTCGCTGCTGACTCAGCTGAAAGGTTGGTTGACTGGCCGTTCGAGCAACGAGATCGAAGATGCCACCCTGCGTGAGCTGGTCAGCCCGCGCCAGCAATCGATGTCCATGTCGCCCGGACAGGTGTATCAGGACTACGGCTCCAGCGCTCGTGGAGGTTCGATCAATCAGGGTCTCAATAACCTGGCCACCAATACTGGATTGGCACTGGGTTCCTTCAGTAATTTTCCCGCAATGAATGCGCTACGCGCCGCCCTGCCGATGGTGCAGGCGTTCCTGATCATGGGCGTCATCATCAGCTTGCCGTTGATCCTGCTGGTCAGTACCTACCAGCTGAAGACCGTCATGACGGTGACGTTCGCGCTGTTCACCTTACACATGCTGAGCTTCTGGTGGGAACTGGCGCGCTGGGTCGACTCCAGTATGCTCGATACGCTGTACAACCAAGTTTCGGCTTCCAATCAGGTACTGTTGTCGCTGCCCACATCCGGCTTCATGGATGGGACTGTCACCGCGCAGGTGATCGAGTATGTGATGGGGGCGATGTTCATCGTGCTACCGATGCTGTTTCTCGGGGCAATGAGTTGGGCCGGATATAGCGTAGGTTCAGGCGTAGAAGGAATGCTCACCAGGGGAACCCACGCAGCACAGACAGCGAGCTCTAACGGGACCTCTCAGTTGATGAGCGGTGCAAGAATTGTTTCGCGTAAATAGAGCTCAAAATAACCAATAGCCTACTTCAGAGAACCCCATTTATCGTAACGCTCAGGCCGAGACGGTCTATGCATTGGATCGTCGAGATCGTCACTACCTGGAGCGTCTGAACCCTGAAATGGGATAGCTGCTAATACGACAATTGTGCACATCAGCATAAACAACCAGAAGCTGACAAAAAGAAATGCTCCGAACAGAGCGAGCTTGGCAGTCAGAAAACTCCCGCGAACAAGAAATTTACTTGCGGGCACACCTGCGGCCTCCGCACGCTCAACCACGTGGGATTCAAAAGTTTTCAACCTAAGGTAACCACGCTTCACCGACAGACCACAGACATACGCCCAGCGGTGGGCACGTGAATTCTGAACAGGTTGTTGAGTCGGCATGGTCTCACCCTCTTCTGAGCGTTTTCATGGTTGAGCCTTGAGGAATAGCCTACTACCGAAAACGGCCCATGCCTGACCGTATATCAGTTTCCCCGGTCGAAAAATCCTCATTGGAAGCCAGAAGACAAGTCCCGTGAACCAGCGTCTCTACAGCGATTGACCCAGATAAATCGTACGATTAAATACAAGGTACGGATCGCTGTTATCGACAGCACTTTCCCAGGTAGCCAGAACCTTCAAGGCTACGTCACTTCGATGATGGTTCTTCCCAAGTGCGATTAGCGTTCGGTGGCTCGCACGGTGACCGTTGCCGCGGTGATGAACGCCTACTCCTCATCTAAGTGCCTTCCGAGCTTCGCCCGCCAGGCAAGCTTCTTGTTTTTCTTCAACCCACTGCAGGGAAATCTTTCCCCGCGCGGGACAGGTTTCTTCGAGTTTTCAACGGAGACATACCATGCCCGACTCACTTACACCGGAAATACTGAACACCCTTCGGTTACCCATCGTGTTCACACCTGGCGCGTGGCAACGTGCTGTACTGCTCGAGCAATCCGATCATGCTGAGAAGCTGCAGGTCGATCGGTTGAGCCTCGTGTTGCGCGCAGCCTTCGAAGCCCACCTGGCCTATCCACATAAGTCTTACGTGCTGTTCGAGGTAATGCATATTGAACCAGCCGATCACTTAGACCACGACCCGTTGCTGCAATTGAGTCTGAGCTTACTCCAAGAACCGGGTCAACCTGGCGCCTTGCTGATCGCGCTTGCAGGAGAACAGCGCTAAGCGCAATGGGCGGCGCCCACCTCCACATTCGGACGGCCTGCAAGACCTGCATCAATCCAACCCATCACCCAACCGGGGAACCCTCCCCCGACGGGCAAGGCGTTCCTCCGTTTTTCTCTCGAGGAAATTGCCATGCGCGATATCTACCAAGACGTGACAGACAAGATGGTTAAAGCTTTGGACCAAGGCGTTACCCCCTGGATCAAACCCTGGTCATCAAATGGCTCCGCTTACATCCGTCATCAGCCCTATCCCGTCAACGCCATCACGCGACGTCCGTATTCGGGCATCAATTTACCGCTGCTCTGGGCCGAGGCCAGGTTGCAGGGGTTCACTCAAGATCGGTGGCTGACCTTCAATCAAGCCAAAAAAGCGGGTGGGCACATCCGTAAGGGTGAGCACAGCACCCTGGCGGTGCTCTACAAGCCGATGGAGCGCGAGGAACAGACCGAGTCAGGCCAACCCGTACTTGATGAACATGGTCAGCCCAAGGTCGCTCACTTCGGTATTCTCAGGACGCATTTTCTGTTCAACATCGAGCAAACGGAAGGGCTCGAAATGCTCAATGACATCCTGCTCGAGACGGAACCGAGTGATCCCTTCCAGCCCAACAGCGTCGCGAAAAATCTGCTGTTAAGTTCAGGTGCACGCATCGTTCATCGGCCTGCCGACGAAGCCTTTTACCACCCGATCAGGGATCTCATCCAACTGCCGACAAAGGCACAATTTCATGATGAAAGCGGGTACTACGCCACCGCACTACACGAGCTGACGCACTGGACCGGGCATCACGCTCGGTTGCAGCGCGAAGGCGTGACGTCACCCTATCCGTTCGGCTCGCCAGGCTACGCGTTTGAGGAGTTGATCGCCGAGATGGGCGCTGCTTTTTTATGTGCCTACGCCGGTATACAGGGGGAGCTGCGGCACGAGGGCTACATCGACTCCTGGCTCGGCCTGCTCAAAGCTGACAGACGCGCGATCTTTCGCGCCAGTGGTCAGGCCCGAAGCGCCTCGGAGTATGTACTCAACCTGGAGCAGCAACTGAAGCAGATGGAAATGGATGACTCACGATGCATGAACGATGAAGTTTGATCATTACCGCACCGCTGCAATCGCATCACAGGGCCCAACGCGAGTTGAGCCCTTTTTTTTTCGCCCAGAAAACCCCATGCCGCGGGGCTCTGATGCAAAGAGTCAGAGGTGGGCACACACCCGCAGCCTGTCATTCCGCATCCAGGTTCTGCGCCAGAAAATCCACCAGCTCAAGCGGACTTCGGCTGTCGATCACCTTGTAGATCAGATCGCGTTTACTGCGCGGCAACTTCTTGACCACGCTCTTCGCCGAAGCCCTGACGGCTTCGTCGGTCCCATGGATACGTGCCGCGAGCAGCAGCACGAGCGTGGCGTCAGTGAGGTTCATGGCAAGACCCAAAAAAGATGCACCGCAGTGTACCGACTCTTGTCTTTTCCGTACTACCCCCCAACAAAACGGTGCCTAGCAGTATCCATATTCCGATTGCCGCACAAAGGGACACGAGCCAAAAGGACGGGTAAGGGTTGGAAGGGAATGGGGACTCAAGGGTAAGAGCTCTATCCGAAAAGGCTAAAAGGCCACTGACCCAGCCACTTCCCGGAGGTCACGATGCTCAGTCTGTTTCGCCACAAAAGGCAGAAGCTCTCCCCGCCGCCGACCGTGAGTGTCGCCGGAGGCTATCTGCCGATCGAGTCGGCCCACCGCTTATTAGCAGCGGAGCACCGCCGCCAGTTGCTCGATCGCATCTGGCAGTACACCGCCCTCTCCCACGCGCAGTTCAACCAACTCTATTTAAATCCGATCCATCGCTACGCCGAACAAGTCCAGCAACTCCCGGCCAGCGAGACACATCATCATGCGTATCTCGGCGGTATGCTCGACCATGGACTGGAACTGGTCGCTTGCAGTTTGAAGCTGCGCCAGTCGTATCTGCTTCCCACTGGCGCCGCACCCGAAGACCAGGCCGCCCAGACTGACGCCTGGTCGGCCGGCATCGCCTATGGCGCGCTGCTGCATGATGTCGGCAAGATCGCCGTGGACCTGCTGGTCGAACGCCAGGATGGCCATGTTTGGCATCCTTGGCAGGGCTCCCTGGATCAGCCCTACCGTTTTCGTTATATCAAGGGTCGCGACTACCACCTGCATGGCGCGGCCGCAGGCTTGCTCTACAACCAGATTCTCGACCGCTCAATCCTCGATTGGCTCAGTGGATTTCCATCCCTATGGGCCAGTCTGCTATATGTCCTGGCGGGCCAGTACGAACGTGCCGGCGTGCTCGGCGAATTAGTGATGCAGGCAGACCGTGTTTCGACCGCACAGAACATCGGTGGTAACCCGAAAAAGGCGCTGCAAGCGCCGACTCATTCGCTGCAACATCACTTAATCAGCGGACTGCGTCATTTGGTTCAGCACGAACTGAAACTCAACCAGCCAGGCGCCGCGGGATGGCTGACCCAGGATGCGCTGTGGCTCGTCAGCAAGACGGTCACAGACAAACTACGAGCCTATCTGCTGTCGCAATCGATTGAGGGCATTCCCTCGTCCAACCTCGCGGTGTTCGACGAGCTGCAATCGCACGGGCTGGTCGAGTCTACCCCCGACGGCAAAGCCATCTGGACCGCGCTCGTGGCACAGGGCAACTGGGAGCAGGCCTTTACCTTTCTGCGCCTTCAACCAGCACTGATTTGGGGGAACGAAGACCGGCCCGAGGCTTTCAGCGGAACGGTGAGCATTGCAGCCCATGACCACTCAACTGACACCCAGATACCAACACCAGCGCTCGAGACAGTCAGTGCACGATCAGGTCAAAGCCAACCGCAGCCGGATCCCATGGCGCTAGAGGATGCCGATTACCTCGGTACGCTGCTGGATATGTTCGAGTTGGAAGAGCCAAAGGCCAATGACGCGCTGTCAGAAAGAGCCGTCAAAACTTCAACGCTTCAATTGGATAACCCAGGCCAGGCATTCCTGAACTGGGTCAAGGAAGGCATTCTGAGCCGCAAGCTGATCATCAATGACAGCAAGGCCAAAATCCACACAGTGGATGGCAGCGTATTTCTGGTCACGCCTGGTCTCTTCCAACGTTATGTACAGGAGTTTCCTGGCATCGCCAAGAATAGCGGCCAAGAGATTGAAGAATGGCGTTGGGTGCAGAAGCAGTTTGAGAAACTGAAGGTCCACAGGAAGCGCGACAATGGTTTAAATATTTGGGTCTGTCAGGTGGAAGGTCCTCGGAAGAAAGGAAAACTCCAGGGCTATTTGCTAGAAAAACCAAAACTATTATTCGAAGCTACGCCGGTGCCTTCGGACAATATTTTTTTAAAAATTGAAAAATCTTAAATGTCCGTAACATCCCAGACTCGACTCAGGCAACCAGGCGAAGGATTGCGCACTGCGCGTCAGTCCCTGTTGCCAGCTCAACGATTTAAATACATCTCACAGGGCATAAGTCGAAGCCGAACGCACCACGCTTTGCCCCTGCAGATGCTCCCTTCCAGCGCCTTAGAGCTACATCTCGGCAATCGCCCATTTCATAATATTTCGCTCAAACGGGGACAGCTGCATCCCATCCAGGCGGATCGCCAAGTGCCGTAACTTGTTCAGCAGGTCATTCAGGTTGTCAGATGGAAGAATTGAACTCTTAATACGCGTCGAGACCTGCGTGGGAATCCCATATTCGTCAAGCGCCGTCAGTAAGGGATCGTGAAAAAGGTTCTCCATCTGCTCAGAGAAGAAGCTGAAGTCTCCTGGCTCAATATTGCGCTGGGTGAAGACATCCGCCTGGATCTTGCTTATGGCCATAAAATCACGAGGAAGGCGATAGCACAGGACGTTACGGATAAACTTGAGACGAAGGTTGATCGCTTCGCTCGCAGTGGTGCCCGCTCGGTTAGTGTCGATTGCGTTCTGCAGATACGCCGAGAAGTCTTTCTCCATTCGGACAGAGTTGATATGAAAGGCGAGCTGAGGGCCTGAAATGATTCCATAATCCATCAGTTTGGTCTGAAGGTGATCACAGACTAAGGTGCACACGTATTCGAGCTGGTTTTGTTCAGGGTTTCCTTTCCAAGTGAGCATTCGGCGACTCACTGCAAGATTCCTGATAATTGATTCGGCGATCTCTATCTGCCGGTCAACCGGGATATGCCGATTTTCGACGAGGGTCGCAGTAGACAGCAACGGTGTCGCATACGCCCGATCCAGCCGTTGACGGGAGATATCCGTGAGGTACTCCGGCTCTAGTTTCATCAAAAGCCCCATCGGAGAATCTTCGTTCTGCAGTCCGATCGGGTAATCAACAGTGAGATCTTTTTCTTCCGGCGGAGCCTCCAGCATGTAAACCTTGCCGATGAAGTAGCGGTTCATGCGACCCGCGCGGCCAGAAATGTTCTTGAACGTGAAGAAATCGAACGGCGTGTTACTAACCCGGCGGTCATAAATGATGACGTTTTCTGCTGAAGTATTGACCCCCTCAATCATCGTTGACGTGCAGATGATGTGCTTGATTGTCCCCTCGTTGAAGAGCTTCACAAAATACTGTTGCAGCGCTCTAGGGACGCCACCATGGTGAATGGCGATACCAAGCGATATGGCCTTGGCGACGTTCCACTCTGGGTGGTATTCCTTCGCGATCCATTGAGCAATGTCTTGGGTCTGCGCGAGCGGCGAAAACCCACCCTTTTCGATAAGGAGCTGTGCAACCTTGTTAGCGCTTGCTGGCGACTGAGAGTAGATGAGCGTGGGGGTGGCAATTTTGCGGCAGAGTTCTAGGAGCTTGTCCTTGCGTGCATCTCCGTTGGTCGGCAAATTGAAATACTCAACATCGACGGCCACTGTGGAAAAGTTGGAGGGGATGAAATTGTACTCATAAGCGTCGAGACCGTGGATATTTTGGATATGCGGGCCGAGTAGATAGAACTGCGCACCCTGTCTTGCCAGCTTGTGGAAAGCCAAGCTCAAATCAATTGCACGGCTGCCAGTTTCCGAGTCACTGCACAGGTCAAGTTTATAGAATTCATCTACGACGAAAAAGCCGACGTCCTGTAGATCGTCACGCTGGAGGACTCTCTCCTGGGTCAGCAGGTAAACGTTTACTCGGGCGTCATCGGCTTCCTGAGTCGGATGCGTAATGACATTGCACCTCTGTTTGAAGCGCTTGACCAGACGTCGGCGCGTTTCGTCGATGAGGGCGATGGTTGGGACGATGACCACGATCTTGCGAAATTTTTCCTGGGCCAGAACGGCGTCTATCACCAAGCTTTTACCGACGCTTGTTGAGGCACTCAGCACGACGTTACGTCCTTGCATCAGCAAGCTGAACACATGAGCCTGCAGCCGATGAAAAACCATGCCCGCTTCAACTCCGTCCACCCGATGCACCTCATAGGCCAGACGGTCTGAAATCGATATTCCATCGAGGTACGGAGTGATGTAAGGGAATAGGCCCACCGCGCGGATCATACTCAGCAAAAGGGATTGCTCAACTTCACCAAACAAGGCGAATTTATCCAGCGCACGGATGACGAGGTCCCGTCCTTCCCACTCTGGGTTCCCCCGGTTCACGGCAACACTGAGTGAATCGCCCCGGATTCTCTAGACACCTTGCAAGCTCATTGCGTAACGCTTTTCAAACTCTACCGGTGACAGCTGATTGTTGAAACCATGGCGGCGTTTTACGTTGTAGAACATCTCGATGTAATCGAACACATCACTACGAGCATCTTCCCGCGTGATGTAGATTTTTCGCTTGATCCGTTCCCGTTTTAGAAGCTGGAAAAAGCTCTCGGCCACGGCGTTGTCATGACAGTTGCCTCGGCGACTCATGCTGGCAACCAAATTGTTTGCGCTCAAAAAGCTGCGCCAGTCGGAGCTGCTGTACTGGCTGCCCTGGTCGGAATGAACCATCACCTCTTGCTTCGGTTTACGCCTCCAAACCGCCATCAACAACGCATCAATAGCCAA